>JACKAB010000005.1 GCA_020635285.1 Ignavibacteriales bacterium | reverse complement strand
ATAGATTTAGCATCAAGAATGGTGATTAAACTACATTTAATATCAAAGTCGTCTCAGCATTTTCTAAATTGTTATAGAAATTTTTAAATTGTATACAACCTAAATAAGTACATTTATTAAAATTTTTTAAAAACTTATTGTTTGATTTTAAGATAAAATAATTTTACGTATTTTTGACTATAATTATTGATGAGTTTAATTGAATCCCATTATGATTAAAAAATAACTAAACTTTTGTTTCACATCACAAACAATCATTTTAACTTCTTTACATTTGTTTTCAAGTTAAAATTAACTAGGTAAAAAAGGAATAAAATGGTTGTTACAAAAACATTAACGGAAAATCTTTTTCTAAATGCTATGGTAAATCAAAAAACTTTTTCTAAGTCTCAGACTATTGAGAGTGACTCTACATTAACTAGTACAAAAGTTGAAAATGTATTTTTTGTACTACCCGCATATAATGAAGAAGAATCATTACCAAATTTGCTTAGGCGAATTGCAGAACTTAAATCTTCTCACAATGTTAAGGTAAATGTTGTGGTTGTAAATGATGGCTCTGCAGATAACACAGCAGATGTTACAAGTAACACCACTGAAAATTTAAATTTGACTTTAGTTAATCATGAAAAGAATATGGGTTTAGGTCAAGCAGTCCAGACCGGAATTAAAGAAGCACTATCTCAGGCAAATCATAATGATATTGTTATAATTATGGATGCAGATGATACACACGATGTTACTTTAATGGACCAGATGATTACAAAAATTGAAGCCGGAGCTGATATTGTTATTGCATCCCGTTTTGTTGCTGGAGGTAACGATGAAAGTGCTCCTCCTTTTAGAAGATTACTTTCACGCGGCGCAAGTTTTGTTTTCAAAACTCTTTTACCGTTAAATGATATTCAAGATTTTACAAGCGGTTATAGAGCTTATCGTGTAAGCCTTCTACAAAAAGTTTCTTTCCATTATGGAGAAACACTTATCCATGAACAGGGCTTTGCCTGCATGGTTGAACTGCTTCTTAAGTTAAGACATTGGTCACCTAAAATTGTAGAGATTCCTTTCTTCTTAAGATATGATAGAAAACTAGGTGCGAGTAAATTAAAACTTTCCAAAACTATGATGCAATATCTTAAGCTTGGCATTAGAGATAGAGTTTCACCAAGTCCAAGAAGAATATAGCTTATGAAAAATGTTGTTGTTATTGGAGGCGGAATTGCCGGAATTGCGGCTGCTCATAAACTTGCAAAAGAAGGATACAAAGTTACACTGTTAGAAGCCGGCTCTCAGCTCGGTGGATTAGGCACATACTTTAAACATAATGAGCAATGGGTAGATAAATTTTATCATTGTCAAATGCCTTCAGATAATCCTTTACTAAAACTCATTAATGATATTGGTTTGACAGATCAACTCTATTGGAAGCCAACACGAATGGGCTTTATAGTTGACGGTAAGAGATTTTCTTTTAATACCCCAATGGATTTATTAAAGTTCAAACCAATTTCTTTTTTTGAAAGATTACGTTTTGGAATTGTGAGCGTATCAATAAGATATTTGGGAAAAGGAAAAGACTTAGATAATCTTCCTATAGAGACTTGGTTTAAGAAACTTTACGGCGCAAATATTTGGAATAAAATCTTAAAACAATTATTTCTTTCAAAGTTCGGAGATCATTCAGGTAATCTTCCCTCTTTATACATTTGGCAACGGTTAGGGAGAGAAAAAAATGTTGCTACCCGCGGTTATCTTAAATGCGGATTAAAAGGGTTTATTGATGCTGCGGCAAACGGTATTATTAAGCTCGGTGCAAATATTAAACTAAACTCACCGGTAAAAAAGCTGATTGAAAATGGAAATACCATTGATGTAGTTTTAGAAAATGAAACAATAAATGCTGATTATATAGTATCAACAATTCCCCTTCCGCAATTTGCTGAAATTGTTAAAGGTACAAAATTTGAAAATAGCTTTAGAGACCCAAAGCTTACCTATCAAGGCGTAGTTAATGCATTATTTTTCTTAAATAGGCCGCTTGATAATTATTACTGGACTCCTGTAGTTAATTCCAATACAGAATTTGATGGAGTTGTTGAAATGACCGAGCTTGTTGATAAAGCACAATACGGCAATAAGAATATGGTGTATGTTATGAAGTATTGCCATAGAGATTCTGATTTATTTAAAGAAGATGAAAACACAATTGCGGAAAGATGGAAAAAGCAACTGCTAAATCTTTATCCCGATTTAAATTTTACTGAAGCTGATATTGATGATATTAAAATTTTTAAAGCACCTTTCGTGGAACCTATTTATCCGCTAGGTTATTCAAAAATAAAACCAGATATGCGCTTAAATGGTACGAATATATTCTTGGCAACCTCTGCCCAAGTTTATCCAAATATTACTTCTTGGAATGCTAGTACCGGTCTAGCCAATGAAGTAGTTGAAAAGCTTAAACAATTAAATGAGCAGCGTTCATTTCAAAATTCTTTGTAATTTTTTCAAACCCATTTGATTGTCTCGTTTTAATTAAATAACCAAAATTACTTTGTCCTAAATCACAACTAAATAAATTAAATTATATTTATTTGTGTATGTGATTTTATTTTAGACTTAAATCGTGAACTTTCAAATAAAATAAAAGTGAATTATGAAAAATATTAAGTTGCTCGCAGTTTTAATCGTGTTTCTCTCAATTAATATTTTTGGACAAATATTAAAACCAGGCGATGGCATAAGGATAAATTTTTACAATATTCCGGAACCAATAAAGGGTGATTATTTTATTCAAGAAAACGGCAAAATTCAACTGCCTTATCTAGGAATGATCAATTCGACTGACAGAGATTTTAGTGAATTACATGATCAAATAATTAGTGAGTACTCTAAAATTTATAGAGATCCTGAAATAAGTGTTCAATCTTTGTACAGAATTGATATTCTTGGAGAAGTTGGCAAACCTGGCGTTTATTACTTAAGCGGTTTTGAAACAGTTTCTGACCTTATTGCATTAGCAGGTGGAGAAACAAAAGACTCTGACATTGATGATATGATAGTTATAAGAAATGATACTCAATTGGAGTTAGATATTGAATCCTATTTGGAAGGTGAAAATAATTTAGCTGATATTGGAATTGAATCCGGCGATAAAGTTTATGTACCAAGAACTTGGTGGGTTGGTGCAAGAGATGCTACAGTTCTAATTTCGGGCGTAACAGTTTTAGTTGCTATTGCAAGTTTATTTAGATAAAAAGTTTAGAGCATAAGGGTTATAAAAATGAGCGAACATAAACACAAACAAAACAAAACAGATATTTCTCTAAAAGAAATTTTGAGAGTTTTAAGCCAGAGAAAATTTATTATTTTAGCAATAATTCTTCTTTCAATTATTGCGGCTTTCTTATTTAATATTTTTAAGTCTCCGGTTTATCAATCTTCTGTTTTACTAAAAAAAGAAATTTTGTCAGATCAAAAAGATGATGATATTATAAGAACTATACTAAGCGGCAGAACCCAAGATGAACTTGAAACAGAAATGCAGCTTGTTACAACACGTCAAGTTCTAGACAAAGTAATTGATGAACTTTCACTAAATATTAATATCAATAAAATTGTTGAAGCGGACGGAACCGTAACAGTTATCGATCTTCCATTAGCCGAGTATCAGCACAAATATGAACTAAACGATTATCCGGCAACCTTCCCTGAAATTAGCAGCTTATGCATTGGGCTCTATACTAAACCAGCAGAATTTAAAATTCTCGGTAAAAGTAATAATGATATAGACATAATAAATTCATACAATGAAAGAGTTATTAATGATGGGAAAACTTACTCAAACATTTCTTCTTCAGAATGGAAAGTAAATGTAAGCTGGAAAAGCAATAGTTTAGGCAGTGAAATCCATTTTGAGTCTTTAGATTATAACGATGTTCTTGACAATTTATATCAAAATGTATTTACAGAGAAAAAAATAAAGACAAATATTTTTGAACTTTTTGCAAGATCAAATTACCCTTATACAACTACGGAAATTGCAAATGTTTTGGCTGAACAATACAGACAAAGCAGAATTGATATTCAAAAAGACAATATAAAATATTCATTCAAATTTATTGATGATCGGCTAAAAGAAGTAGCACATAACTTAGAGAATGCAGAAAATGATTTAAGTTATTTTAAGTCAACTGAAAAAATTGCTCAAATTGATGAACAATCAAAACAGCTTGTTACGTTTCTCAGTAATTTAGAATCGGAAAAGTTAAAAACGGATTTATCTTTAGGTGAATATAAAAATAAATTACGCAGCATAGAAAAACAAATGGTTGATGATGGCTATGTTGATCAGACATATTTAACTCCCGAGCAATATTCATCATATGATTCTCCGTTTATGAATTTACTAAAAGAGCTTACAAATGCAGAGCTAAAGAGAATTGAACTTTTGCAAAAACGAACTGAAATGCAACTTGATGTTATTCTTATTGATGAGCAAATAAGCAGAATTAAGGAAGAGCTTTCTAAGTATAATAATAATACACTAACCGCTTTTAGAATTATATCAAATTCACTTAAGAATAAGCAGGAAAATATAAATAGCATAATAGCAAAGTACTCTGCTGATTTAGAAAAATTACCTGAACAAGAAAGTAAGCTGGCCAGTTTAATGCGTCAAAAAGAAGCATATGAAAAAATGTATACTTTGCTTCTGCAAAAACGCGAAGAAATGAGAGTTGCTGAATTATCTAAACTTCAGGATATAATTATTCTTGATAAAGCAATTGAGCCAATAAAACCAATTGCTCCAAACAAAAAATTAAATTTATTATTTGCAAGTTTATTTGGTTTATTACTTGGAATAGTTGGAGCTTTTGTTTTCCATTATAACGATAAAAAAGTAAGTGACATTTATGATATTGAAAGAGAATTCAGCTTCCCTATTTTAAGTGTTATTCCACCGTATGAAAAAGATATTGCTAACACAGTTGCTAAAACAGATACGGTTAGAAACAGATTTGTAAGTATGATGGATGATAAGTTAAGATACAAAGAGGCTTATAGAACTCTGGAATCAAAGCTTAGTGCTAAAATTAAAGATCTTCCAAAGAAAGTTATGATTACAAGCTGCGAAGAAGATGCCGGGAAATCGACAGTTTCTTCAAACTTGGCAATAACTATTGCACAGTCTGGTAAAAAAGTTTTACTTATTGATTGCGACATTAAAAAACCAAGTATTGCTGAAGCATTTGGCTTACCAAAATATTCGTCAGGTTTAATTGATTATTTGACTGAAAAAACTGAAACTCCAAATATTTATAAACCTATAAAACTTACAACAAATTCAAATTTATTAATGAATATTGATATTTTACCAACTGGCGTTTTTTCAAATATATCCGGTGAAATTTTAGCTTCAGATAGAATGAAACAACTTTTAAGTAGCTTAGAATATTACGATTTTGTAATTTTGGATACTCCGCCAATTACAAGATTATCTGATGCCTTATCGCTAGGTAGGATTGTAAAAGATACAGTATTAGTTATAAGATCCGGACAAACAGAAAAAGAAAGCATTAGCTGGGCAGTAAATGAACTTAAAACAACAGATATTAACTTTTTGGGTGTTTTAGTAAATGACTGTGAAGTAAAAGGCAGCAGTTTAAAGTATCAATACGGTTATACAAATTCTAATTCATAAATATAGATTATAAAATCCTAATGCTGAAAAATGAATTCAAAATATCGTTGATACTGTTTTTTCTTTTCCTATTGTTTTATGCATTACAAATACCGTATTACACATCTAAACCCGATGTTATTGTTTTTGCTATACGTGCACTGGCCGATAAGCCTATTCTTGATTTTGCATATTTACCTCAAGAAACTCTTTTAGATGGAACTGTTTTACCAAATTACCATTTAGGACATACATTAGTTTTATGGTTGGTGTACCAAATAGTTCCGGTAAGTTATAGTTCCACTATTTGGATTTCTGGTTTTATTTCTGCACTAAGTGGTGCTGGAATTAGTATTAACTTTTTTTATCTGGAGAAGTTTAAATTTTAGCATATTCAAATCATTATCAATTGCACTTGTTGTTGGTCTAATACCCAGCTTTTGGGAACAATCAGTAATTGGAGAAGTTTATGCTTTACAATATTTTTTTGTACTACTTTTTATACTAGCATTTATAAAGATAAGATTATACTTGCCGCCATATTTTTTATGTATGTATGCAAATCTTATATCACCTTTATCCGGTTTGGCTTTTGGTTTAATTTTTCTTAAAAGGCTTCAATCAAAAAATAATTAAACAAGCATTTATTGTTGGTGCTTTGGCTGTTGTACTCTATGCAATTGTTTATTTATCAATTGGTGCAAACCTGCTTGATTTGTTTAGTCCACCAAATGCTGATCCAGAAGGACGAGGTGTTGTGTATAGGACTTTAGCTTTTATCTCATTCGTAATTATAAATTTTAATTTTTTTCTTTTTCACCTTTTAAAAGGAATGAAATTTAGTTTAAAGGATAATACAAGAATTTCTATCACTTTAATTCTTGCGACAATTCCACAGGTACTTTTAATATTTGCCGGAGCAACATTCTTTATTGAATTAGGTAGTTTTCAGCTTCCGGTTTTTTGGGCATTGGCTTTTCCACTTGGTTATTATCTTGGAAGTGTTGAAGTAAATAAATACTACTTTGGTTTTGCACTTTTTGCTGCCTTAACTATTTCTTTCATGTTTTGGATTAGACCAAATATGATAGTGGGAAAAGAGAGAGAAGATGCCGGAAAATGGCTGAGAGTAAACGGTTATAATAACACATGTGTTATCGGCCCTTGGAGTGTTGGTGTTAATATTATTAAAGGTAGAGATGGTAGTAATCTAAACGCTTTAGAAAAATATTATATTGAAAAATCCAATCCAGAAGATATTGATTTAGAAAAAACACATAAAAAGAAATTGATAATTGCTTCCGCAAAAAAGATGCCTTTTAGAGTCGCTCTCTCCAAAATTAATTTAAAAGGCTTGGGTATTAATCAATATGATCCAATAAAAGAAATTAAAATCGGCAAGGTTACAAAATTATTTGAGAATGATGCTGTGTCTCTTTTTAAATGGGAAAAGTGATTTAAATCTCAAATAAAAAAAATAATTGCACTTTCTTTGTATTAAATAAATAGAAAAATAAATGAACAAAAAATACTCTTTTAATCCCAATACTGATAAAGTTATCTGGATTGATCTTGATAATTCTCCTCATGTTCCTTTCTTTGCGCCTATAATTCATAAGCTTCAGGCGGAAGGATACAATGTAAGAGTATCTGCCAGAAATTACTCACAAACTGTTGAGCTAGCTCAACTTTACGGTTTACATTTTACTGATGTAGGTAAACATCATGGTAAAAATAAAATCCTTAAAATGGTGGGATTATTATATAGATCCATTCAACTTTTACCATTTGTTTTAAAGAAGAAACCAATAATTGCTATTTCTCATGGATCAAGATCGCAAATGATTGTTGCAAGATTGTTTAACATTCCCATTGTAATGTTTCTTGATTATGAATTTGTACAGACACTTCCATTTGCTAAACCTAAAATGTTATTTCTACCAAATTTGATATCGAAAGAAAAACTAGCAAATCTAAATATTGAAATTAAAACCTATCCTAGGAATTAAAGAAGATATTTATGTTCCAGCATTTAAGCCAGATCAATCAATTAAAAAATATTTCAATTTTAGCTCTAATAAAATCACTGTAATTTTACGTCCACCGGCAGATCAAGCGCATTATCATAATCCGGAAAGTGACATATTGTTCGAAGAAGTTATAAGTTTGCTTTTGCACGTAAATAAAGTTCAAACAATAATTTTACCTAGGGATAGCAGGCAAAAAGAGTTAATAAAAAATTCTTATCATTCATACTTTGAAAACGGACAGCTTATAATTCCAGATGATGTAGTTGATGCTTTAAACCTTATGTGGTACTCAGATTTAGTAATTAGCGGCGGCGGAACAATGAACAGAGAAGCTGCTGCATTAGGTGTTCCAGTTTATAGTATTTTTAGAGGTAAAATTGGTGATGTTGATAATTATTTAGCAAAAACAGGAAGATTAACATTAATAACAAATAAAGACGAAGTAAAATCAAAAATTAGATTAAAGAAAAGAACACGTCCAAATAAACTAGAAAATATTAATTCATTAGCCCTTCACTCAATAGTTAATGATCTTGAAAATCTCATTAATGATATTTCCGGTGAGAAAAAACTATTACGAGAAACGAGAATCATGAACAAATATTACCACTTCGAAAGAAACACAAAGCACAGTAAACTTCTTGCTGAAATAGTTAATATTTCTATTGAAAGTTTAGGCGAAATGTATTTGCCCGTTCAAAAAGAATTTGCTATGATGAAGAAAAAATGGGTAAAACTATTTCCATTGAAGGAAGGAATACGCGTTATACTTTAATAAATCTATTAGGCTTGCACAAAGCTAACAGTCACGGAATAAAATCATACATAGACTTAAAAAAAATTCTAAACGAACAAATTGAAAAAGTAAATACTTATGAAGGTATTGGTGAATTAGGTTTATTAATATGGGCAATTTCTCTAATTTCTCCAGAAGATTCCTTGAAACTTTTAACTAAAATTGATTTTAATAATGCGCTTAATCAATTTAATGATGCTAAAGCCGGCTATACAATGGAACTTTCTTGGTTCTTAACGGGTTTGCTTTTTGCATCAACCTTTAATGAAAAGTTTAAAGGATCTGTTGAAACATTACCTCCAAAAATTTATGCTAAAATTAGAAAAAATTATGGCGGTCATGGTATTTTTCAGCATGAAGATACTAACAATTTAGAAGGTAAAATACGCGCAAATATTGGATCTTTTGCGGATCAAGTTTATTCTATTTATGCGCTATCACTTTATTCACAGCAATATCATAATGAAGAAGCTCTACTATTAACAACAGAATGCGCAAATAAAATATGTGAACTTCAAAGTGAAAATGGTGAATGGCAATGGCAGTATGATTCTCAAACCGGCAAAGTGGTTAGCTACTTCCCAATTCATACTGTTCATCAAGTTGCTTTAGCTCCAATGGCACTTTTTGCCGCTCAAATGGCGTCTGGAAATAATTATAATAAATTTATTCTGAAGGGGATAAATTGGTTAACTGAAAATGAATTTTTACAGGATCAATTAATTGATAAAAGCAATAATGCCATATGGAATAAAATTACTCCGGTTCTAAATAGTAAATTGTATTCATTTATTAATTTGCTAGGAATAGAACTAAAACCCAATATCGATAAATTAAAAATTAATTATGAAAGCAGTTCTTATGATTTTGGATGGATATTATATACTTTTGCGGGCAGAATAAATTATTCCTCAAACGAACAACAAGAAGAAGCTTATGATAATCTCAAAGTTTTTGAGATATCCAAAAATTCAAATAATTAATTATTTATAACAAGTTGGTAATGTTCTAATTAAAAATTTTGGACTAATTTGTTAATCCATTAGAAAGAAATGAAAATAAAATCATTTAGTAAAAATACACTCTACTACGCTATTGGAATTGTGGCAATTAGGTTTACAACTTTTTGTTAATTCCACTCTATACGGAGTTTCTGTCGAAGGAAGATTATGGCCTTCTTGCAACTTTACTTTTTACAACTGAAATTATAATAACAATTAATGATGTTGGCATGCGTTCTGCAATTATGCGCTTTTTTTCTGAATACAATTTAAATAATAAACTTAACGAGTTAATCGGTAGTTCAACTTTTATCAATATACTTTCAGGAATTGTTTTAGTCATTTTTGCATCTTTTATTCCCGAAGAATATTTGTCTAAATTATTTCAAGTGAGTGTATTAAATAATGTAATTTTATTGACCATTTTAGTTGGCATCGCACGTTCGCTTAGCTTAAACATTTTATCATATTTTAGAGCAAAAGGGCTCGGCAACGCTTATATGTATATCAGTATTGCTTCATCCGTAGTTCTCGTGATTACAACTTGGTATGTGCTGCAAAATTCTAATTGGGGAATTAACGGAGTTTTATACGCTCAAATATTTTCATATGGGTTAATGTGGCTTTTTGTAATTTTATGGATTTATAAAAAGACGGAATTAAAATCGATATTTCTACATCAAAAATGTTATTCAAATTTGGATATCCATTAATTCTTGCAACTTCCGGGACCATTTTGGTTACCACTTCTGGAAATTATTTTTTAGGTTCTTTCAGAAATTTAGAAGCGGTGGCTCTTTTAGCCGTTGGATACAAAGTTGCCACAATTGGTATAATGATTTTGATTGCTCCTTTTCAATTAGCTTATGAACCTTACGTCTTCAGCAATAAAAAATAATCCAAAATTGAAAAATATTATTACTAAAATTATCACCTATATTGCTTTAGCATATATTATTGTCAGTATATTCATTTTATACATATTTAAATATTTAATAGAACTAATTGGTAATGGTGGTTATACGGACTCATACCTATTCGTATTTTTACTTATACCAGCATTAGGATTTACTGCTTTAAATTATATCGGTCAATCACTAATTCATTTAAATAATAAAACAAAAACAACAGGTTTCATTTCGTTCATAGTTACAGTAATTAGTATTGTTATCTCATATTTTGCGACAAAGTTTTATGGAACTTTCGGGACCATTTTAGGAATTAATTTTTACTTAATCGCTTCTGGATTGGTTCTATTTTATTATGGCAATAAAGAATTTACAGTTCCGATAGAATCAAAAAGAATTGGTGTGATTTTAATTTCTGGAATTTTTCTATTTATTGCATTTTACGCATTGAGTTTATATTCCAATTTAATTTTTTATTCCATATCAACATTGTTGATTCTTTGTTACATAGCAGCATTTTATTTAAGTGATTTTTTCCACATAGAAGAAAAAAGAATTATTGATAAAGGTATTTCTACCATATTAAATTATGCTAAATTAGGATAATGTTTTGACGAACGATTTATACATATTGTTTCTATTTGGAATTCTAATTATAGGTGGAAGTTATTTACTATATCTATGGAATAAAAAATTTGAAATTGCAGTTTTCTTCTTTGTCCTTACACCTTTAATATCCGCAATCTTTTTTGATAATCTCCCTGAAGATCCGCTAGTTGTAACTGAAGCCACAATTGGAATTGGTGGAATACTCCGCGCAGTGACTTTATTTTTACTCGGCGGAATGGGTATCATAAAATATTTATCAAATACATCTAAAAATAAATGGCGGATTCCTATTCACTTTTTACTTCTTGGTGTATTTATTTTGTTTGCCGCTTTTTCTGCATTTTATTCATTAGATCTTAAATTTACATTAATACGCTCTGGACTATTATTTGCAGTTTTTAGTTTTCTTTTGGGTTTAAATGAATGGTTGCGAGAAGAAGGCAATTTAACAAAAGCACTAAACGCATTATTTGTTTTAATAATTGTTCTAATAATTTTAAATTTGTTAGCTATGGTTGTAATTCCAGCAAGGGTCTGGTGGTGGAAACAGAATAGACTAATTGGACTTTGGGAGCAACCTAATACGTTTGGTTCATTTTGTATGCTTAGTTATCCGGTTTTAATTTGGAAGTTTTACAAAACCCAAAATCTTAAAAAATATTACATAGTGATTCCACTACTTTTAACATTAGGCCTGCATATTCTTACCGGTTCAAGAACTACCTTACTTGCTTCTTCTGTTGGTGTTTTCATATGGCTTCTATTGGAAAGAAACTGGTTGAAGTTGTTTTCAGTTTCAATTGTAGTTGGATTCTTTTTAATTATTCTTTTAAACTTTTCACCATCAAGTTTTGAACGAAATGAAGGATCGCAAATTACCGATTTAAGCTCACGAGAAGATATTTGGAGTAACGCAGAAATATTTATAAAAGAAAAACCTCTATTTGGGTATGGATTTGGCGTTGAGGGTAAAATTTTTCAGGATGAATTGAGAGCTGATTTAGAAGGTAGTTTTATTGAGAGGAATGTTCGCCAATCTTTACATAACGGTTATTTGTCTATATTAGTGGGAAGTGGTTTTTTTGGACTCATTTTCTGGCTATTAATTTTGCTGCTTCCAATTAGTATTGCAATTACAGCTCCTTCTCACCAGAAAAAGCCTATGCAACCTATACAGTTGCAGTTGTATTAATTACAAACTTTGTTGAATCAGCTTTAACAGGTTATAGTCTTCCATCAGATATTTTCTTTTGGATGGCTTGGGTTATCTTAGGCGTAATCTGGTTTAAAAAGAAATGAATATATTAATTTAAAATATTAAAAAAAAATAAATGAATAAAAAATACATACTGATTACTGCAGCAAAAAATGAACAAGATTATATTGGTGAGACAATAAAATCTGTAGTAGCACAGACAATCAAACCTTTTATGTGGTTTATTGTTAGTGATGGCTCGACAGATAAAACAGATGAAATTATTAAAACTTATGCACAATCAAATGATTTTATTCAATTCATCAGGAACGATAATACCGATGACAGAAATTTTGCTTCCAAAGTTTACGCAATAAATATTGCTCTTAAAAAAATTAAAGACAATAACATAGAATATGATTTTATTGGAATTCTTGATGCAGATGCCAAATTTGAAAATAATTATTATGAATCCATTTTAGCTGAGTTTGAGAAGGACCCCAAACTTGGCTTAGCTGGCGGTATATTTTTTGAATATTATAAAGGTAAAAAAATTAAAGTTGTTCTTGCAAGTAATAGCGTCCGCGGTGCTGTTCAATTTTTTAGAAAGGAATGTTTTAACGACATTGGCGGATTTACACCTCTAAATAAAGGCGGTGAAGATATTATTACAGAAGTTACCGCAAGAATGAAAGGCTGGACTGTACAAACATTTGATCACTTATCAGTTGTAAATTTACGACTTTCAGGATTAGGAAGATGGGGCATTGTTGAAACTAAGTTCAGAGAAGGAATGTTGGCAAAAACAATTGGTTATCATCCTCTTTTTCAAATCGTAAAATCATTTTATAGATTTAAGGAACGTCCCTATTTTATTAGCGGAATCCTACATTTGTTTGGTTACTTGTGGGCTTTAATCAGTGGGCAAGAAGTTAAAGTTACAAAAGAATTTATGACCTACTTAAGGAAAGAACAAATGCAGCGACTTAAGGAAACATTTACATTTTAATACAGTTTTAAGCTCAAATCTTATTGAAATGTTACAGGAGTTGCACTCATTATTGGTAGATGGTTTCTGTGGTAAATAACAACATAGTAATTCCCTTCTGCAATCTCAAAACTTATTGGTAATCCATCGTCTGCATTAATTATAGTTCCATCATTTTTAACTAAACCGGCTTTACTTTTTACCATTGTATCCGAGGTAGTTCCATTTCGCAATTCAACTAAAACCCAATCAATCACGTTTGTTGGTAAAGTCGTGAATGATTCTGTTCCTGTATAAGTCCAAGGCACTGTATTAAAAGGTTGTCCAGTTGGAACCACATTTTGAAACTCTGTACTGGTGGTCATTGTTCCTGTAGAAAATGCTCCTTCCAAATTAACTTTTAGAGCGGCAGAAATTATTGGTTTCTTTTTGTAAAGAGCCATTCCACTTACTTTTATTGGACCAGTAAAATATTGTGCTTTTACTTCAACAGATACTAACGAAGCATCTTGTGGAATATTTAATAAAGTATTAAAATTTGTGGAATTAGATAGGTTATATTTCTTCCAGGATGATGTGTTAGCTGGTATTATAAATACTTGGTTTGAATTAGTTGTATTGGGGAATGAAAATATCACCTCAATTCTATCGTCTTGTCCACCTTTTGTCCAAATCTCAAATTCATTCTCGCCTTTTTCAATACCACCTAAATTTTGCACCATAAATATCCGCCCATTATTATTCCAATATTTTGCATAGCAATAATTGCCTTCGCTTGGGGCGCCAGGATCAGTTTCCCAAAAGCCTTTATCATCAATTATATTTCCATTATGAGTCCAAGTTGTTCTTGCGGCGTAACCATCCGGTATACCGTTTGGATTTAAGGTATTTGTATATGTATCTAGATTAACATTAAGGGGAGGAAAAACATTTTCATAGGGATCTGGAGTTTCATTGTAAAGTAAATTTGCCCACTCAGAATAGGTTTTAACGGCAATATTATTGCTATCGCACCAGCTAAGAATTTCTTCTACATTGTTGAAATATTGTTGAGAAGTAACATATCCTGTTGTACCCAACGTATAAAAATGATTATGTCCAAACATCACTTTATGTTTTGCAATTCCATCTGAAATTATGGTTTTTATCTTAGCTAAATTTTGATCAGTATGATCTTCATTAAAATCTTCCCACTGCATTCCAAACATTTTAACATCATTAGGATCATACTCATTGAAAACTTTAAGCGATTGTACATTTTGAAATGAAGCGCCGGCTGTATAACCCAGAGGCACTAACGCTTGGCTTAATTCAGCCATTGAAATTACCGGATGCCTTCCCCCAGGTTGAATCCATGTATATGGTCTAATTAAATTGTATTCTACTGCAAGCCTCTGCGTTTCTTTAGCTAACTCTCTTATTGCATCAATTGTTAATCTGGATTTTCTCGTAAATTTATAAAAACCAACATCCTCTTTTTCCTCAAAATTAACTGCTTCTTCCCACAAATCTTTAATTTTTGCTTTTTGCTTATTTCCAGAAAAACCACTAATGAAGAAAAGTGTATCTAAGCCAGGGCCACTCAAATAGATATAAGGTTCTGTATTAAAATCTATTGCACTAAAATTCCCATAAATTGAGTCCCCAATTACTTCACAGATACCGTCTTCTTGCCCACTGGGAATTACATCATTAAATTCAAGACAGACTTTTCTTTTACCGTTTGGCAATTCAATTACTTGATCAATTCCAGGTAAAAATGTTGTTGTATTTTCTATATAAAAAGTATCAATAGGAAATAAAGTAATAAAATAATTAGTTCTATGGTTAGGAGTGTGATCCATAATTTCATGCCCCGCAGCTTGCAGTTCCTGAACTACTGAAATAAAACTTGGATCGCTGAAATGTACATTTGCATTGTTGTAGTAATAAGAATCTGCAAAATTAAGAGCAACGCTAAAATGATAGTTGGGATAAGGAGTGAATTTTGAAGCCATTGTTTGATAATCATTTAAATTATAATTATCATCAATTCTAAATCCAATCCCTGCTTTTTTTGAAACCAATGAGTTTATTGAGGTGTTATTTTGAATACTAAATATATTTGATTCTTGCCCAAATATGTTGATACACAAAAAAGTAAAAAAGGTTAAAATTAAAAATATTTTTATCATTTTGAGTTTCTTAACTAATAATACTACAAATCTGATTATACAATATACAAATTACACTCTTTATTTATAATGTTTTGTGATATATATCAGAAAAAATAACTGGTACTGGATACGATTTTTTTTTTGTAAAATTAAAATGTTTATTGAAATGTTACTGGAGTTGCACTCATTATTGGTAAATGATTTCTGTGGTAAATAACAACATAGTAATTCCTTCTGCAATCTCAAAACTTATTGGTAATCCATCGTCTGCATTAATTATAGTTCCATCATTTTTGACTAATCCAGCCTTTCTTTTTACCATGGTATTGGCTGCTGATCCACTTCTTAATTCAACTAGAACCCAATCAATTGCATTTGCTGGTAAAGTTGTAAATGTTTCTGTCCCCGTATAAGTCCAAGGAGCAATATTAAAAGGTTGTCCTGTTGGTACAACATTTTGAAATGAAGTACTTGTAGACATTATCCCACCAGAAAATACGCCTTCCAAATTAACTTTTAAATTAGCAGAAATTATTGGTTTCTTTTTGTAAAGAGCCATTCCACTTACTTTTATTGGACCAGTAAAATATTGTGCATTTACTTCAACTTTTATTAACGAAGCATCTAGCGGAATATTTAATATGGTATTTGTATTTGTGGAATTAGATAAATTATATTTCTGCCAAGTTGATGTGTTAGCTGGTATAATAAATACTTGATTTGGGTTTGTTGTATTCGGGAACGAAAATATTACTTCAATTCTATCGTCTTGCCCGCCTTTTGTCCAAATTTCAAATTCATTTTCCCCTTTTTCAACACCACCTAAATTTTGCAGCATAAATATTCTCAGCCCCCCATTTATCATAGTCTTTATTATAACAGTAATTTCAGGGCTTGGCGCTCCAGTGATCGGTCTCCCATTTCCTTGATCATTGCCATATCTTTGTTCATAACCATCCGGAATACCTCCAGTATTATAAGGAGCTGGAGCATAAGTGTCTAAATTTACATTTAATGGTGGAAAAACATTTTCATAAGGATCTGGAGTTTGATTATAAAGAATATTTGCCCATTCATTGTAAGTTTTTACCTCGATATTATTTGTATTGCACCAAGCAAGTATTTCTTCAACTTTTTGCAAATATAGATGAGGAAACATGAAATACCATTAACTACTTTGCCCAAATCATAAAAATGATTATGACCCAATCATTACTTTGTGTTTTGCAATTCCATCAGAAATCTTATTTTTTAATTTAGCATCCATTGTTTGATCAGTCCGATCTTCATTAAAATCTTCCCACTGCATTCCAAATTTTTTAACATTATCCGGATCGTATTCATTAAAGACTTTTAATGATTGAACTTCACCAAATGAAGCTCCAGCTGTATAACCTAATGGAACAAGAGCTGTGCTTAACTCTGCCATAGAAATAATTGGGTGTCTGCCGCCAGGTTGAATCCAAGTTTTTGGTCTTGTTATGTTTGATATTGGGCAGCTAATCTTTTGCATTTCTTTTGCTAGTTCTTGAATTGCATCAATTGTCATTCTATTTTGGCGCGTAAACTTGTAAAAGCCAATATCATCTTGTTGTGGAAAATTAACATCATTTTCCCAAACATCTTTAATTATCGCCTTGGTTTTGTTATTCATAAATTGACTTATAAAAAATAATTTTTCTAAACCGGTTCCAGTTAAATAAACATAAACATCAGTATCAAAATCAATTCCACTAAAATCTCCAGTTATTGTATCATTACTTATACTACAAGTACCCAAAGGAGTTAATCCATTTATACTAACTTGATTAAACTTCATGCAAACTTTTCTTTTACCACTGCCTAATTCTACAATATGATCTATTCCAGGCAAAAGTGTAGAAGTATTTTCAATATAAAAATATATCAACTGGGAATGAAGTTATAAAATAATTAGTTCTATGATTTGGAGTATGATCCATTATCTCGTGACCAGCATCTTCTATAGAATGCACAAGAGTAAGATAATTGGGATCACTAAATTTATAGTATCCCAATTAGAACCATTTGGGATTTTATATTCTTCAAAATTCAGTGCAATACTAAAATGATAATTTGGGTAATTATCAATTATAAATCTAAAAAATGAATTCTTGAATGTCTTCTAATTTTATAATCATCATCAGTCCTAAAAGCAATTCCAGCTTTTTTAGTAACATAAGTGTTTGTTGAAGTAATAGTTTGTGTTTCAGAAAATTATTTTTTTGTGGGAATAAATTTATCTGAAAGAAAATAATAAGCAAAAAGGTTGTTAGTAAGTCTGATTTTTTCATGTTTTAAATTTATAAATTTGATGTGAAAAGTAATACTAGAAATCTAATTTTACAATACCAAAACTATTGATTTTATTACAAACTTCAAGTGATTTTAGTCAAAGTGAATCAATACAATTATGACTGCCTAAAGCAAAATTAAGCAGTCACAAGTATAAATTTTATGCTGAAATTTGTAATTATTTCATCAGAATCATTTTTTAGTTTGAATAAAATTACCCGCATTTAATGAGTAGAAATAAATCCCAGAACTTAATTGACTCGCATCAAATGTAACTTCATAATTTCCTGGACTTTTAACTTCATTTACCAAGGTTCTTATTTCCTTCCTAGTACATCATAAATTTTTAGGGAAACATTTTGACTCTTAACATCTGGAATTGAGAAATGTATAGTTGTTGCTGGATTAAACGGATTTGGATAATTTTGAGAAAGTAAATATGCTTCTGGAACAATTGATTCTTCCTCATAAACCGAAGTTAGTTTACTTTTAGCGAGATACATTCCACTAATTTTAACTTTTCCGGAAATATAATTTGAGCATTTAATATCAACTGAAACAAATGATTCATTTTCCGGAATAATTAATTCGGTATTTCCGTTTGCAGATTCAGCCAAGGAATATTCTTTCCATTCTTTAGTATCAGCCGGAAATTTATAAACTTGATCTGGATTTGTTGAATTTTTTCCATACGTAAAAAGAACTTCAACAGAATCGCCAGGTTCACCTTTAGTTTGGATTTTAAAATCATTATTACCTTTTTCAACACCCGCTAAATCATCCACTCTGCAAATTCTTGATGCGCCACTGATTGTGAAACAATATCTTCCTATTCCAGAAGCAATTGTATCAATTTCCCACTGACCTTGTCCGGCCCAATAACGATTTACATATCCATCTGGAACTCCATTTATATCTAAAGCAGAAATGTTTTTATCTAGATCGATATTCAAAGGTGGAAATACATTTACATATGGATCTGGCTTTTGGTTGTATAAAATTTGAGACCATTCGGAATAAGTTTTAACTGGAATATTGTTGTCATTAGCCCAAGTCAATAAACTATCAACCCTATTAAAATATTGATCTAAAGAGCCGGACATTTCAAAAAGTGAGAGTGACCAATTAGTACGTAGTGTTTCGCAATTCTATCTGCAATAATATTCTTACATTGTTCTAACGTCCAATTGTCCTCAAAGAAATCGCCCCATTGCATTTCAAATTTTTGACACCCATCCGGATCATATTCATTATAGACTTTTCTGCCATTAATATAAGTTGAGCCAGCTACGTAATTTAGCTCATCACCAAAAACACTTTTTATTACATCAGGTTTAATTTGAGGGAAATTACCGCCCGGCTGAATCCAAACATTTGGAGCTTTTAAATTAAACTCTGATGCCAATTTTAGTGTCTCATTTCCAAGAACTTTAAGAGCCTCATTTGTTAATCCAACATTAAACCTACTCATTATATAGTACTCAGTCTGCCAATGAACCCCTAAATCAATTTCATCTTCCCCAACATCTTTTATTGAAATTTTATTACCGCCAACAGAATCTAATAGAGCCAATTTTTAATTTTTTGGAAAATAGATATAAATATCATCACCATTAAAATTACTAAATTCATCATAAATTATATTTCCCTCTATATCACAAATTCCGCTTCTATCGGCTTTTGAAGTATCAACCTCAGTAAATTCTAAACATATTTTATTTCCAACAATGTGATCAACACCAGGAATTGGATTAGCTATTGAGTCGGTATAGTATTGAGCTAAAGGAAATTTTGTTTTAAAATAATTGGTTCTGTGATTTGGTGTATGGTCTAAAATTTCATGACCCATATCTTGAAGAATTTTTATACTGTCGATATATTCTGGGGTTCTAAAATCATTTAAATTTAGTGCAACACAAAATTTTGCGTTATACTTATTAAAAATCTCAGCCATTTTCATATAGTCTGAAATTCTGGAATTATCATCAATTCTGAAGCATAAACCGCCGTGTTTTGCTAAAAATAAGCTATCCTCGGATTGAGGATTACCTTTAACATTTGTTTGTGCAAAGATAATATTTGTGATAATCACAAAAGATATTATCAGCTTATATATAAAATTGTTTAATTTCATATCATAATTCCTTTATTTGTCCAATACGTTAGGATTTTTTTATGCAAAAGAGTGGAATATTTCTTATACTTTCTGTGATTTAGAGCAAAGGAATGATCTAAAAATGTCTTAAAATATTTAATAAGTTAGATGTCAATTTGACAGTATTGATTCAATAATATTGCGGCTCTAACGAACCGCAATTAAAGAAGAATTTTAATTTAATTATTGAAAAGTTTTTTTGAAATTATTTCAGCAATTCTTTCAGCAGCTTTTCCATCCCATAATTCTGGAATGCCGCCCAATTTAAGTTTACCGTTTAAGACCTCTAATGCAACTTTTTGGGCTTTTTCTAAATCTGTGCCCAATAGCTGATTTGTTCCAACCTCTACTGTAATTGGTCTTTCTGTTGAAGTTCTTAGGGTTATGCATTGAACACCCAAATATGTTGATTCTTCTTGAATTCCACCGCTATCTGTAACAATTAATTCGGCGTTACTAGTTAGAGCAAGAAAATCCAAATATCCAATTGGTTCTGTTAAAATTAAGTTTTTATTTATTTTTTCCATCAAACCAAAATCCGTTAAGTTTTTCATAGTTCTTGGATGAATTGGAAATAATACTTTTCTCTTTTCAGCAATGGAATTCAAGACATTGATTAGTTTAATTAGCTGGTCTTTACTATCAACGTTGCTTGGTCTATGCAAAGTAACTAGAACATATTTTTGAGGTGTTAATTCAAAATCATTTAAAATTGTTGAATTTACAACTTTAGGTTTAAAATAGGCTAAACTATCAATCATTACATTGCCGGTAAAGAAAACTTTTCCATCTGAAATACCTTCCCTTTTTAAGTTTTCCAATCCACTTTTTTCAGTTACAAAAAGCATATCAGAAATGGAATCGGTTAAAACTCTATTTATTTCTTCAGGCATTTGTCTATCACCGCTTCTTAATCCAGCTTCTACATGAACAATTTTAATATGAAGTTTTGAAGCAGTTAAACTGCATGCTATGGTTGAATTTACATCACCAACTACTAAAATCATATCTGGTTTTTCTTCAAGAAGAATTTTTTCAAATTTAATCATAACAGCAGCCGTTTGTTCAGCATGACTTCCACTTCCTACTCCCAGATAAAAATCCGGTTTTGGCAATTCTAAATCTTCAAAAAATACTTTAGACATTTTTTCATCATAGTGTTGACCTGTATGACAAATTAAGTGTTGAATTGAATCCGAATATTTTTTAAATGCCCTATGAAGTGGAGCAATTTTCATAAAATTTGGTCTTGCACCAACAACTGAAATGATTTTTTTCATTTAAATTCTACCTTTATTTTGATTATCTGTTATCCAATAATTGGATAACAATAAATATTATTGGAATTTTATAGAAATACTACTCTGTGATTATAGCTCATAAAAAAGCCGAAAATAAAATTTAATCTTTTATCTTCGGCTCTATAATTATAGCGAATTACGATTTTTGAATTTTCTTAGATTTTACTCCATGTCTTTCAAAAGCATTTCTTGTATCTAAAATTAACTGAGAATTATCTGCAATAAATTGATAATCGTAATCAGTGTGATCTGTGCTTAATACAACTAAATCATATTTTTTTAGATTATTTGCGGTAACAGGAACAGACTTCATTGTATAATCATATTTTCTCATTTTAAATAATTTTGGTACGTATGGATCATTAAAATCAACTTTAGCTCCTGTTCTTTCAAATAATTCAATCAATCTTAATGAAGGCGATTCACGCATGTCGTCAATATCTTTTTTGTATGCAGCGCCCAAAATTAAAACTTTAGATCCGTTTAATGCCTTCTTATTTTTGTTCAATAGTTTACCGGCATTTTCAACTACATAATATGGCATATAAGTGTTAATTTCACCAGCAAGTTCAATAAAACGAGTGTTAACTTCAAATTCTCTTGCTTTCCAAGTTAAATAAAATGGATCAATTGGAATACAGTGTCCACCTAAGCCCGGTCCGGGATAAAATGCATTAAATCCAAAAGGCTTTGTAGATGCAGCGGCGATTACTTCCCAAACATCAATATCCATTCTATCGAATACCATTTTCAATTCATTTACTAAAGCAATATTAACCGAGCGGTAAATATTCTCAACCAACTTTGTTGCTTCTGCAACTTTAGGTGATGAAACTGGAACTGTTTTAACAATCACATTATTGTATAGTTCAACTGCTATTTTTATACAATTTTTTGTAACCCCACCAATAACTTTAGGGATTGTGGAAGTATTAAAATCTGGATTATTAGGATCTTCCCTTTCAGGAGAAAATGCTAAGTAAAAATCTTTTCCAACAACAAATTTATTCTTTCCTTTATTTTGAGTAATTGGTGCATTTTCAAAAAGTGGTTGTAAAATTTCTTCCGTTGTTCCGGGATAAGTTGTTGATTCTAAAGTAACTAATTGACCCTCTCTAATATATTTTGCAATTGTTTCAGCAGTGTCAACAACATAAGACATATCCGGCTCTCTGTGCTCGTTCAATGGTGTTGGAACGCAGATTATAATTGCATCAACTTCCGGCAATCTGCTAAAATCGCTGACTGCTTCAAATTTACCAGAATCAACAGCTTGCTTAATTTTTTTTTCAGAAATGTGTTTGATGTAGCTTTTGCCTTGTTTTAGTAAAGGGATTTTTCTTTCATCAACATCAAATCCAACAACATTAAATCCCTTTAGTGCAAATTCCAACCCCAAAGGAAGTCCAACATATCCCAATCCAATTATACCAACTTTTGCCGTTTTGTTTTTAATTTTTTGAAATGAAGTCCATTTTTTTTCCTTTTAAGAATTTTTAGAATAAAGTTTAATTTTAATCACTCAATTAGGTGAATATATTTTTAAATGCAATTGATATAGATCAAACTTTTAATAATTATGCCCAATGAATTAAATTAAGTTCAAAAGGATTATTTAACAAACTATGTTTAGGCAGCATTCTCAAAGTATAACCAAAGTGCCCGGTGTTATTGCACTCAATTTCACCTTCAAAGGTATGGATGCCCAAATCTTTGTTAGTTTTTGTGTATTTCATCACAACAAAATCATTTGCATTTACATCATTCTTATTATCGACTTTTCCATAATAAATTTGAACTGCCACATCTTCGGGTGTTAATTTTCCTAAATCAACTTCGCAAGTTAATTTGTAAGATGATGCTACCTTTAGCTCAGTTTTAGGATTTTCTTCTGAAACACTAACAAATTTTATATTTTTCCAGTTTTTCAATAAATCCGCTTTCCACTTTGAATATTTTTTACCTTCTTCCCAGTCATTCTCTAATATAAACTTTCTTCTACTTAAAGCATTTATATAATATTTGTCATTATATTCAGAAACCATTCTACCAGTATTAAAAACCGGTCCAAGATTTTTCATAGATTCTTTCATCATGTGAATCCATTTTCTTGGCAGTTTATCTTCTCCCCTATCATAAAAAGTTGTAACTATTTCTTTTTCTAATGTTTCGTAAATTAGTCGAGACTCAACTTCATCTTGATATTCTATATTTTGATATTCTTCGCCGTTACCAATTTTCCAACCAAACTCTCGTTGATAAGCTTCATCCCACCATCCATCTAAAATGCTGAAGTTCAAACCACCATTAGCGATGATTTTCATTCCGGAAGTTCCACTTGCTTCAAGCGGTCTTCTTGGATTATTCAACCAAACATCACAGCCTTCAACCATATATCTTGCAATGTTCATATCATAATTTTCTAAGAAAACAATTCTTTTTCTGAAAGATGATTCTTTAGAAACTGAAACTAATTCTTGAATTAATTTTTTACCTTCTTCATCTTGTGGATGGGCTTTTCCTGCAATAATGAACTGAACTGGTCTTTCTGGATTGCCGGTAATTTCTAATAATCTTTCAATATCTCTTAGAATTAGCGTTGCTCTTTTATATGTGGCAAATCTTCTAGCAAAACCAATTGTTAATGCTGATGGATTTAAAACTTCCTTAGCGGCTTCAATTTCAATAGTTGACGCACCACGACTAAGCAATTGCTTTTTCAGTCTTTTTCGTGCAAATGAAACTAAACGTTCCCGTCTTCTTTCATGTGTGTTCCAAAGTTCTTCATCCGGTATTTCATCAACAGCTTTCCAGGTTTCTAAATCTCCATTACCCGCTGTAAAATCATCACCCAAATATCTTCCTAAAAGTTCAGACATTTCGGTTGACAAATGCGAACGAGTATGAATCCCATTAGTTACATGTTCAATAGGAATTTCGTCGAAAGGAATATTTGGGAAGCCTTCAGTCCACATCTGTTTTGAAACAATACCGTGAAGTTTACTTACTCCATTAACCATTCCGGCCATGTTCATTGCTAAATGAGCCATGTTGAAATTTGATGGAGGTTTGTTCATTATTGTGCCTAATTGATAAAACTGTTTATCACTAATTTTTAATTCTTCTCTATAATATTTTCCAAAATATGATTCAACCAAATCATTGCCAAAAACATCAATGCCTGCTGGAACAGGTGTGTGAGTAGTAAAAATATTAGAAAAATTCCCAATATCTTTTGCTTGTTCAAATGTTAATCCTTGTTGAATTAAAATTCTTATTCTCTCCAATGCCAAAAATGCTGAATGTCCTTCATTCATATGACAAACCAATGGTTTGATGTTTAATGCATGTAGTGCACGAATGCCGCCAATACCTAAAACAATTTCTTGTTGAATTCTATTTTCTTTATTTCCACCATACAATGCTCTTGTAATTTTTTTATCTTCATCAGAGTTTTCAGCAACATTTGTGTCAAGCAAATAAAGCGGTAATCTTCCAACTTGAATTTTCCAAATTTGGAAATAAACTTGACGACCTGGAAAATCTAAAGAAATCTTAAGTGGTGAATCATCTTCATTAGTTAACTAAAGTCATTGGTAGATTTAGAAAATCTGATAGATGATATTCTTCTTGTTGCCAACCTTCTGCATTAAGGTATTGTTGGAAATAACCTTCTTTATAGCATAATCCAATAGCCACAAGTGGAAGTCCTAAATCACTTGCCGATTTAAGGTGATCGCCAGCTAAAACTCCAAGTCCGCCAGAATAAATTTGCAAACATTCTGTTAAACCGAACTCTGCAGAAAAATAAGCTATATATGGCTTTTCTGCTTCTCCATATTTTTTCTCGTACCAAGTTGAGTCATTAAGATAAACATTAAGTTGAAGGTAAGCTCTATTCATATGCGAAACAAATCCATCATCTTCAGCAAGTTCATTTAATTTTTGTTGACTTACTTTTGCCAAGCATCATAACTGGATTATGATTTGTACTTTCCCATAAATCTCTATCAAGCCTCCAAAAAGTTCTTGCGCATCATGATTCCATGCCCAATAAAGATTATAAGCAATCTCTCTTAAAGGGTTCTAATTTTTCTGGAAGTGCCGGAATTACACTAAAATTTCCATGAAGTTTACCATTGAGTACTCCTCTTTTTATATTATTCTCAAATTCAAATTCTGTATTTTATATGTGGGAATGTAAAAAATTCACATTTAAATTAATATTTACCTGAGAAAATAAAAGTTTACAATTTAATAACAAAGTTGATTTTGATATTTATTTTCAAATATAATTTGCAATAATTTATGAATATTTTAGTTGTTTCAATAATAGCGTATCTAATTGGTTCTTTTCCAACAGCTTTTTTTGGTTTTGAAGAAATTTCATAATTTAGATATTACAAAAGAAGGTTCAGGCAATGTTGGAACTCTAAATTCTTTTGAGGTAACAAATTCAAAAAAAAAATTGCAATAACAGTTTTAATTGTCGATTTAATTAAAGGAATTTTTAGTGTTTTTATTGCAAAGTATTTTTTTTTCTAATGATTTTTTAACTTCTTCAATTGCATTAAACTTTGCTGTATTAGGACATTGTTATTCCCCGTGGATCAAATTTAAAGGCGGGAGAGGTTTAGCAACTGCCGCTGGAGGTTCATTATTGCTTTCTCCAATTATTGCAATAATCTGGCTTATAAGCTGGTTCATAATCAAAAAAATAGTCGAGACATTCATATTGCTAATATTGGAGCAACTTTGATGGTAATAGCCTCAGTGATATTATTTACGGATCCATTAAATTTTATTACATTTCCTCCCGCAGAAAAGAGTTTTATTTTTATATTTTCCATATCTTTGATGATGATAATTATTCTTTCTAAGCACATTATTCCTTTAAAAGATATTTTAATTAAAAATAAAATTGGGAAATAAATTTTATGAAAAACTTGAAATATATTTTCTTGTCTTCATTTGCTACATTGTTAATTGCTTCAATAATTTTTGCATTTTTTTATTATCAGAAAACAGAAAATGAGAATATTAATGGGCAAAACCAACCGACCTCCAATTTGGAAGCACAGAAAATAGATTCTGAACAAAGTTCAGTTGTGCCAGCAAATTTTAAAAATCTTGTTAATAATACAATTACAAACGGCAGAGAAAACATTATAACTAATACAGTTAAAAATGTTAGTTCTGCAATTGTAGGTGTAAACGTTACTGAAACCCGTTATTATAGAGATCCTTTTAGTTTCTTTTTCGAAAATAGAGTGTATGAAAAACAAATTCCGGGAGTCGGTTCAGGCGCAATAATCTCCTCTGATGGTTATATTGTTACTAATGACCATGTTGCAGGAAAAGCAAATGAAATTATTGTTACAATGACAGACGGAACCGAACATAAAGCAAAACTTGTTGGTACTGATCAATCTTCGGATATTGCTCTACTTAAAATTGAAGCCTCTAACCTGCCATATTTAAAATTTGGGGATTCAGATGATATTTTAATTGGAGAATGGGTTATCGCATTAGGAAATCCCTTTGGACTCTTTGAAATTAACGATCAGCCAACCGTTACTGTTGGTGTGATTAGTGCAATGAATATGAACTTAGGGTTAATACAAGACCGTTACTATTTAAATATGATCCAGACTGATGCTTCAATAAACTCTGGAAATAGCGGCGGACCACTAGTTAATAGTATTGGCGAAATGATTGGCATGAATACTATTATATGGCAAGAAAATCGCGGAGGAAGCATTGGAGTAGGTTTCTCAATTCCAATAAACACCGTTAAAAAAATTATCACCGAATTAAAAGAAAGCGGCTCAATAAATAGAAATTTCTGGACCGGAATTAGTATTCACCCAATTGATGATGCTATTGCAAAATATTACAAACTAAAAAGTACTTATGGAGTAATTATTACAAAAGTTGATTCAAAATCACCAGCAGAAGATGCAGGCTTGGAAGTTGGTGATGTAATTTTAGAAGTTGATAATATAAAAATTAATGATGATAAAACTATACTTTATATTTTCCATCAAGCAAGAACGAATGATATTTTAAAACTTAAAGTACAACGAGATAATCAACCATTTACAACAACAATTAAATTAGAACCTAAATCATGATAGAACGATATACACTTCCGGAAATGGGCAAAATTTGGGAAGACGAATTTAAGTTTTCCACTTGGCTTAAAATTGAAATATTTGCTTGCGAAGCTCGCGCAAAAATGGGCGAAATTCCAATTGAAGATGTTGAAGTTATTAAACAAAAAGCAAATTTTGATGTAAAAAGAATTTTAGATATTGAAGAAGAAACAAAACATGATGTTATTGCATTTTTGACAAATGTTGCAGAGTATGTTGGACCGGAATCTCGGCATATTCATTATGGAATGACATCCTCTGACATTTTAGATACAACACTTTCCTACCAAATGAAAGCAGCGGGAGACATTCTTTTAGGAAATATGAAAGATCTAAAAAATGCCTTAAGGAAACGAGCTAAAGAACATAAAAATACAATTTGTGTTGGCAGAAGTCATGGCATACACGCAGAGCCAACAACAATAGGCTTAAAGTTCGCTTTATGGTATGAAGAAGCAAAAAGAAATATTAAAAGATTAGAAGCTGCAATAGAAACAATAAGTGTTGGCCAAATATCGGGTGCAGTCGGAACTTTCGATCATCTTTCTCCAAAAGTTGAAGAATACGTTTGCGAAAAAATGGATTTAAAACCCGCCTCAGTTTCTACTCAAATAATTCAACGTGATCGGCATGCAGAGTTTATGTCAACACTTGCGATAATTGGAGCTTCTCTAGAAAAAATTTCTGTTGAAATTAGGCATTTACAAAGAACGGAAGTTTTGGAAGTTGAAGAATTTTTTTCAAAGGGACAAAAAGGTTCTTCTGCAATGCCGCATAAACGAAATCCAATTGTTTCTGAGAGAGTTTCCGGTTTAGCAAGACTACTTAGAGGCAATGCTATGGCTGCTTTAGAGAATGTTGCACTTTGGCATGAAAGAGATATTTCACACTCTTCTGTTGAGAGGGTTATTATTCCAGATTCCACAATTGCCTTAAATTATATGCTGAACCTAATGATTAAGTTGGTTGATAATTTGTTAATCTACCCAGAAAATGCTCTGGAAAATTTAAACAAAACACGTGGACTTGTGTTTTCTCAAAAAGTATTGCTTAAACTTGTTGAAAAAGGCGCAACTCGTGAAGCTGCATACACTATGGTTCAAACACCGGCAATGAAAGTATGGCAAGATAAATCTACTAATCTTCAATCGGAATTATTAGCATCTGAAGAAATTAAAAAATATTTATCAGAAGAAGAAATTAATAAGATTTTTAATACTTCGGAGATGGTTAAAAATGTTGATTATATTTTTAACAGATCAATTGCAATAGATTAAAGGAAGGTACTAAAATGAAAACAATATTATTACTGCTCAGTTTAATTTTCTTGAATTCTTGCGGTGGCACGGCCGATAATCTTTCTGTCGGAAATAATGCACCAGATTTTACCCTTCAAGATTCTCAAAATAATGTATATACACTTTCGGATTATAAAGGTAAATCACCGGTTGTGGTATATTTTTACCCAAAAGCAAATACCCCTGGATGCACAACTGAAGCATGCGGAATAAGAGATGATTATTCAAAATTTAATGAAAACGGAATTGCAATTTTTGGTATTTCTGTTGATTCAAAAGAAGATATCAAAAAGTTTGTTGAAGAGCACAGCCTAAACTTTCCCCTACTTTCAGATGCAAACAAAGAAGTAACGGAGAAATTTGGGGCTTTAAACAATCTTGGAGTAGCAAGTAGAATAACTTTTTTAGTTGATAAAGAAGGTAAAATTGCAAATATTATTCGTGATGTTGATGTTAATACTCACGCTAATCAAGTTTATGAATTAGCTAAAAAATTATTATAAAGCTTTTTAATTCCCATTAAAAATTCTTTAAAACCTTTCTGAAAAAGTTGCATCAAACGTAAAAGAATTATATTAAGCTCTTGTTAAATTTCTCCGAAATTTATATATTAGCACTCGTCTTTATTGAGTGCTAATTAAAAAAGGAGAACTAAAATGAAAGACTTCAAAATAAAACCATTAGAAGACAGAGTTATCATTAAACCAAGTAATGCTGTTGAAAAAACTAAAGGTGGAATCATCTTACCGGACACAGCTAAAGAAAAGCCTGTAGAAGGAACTGTAGTAGCGGCAGGACCAGGAAGAATTAAAGATGATGGGAAAGCAATTTCCATGCATGTAAAAGTGGGAGATAAAGTTTTATACGGAAAATATTCCGGAACGGAGATATCAGTTGAAGATGACGAATTTCTAATTATGCGCGAGAGCGACATTTTTGGAGTTTTAGCATAAATTTTAATTAAATAAATATCAAAAAAATATCGAGGGAAAAATGGCAGCAAAAATAGTTGAATTTGGCACAGATGCCAGAGCAGGACTAAAAATTGGCGTAGATAAGCTTGCAAACGCTGTAAAAGTAACATTAGGACCTAAAGGCAGAAACGTAGTAATTGATAAAAAATTTGGTGCACCAACAATAACTAAAGATGGTGTTACAGTTGCAAAAGAAATTGAGTTAGAAGATGCAACAGAAAATATGGGCGCTCAAATGGTTAAAGAAGTTGCTTCTAAAACCAGTGATGTTGCCGGTGATGGAACAACAACTGCAACAGTTTTAGCTCAAGCAATTTATAGAGAAGGGTTAAAGAACGTTACAGCTGGTGCAAATCCAATGGATTTAAAACGCGGAATTGATTTGGCAGTAACTAAAGTTGTTGAATACCTTAAATCAATTTCTAAAGAAGTTGGTGGTAGAGATGAAATTGCACAAGTTGGTTCTATCTCAGCAAATAATGACAAAGCAATCGGCGAACTTATTGCAGATGCAATGGAAAAAGTTGGTAAAGATGGCGTTATTACTGTTGAAGAAGCTAAGGGAACAGAAACCGGATTAGAAATTGTTGAAGGTATGCAATTTGACCGTGGTTATTTATCACCCTACTTTATTACTGATTCAGAATCAATGGAAGCTGTTTTAGAAGATCCGCAAATTTTAATTCATGATAAAAAAATCTCAACAATGAAAGACCTTTTGCCAATCTTAGAAAAAGTTGCTCAAGCTGGCAAACCTCTTTTAATCATATCAGAAGATTTAGAAGGCGAAGCTCTTGCTACTTTAGTAGTTAACAAATTACGCGGTACTTTAAGAGTTGCTGCAGTTAAAGCTCCGGGTTTTGGCGATAGAAGAAAAGCTATGTTGGAAGATATCGCAGTTTTAACCGGTGGTACAGTAATATCTGAAGAAGCTGGTTACAAATTAGAAAATGCAACTGTTGAATTTTTAGGAACAGCTAAAAAAGTTGTTATCGATAAAGACAACACTATCATAGTAGAAGGTGCTGGAAAAGGTAATGATATCAAAAAACGTGTAAATGAAATTAAAGCACAAATAGAAAACACAACTTCAGATTATGATAGAGAAAAATTACAAGAAAGATTAGCCAAACTTTCTGGTGGAGTTGCAGTATTAAAAATTGGAGCTTCTACAGAAATTGAAATGAAAGAAAAGAAAGCAAGAGTTGAAGATGCTTTACATGCAACTAGAGCAGCAGTTGAAGAAGGTATTGTTGCAGGCGGTGGCGTTGCTCTTGTTAGAGCTGCTTCAGTTCTTGAAGATCTTCAAGGAGAAAATCTTGATCAAACTACTGGTGTTAAAATTATCAAGAAAGCTTTAGAAGAACCATTAAAACAAATAGTTAATAATGCTGGTCTTGAAGGTGCTGTTGTATTAAATAAAGTTAAAGAAGGTAAAGGCGATTTTGGTTTTAATGCTGCTACTGATGAATATGTAAAAATGATTAAGGCTGGAATTATTGATCCAACTAAAGTTACAAGAACTGCTTTAGAAAATGCTGCTTCAGTTTCATCATTACTGATTACAACAGAAGCTGTAATTTTTGAAAAGAAAGAAGATGAAAAAGCCCCTATGATGCCTCAAGGAGGTATGGGTGATATGGGTGGCATGGGCGGAATGTATTAATCAAATTCTGTTCAGTAGTTTTACAAAAAACCCAACTATAAGTTGGGTTTTTTATTTTCTGAAGTCCTTCAAATACTTGTTTAATAATGATCTTTTCTCATACTAATAATTATTAATTACTATTTAGAACCACTTGGATACAAAAAAAACACGGACTTGTCATCTGTGTTTTTAAAATTTCGGATATGTTTATTTACAAAAAAACGATAATTTATAAATAGGTTGCCTTAAATTTATCAAATTGAAATATTCTTAACTTTGAACCTTCCAGCTCAATTAAACCCTTTTTTGCAAATGTGTGCAGAGTTCTAGAAATGGTTTCTCTAGATGTTCCAGCCATATTTGCTAAGTCTTGCTGAAGTGGAAGTTTTTCAATTTCAACTGCGCCTTGTCTAATTCTACCTTGGTCTGTAGCAAGTTGTACAATTACTGTAGCAACCTTCCCTTCTGCATCTTTAAGTGAGAGTGACTTAATTTGCATATCAGCTGTTCTCAATCTTTTAGAAAGTTCTTGCATAAGTGCAATAGAAATTTCTGGATGTTCTTTTAAGAATTCTAAGAATTGATTTCTTTGAATTATAAATAGTTCAGAATCTTCAATAGCGGTAACTGTAGCTGATCTTGTTAATCCATCTAATAAAGCCATCTCTCCAAAAATATCAGCTTCAGAAAGAATATTAAGTATAACTTCACGCCCATCATTACTGGTTCTGGTGACTTTTACTTTTCCGGTTACAATAATAAAAAGAGCACCACTCTCATCCTCTTCCATTAAAATAATTGTATCTTTTTTAAAGGATTTTCTAATTCCAACTTGAGAAATTTGTTCAATCGTTTCGTCTGGTAAATCCGAAAATATTGGCACGTAGTATAAAAAGTCGGATGCTGATTTCATTTAACCCTCCTGGATAAATCAACTATATTGCAACTACTGAAAAAATTCAATTTCATACTTTCAATATATTGATTTATTTTGAAAATATTCAAAAATATTTTCAAAATAGAGGGTGTTTAAGTGAGGAAAATTTTAATAAAATTTGTGTTTATTAGTAATTTTAGTTTTTAATATATTTTTTATCGGAGATTTTATTTGTTCATTCTTAAGATCATGTCTAATTTCAGGCAACTGTAATAATTCTTTTCTTGTAATAAATTCTGTTGATAAATCAAAATTATGAAGAACAATTCCCTTTCCAAACTTTTCAATCTTTCTATAAGCAGTTGGTATAATTACTTTTCCCATCTTATTTAGTAAGCCGTATTTTCCATTCTTCTGAATTTTTGTCATTCCGAACATGCCATAAAAAGGATATAAGGAATCATATTTTTCATTGTTTATTGGATCACCTTTTAGATTAAATATTTGCCAAAAAGAACCCTCTCTTGCAGCAATTAATCTATTCCCGGCAGATAGCGTAAATACTTCCATAAATTGTGAAGTAAGAATTTCGTTCCCATCTAAATCGTTCATTCCCCATAAACCGTGTTCTTTAATTCTTACAGAATTTGGCAAAAAACCGATGTACTGATATTTGTTTCTGCTGTCATAATTTGGTTCAAACATAATAGTCTCATTAAAAGAATTTTAATTTTCTGTTAGAAAAATAAACTTTTTCCGCAAATTAATTGTGAGTTAGAACAACAAATTGAAAGAATTTTAGTTGTATTTAATTTGTGCCCAATATTATTGTGAACAATATTTATACCATTTGATATTTGAATTAAAACCTCACTATCTGAGTACAATAGAGGTAAAAGTTACTTTAATTTTTATATGATTTTTCCATAATTCAATAAATCTTCGTAACGAATCAAATATGATTTTTTATTGGCTAGTTATAAAACAAAAAAGCCCAACTCTTTTGAAATTGGGCTTCTGTAATATATATTATTTGTATTAGTAGTTTTTAAGTCTCTAAAACTTGATTTATTTCTTTTTCTTTACTCACTTTGAACAGTTTATAATTCATGGCATCGGTTAAAGCCATTAAACTTGCTTCAATAATATTTGGTGAAAGACCGACCGTTGACCAATTATTCTCACCGTCGCTCGATTCAATCAATACTCGCACTTTCGCTTGGGTGCCGTTTTTCTCACCCAAAACTCTTACTTTATAATCAATCAATTTTATTTGAGCTATCGCAGGGAAAAATCTTAGTAAAGCTTTTCTAAGCGCACTATCTAATGCATTTACCGGCCCGTTTCCATCTGCGGCAGTATGCTCAATTACTCCATTTACTTCTACTTTCAAAACTGCTTCGGAGTAGTGAACATTATTTTCATCTTGAAGCACATTTATTTTTGCATATTTAACATTAAAAAAAGGAGTATACTCTTTGAGTTCACTTCTAAGTAATAGTTCAAAAGTCCCTTCAGCTCCGTCAAATTGGTAGCCGTCAAATTCCATTGATTTAAGATAGTTTACAAAATTTTTGCTGAATTCTTTCCCTTCTGGGAGCTCAATTCCAAATTCTTTTGCTTTGTACCTAATATTACTTTGCCCGGATAAATCTGAAACCACAACTCTTTGTAAATTTCCAACGGAAGTCGGTTCCAAATGTTCATACATTCTGCTGTCCTTCAAAACTGAGCTGACATGGATTCCGCCTTTGTGCGCGAAAGCCGAAACTCCAACAAATGGCGCTCTGCTGTTTGGCTCAATATTCATTATTTCAGAAATGAAATGAGAAATTGTAGTTGTTTTGGAAATATCAATTTTTTCATTAAAATCATAACCCATTTTGAATTTTAGATTTGGAATAATACTTACTAAATTTGCATTCCCACATCTTTCTCCAACACCATTTATTGTACCTTGAACATGAACAGCTCCTGCTTTTACCGCCATTAAAGTATTTGCAACTCCAACATCTCCATCATTATGCGCATGAATTCCAATTGGTAAATTGAATTTATTTATTATCTCACTTACTATTTCAAAAGTTTCATCTGGAAGAGTTCCTCCATTTGTATCGCATAAAACTAAAACTGATGCACCAGCGTGCTCCGCAGCTTTTAACATTTTCAATGCAAATTCAGGCGAATCTTTATAACCATCAAAAAAATGTTCAGCATCGTAAACAACTCTTCTACCTTCTTTAACTAAAAACTCAACAGATTTGAAAATTAATTCCTCATTTTGTTCATCTGTTAAGCCCAAACTTTTTTGCGAATGGAATCTCCATGTTTTGCCAAAGATAGAAATTACCGGAGTTTATGCTTTAAGTAATTGCTGTAAGTTATTGTCTTGACTTATTTTATCTGGATATCGTGCAGTAGATCCAAAAGCGCAAATTTTAGAATGAGAAAGCTTTAATTTTCTAACTGCTCTAAAATATTCTTCATCTTTGGGATTACTTCCTGGCCAACCGCCTTCTATTATATCAATTCCAAAACTATCAAGTCGTTGAGTAATTAATAATTTATCTTGGAGAGAAAGATTGATTCCTTCACCTTGAGTTCCATCTCTTAGAGTTGTGTCAAATAATTCAATTTTCATTTTAGTTCTTTAATTATGTTAGATCATGTTGTTTTTACGGGCATATTCAAATATTCCGCCTGCCTCAACAATTGGTAAAACACTTCCCAATTGTTTAAGTGAATAGGAAGAATTGGTTGTTTTATTTGTTAATTTGTAATTTTCAAGATCAATTTCAATTTCATCTCCTGTTGATATTTCTTTATTTAATTCTACTTCTGATTCAGTTGGAACAAGAAAACCACCATCAACAGAATTACGATAAAAAATTCTTGCATATGATTGGGCCACAATTGCTTTTACACCAGCTTTTTCCAAAGCAAAAGGAGCATGCTCCCTTGAAGAACCGCAACCAAAATTTGAACCACCAATAACAATGTTAAATTCTGATAAGAAATTATCACCCTCAATAAAAGGTGTTCCACCTTTTGGCAAACCTGCTTTACTAATTGGAACACCTGAAAGCGCAAAGTGGCCGTATTTTTTTGCTTCTTCTTCATCTGTTAAACTATAAACCAAATGTTCTGCAGGAATAATTTGATCGGTATCGATATTATCTCCCAAAACAAATGCTTTCCCTTTTATTATCTTTTCCATTTTACTCCAACTTTATAAATTTTTACGACTTAGATTCCGGTATTTCAAAAAACAAAAACCGGAATGACGAATTTTTGTTCAATTACTTTTTATAAAAAGTCTCTTGGATCAGTTATTACTCCTGTTACGGCTGAAGCTGCAACAGTAAGTGGCGAAGCTAAATAAACCTCTGACTTTTTACTACCCATTCTACCCGGGAAATTTCTATTTGTTGTTGAAATAACAACATCCATATCAACACTTCTTCCAATTGTGTCATCTGGTCCCCCAAGACAAGCAGCACAAGAACTTTGAGCAATTACACATCCGGCTTTTTCAAAAATTTCTTTTAAGCTAACTCCGTTGTACGTTTCGACTTCCAAGTCTTTAGCCGTTTGTGTTGATGCTGGAACCACGAATGTAGGAACTTTTACTTTATTTCCAAAAAGTATTTTTGACGCAAATTTAAAATCTGAAATCTTTCCGCCAGTACAAGAACCAATATATGCTTTAGTTAATTTAGTTCCTTCCACATTTCTTACTGTATCTTTATTGTCTGGGCTGTGCGGCTTGGCAACTAAAGGTTCCATTGAATTTAGATTATATGAATATTTGCTGTGATATTTAGCGTCACTATCACTATTAAAAATTTCATATTCGTAAACACCTTTCGATTTTACATATTCTTCTGTTACATGGTCGGCTGCAATAATTCCATTCATTGCACCGCCTTCGATTGCCATATTTGTCAATGTCATTCTTTCATTCATGCCTAAAGAAAAAACACCTTCACCATCAAATTCTAATGCTCTGTAAGTTCCACCATCTGTAGTAATATCACCAAGAATGGCGAGAATCATGTCTTTAGCCGTTAGATATTCTGGCAGTTGTCCGTTAAAAGTAAACTTAATTGTCTCTGGAATTTTTTCCCAAATTTTTCCAGTTCCTAAAATAAAAGCGGCATCTGTATTTCCAACTCCGGTTGAGAACATTCCAAATGCACCTGAAGTACAAGTATGTGAATCTGTTCCAATTAAAACTGTTCCTGGAACATTATAACCTTCTTCGGCTAAAGCAACGTGACAAACGCCTTTATACCTTTCTGTACCAACATCATAATAGTTATCTATTTGGTAATCTTTTGCAAACTGACGAAGAATTTCAACATTTCTGTTTGCATGTTTGTTTGCTGTAAAAATATAATGATCAGGAAAGATTACAAGTTTATCTTTATCCCAAATTTTTGCTTTTTCACCAAATTCATGTTTCCAAATTCCAATTGTCGGCGGACCGCAAACGTCATGTGTCATCAGTGTATCCACATTCAGCCAAACACTTTCTCCAGGAGTTACGATTTTATTTCCTGAGGATTTAGCAAGAATTTTTTCTGTTATTGTCATTCCCATAATATTTATCCTTTATCCAACTTTTGTTAATTCATTTTCTTTGTTAAACTTTTCATTCAATTTGAAATGTGCATTTTTTTTATTTAATGCACTCAAATATGCTAATGCACTCGCTTCAATCACATCGGTAGAAACTCCTCTTCCGGTAAATGAAATTGAATTGCTTCTGATTCTAAGAAGTACTTCACCCAAAGCTTGTCTTCCTGAAGTAACTGAACGAACATTATAAGATTCAACTTCAGGGTGAATACTTAAAGCTCTTTCAATGGCATTAAACACTGCGTCTATTGGTCCATCTCCAATTGCTGACTCTTGAATAATCTGATCCTCAATTTTTATTTTTACAACCGCAGTTGGAATTGTTTTAGAACCAGAAGTAATCTGCAAATGATCCAATGAGTAAAACTCATCCTTTTCAGTAATTGTATCACCCATTAAAATTCTCAAATCATTATCAAAAACTTCTTTCTTTTTATCAGCAAGCTTTGTGAATTTTTCATATAACTTAATTAATTTTTCTTCGCTGACTTCATAACCTAATTGATTGAGTCTTGCCTTCAATCCGTGTCTGCCTGAATGTCTTCCAAGAATAATCTTAGTATTAGGATACCCAACTAATTCTGGTGTCATAATTTCATAAGTATCTCTATTTTTCAACATTCCATCTTGGTGAATTCCCGATTCATGGGCAAAAGCATTTTCACCAACAATGGCTTTGTTCCTTTGAACTAAAATTCCGGTGAACCCAGACACTAATCTGCTTGTATTATAAATTTCTCGCGTATTTATATCAGTATCAAAATTTACAATATCACCACGAACTTTAAGCGCCATTACAATTTCTTCCAGCGAAGCATTACCAGCTCTCTCCCCTATTCCATTAACTGTGCACTCTATTTGTCGTGCACCATTTTCAATTGATGCAATTGAATTTGCGACAGCTAAACCTAAATCGTTGTGGCAATGCACACTTATTACAGCTTTGTCAATATTCTTAACTCTGCGTTTTAACTCTTTAATTTTATTACCAAACTCAGTTGGGAAAGTATAACCAGTTGTATCAGGAATATTAACGACATTTGCGCCGGCTTCTATGGCAGCTTCTATTACTTCTGCTAAGTAACCTATATCGGTTCTTCCGGCATCCTCGGCTGAATATTCAACATCTTCACATAAAGATTTTGCATATGCGACAGAATCTGATGTCATTTTTAAAATTGTTTTTCTCTTATCTTCCAGAGATACTCCATATTTTTCGTGTCCAAATTTACCGAGGATATGAAAATCCGACGTACTAGTGAAAGTATGAATTCTCTTATGCTTAGCTGGTTGAAGAGCTTTAAATGCTGAATCAATATCTTTTTCATTAGCTCTGCAGAGTCCGGCTATTATTTTATCAACTTCTGATGAAATTGCATGAACGGCATCAAATTGTGCAGGCGATGAAACTGGGAAACCTGCTTCAATTACATCAACGTTTAACTTTGCTAGTTGATGTGCTATTTCAATTTTCTCATATATATTTAATGATGCTCCAGGTGATTGCTCACCATCTCTTAAAGTTGTATCAAATATTATAATTTTTTCTTTCACGTTAGTTCCTCAAATTTTAAAACTCTTTATAACAAGAAAACTCCAATTGCTTCTTCGGCAAATATTTTTTCTATGTTATTCATAATCATTGATGTCATCTCGGTAGTGGAAACAACTTTGCTTTCTTGAGTAGCAATATCAGCTGTGCGGAAACCTTCATCCAAAGTTAATGAAATAGCTTTCTCAATAATTTCAGAAGCTTTAGTCATTTCAAAAGTATGAAAAAACATCATTGCCGCTGAAGAAATTGCTGCAATTGGATTTGCTTTATTTTGTCCTGCAATATCTGGTGCACTTCCATGAACGGGTTCATACAAACTATATTTTTTTCCCAAGCTTGCTGATGGAAGCATGCCCAAACTTCCGGTAATCATTCCAGAAATATCACTTATGATATCTCCAAAAATATTAGAGGTTAAAATCACATCAAACTGTTTGGGATCTCTAACTAGCTGCATAGCGGCATTATCAACATACATGTGATTTAATTTAATTTCGGGATAATCTTTATGAACTTTTTCAACAACATTTCTCCAAAATTGAGAAACTTCTAAAACATTTGCTTTATCAACACTTGTGACAACTTTTTCCCTTTTGCTAGCTATTTCAAATGCTTTTCTGGCAATTCGCTCAACTTCTTCTGTGGAGTAAACCATCGTATTCCAGCCTTTATTATCATCCATTCCGCGTGGCTTTCCAAAATAAATTCCACCAGTTAGTTCTCTAAGCACAATAAAATCTGTACCTTCAAGCACTTCTTTTTTTAGAGTGGAATTATCCAGCATTGAAGGATAAATTTTTGCTGGTCTTATATTTGCGAAAAGTTCTAACTTTTCTCTTAACTTAAGTAAAGCGGCTTCAGGTTTTAAATGATGAGCAAGTTTTTCCCATTGAGGTCCACCCACTGCACCTAAAAAAACTGAGTCGGAATTATAGCAACCTTCCAAAGTTTCTTCAACTAAAGGAGTTCCATGTTTATCAAAACAATTACCACCTATTGCAAATTCTTCGTATTTCATTTTTACATTGAATTTTTCTGCAACTAAATTTATTACCTTAACGGCGGCTTGTGTTACTTCAGGACCAATACCATCACCAGGCAATAAAGCAATTTTATACGTCATTATAACTCCCTATTTCTTTGTGGCTTTTAAAACCCAAGCCATCATTTTTCTTAATTCATTTCCAACTTTTTCAATACCGTGTTCTTGATTTTCTTTGCGTAGTTTATTCAAATTAGGCTGACCATTTTTAATTTCTGTAATAAACTCATTAGCAAAAGTTCCATCTTGAACTTCTGTTAAAATTTTCTTCATCTCATTTTTTGTGTCTTGCGTAATTAATCTGCTGCCTCTTGTCATACCACCATACTCAGCAGTATCACTCACCGAGTAATTCATTCTTGATAAACCACCTTCATAATATAAATCAACAATTAATTTCATTTCGTGCATACATTCAAAATACGCTAGTTCTGGAGGATAACCTGCTTCAACTAAAACTTCAAATCCGGCTTTAATTAATTCTGCTGAACCACCGCATAATACTGCTTGTTCACCAAATAAATCTGTTTCAGTTTCATTTTTAAAATTTGTTTCAATTACACCAGCTTTTGTTCCGCCAATTCCTTTTGCCCAAGCTAACGCAAGCTCTAATGTATCTCCAGTATAATCTTGCTCAACTGCAATTAAACAAGGAACACCATTGCCTTGTTCAAAAGTTCTTCTAACTAAATGTCCTGGACTTTTAGGAGCAATCATCATAACATTTACATTTTTAGGAGGAACAATTTGTTTATAATGAATATTAAAACCATGACCAAAAGCTAAAGTATCACCATCTTTAAGATAAGGTGCAATTTCGGAATCATAAACTTCTTTTTGGTTTTGATCTGGAAGCAGAATCATTATCACATCTGAACTTTTTACAGCTTCGCTAACACTCACTACTTTGAGTCCAGCTTCTTCAGCAACAGCAATTGATTGACTTCCTTTTCTTAATCCAACACAAACATTTAATCCACTTTCTTTTAGGTTAAGAGCATGTGCGTGGCCTTGACTTCCATATCCAAGAACTGCAATTTTCTTTTGCTTCAGCTTATCTAACGAAGCATCTTGATCATAATAAACTTTCATTATTTCTCCATTTATTTATTTTGTTTTATTTTTTTTATTCGATGGAATACTTTGTTCACCTCTTTTTAAAGCCACAGTTCCTGAACGTGCCATTTCTTTTATTCCAAAAGGAAGGAACACATTTACGGCTGCTTCAATTTTTTCAGGTGGTCCAGTTATTTCTAAAGTTATCGTTTTGTTATTTATATCAACTACTTTACCTCTAAAAATATCAGCTAAATTTTTAATTTCTTGTAATGAGTGATTTTCATGATTCACTTTTACCAATGCAAGTTCTCTAACTGTTTTGGGCTCTTTGGATAAATCAACTACTTTAATCGTATCAATCAGCCTATTCAGCTGCTTAACAACTTGATCTAAGATTTGATCATTACCTTCTGTAACTATTGTCATTCTTGAAACTTCTTCTATCTCTGTTTGGCCGATAGATATAGAATCAATATTAAATCCTTTCCCGCTGAACATTGTTGCAACTCTATCAAATGCGCCAAAAGTATTTTCAACTAAAACAGAAATTGTTCTTTTCATTTTTATACCATTTTTTTAGGATTAAGTCTTTTAGTTATAATATCACTTATAGATCCTCCGGATGGAACCATCGGGAAAACCATATCTTCTTTTTCAACTTTGAATTCAATAAGTGTCGGTCCGTCATTCATTTTCATCACTTTATCTAATAGACCATCAACCTCATCCATTTTGTTAGTTGAAAAAGATTTAACTCCAAGCGCTTCCCCAACCTTAACAAAATCGGGATTGCTTGCGCCTAAATCTGTAAAGCTATATTTTTCTGCATGATATAGTTCTTGCCATTGTCTTACCATTCCAAGAAAACTATTATTCATAATAATAAATTTTATTGGCAGTTTATACGCCGCGGCGGTAATTAATTCTTGCAGATTCATTTGGAATCCACCATCACCGCTAATTGAAATTATTGGACGTTTCTTTTCAGCAAACGCTGCGCCAATAGCTGCCGGAACAGAGAATCCCATAGTTCCCAAACCGCCGCTGGTTAAATGTGAACGAGGATTTGTAAATTTATAATATTGAGAAACCCACATTTGATGCTGACCAACATCAGTAACAATAATTGCATTACCTTTTGTTTTTTCCGAAATTCTTTCAATTACATATTCTGTTCTTAATTTTCCATCTTCTTTTTCATAACTTAACGGACATTCATTTTGCCAAGCATTTATTTGATTCCACCAATCAGATAGATCTGTTTTTTTATCAATCTCTGCAGCAATTTCTGCAATTACATGTTTTACATCGCCAACAATCGGAAGATCAACAAGTACGTTTTTATCAATAGCAGTAGGGTCAATATCAACATGAATCTTATATGAGTTCGGAGAAAATGTCTCAATTTTCCCTGTAACTCTGTCATCAAATCTGGCTCCTAATGCAATAAGCACATCGCACTCATTTATTGCCATATTTGCTGCAAAGGTTCCATGCATTCCCAGCATTCCCAATGATTGCTTGTCTGTTCCTGGATATGCTCCAAGTCCTTGTAAAGTCATTGTAACCGGTATTCCGGTTTCTTTGGCTAAAACACCTAATTCTTTATTTCCATCAGACATAATAACACCGCCACCTACATAAAGCAATGGTTTCTTGGCGTTCTGAATCATTTGTGCTGCTTTTTTAATTTGATTATGGTGACCTTTAACTTGCGGTTTGTATCCGCGAATATCTATTTTAGTTGGATAATTGAATACGGTTTCCGAGGCGATAATATCTTTTGGTAAATCGACCAAGACTGGTCCCGGTCTTCCACTTGAAGCAATATAGAAAGCCTTTTGAATAGTTGGAGCAAGTTCTTCTATTGAACGAACTAAAAAATTATGTTTGGTAATAGGTCTAGTTATTCCAACAATATCTGCTTCCTGAAAAGCATCATTGCCAATTAAATGAGTTGGCACTTGTCCTGTAAAAACAACTATTGGAACAGAATCCATATATGCATCTGCTATACCAGTAACTGTATTTGTTGCACCAGGCCCTGATGTTACAAGTACGACGCCAGGCTTACCTTTAACAATTGCATATCCTTTTGCCATATGTGTTGCACCTTGCTCATGTCTGCAAAGAATATGCTCAAGGAAGTCAACATCATAAAGTTGTTCATATAATTTTATTGTTGCTCCGCCAGGATAACCAAAAATTGTGTCAACGTTTTCTTTTCTAAGAGCTTCAAAAAATATTTCTGCTCCAGACATTTTTTTTGTACCGCTCATCATTCTTCCTTTCATTGGTAAGTTAAATTTTTAAAATTGCTCCAGTATTTGCTGATGTAACTAATTTTGCATATCTACCCAAATACCCTTTTTTAATTTTGGGTTCAAACTGTTCTAATTTATTTAAGCGAGATTCAATTTCACTTTCACTCAATTCTAATTCTAATTTGTTGTTTGGAATATCAATTGAAATAATATCTCCGTTATGAACAATTGCTATAGTGCCTCTTTCTGCTGCTTCCGGCGAAACATGTCCGATACAAGCTCCTCTGGTTCCCCCTGAAAATCTTCCATCTGTTAATAATGCTACCTTGCTGCCTAATCCCATTCCCATTATTGCACTTGTTGGGGCAAGCATTTCCGGCATTCCCGGTCCGCCTTTTGGTCCTTCGTATCTTATGATTACAACATCACCAGCTTTAACTTGTTTATTTTTAATTCCTTCAAGTGCTTCGTCTTGACTTTCAAAAACGACTGCCGGACCTTTATGAACAAGCATTTCTTTTTCCACAGCTGCAGATTTTACAATTGCGCCATCAGGAGCTAAATTGCCAAACAAAACATTAAGCCCGCCAGTAATTGAAAATGGATTATCAAGTGAACGAATAACATCGCTATCTAAAGTATTTGCGTCCTTCACATTTTCATGAACAGACTTTCCAGTTACTGTTATCACTTCTCGGGATAATAAACCCTCTTTATTTGTTAACTCTTTTAATATTGCAGAAATTCCACCTGCGTTGTGAACATCTTCAATGTGTATATCTGGTCTGGCTGGACTAACCTTGCAAATATTTGGAGTGTTGGCAGATATTTTATTAATATCATCTAAGTTTAGATTTATCTCTGCTTCATTTGCGATTGCTAAAGTGTGTAGAATTGTATTTGTACTTCCACCCATTGCTACATCTAGAGTAATTGCATTTTTGATTGACTTCTCGGTTATAATGTCAGAAGGTTTAATATCCTTTTCAACTAAATATAATAATTGTTTCGCGGCCGATTTTGCTAATTCATGCCTCGCGGGATCTACAGCTAAAATAGTTCCATTCCCAGGCAAAGCCATACCTAAGGCTTCCATTAAGCAGTTCATAGAATTGGCAGTAAACATTCCAGAACAAGAACCGCAAGTTGGACAGCTAACGTCTTCTAATTCTTTTAATTCTTCTTCATCAATTTCGCCAGATTGAAATTTACCAACACCTTCAAAGACAGAAACTAAATCGCTCTTTTTCCCACTGGCAAGTCTCCCAGCTTTCATTGGTCCGCCGGAAATAAATATTGTTGGGATATTTACTCTCACCGCGCCCATTAACATTCCAGGAACAATCTTATCACAATTAGGGATGCAAATTAATCCATCTAATCTGTGAGCTTCAACCACTGTTTCAACTGAATCTGCAATTAATTCACGGCTGGCAAGCGAGTAACGCATTCCAATATGTCCCATTGCAATTCCATCATCAACACCAATTGTGTTAAACTCAAAAGGAACTCCTCCTGCAGCTCTTATTGCATCTTTTACAACTTTACCAAACTCTTGTAAATGTACATGGCCGGGAATTAGATCAATATAGGAATTGCAAACTCCAATAAAAGGTTTGTCAAAATCTGCATCACTCTTTATTATTCCGGTTGCTTTAAGTAAGCTTCTATGCGGAGCTTTATCATAACCTTTCTTTATTGTATCTGATCTCAATCAAAACCTCAAAAATATATACCAATTTTACACCTCTTATTCAGGTCATTCCTAAAATTTTATATTTGTGAGTTTCTAATTTCTGGGAATGACCTATTATTCTAGCCTATAATAATGAGACCGAGAATAATAATTCCGAGAATATTAATGATGTTAACTGGTAGGTTGAATAAAACAATTGCACTTTCAGAACTAGCTGAAATCAAGTTAATTTTGTTTGTTTTATTTTTTATTAAGTAATTCATTTTGCTGGAAGTAATAATATCAGTTATATTATTTTTTGTCAAGTACAAAAAACAATATATTGAAATTATTTTTATATTACGAAACAGATTTAGAGATAATATTCGCTTTATGTTATAATTATGCATTCAACATTTTCAAGGAGAATTAATGAATCAAAAAACACAAGGAGAAAGCTGGAGCTTTCCTAAAGAATTTTGGTTAGCAAATTTAATGGAATTATGTGAAAGAGCAGCATACTACGGCTTCTTCATTGTTCTTACTTTATATTTAACAAGAATTGTCGGCTTCACAGATATTGAGACAGGATATGTTGCGGGAATCTTTTTTGCTCTTCTTTATTTCTTTCCACCATTTGTTGGTGCCATAAGTGATAAAATTGGTTTTAAAAATGGACTGATTTTAGCTTTCTCCCTGCTGACTATTGGATATTTTTTTCTTGGGATATTTCATTCCAAAGCTTTAGTAATATTTTTTCTTTTCATTGTTCTTCTTGGTGGATCATTTATTAAGCCTTTAATAACTGGCACAGTTGCAAAGACAACTTCCGAAGTTAACAAAGCCCGCGGATTCTCCTTATTCTATTGGGTTGTAAACATTGGTGCATTTGGCGGTAAAACTGTTGTACCAAGTATTAGGCAAGGAATTGGTTTAGAGTATGTAAATTTTTTCTCATCCGGAATGGCATTTCTAGCTTTATTATTTGCAATTTTTATTTTTAAGATTGATGAAAATCGTGAGCAAAATTCCAAATCTGTTAAAGATGTTTTGTTAGCACTGAAAAAAATATTTACAACGCCAAGGTTAATAATTTTGACTCTAATTGTTGCCGGTTTCTGGATCATTCAGCATCAGCTTTATGCAACAATGCCAAAGTATGTAATTAGACTTTTAGGCGAGAGTGCAAAACCGGAGTGGCTTGCAAATGTCAATCCTCTTGTTGTTGTAATATTTGTGGTCGTCATAACTCAACTCACTAAAAAATTCAAACCGGTTTCTGTTATATTAATTGGAATGATTATAATGCCCTTTTCAGCTTTGGCTATGTCTTTAAGTCAAACATTAGAAAGCTTTACAGGCAACTCTGTAGATATTTTTGGAATGTTCTCACTTCACCCTTTAACAGTTATGATGATAATTGGAATTGGAATTCAAGGTTTGGCTGAGTGTTTTATTTCACCTAGATTTTTAGAATACTTTGCAAACCAAGCTCCAGAGGGCGAAGAAGGCGTTTATATGGGATTCAGTCATTTGCATTCCTTCTTTTCTGCGTTAATTGGATTCATAATGTCCGGTTTTTTATTAGATGCTTATTGTCCCGACCCTGCAACACTTCCCGCGGGAATTACCGAGGTGCAAAAGGCAGCTTACTATGCTGATGCTCATGTGTTATGGTATTACTTTGTTGCAATTGCATCGGTTGCTGCAATAGCTTTATTCATTTTCAGATATGTTACAAATAGAATTGATGCAAAGAAGGTTTAGGGATTATGTGGTAATTTCTAATAGTTAATTAGAAATTACCATTTCTGTTTTAAGCTTGCTATTTATGATGAATAATTTTTAGATAATATTTGAGAGAATAAATATTAATCCACTATTAATTTTACTCGTTTTAATATCAGCAGTAATTCACATTTTTGTTGATTATAAGTTTAGAAGCTTTAGACATATCAGTAAGCCAATTCCGTTATTATTCATAATTCTTCTTTGTTTTATTAGTGTTCCCAAAGTTTCTGAGAATTTTAAGCTGCTAATTTTGTTGGGATTATTATTTTCACTTCTAGGCGATATTTTTTTAGTATTAAAAAAAGAAAAGTTTGTTGAAGGTTTGTTATCATTTTTGATTGCACATTTATTTTACGCATATGCAGTTCTAAATGATTCACAATTTCAGTTTACACCATTCATTTTTGTTTTGTCAATTTTATATTATATAATCTTTTCCAAACTGTTATTTAATAAAAGTGGTTCAAAAAAATATTATATTTTAATTTACGGATTGGTAATTACATTTTTACTATGGCAATCGTTTGAAAGAGCTTATTTTATTGGGAATGAAATAACAATTAGATTTGCTGCTGGTATTCTTTTATTTATAATTTCAGATTCGGTTTTGGCATATAATAAATTTGTAAGAAAATTTAATTTGGCTCAATTAGTAATTTTATCTACTTATTATACTGCTCAACTTCTAATAGCATTATCTATCTAAAAAAATTAAATATTATCTTCAATCATCTGGCAAAATATATGTCCGGCTAAAATATGCATTTCCTGAATGCGGGCAGTTACTTTAGATGGAACAATTAAATTAAAATCGCAAATGTCTTTCATTTTGCCGCCAGCATTTCCGGAAAGACCGACCAAAATGCAGCCAATCTCCTTCCCTTTTTGCAAGCCTTTAATAATATTTTCACTTGTGCCTGAAGCAGAAATTCCAATTATACAATCTCCCTCGTTTGCAATTGCTTCTACCTGGCGCGCAAATACGAATTCAAAACCATAATCATTACTTATTGCAGTAAGAGCAGAAGTATCAGTTGTTAAAGCAAGTGCCGGTAATCCTTTTCTTTCTTTTTTATACCTGCCGCTTAATTCAGCAGCAATATGTTGAGCATCTGCGGCACTGCCGCCATTACCGAATAGAATAATTTTTTTTCCATTTTGAATTGTGCTTATAAGCAGATCAGATATTTTTGCAATTTCATCTGAACAATTCTCGATAAAGCTTTTTGTAATATCTAAGTGTGAATTAAGTTCTTCTAAAATTATTGACATAAGTATATTTTCATTTGTGTTTTGAAAAAAACATCTAATTGACAAACTTCTAAATAATTTGATCTACCAATATAAAATTTTATAAATATTTATTAGCCATAAATTAGAAAGTAAATTATTTATTTAATCTTAAAAAAGATGAAAGAGTATTGAAGTAAAATATTTTTTACAAAATCAATATTACAAAAATTAATTTTTAAAAATTGTATATTACCTTATTCCTTTATAAATCAAAAATCTTAAAATGAATACACTTATCTCAGCCAATCAGCATTGGATTTTATGGGCAATTCTACTTAGTGTTTCTGCCTTTAGTATTTGGGCAGAAAAAACTAACATAGGTAAAAAACTCTCCGGTGTTGTTATTGCCATACTTGGAACTTTTATTTTATCCAATCTTTCCATAATTCCAAGTTCTGCTGGATCATATGATATTGTTTGGTCATATTTGGTTCCGCTTGCAATTCCATTGCTTTTATTCAGAGCAAATTTGAAAAAAATTTTCAAAGAAACTGGTCCAACGTTAATAGCTTTCTTTTCCGGAGGGATTGGAACTGTTATCGGAACCATTGTTGCCTTTTTCCTAATACCCCTCGGTGAAAATGGATGGAAGATAGCCTCGATTTTTTCAGCAACGTATGTTGGCGGCTCAATGAATTATGTTGCAGCTGCAGAAGCTGTGAATTTAGATTCAGCGGATTTAATTGCTGCCGGCATTGCCGCAGATAATTTAGTAATGGCTGCTTACTTTTTAATTTTATTCGCACTTCCTTCGGTAAAATTTTTACAAACTAAATTTCCAAATCATCATCAAACAAATGCAAAGAAATTTGAAACTCAAAATGTTGAGATTATATCTTCAACTAAAATAGATGGATTAAATATCGCTATAAGTTTAGCTATCGCTTCATCTATATGTGCAATAGGATTTACTCTAGCTGATATAATAAATATTGATGGAATGGGAATTTTAATAATTACTTTAATAAGTGTTTTAGCTGCAACCTTATTCCCTAACTTGATGAATAAATTTTCCGGAGCAGAGATAATTGGCACATATCTAATGCAGATTTTCTTTGCTGCAATAGGTGCAAGTGCAAATATAAAAGTGGTGATGGATTACGGACCAATATTATTTTTATTTGCAGCAACTATTTTATTCATTCACCTTTTATTTTTATTGGCGGCTGGCAAATTATTCAAATTAGATTTAGCTGAAATAGTGATTGCCTCAAATGCAAATATGGGCGGACCAACAACTGCGGCCGCAATGGCTACTGCAAGAAATTGGAATGAATTAGTAATACCAGCAATACTTTGCGGTACACTAGGTTATTCAATTGCTACATTTGTCGGAGTTGGATTAGGATATTGGTTGAAAGGTTTTTGATATTCTAACAAGCCCAGACTCGAACCTCAATTATCGAATAATTAAATCCATTTTACATTAAACAAGTTAGAAATCAACTAATTTCGCTTTGCTTTCCAGCATTATAATAACAATCACATTATTTTAATTAAGTAGCTGAATCACAAACAAAAATAAATTCTTGGATTATTTATTCTATTGATTGCTATAAACATTCTAAAAAAAATTCTTTTATTTATACTAAACAATTTTGAGCTTTTACCGATAATCAGATAACATATATACTTTATTACAAACAAAAGGTTTGAACATATGAAGACAAATCGGACTGCTAGTAATTCAGAAATTAGCCAAATAGTTAACCTATTTAACTGTGCCCTTGCAGATGGCTACTTTGCTGAGAGCGAAAAAAAACTCTTAAATGATATTGCAAGTCGTTTGGGTGTTGGAAAAGATTTTATTAATGCAGTTTACGATTCAAAAGATAATTTTACATTTGAGCTGCCAAATACTCATGAAGAAAAAATGCAGCATTTGATTGACTTAGTTTTTATGATGATGATTGATTGTAAAATTAATAAAAAGGAAATCGATTTCTGTAAAGAAATAGCAATCAATATTGGCTTTCGTCCAGATTCTGTTGAACTTTTAATATCTCAAATATTAAAAGATATTCAAGTTGACATCAGTTGTGAGGATAAAAATATTTCAAATAATTACAGATCAATCAATTATTTGAATGATGAAAAAATTGCATAGATTACAAATCAAGTACTAGTCAGAATTAGTTCTTAATCAGTCAATTTTATAATCCTAATATTTTGAAATCAAAATTGCATAACTGAATTATTTAGTTTTAGAGCTTTTATAAACTTTTTAATTATTTTTTCCAAATTTGATTTTGCAATACTACTCTGTAACCATCAATATCTTCAAATGTTTTTCCATTTCTATCCCAATATGGATTGTATGATTTAACCACTAAGAATCCAGCGCTTGACATTTGAACGCATTTGGCTTGCCATTCAATTTTATCTTCAAAATAAAATACTAATAAATTATCCATGGTTGGAGCTTTACCTACCTTTGTGCCTTTATGATGAGTAAATTCAATATGATAATCGATGTTGGGATGTCCTAATATTATTCCATCAAAATTCTCATGATTCTCAAATTTTGCTAAAACTTCTAATCCTAATCCTTTTTCATACATTTTACTTAATGTTTCTAGATTATCAGTTGGTCGTGCAATTCTCAATTTAATAGCTTTATTCACATCATAAACCTTTTTAAAAAATTATTCAAATAGATAGATAAATTCCAGAGTAATATTGCTCTTAGTTTTTTTAGATAAAGTAAATTTAAGGCATGTTATTTTTTAATTTAATAACCTCAATTCCGGCATCAATAACTGCCCCTAGTCCATGCTTTTCATTTAATCTTGCTGGACGGTTATAATAGAATACCATATTATCTTCAATGCCAGTGCCTACACAAATATCCTTTACTTGTCCTTCAAGAGTTATTTTATTTTCTTTTAATCCTTCCCAACCATTAATTGCTATAGAAGCATAACGATCATCAATCCACTTTTGGTTTACTGCTCTTGCAATACAATATGTAAACATTGCCGAACAAGAAGATTCAAGATAGGAATCAGCTTTATCAAGTACTTGATGCCACAAACCATTTCCATTCTGATATTTTGCTATTCCCAAAATTTGCATTTCTAAATTTTTTATTACCTCAGCTCTTTTAGGATAATCCATAGGTAAATAGTTTAGTAAGTGTACCTTGGCCATCATTATCCAACCATTACATCTTCCCCAATGTGCTACTCCATTTCTTTTCAGATCAGTATAATAACAATGATAGTTTAATTCCTTCTCTTTATTCCAAAGATATTTAGTGAAGTTTTCTATTTGTTTTACAGCATCATCCCAATATTTTTTATCGCCGGAAAGTTTCCCCATTCTAGCTAAAAAAGGTACACTCATGTATAGATCATCACCCCATAATGTCATTTCATGTGGGAATTTTCTAACAAGGGTTCCGTCTTTTAGTCGATCTTGCCCTTGCATTAAACGAATTGCTGAATTTTCGATATATTCTTTGTAATCATCGCGTTTTACTGTTTCGTAAATATCAATCATACTTGCACCCATAGCACCAAAATCGTCTAACTCCTGCATTGTCCAAAGCTGTCCGAAAGGATAAAGATAGTGGAGTCCATCTATCTCTTTGTTATAACGTTTTTGAAAAAATTTGTAATTATCCATTCCAAAAGCCATCTGATCAGCAGCGTACTTTATATATTTTTGGTCATCTAAAAAATTGGATAAATTAACTAATGCCATGTTTAAAACGCCATTTGTGTAGTGCCATTCAACATACGGATTTGAAAAAGTAACTTTTGCATTCTCGGGTATATCCTTTGTTGAATTATAAATTTTACCATTACTAACATCTTTAAAATTTAATTTTCCGTGTTCAAGAATATAATCAGCTACTCTTCTTATAACAAGTTCATCCACATTGCTGGTTTGTGCATTTATAGTTATGTTCAATGTAAAGACTAAAATAATAAGAATGTTTTTTTTCACTTTCTCCGCTCCTTTTTATTAATCTATTTTAGAATTAATTAAACTTTCTTTTAAGCCACTCCTCTGGAACTGGAATAATACAGATGTTCATAGATTTATCATCATCGGAAAGCATAGCTGATTGAATCTGAATTTTTGTACCATCAGGACTAAATGTAGGATGCGGGTGATCTTTAGCTGTAGCTTTATGTCCAGCAGAGAGCAACATCATTTCATTTGAATGCCTGTCAATCAAATAAATCTCTCGTGCAAAATTGTCTCCAGCGACAAACCGACCATCCGGCGAACCGGTTACATGCCAGAAACCACTGCCATAAGGTATTTGTCCGGCTATTGTAATTTCTCTTGTTTTAATATTAACAATGCCAAGACCAGTAGGCTTTTCTCTTGTACCTGATGGTCCCCATTCGGTTTCCTGTCCCGGATTAACGCCAAGTACATCGGTACCTTCTGGAATGTTTTCGGATACACCAGGGATTTCACGATGTCCCATTATTGCAAAAGCAACTTCTTCTGGACTTATTACAGCCTCGTGTGTTACCCATTCATATTCAGATTCTGGATAGAGTGGTCTCAAACCGGTACCATCAGAATTAACAATCCACGTTCGTTGAGGAGATTTACCACCTGTTTCCCAGCAAAAAACTATTTGTCCTGACACCCATGGATTACTTTGAACATGTCCTATCTGGAATGGAACTGAAACAACATATTTTATTTCACCAGTTTCAATATTCATTCCAGCCAAACCGCCTGGTCCAGCACCCATGTTACGTGGACCAAAATTCTCCTCAATTTTTATACCTTCAGGTAAGTGTTTCATTGCTTCATTACGACCAACCGAAAACCAAGCCCATTTTTCATCACCATCCAATGCCAACTCACCAGTCGCTTCTAATTCAGCCGGTGTCGTTCCACAAATTCTTTGATATTTATTTTCTGACTTAATGGTGCCGGCTTTACTATCTGAAAACAATGCTGCTAAATCTACTTCAATAATTTCACGTGAATTTTTCTCTTTTTGCGAATCTCTAATAAAATATAATTTCATGGATTTTCTGGCAATATTTAATCTTCCCATGTATCCGCCTTCAGTAACCTGAACCATTTCACCACTTTTTTCATTAACTGCTATTGCTTCACCTTTAACACGCTTTGATTTGAATATAATCCACTCACCATCTGAAGTCCATTGGTTGTGTGTTTGATATATTTTAGAATCTCCAGCAGGAGTACTTGTTAAGAAAGTTAATTCAACACCTGTGATAGGATCTGTAACAATTTTCTTCTCAGATGGGAAACGAGTTCCAATTTGAGCTTGGATGTTCAAACATATCAATACCATTATAATCAACTCTGTCAAAACAAGTTTTTTATCGCTTTCATATTCTTATTCCTATTTCAGTTTTAAAATTTTATTTTATTAAAAACAATTATCAAATACATCTAAATTAGAATTACATCTGTTAAATTGAAATTGCATTTTTTTACTAAATTATTTTAATTTTTTTACACAAAGTAGCGAGATAACTATAAATTCTAATTCAGTGCAACATCCCAAACTTTCGAATGACGTGATTTTCCAGCAGGTCCTTCAACCCAAAGCACTACAATGTATTTTCCAGCATCTTGGTATTGGTGAATTGGATTTTGTTCTTTTGATGTAGTTCCATCGCCAAAATCCCATTCCCACGAATCGATCTGCCCCTCCGATTGATCAATAAAAGCAACCAATCTTCTATTCATATCAACAATTTTAAAATCCCAAATTGATTTAATCTCGGCTCTGTATTGTTGTTCCAATGGCATTAATCTAAAAGGCAAAAAATATGAAGCATTCCCATACATCGTATGTTCTTTCGATAAATTCCAAAAACCATTGTTCTTCTCGTTGTTAACATCATCATAATCAATTACTGCCCAGCAAAGACCAACCTCTTTATCCTCTGTTAAAATTGACTCAACCGCACGATCTGGATCATTTCCGGCATAATCAAATGGTGTAATCCAAAACTCAAAGGTTAATTTACCAGAGTCCCCTGGTTTGAAATTGTATTTGCAAGCAGAATTCGCATAAGGTAATTCTTTAATCCAAGGCTGACTGCCCCATACTAATGTCCAGTCTTTACCTTCGGCAGGAGTGAAAATATGATAATTCTGTGCATGTACACCATGAAATGAAAAGTATGAATCCATAATTTTAAGATCTTTATTTGGATGAAACCGGTCTATGAATGGTCCGCCCGATTGATCGCCATCAACAACCAGCTCAAAAGTATCGTTATGTAAATCTGGTAATGAAAAATCCCAATAATCGTCAAATGCTTCATACAGAAAATATAAACGATTCATGCCTTTCACCCAACCTACTTTTACTTTTACATCTAAGTTTACTGGGTCAGCTTTTTCATGTTTGCCGCTATCATCCCACAACTGATCCATACCAATTGTATAGCTATCAGACACCATACTCCAATCATCAGCATTTCCATCAATTCTTGGAATTTGATCTGAAGGAAACTGGAAGATTTTATAACTCCGTTTTTCCTGACAATAATCAGTCTCAACTAAAAAAAATAAAATGAATAAAATAACAATGAGTTTGATTGGATTTGTTATGGGATATAATTTTGTAAAATGTTTCATAGTGTTAAAAGAAAAATTAATTTTCAATAATAAAAATTGCTTGATCACGATCAGGATGAGCTGATTCGCCTTTAAAATTTTTGATTTCCAGTCCAGTAACGTCATGCGCCTTGATCGCATTAGAAAAATAATCTGGGATGTTATTTCCCCAACTAATGCTGCAATCTTTCAGGATTACTTGATCGCTGAAGCGAATATAAAATCCGGGAGTGTTGTGAGTTTCAATTTCTTCATAAACTTTTGTTGGCCTGTTATCAAAAAGATTTCCTGGATAATCTGTCCAGCGATATAAATTAACATTCACATTATCAAAACTAATATTGCTTATTCTACTTTCCTTTGTACCATTGATTCTTATACTATTTTCAGAAGTACCAGTAACATTTATTACCTGAATATCATGAATTGATCCAATTTTAGTTTCCGGTGTTCTGGGAATTGCTGTAAAAGATATGGCTTCTCCACGACCCCACCAAGGTGCAGAGTGGTAACGAGAGGTAAAAGTAATATCTTTAAAAACGACATCGAAAACATTGCCTTCATCACGAAGCTGAATGGTTAAACCACGGCAGCTTGTTTTAATCGTGCATCGCTCGAACACTATGTTGTGAATATCTTGAGTGGTTTCCGTTCCAATTTTCAATCCGGAATCTTGCGTTTCAAGAATGCAATCATGCACATTAATATTGTAAGATGGGCCATAATTTTCATTCTGACGAGTTGCCTTTATTACGATAGGATCATCTCCACAAGTGATTTGACAATTTCGTATCTCCACATTTCTGCAATGATCAGGATCAATCCCATCACAATTCGGCACATCTAAGTCATTGTTTATTTTAATACCATCTATCAAAACATTTTCACAACCCAGCATATGCAAGCTCCATAAAGGTGCTCTATTGATTGTGATATCTGACACCTTCAAATTATTACATTTTGTCAAACTGAATATTTTGGGTCGCCATTCTTTTGGAATCCACCATTCAATTGTTTTGTCGTAATGTGACATAAACTCCATCGCGCGGCCATTGATACTTCCAGTACCAGAAATACTAAGTCCATCCGTTTCATTGGCTACAATTGCAGCTAAACCAGTATAATCTTTTTGATTGGTGCTGACGAGCAATTCTGCATTGCCTTGCAAATGGAAATCAATTCCGCTCTTAAGCTTCAATGTACCTACCAAATATTTATGTCCAGAAGGAATTAATACCTGTGAACCCTTCCCAACTTTTGCAGCCTCATCAATGGCTTTTTGTATGGGTTCAGTGTCTAAAGTCTTTCCATCACCAACAGCGCCATACTGAAGCGCGTTAAAGATATTTAAAGTTTGCTGATTATTCTGTGCCGATGATAAGGCTGGAGCAAAAAGTAGTATGCTTATAAGCAAGATTGTCCCTATATTAATTGAACTTAGGATTTGTTGAAAACTATAAATTTTCATCAATAAGTTATACTGAAATTAATTGGTTTGTTATATTATATAAATAATTTATTTTATTTGTGGCGAAAAAAAACAAATCAACAGATAAATAATTCTAAATTATTATAAGGTTTTATTATGAACATAATACTGATACTCTTTAGACTAAAGTACATAAGCATCTTGATTTTATTTGCTTTGGGGTGCGTGACTTGCAGTTACTCTTCTAAACCAACCAAAGTAGAAATCCTCAATTCAATGACAACTGCTAATGATTACTTTATGAATAAATTTCCCGACCCAGGTCAGGATCTGATACAACCTCCCTCTGGAAGAATATGGAAAAGTAACATCTGGACATTTGGGACTTATGCTACTGGATTGATGGGGCTATACAATACAAATCATGATTCACGTCTTCTTGATTATGCTCTTGATTGGGGAGAAAAGCATAATTGGAAACTTAGCGTTAAGGAAATGTGGAATGATCATCTTGCTGGGCAAACTTATATTGATCTTTATCAATTAGACACAACAAAAAAAGAACGCATTGAGGATGTTAAATCATCAATCGATGCGTTTATTGCAGTTGGTGATACTCAATCGCGTGGCTTTGGTGCTGATTGGAACTGGGTTGATGCTTCATTTATGGCAATGCCACTATTTGCAAAATTGGGGGCAATAACAGGTGACGACAAATATTATAAACATATGCACGCCTTATTTATTGACATGAAAGATAGCATAGGCGGTGGACTTTTCAATGAAGAGGATGGTCTATGGTGGCGAGATGCAGACTTTGTACCGCCTTACAAAGAACCAAACGGCGAAGATTGTTATTGGGCAAGGGGAAATGGATGGGTAGTTGGTGCACTCGTTCGTACTCTTGAATCAATGCCCGATAATGCTCCAAATCGCGAATTGTATGAATCTATACTTAAACAAATGTGTGAAGCTTTATATAAAGTCCAACGAGACGACGGCATGTGGAATGTCAGTTTGCATGATCCAAATAATTATGGAGGCAGAGAGTTTTCGGGAACTGCTTTTTTCACATATGGAATGGCATGGGGCGTGAACAATGGTTTACTTAAAGCTGATAAATATATACCGGCTATTTACAGAGCATGGAATACTATGGCCAAAGAGTGTATTCATCCTAATGGTTTTATTGGCTATGTGCAATCAACGGGCAAAGAGCCAAAAGATGGTCAGCCAGTTACATATAATTCGGTACCCGATTTTGAAGACTATGCACTTGGTGCATTTTTGTTAGCCGGCACCGAAATATATAAGATGGATTAATAGTTCGAAAGTAAATTAGTTTTTAACTCTTAAAGGAAGATAAAGGAATAAAATATGATTGAACAACTAAAGATTTTTAAATTAGGTAAGATTTTTTTGCAATAATATTTATTATGACTTTAATTTCTTGCAGCAAGGAGAACAAAAGTGAATTGGTATTAGACCTGGAAGAAATATTTTATGACAATAATTTTACTCATATCCTGACAAATTATTTAACGCCGCAGATTATGGCGCTATTGGGGATGGAAAAACACTTACCACAGAAGCGATACAAAAAACAATTGATGCAGCGTCTAAAGCTGGCGGCGGTAAAGTGATCTTTGAAAAAGGTATTTATGTTTCAGGTTCTATTTTTGTTAAATCAAATGTTGAACTTAATATTGGTGAAGGTGTTGTTATAAAAGCTATTCAAGACGATAGCCAATATCCTGAGCGCATGACACGAATTGCTGGCTTTGAGATGGATTGGCCTTCCGCATTAATTAATGTTTATGAAGAAAAAAACGTTCGCATTACCGGGAAAGGAATAATTGATGGAAATGGAAAATTTTGGTGGGATAAGTTTTGGGGTGATCCTCCGCGCAGCGGCGGTATGTGGGTTGATTATAAGGAAAAAGATGTTCGCTGGGCAGTAGATTATGATTGTAAAAGAGTGCGGGCTGTTGTTGTTTACAAATCAGAAAATGTTTTGTTAAAAAACTTTACTGTAAAGCGCTCTGGTTTTTGGACAATCTCCTTGACATACAGCAATAAAGTTCATGTTGATGGCATAACTGTTAGAAATAATATAGATGGTTTTGGACCAAGCTCTGATGGAATAAATACAGATTCTTCAAAGGATATACTTGTTGAAAATTGTGACATCGATTGTAATGATGATAATCTTTGTATTAAAGCAGGAAGAGATGCAGATGGTTTGCGCGTTAATCGCCAATCCGAAAATATTGTTTATAGAAATTGTATTACAAGAGCAGGACATGGATTAATTACTCTAGGTAGCGAGACTTCTGGTGGAATGAAGAATATTGAGGTTTATGGCCTTGAAGCAATAGGAACCAATATTGGTGTTAGAATAAAGTCAGCAAAAGTTCGAGGCGGAGTAATACAAAATATATGGTTTCATGATATTAAAATGAAAGATGTAGCAAATCCATTTCATTTTGAATTAAACTGGTACCCAGAGTATAGTTATCCAACAATTCCGGATAATATCCCAGAAGAAGAAATTAGTGATAGATGGAGATTGCTCACACAAAGAGTTATTCCTCCGGAAAAAGGAATCCCCGAATTTAAAGATATTAACTTGAGTAATATTACTGTTGAAAATGCAAACCAGGCAATCTATGCTAATGCCTATGAAGAAAAACCAATGAGTAATATTAGTTGGGAAAATATTTCTATTGACGCCGATAATGGTGGTATTATAAATCATGCAAGCAATTGGAGTATGAAAAATGTTAGCTTGAAATTAAAATCTGATAATACAATTAGATTAAATAATTGTGTTAATATTGAACAACCTCAAATTACTTTTAGTAATGAATCGAAAAGTAAACAAACATCTGGATTGTTGACTCTTGATGACCAAATCCAACAAATAAAAGAAAAGTATGATGGTATTTCTATCATTCCAGTAAATACAGCAAACAATATAGGCTATTACTGAAGGTGATACAACTGCTGTTTCAGATTCAATGAGCATTCGCATACTTAATAAAAAAGTAATTCATCTATAAAATATTATGAGCCTCTTGGGGATGGATTTTATTATAGCTCTGTTGAGATTAACATGAGTGATAATGGTAACATAATTGAGGTATCCGGACAAAAATCACATACATATACATTTGAAATAAAATCTGATGATAAGCCAAATAATATTGTTGGAGCAGATAATTGGGTATATGATTCACAAACCAAACAGATAATTATAAGCAAAAAAGGCAAAGGTTTTAAATTTCAAATTGAATAATGATATAAAAATGCCTAATAGCTCACTTAAGTTTAGGTTTGATTCTATCAAGATACAGCTATAACTATAACAAATATTTATGGTTTATTAAAATCAAGAATCAATTCCTCATCATCTTTATTGATTTGAATTACCCCAGTATTATATTTGGATTTTATAAAAGGACTATCAAATAACATCTTTGGAGAGAAATCAATTCTTTCGCCATCAACCATTGATATTTCTTCGTTTGCCAGATTAAAATAAATCTCCTTTGCATTATCTCCACATCCGCGATAGCGTAAAATATTAAAACCAGCGACTACTGTTTTATTTAAGATCAGCGTATTATCCAAGATATCCATCATGAAATCTTCAAGCGTTTTATGATGTACCCTCCGTGATGTTTCGAATATCATGCCGGAATATTTATCTTTGAAAATGACCATCTTTTTATCTGCACTCCAACTATAATTATCTTTTTCTAACTCACTATACAATCCTTGAATGTTGTCATTACCACTCACTACTCTTATAGCGGCAAATGCATCGCCATGTTCTATAAATATCCATCCTTCCTTTTCAACTAAGCTATCTAGGTTGTCTCCAAAATTAATTCCAAAATCATTCCCTATCATTTGCTTAGAAGGATACCAGTCAGGATTAACTTGAGAAAAACGACGGGCTTGCTGCACAAGCATTACATTTTCATTCTGCACAGCTCTACAAAGTGCATGTTCGTAAGTCCAGCCTTTTGTATCAACCGCGGCATCTATTGGAAAAATTCTGGGGCCATTTTCTCCTTTAAAAGTAATACCCAGCCAACGAGCCTGAGGACTTAGATGACTGTGAATGGCAGCCGGGTGATCCATCTGACATCCTAGAATGTAATCAGGAGTAATCCAGCTATATCTCACAAAACGCGATTCCGTATCGCACAACATAGTTCGTTCGGCACCCAATGGTCTTGGCCATATGTTCTCTTCTTCACCCGGTTTACGTGACACATACGCATACTCTCCGAGACCTTTGCGATCTAAAGCTATGCTCCATATAATTGGTTTAAGTTCAAATTTGCTTAGTAACTGTGCGAAAAAATGTGTCCCAGCATTACCCTCACCACCAAAGTAAAAATTGGCAAACTTATACATAGCATCAGCCCAGCGATTTCCATCCTTAACTCTTGTTTTTGCGCCGCCTCTCACTCCATTTAGTTGATCTTGTGCCCAATCTGCCCAAATTATATCCAAAAAAGATTCTGCTTTTTTTGCCAGATTATTATTATTACAAAGATCAAATACATCGTTAATGTAAGAAACCGTTACAGCCATATATCCTGGGGAAGCAACTTCAAGAAAAAAACCTTTCTTCGCTCTTTCGGTAAAATATTCATCAAAATATTTCACCCACTCTTCATAATGGTCGGATGCAGTATAATTCTTTCCATCCTTATAATTTCCCCTTGGTCTCAGCCCGTCTTGTTTATCCTCGCCATACATCTGATGGAACCAAAATTTATACCCGCCCCCATTACCCAAATCGGGATAAACACGGTCCTTATAGTCGGGCTCGTCCATGAAAATTTGTGACGTAATAAGACTGCTTACCTTTGCCACTAAATCATGGTTTTCGCTACCGCTCATCCACCAGGTGCTTTGTCTTGCAAGAAGGATATCATCCTTATACTCCATTCGTTCCCAGAGAATTTCCAATAATGCTTTTTCTGTATTTGGATATAATCTCCCTGCAGAAACATACCCTTTGGAGCCAAAAGCATAATACATATGATATAAATGCTGATTAATTGATAGATGCCAGTAATCATTAAGTCCGAATTTTTGGCGGATTTCATTATTTGTTGTAGTGAAAATATTCAGCAAGGCATCGTTCACTCGATCCAGATCTTGGCCAAGCCACAAATCAGCAAAATATGCAGCAACCGATTCTTTTGACTCTTTAACGGTTACCTTCTGAAATGCTTTCTGAACACGCATCTGTTTTGTATCTGCTGCTTTCTTAATATATTCTTGAAGAATTTCTGCGGAATAAACAAAATTCTGATTCTCAAGAGGATTGTCAAACTCATTAGCCCAATTAGCCAAAGTAGGCATTAAAAGAATTAGAAATACGTAAAGAATTAATTTTTTCACACGTTTTCCTTGCTTAGGTTTTTAATTGTCTATTAAAATACTTGTAAAAAAAAATCAATTCAATTGTTTTTAATCTTATAATTTTTTTTGATTGTCTTTTAAAATTGATTTTAATTTAAAGCTCATAAATTATAAAATTTGCATATCGTGCAGCACGAGTCCACATTTGACGAAGTCCAATACGGCCTGATTTTAGGGGAGGAAAATTACCTGTGTCAAACCAATAATATTTTGTCTGAGCAGTATTTGAAACTTTCATGTATAAATTATCACCTTGTTTGATTATTGTTATATGATGTTTTACTCCTGTGTCAAAAAATCCATCATTCTCATATTCGGGAGTTAAAGCTGTTCCTTCTAATCCTTGTCCAGTTTCTGGCATATATCTTCTTGCTCTTATGTATTCCGGCTCATCTTTATCAAATGAATACGCTGCATAGCTAATATGATAGGTATTCATGTGGTTGTAGTATTGACTCATTGCCGGAACACGGCGTAATTCGTTCCATTTTAATATATCATGATCATAATCATCTTTTCCCGCTGCCAGTTGCTAAGATATATATAATATTCACACCTATATTTGAAGTATCAATCCGGGTATAGTCGTACTCTATTTTAACATCACCTGAGAAACTTTGTTTTGTCCACAAAACTGTGTGGCAAGTATCATTATGTGCTTCATTGCCAGCAAAATAATCCATTCCTCTGAACTATGAGTTATATAGGAACGTTCTCCATCCATTACCCAATTGTTTTGCCATGACTCTGAACAATCATCTTCAAATGATATTACCCAAGGTAGATTATTGGCAGCTATAAACTTAGTTTCTATTGAAGATTTCTGAGTACATGCTAAAAAAATAGTATAATAAACAGATTTATTTGGATTAGAATCAGTTTCATATCTATTATTATTATTTTTTATTTGACAATTATTTCAACCTTTGCTGAAAGTTGTTTAACTAGATCAGCTACATAGTTTCTGAAATAATCAGCATCTTTGAAACCTTCGTCACTCATTTCCCAGCCCGCAACTGCATAGTAGGTTATAGGTTTACTATTTTCAACTTTTAATTTTGCAAGGAACGTATTGCTCAGTTGTCCTGATTTTGGAGCTTCGATATAGCCAAGATATAGGTCTCGAGGAACAATTAATGCCAGACCAAGCCACCATTTACGATCATAAGTCTGCATGTCATGAGTTAGTAAGACCTGCCACTGATCATTCACAGCTATTTCTTCAAGCGGATTTTGATTATTAATATTTACCAACCCAATCATCATATTTTCATCTCCCTGTAATCCGGAAAACGTTACCTGATTCTGATATGCGAACATACCTGGCCAAATACTTGTAGTTTCATCAACTTGGTAAGTTCTGCCATCTGGTTGCCAATTTTCAAAATGATAATTCAAAACCGATTTGAGAGGACCCTCAGACATGATATTGAAAGTAGTTTTTCTATATTATTAATAGAATCATCAACAGTCACTCCTAATCGCATTAACTTATCATTGGCCATTAGTGCATAACCACCAATACCTATGGAGTTTCCAACAGCTAATATATCACGACCCCAATCTGACATAACATGATAGGTATCCTCAACAGCGCCGTCCTCATTTATCCCTACGTTTTCGGGTGACATTTTGGAAGTCAATTTACCGAACAAGTCTTTAGCATTTCGTCCGTCTAGATAATGGCGAAAACCAACTTTGTCATTTTCCCACGATGGGCCATCGGTTTGGTAACGTTGAAATCCAATACTCTTTGGCAGATCTTTTGCATATAATGTTTCACTGGTTGCTGGTTCAACAGGAATGGTTGCAGAAGTTCGTTTTCCGAAACGTGCACTTGTTCGTATCTTATATAGCGGCTGATCTTTTACCCATTGCAAAGAATATTTTGCATTTCCGTTTGCCGGTAAATCAATTACAAAAAATAGTTCGTCCCATTCACTGTTTCCATCTAAATCATTTAGTTGAGAAGGAATCGTGTCACCACTAGATGAAAGTACTAAGGGATATAGGGTGCTTTCCAATAGATTTGAAAATTGTGCTCTCTCAATAGAAATTGCTTTATCAGTCAGATTAATGGAAGAAGTATTTGAGAGTAAAATCTCTGTTTTTGTGGAGCTTTCTGACAATGACTCAATAATAAAATTAAAAGAGCAGCAAAGCTCACTACTAATATGTTTTTAATTTTCATTTGATTTAAATATCCGTTATAAATTATAAAATATTATTATTTAACCTGTATTCTTTCATTGTCTTCCGGGAGTTGATCACCTATTAATTCAAGCAATTCAATTGCATTAAGGCACCATTGTGCAGTGTTATTGGTAGATACTCCTTTCACTTCATAGATAGGTTGAAGACTTTCAATTCCATCAAACTTTTGTAAATTAAAATCAGTATGATAGCGTCTTTCTCCGGCATTAAAAAATTATTCCATGCTCTTTCTGCATATTCTTTGTTGCCTGTTACTTTAGAATAATAAGCTGGTAGACGAGCATACCATGGACCAGGGTCCCCCAACTCAATTGATTTCCCAAATTCTTTCTCTACCACTTCTTTTGGAGCAGCATACAATTTGCAAAATTGATTCCATAGCATATCCCATTTCTCATCCTTAAGAAGATGGGTTAATTCGAATGCAATTTCCGGTCCACCCATCAATACTGACAAATGAGAAAACCCAATATCATCTTCATTTAGCTGATACATTTTATAGGTTTTGGGATCATAACCAAAAGCCCCATTTTTCCTGAGAAAAAGCCGTATGGCATTTCAGAAAAACTATTAACACCAGTTAGTATGCGCTCTTTATATTTTATATCTCCAGTTCTTTCCCATTCAGTCATCCAGTTCCCAACTAATGCAAACCAATCTGGACCAACACGTGCATGAGTCGGATATTTGCTTTTCTCCAATATCAAACGCAGCGGATCAATATTTCCAATAGCCTCATTGGAAGCTTCAACAGAAGCATTCATTAGATCACCCGTGCGTTCATCGGTGGTTAGATAGTAATAAAAACGACCCAAAGCAGCTTGTGCAATACGAACTTCCTTTGCCCCACCACCCCAATGAATTACGTTATGACGTGAACCTAGTCCTTTAAATCTTCCCAAATGATATACGTCTACTTCACCATTATGCCGAGTCATTGCTTCAGCCATACGGAAAATGTCTTCACGTCCCGAACGCAAATAACTATACCATAGCCACATGTTAGGCATAAGCTCAGTATTATCCCAGGCGTATCCTCCCATATCATATTTCCAAGTATTTCTTTGCTGATCGTATCCGTGCATTACATCCCCAAAATTCCAGAAGCCATACCAGTGTCGTTGTTCAACTTCAATTTGGTAATATTTAAAAGCATTATCTAACTGATCTTCAATCCATATTTTACCTTTTGTACTTCTATCAGGTAAACTCCATTTACCAAAGACAGGAATACTGTGAATATATTCCGGAGCAGCAGTGAGTAAAGCCGGATGATTTCCTTGTTGCACAATTTTATTCAAGGTTTCATATGAAGGAACATTATTAGAAGCAAAAAGCATTATTTCACTTGTTCGTCCAACTCCCATTGGTGTGCTAAAACCAGGCTGAACATCTTCATAACTGGCTTCAAGTGTATGGCCCCATGCAAGTGTGTCGTAATGTCTCATATCCATTCCTTCTGCCTCGGGTGACCATAGCCATGCTTTAAGTTGAGCTGAATTTGTAGTTACATTATTGATTTCTAAAGATGAAGGAAATGATTGCCAGAAATTTTTAACACAGATTGCCAAGCCCCCAGAAACATCGCCAACAAATGCCATACCCTCTGAACGCTTTCCATGTCCGGCATCTATCCATGTACTATTAGCATTGGTTCTTTTTTTATTCTAAATCCATCAGCGTTCAGCTGCTCTAACTTAAAATCATTCCACGTTGCCCAATTATCCAATAAAAAATTGTTCACGTTTAGAAAAAGTATCGTGTTCTGCAATACGCTTGCCTAATAATTGTTCTGCATATAGGTCTTTATATAAGTCTTTGTCTTTTTGAAAAAAGATGAGTGCGCCATTCAATGGCTGACTTGGTTCATCCCACAATCCACCATTCTCTCCGGAAAATCGAATATGTCTATTGTATAATTGTTCATCAAGAGGGACATCAAAAACTAATCCTAATCCACGAATAAAATCCTTTTTCTGATCACCATCATAAATGAAAGTATGAACCATTCGAATTGATTCAATTCCCGAATAAAAATATAATCTAACAATAAATGGTAATAATGTTCTAGATGTTGTTTCAGAAACATGTGTGCCTTCAATTTTAATAACAGCTCGCACAGGTCCGTTTTGCTCAACTATTACATCATCTATATTACCAATGAATAATTCTTTTTAAAGGTTGTGTCCCATATTCATTAGCGGGCCCATTTTGTACTATACTTATCAATTTGGCACTAGACGAAATTTCTTTCTCGTTTAGTTTAATAGAACTAATTAACTCTTTTCCTCTCTGAGGAATTTTACATTGTAAAGGCCCAGTATTTATATTTATAAAATCATTGTTAATAGATATATCAATTTTATTTTTGATATAAACTTTACTTCCTTGATTACTAATTTCTAACTCAAACTCAGATCCAGCATTACTATCTACGGCTGCACTTAACCCAATCCACTTAATAGAACCATCGGGCCAATAAGCCAATGGCCATGATTGTGCCGGAAAATATTTCCCGTTTTCATTTTTTAAAGAATAGTGATAAGTAGTATCATACTTTCCTTCCGTTAAAGGTACACCCCAGCTAACACCTGTTGATAAAACTGGAGCATTATCTCCGAGCCAGGATAGTTTGATCGGATTAATTTCTTGGGCAAAAATTTGATTTAACATTACGCTAGAAAAGACCACTATAAAAGAGAAGAATAATTTTACTATAATCTTTTTCATCAAGAAGATGATTTAAAGGTTTTGAACTATTTAATGTGATTGGGAAATATTTTTTTTTTTTTTTCATAATTTAAGCCTTCTGATATTAGATGCAGATATTAAAATCTCATCTAAAAATCTTATAAGTTTAGGTTGAGTTTTCATCTTACTAAATTTTTATAGTACCTCAAAATTAATTGTAGTTAATTCACAATTAAATTTGGATTGATACTCATTGTTCGGATGATGATGAAAAAGTTTTAAAAAATTGGTCTGCATCTAAAATATGATCAAAACCAAAAATCCAACAAGTTTCTGCCACATCTGAGAAATCTAATCCGCCATCTGCAATTGCCGGATTTTTATAACGATTGTCTATGCCATTGTATTTATTTGCAATTTCTGTTGCAATTTCCCAAATACGCAAAAGGTTTGCATCGGTAATTTTATCTTTTATAATAACGTGCTCATAAGTTTTTAAATCCTGGGGATCCATTGCCAATTTCATTCCCATCAGGTATTTTAATATAATCACTATTGGATTTTACAAAGTTCAGATTCTCCTGAGATGCGTTATTTTCATTCCAATCGCTGTGCTGCACAACATGAATTCTTTCTTCTGTCTGAACAGAAGGATTAATATTTTTAGGTTTCTGATTAAAGCCGAAGTAAAATCTGATTGACCCGCTTCTGCAATCCAAATATCACCATCTTCTTTTAAAGTTTTTATGACTATTGAAGTAACTTCTTTTAGCGCAAGTTCAAAATTTGAATCTGCGTCAGACCAGTTATTACCAAAAGCTTCTTCAAACAATTCGTTTGCTGGAACGTACAAACCTTCTTGTATTCCGTAAGCACCAGCAACGGCATGATATTTTACACCCGCGAAACGAGGATCTCTTAGTATAGTTGCAACACCGGCTATCGAATGAATATCATCGACATCAGTTTTAGAATCAAATTGTGCGAGAAATAAATCTTTGTCAGCATGGAATTTACCTATCATTTTTATTGAAGGAGTTTTAGAATAACATGAGGTAAGAAATAATAAAATAATTATAATCTGAAATATTTTAACTTGCATGATTAACTCCAATTCAATTGATAATATTATTGCTGATCTGCTCTAATGCTGGTAGTCATAAGTGACTGTTCAAAAGCTCTTTGTAATAACTTGAGGATCCCAACTAAATCTAATGTCCTTCTCTCTTATATCTAAGACAAATCAATTAATACATATTCCAGTTCAACAATATCTTCAACATTAACATCTTCTACCTTTGCACTATAATCTTTCTCGGCAATTCCTTTAATATTATATATAATATTTAAACAGAATCTAAGCCAAGCCATCGTTATTTTTTGTTATTACTCAAATACTACAAATTAAGTTAAATAGTTTCCACCGCAGTCTTTAAAAACTATTGTCATTTTTATTTACAATTACAGTTGCTGTCACCCTTTACTGAACTATTTATGATAAAATAAATATTTACCAATATCCGCCAAAGACAACGGCAGATGCCTACTGCACGCAGGTTCGGCTTAATCTGCTGGTCATAAGCAATTTTGAATTTCCACGATATTTCTATTTCAAATTTCGCTCTTTTAGTACATTTTTTAATTCTTTCTCATCATATTTTGACTTATTGATAAATTTATATACTAAAAACAAAGGTATTAGTGTAAAAAATCCTATACCGCTTTTAACAATGCTGAAAATTAAAATTCCAATCAAAAAACCAATTAACACAGCATTAATCATGGCGGATGATTTCATTTTTTTTGCTTCTTGTAATAATTCTTCGTCTGTTAATTCTGCTATTTTTTTTTGTTCCATATTTAATCCCACAAACTATTTATATTTTTATATTTTCAGAAATTTTAGCATAACGTATAATTGCGTTGCCGATAAGCCGTCCTCTAAATTTACCCGCCCTCTTGTTGGGCGGACTTTGTGTCAAACTGAGCAATGCGATCGCCTTGAGGCGCTTGTAATATTTGCATTTTAAAATATTTAAACATAACCACCTTTTGCCGGTGGTAATTTTTTATATTCAGGCTTTAATTCGATTAATGATATTATTAAATCATTTAATTCAATTAATTTTATAGCTCTATCATCATTCATATCAATTAATATTGTCCACTGAGTTTGATGATCTTCGTTATCGGTTTTAATTCTAAGAACCTGATCACCCGGGTTTGGAAATATTATAATACCAGTATCACTGGGGAAAATTTCTGGAAAAGAAAAAAAGTCTATTTCATTAGCTTTATTGAGTATTTTATTCTGCTCCTCAGTTGTCAGCCAAAATTTTACTTTAATTGTTCCATCAAGTACCAAATCTTTTTGATAAGTTTGGTCAAATGTATTGAGTTCATTTTTATGATAATACTTGAAATAAATTTGAATAAACTGTTGAGCTGGTTCAACAGATGAATCTTTACATGACGAAAACATTATGAATAATACAAAGGATAAGGAAATAATTTTCAAGTTTTTCATTCTTCTTTCCCAAAAACAAAAATAAATAAATAACTATTTTTGCTCAAACAATTTTACAAATATAGAGCTTTGCCGATAAGCCGATACCCAAAATTACTACACCAAAACTTAGACGGTCAACTTAAAATTTATGCAAACGCAATTATTTTACATTGCAATTGTGTTTGCTACATTACTTAAAAAACAATTTGTCCATAAAAACTAAATTAAATAAAACTTCTCAAATTTAACTGCCACTTTACTTTATGTTTAGAAAGCGACTAAAAAGTTTGAGTACTTTTTATCCACTTCGGCAGATAAATTAGTAATCAATTATTTCTTCGACTTCACAATACTTAAAAATTCGCATTTCTACACAAAACTTCAATATTACTTTATTAAATTCCCAAAACCGATAACGGCATTCGGCTTGAGCGGCTGGTTATATGCAAAGTATTTAAAATTATTTTTCAATTAGATTATTTGGATATTGTTTATACTTTTGTAATACTATAATAAATAATATGCCAGTTATTATTGAAGCAATCACAAAATAAATATGATTGAATGGCCAACAATTTGACTTGCCAATACGAAATCTGAATGATTTAGATAATAACTATAATTATCCACCAAATCGTATAGTGGACGGACACTAAGAATTAGGAAAGTTAATCCAAACAGAAATGAATTATTAATTTTAAATTTTACCAAAAAATAAAAACCTAAAATAATTGAAATCAGATCAAGTAAATAAGGTGAAATGAAATTATAAAAGCAACAATATTTTTTCTATACCCACCTTTAATATTGACAAATGTAAAACCATAACTTCCTTCCCAAAAATGTGAAAATAATTGAAAATCTGATATTTCGACACCCACAATAAAACAACCTAACACATGTCCTAATTCATGAATCGGGGCATAAAATAAATACTTGATTAGTGGCAATATACTTACGTTGAGATAAATTTCTTTCTTTGACCAAGTGCTTCTGAGAAATAAAACTAGTATTGGTAAAAATATTAAGATGAGAATCTCAATTATTCTGTAGATTGGATTCAACTACATTTTCCTTAAATTTTCTTATGCATATAACGGCGTTGCCGATAAGCCGCCCGCCAAAATTACTACACCAAAACTAAATCACCAACTTAAAATTTATGCAAACGCAATTATTTTGATTGCAATTGTGTTTGCTACATTACTTAAAAAACTATTCTTCAACAAAAACTAAAAAATCTTTAATAACGAAATTTTGAATTTGTACTAAACTAAATCTTCTATTTTTTTTTATAAAAAGTAAAAATTCACACTTACTTTTGTGATTACTAAATTCTCAATTTTTCACAAAGCAAATTCTCTTTCCGACACAAAACCTATTTCAGATTAAGCAAAAAAAGTATTCAATTAAACCATCAATTTCACTACTGAAATGCAAACTTTATATAAAACTTAAAACTTTACTTTTTACAAATTCACTCAAATAATAACGGCATTCGGCTTGAGCGGCTGGTTATATGCAAAAGTATTTAAAAAATTATTTTTCAATTAGATTATTTGGATATTGTTTATACTTTTTAAGTAATACTATAATAAATAATATGCCAGTTATTATTGAAGCAATCACAAAAATAAATATGATTGAATGGCCAACAATTTGACTTGCCAATACGAAATCTGAATGATTTAGATAATAACCAATATAATTATCCACCAAATCGTATAGTGGAATTAGCACACTAAGAATTAGGAAAGTTAATCCAAAAAATGGAAATGAATTATTAATTTTAAATTTTACTAAAAATAAAAACCTAAAATAATTGAAATTTGATCAAGTAAATAAGGTGAAATGAGAATTATAAAAGAGCTCATATTTTCACTATACCCACCTTTAATATTGACAAATGTAAAACCATAACTTCCTTCCCAAAAATGTGAAAATAATTGAAAATCTGATATTTCGACACCCACAATAAAACAACCTAACACATGTCCTAATTCATGAATCGGGGCATAAAATAAATACCAGATTAGTGGCAATATACTTACGTTGAGATAAATTTCTTTCTTTGACCAAGTGCTTCTGAGAAATAAAACTAGTATTGGTAAAACTATTAAGATGAGAATCTCAATTATTCTGTATATTGGATTCAACTACATTTTCCTTAAATTTTTCCATGCATATAACGGCGTTGCTGATAAGCCGATGCCCAAAATTACTACACCAAAACTATATCGGTCAACTTAAAATTTATGCAAACGCAATTATTTTGAATTGCAATTGTGTTTGCTACATTACTTAAAAAACTATTCTTCAACAAAAACTAAATTAAATCTTTAATAACGAAATTTTGAATTTGTACTAAACTAAAATTCTATTTTTTTATAAAAGTAAAAAATTCACACTTATATATTTGTGATTACTAAATTCTCAATTTTTCACAAAGCAAAATTCTTTTCCGACACAAAACCTATTTCAGATCGAGCAAAAAAAAGTATTCAATTAAACCATCAATTTCACTTCACTGAAATGCAAACTTTATATAAAACTTAAAATTTACTTTTTACAAATTCCACTCAAATAAAAACGGCATTCGGCTTGAGTGCCCCATAAAGGACTTATTCAAAAGATAATGACAAAAATTAATTCTTAAAATTTTAAATTTGAATATAATGCATTATCATAATTATAAAAGATATTGGTATTTATATGATATTGACATTATCATAATTATGATATATTATTGATATATACAAAAGGAGTAAAAATGCCAATTATTAAACCAATATCAGATCTTAGAAATAAATCTAATGAAATATCAGAATTAGCACATAATGTCAACGAACCTATTTTTATTACGAAAAATGGGGAAGGCGATATGGTTGTAATGTCAATGAACCATTACTCCAATCTCCAATTAAAACTTGATTTACTTTCAAAGCTTTCAGTTGCCCAAAATCAAAAAGCTGAAGGTGATAAAGGCAGAACATTGAATCAAGTTATGACGAATATTAGGAAAACCATAAATGGCTAAATCTAAGTTTCAAATTCGACTACTTAAAATAGCAGAAGAAGATTTCACTGAAATAATTTCCTACATTGCCGCTGACAATCCCAATGCTGCAAGTAAACTTGCTGACAAAATTGAAAAGAACTTAGAATTACTTTCTGAAAATCCAAAATTAGGAAGAATTCCCCGTGATGAAGAAATTCGTAATCTTGGATACAGATATATAATTATTCAAAATTATATTATTTTCTACACTATAGATGAAAGAACAATAGTGATTCATAGAATTTTACACAGTGCACGAAACTATAAATCCATTCTCTAATATTTTCCAGCCATATAACGGCGTTGCCGATAAGCCGATGCCCAAAAGCAACAATGATTAGGTCAAACTGATAAACCCAATTTTTATGCAAATGTTGTTAACTTTATTCAGTAACAACGATTTGCTGGTCACTTTGTTATGCCCGGCCCGATAAATCGAGAACGCTTTACTAATTACTTAAACACAATTTATATTAAAAACTTCTTACTTACTTTTTACAAACTACTGCCCACGAACATCGGCGTTCGGGTTGAGCAGCTGGATATACCACCTTTTTTTTTTTACTCTAAATCTTCTTCTGGCAATAATTGTTTGAAATTTCTAATCGTAAGAACAAATAGTTTCTTCGATTCCAATTTGTATATTATTCTATACTCACCTTCAAATAATTCACGAACATCTTCTCTATTTGATTCTGGAACTATTCTTCCTCTTTCTGAATTATCTGCCAATGATTCAACTTTATCAAATATATTCTCAATTAAGTTTTGAGCAGCAGAGACATTATCATTTGAGATATATTCATAAATTTCTTCTAATCTTTCAACAGCTAGTGGAGACCAATATATTTTCATAATTATGATCTCTTAGCAAATTTCTTTCTGACATCTTTATGTGCAATTGCCATGCCTTGACTTAATTGTGACTCAGCTAATTTTATATCTTCTAATACTTCAATTTTGTCAATCATTTGCTGGTATTCAGAAACATCTAATAGAATTGCCGAACTTTTACCATTTTGAGTTATAATTAACGGTCTCTTTGTTTTCCTAACTTGGTCAAAATAAAATGATACTTTTGAACGGAATTTAGAAAGAGGCTGAATATCTTGATCTAATTGTATTTTGTGCATAACTTACTCCAAATTTATTTTGTACGCTTTAATGTACAATATTATGCACTTTTAATCAAATCCTAAATTCCACTTTTGGTGGTATAACGGCGTTGCCGATAAGCCGTCCGCCCAGAACTACAGCGCCGGTTGAGCACAAATGCCGAGAATTTGTAGCACCGCTTAAATTTCTGACAAGCGGTGTGGAACTAATTATTTATTTAATACAATGTTAAAAGCATACTATCATAAAACTATAAACTATAGAACAGCACAAAACCCACTTGATCTCGCGGTCGGGTTGATTTGCTTGTTATATGGTTTATATCTTTTACCGATATAGAAAACATAACCGTAAAACTCTTTATATTTTTCATACAATTTAGCTTCATACCTTTCATTTTCTATAAACTTTTCCGCAGTCTTATTACCAGCATATTTTTTCAAAAATCGTTCTTGTGCAGAAACTTGTGGTTCATAGAAATGTTCTATCCAACAATCTTCAGGCAATACAAAAGTTGCAATTGGAATATACCCGGCTTTTTGTATTTGGCTTACTTTATTAGAAATTGTATCTATTTCAGGATAAGCATTTTGCCAAAATTCTCTATTTCAGTTGGTCGCTCTTCTGTAAACCAGGATGCTTCGAAACTGCCAAATAACCACCTTGTTTAATAAACTTATGCCACTCGTTTATTCCTCGTTCAAATCCAATATTATAGATTGCACCTTCAGACCATATCAAATCTAATTCTTCTCTCTGAAATAAGAGTTCTTCCATAGAACCGACAATGCCACGGACTCTATTCTGAACATTTAATTTACGAGCATTATTATTGAGCAAATCAATAAAAGTAGGAAACAAATCAATTCCCGTAATGTGCCCTGAAGTATGCTCAGCCAGAGCCATCGTCTGACCACCTGTTCCACAACCAATGTCAACAATTTGTGATTCACTTGTCAGATTATCAATAAAACTCAATGCCTTTTTAGTTACCTCTGGACTTCCTGGGCCCTGTCTTTCTATGCTTGAAAAATATTCGCAGATTAATTCATAATCAAAATCGTGAATTGATTGACCTTCATCTTTCATTTATTATTCCTTAATTACTATAAAGCTCAGTTCAAACCAGACAACAAATAAAACCATATAACGGCGTTGCCGATAACCCGACGCCTAAAACAACAAGCCCGAGCTAAAACTGCTCCCGCCAAGATTTATGCAAACTATGCTTAATTTGCAGGGGCAAGCATTGTTTGCTGGTTAACTCTAAAAACTATTTATCAATAAATAAAAATTAAATCTGACTTCTTGGTTAACTGCCACTCAGCTAAAGTTTAGAAAGCGACTCAAGCTCACACTTAAATGTTAAACCCAACTATCCAGATTAAATTAGACCTCAATACAACCATCTATTTCACAATACTGTAACTGCAATTTTACACAAAAACTCTAAACTTACTTTTTACCAGTTCACCAAAACCGACAACGGCATTCGGCTTGAGCGGCTGGTTATACGGTTATTATTCACTTATTGTATCAATACTATTAGCAATTTTTTAATGCAGTTTCTTTTAATTTAAGACTAACATTATCAAAATCATTATTATATTCACTTACTTCTATAATAGTATTCCATTGATTGATAAAAACAATATTTGGAATGCAATCTGAATACCATTACTTTTTCCTTCCAATGATTTTGAATCACCTTCACTAATAATACATGAAACACTATTTATTCTTTCTTCCAATGATAATATGGCAGCTTCTTTTGAAGTAAATACTGACACTTCGATTCCTTTATTGTCACTACGAAATCCAAGTGATTCCAAAATCCTTGGATCTGAATTAAAATGGGTTGAAAGAGCAAGTAATGTATCAGAACTCTGATTTATTTCCCAAAATTCATTATAACTTTCAATTTCTAATTTTTCTAAATTATTTGGACTAAAATATTTTTCAGATTCTTCTACAGATGTTGAACTGCTACAACTATACAAAGCGACGAAAACAATAAAAAGATTATTTTTTTCATTTTCATATTCCTCATAATTATTAAATTATTTTGTTTTTGACCGTATAACGGCGTTGCCGATAAGCCGTCCGCCACAAACAGCCAACTTACTGAACAACGAATTTTTAAGTTTACTAAGCCGTGTTTAATTTTCTCCGCAAACACGGCGACTAACTTTATTTATTGAACAAACTTTAACAACAATTTCACACAAAAACTTAAAACCAACTTTTTACAAACTCCTGCCAAAAACAACGGCGGTCGGCTTGAGCGGCTTGTTATATAGCTTTTATTCCCACTCTTCTTTTTTTCTTCATTCCACTTAAAGGTGTCCAAATATGTGCTGTCCAAATCCAATTTCCCAGCCTTAATAACAAAATAATTTTGACTGCTCCTCCTTGATGAGAATATGCCCAACTATATTCTGATATTACTTTTTGATTTAAACTGTCGATTGATATATATCCCTTAAGCTCATCACAAGTTTTACATAGACTAAATCTTTTACTTGTTGGGTCATAAATATATATTCTATACAATTCAATTGTCCGAATTAATGGTTCCATAATAATTATATCTAAATTTCCGTCAAATGTAAGATCAATAAACTTTGCATCGAAATATATTAAGCCAATTGAACTGGTGTCTAAAATTGATTGAATATTGAAACTATTATTGTCGGTTATGAAATCGATTTTTCTAATAATATTTGGACTTTCTTCATTGATAGACAATTTTACTTGTACATTCACCGAATCATTATAATATGTAAAAAATGTTGTATCACTAACAGCAATAAAAGCAATTGAATCTATCTCTGTCTGAGAACATATTATGTTGATAGATATTATTGATAATAGAATTAATATTTTGAGCTTCAATGTTCAATTATCCTTTTTTAGCTATATAACGGCGTTGCCGATAAGCTGATGCCCAAAACGACAAACTTACTGAACAACGATTGTTTATTTTACAAAGCCGTGTTTAATTTTCTTAGCAAACACGGCGACTTAACTTTTTGAACCTTGTTCCTTCAGCTAAATGCCAAACAAAACATCTAAACACTATTTTTACAACTTAAACCTGAACGCCTTCGGCGGTCAAGTTGATTTGCTTGTTATACATTTTATAATGTCATTCTATCAGATCATAATTTTCGTAAGCTAAATGAGCACTTTCTTTCATTTTTTAAATTATATAACCCAATGTTCTTTTTAAGTGATATTGAGATTGTACCTGGAATGAAACTATTATTTTCAATAGTAACAATACTATCTCCAACACTGAGTGAATCCAAATATCTATCAAATTCAATGCTATAATATGGATATAATTGAATTGTTACTTTATTAGATATGCTTTCAACAATTTTAAATTCTGTTACTGCTGTGTCTATTTTTGCACTACTTCCTGAAGATTCTACTGTATCTATAATTGTTTCTTTTATAAAATAGATATAGTTTCCACTTTCTGACTTTATTGAATCCACATTCCACAATGCTCCCCAGTTTTATAGAATCCAGCCATAATTGCTCCGGATCTATATTCAAATCTTTTTTGGAATTTAATTGTAATCTTGGGAATAAATCAACTTTTGGATTTTCTTTCTTTGTCGATGACTTCAACTGAATTTTCACTGCACGCATAAAGCACAAGAATGAATAATATATAATTTATTATTTTCATACTTTCCTAAATGTATAACGGCGTTGCCGATAAGCCGTCCGCCCAAAACAAACAACTTACAAAACAACGAATGTTTAATTTTACTTAGCCGTGTTTATTTTTCTCTGAAAACACGGCGACTAATTTCATTAATTGCACAAACTTTAATTGCAATTTTCCACAAATCATTCAATACCACTTTTTACAAAAACCCGCCAAAGCCAACGACGGTCGGCTTGAGCGGCTGGTTATACGGTTTTTAGAAATAATACTCAAGACTAAATTTTAGTATATAATTTAAATATTTAAAATTCTTTTTATTTATTGAGTATGAATGATCATCTGAATAACCATATTCTTTATCATTTGGTAACATTAATAATAAATCCACACTTGTATATTTTGTAATATTTATGCCAAGTCCAAGTACATAATGATAAAATGTTTTTTGAATATGTTTCTGTATAAGTACTAGTTCCATGTGATACTCCACCATTCTGATGTGCATTTATACCACAAATAATTTTTAACTTTTTATATAATTCATTTTCTAACAATAAATTATAATCTAATCCTCCATATTCTTCAGCATAAAATGCAAGACCAATATTTAATTTAATGTTAGTATTTTCAATTATTTCTTGACGAAGATTTAAATATAAATTAAGTGGAGAAAAATTATTGTATTCATTTGTATTCAAATAACTTAATCCAATACTTATTCCAATATTTGGTTTTTGTGAATAAATGTTCACAGTTAAAAATAATAAAAATAAAAAGTGTATTTTTTCATTTTTTTAAACTGTATAACGGCGTTGCAAATAACTTGTCCGCCCCAATTTACAATTTTACAAAATAACGATTGGCAAAATTACCAAGAGCAGTTTTTAATTTATCTTTAGCAAAAACTGCGACTTACCTTTTCCTTTAATTGAAATCCACTTAAACAAAAAACTTAAGTAAAACTTTCCAACTATCTTTTTACAACTTTTGCCGAATCGGAACGGCGGTCAAGTTGATTTGTTAGTTATACAACATTTTCATTTCAATAAAACTAGTTTTTTCGTTTCAATATATTTGCCAGAGCTCAATCTATAAAAGTATATTCCACTTGATAAATCAGAAGCTTCGAATTTTATTTCATAATAACCTTTATGTTGATATTCATTCACTAAGACTTTTACTTCTCTTCCCAAAATATCATAAACACATAATTTCACTATATGATTATCTGGGATAGAATATTTTATTGCAGTTGTTGGATTAAATGGATTTGGATAGTTTTGGTATAAAGTAAATACTACTGGAATATTTAATTCATTATTATTTTCTGTTATTATTGTCTTGGTCGAGTCAGTCCAATAAACATTACTATTTGAACTAATTTCGAATTTTAAATTAAAAAATCCTTTATAATTATTAACATCATAATTAACATTAAAACCTGTAATTGAAGTACTTGTTGAACCTGGAGGTATATTATTTAATTTCAAATTTTTGGGATAACTTTCAATAATAGTTGAATCTCTATTTACAATACTAATTGCAATATCTATTATTTCTTTCTTTTTTCCAAGGTTTGTAACAAACGGTTTTATTGTTGCCCAACCATACCCGTCAGTCGTAACTGAAATACTATCTACTACTATTGGCCCTGCTGTGGTAAACTTATAATATTGTGTATAAAATTTGAATGGAATCTTTGTTCCTAACTCTTTTATTCTAAACCTATAAAATACTTCATCACTGATATTCAGTGGCCAACTATAATTTAAAGATTCATTTAAGCTATCTAATTTAATTTCATTAATTATTGAGTCACTATCGTCAATTATTTGTGCATATATATTACTTGGGGTATTTTCCAATTCTTTCCAGCTAATGTGAAAATCCAAATTATCGCCAATAGGATTGATATAATTACTATATAATTTAACATTTGATACGTACGAAAAATTTTGAATGATTCCGGGTCCCCAAGCATAAACTAAATTAGGATATAAATTATCTTTTGCAGTTGGAATTATTTCTTCAACCGTAGGCCAAAAACTTGTGCCTATTTCAGGTGTTAGAGCAAAAATTTTATTTTTTATTTCTTGCTCACCATACATCCAATCTAAAGCATCTCCATTTGTCGAATATGGCCATGCTTTCACATAATCATTAGTTGTATTTGCAGAAGCAATTATATTGTTAAAAATCGAAGAATCAGTTGTCGATTTGTATTTATATCCCCAAGGTGCTACAACATATTTTCCATAAGTATGATTATTAATTGATATTATGAAATTATGATTAACACAAAAATCTCTAATTGCTTGAGTCTCAGGTTCGGAAAATGGAAACTTGCCTCGATAAATTATTGAAGTTGAATCTGGGCTTGAGCCGAAATCATCATATCCCCATTTATAGCTGAAATTACGATTTAAGTCTACTCCATAAACATTATTACCATTATAACTTCTGTTTTTTCTCCATTGTCCCCACCACTTGGACTCATCTCTTCATTAAAAACATAGCCATCTGGATTTACTACTGGGACAAAATATAATTCCTGATTATTTACCAAATAAGTTACTTCTTCATCTTTGCCATAATTTTCAAGAAGGTAATCCATAAAATAAATTAGACTCATCATTCCTTCTGGTTCTCTAGCATGTATTAAGGAATTATAAAATATCTGAGGTTCATTTTCTTCAATATCTGGATTATCAGAAATTTTAACAGCCCATATCGTTCTACCCTCAACGGATTTGCCTATAGAATCTTTAACTGAAATTAAATTTGGATATAACATTTGTAAAGTATCTAAGAGTTGAACTACTTCATTATAAGTATAATAGCCTCCCATACTTCCATAACTAAAAAGAGTATTATTATTTTTTTATTAAGGGTATTCTTGTGAAATAATTTTGAATTCTTTTCCAAAAAATCTTTTGTTAAATCATCAACTAAAATTTCATAATTGTAACCACTATTTTCCAGAATAATTATTTGTTTGCTATCTAAAAATGTTTCTAAATATTTGTCTTTCGAAATATAATCATCAGTTAATATTCCCAATTTATTTAACTTAATCAGATCAGTCTTATTTTCAATGTAAACTCTAACTTTACTTACTTTATAATAATTAAGATTTTGTTTTACCATTTGTTGGCTAATTATGTTGATTTGAATAAATATGAAGAAAATAATAAAGCATAGAAATAATTTATTATTTATCACTTTTTCCCTCATAATTTTCCTTGTTGTATAACGGCGTTGCCGATAAGCCGATGCCCATAACTACAAACATCAACTTTACTGTTCCCGCCACAATTTATGCAAAATGTGGTTAATTTTATTCGCAACCACTTTTTGCTGGTTAAATTAAAAACTACTTTTCAATAAATAAAAATTAAAACTTACAATTAATGGTTAACTGCCACCCACTTACTTTTTACAACCCAACTCTAGCTAACTAACAAAACTATAATCGATTTTTCCAGTCCAAATTAGACCTCAGCACAACCATCTATTTCACAATGTTAAACAACAATTTTACCCAAAAACTTTAAATTTACTTTTTACCAGTTCACCCCAAACTACAACGGCATTCGGCTTGAGCGGCTGGTTAGGCAGTTTATTTAATAGGCACAACCATAAAAGAATTTATTTGTATGAACTTCTTTACTATTTCCATTTTTATCACCTAAAGTTATAATGAGATATATTGAGTCTCCACAAGGATCATTAAACAATTTCTTAAAACTTGATTCTTTGTAAAATGTTATTGAATCAATTTCTGAAGGCAAAATATTAATTGCTGGATCTGAATATATATCGATTTTCCCAAGTTCAATATTATCAGATGATATTACACTGCAATCTTTAATAATCACATCTTTTACATTGCTATTACCGAGATTTTCTATTTTAAACTTAGCTGTAATATTTATAGGGTCAGGCGGAACTGCTGGCATTAAATCCGAAAAACCATGCGCTGAAAAAGGTAAATTCTAAATTTAGAACACTGTTATCTGGATCAATATCTTCTTCACAGGAATTGATGAAAAAAAATAATTATAAATCCTAATGCAAAAAATCTAACTTTATTCACTTTCGGTTTCCCTATTTTAACTGCCTAACGGCGTTGCCGATAAGCCGATGCCCTAAACGAAAAACTTACTGAACAACGATTGTTTAATTTTACAAAGCCGTGTTTATTTTTCTCTGAAAACACGGCGACTAATTTTTATTAATTGCACAAACTTTAATTGCAATTTTCCACAAATCATTCAATACCACTTTTTACAAAAACCCGCCAAAGCCAACGGCGGTCGGCTTGAGCGGCTGGTTATACCACTATTATATTATTGTGAAAGTACTACAATCCTATTTATAATCTCCATCGCTATATTTATTGAAATATTTTCTACTTCTGAATATCCATTCGAAATATAAAGTACAGTATTGTTTTTATTTACTGTGATTGTTTTATAGCTATCACCTACATGGAACCAATTTTCATTGAAATATTCATTAAGATCTCCATCATTAGTCCATGCACTCATTGATTGTCGGTTCTTATTCATAGCATCAATTGCTATTTTTTTAGAGTTGAATACATGTATTGCGATTGATTTATTTTCACTTCTATATTCTAAACCATCTAAGAAGCCTTCATAACTTTCAGTTATTGCGCCAACATAATCATCAATAAAAATACTATCACCTTGCCAAAAATCGTCTAAACTTTCGATTGAAAGCTTTGTTATATCATCGGGATTAAAATAGGTTACTTCGGAAGAATTCACATCATCTTTACAATTTGCAACAAATAAAATAATTAGGAGAAATAATATATTCTTCATTTTCATAACTCCATATTTTGCGGTATAACGGTGGCGCAAATAACTTGCCGCCCAAAACAACAATTTTACAAAATAACGAATGGTAAAATTACCAAGAGCAGTTTTTAATTTACATCGCAAAAACTGCGACTTAACTTTTTGAACCTTGTTCCCTTCAGCTAAATGCCAAACAAAACATCTAAACACTATTTTTACAACTTAAACCCGAACGCCCTCGGCGGTCAAGTTGATTTGCTTGTTATACCTCTTTATTTTTTTAACTTCTTCTGCATTTGTAATTTTGCCATTTTCATCCCACTCAAATTTATATTTCAAACCACTTCCCAAATCAAAAAAACATAAACAAATTCTTTTTATTGAATCTAATAATATTCACCCATCTTATTTCACCAGGAATATTAAAATCAATTTTATTTATTCCATTACCCCAACTTTTCATTACATCTATATTGGAAAATGGAATAATAAAGCTTCCGTAGTCCCCATTATATTCAGCTATCATTTCTTTTAAAGAATCTGTTAGTAGATAAAGTTTTTGAATCTATTCTATCACCATATCTTCCAAAATATTCATTCTCTTGATATAAAAATGCTATTTTACCAGTTGGTAGAAAAAAGTATCGATGATATTCTCTGGATTGACTAATAATCTATTATTTACCAATAAAAGTGAGTGATAATAAATAGAAGGATTATCCCAGTTAATATATTCTAGCTTGTTGTCTCCTTTCATTTTTGATTTATAATCAATATTATATTTAACCAAACCAACTTTAATAATGTCCTCTATATAATATTCGGTATCTGTTCCATAATAAGTATCTCCTATGTATTCAGTATATGTAGAAAAAGGCCATTGAGAAGCACTTATGGGTTCCCAACCATTATCAGACAAAACGTAATTCTCTGGTAACCAAATAATAATATTATGCCATGTAGAATCTTGTTGTTCTTCTTTTTCCCAAGTAATGGAATATTTTTATTTAGCAAAAACATTAATATTTTTTCTTAAATAAACTTTTTTGAAACTATTTGGATTTCCCCAAGTTCTGTTTTTACTGGTTGAGAGAATTGTTAAGTTTTCATCTTTCTTATCAACATCAAAAACATCTACTTGAAATCTAAATCTCTTAATTCCATATTTAGTAACGAAACCTAATGCTTGTGGTGGAAGTTTTATGTTGTAACTGTAACCTGTGCTTGAAATATTTTTTTTAATGGAAATATTTGAAGTTAAATCAGCTAATTTAAGATGTAAATATTTCTCAAATGGAGAATAATATTTTTATCATATAAAATAGCCTCAGTATGATTTGGTAAGAAACCAAAATGTACTATATTATAAAAAAAAATGATCAATAAAGAGTTCAGACTTTTTCGCACCGATTAAATAATCATCAATTTCATTCATTAACCATTGAAAAGAAGTTGAATCTAATTTAGAATAAGTAATTAAACTATCATCAGATAATTCATCAATAAGAATTAGTGGATCAGAAAGATTTTTTTTAAAATCTTCCAGAGTTCTATTCTTACTTAATAAGAATAAAAGATGAATCACTATAAATAAATTTGGAAGAAAACGATTTATCTTCTAATTCATATATGTCTGGAACTTCAAAATTGTATGAAATATCTGGTAAAAGAAAACCATAATTCAATATGGTCCGAGTTGATTTCATTATTATTAAAAATTAAATCATCATCAAGAATATCAACTCTAATGTTAATTGCTTTCCCATCTGAGAATAACTTTACACTTGCTTTACAATCTTGTTCACCTTTATAATTCCGGTCACCCATAACAACAAATAATGAATCAGCTTCAAAATCATATTCTGATTGAGAAAAAATGTTTGATAAGGAAAAAATAAAAACCAGAAATAATATTTTCAATAATTCTTTCATAATTTTTCAGGGGTATAACGGCGTTGCCGATAAGCCGTCCGCATAAAACAGACAACCCTAATACAACGACGAATTTTAATTTATAACAAGCTGTACTTAACTTTGTCAAGTAAGTGCAGCGACTAACTTTTAATTATTGTACAATGTTCAAATTCAATTTTACATGAAACACAAAACCTACTTTTTACCAGCTTTTGCCAATTCGAGCGAAGCGGTCGGCTTGAGCGGCTGGTTATACCTATTTATAAAAATATTTAACATCTTGATCAATATTAGTCGAAAAGAGATGGCCATAAATTTTATAGCCATCTTGTTCACTAACTTCTATAGTTTTGTACATCCTTGCATTCCAACCTTTTTTTTAAAATGGATGTCATATTCATAATAAGTTTTGATTTTCATAAATTCATTTGTATCTCTTTGCACACCTGTAATATCAAAATCACCTTCAGAATAGACGAAGTATATGTCATATTCGCCAACATTTTCCTTTCTAATAGTATTCCCACAAATAATATTATCAATAACATTAGGTTTTGCTTCATCAAATAATTTAAGGAAGGCCATATAACCTTTTACATCTGGAGAACTAAATTCCAATTGGTTGGTAGGAACGGCGTCAAAACCTTTTAATGACCTTAAATATTCAGAAGGTGGATTTTTCAAAAAAATATTAAATGAGCCATCACTTTTAATTTCACTTTCACCATAACGATAAACACCACTTGTTGGAAAATTAAACATGTCAACCATTCCAATTTTTCGACTATCTTGAGGATCCCATTGTTCAATTTTTTTCTTTCAATGTGTTATTCGAAATAAATGAATCTGGATTTGTAATATTATCATCTCCACAAGACAATAAAGTTAACAGTGAAATAATTAATAATAATTCAAAGTATTTTCTTCCCACAACAATCTCCTTTAGAATAGGTATAACGGCGTTGCCGATAAGCCGATGCCCAAAACGGCAAACTTACAGAACAACGATTGTTTTATTTTACTTAGCCGTGTTTATTTTTATTTGCAAACACGGCGACTAACTTTTACTTATTGCACAAACTTTAATTGCAATTTTACACAAAACTGTAAACCAACTTTTTACAAGTTCCCGCCTAAGACAACGGCGGTCGGCTTGAGCGGCTTGTTAGGCATGCCCTATATCTTAAAATTTAAGCCTCCAAGAATAGTAGTATGTATGTGTCCTCTAGTGCTTAATAGTTCAATATCATCGAAGTTTGAATATGTATTTAATTTAAAGTTCACGATTACATCCATTTGTGTTGTTGCCGGTATGGCAAAACCCAGGCCAACACCAAAACCATATAAATTCTCATTTTTTTTAATCTTGCTTGATTCAACTGGAATGTATTGGACTACAGCACCAGAATTTGAATAAACTGGATCCCACTTATTATAACTATTAAATGCCAAACGAGAATAGCCCAGTTCAAAACTAAAAAATGTGGTAAATAGCTTATTAGTTCTAAAATTTAATCGCGCTCCTAGATAAAATGGAATTGCACTATGTTCGTTTTCTGCGTAGGTGGCGATGGTCCTTTGTTGGGCTATCTCTTTATCTTCAACTTCAGAGTATTGGTAATTTAGACCAATATTGAATTTGTCCCAGCTTGAATAACCAGAATATAAATACAAATATAAATCTGAGTTTATTCCATAATTGAGTTGAATTGATCCTGAAAGGCCATTTGATGAACTCCTCGGGAAAAGAATTCCACCATTAACTTGAATAGATTTTTCATTTTGAGAAAATATATTTGTAGTTAACAAAGTTAGAACTATTAAAATATAATTTCTATTTTCACTTGACATTTTGACCTCACTACTTTTATTGTAAAAGCAAAAGTATTGATTTCTGGTTCTCACTAAAAGTCAATTATGGCTGCCTAACGGCGTTGCCGATAAGCCGTCCGCCCTAAACAAACAACTTACTGAACAACGATTGTTTAAATTTACTAAGCCGTGTTTATTTTTCTCCTCAAACACGGCGACTAACTCTTATTTATTGCACAATGTTCAAATTCAATATTACATGAAAAACAAAACTAACTTTTTACCACCTATTGCCGAATTGAGCGAAGCGGTCGGCTTGAGCAACTGGTTAGCTGCTCTTTTATTATCATTCCTCTCTCATCAATGGCAACTTATTTTCAATATCATTAGCAAATTTATTAAAATTTCTTTCCCATAATTCATTGTTCATAATTTAGGCAATATAAGCTTATAATTTTTCCTGCACCATTTACAATAACAGAGTAAAATCGTGCACGAATCTCTTGTTGAGCTTTTCTTTCAATTCCTATAGGGATATAAAATAATTTATTATTATTTTTTACCGAAATTGAATTTTCAAATTCCAGTTTAATGGATTACCATAATTGTACAAGAGATTTTCAACTAATTCATTATAATAATTCGAAAAGGATTCATAATAATCTTCATTAATATTTAATATATTGACTTTCATTCCATAGCTATCCAAAAGCAATTTTAAATGTTCATCAATTCTTGATTCTGTTAAAGGATACCTTTTATAATTTTCACCAGCGTCAATAATTGAAATAAAACCACTAAACGGAATAAAAATTATTTCATTACCATAATCTGATTTAACTATAGAATCTCCATATTCTAAACATTCTATACAATCTGTAAAAAGAAATAAATGCAGAATCCAGGACATCCATTGGAGCTAGAATATTTTCATATGTTATTTGAGTGGAATCTTCACCATTGTAAGCATACGCGAGTGCTTTAATTCTATAACAAGTACTCCATACATCAGGAGGTTGTATTTCAGTAAGTTTTATAGCATCAGCACCAATTCGTTTTGCTTCTTCTTCAATTTTAATCATGACATCATCATAATCACAATTTACAGCAAGACCCGCATCATAAACACTAATTTCTCCTAACTCATCTAAATTATCTGATAGTCGATCCCTCTCCAGATATAAATAAGTTCATAATCCTTTACATTATAATAGGCTTGGTTACTTCTACCCGAAAAACTCACTGATGGAGCACACCCGTCTAAATTAAAAAAAGGACAATAATTATAATAAGTGAATATTTTTTTTTTTCATTTTCAATATATATTTTAAGCAGCTAACGGCGTTGCCGATAAGCCGTCCGCCCTAAACGAAAAACTTACAGAACAACGAATGTTTAATTTTACAAAGCCGTGTTTATTTTACTCCGCAAACACGGCGACTAACTTTTATTTATTGTACAAACTTTAATTGCAAACTTTCACAAAACTTACAAAGCTACTTTTTACAAACCCCAGCCAAAGACAACGGCGGTCGGCTTGAGCGGCTGGTTATATAGCTTTTATTCACAACCATCTTTCCCACTTATTTTTTCCTTAATTGAAAAACAATATGGGGTTTCATTTATGAGCTTTAACCATCCTTCACCTTTTGTTGAGTTTATTTTAACCCACCAAACTGATTTTGGTCTTTGAACCATTTTCCCAAAATATTCACGCTGACTAATTGCACGCAAATAATTTCCCTCAGTATCTTCATTATCAGAATAAAACATTGGCCAAAATATCTCTACGTAATAGTTCTTTTTTTTATGCGAAACTAAATATTCCCCTCGATACAATTATATGCATTAAGGGTATCATTAGGTTGGAAGTTGTAAATTTCTCTCAACACTAAAACTTTCCCAATTTGTAAAAATGCAGATTCCCAGTTTCTGCAAAAACTGTATCATCATCATTTAGCACAAATGATATGCTATTTGTATCACCTTCATTTGGATATACATTAATTGAATCTTTTATAATCCATTGCCCAAATTGACAACATTCAAAAGGGCATGAACCATAAATAATACTTGATGCGTCATGATCAGGTTGTGAATGTAAAAAAGTGGAGAATATAATTATTATGAATATTACTTTCATACTTTATGCTCACATATTTTTTATAGCTATATAACGGCGTTGCAAATAACCCGCCGCCCAGAACTGCTCAGCCGGTTGACCACAAATGCCGAGAATTTGTAGCCACGTTTAACTTTCCGGAAAAACGTGGCGATACTAATTATTTATTTACTTCTATGTTAAATGCCTACTTTCTTAAAACTTATTTTCTTTAGAACAACTCAAAGCCCGCTTGACCTCGCGGTCGGGTTGATTTGCTGGTTATGCTGTTTTTTTTGAACACCTTTATTACATGGTTTTTATTTACTTGGGATTAGACATATGAGTATGTACAATTTTCCATTCATTATTAATTTTTGAATAAACGAATGTCCAGGCAAATTTACCTTCTAAAATACGACCATCAGAAATTTTAACTTTATAATTACCTGAAGAAGCAAGTAAAACTACATTTGGTGATAATATTGTTATTTTTATATTTACAATTGCCATTTCTTGAGAATCAATACCATTAATTGCATTCTTGAATCCACTCATCCTCTCATTAAATGATTTAAAATACACCCCATTATCAATGAATCCGGCTCTAAGTGTATCATTCACATTTTCTGTTATTCCATTAATATCTAAACTTTCTCCAGCTTTCAAACTCTTTTCAAAAAGAGTATTAATTTCAGTGGCTATTTTTGACTTTTCAGCTTCAGTTAATTCTTCTTTTTGCATAAGTATTAGATAGGAAAAGTGGAAGTGTTAAAGTGAAAATCAAAAACCAAAATGAGATTTTTTTGATGTCATAATTTACTCCTAATGTGAAGTTTATAGTCGCTATTTATTTTTTTACAGCATAATGGCGTTGTGTTTAAGCGGATGCTCGACAGATACCGCTACCAATGCCATGGTTAACTTATTATTTATTTTACAACCACAAAAGTCTAATTAATTAAAAGTTCTAAACTACCAATATTACGATTAAGTGAAGCATACCGCTTGAGACACTGGTTAAATGAAGCTTCACCATATTAATATAGCCCTCAACAGTTGCCTTTAGCTAGTATTATGGTAAATTGTAACTATACTTAATTTATCACCACATACCGGACACAAAACTTCAATGTATTTTTTTTACTTCATTATACCAGTTGTCAAATTGTAAATTCAACTTGTCCAAAATACTTTTATAAAATTGTTTAAGTGTTGCAATGGCAAACCTTTTCTGGTTAGAAGAAAATATTCCACCGTACCTTAACTTTCTAAAACCATTTGGCAATACATGAAGTAAGAACCTTCTTGTAAATTCCGTTTCACTTAGGCTCATTAACTTTTTCTGAGATACTCCATCAACATTTTTATTCTTATAATCTTTGTACTCAAAAACAACATTACTGTTATTGTATTCTTTAATTCTGTAATTAGACATTGCTACTTTATGGGTATATCTGGCTAAATATTCTAGGACTCTTGAGGTTCCATTTAGTGGAGCCTTATTAAAAATAACCCAATGCTTTTTACTTAGGTTGTATAAAAAATTATTGAACTTTTGATCGCTGGAAATTGCCTCAAGCTTTCCCGGAAAATTTATTTTACCATTCTCAAAATTCCATTTCAGCTTTTCAATAAATTCTCCCATCATAACCTTTGACATTGCCTTTACCGGGAAAAGGAACTTTTTGCTGTAAGGAAGTTTCTTAAATGTAGCATCCTTTATGCCGCCGCTCATCACCATAAAATGTATGTGTGGATGGTAGGTTAAGGTTTGGCCCCAAGTATGAAGCAATCCAATAAATCCAATTTTTCCTCCAAAGTATTTTCGATCTTCCCCAAACTTATTGAGAACATTAAAACTCGACTTAAAAATATATCGTATAACAATGCTTGATTACATATCGTTAGGTTTCGTAATTCTTCCGGAAGTGTGAACACCACATGATGATATGGAACAGAAAGAAAATCTGTCATCATCTTTTTCATCCACTTGAGTTTTTTGCTTTGGTTACATCTATTGCAATGTCTATCCCTGCATGGTCTTCTTCTTGTTTGGGAATAATTACAATCATTTTTGGTGCACGTAATTTGCTGTAACTCCATTTGCTCAGTGGAGCAATTGATAATCTTGTTTAATACTTTTTCTTGTTTCCACGAAAGCTTTCTGTCAAGCCGATAAGTCTCAATTGAATTAGAAAGTATGTCTGATACTTTAACTTTTTCCATAACTTATTCACTATAAATCAGCTTTCTTTTATCTACACTGCCCGCCAGGGCTTCATTTAACTATTACTTAAGCAGAAATACCCATCCCTATTAAAAGGGCTAAAAAAGAAAATATTTCTGCAATATGTCCCACCAATATTAAACTGGTGCTTTATTAACTTATTTAATTAAAACTTTTTAGCGTATAATTTTGGTTGTATTTCTGGTTGATATTCCCGACAATTTCTTCCGATCTATCAACCACTAAAATTAACAATTCCCTTCCTCATTTTAAAACTCAATATTCATGTCCAACGGACTTCTTACCCCGGTTCCGCTATTCAAAACATGAGTATAAATCATAGTTGTTTTTACGCTCGCATGTCCTAACAACTCTTTACCCCGTGAGATAATTTTTAATTCTATTTTTAATGTATCTTTTGCCCCAAGCGGTTTTCAAATATTTTTCTCTACTAGTTGCATCTTGCTGATTTAGACAACCTTCCCAATAAACTAAATTCATTGGTCTTCTATTTTCCGTTGATCTCACCTTACCATTATTATGTTCACTTAGTCTTTTGTTTAAATTAGTTGTATATCCAGTATAAAAATATTTGTCCACATCTGATTGCAAGATATATACATAATAAAACTTCATGCTACATATCTCATGGGGTAAATAGTTCTAATATCGTAACCATTTTCCAAAAGATGAGTGGCAAAGCTGTGTCGGAATGTATGAGAACTTGCTTGCTTCGTAATTTTAGTTTTTCTTATTGCCTCTTTAATCCTTTTCTGCACAGTTGATTCATGTAAATGATGCCTATAGTAAAAATTAAATTTCTCAGCATAAATAAATTTATCGGCTGGGAACATATATTGCCACCCAAATTCTTTACCGGCATTAGGGTACTTTAATCTTAATGCGGCTGGCAATATTGTCTCACCTCTGCCTCTTCTTAGATCATTATCGTGTATAACCTTGACTTTCTTTACTTCCTTTTCTAATGCCGCCAGCAAAATAGTTGGTAAAATTGTTTGTCTATCTTTCTCACCTTTAGCCTCTCTTACGGTTATCATTTTATAATTAAAGTCAATATCCTTAATTCTTAAACGCAAAGCCTCACCAAGTCTTAAACCACCGCCATACAAAAGTGAAGCTACCAGTTTGGAGGTTCCATCTAAATTTTCAATCACATCATGGACTTCTCTTTTTGTAAAGACAACCGGTAAGCGTAAACTACGCTTGGCTCGCTGCACATCTTCTAACCAGCCAATTTCAATATTTAATACTTTTTTATATAAGTAAAGAATTGCGTTTAATGCTTGGTTCTGAGTTGAGGCTGAAACTTTTCTTTCAATAGCGAGATGAGTTAAAAATTTTTCTAAGGCTTCTTTCTTTAGGTTTTTCGGATGTTCCTTGTTATTGAATAGTATATATTCTTTAATCCATTTTTACCCCGTGAGATAATTTTGAATTCTACTTTTATATACCTTTTTCCCCAAGCAGTTTTTAAATATTTTTCTCTTTTAGTTGCATCTGTTCTGTTCAAACAGCCTTCCCAGTATACTAATTTTAAAGGTTGTCGTAATTTCGTTGATTGAACTTTACCGGAATTATGTTGCTCAATTCTGTTTTGCAAATTTTGGGTATAGCCAGTATAAAAGTTGTTATCTAATTCAGATTGCAGAATATATACATAATAATATTTCATAAATTATACGAATATCTCATGGGGTAAATAGGCTTCTTCTGTTTTATCACTGTATCGGTTGGCTCGTAAAGTTGCTCTAACTCTATCTAATAACTTAGGATTTTATTAATTTTAATTGAAGTATTTGTAGATTTGTTGTTCAAAAAGTTTTAAACCATATTTATAATTATTGGATAAATATTTAACTCAAACTTTCATTTATGATATAAAACATAATTAATATTCTTTTTTTAACTTTCAATAGTTTTATTTTTACATACATTAAGATATCACATCTTTATTGATTTTTATTTTTCGCTACTTAACACCTCTAATTTTATTCTAACTTATCAGTTTTTAAATCAAATTAATTATTAGAGATTCCATGATCCTAATTTAGAATTATTGTTCTTTACTAGACTTAACTTATTGCACACCGTTATAAATGATTTTCATTTTTACTTGATCATTCATAATTCCGTGTTCATTATTGGATATTTTCTTTTACTTTATTTTTTAGACTTTTCTCAAAACTTTTTCCATTACCCAATTTGTTCTTGCTCCACTTTCACCTGTGCTCACACAATTTCCTTCTCCTAATATATCTTTAACAACGGAATCAATCAGCGCTTGCTGCACATGTTGAGGATAATCAATTTTAATTACTTCAGTTTTGCCATTTACATAAACTTCAATTGGGGTTGGATTAAAAAAAGAAAAAATTATTTTCCCTTTGCTTCCAACAATTTCGGTTTTGTCAAAATTTTCTTCGTTCTCCATTGTAAAGCACCAAGTACCGCTGCCAATAATATTTGAATCAAACAAAAAAGAAGCACTAACTATATCTTCTGTTTCATATAATTTCAATTGATTTGTTGAGCTTCCACAAACTGATTTTATTGGTCCAAATATGTAATCTAAAAAATCAAACTGGTGTGAAGCTAAATCATAAAAATAACCGGCTCCTGCAATTTCCTTTTTAACTCGCCAAGGTAAATTATCTTTTTCATAATCTTCTTTGTTCGGCTTAAATAATAATTTAACATCCACAAATTTTATATCGCCAATAATTTTATTATCAATCAACTCTTTAATTTTTTTGAAGTATTCTAATTCCCTTCTGTAATATGCTACAAATAACTTAACATTATTGGCTTTGCAAGCTTCTACCATTTTTATACATTCATCAAAAGTTGTTGCCATAGGCTTTTCTACGTAAACATGCTTTTCTGCTTCTGCCGCTTTAATAGTATATTCCGCATGCGATGAAGGCGGAGTTGCTATATAAACTGCATCAATTTCCGGATTGTTAAAAATGTCGTTTGCGTTATCTGTAAAACTTGGGATTGAATGCCGTTTTGCATAATCTTCCGCTTTTGCTAAATCCCTTCTCATCACTATTACAATTTCAGAGTTTTCAACTTTGTTAAATGCCGGACCGCTTTTAACTTCCGTTACGTTTCCAACTCCAATAATTCCCCATTTAACTTTTTTCATTTTGTCTCCAATAGTGCCATTACTTTTTTCCAGACTTGTTCATTAATTTCAATTCCATTTTTTAGATTGGCTGCTTTTGTTTTAACAATCCGCTCACCAGGATATGATAATTCTTGATCTCCAATTTTTTCAGCACTTAAATAATACTCAAGAATTTCATTCACAGTTTTGTCAATAATTTCCATTGCAGCAAATTTATTTGGATCAATTGAAATAAAAACTTGAGACATGCCGGAATCAATTTTATCTTTACTCAAATCATATGTCGAGTTGCCACCAGAAAGTATTGATGCAATTAAATCCAGCAAAAGTGCTAAGCCCGAACCTTTCCAATAACCAATAGGCAATGGGCGTTCGGCTTCATAAATTTCTTTAGCATTTTTTGTGAGATTTCCGTTTTTATCATATCCGCCAAAATAAGGAAGCTCTTTTCCTTCGCGTGCATAATTTGCTAATTTACCATATGAGTATTGTGCAAGCGCCATATCTAAAACTATATTGCCCTCTTTTCGCGGAACACCAAAGACAATTGGATTATTTCCGGTTGTGGATTCTTTTGGCTCCCCACGGAGGCATAATGGGAATTGTATTAGTCCAGCAAATGAAAATAAATCCTTTACTGGCAGCCTCCCAAGCATAGTAACCAGGCCGCATCCAGTGATTCGTATTTTTTAATGCTACACAGCCAATCCCAAATTCCTTAGATAAATCAATCGCTCGTTCGGTCATTGCTTTTGCGTTCAAAGGTCCGGCACCTAAATTTCCGTTCCATTGTTCAAATGCGTTAAAAGAATTTTCTTTGGTTGGTTTTGATGATGGTTTTATATGTCCGGATTTTATTAGATCTATAAATGCCGCAAATCTATTTACTCCGTGGGATGAAACTCCGACTAATGTATTTTCTGTAAATATTTCTGCACAACTATTTGCATCGGTTTTATTAAAACCATTATTAAGTAGAATTGATTCAAATATGGAAAGCAGTTTTTTATAATCTACGTTTGCCATTTTGCAATCGGACTAGAATTGTTTTTGATAAATTTCAAGAATTATCTCAGTTGCATTTTTTGCAGATTCACCTGTAATTAGAGGATCGTGATTATTAGAAACTGCGTCAATAAAATCTTTGATTAAAAATTCATGATTTGTCGTATCATCAACTGCAGCAGTTGCAGAACCGGAATGCGTATTTACACTTTTTTGTTTAGTGGGATTTGGCAAATCATCAATCTGCCATTTTGTTATTACATCATTTTCAAGAATTAAACATCCTTTATCAGAATAAATTTCCATTTTTGCAGGAAAGCCAGGCTTGGTTGCAGTTGATGCGGTAATTGTTGATATCATTCCGTTCTCATGTGAAAAAATCACCGCACCATGATCTTCTACTTCAATATCATGAACAAATGTTCCTAACTTACTTACTATTTTATTTGGCTTACCAAAAAACCAATAATATAGATCAATGTAATGCGAGGCTTGCTGAATAAAAGGACCGCCGCCATCTATTTTATAAGTTCCGCGGTATTCACCCGAGTTGTAATAATTATCATCTCTATAATTTTTAACTGAAAGATCAACTGAAAATATTTTCCCCAATTTATTAGCGTCGATTAGCTTTTTTATAATTGGATTATCTGAACTGTATCTTCTTTGGTAAGTTACACCAAGCTTTACATTGTTTTCTCTGCAAGCCAAAATCATCTTATCAATTGAATCTAAATTTATATCGATCGGCTTTTCACAGAGGACATGTTTACCCAAGCTGGCGGCTTCTATTGCACTTATATGGTGCAAACCATTTGGAGTACAAATTATTACAGCATCAAATTTTTCGTCAACATCACTTAATTTCTTATATGAATTTAGATTTGGATATTTTGAAGGTTTATTTAGGCTTCTTGAAACAACGCCAACTACTTCAGCATTATTAATTTTTTCAATTGCAGATATAAAAGTGTTGGCGATGTTTCCACTTCCAATTATTACAAACCTAAATTTACCATTTGGCATTATCTATCTTCCCATCCATCCGCCATCAACAAGTATAACTCCGCCATTAAGATAATCTGATGCTGGTGAAGAAAGAAAGACTACGGTACCCATTAAATCTTCTGGAGTGCCCCATTTACCTTGTGGAATTCTTTCTAGGATTGCTTTGTTTCTATTTTCATCTGCTCTAAGTGCAGCTGTATTATCTGTTGAAATATAACCTGGTGCAATTGCATTGATATTAATTCCTTTTGAAGCCCACTCATTAGAAAACGCTTGCGTAAGTTGTTTAACAGCTCCCTTACTTGCAGCATAACCCGGAACAGTAATTCCACCTTGAAAAGATAAAAGAGACGCAATAAAAACAACTTTTCCATAACCGCGTTCAATCATGCCTTTACCAATTTCTCTGGTAAGTATAAATTGCGCACTTAAATTAACTTCAATAACTTTATCCCAATATTCATCAGAGTGATCAACTATTGGGTTACGCAAAATAGTTCCGGCATTGTTAATTAAAATATCAATTTTACTATTTTCTTCTTTCACTTGTTTAATAAAGCTATATAGTGAATCCCTATTTGAAAAATCACTTGTGTAACCTTTAAATTCACGTCCGAGTGATGTGACTATTTTTTCTATTTCTGTAAAATCACTTTCATAAGAAACACTTATAATATTAGCTCCAGCTTCTGCAAGAGCGGTTGCATAACCTTTTCCAATGCCCTTATTTCCACCGGTTACAAGAGCAGTCTTTCCATCTAATTTGAATTTATCTAAAATCATTTTATTACCTTAATTTATTTTACGTTTATTTTTTCAATAATTAGCAAACCGAATATTCATATTTCATTATGTGAAATTTTCATTGCATCTTCTTTGAAGTTCGCCATATTTAATATTTTATTTTAAACTTTCCATTTTAATCCAGTCCATATCATCAAAGACTTGATTCTCGCCGCCCATTGCCCAGATGAATGAATAGTTTTGAGTTCCAGCACCAGCGTGCATTGACCAACTAGTTGACAGCACTGCTTGCTTATCTCTCATAACAACATGTCTTGTTTCCTCTGCTTCTCCAAGCATGTGGAAAACAACTGAATCTTTTCTTAAACCAAAATACATATAAACTTCACTTCTTCTTTGGTGTGTATGAGCAGGCATTGTATTCCAAACACTTCCTTCCTCTAATATTGTTAAGCCCATTACTAGCTGACATGTTTCTACTTTGCCCGGTAAAATGTATTTGTGAATTGTTCTGGCATTTGAATCAGCTAAACTGCCTAATTTTACAGACTCTGCATCTTCAAGTTTTACTTGTTTATCCGGGAAGGCAGTATGAGCGGGATAGCTGACAAAATAAAACATTGCTGGCTTTTTGGAGTTTGAACTTTTAAATGAAATATTTTTTGCACCTTTTCCAACATAAAGAGCATCAATATGATTCATTGAATAGTTTTTCTTATCAACGGTAATTGTTCCTTTATCACCAATGTTGATGATACCAATTTCTCTTCTTTCAGTAAAATAATTTGCAGCCATTTCTTTTTTAGAGGCCGTTAACTTTAATGTTTTACCAACAGGAACTGCTGAACCTGTTATTGATCTATCAACATCAGAATAGACCATCGGTACTTGGTTTTTAACAAATAAACTATCAATTAAAAAACTTTTTCTTAGTTCATCAGTAGTAAATTTCTTAAATCCTTCTTTGTCTGGTGAATATCTAACTTCCATTTTATATCTCCTTTATTTTAATATCCGAATAACTGCGGAACAAATAAACTTAGTTCCGGAATATATGTGACTAAAAGTAATGCAACAATCATAGCAATAAACATTGGGATCAACGGCTTAATTACTTTTGTAATTGGCAAATCTGCAACTGAGCATCCAACAAATAAAACACTTCCCACTGGCGGTGTACATAATCCAACACTTAAATTCATTACCATCATTATACCAAAATGAATTGGATTGACTCCGAGTTGTGCTACAACAGGTAAGAATATGGGGGTAAATATTAATACCGCTGGAGTCATATCCATAAAAGTACCAATGAACAGAAGAATTATATTTATGATTATTAGTATTACAATTTTATTATCAGAAAGTGCAAGCAAAGCCTGAGCAACGTTTTGCGGAATATTTTCATAAGCCATAACCCAACTCATTGCCATCGAGGTTCCAACAAGCAGCATAACTATTGCGGTTGTTGATGCACTGCCCAATAAAATATTTGGTAAATCTTTAAATTTAATTTCTTTGTAAATGAAAACTGATAGAATAAATGCGTATAGAACCGCAACCGCAGATGCTTCAGTCGCCGTAAAATATCCGGCAACTATTCCGCCAATTACAATTATGATTAAAAGTAAACTTGGGAGTGCATCAAAAAAAGTTTTAACTGCGTAGCCGAGATTAAATTCATAGTTCACTTTATACTTATGTTTTTTAGCATAAACAAACGCAACAACCATAAGTGATAAACCAAAAATAATTCCTGGGATATAGCCAGCTAAAAATAACGCAGCAATTGAAACTCCACCGCTCGCTAATGAATAAACAATTAAAATATTACTCGGTGGAATTATTAAACCAGTAGTGGCAGAGGTAATATTAACTGCAGCTGAAAAAGATTTATCGTAACCTTCCTTCGCCATAATTGGAGTCATAAATCCGCCAATTGCAGAAGCTGCTGCAACAGCAGAACCGGAGATAGCGCCGAATAACATTGCCGCTAATATATTCACAAATGCTAACCCACCCGGCATTTTGCCAACGAGAACTTTTGCAAAATCTATAAGCCGTCTTGCAATTCCTCCGCTGTTCATTAACTGTCCGGCAAGAATAAAAAATGGTATTGCAAGCAGTGCAAAACTATCTAAACCAGTTGCCATACGCTGTGAAACAGTGGTTAGCGATGGAATTGTATTTATGCTAAGAAGCATTGTCAACAAACTTGAGATACCAATGCTAAAAGAAATTGGCACTCCGATTGAAAGTAGAATTACAAAGGTTAAAACCAGAACTAATATTTCATATATTTCCATTAATCTTTCTCAGTATAATTTGGAAAATTTTTAGCTATTACTTTTTTTCTTAATTTCTTCAATTATAAAAGTAATTGAATAGAACATCATCAGTGCACCGCTTATTGGAACCACGCTGTAAACATATCCCAAAGGGATTTGCAAAGCCGCAGAAATTTGATTTAATGAAAGCGTAATTTGTACAAGTCTTATTCCGCCAATTACCATAACAAAAAATGAAAATAAGAAAATGAACAACTGAATTATAATTTCTAAATAAGATTTTTTTAAGCCGCTTAATTTGGTCGATAGCAAATCTATTGCAAGATGCATCTTTTGTCCTGCTACATAAGCGGCACCAAGCATTCCAATCCATATTAACATATACCTCGCAAGCTCTTCAGTTATTGAGCTCGGGTCTTGCAAAATAAATCTTGAAAATACTTGCCATAATACATTCAGCGTCATTGCCGCCATTATGAATACAAGCAGCCATTTTAGAATTACATCAATTTTATTTTTTACATTTGTTAAAATCATTTTACATTCTTTATTTTTTGAATGAGATCATAAACTGCTTTTTCTGTTTTGTACTCTTCCAACATTGGCTGAACTTTCTCAATGAATGGAGCTTTATCGGGATAAATTACCTCAACCCCCGCTGCTTCAACAGCTTTCAAAGATTCCATTGTAGATTCTTGCCATAACTTTTTTGATAAAGATAAGATTCATCAGCTGCTTCTTGAATCCACTTCTGCTCCTGCTCTGTTAAATCATTCCATACAACTGTACTTATTACTAAAACATCCGGCACTGAAGTGTGCTCATCAATCGAGTAATATTTACAAACTTCATAATGTCTGGATAGATAAAAACTTGGCGGATTATTTTCAGCACCGTCTACTACCCCCTGCTGAAGGGCTGTATAAAGCTCTCCCCAAGAAATAGGTGTTGCCGAACCGCCTAAAGCATTTACCAACTTAACAGAAGTAGCACTTTCTTGTGTTCTGATTTTTAATCCAGTTAAATCAGCCGGAGTGTTTATTGGTTTATCTTTTGTGTAAAAACTTCTGCTTCCGGCATCATAAAAGCATAATCCTCTAAGCCAATATTTTTGGGGACTAAGTAGTAAGTCTCTTCCTACTTCACCTTCAAAAACATTAAACTTATGTTCTTCACTTCTAAAAATGTAAGGGAGACTAAATACCTTGAAAATTGGGACAAAGCCTTCAATTACAGAACAAGACACTTTTGTCATTGCCAAACTTCCTATTTGAAGCAGTTCAAGACATTCCCGTTCTGTACCTAATTGCTGACTTGGATAAACAGAAATTTGCAAAGTACCATTTGATTTTTCCTTTGCCCGCTCAGCCAAATACAGCATTGCTTTGTGCACCGGATGAGATTGATCAAGTCCATGACCGATTTTTAGTTTCTTAACTCCGGTAACTTTTCCGCAAGATAAAAATGCAAGTGAAAGAAATAGAATTAAGAATATCTTATATAGTTTTTTCATAGTCTTTTATTTAATTATACAGTATATGTTGATGAAGCTGTATCACCGCCACGACCTGTCCAATTAGTATGGAAAAATTCTCCTCTTGGTTTATCAGTTCTTTCGTAAGTATGTGCTCCAAAATAATCACGCTGAGCTTGCAATAAATTAGCTGGTAATCTTTCGTTTCTAAATCCATCAAAATAATTTAATGCAGTGCTTAATGCGGGCACCCATATTCCGTTTGTTACTGCTGTTGCAATAACTTTTCTCCAACTGGCTTGTGCTTCTTCTATTTTTGATTTGAAAAACGGATCCAACAATAGATTAGTTAAATTTGGATTATTATCAAAAGCAGTTTTAATCTTTCCTAAAAATGCTGAACGAATAATACATCCACCTCTCCACATTAAAGCAATACCGCCATTGTTCAAATTCCAGTTATACTCTTCAGCGGCTGCTTTCATTAAAACGTAGCCTTGTGCATAAGATACAAGCTTAGAAGCGTACAATGCTTTTTCTAAATCTTTAATAAATTCTTTTTTATCACCTTCAAATTTTGGAGTTGGTCCAGTTAAAATTTTTGAAGCCTCAACTCTTTCCTTCTTTTGAGCAGATAAACATCTTCCAAAAACTGCTTCGCCAATTAAAGTTAGAGGCACGCCCAAATCTAATGCAGAAATTCCAGTCCATTTTCCGGTTCCCTTTTGTCCTGCTGTATCAAGGATTTTATCTACTAAAGGTTTTCCATCTTCATCTTTAAAAGCTAAAATATCTCTTGTGATTTCAATTAAGTAGCTATCCAACTCACCTTTATTCCATTCTTTAAATACTTCGTGCATTTCATCTGCATTCATTCCCAAAAGGTCTTTCATAATTTGATATGCTTCAGTTATAAGCTGCATATCTCCGTACTCAATACCATTATGAACCATTTTTACAAAATGTCCGGCACCGTCTTCTCCAACCCAATCACAGCAAGGTGTTCCATCTTCAACCTTTGCAGAAATAGATTGAAATATTGGTTTTACAAATTCCCAAGCTTTTGGAGATCCGCCTGGCATTATTGATGGGCCTAATAAAGCACCTTCTTCACCACCGGAAACTCCAGTTCCAATATAAAGTAAACCTTTGCTCTCAACATATTTTGTTCTTCTAATTGTATCCGGGAAATGAGAATTACCTCCATCAATAATTATATCACCTGCTTCAAGGTGAGGAATTACCTGATCTATAAAAGCATCAACAGGTTTTCCGGCTTTAACCATTAACATTACTTTTCTTGGTGATTTTAATGATGATACAAATTCTTCAACTGAATGTGAGCCAACAATATTTTTGCCTTTGGCTCTTCCGTTTACAAAATTATCGACTTTTTCAATTGTACGGTTATAAACTGCAACAGTAAAACCTTTGCTCTCCATGTTAAGGACAAGGTTCTCTCCCATTACTGCTAAACCAACAATTCCAATATCTGCTTTTTTTTTTCCATTATTTTAACTCTCAATTTATTATGAATAATTAATTTAATTTCATGATTAGGTATTTCTAAAAAAACATCTAAATTTTTATTTTAAAGCCCAACTTTTTAACTTTTTCAGCTATATCAGTTTTACAATTTAGTAGTGTGATTTCATAATTCTGAAACTCTCTTCTGATTGGATAATCACCTCTTTGTTTTTCAAAGGTCTCTGGTGAATTCCTTAGTACTTTATCATCATCCGCAATAAAATAAGTATTTTTAACAGCTTCACTTAATATTTCCTGATCACTCTTACTTTCACAATTTATTTTTATTTCATTCGCATTTTTTGGTGATGGAATATGTTCTGGATACCAATTTGATTTCATTCCGAATTTAAAATAATCATTTATTGCATTTACGCAAACTGCAGTTCCATTTGCTTTTCCATCGGCAGAATAACCGGCAATATGCGGAGTTGAAAACTTAACTAAATCTAAAAGTTCTAAATCAATATTAGGCTCATTCTCCCAAACATCTAAAACTACACTGTTAACTTTATCATTTTTTATTGCCTCTTTTAATGCGACAGTTTTAATTACTTCACCCCGTGATGAGTTAATAATAATAGGCTTTTTCTCTAATTTATTAAAAAATGTTTCATCAGCTAAATGAAAAGTTTTGTCAATCCCTTGTTTATTTAAAGGGACATGAAAAGTAATGATGTCACTTTCTTTTATAATTTTATCTAAACTGCAAAACTTATTACCACCTTCTTCTCTCTCTCTCGGCGGATCGTTTAATAAAACTTTCATACCTAATATTTCTGCCACTTTCTTAATTTTGCTTCCAACATTTCCAATGCCAATAATGCCTATTGTTTTTTCTGCTAAATTAGAATTCTCAAGTTGGGCCAAAGTTAATAGGACCGAACTAATGTATTGCATAACGGAAGTTGAATTACATCCAGGTGCATTCAGCCATTTAATATTATTTTGATCACAATAATCAATGTCAATATGATCAGTGCCAATCGTTGCAGTAGTAACTATTTTTATTTTCGTTCCATCCATTAAATCTTTATTGCACTTGGTTCTTGTTCGCACAATTAAAGCATCCGCATTTAAAATATTTTCTTTCGAGATTTTACTTCCGGGAAAATATTCTACATCAGCATATGGTTCTAGCACACCTTTTAGAAAAGGTATTTTGTCATCAGCAACTATTTTAATTTTATTGTTCATCAATAATTAAACTAAAAATTTATCTTTCCAAGCCCACAAACCCAATGCTGGATTTGATATGTAGAATATTTCTTCTCCATCAGGCATTGTATTAAAACCATCTTGTAAAACTTCCGGATTATATTTTTTTGTCATCTCATCTAAATCAGCATAATTAAAATTTACACTCTCAATTTCTTCTTTGGTAATTTTTCCAGGGCAATATGTAATTTTAAATCTATCTTCAGAAGAACCGTGAATTAAATGAGCTGCTGCGCTTAAATTGTTTTTCAAATCTTCATTTTTATCAACTAATTCCAAAACTTCCGGCGTTGTTACATAGCCATATTTTCTAATTAGTTTATCTATACCAGGATCTTCGCCAAACTCTCTTAAACCCGGAGCAAGCACAATTAATTCTCCGCCATCAGCTATAGCCATTCTTGTTCTATAAACACTTTTATTGCCCAACCAGGTTGATTTAAATTCGGATGGATCAAGATATACCACAACTTTTTTAAGTGGTTCATCAAGCATTACAAAATTTACTTTTAATGAAAGCTCAGCCGCAAGTTTAAAACATTCATAATCATCGCCAATGTATAAACCGCGCACAACCAGTTTCCCATTCTCATCTTTACCAATAACTGTCTGAATATAAATTATGGGTAAATGTTTAGCAAAATTATCAGAAGCATAGTTAAGTACTTTCCTTACTGGTGTATCAGCTCTTCCCATCATTCGTTCCATTCCATAAGCTGCACCAAGAAAATGACTTTTATTTATCCCTTCCGAACCGCCGGTTCCAACAAATATATTTTTGTTGTAGTTTGCCATTCCCACAACTTCATGAGGCACAACTTGACCTATTGACAAAATTAAATCAAAGTTTCCTTCCACTAATAGTTTATTTACTTGAGCCTTCCAATCATAATCTACTCTTCCATCCGAAACTTCTTTAATAAATTCAGAAGGAACTGTACCCAAGGTTACAAGGTCATTTTTCCAATTGTGAACTCTAAATAAATTTTGAGGTACTCCAGGAAACATCTTATCAATTTCTTTTTCAGTCATTGCAAAATGAGTACCTAAAGCAGGCAAAATATCAGTCATTTCTTTTTGATAGAACTCGTAAGCAAATGTTGTTAGCTCACCTGCACGTGAATGATAACGTGTAAAATCGGGCGGTATTGCCAAAACTTTTTTCTTATCACCAAGTTTTTCAAATGATGAAAACAAAGCTTCTTTCAAAGCTTGTGAATCAATCACATCGGTTTCAGAGCCTCTTGCATATAGCAACATCTAGTTTTTTCCTTTCATAATCTTATCAATAAATATTTTTAATCTTATCTTTTAACTCTTGCGTTACCTTCCCAAACACTCCAGACCATTTCTTCGTCTGAAGGCTGAGCATAATCTGTCAAGAAAGTTGTTGCCAATGCGCCGCTTGCCCAACCGAATTGAATCCATTTTTCCGGAGACATATTTTTTAAGATTGCATAAAGCATTCCGCCAACAAAACCATCGCCGCCGCCGATCCTATCTAATACATGTATCTCTCTCGGATTTACAACATGCCAATTATCCCCTTCCAGCATTATTGCTCCCCAAAGATGTTTGTTTGAGTGCTCAACTTCTCTTAAGGTTGTAGCAAAAACTGAGGCATTCGGGAATCTGATTTTTACTTTATTAATCAATCCCTTAAATGATTCAATTTTATTTTCAATACTTTTTCCACCGGCTTCTGGTCCTTCTATTCCAAAACAAAGTTGAAAATCTTCTTCGTTGCCAACTAAAATATCAGACACGGAAGCAATCTCTTCGAAAGCAGCTTTTAATTCACCTTCTCTTCCCTTCCAAAAAGATGCTCTATAGTTTAAGTCGAACGAAATTTTAGTCCCATATTTTTTTGCAGCCCGAGCTAACTCAAGACAGAATTCACTGGTCTCTGGTGATAATGCCGCAATTAAACCGGAGAGATGCATAATTTGAACGCCTTCTTTTCCAAATATTTTTTCTAAATCGAAATCTTTTACATTAAGAGTCCTTCCAACTTCACCGGCTCGGTCATTATGAACTCTTGGTCCACGTGATCCATAACCACTATCAGCAATATTAAATTGATGACGATAACCCCAAGGTCCTCCTTGAGGAACTTCTAGACCTTCATAATCCATATTACGGTTTTTTAGATTTCTTTTTATAAGATTAGAAATTGGACTATCTTTTACAAACTTGGTTAAAACTTTTACTGGTAAGCCTAAATAAGAAGAAACACTTGCCACATTTGTTTCGGCACTGGTAACTTCCATTACAAAATTATTACTTGTATGCACTGGCTGTCCGTTAACTGGTGTTAGTCTTACGCCCATACTTGTAGGAACTAACAATGAATACTTATAATCTTTCTTTAATTCTAAACTCATAAATATTTCCTTCTATGTAAAATTTATTTTTGAAATTACTTAATTAAACACCGCTATAAATATTGAATCCGCCATCAATCGGCATAACTGTTCCGGTAATAAAGCTGGATAGATTTGAAAGTAAGAACAGAGTTCCTCCAACTAAATCTTCTGTTTCACCAAATTTATTCATCGGCGTATTATCAATAATTTTTTTACCGCGTGCAGTTAATTCGTTTGTCTTTTCATCTAACAATAAAAATCTATTTTGATTTGTTAAGAAAAAGCCCGGCGCTATTGCATTTACCCGTACATTCATTTTTGCAAAATGGACTGCTAACCATTCTGTAAAATTATTTATAGAAGATTTTGCTGCTGAGTAAGCAGGAATTTTTGTTAAGGGTCTGAATGAATTCATCGAGGATACATTAAGTATTACACCGGATTTTCGTTCAACCATTTCTTTTGCAAATACCATTGTCGGCAATAATGTGCCAAGAAAATTTAGGTCAAAAACTTTTTGAAATCCTTCAAGTTCTAAACCAAAAAAAGTATTTTCTAAAGAGTTAATATTTTCATCTGTTATAAACTCATCTTTGGTTGTAGCTTTTGGTGAATTTCCGCCTGCTCCATTTATTAGAATATCAACATTTCCAAATTTTTCAATTACTATTTTTTTTGCACTCTCCAATGAAGATTTATCAAGCACGTTTGCCTCAACTCCAATAGCCTCTGTACCAAAACCTTTAATTACTTCATCAGCAACTTTATCTGCAAATTCCTTTTTAATATCAAGAATTGCTAACTTAACTCCAACCTCAGCTAAACCTTTGGCCAGAACTGCGCCAATAACTCCACCGCCGCCGGTAAGCACACAAACTTTTCCGTTCAAATCATCAAATGAATATTTCTGCATTTTATCTCCTAATTAATTTCTAAGTTTGAGCAAAGTATTTTTGCATTTTCAGTTAATTGAGAATAATTTTCATTCTCTATTGCTTTATTATCAACCAGCGCAGAACCAATGCCAACAGCACTTGCACCATGATTTATCCAATCAATTGCATTCTCCAGTGTTACTCCCCCTGTAGGAATAACCTTCAGATGCGGAAGCGGAGCCTTGATTGATTTAATGAAAGACATTCCCAAGTTATCTGCCGGGAAAATTTTTACAAAATCTGCACCTTGTTCATAAGCATTTTGAATTTCTGTCGGCGAAAACGCTCCTGGAATTACAACCAAGTTTTTTTCAATCACAGCAGCAACAACTTCAGGTTTGTATATTGGACTAACGACGAACTTTGCTCCCGCATTTATTGCTTCAAGCGCAACTTTAGAATCTGTTACTGAACCAACTCCAAGTAAAATATCATCACCAAATTCTTTATTTGCTTTCTCAATTGCTTCAATGGCATTTGGAATTGTCATTGTCAATTCAATACCGGTAACGCCGCCTTTCATAATCGCTTCAATAACTTTTAACAGCTGATTAGGATTTTTCATTCTAACAACGGCCACTACTTTGTTCTGTAGTATATTATTTCTAATTTCTTCTCTTGTCATATTTAGTTAAATGGATTTAAATGATTTTTAAAATGGTTAATTAAATAATTATAATGTACTTCTTCATTCTTTTTTAAACAGTCATAAATCTTATCTTTGAATAGTGACTTCCCGTTTTCATCAACAGTCGTAAGTACTTTCCCAAATGTAACGTGCAAAACTTGTCTTGCATCATTTTGGTTAAAGAGTTCAAGTAATTGTTCATCTGTATAATTTTCTGCAGCACTAACGTTTTCCAAATCTGCAGAAACATGATAGGAATGTTTTTCTTTTTCATATTCTATTCTTGAGAAATTTAAAATTTTTCTAAACTCATCTGGCTGAGCAAAAGCAACAACTTTAAGAGCTTCAAGATAACTTGTGCCAGCTGTTTTTACATGAGTATAACCACGTTTTAATTGTCCTATTGCCTTATAAACTCCAAACTTATCACTACCTGAATGAAGGCTAATTTTATAAGAGCCGAAATATTCAGAAATTTTAACATGCTTTAAATACTCTTTTTTAAATAGTTCTATATCACCTTTATAATCAATACCTTTCTCAAAATCTCCAATGAATCTTGGTGCTAGACTAACAATTTTGACTCCTAGTCTGTTGAGTTCTGAAGCCATGAAAAAATGTTCGAATGGAGTTGTAACAGATTCAGTTTCATCAACAGATATTTCGACTTCATAAGGTAAATTTGAATAAGTATTACTTAGATAATCAAATAAAGTTTTTATATGTGCAACTGCATTTCCATATTTTACACTTGCTCGAAGCATATCTTCATAAGTTGGTTGAATAATTAGTCCTTCTTTAAGATCAAACTTTACTTCATTATAACGTTCTTTTAATTGTAAAAATGAGTCATTAAGTTGGTTCCAATTTATCTCTTCAGTTTTCTTTTCTAGTTCATCAATACTCAATGTATCAGCTTCATTTATAACAAACTCACTAGGATCAAATGTGAAAAAGGTAAACCCGGCATTTATCATTAAGTCAATATCAGCGGTACTCTTGAGATGATCTGCATCCGCACCAAATCCTTTTTTATATCCTTCTTGAAGCACAGCCCATATCGCCGCATCCATAACTTCATCGGGGGTACGTTTTGTTCTTGTTAGTTCTCTAATTGACTGTTGAGCAAATATTGGCTTGAAGTCACTTCCTGCTAAAGAACGAACATGTGCTGGATTTGCCAATCCTATTCTATCTCCAAATCCAAATGAGTTTGATAAACCCAATAAAACTGGTTTTGTAAATGGAAGTAAATCTTGAATTACAACTGCATTTGCATTATCCAGAGAACATTGTTTGATATTTACAGAATTATCTGCACTTTCAATAATTTTTCCATTAAACTTATCAAGCAAATTGGATTCGTCAGCCTTTACAACTACAAATAAATATTTCTCGAAATTCTCTTTACCAATAAAAAGTATAATTTTATTAACCGTGTTAATTGATTTGGGATAAATCAATATTTCATTGGATAAAATGGAATCAAGTTTAACTAATTCATTGGACTCATCTTGTGAAGATGTTTCCGCTATTGTTTGTATTTTTTCTAAAATCATTTTGAACCTTTATCAGATTTATAATTTATAAGCTTTCTTTACTAGATTATATGTCAGATCTTTAATTATATTTTTTGCTTCATCAACATTAATTATATGCCTTGCAACTAAACCGCCTAAAAAATTAGCATCAACTCTGCGGGCCACATCATGTCTTGCTGGAATTGAAACAAACGCGCGCGTGTCATCATTAAAGCCAACTGTGTTATAAAAGCCCGCAGTTTCTGTTACCATTTGTCTGTAACGAGTCATTCCTTCAATACTATCATGAAACCACCATGCCGGACCTAATTTCATTGCAGGATAATGACCCGCAAGCGGAGCAAGTTCTCGAGAATAAGTTGTTTCATCAAGAGTGAATACTATTACTGTAAAATTTAGATTGTTTCCGTAAGCGTTTAATAATTCTTTGAGATTTTCTGTGTAATCTGTTCTTTGCGGAATATCGCAGCCTTTATCCAACCCATACTTTTCGTAAATTACATTATTATGATTTCTGTTTGATCCAGCGTGAATTTGCATTGTCAAACCATCATCGCAACTCATTCTTGCCATTTCCATTAACATATTGGCTGTAAATAATTCGGCATCTCTCTCGGTTGCTTTTCCATTGAGTGCGCGAGAAAATATAGCGTTCACTTCACCTTCTGTTAATTTATATGTGAAAGGAGAAATTACTCCGTGATCTGTAGATGTGGCTCCCATACTCTTGAAATACTCCCGTCTCATTTCAAGTGCTGATATAAAATTTTTATAATTATTTACATCTAGAGAGGTTAGTTTTCCTAATTCGGTTAACTCATTTTTCCAATTTGGATTTAATAAATTTGTTAATCCGTCTGGACGAAAACATGGTATGACTCTTCCATCCCAACCAGATTGTTTAATTTGTTGATGATTAATTAATTGGTCTGTTGCAGCATCTGTGGTTGTTAAAATTTCAATATTAAATTTCTTAAATAAGTTGCGTGGAAGAAATTCTTCGGTTTGCAACTGCTCATTTATCATATCAAAAACTTTTTGAGCATTATTGCCATTTAGTTTTTCTTTTATCCCAAATACTTTATTAAATTCATAATCAAGCCAAACACCGGAAGGAGTTCCTGCAAATAAATAATAATTTTCTGCAAACAATTGCCATACTTTTTTAGGATCTTTGCCCAATCTTTTACCGCCAATTTGTGGAATATCTAATTCTTCTAGCGGCACCCCTTGCGAATAAAGCATTCTAAATACATAATGATCAGGAGAAATAAACAATTCCGTTGGATTTGGGAAAGGTTTATTTTCCACAAAGATATTTGGGTCAACGTGCCCGTGCGGACTAATAATTGGATAATCTTTTATCTCATTATAAAGTTCACGTGCAAATTTTCTGATCGAGAGATCGGAATCAAAAAAGCGATCTTCATTTAATACAAATTCATTCATTGCAAATTTTATTTAAGTTCTAGATTTAATGGATTATTTAGCTTAATAATTTCTTCATCAATATATTTAATAAATTCTGATTTGGTTTTTATTCCGTTTAATTCTTTTTCCCATGCAGCAGCAAATGCATAATTAACCTTATTGTTATTGGGCTTAAGAGTAACGTAATAATTTAATGTATTCTCATTTTTTTCAATCAATTCAGATTTTTTATAAAACAGTACAATCCCAACATTATCATTATTTAATGTTTGTTTCCCATAAAGTGCAATGTATTGCCAATCACCATTACCCTCGGAAGCAATAAAATCAGTATCAGGATATTTTGCCAATCCGGTTGTGATATTTTCAGCATTACCATAAATAGATAAATCAACATTTGTAATTCTACTTCCGGCAGCAATTGAAAACTTTGAAACCAAATCATATTTATTTTTTCCAACTTGCCAGCCTTTATAATTTGTTTTTATTTCAGAGAGGATTGGACCGTTATAGTCAATTTCACAAATAACTTCATCGGTTTTGGAAACCATATAAATGCTATCAGCATTCATCATTCCAAGTGAGCCAATTCCTAATGTCTTCCCAACTTTAAAAATGTCCATTCCCCATTCTTGCATTTCATGATATGAATCATTTGTCGCGATTCTATCATTGTTACCAACTTTATGCAAAATTAATTCATCTGTATTTTTTCCAAATATGTCTGTTGCATTTCTCCAATCCAGGTAAAATCTATAACCAACTTTTTCAGATTCCCAACCAGGACCCTCATATTTGAATAATGCATCATGATCTGTGTGAACTTTTGGAACAACAACTTTTGTAAAATTTTGAAAAGGTTCATCCGTAAACTTTTTGTTTTTATATTCGGAATTAAATTTCATTGCTAGTTCTGCATAAGTTCTACTTTTGTAATCCCTTCTTAATTTTCCATTCTCCAAATATTTTATTGTAAATATTTTTGATTGGTTAGGAAGGAAATTTGTTACAAATATTATTGAACAATCAAATCCATCATTATAGAGCTGACTTGCAATTTCCTTTTCATTTTCAAAAACTATATAAGCATCTTTGTTAAAATTATCATTTACGGATTTAAGTTTATTAACATTTATGGAAACGAGTTCGTCAGTTCTTGCAATATTACTTTCATTTTTACATCTACATTAATTGCTTTATAAAAAGTAAAATTTGATTGTCCATAAATTGATACCGATAAAAAAAATAATATAGCAATTTGCATTACATTTTTTTTCATTTTGTCACCTTGGTTCTTCAATTTTTAAAAAGTTTTTCATTTATATAAACGTCATTCGTCTTAAAATTTTCAATGTTATTCAAAACATTTCCATTATTCACACCATCAAGTTTTGAATTCACTATTTGTACATTATTGATTTTTGATTCCTCTAAGCCATCAAGGTAAAATGCATATTCACTTTTTTTACTAGTCACATTTTCTATAAAAATATTTTTAACGGTTGGTGGAAAATTTCTTTCACCTATTTCATCAGGTTCATAATTTAAATTGATTTTTAAAATCGCTTCTTTTACTTCACCGACTGAAATATTTCTTGCATAAATGTTTTCAATCGTTCCACCTCTAATTGCATTGGTCTTAATTCTTATTGCTCTATCTAAATTTGGACTATCCATTTCACAATTTTCGGCAAATATATTTTTACAACCGCCCGAAATCTCACTACCAATTACAACTCCACCATGTCCATCTTTCATTTTGCAATTTCTAATAATAAAATTTTCTGAAGGGACATTTATTCTTCTGCCATCATTGTTTCGCCCCGATTTTATTGCAATGCAATCATCACCGGTATTAAAATTGCAGTTTTCAATTAAAACATTTTTACACGATTCAGGATCACAGCCATCATTATTAGGACCGTTACCAATGACGGTCACTCCTCTAATTGTTATATTTTCAGACAATATTGGATGAAGAAACCACATTGGTGAGTCTTTAAAAGTAACACCTTCAATTAAAATATTTTTACAATTAATTGTCTGGAAAAAATTTGGGCGAAGATAAAATCCTTCACCAAAGATTCTCTCCTCAGCAGGCGTTTGTTCAAGATTCATTTTTAATAATCTGGGTCTTCCCATACTATCAAGCTGGCTTGGCATCCCTTTTACAAATCCGTATTCTGTTTTACCTTTCCATGGCCACCAGTTTTCTGCTGAGGCTTTCCCATTAAAAATACCATTTCCAGTAATCGCAATATTTTCCTGATCCTTGGCATATATTAATGCAGAATAATTATAGCATTCAATACCTTCCCACCTTGATAACACAACCGGTAAATAGTCCTTTGAGGAAGTACTAAAATTAATTATTGCTCCATCTTGCAAATGAAGGTTTACATTACTTTTAAGAAATATTGAACCTGCGCTAAAATATATTCCACTTGGTATAAGTACTGTTCCTCCGCCATTTTCAGAACACTTATCAATTGCCAATTGAATTGCGGGTTTACTATTAAATGTGGAATCCAGCTTTGCACCAAAATCTAAAATATTGTATTCATTATCAGCAAAAGTTGGCTGCTTAATATTTTTTAGGATATCATTAATAGTTTCCCAACCACCATTAGTTTTTTCAACATTATTTGAGCATGCAAAAAACAGAAAGACTGCTGCAAAAAGAGGACTAAGTTTTAGTAAAAATTTTTTCATAATATTAACTAAATTATTAAGCTTTATTATAACTAATGCAAGTACCTCTTAACATTAACTCTGTGGGAATTTCAATGTTTTGAGATTTCTTATCTTCTGGATTTTTAATTTTATTTAATAATACTTCCATCGATCTTTCTGAAATTAAATTTGTTGGTTGAGTAACACAACTTAAAGGAGGTGATAAAAATTTCTGAACTTTAGCATCTCCAAAACAAATAACATCAATATCTTCCGGTATTTTCATATTAACTTCACTAGCGGCCATATAAATTCCTAGTGCAACCGGATATGTTACAGTAAATATTAAATCGGGTAAATTATTTTCTTTATACAATTTCATAAATGAATCATATCCGTATTTTTCTCCAAATCCACCATGAAATACCCATTCTTGATTAACTGGTAAATTATGTTTTTTCATTGCATCTTCAAATCCAAGATATCTTTCTCTACCAATATTAATTTCAGAATAACCTGCAAAGTGTCCAATCTTTGTATAACCTAATTTAATTGCATGCTCTACAGCTTTGAATGCTCCACCTCTGTCATCAACGAAAACTGTATCAATATTTTTTATTTTAGGAATTCTATCCATAAAAACAATCGGAACCCCACGAGCTTTTACAGTTTCAAATATTGAGTAATCTTTTGTTTCTTGAGATATTGAAATAAGAATTCCATCAACTTTCATTGAGAGTAATGTTTGAATATGCTTTCTTTCTCTTTCGGCATCTTCTTGAGATACAGTTAAAATAATTTCATAATTATTTCTAAATGCTACATCGTAAATTGATTCAATGATTGAACCAAAGAAAAAATGTGCAATTTTTGGAACAACAACTCCAATTGTATTAGATTTTCTAGAAGAAAGATTTCGTGCCATAAAGTTGGGAGTATACCCCATTTCATTAGCAACAGATATAATCAGCTTTTTAGTTTGTGATGAAATATCGGGATGATCTCTTAGTGCCTTCGATACAGTAACAGTTGAGACATCTAATTTTTTTGCAATGTCACTCAGTCTTATTGATTTGTTCGCCATAATTATTTTTATCTAATTTGTTAAACTCAATTGACTATTTTATTTAATTGAGTTTTGAAAATTTTCTATTTCAATTGCCGAGAATAATAAAGCTCCGTATCCTTTGAAGTCGTTAATACGCTTTGGTTCGCTGATATAATAGTTAAATGAGGCATCACGATATGGGTTACCTCCTAATCCAGCTCCTGCACATGTATTATATAAATTTACAAATCCATTTTTTTCAATTTTTACATGCTGTTTTAAAATAGATTTAAAACTTTCATTTGCAATGTTTGTAAATTTTGTAGGCAAATATCCTTTGTTAGCACCTTTTGCAAAAGCATATGTAAACATTGTTGCACAAGAAGCCTCTAAATAATTACCTTCCCTATCAGGCATATCTATTATTTGATACCATAATCCGGTATTACAATCTCTAAAATTGATAAGTGCCTCAGAGACATTCTGAAGAATGTTTATAAGTTCTTGCCTTTCTTGTTTCTGCTCTGGAATAAAATCAAGAACATCCACAATTGCCATTACATACCAGCCTATTGCTCTACCCCAAAAATGAGGAGATCTTCCTGTTTCTTTATCAGCCCATTTCTGCTCTTTATTTTCGTTCCAAGCATGATATAATAATCCGGTTTTTTCATCAACAGTTTTCTCATAAACAAGTTTAAATTGATGAATGATATCATCATAATTTTCTGGTTGGGAAAATATTTTTGAATATTGAGCATAAAAAGGCTCAACCATATAAAGCCCATCTAACCACATTTGGTAAGGATAAATTTTCTTATGCCAAAATCCGCCAGAAATTGTTCGTGGTTGGTTTTGTATTTGTTTTCTTAATGTATCAGCAGCGGTTTTATACTTTGATTCCTTGGTTTTCTCGTAAAGGAAAAGTAATGCCTTACCTGCATTGATATGGTCACTATTAAATGCATCATAAGGGTATTCTTTAATATTTCCCTTCTCATCGACAAATTGATCAATATTTTCTTTAATAAAATTAAAGTATTGCTCATCATTAGTATATTCATACATTTTTTTCATGGCTTCAAGCATAACACCCTGCTCATAATTCCATGAATTTTTTGTCATATATTCATCATAAGTAACTGAACCCGGATGACGCAAAACAAAAGATTGTGCAATTCTTTTTGACCAAGGTTGATCAAATTCAACTGCAATCATTGATGAATTTTCAGACTTATTTTTATCACCACTTGATTGAGAATAAATTTTGGAATTGAGGTAAATCAGTATTGAAAAAACTGACATTAGAAATAATATTTTTTTCATTTCAAATTCTTCATTTCTTGAATCATATTTTGTAATGCTTTTAGAGTAAAGTAAAATAATACTAGTCTTTCAAATAAAAGTAAGTCAATTTGGGCTTAGAATTCCATATTTTGTGCAAATACGTCAATCAAATTTAATTTAATAATAAATCTAAGTTATAACTATATCGGTTACTTAAACGCTTACTAAAATCCTCAAAAAATAGGTAAAAGTCAAGATTTTATTAATATAAATTCATTAATATCACAAGAAAATGATTAATTATTTAAAAGTTTGATTTAAAAAATCTGCCGTGTATTTTATTGTTTCATCAAACCAAGGTTGAAACAACCAAAATGGATGAGGTGATTTTTCAAAAGTATGAACTTCATAATAAATATTATATTTCCTTAGCATTTCAATTGTCTCATCTCTTCCGGCATGAAACCTTTGGATTGAACTGTTGATAAAAAGTATGGGACACGAATCTTTATTTAAATAATTAATTGCAGAAGCTTTTTGCCATACCTTACTATTTTCTAAATGTGAAGCTCCTAACCATTTATGAGCTGATCTAGGATTTTATCATCCGGAACTTCGTCAAATTCTTCTGAACCTTTGCCAAGGAAATCCATAAGTCCATCAATATTTACAATTGCATTTACCTTACTTGAGTAACCGGAATAATTATTAAAATCTTCAAATTCTTTTTCATTTACAGAAAATCCAACTAGAGAAGCAATTTGTCCACCAGCCGAACACCCTAATACAGCAATTTTATTTGTATCAACATTAAACTTCTCAGCATTCTTTTTTAGCCATTTAATTGAGTTCTTAACATCAATAATTGCTGCAGGGAAAATAGCTTCTTGTGCAAATCTATACTCCACAGCGGCAGAAACAAATCCATGAGAAGCTAATTGCATTGCCATAGGAAATTGGAGAGACTTATTTCCGGAATGCCATCCTCCGCCATGAATTAAAATTATACCTGGCTTTAGTTTTGTTTCGTCTGCTGGGGAAAAAATATCTAACTTTAACTGTCTATTTGCATAATCTGCATAAGTAATATTTCTAAACGCATTTACTTTATCTGGCAGAATTGGTTTTACAATTTTTATAAATGGAAAATCTATGACTGCATTTTGATATGCGCTATTAACCGTAAAAGAAGTATCAATTTGGTTATTATTTTGGCTAAGTAGAAATACAGGTATTAAAAATAAATATATAATTATTTTTTTCATTTAATAAAATTACTTAAGTAAAACAATTTTTCTGCTGATAGAATATTCACTTGATTTAAGTATAATAAAGTAAACTCCAGAATTTACAACGTCTCCATTTTCATCAATTCCGTTCCAAAATGTTCTATATTCGCCAGCTGATTTTTCTCCATCGAATAAAATTTTAATTCTTCTACCCAACACATCATAAATTGATATTTCAATATTGCTTAATTTATTTATAGAATAATTAATTTGAGTTGAGAGATTAAATGGATTTGGGAAGTTTTGATTCAGATTAAATTCATTTGTTTTTGCCGAAATATTTTTAGCAGAAGTAGAAATTCCATCAAACTCGAATGCTCCTAAATCTGGTGCAGTTTCTAAAAAAGGAATCCCAACATCTACGCCTGAATTGATTAGTGAACTTGCTGATGCCAACCTGAGAAAATCTGTTTGTAATAATTTGAAATTTTCATCTCTCGCAATTGTTGCAAGGGATGTATCTAAACTTTTAAAATCATTAGCAGAAACAGTAAATCCATTCCAGCTATTTTTTTTTCATCTCACTAGTTGAAGCAATGTTTACACTACCTTGAAATGATAAATTATTTTTAAGTATATGAACGCTATCAGTTGGATTTTCGTTAAATGAAAAATTTGTTCCATTTCTCCAGCCTGTGCAATTGTAAACTGTAATTCCACCGGTATTATGGTTTTGATCAAAACCCTTGCTCACATTATCAAAAGCTATTGAATTCCTTATAATATGAAAAGCGGTTATATAATTTCCACCAAGTTTAAAACCGTTTCCATCGCCTTGGAATGAACTATCACCCCAAATATTATAACCATTATGAAATGCCCAACAGCTATCTATTATTATCTGGTTTTGTCCTTCATAACAATCCCAGCCATCATCAGAATTTAAATATGCTCTACAATTTTAAAATAATTTCCCAGACCTATATCCAGCTTAGGCGCAAAGCCATCGGCATTTTCTCCATGTGTTCCAGGATCGTAATTTAAGTATGAATCACAATTAATTATTTGATTGTATGATCCGCCATTACTAATTTGCAAACCAGTATCTTTATTGTGATGAAGGCTGCAATTTTCTACAATATTATAATGACCGGAAATATGAATTCCATTATCACCGGCATTCTTAATTTCAATTCCTTTTATCTTCCAGTAATCTCTTGTTAGTTTTAAACCTCTATTTGAGCTTGAGTATGCTTGACCAATAAAATCAATAACAGGATGTTCATTTTCATAAGCAATTAAATATTTATACTGATCTTCACTTCCAGAAACCGGAGGTTCCAAAGAAACACTTTGGTCATAAATTCCTTCTCGTAAAAATATTGTATCACCACTTACTTTAATTTTATCAAAAGCTTTCTTAATTGTTTTAAGAGGTTGTGAAATGCTGCCAACATTATTATCATCTCCATCTGGTGAGACATAATATTGAGCGTAAACTGAAATTGAAAAGAAAAGCAGTATTGCAATTAGCCGCATCTGTTTAATCCTATGCTCGTTTATAAAAAAAAGAAGCACCCATACAAATAAATGTTTGGATGCTTCCGGAGGCAAATTGATTTTAAATTACTTTAATAAAATCATTTTTTTAGTTTGGACAAAATTACCTGAATTTAGAGTATAGAAATAAATTCCGCTTGATAATCTTGATGCATCAAAATTTACTTCATATTGTCCAACGCTTTGAACTTCATTATTAATCAATGTAGCAACTTCACTGCCCAAAACATCATATATTTTCAATGTGACGTTAGATTGTGCAGGTATTGAGTATTTAATCATTGTTGTTGGATTAAACGGATTTGGATAATTTTGTGATAAAGAAAATTCAGATGGTAATGAACCAACTTTTTCTACTCCCACTGGATCAAGGCCATTTTCCCATGCATTTTTTTGATCAGGGAAAGCATTTAAGTTACCAGCTGGGAAGCCATTTTCTGCTCCTGTGTACGCTGGTGATGATGTTGAATATGCTACATCTAAATCATCTATCCAAAATGCAATTGGTTTTCGATCCATATCATCTGTGGCTGGATTCCATAATGTTGTTGGTGTATTCTTGGTTTTGTTGCCACCTGCTGGACTTACATACCATCGCATCAAATTCAACATTAAGCTTTGGGTATTTACGAATTGAGGATCATCAATTTTTGTGAATGCATTAACTGAATCAGCTCCTAATCGTGAATTTATATGCCATGATAATGGTGAACCAGCTGTTATTGGTTCTGCTGTGTGTTCATCAAAGAATGTTTGACCATCTGAGGATACTGCCCAGAAATTATTCTTTACTGTCCAGGCTGTTGTATTATTCGGAGCTGTGAATATCCACATAATTCTATTTTTTCCATCTGGATATTTTTCTCCTGTATTTGCCCATTCAAATGATCTTGTGGTATCTGTTGGATCTTCTCCGGCTGCAAATGCATCTTTGAACAAGTTGTTTGTTATTTTTACTTCTGCACCTACGTTACCCAAAGATAGTAATCCATGAAAGCCCATTCCGTTGTAGAATGTATTGTGATCTATAAGCACATGTTCTATGTTTCCTGTGCCTGCTAAAGGATCTCCAAAATTATAATGCCTTACAACTCTATCTTGATAGTTGGTAAATGTATTATTTACTAGTATCAATGACTCGCATGATGAGGCACGAAGATCTATTCCTTTGCCAGCTCCAAAGTTTGATGTACTTAAAGCTCCTAGGTTTGTAAACATTGAGTTCGTAACTTTGATTGTGCCGGTTGATCCTTCACAACGAATTACTTGACCATTGATATTTGAGAAAATACAGTTATCAATTGTATAATTTGAACCTTCATTATCATTTCTAAACAATCCGCCTTGAACGTTATTGAAGTTTGAATCTATTGGTTCAAAATAACCTGATACTGCTACTCCGGACATTTCTAAATCGCCGCCTCTTAGTCTTATAAAATATCCTGGAGGTCTTTGTGGATTTGATCCGGTTCCTGTTGGGAATAAATATATAATTGGTTTTACATCGCCGGCTGCGGTTATGCGAAGCGTTTGATTATCTTCCACATAAAATGTCTCTTGACAAATATATGTGCCTGATTGTAATTCATAAACTCGATTAGGTAATAATCCACCTGTAGCCGTTGTATCTGCTTTAATTTGTGCTGTAAATTCTGTTTCTGGTTGGCCGTTATATGGAACTAACTGCACAACTTCCAAGTCAATACCGCCACCATTTAACCACTCTTCTAATTTATCAGGAAAGCATTTAAGTTACCAGCTGGGAAACCATTTTCTGCACCTGTGTAGGCTGGTGATGATGTTGAATATGCTACATCTAGATCATCTATCCAAAATGTAATTGGTTTTCGATCCATATCATCTGTGGCTGGATTCCATAATGTTGTTGGTGTATTCTTGGTTTTGTTGCCACCTGCTGGACTTACATACCATCGCATCAAATTCAACATTAAGCTTTGGGTATTTACGAATTGAGGATCATCAATTTTTGTGAATGCATTAACTGAATCAGCTCCTAATCGTGAATTTATATGCCATGATAATGGTGAACCAGCTGTTATTGGTTCTGCTGTGTGTTCATCAAAGAATGTTTGACCATCTGAGGAAACTGCCCAGAAATTATTCTTTACTGTCCAGGCTGTTGTATTATTTGGAGCTGTGAATATCCACATAATTCTATTTTTTCCGTCTGGATATTTTTCTCCTGTATTTGCCCATTCAAATGATCTTGTGGTATCTGTTGGATCTTCTCCGGCTGCAAATGCATCTTTGAACAAGTTGTTTGTTATTTTTACTTCTGCACCTACGTTACCTAAAGATAGTAATCCATGAAAGCCCATTCCGTTGTAGAATGTATTGTGATCTATAAGCACATGTTCTATGTTTCCTGTGCCTGCTAAAGGATCTCCAAAATTATAATGCCTTACAACTCTATCTTGATAGTTGGTAAATGTATTATTTACTAGTATCAATGACTCGCATGATGAGGCACGAAGATCTATTCCTTTGCCAGCTCCAAAGTTTGATGTACTTAAAGCTCCTAGGTTTGTAAACATTGAGTTCGTAATTTTGATTGTGCCGGTTGATCCTTCACAGCGAATTACTTGACCATTGATATTTGAGAAAATACAGTTATCAATAGTATAATTTGAACCTTCATTATCATTTCTAAACAATCCGCCTTGAACGTTATTGAAGTTTGAATCTATTGGTTCAAAATATCCTGATACTGCTACTCCGGACATTTCCAAATCGCCGCCTCTTAGTCTTATAAAATATCCTGGAGGTCTTTGTGGATTTGATCCGGTTCCTGTTGGGAATAAATAAATAATTGGTTTTACATCGCCGGCTGCGGTTATGCGAAGCGTTTGATTATCTTCCACATAAAATGTCTCTTGACAAATATATGTGCCTGATTGTAACTCATAAACTCGATCCGCTACTAATCCGCCTGTAGCCGTTGTATCTGCTTTAATTTGTGCTGTAAATTCTGTTTCTGGTTGGCCGTTATATGGAACTAACTGCACAACGCTTTGTCCAAATATAGCATTGGATACAAATAGAATGAGAAAAATTAAAAATGAAGCGTAATACTTATGTAGCATGATTCCTCCTATTAGTTAAAAATTTTGTTAAATGTTTCTAATATGTTATTGGTAATAATATATTCCTCCTATGTTATAGTAATTAAAAATAAATTTTTATAAATCTACACGCACGCCTAAATCAGCTGTTAAGCCATACAACGAGCTAGACCTTAGAATCTTATAACCATTCACCTGGTTATTTAATAAATTTTCTTCTTTAATATTTGTCAAATTATTTAGATTTAGTTGAACAGATATATTATCTGTAATTTTTTGTTTTAATGCCAAATCAACTCTGGTATATGCAGCAATTACTCTATCACTTCTTTTACTTGGCGAGAAAGATCTAAAATATTCTGATTGATGAAAAACTGAAACTCTTCCGGAAAATCCAGCAATATCATATCCTAATGATATGTTACCGAAAAATTCTGGTTGTTCTTCCAATTGTTGTGTGTACTCAATTGCATGCTCTGAATAACTTGGGAATGGAATTCCCCCAATAACATTAAAAGTTGTATCTGTTTTTGAACCTATTAAGCTTGTTTCTGATTTTACCAATGATGCATTATAACTAAGAACAATATTTTTAAAATAGCCTGGTAAAAATGTAAAATTAATTTGATGCTCTAATTCAAATCCCCATACTTTTGATGTCTTTGGTGAATTGTATGGAATTGTTAGCTGATAATCCCTTTGTGAATAGTTGTAGTATTTAATCCGAGTGCATTAAATAAAACATTACCGGTTGTATTGATTTGATTTAATAAATGATACATGTCTTCAATTTCTTTATAAAATGCAGAAACAGAAAACAATCCAATATTGTTTCCAAAGAACGAAGTGTTTATTTCATAATTCCAAGCCTTGGCGGTCTTTAAAATCGGATTCCCTACAATAAGTTGTCTATTTCCTCCTACAGCTGCAGGTCTCCAAGCAAAATATGTATTTAATCTCATATTAAAGTCCGGACGGGCTAAAGCCTTATACGCAGCAAGTCTAATATTCAAAAAATCAGTTGCTTTAATATTAAAATGGAAATTTGGTAAAACTACGGATTCAGTATACGACGATGTGGTATCTCTGGTAAGCAAAGTTACAGATGGAAAACCACCACCAGACTGCCTAGAATAAGCATTTTTGTAATCATTATTTTCTTGTTCTAGCCTAACCCCGGCAATAAAAGTAAGACCTTGTCCTATTTTTAATGTATTCATCAAATATCCTGATGCAACTGATTCAGTGATATCATAATAATTTGCTTTTTGGGTTGGGTCATTATAATATTCGCTGACTCCATCTTTATTCAACTCGTACCATTCTCTTAATTTATCTCTATTGATCAACGGATTTAGCTCATACAAGTCATAAAAGTTTTCTTGTTTGAGGTGTATCATCAAGAAATTCTAAAAATGATAAAGTATTATCCAGCGGATTTGCTAAGTAACCTAAATAAAAATCTTCAAAGTAAGTTCCAGTAAAGTCTTTTGCCACTACTGATCCATCACTTAATCTTTTATTTGGAGACCAGCCACCAAGGTAATAAGGGGCAAAATTTTGTGTTGAATGGTTGGTTCTATTTTTACTTTTATATTTTCCACCTGCTTTTAACTCACCTGAAAATAGAGTCCCCAGCGTATAATCTTTTTTAAGGTTTAGGAAAATGGACTTATCTTTATCTAGATTATCTTGAGTGGTATAATAGGCACCTGCAAGTGATGCCACTTGAAAATTATTATATGCAAAAGGAACTAACTGCTCAGGATGATCTTTAAATTGAGGAGTAGACTTCATGCCTGCATTACCAGCATCTGAGGGTTCACTAAAATCTAATTGATAATCATAAGGATAGTCTGATGTTGATTGAGCAAATTTGAAAGTCCCCAATAAAGATTTATTCCCAATAAGGAATTATCACCTGTCAAGGAAGTACTAAAAGTTTCTATTTCTTGTTCTCGATCTCGATATGAATAAGTTACTCCACCAAGATATTGCGATTCACCGCCACCATTAGGGTAATCTCTATTATGTGTAATATAATCTCTTTTAGTACTATAATAAGTGCTGTTAAATTTAATGTTACCATCATCGGGTGTATTATAATCAAGTATTGCACTAATCCCATTACGTTTTCTTATTTCATCAGTAAATTGTACGTTAAATTCATTTATAAAATAACTGGTTTGGTTTTCAATATTTTGATCATAACCAAGGCTAATACTTTCACTACTTCTAATTTTATTTTCCAAATTTCCAGTTAACTGAACACCGAACAGGTCATCAAGAAATCTTTCTCCATATTTAAGGGAAAAATCATATTGTTTTGCAGAATTCATAACATCATTATATCCACCTTTAAGAACAGCTCTAATCTCCGTTCAGATGGGGCTTTTTTAGTTACAAAATTAACGCTGCCCGCAATTGCATCTGCGTCTTTATCTGGAGTAAGTGCTTTATACAATTCAATTCCAGCTAAAGAACTTTGTGAAATTGCACTTAGGTCAATTCCCCTTTCCTGGGCATCTGTCGAAGGAATTCTAACACCATCTAAGGTTACACTAGTATATTTGTCACTTAATCCTCTTAAAATTATCTTATTAGCCTCACCGCCAGATCTACTTAAAGACACGCCCGGTAATCTTCCAATAGCCTCAGCGGCATTTGCATCAGGTAATTCTTGAATTTTTTCTTCAGAAATAACATTTACAATTGTATTTGCTGAAAGTTGTTGGTTTATGGCGGCAACTTGACCAGCCGCTTGTGCTGATACAATAACAGTTTCCCCTTCAACAATATCGGCTAACAAGAAAACATCCAAATTCAGAGTTTTATCGTCAACAACATTAATATTAAATTCTTTTGGTTTGTAACCAATGTAAGAAACACGGAGTTTATAAGTACCTGCAGGAACTCTTGAAATTTTATACTTTCCATCAAAATCGGTTGCTGCACCCATTGAGGTACCCAACAAAACAGCATTTGCTCCAATTAAAGAATTGTTCGTTAATGAATCTGAGATAGTACCGGAGATATTTCCTTGGCCAAGAATGATGTTTGTAAATGTAATGAAGAAGAAAAATGTAATAATTTTGTAATTTAGTTTATTCATAAACATTCCATTTTTAATAGTTTGGTTAAATAAAAAATTTTTCTAAGCGATTGAGAAAATTTTCGAGAGTTTAATCGATTACTTTATCATTTACTTAATCGGTTACTAAATTGATAATTTTTTTTATATTTGTCAAGGGAAAAATTTTTTGATGTGATAAAAGTGAGAAAATATGAAAAATTTAACAATTATTTACATCGCAATAATTTCTTTAATATTGACGGGTAGTCAACTTATAGATAAAGAAAAAATATTTTTCTTGCCGGACTCAACAATTGCTGAAAAATTACCAGAAAAACGACCAGAAACAGGTTGGGGCGAAAAGTTTGGATCATTCTTTAAAAACAATATTAAAATAAAAAATCATGCAAAAATGGGAGAAGCACCAAAACATTTATAGGTGAAGGAAGATGGCAAGCAATAATTGATTCATTATCGCTGGGTGATTATGTCCTATGATTCAATTTGGACACAATGATGAATCAAAAGATAAAGGTGAACGATATACTCCTCCCAAAGATTTTAAAAAATAATCTAGCAAAATTTGTAAATGAAACAAGACAAAAAAATGCAATTCCGATTCTAATCACTCCTGTTATGAGAAGACGATTTGATGAAACCGGAAAATTCTATGATGTTCATGGTGCCTATCCGGATTTAGTAAGAAGGGTTGCGGATAGCTTAAAAGTTGAATTTTTAGATTTACACAGAGCCAAGTGAACAACTATTTATTGACTTAGGTGAAGAAGGAACAAAAGAAATATTTTTAATTTTAAATCCAGGGATTCTCCTAACTACCCCGAAGGTATTGAGGATAATACTCACTTTTCAGATTATGGAGCAAAAGTAATTGCGAATTTAGTTGCCGAAGAAATTAAAAAATCTAATATTGGTTTGAAGAAATATTTGAATTTTAAATTGAGAATAAAATGAATAAAAAATATTTACATTATTTTTTGTAATTCTTTCAATTACGTCAATAGTATTCCCAAAAGAAAATGCAGATATAATTGTTGCAATAGATGGGACTGGAAACTTTACCTCCATACAGCAAGCAATTGAATCTATTGATGTAAACAATCATTCTTTAAAAATATATTTAGTTAAGAATGGATTATATAACGAAAAATTATTTATTACCAATTCTAATATTGCGATAGTTGGTGAAAATAAAGACAGTACAATTATCCAATTTGCCGAATTAAGAAAAATTTGGCTTGAAAAAAATATATCTAACTTTGGATCTGCAACTGTTAATTTAGATAGCAATACATATAATGTTACATTTGCTAATTTAACGATCCATAATAATTATGGGGGATTGCATGGAGATCATGATCATCAATTTGCAATTCTTGGTTTAGGAACAAAGGTATTTTTATTAAACTGCAATGTAATTGGTGATGGTGGAGATACTGTTAGTTTATGGGATCAAAAAGAAGGCATGTACTATCACAACAATTGTTATTTTGAAGGATGGGTTGATTATGTTTGTCCGAGAGGCTGGTGTTATATAACAGATAGTAAATTCTATGGACACAACTTAACCGCATCACTTTGGCATAAAGGCATTGACGATAAAGATCAAAAATTTGTAATTGAATATTCTTACTTTGATGGTGTTCCAGGGTTTCCACTTGGCCGGCATCATTCCGATGCTCAATTCTATTTGTTAAATTGTATCTTCTCAGAAAATATGGCTGATGTTCCAATTTTTTGGCCGGTATCACCTAACGCTACAGAATGGACTTGGGGTGAGCGCCATTATTTTTATAATTCACACAGAATTGGCGGAGATTATGATTGGTTTAAAAATAATTTGACTGAGGCAGAAAATTCACCATCACCTGAAGAAGTAAATGCAAAATGGACATTTTCTGGGAAGTGGGATCCGGAAAAAGAAATGCCTTCAGTTCTTCCATTTGTGTTTTTGCCAAAGCCAAGAAATGCTTCATATAATATTGATACAAAAGAAATAATTCTGACTTGGATTCCATCTAGAAATGCTGAATCATTTAATGTTTACTTTTGGAAATCAAAATTTCCTCAAGCATTAAAAAATGGTGAAAAATTAAAAGATGGACCAAGTGCTCAAGGCAAACCTATTCTTATTAAGAATCAAAAAGAAAAATATTTTGAGCCTGGAAGCTTAGAAAACAATGCAACATATTACTGGCGTATTGATGAAATAATAGGTAATAGAGTTATTGAAGGTCCGCTCTGGCATTTTACAACTAAAAATTAATTAATAAATTATAGAGGAATAAAATGATATTCGAACACTTTGCTTTAAATGTTGAAAAACCAATTGAGGCTGCAAACTGGTATGTTAAAAATTTGGAAATGAAAATTGTTAAAGGAAGTACTCAATCCCCTTTTGCACATTTTCTTGCTGATAAAACCGGCAGACTAGCAATTGAGATTTACAAAAATGAAAGTGCGCAAATAATTGATTTTAGCTCAAAACATCCGCTGGAATTTCATTTTGCTTTTATGGTTAAAAACGCTGAGGAAATTAAAAATAAATTATTGTCCGCTGGTGCCAAATTTGTGGAAGAACTAAAACCTGAAGATGGATCGCACTTAGTAATGTTAAGAGATCCCTTTGGAGTTCCTTTACAGCTTTGCCAAAGAGGTGTTCCTATGATGGATATTGAATTATAATTAGCTTAATCTAAAAATTAACCAAAATTAATTTTAGGGAAAAAAGTGTCAACTAATTTTTATTTTACTAAATCACTTAAAAGGATTTTTATTGAGAAGAAATACTTTATTTTCTTCTTAAGCCTTTGTATCAATAGTCAAATTTTTTCTCAATTACCAACAGCTACTGAAATTGCTAGTAAAATGACATTCGGTTGGAATATTGGGAATTCACTTGAAGTACCAGGAGGAGAAACTGGTTGGGGTAATCCAGTGGTTTCTCAAATTTTAATTGATTCTGTTAAAAATGCTGGTTTTAATACTGTTCGAATTCCATGTTCTTGGGATAGCCATGCAAATCAAACTAATTTGGAAATTGATCAAAATTGGCTTGCACGTGTTAACGAGGTTATTGATTATTGTTACAATAATCAGATGTACGTTATTATAAATGTTCATTGGGATGGCGGTTGGCTTGAGAATAATGTAACTGCAGCAATGCAAGATGCAGTAAATAAAAAACAGCAAGCATACTGGACTCAAATAGCGAATTACTTCAAAGATTATGATGAGCATCTTTTGTTTGCAAGTGCTAACGAGCCAAAGGTTGATAATGCCACGCAAATGTCGGTTCTTCTTTCATATCATCAAACATTCATTGATGCGGTCCGTGCATCTGGCGGAAACAATAGCTCGCGTGTTTTGGTTATCCAAGGTCCATCAACAGATATTGATAAAACAAATAAATTGATGACCACATTGCCTTCAGACAGTTTGGAAGATCACCTGATGGTTGAAATACACTATTATACACCATGGAATTTTTGCGGATTAGAAAAAGACGAAAGTTGGGGAAAGATGTTTTATTTTTGGGGTAAAGACTTTCATTCAACTAATAATACAACTCGCAATGCTACTTGGGGAGAAGAAACTGCCATTGAAACATATTTTAAATCAATGAAAACCAAGTTTGTTGATAAAAATATTCCAGTAATTCTTGGCGAATATTCTGCGATCAAACGGACATCACTTTCAGGAGAAGATCTTGCATTGCACATTGCATCTAGAGAATATTATTACCAGTATATTGCGAATGCAGCAATTCGCTTTGGAATGATTCCAATTTATTGGGATAATGGTTATAGTGGAGTAAATGGAATGGCCTTATTTAACCGTAATAATGGATCAGTAGTCGATAAAGGCGCAATTGATGCCATTAAGCGTGGTGTTGATTTGAGCACCTCTGTTAAGGAAAAAGAAAGTACAGAAATAAATGCGGAAGTGGAATACATAACTGCATTACCAAATCCTGTTTCATCTTCAACAAAGATCCAATTTTATCTAAAAGATAATTCAGACTTGAATGTTTATGTATATAATGTATTTGGACAAGAAGTTGCCAGTTTTAAGAATTTAAATTTTAATGAGGGTTTGCATAGCGTTATTTGGCAACCAAACAGAGCTGCGAGCGGTACTTACTTTATAAATGTAAATATTGGCAAAAAATTGTTTACAAAAAAAGTTTTAGTAGTACATTAAGAATTTATTTAGGTTTTGTAAAACCTATTGTACTTATTATAAATGAAAATTGATTATTTTTCCCACTTTTTCTGCCACTTGGGATATTGTAATAAAACTTCTTCAGGTGCATAATGATACCATGCGTAACCAGTTCTGCGCTCCCTCTCTACTTCTTCCATTGAATAAACTATAATTCCGTCTCTGTTACAGAAAATTGGGATGTGAGTTTTTAACTCATAAAATCGCGCCCAAATTCTTGGTGCATTTTTATCCTCAATTGCTATTCTATCATAACTAGATGTGTGATAAATAAATTCTGTTTTAGGCGCTTGAACAACTTGAACTCTTAAACCATGAATAGCAGATTCTTCGAACCATTTTATTGCGTTATTAATTGATTTTTTAATTCTCTCACTTGGATTTGGAATTTTCATTAGGAATAAAACTATGTTAGCGCTTTCCATGTTGCAGATTGCAGCAGGTTCAAATGTTCTTGCGTTCTGTGGTTTCAAAGTTATATTATCATGCTGTTGGCACCAAACAGTCGTTTTCCCATCTTCAACAATTTGACAATTCAAAATGCAATCAATTCCCTTTTCAAATGAAACTTTAGCTTTTCCTCTATAATCTTCGGGCACAAATGTATAATCTGAATTATTATAAACTATCTTAAAAAGTAATTCCATAACACCATTCATAGCATCATCATTGAATGTTATATATTTTCTATAACCACTTGTATCAGGATAAAATTGAGGCCAGCCACCATTACCATACTGAGAACTGAAAACAAAATCCAAACCTTTTAAGAAAGCAGTTTTATATTTTTCATTTTTAAGAATGGTATAAACTTCAGCCAAGTAAGTTAATTGTGAGTGGGTCGCGCCATTATCAAAAGTAGTGTTTAGATTACTTTTATCAGTAATTATTTTTTCCTTTTGTTCTGAAGTAAGAGCGGCTTGCATGTCATAATTTTTAGTCCATCCCCCATTATCCTTTTGAAACAACAAAATATTATCTGCCATATATTCAAATTCGGTGCTTCTATATTTTTGTTGATTAGGAAGAGGATCAATAGCTCTATCTTCATCATGTATATCATACCAATGATGAGCGCTGTCATAAAATCGTGTAATATCAGGTTGGGCAAAATTTTTATTAATAAACAAAATAAAGAAGATTGCTAAAAAGAATTTTAAAAAGTAAAAACTAAAATCTGTTTTGTTCATATCGAATAGTCTCAATATTATTTTTACAAATATTTGGAATAATGTTTTATTTATCCATTATATATTTCTTTATTACCAGATATTTCAAATCTGTATCACCAACATTTCTTATTCCGTGTGTGGAATATGGCGGACAATAAAAACTGGAATATGCTGTACCCGTTGTGGTTTCACCATTAAGTATAAACTCAGCAGTACCTTCAAGCACGAAGAAAAATTCATCTTCTTGATGTGAATGAGGCGCGTGAGTGGCAGAATGCGGTTCCACCACGCTCATTTTCAAAGTTCTTCCATCAAGAAAATTTTTATCAACAAACCAATATTGGTAACCAACCTTGGTTCCAACTGTATCCTCAATGTTAAATTGATTGACACAATTTTCTATTGTAAATTTTGTTGAATCTGAATCGATAGGATTTCCATCTGTTACTTCAACTTGTGCAGATAAAGAAAGAACAAATAAGAGATAAAAAAGAAATGTAGTTTTCATATGACTCCAGCTTAATCGTTAACTTTATTGATAACTTAAAAATAAGTCGTTTATTCCAAAATTACAAACTCATTTTAAACATCACGAATTATTTTTTTACTATGACAAAGTAATCAAAAATAATTATGTAAGATTTTATCTTTAAGTTTACCGCTTACATTTTTAATAATATTATGAAAAACAATTCACTAATAACAAAATTCCCTTTCTTTTACGGCTATGTGGTTCTGTTGAGCGGAACAATTGGTGTTATGTTAAGTGTCCCAGGACAAACAGTTGGTATTTCTGTTTTTACAGATTTCTTAATTAGGGATTTAAACATTTCTCGAGAAAGTTTAAGTCTAGCATATTTAATTGGAACTTTGTTAAGTTCGTTTATTCTTACTTATGCCGGAAAATTTTATGATAGATTCGGTTCTCGTGTTACCTCAATGCTGGCAGGCTTCTTTTTGGGTCTTGCACTAATTTATCTATCTTCTTTAACATCAATAAACAATTACATTATCCAGTTTAATTTTCCAGTAAGCAACAATATTCTAATTTTTACATTACTTGTTATTGGATTTTTATTTGTAAGATTTTTTGGGCAAGGCGTGCTGACAATGGCATCCAAGAATATGGTAATGAAGTGGTTTGAAAAACGCAGAGGAATGGCAAGTGCAGTTATGGGTATAGCAATTTCATTCGGATTTTCTTACTCCCCAAAAATATTTGATGATCTAATTAATAATTTTGGATGGCAGTCTACTTGGCTTTATATCGGCATTTTCATTTCAATAATATTTGTGATTTTTGCATTTATTACTTTCCGAGATAACCCAGAACAATTTGGATTGATACCGGATGGTCGAGAAATAATTATTAAAAGAAAAACTGCTCCCAAATTTCACGCAGATAAAAACTACACTTTAAGTGAGGCAAGAGTAACTTACAACTTTTGGATATTTAATTTGACATTGGCCTTACAAGGATTATACATTACGGCTTTGACGTTTAATATTGTTGATATTTTTACAAAGGCCGGATTAGGCCGCGAAGATGCGATTTTAATTTTTCTTCCAGTCTCAGTAATTGCTGTTATATTTCAAATTGGTGGGGGTTATTTAGCAGATATTATTAGATTAAAATATTTACTAATTGCTCAATTATTTGGCAATCTGATATCAATGATTGGATTAATATTTTTATCAGAAGGCATTCCTCTTTACTTAATAATTTTGGGTAACGGAATTGCGGGAGGTTTATTTGGAGTAATCTCCTCAGTCAGCTGGCCAAGATTTTACGGGACAAAGCATCTCGGCGAAATTAGCGGATACAGCATGAGTTGGATTGTTGCAGGTAGTGCAATTGGTCCATACTTATTTAGCCTGCTTTTCCATTTACAAGGAGATTATGTTTTTGCGGGAATAGTAATGTTTGTAATTTGTTCTATTTTATTGCTACTTTCGCTAAAAATTAAAAAATAGTTGTTGCATCATTAAGTAATATAATTTAATTTTATGATCTAAATTTTATTAGAAAATACTGGGAGCTTAGCTCAGTTGGTTCAGAGCACCTGCCTTACAAGCAGGGGGTCGTAGGTTCAAATCCTACAGTTCCCACAAACTTAAAGCCTTATAACTAAACAAGTTATAAGGCTTTTTTGTTTTAAAGTTCTATTATATTTAGTAAGACTAGAATTTTATTCCAAAGCCAAAATTCCCAAACATCCCATATCTGGATATCGATTCGGGATAATTAGTCCTTTCGTTAAGACTGATTTCGTCTTCACCTGTAATATTAATTAGATCGAAGAAAATTTGTGTGTTATACCATGGAAGTTTTTGCCTAATTGAAATATCCCAACGCACTGATTTATCTGAAACAACTCTATTCTGCAGCCAGAAGTCTGCTTTTTCAAATATATTATTTATATACACAACTGAAGCTCTTCCCGAAAACCCTTTATAGTCAATCCCTATTGAAGAATTTAAAATATCATTTGGCTGGTTCAAAAGTCTTGATTTATAAAATGGATTAAGTATAATTACTTTATATGAACCGTCCTCCTTATAATCATAAAAAAGCTCACCCTTTGGATAGGAAGCTTGAGAAAATATATGCGAATAATTGATACTAAATTCAATCCAGGAAAACGGTTGAGGTAAATACCAGAAATGAGTCTGCCATTCTGTTTCAATTCCCCAAACATCAATCGGAATTGGGTTATTAATATAAGTATTAAAAGTATATAATTGATGTCTTTGCGGTAAATCTGGATAAGGGCTTAAGTCTGATACAAAAGTTTGACTCGAAAACACCAAATCTTTAATTCTTTTTTTGAACCCGTTTAATGATAACAATCCTATTTCATTATTAAAAAATGAAAAGACCAGATCATAATTTTCTGAAGTTGCTGGATTTAAATTAAAATTGTTATAGTCAATAGAAGTTAAATCAATTGTATAACTTGGTACTATTGCAGAATAAGGCGGATAATTTAATGTATTAGTATATGCAAAATGAATCTGAAACCATGAGAGTGGTTTATAAATCAAATGGAGCATTGGTAATAAGTATCCATGAGTTTCAGTTTTAGTGGCAATTTTGTAAAGATAATTTTCGGGCAAAGTTTTTTCTATCCTATAACCTAAGTAAGTTGTAGTAAGATTTTGATACCGCACACCGGGTAAAAAAGTTACAAAATCATTAAAATTAATCTTTGTCATAAAATACGCTGCACTTTTATCCTCGGTCCCATTATAATCAAAGACGGTTGATTGAAATTGATCCCTTTTTGTAAGTTCGGGTGTCCAGTATTTATCATAAATTAAGTTTAAAAGATCTATATCTATCGGATAAGAAATTGAATACTCCCCATTAAAAAAATTTCCGAATGAATAATCATTATCAATAAAGTTTCTAATTACTGAACTGTAATTTTCAACCTGATCTCCATGGTAGCTCTGCAAAATTTGGGAAATTGAAATTGATGGAGTTGATGCAGGTCCGGACCATAGATTATAATCATATGAGCGTTTACGGTATTGAAACATACCGCCAAATTTTATATTAGCAGTAAATAATTTTGAAACAAAATAATTAGATTTAAAATCAACAACTGCAGTTAATGCCCTATCTTTAACAAAGGTTGAATTATCAGAAATTCCACCATATCTAGCAAATTCATTTGGGACAGCCAAAGATGCAACAGCTTTAGGAGTTAGTTTTGAAAAATCTCCAAACCTAAATCTTTGATTAAACGCAATGGATAAATTTTTTGGAGATAAACTTTCAGAATAAGCATGTGCAATTTTTAGATCAACATTAAAAAATGGAACTTCCTGCTTAACACTAAAAATGTTAACACTTGAATTCAATTTATCACGAGTGTCGGTGGCGCCAAAAACTATACCGTTCTGATTTATTGATTCCCCTCTTGATACCCTTTTAATATCATAGAAGGAGAAAAGATTTTTAAATCCAATTTCGCCAGTTGAATATTTATAGTCTAACACAGAGGTCAATTGCACTCTTTCGTTTTCACTAATATAATCGCCTAAATTTACATTAGTGATATCCGGTGTTCCCAAATCACCATTAAGTTTATCAGTCAGAACATAATTTGCATCCAAAAAATTACCACCAGGGTTTCTCTTTTCTATAGAACCCTCAAGAAAAAATCCAAGCCTCTGTAAAAAAAAACGTTGTTGATACGTTCCCGATAATCTATAATTATTATAATTATTTTTTAATTCATTATAACCTCCCTTTGTAATCAGTTCAAAAGATGGAGAGTTCGAGCTATCGAATGCAGCTTTCTTCAATTCAAAATTAACTACTCCTCCAAAGACTGCAGCATCCATATCTGGCGTGATAGATTTAATCACTTCCACTCCACCAAGTATGCCTGATGAAATCATACTTAGATTTGTAGATCTATCACCAACCAAAGTAGATTGTGTAAATTCTCCGTTTACAGCAATGTTCGGGGAAGCTGGATTCCATCAATTGTAATTTGATTATATTGAGGAGCAAGACCTCTGATAACTAGTTCTGCTCCTTCTCCACCGTCGCGTATAAGCGAAACACCTGGAAATCTTGCAGCAACGTCTGCTGCGTTAACATCTGCCAATTTCTGAATGCGTTCTAATGAAACAACATTTTTAATTTGATCTGAAGAGAGTTGCTTACTTATTGCTTCAATTTGACTATTAGATTGACCAATAACGGTTACGGTCTCACCTTCCAAACTAGCCGAATTTAATTTAATTACAGTTTCAATTACTCGTCCTGTGCTAAAATTTAGTACAAGCTCATTCTCTTTATATCCAATGTAACTTGTTCTAATTTTATATTTTCCTGGAGGAATATTTCGAATTATAAATTTTCCTTTGGTATCACTTGCCGTTCCAATATGTGTCCCCAGTAATAATATATTAGCACCAGGTAAAATTTGATTTGTTGTTGAGTCAACAACTGTCCCTCTTAACGTTGAAGTTTGAGCGGAAAGTGTATTTAGCTGAAATAAAAATAATAATAAAAACCAGATAAAATTAAGTTCTATATTTCTTTTAAGCATTATTTCTCGTTTGAATGAATTTTAAAACCAACATTTTATGTAAACAACTTACTGCATATGATAATAAATTAGCATCAAGTCTTTTGCTAACCCAAAATTTGTCAAAAATTTGTTCTGATTAATTATGATGTACTCTCTGTATTTTGCAAGACAGTATGATAAAAAATCCAATGCATATAATAACAATTATATTTTTAACGTAATTTAAAAAGTCAATAGACATTTTTATTTTTTCCTTATATAACTAATGCATTACTTTTGCAAAATTTGTAATTAAATTTTTACCCCCGAACAAGGAATTAAGATTTGTCTTCTTCGTATTATTATGATTAAGATTAAAATTATTTGTAAAATAAATACAATTATTTATTCTAGAAATAATCTATAAAAGAAGCTTAGTATATTTGATTGACTTTCTATCGTAAGTATAAGTTATGTTTATTGAACCATCACTTGATTGAATTATTGAGGATAACTGAATTCACCATTATTCTCGTTCTCAAGTTGAAAAATATCTTTCCATATTTTTCCATCTGAAGAAATCGCAACATTTAAAATGTTTCTGCCATTCGACCATTCCTTACCCTGTAGCAAGGGATTATATACTAGTAAAAACCTTCCATCTTTTAATGCTACAGCATCAAAACCAGAATTTGGATTAGGAATATTAGTGCTGCTTAATTTTGTCCAACTCTTCCCATTATCAAATGACCACGATTCAAATATTGAGTTTTGTCTACTTCTACATAAAATTTGCAAAGTTTCATTGGAATGATTTATAATTGTGGGTTGAATAACTCCTATAATAGAATCTTTATCGATTTCATTTTTTTTCCAATATGATAAATTCTCATCAGTAATTTCGATGTGAACTTTCCAATTACCATTTAATTCTTCTACACTTGATGGACAAAGGATTTTACCATCACTAAGTTGAATTGGTTTATTTTTTATTGGACCTAAATACCCAATTGGTAGATTTACTGGTTTCTCCCATGATTTGCCTAAATCATTTGATATTAGAACTCTTCCCCACCATTCTCTTGGATTCAAACCAACTTTATAAAATAAAAATAACTTTTGATTCTCTGTTTTTAATAAGACCGGATTCCAGCATGGCAATTGATTTCCAATTGAATCAATACCAGAGGCTATCTTATTTGGTTCACTCCAATCATTTCCATTAAACTTTGAAGCCCAAATGCAAACATCATTTGCACCTTCGTAAGTGCCTGCAAACCAAGCTACAATAAATTTACCAGAATCAACTTCAACTATAGTACTGGCATGAGAAGCTCCAAAAATTCCTCTGAAAATATCAAATTAGAAGTGACTTCCTTAATGGGAAAATCATTGAGTGGTTGAGGAAATATTTTAATACTAATTAAAAGTATTACAAACAGATTTCTAATAGCTTTACAAGTAATCATAGTAAATATTTTTATTTTGATGAAAATTGAAAAATATTAAAATTATAATTTATGAATTAAAAAAGAAAGGATGTAGAAAAAAAATTGATCGAATCAAATTGCACGTAGCAAAAGTTATAATGATGAATAACTCAGAATCTTAATTTAATTAATCATGGTAAAGTTTTTTACTTTTTGAATTTTATAATAAAAGTTGATCCTAAATTCTTTTTACTTTTTACTTCGATGCTTGCTCCGTTTAATTCACAATAGTTTTTAACTAGAGCCAACCCTAATCCATTCCCATCAAATTTTCTGCTATAACCCTGTTCTTCTTGGGTAAACGGAAGAAATAATTTATTTAAATATTCTGCCGACATTCCAATTCCAGAATCAGAGACTTCAACATTTAATCGTGAATCAGAATCCCACTTTGCCGCAACTTTTATAAAACCTTTAACTGTGTACTTTATTGCATTGTCTAGTAGGTTAGTAAAGATTTGTGTAGCACTGTATTCATCCAATACAATATTTTTTTTACTATTGGCATCAGACTCAAAAATTAATTTCAATCCTCTCAATTCAGCAATCATTTTATATTCTTCAATTAACGGATCAAGTATTTTTTCAACAAAATTTATTTCTTTAAAACAAACATCATAAGAACCTGATTGAATTTCGGCCATATTTATTATCATTTCAATAGTTCTAATAATTCTTTTACTTGCAGAATCAATGCTGTTAAAAATAAGCGATAAATCTTCATTATCTTCATTAAAGAAATCTTGTTTCAATAAATTACTAAAGCTAAGAATTGAATTTACCGGGGTTCTTATTTCATGTGACATTTGCGCTAAAAATTCAGATTTTAATTTATCTGATTGTTCAGCTTTCTCTTTTGCCTCAGTTAAAATTAATTTGTTCTTCTTTGCTTCTGTTATATCTTCCTTTACACCTAGTAAATTTATTATTTCACCTTCAGAGTTTGTTATTGGAGAAATTGTTACATTTTCCCAATACAGAGTGCCATCTTTCTTTTTGTTAAGCAGTTCCCCGTTCCAAACTTTTCCGGATGATATTTTCTTCCACATTTTTTCATAAACGTAATTTGGCATTTTTCCAGACTTAAGAATTCTTGGATTTTTTCCAATAGCCTCATCCCAGCTATAACCAGAAATTTCGGTGAACATTTTATTCACAAATTCAATTTTGCCGTTTGTATCTGTAATTATTAAAGATGCGGGACTTTGCATTACAGCTTTTGATAATTTTTGATTTTCAAGTTCAACTTTCAATCGCTCAGTTATATCATGAATAACTGCAAAAAGTAAAACTTGGCCATGTAAAACTATTTTCCCAACATATAGTTCAACATCCCTTATAGTACCATCACTCAGTTTGTGCTTTAAGAAAAACCGTTTATTTTCATCAAGTACCGAATGACACATTGCATCATGAGCTTCTCTGCTTGTATTTGTATTAATGTCATAGATTGTAATATCGGATGTAATCTTATCATGCGTGTATCCATAGAAATCGCATGCTGTTTTATTAGCATCAACAATTTTTCCAGTTTCTGGATTGATTAAAATCATTACAGCATTTGCATGCTCAAACATTATGCGAAGCCGCTCTTCACTTTCTTTTAATTTATTTTGTGCAAGCTTTAACTGACTAATGTTTCTAGTAACAGAGATAATATGTGGCTCACCGTTAATCGAGGTTATTGAACTAGACATTAGGCCATCTAAGACAGTTCCATCTTTCATTCTAAATTTGGATTCGAAATTTAAAACTGAACCATTCTTCTCTAAAAGAGCGACTAATTTGTCTCGCTCCTTTATGTTTTGCCATATATTAATTTCTTTAGAAGTTTTTCCTAATACTTCTTCAAAAGTATAGCCGGTAATTTTAAGAAATCCTTCATTAACATTTACATATAAACCATCACTAAGTCTATTTATATTTATTGAATCGGGGCTAGTTAAAAAAACTTCACGGAACCTTTTCTCGCTTTCTACTAATTCATTTTCAACTTTCTTCCCTTCTGTTACATCATATATATAGCCTTGAATAACCAATTCGCCTTCGAGCTGTAAACTATGTCCAACCACAATTGCATCAATCAAAGACCCGTCTTTTTTAATTAGTTTTTCTTCAAGATTATCTACAACCTCTCCTTCTTTTGAATTTAATTGTGATAAACGAGATTTTGCAATTTCTTTAAATTCGGGTGCAATAAAATCCATAATTTTTTTACCAACAATCTCTTCATCTTTTTCATAGCCAAGATTTTTAACAAGAGCTTTATTTACAACAATTATCTCACCCTTTTTAATGATTAGCATGCCTAACGGTGCATTATCAATTAACTTTCTATATTTTCCCTCAGTTTTAAGAAAATCATTATCGTTAAACTCTGATTCGGTATTTGTGTTATGCTTATTCATTTTAAATATTGTAATAAAAATAATTTCTTTTATAATCCTCAAATTTAATTAATTAGAATGAATAGATTGAGTGTAAATTAAAATTTATTTATGGAGTTATAATCGAATTAATACCTACCAAATTAAATTTATGAAGTCAATCGATTCATTGTCTAATATAAATTACTATTATTTAGATTTTTGTGCAATATTCAAATTAATTTCAATTTCATTGAATATAATTTGACTGAGCAAATAATGATAAAATTCAGATTTATTTATCTATTCACTTTTTTATTATTTTTATTATTACAACTCAATATTACGGAGAGTAAATAAGATAATGGACAAACATAAATTATTAAGCAAAGACTGCTTAATTTATATACTTTTTAATTTTAATTAAACGAGTTTAATAGGAAATAGAGAACTGACATGAAAAATTATTTAAAATTTGTATTGGCCGGTATGTTTTTTTTAGATGGAGTTTTTTGCCTAGCACAATCAAAAAATATTTTTATGGTATAATCAGCCAGCTAATTATTTTGAAGAAAGCTTAGCTCTCGGTAATGGCAAAATGGGAGCAACAGTTTTTGGTGGAGTAAATACAGATAAAATTTATTTGAATGATGCAACTCTATGGTCTGGAGAACCGGTCAACGCTGACATGAATCCAGATGCGTATAAAACAATTCCTGCAATTAGAGAAGCCCTAATGAATGAAAATTATAAATTAGCTGATTCATTACAACGCAAAGTTCAAGGTTCTTTTTCACAATCCTTTGCTCCTCTTGGAACCATGTTTATAAATTTTCACCATGACGAGAGCCCACAAAAATATTATCGGGAATTAAATATTAATAATGCAATTTCTCAAACCACATATGAAATTAACGGCGTTAAATTTACTAGAGAATATTTTATTTCATATCCTGATCAGGTTATGATTATAAAACTCACCAGCAGCGAAAAAAGTGCATTAAATTTCGATATTAATTTTCAAAGCTTACTTAAATTTAAAGTCAAGACAGATAATAACTCATTGGATGTTGTAGGCTATGCACCTTATCATACTGAGCCAAGCTATCGTAATAATATAAAAAATACTGTTCTTTTTGATGAAAACCGGGGTACTAAATTCGCTTCGCTTTTTAAGATTAATAACCTAGACGGCGAGGTAATTAAAACAGATAGTTCGATTGGTTTACAAAATGGAAGTGAAGCAATTATTTTTATATCAATTGCCACAAGTTTTAATGGCTTTGATAAAAATCCTGCTGCTGCAGAAGGAATTGATTTCCATTCCATTGCATTAAGGAATTTAAATAATTCATTCCATAAGTCATTTCAAGATCTTAAGAAAAATCATATGGAAGATTACCAAACCTATTTCAATAGAGTAAGCCTAAATTTGGGAATTACTTCTGCACCAGATTTACCAACGGATGAACGTTTAAGAAGATATGCAAAAGGTTTGGAAGATAAAAATCTCGAGATCCTTTATTTTCAATATGGCAGGTATTTATTAATCTCAAGTTCAAGAACGGAAGGCGTACCAGCTAACCTTCAAGGAATCTGGAATCCTTATATCCGACCGCCTTGGAGTAGTAATTTTACAATAAACATTAATGCAGAAGAGAATTATTGGCTTGCTGAAAATGCAAACTTATCTGAGATGCATATTCCAATGCTTAAGTTTATAGAAAACATTGCGACTACCGGAAAAATAACAGCAAAAAAAACTTTTATGGGGTTGGTGGCTGGGCTGCTTGCCATAATTCCGATATTTGGGCAATGAGTAATCCAGTTGGTGATTTTGGGCAAGGAGATCCTGTTTGGGCGAATTGGAATATGGGTGGTGTGGCTAAGCACACATTTATGGGAACACTATATTTTTACAAAGGATGAAGAGTTTTTAAGATCAAAGGGATATCCTTTGATGAAAGGAGCTGCTCAGTTTTGTTTAGAATGGTTAGTAGAGGATAGCAAAGGAGAATTAATAACTTCCCCATCAACTTCTCCGGAAAACAAATATATTACGCATGAGGGTTATGTAGGGGCTACTCTTTACGGTGGCACTGCAGATCTCGCAATTATAAGAGAGTGCTTTTTAGAAACAATTAAAGCATCACAAGTTTTAAATATTGATGAAGATTTTCGCGTGAAATTAGAGAATGCCGTTTCGCGATTACACCCTTATAAAATTGGTAAAATGGGTAATCTTCAAGAATGGTATTATGATTGGCAAGATCAAGATCCAAAACATCGGCATCAATCGCATTTATTTGGACTTTATCCGGGGCATCATATTTCACCTATCAGTACTCCTGAACTTGCTGAGGCTTGCAGAAAAACTCTTGAAATAAAAGGTGATGAAACTACCGGATGGTCCAAAGGTTGGAGAATTAATTTATGGGCAAGACTATTTGATGGAAACCACGCTTATAAAATGTATCGTGAACTTCTACATTATGTTGAACCAGATGAAGTTAAAACAGACCATCCAAGAGGTGGCGGAACATATCCAAATTTATTTGACGCTCATCCTCCCTTTCAAATTGATGGTAATTTTGGAGGATCAGCAGCAGTTGTTGAAATGCTTTTACAATCAAGTGAAGATGAAATTCGATTACTACCAGCTTTACCAGATGCATGGGAAACTGGCTCAGTCAAAGGAATTTGTGCCAGAGGCGGATATGAAGTTTCAATGGATTGGAATAAGAAAATATTAACAAAAGTAATTGTTTTTGCAAAACAAGCTGGAAAAACAAAATTAGTTTACGATAAAAATGAAAGAGTACTTAACTTAAATAAAGGAGAAAAAATAGAAATTAATTGGTGATGCAAAAATCACTTTCTATTTCACGGCTTTTTCAAACTCATTTTTTAATTTGATAATTTAAGCAGTCTTGCACTGTGTTTATTCATATCAAATGAAATTAAATTAGTGATTGATCCAGTGTTCTCTTTTTCCCAAAGATCTCTAACAGAATATTTATTATTTATTAGCTTTAATTCCTTTAACTCAATTACAACATTTGTGTCTGAATCCGTTGTATTAAAAAAATTCCTAAATAAATCTCTTCTGAATCTTTTGTATCAGCAGACCATGCAATAATTCCATTTTGATTATATACTTCACGGTTATTCGAGCTATGCTGATTTATTGCGAGTACTTCATCGTTGGTGATTAGTTCTAACGTAAACTCATCATTATCTGGTAGATTACCGCCAAACATTAATGGAGACCTAAATAAAGACCATAGGGATATTAATGTAATCTGTTCATCTCTAGTAAATCTTGTAAACCTATTCTCACCTCTTTCAGCTCTAATGCCAATTTTACCAATTGGCAGCATATCAGCATCCGGCCAAGTATTGGGACCAATATGTTTTTGCCAGGTTCTCATATAGTCAAACATTTGTAAAATGTCTGACCATTTATCCCAGAAGTCATCAGAGATCCTCCAAAGTTGAGCATGTTCTTCTAAAAAGTCAGCTTGTGAAATTCCAGCTGGACCAGGTGACAAGCTTAAAACAATTGGTCGTATATTATTTTTAATAGCATTACTCAACATTTTAATATCATTCAGTCTATTTTCATCGGCAGGTTTTCCATTTAATGCGGTCATATCATCCGCCTTAATATAATCAACTCCCCATTCTTCATATAATTCAATTATCGAATTATAATAAGCTTGTCCACCTGGAGTATCTGATCTTACCCCATACATATCTGTGTTCCAAGGACAAACACTATTAGTATCTGCAATATCTTGAGCATGGTATTCAGTATTTTTTATCAGTAAGTTTTCTTTAACAGCTTGACGAGGAATTCCGCGCATTATATGAATTCCTAACTTTAATCCTAAGTTATGAATGTACTCAGCTAGTGGTTTAAAACCTTTGCCATCAGCTGATGAAGGGAAACGGTTTACTGCGGGAATTAGTCTTCCATATTTATCCATTTCTAACTTTGCAAACTTGCGGTAACCGTGAGCTTTTGCATTTGGCTCAGACCATTGAATATCAATGACAATATATTCCCATCCATGTTTAAGAAGATTTGCAGCCATGTACTCGGCATTTGCCTTTACTTCATCTTCGGTTACAGATGTTCCGAAACAATCCCAGCTATTCCAACCCATTGGAGGAGTTGATGCAAGAATTTTATTTTTCATGACTTTAGAGTTATTATTACATGATGACAAAGCAATTACAAATAACAATAAAACTAGATATTTCCTATTTCTCCTATTCTTCTTCATGAAATAACATTGTTGCTGGAATTTCTTGTTTTTTTAGATTTGGTCCTTCAATACTTGCTTTTAAATCAACCCCGCCACCGGCTTGGAAAAATTCTAATTCAAATTTATGAAATCCTTTTTTTAATGAAGCAAAACCTTGTACTTCAATAGGAGCATGTCTCCCATCATTACTGATAATTAATTTATCATCAATATACAATTTTGTTCCATCGTCTGATTTTGAGTAAAAATTATAAAATCCATCTTCTGGGATTTTTATAAACCCAGAATATTTGACAGCAAAATCAGCCCCGTCATTACCTTCAGGAAGTTTTACTTGATCAATTAGTCCTGCTTTTACAATTTTCAATTCATCAAAATTAGGTAAATTCATTAATATTTCTTTATAGTAGTTAAAATTCAATTTAGGTTTTGGATTAGTTACTTTTATTGGAGAACCAATAGTAGAATTAAGTTTTCCCTCCAACGTTAGCGCCACAATTGATTTAGCAGGTAGATTTATAGAAATGCTATTGTCAGAAAATTTAAAATTGGAAAATTCAACCGGTGTAATATTGTTAGGTTCCTCAAATGAATTAAGTGAATTCATTTTGCTTGAACTTAGAATTCTACCCGATATTTTTTCATTTAGATAACTTTCTAAATTTAATTTTACTTTTTCAACACTGTTGGGATTAACATTGCATAAAGTGATATGAACTGTTCCTTTAGAATCAATAGAAGCTGTGCCGCTAACCGATGGAATTGATTCTTCTCCAAAAGTATAATTTGAAGTCTTAAGGTTGAGTGGCAAATTTATTGCACCTTTATGAACTTTGTACATTTCAAAAACGTGGTAAGTTGGTGTTAGAACCATCTTTTCATCATTAGTTAAAATCATTGCTTGAAGAACATTTACCATTTGTGCAATGTTTGTCATTTTAATTCTATCATTATGATTATGAAAAATATTTAGATTGCATGCTGCTACAATGGCGTCTCTCATTGTATTTTGCTGATATAAAAATGAAGGATTTGTACCAGGCTCAACACTATGCCATGTTCCCCATTCATCAACTATTAAGGCAACATTTTTATCCGGATCGTGTTTATCCATAACCTTAGAATGCATCTCTATGAGTTCATTCATTCTAAGTGTTTTCTTAATAACGGAGAACCATCCACTTTCATCAAAATCAGACGCCGGTTTGGAATTGTTTGTGTAGTAGTGAAGTCCAATGCCATTAATCATTTTACCAGCAATACTCATTACCTCATCTGTCCAAACTGTATCATCAACGTTAGGTCCAGAGGCAATTTTATAAACTTGGTTCTCTCCAAAGTTTTTTGCATACGTAGAAAATACTCTTGCAAGGTCAGCGTAATAAGATGGACGCATTCTTCCACCGCATCCCCAACTTTCATTTCCAATTCCCCAATATTTTACATTCCAGGGTTTATCTCTACCATTTTTTCTTCTTAAGTCAGCCATTGGATTGTTTCCGTCTGAAGTGGTGTACTGAATCCAATTAGCAAATTCTTCAACAGTTCCGCTGCCAACGTTTCCGCTAATGTATGCATCTGCTCCAATCATCTCACATAAATTTAAAAACTCATGCGTTCCAAAACTATTATCTTCAACTACTCCACCCCAATTAGTATTTACCATACTTGGACGTTTTTCTTTTGGTCCAATACCATTCATCCAGTGATATTCATCTGCAAAACATCCTCCAGGCCAACGTAATACCGGAACTTCTAATTTTTTTAAGGCTGCAAGCACATCATTTCTTATTCCATTAGTATTGGGTATAGGTGAATCTTCGCCTACCCATATTCCACCATAAATACAACTTCCAAGATGCTCGGAAAATTGCCCATATATATTTGGATCAATGTGACCACCAAGTTTATCCAAATCAATAGTAATGTTGGTTTGGGCAAACAGAAATGAACTTAAAGTAAGCAAGATTAAAAATATTTTTTTCTGTACATCATTCGCTATTAAATTGTGAATAGACATTGTTACTCCTAAAATTTCTTATATTCATAATAAAGTTGATTTCATTACTTTATAGTTGGTGGTAAAATAGAGTTCCCCCAATCACTAGGTTTATCAGTCATCTCAAAAACTAATTTGCCACCATTAATAATATCTTGATGATCTATCCAAGCTTGGTTAAAGGGTTTGTTGTTAAGTTTAGCTGATTTTATATAAACATTTTTGTTGGATAAATCTTCAGCCAACATTATAAATTCTTTACCTTGATCAAGTTTAATTTTTGTTTCTTTAAAATATGGAGCAGTCAATAAATAATAAGGTTGCCCTGCATTGGGATAAAGTCCCATCATGTGAAAAGCTAGCCAGGAAGACATTGCACCAGAATCGTCATTACCTGGGATTCCGTTTCTAGTACTATTATAATTTTCATCAATAATTGCTCTAGTACGTTGGCTACTCAAGTCGGGTCTTCCAATCCAATGATAAAGCATTGAAGTTAAAAATGATGGTTCATTACCTACATTATAGTAGCCATTATCAAAAAAAGTATCCAACCTTTTATGAAAGGCTGCCTTTCCTCCACTCTTCTCTATTAACTGTGGGACATCATGAGGGACATAGAACGAATATTCCCAAGAAGTAGCTTCATAGAAAAAGCCGCACCACCAGCAAATACATATTGGCCATTCATTTGTTAAAGGAGTATATTTAACAAAATTATACCGCCCCTCAGTAAGGTCACACTGAATACTATCAATCCATTTTCCCGAAGGATCTCTAGGCATAATAAAGCCTTGTGAGCCATTATCTTCTATATCTCTCCAAAGGTTTGTCCAATTATCAGATTGTTTAATAAACCTTTGATACTCGCCCTTACGTTTTTTGCCTTTAGCTACTTGTGCAAGGCAATAATCATTATAAGCATATTCAACAGTTCTGGTTCCTGCACGAACAAATCTTGAAGATACATATCCAAGACTATTATAATCAGTAAGTCCGCCTCTTCCTTCTTTTTCTCCGTTGCCTCCCGGAGGATACATTGCATCTTTTAACATTGCTTTAAGTGCCAATCCATAGTCAATTCCTCCTAGCCCTTTTACAAATGCATCTGCAATCATTACTTCAGCGTTGGAACCGCCTTGTGTTCGTCCGTTAGAATTTCCACTTCTTGCATCGGGCAAATATCCGTCATACTTATAAATATTAAGCATAGCGTTAACTATGTCTGCCTGACGCGCTGGATCAATTAAAGTAATCAAAGGATGCGAAGAACGGAATGTATCCCAAATTGCATAGAAATCATCATAATAAGGAAGTGAGGCAGTCCATAATGGATTCTCACCGGTTCTATCAACAGGCATAAGCATTGTGTGGTATAGAGCAGTGTAAAACATTATTTTTTGATCTCGAGTTCCCTCTATCTCGATCTTATTTAAAAGCGCTTCCCATTTATTACAGGTCTCTTGAAGTTCCTTATTAAAATCCCAGTGAGGAATTTCATTTTCAATATTATATTTAGCTTTTTGTGAACTTAAAAAAGAAATACCAATTTTAACTTGAACAATACCAATTTGAGAGTCACTAAAAAAAAGGTAAGCACCAACCTTTTCACCAGTATCTGGTTGATCCTTTTTATCAGGGAATATTGAATTTCCTTTCCAGGTACCAATGTTAGTAAATGGTTGTTCAAATACAGCGTAAAAATATACTGTGTATGCTTCACCATTATTCCAACCACCTCTAATTCTGCTATACCCCTGAATTTCGGTATCTGATAAAATTTGGATTTCTGATCCAACAAATTGCTGAGCTTCACGAGAATCTGGAATTGGCTCTTCTCCTAGAAATGAACCGGCATCAATTTTTATCCCTTTTTTATTATTATTTAAAAAAGTATAACGGTGGAAAGCTACCCGATCAGAAGTTGTTAGTTCAACGTTTATATTCCATTTTTTCAGATTAACACTGTAATAACCACATTTTGTTTTTTCATTGGAACGAAGTGATTCTTGGTATATTGAATTGAATTCTTCATTGAAAGGCATAATCGATATGTTACCATACTTAGGACCACCACCTGTGCCACTTACATGAGTTTGACTAAATCCAAAAATTGTTTGAAGTGTATCAGGATCATACCCACTGTTACGTCCAAGTCCATAGTCTGGACCTGGCTTAACCATGCCAAAAGGGGCTGCAGGACCAACAAAAACATTACCCTTTCCAACCGAACCAATAAATGGGTCGATATAAGTATAATAATTTTGTGATAAAAGAAAATTTTGAGAAGTTAAAACAAAAATAAACACTAAAATTTTAGAAGATATAATTTTATAAATATCCATAATTTTTTATCCTAATAGAATCACATTAATTTTGGAATTGTTAAAATATTTTTGACCACTGCGAACAAAGATCCTATAACAACAAAGACAATAAATACAGATATTAGAAATCCTACAGTATCTTGTTTATTCCATTTGTAAATTTCCCAATGTGAGTTTGGAAAAAGTAAAATCTCTTTAGTTTTTTCTGGATTTTTTAATGATGCCTGGATATCTTCCTTATCCACCTCAGGACCTAATCCTCGCACCCTTGTACGCATTTTTATGAAGAATAGATCACTAATAAGTTTATCTCTATTTTTGGTCATCAGTGAAACTATTATTAGAACGATGAAGGGAAAGAATAAGCGAATCATTAATCTGATTGTTTCATTTAATGCATAAGGATATTTATTAAGCTCAAATCCTAAACTCTTCAGCAGCATAAGTTCAGGGAAAAAATAACCTCTTGCCTCAAGATTACCTTCAGAATTTATTACTGGTTGCTTTGACCAAAAAATTGTTTTCGATGGCTGGATAAACTTTTTCGTAAACTTATCACCGACTTCAATTTTTTTAGGTATTGCCAAATCTGTTACACCGCTTTTAGCTCTTAATGTAATCTTTTCAATTTCATCATTGCGTTCCTGAACATCAATATCGCGAGCTGTGTAGGTTCTTAAAACTGGTTCCGGTTCTGTTCTTAATAACATCCAATCATTTGTTTTTATATCACTAAAAGTATTGGGGATAAGAACTGGAAATAGGTAAAATAATCCAAAGGTAATTAGAATTGATGCCCACGCACCTTGTCTATTAGCTTTTCGCCACTTTAACCCAAGCCAAAATGCGGCAGCAAAAATCACAAAAAATTCCCAAATAAATTTTAGTATTTCAAAAATATTTGTGAATTGTGTTGCTACAATTGCACTTCCAATTAAGAATAAGGCTCCGAAAATCCGTCCTGCCCAAACATAATGTTGTTCACTTTTGGCCTCAACCAATGGGCGATATATGTTATGTAATATAAGTCCTGACACGGTTAACATCAATGCTGTTGCAGTCGACATTAGGGCAGCCATAAGTGAGGCGACCATCAATCCTACAAGACCAAAGCCTACTGGACCTAGAAGATCTTTTGTTGCATATCCCCAGATTAAATCCGAGTTTTGAATTTTGCCAGAGTATAATAGAATTGATGAAAGACCTAATACACCCCAAAGTATTGTACAAAATCTTTTTATAAAAACTCCGGTTACAAATCCAAATCTTGCAGATGATTCATCTTTTGCTGCTGCATTTGTTACTAATTGATTAGGTTGGGTTACCACAGTTATGCCGGCTACCAATGCCGCAGCTACAATAAAATACCACGTAAAATCTAATATAGTTGGTGATCCAAATATTTCAAAGAATGATTCAGGGAGTTTCTGATGTAAAATTTGCAAGGCTGATTCATTATTATTGGTAGCATAAATTTCTGTAATTTTGCTCCATGAAAAAGGAATTAACATAATTGATAACAATATTATAAAAGACCCTTGCAATAAATCTGTATAGAAAGCCGCTTCCAACCCTCCCATCACAGCATATAATATACTCACAATACACACTAACCAAATTAGGGTTGATTCATCAATGTGTGAAAATAAACTGGTAGGATTAATTGTTCTTAGTTCTTTTAATCTTTCGTTTTCTGCTTCGGTAAGAGTTACTGCATCTTTATTTTCAAGTTCAGAAAGTTCAATTGATAAATTGTATTCGCTTCTTTCTACATCAGTAAATTCAGATTCTGCTTTTGGAGTAATTGCAACAATGGTTTTACTCATTGCAGAGTATCCTAATGAAACTAGTCCCATCATACCAATACTTGCTACCAAGGCGTATGTTGCTGCCATGTTTTTTGAACCATATCGTTCCTCATAAAAATCACCCATAGTTAATACTCTCATTCGCCTTTGCCATGGGGATGTAATCCAATAAAGTGGGGTTGAGAAAACCATCAATAGTGAACTCCAAATACCTGCTGCACCATTATGAAAAGTTGTTGTAGCAACTCCAACCGGTCCATCGGCTGATGTAGCTTGACCGAAGCTCGCAAAAGTTTGGATTAGCTTTCCAAATTTTCTTCCACCAAGAAGGTAATCCTCTTGATTTTTTATTCTCCTACTTGCCCAAATTCCAATTCCAATTACAAGAATAAAATAAAATACAATAACCAGTAAATCTATTATCCCAAGACCAAACACTTAGAACCTCTTATTAAGTTGTTGTTACATTTGTACAGTTTTCAAATTCAAATTTTTCAATATTGTTATTCGCTGATTCACCATTAAAATTTTCAATTTCTAAAGAAGAAATATTTTTGAAGTTTCCTGCTTCTGCAAAAAAGACAGCCTTGTTATTGCCCCATTTTAATGAACAATTTTTAAGACTAATATCAGAAGCGGTATCAAAATAAAATCCCGCGGTTTTTGTATGTAATAGACCGATCGTATCAGATGGTCGCAAATCATATATACCACCTTGGTATGATGTCAATTTTTCTATCTCAACATTTACATTAATGAATTTTATGTTATTTATTTTATCATTTTCTCCGCCAACAAATACACCATTTTCACTTCTGCAATTAATATTTGAGAAAGTGATATTTTTAATCTCTCCAACCTTTCCAACGGATTGACCTTTTGCAAATCTCCAATTGGAATCTTTATGGTTTTCCGTTTTTCTTTTGTATGCTGTAATGTATATTGGTTCTGCCTTTCCCCACCATACATTATCAAATAACCTTCCCTCGACCAGAATATTTTCAAAGATTATATTTTCAACTATACCTTCATCTCTATTCTGAATTCCTATTCCCCTATTGCTTGATTTTATTATGCAGTTGCTGACAATTACATTTCTAATTGCATCCATGTTTTCACTGCCAAGTTTTAATGAGCAAGAAGTTGATGTCATTATACAGTTTGATACAATTATATTTTCAGTAGGGCCGTATTCTTCATATTCTCTGCGAGTCTTAAAACATATACAATCATCTGCGGATTCTATATAGCAGTTACTTATTCGGACATTCCTTGAATGATCTAAATCAATTCCATCGGAATTACGAATCTTTAAATTGTTTAAAATTGTTACGCTTTCAATTTTTACATTATCACATCCAACAATATGCAAACCCCAATAAGCTGAATCCTTAAAGGTTATATCACGAATTGTTAAATTTTCTATATTTATCAAAGTTAATAAATGCGGTCTCGGGTCAACAACATCAAAATCTTTGAGAACATATGCCGCTTTTTCCTCCGGGCCCATAAACTTAATTCCATTCCCGTCAATTACACCCGAGCCTTCAATGCTAATGTTTTGAGCATTTTCTCCACCAATCCAAATTGTGCCTTCACCAAGGTTTTCACGAAATGCACTTTTTTTGTAAACTGATTCATCAGGGTTTGCAAGCAAAACTGCGTTACTTTCAACATATATCGTGACATTTGATTTTAAATCAAAAGGTCCGGACATAAAAATGTTGTTGGATGGAATAATGACTCTACCACCCCCATTCTTAGTGCAATCATCTATAGCTTTTTGAATTTCAATAGAATTATCCTTTGAGCCATCTCCAACAGCACCATATTTTGTAATATCAAATAAGTTCATAGCAATTATTTATTATCTGTGTTTATAAAAATTGGATTAGAATAAAACCATGAGTCAGCTTTTGCTGCTGCGTCAGTGTTCACTACCAAGGTATCACAAAGTGGGTTACCAAATTCGTCAGTTTCATTTTTTGTATTAATGGCTAAACTACTTCCTCTTAATCTTAAGTATTCTGATTTATCTGCTTCATGATTAAACTCCAAATATCGTATTTCATTTTCAACTTGAAGGAATTCATCAGTCTTGAAACTACTAAGAATCCTCGTCGATTTATTTTTTGTATTATTGTATTGTTCAGACTCTGGTTTTATTAATCCAGTAACATCTCCGCAAATTAGATCTATATGATCTAATTCTATTTCGTTTTCATCTTTTTTGGACGAATAAGATTTGAATCCAATTATTATCTTAACCTTAGTTCCATTTTGAACTTGTAATACTTCTCCCATTGTTTTGAGTTCACCATTTGCAGAAGCTGTAAACTTAAGATCTTCTATTAAATTATTTTGAACAACAAAAATATTTCCAGATTTCATTCCTTCTATTACAGATTTGTATCCATCTCCTGTTGACCAAACATAATTAGTTGTATATTCTCCCGGCCAGTAATCTTTTTGTGTTCTGTGATAATCTGAATTTCCAAACACCCAAAATCTACGTCCTTCACCCAACAAGGCATCCCAAACACCGCCTAATTCTGAAAGAAAATAGTCGGCTCCTCCATAAGTTCGTGAATCATAATTTGGGTCTGTGCTTAACGCCTTTGTGTATTCACCCCTATTCCCCTCAAATTTTTGATGTCCGGGAATCCCTTCGAATCCAATTGCTATTTGGGATGAGGCATTATTAAAATCTCGAAGATCAGCTATTGTATATTTTAGACTTCTTGAAGGATGATTAACAATAAAATAACTTTCTTGTGGATAATTTTGTTCTAGATACTTGAGACCTTTCAATGAATTTTCATGAATACTCTCGCAATTTTTAACCAAATTTGGCTTGCCAAAATAATCGATGTCATTACGATCAAACATATAGTGAAAATCGCTTATTGATTTTCCGGTTTCTGCCAATATTCCTATACTTCCATGATCATGTCCAGGTATGTTCCATTCCAATCCTTGAATAATCATTTTTTGGGGATATTTCTTTCTAAGTTTTAATACCTCGGAGAATGATTTATTTTCCAATTGAATAGTGCGGGATTGATTTTTAAATTTTTTCAGACTAACAACATTAGCTGAATCATATTCTTTGCCATCATAGATAATATTATTGTTATCATCTATTCTTAAGAAGTCATCATTTACTTTATACCATTTTCCACCGTGTTCAGATATAGCGATAACATCTAGGTCATACTTTTGAAAAGCATTCTCTGAAAGTTCTTCGGGGGTATTGTTTCCATCAGACATTGTGGTGTGCATATGAAAGTCTGCTTTTACCCACTTACCATTATTCGTTTCCTGCAGATTACAAGAAACGATACTGATGCAACAAAAAGCAACGAGTAACTTACTTAAAAGATTCAAATTAATTTTCATAATCTCCATTTAGATTTAAATCAAATTCTAATTATGAACTTCAAGAATCTCGCTAATTTTAATTGGGCGATTTTCTTGAACTGATTTTTTTGCGGCAAGTCCAATCATAACTGCACGCAATCCATCCATTCCGCCTACTGAGATTGGATCATCGTTTAAAATTGCCGAACAAAATTCTTTAATTTCGTTAGCATAGGCTTCAATATATCTATCCATAAAAAAGTTAAGAGGCAAAGATGCATGAACTCCATCATTGCCATAATAACTGTGGTTATCTGGGGCGTTATTATCAACCTTAATCATTCCTTTAGAACCAAATATTTCTACTCTTTGGTCATACCCGTAAACCGCTTTTCTGCTATTATCAATAACACCCATTGCACCATTTTCAAATCTTAGCGTTATAAGTGCTGTATCAACGTCCCCAGCTTCACCTATTTTGGGATCTACCATAACACTTGCCGCAACAAATATTTCTTCAACTTCACTTCCAACAATAAATCGAGCCATATCAAAATCATGAATTGTCATATCTAAAAACATACCGCCTGAAACTGCAACATATTCAGCTGGCGGTGGGGCAGGATCTCTAGAAGTAATTTTTAGAATATGAGGTTCTCCAATTTTTCCTTCAAGTACCATTTGTTTAATTTTTCTAAAATTTGAGTCGAACCTTCTATTAAAACCAACCATCAATTTTACATTACATTCTTCAACAATTTTCAAAGCATTTTGAATTGTTGGAATGTCTAGATCGATTGGTTTTTCACAAAAAATGTGCTTTCCAGCTCTGGCAGATTCCACAATATATTGAGCATGTGTATTAGTTGGTGAACAAATTACAACTGCATCAATTTCTGGATTATTAATTACATCCTGATAGTTTTGTGAAAAGTTAGCAATTCTAAATTTTTGAGCAAGCTTTTGAGCTTCTGATAGATTTACATCAACTATTGAAACAACCTCTGCATCAGATATGTTTTGAACAATTGTTTCTGTGTGAACTTTTCCAATCCTTCCAGCTCCTATAATTCCAATGTTAATTTTTTTTCATTTTTATTCCACAAGTTATTTTACAAACCAAGAGTTTTTATATATTGGCGATTTCTAAATGCACATTCCTTTGGGTTTCCCATTCCTGGCAATACATCTTGCTCAACAACAATCCACCCATTGTAATTTCTTTTAACCAGTTCATCTTTTATACTTTTAAAATCAACAGATCCCTTACCTAATTCACAGAAAACACCGTTTCTTACTGACTCAAAATAATCCCAATTATTTTTTCTAGACTCAATAGCAATATTTTCATCGCAGTCTTTAAAGTGAATATGCCAAATTCTATCCCAATGCAATTTAAGAGCTTCCAGCGGATCGCCGCCTCCAAACTTATAATGCCCCATGTCTAAAACTAAGCCCAATAAACTTGGATCTGTATTTTCTAAAAGAATATTAACTTCTTTGGGTGTTTCAATATAACCACCGCAATGATGATGAAATACTGTTCGTAGTCCGGTCTCTTTTTTTACATTTTCTGCTAATTGATTAGCTCCATCACAAAAGATTTTCCATTCTTCAGAGCTCAGTTCCATTTGTTCAGTTATACGCCCAGCATTCTTTGTCCGAACCGGTATGGTTCCATTTTCATCGGCAAGAACAATAAATGAATCTTTATATCCTGCTGATTGCATCAGCCGAGCAGTTTTAACAGCCACTTCAATTCCTTTAGAAAGTTTACTTTTATCCTTTAGCAAAACAGGAACAAAAGCACCCAATAAGTTTAACTCGCGCTTCTTTAATTCAGCATCAAGTTGATTTGGATCAGTTGGCATGAAGCCCCAATCCCCCAATTCAGTTCCTTCATATCCAGTATCTTTAATTTCATTTAGAACTTGAATATAATCTGGAGCTTTTCCTTCAAGCTCAAATTCTAGAACTCCCCATGAACAAGGAGCATTTGCTATTTTTATCATATTTTTTCTCAATTTAAATTTAGAATTTTCTTGTCCACTCACTGTACCATCTTTCAATTACTACTTTGGTTTGAGTATAAAACTCAACAGCATGTTTAGATTGACCATGCAAATCGCCAAAGAAAGATTCTTTCCAACCGCTAAATGGGAAAAATGCCATTGGAGCTGCAATCCCAATATTGACTCCAATATTTCCAGCGATTACATCATGTCTAAATTTTCTTGCGGCAGAACCATCAGAAGTAAAAATACATGCAGCATTTCCATATTTGCTCGAATTAATAAATTCGATTGCTTCATCTAACGAATCTACGTATTTTAAGTTCATAACCGGGCCAAAAATTTCAGTAAGGTTGGCTTCGGAATCTATTGGAGCATTTTCAATTATTGTTGGCAAAACATAATTGCCACCCTTGTAATTTTCAACATCTTGATTTCTTCCATCAAGAAGTATGTTTGCACCTTTTGATTCAGCTTCATTTATAATCTTTATAATTCTGTCTCTACTTTCTTTTGTAATAATTGCGCCCATCTGTGATGATTTATCTAAACCATAACAGGTAGTTTTAGATTTAGCAGCTGTTATTAATTTTTCCTTAAATTGCTCTTTTGCTTTACCAACCAATACTACAGTTGACGCAGCTAAGCATCTTTGCCCAGCACACCCATAAACACTATCTGAAATAATATTAGTGGTTGTATCAACATCAGCATCAGGCATAATTACAACCGGATTTTTTGCTCCTCCTTGAGCTTGAACTCTCTTCCCATTTTCCGTCCCTTTTGAATAAACATATTTTGCAATTTTTGATGATCCAACAAAACTTATCGCCTTGATTTCTGGATTCGTAAGAATTGCATCGACAGTTTCTTTTCCACCGTGGACTAAATTTAAAACACCTTTTGGCAGATTTAACTCTTCGAGTAATTCAAATATTCTGGTCATTGTTTCAGGAACTTTTTCTGAAGGTTTTACTATATAAGTATTTCCGCAAGCAATAGCATACGGCATAAACCAAAAGGTTATCATTATTGGAAAATTAAAAGGTGCGATACATGCGCCAACACCCAATGGCTGACGTATTACGTACTCGTCAATTCCTGCAGAAATATCTTCTGAAAATTCACCCTGCATTAAGGTTGGAATTCCACAAGCAACTTCTATATTCTCAACTGCTCTAACAATTTCGGCTCTTGATTCTGCAAAAGTTTTACCACTTTCTCTTGTACAGATTGTAGCAATTTCATCAGCATTATTTTCTAAAATTGTTTTCATTTTAAATAAGTACTGAATTCTTTTTTCGGCTGGAGTATTTCGCCACTCCAAGTAAACATTTGAAGATGCATTCGCAGCCATTTCAATATCTTCTTTGCTGCCAGCCGGTACTTGACTAATAATCTCGCCGGAACCTGGATCATCAACATCAAGATATATTTGTGATTTACTTTCTACCCATTCACCATTAATATAATTTTTTAAATTTTTTCATTATTGTCAACTTCCTCTTTAGAGATAATATTTTTGATTCTTTTTATGTTCGGTATATGATTTGTAAACTTCTTTAACTGAATCCATTTCAGAAACTTGAGCAACTGGAACTTCCCACCAAGCATAACCATCAATGCCTTTTATCAAATCCGTTTCAATATAAATTAAAGTAGTTTCATCTGACTCTTTTGCTTTTTTCAACGCTGCGTTTAATGATTCAATTGTATCTGCACCAATTACTTTTGCACCAAGGCTCATTGCATTTTGCATAAAATCTACGGGCAGAATAGTTCCATCAATTTCTCCAGTTTCGCTATTTCTATATCGATACTTTGTTCCAAAACGTTTGCTTCCCAGCGATTCTGAAAGTCCGCCAATACTGCCAAATCCGTTATTATTTAATAAAATTATGGTAATTTTAATTCCTTCTTGAATAGCTGTTATAATTTCATGATTGTTCATTAAGTAATTTCCATCACCAACCATTACGTAAATTTCTCTTTCCGGACAAGCCATCTTTGCACCAAGCCCAGCAGCAATTTCATAACCCATTGTGGAATACCCATACTCTAAATGAAATCCTTTTGGATCTTGTGTTCTCCACAACTTATGGAGATCTCCAGGCAAGCTTCCAGCAGCACAGATTACAACGTCCTTTGGTTCCGAAAAATTATTAACGGCACCAACTACTTCAACTTGTGAAACTGGTAATTGTTTTTTATCAGTATAGTATTCTGAAACTTTTTTATCCCAAGATTGATTATAATTTATTGCTCTTTTGTGCCAAGAATCTTCAACTCTAAAATCAACTAAGCCATCAATTAATTCTCTAAGAGTTTCTTTTGCATCTGATACAACCGGCAGTGCGGAATGTTTATGAGAATCAAATTCTGTTACATTGATATTAATAAATTTCACATCCCTATTTTGAAATGCAGTTTTAGAGGCTGTTGTAAAATCACTATAGCGAGTTCCGATACCAATAATTAAATCTGCTTCTTTCACCATTTCAACACCACCTGGAGTGCCTGTAGCCCCAACCGCTCCGAGTGATTCTGGTTTGTCGAATTGCATTGCACCTTTACCGGCAAATGTTTCGGCAACAGGAATACCAGTTTGATCGACCAATTGATTTAACTCCGCAACCGCTCCACTATAGATAGTTCCGCCTCCGCTAATAATTACCGGTTTGGTACTTTTCTTAATGAGTTCGATAGCAGTTTTTATAACTTTTTTATCTGGTCTTATCCGTTGAATATTCCAAACTCTTTTTCTAAAAAGTTCAATCGGAAAATCAAAAGCTTCTGCTTGAACATCTTGAGGTAAAGCTAATGTGACTGTTCCTGTTTCGGTTGGAGAAGTTAAAACTCTCATTACTTCCGGTAATGAAGTAATTAATTGTTCAGGTCTATTTATTCTATCCCAATATTTTGATACCGGTTTAAAACAATCATTTACAGAAATATCTTGAGTTGTCTGAGACTCTAACTGTTGAAGAACAGGAGCAACGTTTCTCCGAGCAAAAATATCACCAGGAATTAACAACACTGGTAATCTGTTTATTGTGGCTGCAGCAGCTCCGGTAAGCATATTAGTTGCTCCAGGTCCTATTGAAGTTGTGCAGACAAATGTCTCCATTCTATTTTTCATTTTTGCATATGCAGCAGCAGTATGAACCATAGATTGTTCATTACGGGTTTGGTAATATTTAAAATCTGGATTTTGCTGAAGTGCCTGTCCAATTCCGGCAACAATTCCATGACCGAATATTCCAAAACATCCTGCAAAAAACTTATTTTCAACTCCATCTCTGTTTACATATTGATTCTTTAAAAACTTAATTGTTGCTTGAGCCACTGTTAGACGAATTGTATCCACTTAAAATCCCCCTTTGCTTTCAATAAAACTCATTACTTCTTCATTTGTTGGATTAAAATTTGCACAACCATGTTTGGTTACTAGAATTGCTCCACATGCATTTGCTAGTCGACAGCATTTAAACCAATCCCAACCTTTTAGAAATCCAAAAATAAAACCTGCCGCAAATGCATCTCCGGCACCAAGTACATTTACTACTTCAACCGGAAAGCCGGGAACATCAACCCTGATTCCATCTTGCAAATAATACGAAGAACCCTTGGTACCTCTTTTAACAATCAGGACTTCCACACCAGACTTTAATATTTGCTGAATTGCTTCATCAATATTACCAGTAATTTCTGGAGCAGAAATTTGTTGATTTTTTATAATTATTTGGGATGGATCTTTGAGCATTGTTGCTAATATTTCTTCCTCGGTTCCAATTGCAAGTGTTGCATAATTTAAGAATGCTCTTGTCGTTACTCCAAATGCTCGCGGATCATGCCATTGGTCGGCTCTAAAGTCTAAATCAATAAGTATTGGAATATTATTATCACGAGCTTGCTCCGCAGCAAAAAATGCTGAAGAACGAGATGGCTCAATATTAAGAGCAGTTGCTGATACTTCTAACAATCTTGTATCGGCAATATTAGCTTTAATTACATCATCTATATTAAATTTAGAATCTGCACAGTTATCTCTATAATAAACAAGTGGGAAATTATCTGGGGGCTCAATTCCTAATATTACGGCACTTGTTCTAGCACCATCCTTAACCGGAATAAACTTAGTTTCGACATCTTCTTTTTTTAAGAAATTAAGAAGAAATTTTCCAACTTGATCATTTCCAACAGCAGAGAGTAAAGCTGATTTTAATCCTAATCTTCTAGCTCCCACAGCAATGTTTAGTGGAGATCCGCCAACAAATGCACCGAACTCTTTTATATCTACGAAGGGTGTTCCTATATTATTGCTGTAAAGATCTATTGAAGATCTACCATAAGTAAAAACGTCATATTTTTTTTCTATTTTATCCATTATTCATTTCCAGGGTTACTAAAGGTAATCTTTCATCCATTTTTTTCCATGAATTATAAACCCATTTATGATCAGGGTCGTCTGTATTAGCTAAAGATTGATCGCTGCCAGCTAAGAAATTTAAGTAGTAGGTATTGTAACCATGTCCCGCAGAAACTGGATGATAACCTTTCGGCACTAAAACTGCATCGTTCATATGAGGTTCTGCAATTTCATTTAAACTGCGATCAGATGTATAAACTTTTTGCAAAGCAAAACCTTGAGGTTTATCAAACTTATAAAAGTATACTTCCTCTAGTCTCGCTTCGGTAACCTTACCATTTTCATCAACTTTGCGTTCATCATGCTTGTGTGCGGGGAATGAACTCCAATTTCCCGAAGGAGTATAAACTTCAACACAAACAAGTTTACTACACGGCGAACCTGGAGGAAGAATTGAATTTATTTGTCTTGATGCGTTATCGCCACCCCTTAATTCAATTCCCATATCATTAACTTCTTTAGGCGTTATAAAATACCCATTAAAATTAGAGTCTCCTTTGGTGTAACCATATGCAAAGTCAACAGTATTACTTGTTGCGGTCAATTTAAAATCTGTATTTGGCGGGAGATATGCAGCATGAGGGAATCCGCTAAAGACATCTTTCCTTGAATTCTCAGTTTGCCACTCACCCCACTTGGAAGATATACTAAACTCACCTCCTAATAGAACAATGCACATTTCAAATTCACCAGTATTATGAATCCAAGTATCCCCTTGCTTCAATAATTTTGCTCCAAAGTTAAGAGCTTCCCAATCAGCTTCTTTTGCAGTTATATTCTGATAAGTCCCATCTTTATTGGGGTCAGAATGTATCAGCAATTTACAATTTTTATCAATTTTCATAGTTATTAATTTTTAATGATTGACATTTTTTATTTACAAATTTTGTTAATTCTTCTATGTATGTTTTGCCCGGTATAACTGGATCAAAAAGTTCTGGAGTAATGCTGAAAAACTCACGGTGAATTCTAGTCCAAATTAATCTTAAATCTGTGGCAATATTAATTTTGGTAACTCCAAACTTTATTGCTTGCAGCATTTCTTTTTCATCAACACCTTTGGCTTTTGAACTAATATTACCGCCATACTTATTAATTTTTTCAATTTCATCAAGAGGCACATTTGAAGCTCCATGCAATACAATTGGGAAACCGGGCAACAGTTTTTGAATATTTTCAAGAATACTTAATTGTAGACCTTTACCACCACTCATTTTATAAGCACCATGACTTGTACCAACTGCCACAGCAAGTGAATCACATTGCGTTCGTTCAATAAATTCAACTACTTGATCAGGATCAGTATATTTAGATTTTTCTGCTGAGATATTTATATCATCTTCCACTCCACTTAAAACACCTAGTTCTGCTTCAACTGCAATTCCTTTATCATGAGCACGTTTAACAATATCACTAGAAATGGAAATATTTTTTTCAAATTCCTCATGTGAAGCATCGATCATAACTGAGCCATAAAATCCATTATCAATTGCACTCAAACAATGTTCGTAATTTCCGTGATCTAAATGCACTGAAAATTCTGTATTGGGATAAACCTTTGCCGCACTTGAAATCATTCCCTCCAAAAACTCTGGAGTAGTATAATTTCTTGCCGCTGGCGTAATTTGCACTATGATTGGCATTTCCGCTAGTTGAGATCCACCAAACACACCATGAATTTGTTCAGCATTAAAAACATTGAATGCAGCAACTCCATATTTCCCATAAGCATTTTTTAGTATTTCTAAAGTCGGCAATTTCATTTATTCCATCTCAAAAACAAGCTCGCCACCTAAAATCATTTTAGAATGGCTTACCTTATTATTAACAATCTCTTCCCTATTTAATTTTATAGATTTAACTTTAGTCTTACCAGTATTGATTCCTTCAGCAGTAACCATAAGGGTTTTACCATTGGTGAAATTTATTTTATATTTTTCAAATGAAGGAGCAAAAATTGCATATTCATCTTTACTTGGGGAAACCGGATAAAATCCCATAGCTGCAAAAACATACCAGGCCGACATCTGTCCAGCATCATCATTTCCACTAAGCCCGCCTGGCTCAGATCCATATTCTTCTTTTAATATCTTTCCAACAATTTCTTGGGTTTTCCATGGTTGGCCAGAAAAAGTATACATAAATGGTATTTGATGCCCTGGTTCGTTACCATGCCAGTATTGTTCGTTTTCAAAAAACTCATCAAGATTATTATTAAACTCTTCTAGCCCACCCATTAACTTTATTAGACCTTCAACATCGTGTGGAACATACCATGTATATTGCCAAGGAGTGCCTTCGGTTATGTAAGGCATTCTTTCTGTTTTAATAAAGTCATCAGTAAACTTCCCATTTGCAAATTTGCCTCGCACACTTTCAACACTAGGATCATAAACGTTCTTATAATTCTTTGATCGCTCAAAGAAATATTTATAGTCATCCATTTTTCCCATTTTTTTTTGCAATTTGACTCAAAGCAAAATCATCGTAGGAATACTCAAGTGTTCTGGAAACTTGTTCTTCTTTATGAAATGATTCACTCACCTTATCTTCAAGAGGTACATAGCCGTATTGTAAATATGACTTTAACGCACGTCTACCTTTTCCGTTTACATAATCATCAAAATTTTCAGGGGATTCTGTAGCATTCTTTTTTAAATATTTATATTCATCTTCACTAAGATCAATAACACCTTTAATATAGGCATCCGCAATAACAGAAATAACATGATCCCCAATCATGGCTGAAGTGTAACTATTCCAACATGGAAAAATCGGCAGCCATCCGCCTTGTTTAGCTTTTTAACAATAGTGATTTTACCATATTAGAATTGTAATCAGGAATTAATAAATTAAATAAAGGATGCGATGCTCTGTAAGTATCCCATATTGAAAAATCATCGTAATAGTTTGAGTTGCCAGAATTGCAAGTTGAATCATTACCAGCAAAACTTGGATATGAGCCATCAAAATCATTATAAAGTCTGGGTTGCTGATAACTGTGATATAATGCTGTATAAAATTTAATTTTATTTTCTTTAGAGGTATCTAATATTTCAACCCTAGAAAGAATTTTATTCCACTCATTTTTTAGATTTTCTTTTGCAGATTCAAAATCAATTCCTTCGGTTTCAGCCTTCAAATTTTTTCTAGCCTCGTCTATACTTGTAAATGATGTTCCCACTTTAACAAGTACGGTTTTGTTATTACTCAACTGGAATTTGACAAAAGCTCCTAACTTTTCTTGATCAGCAATTTCAGAATCTCCAGAATAAACTATACTATCTTGATATGTACCAAACGAAGTAAATTTTTGATCAAACTTAGCCACAAAGTATCCACTAAAGCCTGTTCTTTCTCCCCAACCTTGATAAATTCTATGAGCAGGATTGAAACCTATTATTTCATTTTGTTCAGAAATAATTTCAACAAATCCTTCATTCTCATCACTGTTTGGTTCAATTACAATAACTCCGCTATCGGAATTATTGAATGTAAATCTTAAATAACCAGATCTGGCAGTAGCAGTCATTTCAGCATCAATATTATAACTGTCCAAATGAACTTTATAATAATAAGGTGATGATAATTCTTTATCATGTGAGAATTTTGAGCCTCTATTTTGAGGTGAAAAGATTTATTGTATTTAGTAATGGCATTAAAGTAAAACTTCCATAATCCTGAGTGCAAGATCCACTTAGCCAATGAGTACCTCTAAATCCAGATAGAACTGAATCAATATAATAGTAAGGAGCAATACACTTTGTTTCAACACTTTGTGTTTGAGGTGTCCAATTTGTCATTGCAAAAGGCGAGTGACAGAAGGTATTACTTGAGAATTATTTTCTGAGTTTATACTATGTTTTATTGAACTAATTGTATTTAGAGGTGCAGTACCAATTAGCGGATTTACATATTCAACATATTCTTTATCTACTGATTTATTAGAACAACCAATTACAACCAGAAGAACACAAAAAGATAACGATATGAGTTTTATTTTATAACTAAACATTGGCTAATTTCAATTTTTGATTTGGTGGAGCACAAGTATTTCTTTTAACTAAACTATGATTAAGAATTACTTTTTTATTTTTTAATTCAGAATTTGAATGCATCACGTCAATTAATAATTTAACTGCTTCTTCACCAATTTGGTAGGCTGGTAACTCAATTGTAGAAAGAGGAAGTTTTAGATATTTACCAAAATCTATATTATCAAAACCGAAAACCGAAACATCTTCCGGAACTTGTAAGTCTAATTTTTCCAGAGCACTGATTACACCAATAGCAGCAAGATCGTTGTAACAAAATACCGCAGTTGGTAATTCTTCAGTATTTGAAAAAAGATCAAACGCAATTTTAAAACTATCTTCAATATTAGGACCAACTTCAATTATATATTGTTCATTAATCGGAATTCCATTTGTATTAAGAGCAGTTTGATACCCCAACAATCTTTTTTGAGCATGCCCAGAATGTGAAGGACCTCCAAAGTAAGCAATATGCTCATGTCCTAATTTTATTAAATGTGTTACAGCTTCAAAGGCAGCTTTTTTATTATCAATATCTACACTATTGAAATGAGTATTATCGATCATGCCTAAAACAACCAAGGGAATATTATTTTTGGTCAAATTAGCAAGAGAAATAAAATTCGCTTCATCATTTTGAATCGGAGAAATAATTAATCCATCTACTCTCTTACTTAGCATTGTGTTAATTATTTCTGTTTCCTTTTCGGCAATTAATTCAGAACTACCCAATAAAACTGAATATCCTAATTCCCAAGCCTTATCATAGACTCCCTTCATCACTTTGGAAAAATAAGGATTATCAATTTCTTTAATAATTAAGCCAAAACTTTTGGTCTCTTTTGAAGCTAATGATTGAGCAATTTGGTTTGGATTATAATTATACTTTTCAATTATATTTAAAACTTTTTCTCTTGTCTTTTTTGATACTCCAGTTTTATTATTAAGAACAATTGAAACTGTTGAAACAGAGACGTTTGCTAATTTGGCAATATCCGATATGGTTAATTTCATGACAATTTTCCCGAGTAATTATAATAATAGAATAATTTTTCTTTTAGATATTCCATTTCAATTTATCTCCGTAACGGTTTGTTTTGAATAAGAATCAATCATTTTTTTGTTTACGTTATGTAAAATTATTTGTGATTTTTGAACATCTTCAACTGCTTGAATTTTTTATAATTTTAAATCATTCACGTCATCAAAAACAAATGCCGGTCTATAGTCTGCAGCTTCTGCTCTAACATAAATATTTTTCATTGTTAAGCCTTTAACATGACGAACGTAAAAAGCCCAGGCGGGCAATTCACCAAACATATGAAACTCCGGATATTCATTCTCACTTTCAGGAACATCATTAAGTCTATTTAAAGGAATAATCGCTAATCCATTGTTTCCTCTTCCCGGATAAACTATATCAATATTCTCCAAGACAACATTCTCAACAAAATGTCCAGGTAATCCTGTAATTGATGCAGGAAACGGATTATGGAAAAATTCCAGTTGTGGTCCACGAATCTCATATTCTAAATCTGGAGCCTCAAATGGAATTTGAACTCTAACATTACTAATATGAATATTTTTTAAGGTCCCAACTTTCCCATCTTTATTTCTATGTCCAAGTTTAATAAATATTGCATTCCCCGTATTTACGGCAAATATATTATTCACTTCAATATTTTCTAATATTCCACCATCAACAGATTCTAAAGCTATGGCGGAACGAAATGTATCATAAACTTTTATATTTTCAATTTTTACATTTTTAAAGCCGCCCTTGGAAGAAGTACCAAACTTTATAGCGCTTGCACTTGAGCGAACTGTACAATTAGCAATGTAAATACTATCATTAAAGGTTTCAGGGTTTTCTGATTTTAAACAAATTCCATCATCGGCAGAGTTAACAAATGAATTGGTTATTGAAACATTTTTGCAATCAATAATATCAATCCCGTCATTATTCCAATATGCATCGCTATCCACAGTAATACTATCAATTACAAGTTCTCTGCATTTTTCATAACTTTGAACCCAACAAGATGCATCTTTAATTGTTACCCCAGTAATTTTTATTTTTGAACAATTTACAAATTCTAAAAGCTGAGGTCGCATATACTCGTTAGGCCGTTTTCTTTTAAAGTTGTAATAATTTGAATCCAATTCACCAACGTAAAATAAACTATCTACATTAAGTGCAAGTGCTCTTCCTTGCCCGTCTATTCTACCTTTTCCTGTAATTGATACATTATTTTGATTTTCAGCAAGTACTAGTGATTTCCATCTACTAATACCTTTGTAATCATATGGATTAGTACTGCCTAATAGAACAGCATCTTTTTGCAGGTGAAGTTCAACATTAGATTTTAAGATTATACTTCCCGTTAAAAATTTACCTTTGGGAATTACAACTTTACCACCGCCAGAATTATGCGCAATATCGATAGCTTTTTGTATTTGATTAGAATTCAATGTCTTTGAATTAGCAATTGCTCCATAATCGGTTACATTAAATTCCTTATTTGCAGTAAGAGATACGCCTGTTAAGGATATGAGAAGAAAAATTACTAACAAAATAAAATAGAAGGTTGAAAAATAATTTGTCGAATATTTTGAAGCAGTTGTTGAACTACTTTTCAATTTAATTTTTGCTTTCATTTTTAGTTTCTAGACTTAGTTTCATTAAGTAAAACACTACCATTAAAAAAGTTTCTCCACAATTGCTCATGGAGAAACTTTCAATCAATATATTAGGAGTGATTATTTTATTTCATTAAAAGCATTTTCTTAGAGTTTGTGAAATTTTTGGTTGATAATTGATATACATAAACTCCACTTGCTAAATTAGATGCATCGAAATTATAACTATAACTTCCAGCTTTCAATTCCTTATCAACTATTTTTGCAACTTGTTGACCAAGAGCATTGAAAATACTTAAGGTTACATTACCAGCTTCAGGCAAACTAAATCGGATGCTTGTAGTTGGGTTAAACGGATTTGGATAGTTTTGCTCTAAACTAAAACTATTTGGTACAGCTGCATCTTCTAATTTTACATCTACTGTTCCTGGAGTTATCATTGGTGTTGGTGTACCGGGAACATAAAGTCCTTTTGCGTTAGCAATTGAATCTCTTAATGCAGCTACAATTGCGGTTTTGTTCGATAAATAAGAAGCTTTAGCAGTTGGGAACCAGTTTAAGTCACCAAGAGGCAAGCCATCTGTTCCTGCTGTTTGCAAGTATGAATTTGAGTAACTTAAATCCATTGCTGGTGGCCAACTAAGTACAGGTAATCCATCACCATTATAAGTTACAGGTGAAGGTATTTTCCAATCTGGCCAGTCTGTGCCACGTATTGAAGCATCCCAATATTCTGCAATAAATTGAAGTTGTTTATCTAGAACATTTGGAAAATCAGCAAATCCAGGATCGAATTCAGCATAGTTGGTTCCAATACGGTAATTATCATCAATAGTTACAAAAGAATCTACATCTGGATGTTCCCATAACAAACTATTTAAAATAGAATCTCCACCTGAAGTTTCGTACCAATTAAGAATTTCAGGTTGTTTTGCTAAAAGATTTTGTCCCATGTATAAAGAAATTGAATCAAGTTTGTCTTTTGAATCTGCAAAATAATTCCATGTTGTAAAAGAAGCATCATAAGTATTGGCATTAAATTTACGACCTAAAAAGCCATAATTATAAAAGATATTATTTGCTTGAATCATTTCATATGCACGTTGTTCATGACCATTAACACCTTGATTTCCATATGTACAATGTAATTCATGCACAGTTGCATTATGCCATGGACCACTGTTACCAAGCAATCTTCCTGAATTGAAAACTGTATTATTTTCGAGTGTTACTTTATCACAAGCAACATCCATACGCAATGGGAAACCGCCCCATGGAGAATAGCTTAATCTAACACCATTTATGAAAATACAGTTTGTAATAGACATCTCTGAACCTACAAATTGATTTCTTGTTGCAAAATCTTGAAAATCAACAAATGCAACATTATCAAGAATAAATCCATCTCCACCTACGTTTGCAATAATAGTTCCAACTACTGCATCATTACTGTGCAGACCGCTCATAATAAGATTTTTAACAGTTAATTTGCCACCAGTACCTATTTCAATAAATTGTCTTGCGGTACCATCTTCTGCAGGTGTATTTACAAGAACTGGCGGATTTGTTGCAGTTCCAATCCAGTCAACAGCTGGTCCTTCAATAGTAATATCCCAAACAACATCCAGTCTTCCATCAAAAGCATAGCTGTTACCGCTTTCTACTAAATAAACGCCCGGACCAGTAATCTGGTCATTTACAAATTGATTTGGGTCCAATGTATTTGACAATCATATTATAGTCACCAGGAGAAACTCTGTGAATGATGTATTCTCCCTCGAATGTTGTTGCGGCACCCATACTGGTTCCATCCAACAAAACATTGGCCCCGGGCAGCGGATCACCAGAAGCTTTATCCACGACCGTACCAGAAATTTTACCAGAATTTTGAGCAATAACCAAACTGGAAATGGAAAGTAAAAGAATTAGTAAAAAAGAATAATTGAATATTTTGGTAAAAAAGTTATGATTTGTATCATTTGATTGCATAATTGTAATTCCATTAGTTAGTTAAAGAATTATTTATGGCTAATTTATTAGTTTTAATACAAGATAAGAATGTCAAATTCACAAAATCGTTTTAAGAAATAGATTCTCTTTTAACCCATTATTATTATTTGACTTAGAAAGATAATTTTTGACTTTTACTAAAACGCTTTAGTAAGCTAATTTTTTTTTTTAAATGTCAAGTTTTTTTTATGAGATAGTATTCTTTACTTTTGATAATTACATAAGTTTAAAATAAATTATCTCAGATGATCTATACTATTTCTAGAAGTTGACATATAAAACTTCTATAAAACAAGAGATAAAAAAATTATGCTAATTAACTACCAAATTAATCTTGAAATTAATTCGATTACAATACTACAGATAATGAACAGTTTTGGGATTTTAGAAGTTTAAGTTTAATTCAATTTTTATTGCGAACAGAGGTACATGAACTTCTTTTAATTAATTTGTGTTTTAAGACTACTCTTTTATTAATTGGTTTAGAGTCATTTGATATTTGTCTAACAAGTAAATTGGCGGCTTCTTGACCAATTTTATAGGCAGCATTTGAACAGTTGTTAACGGAATCTTTAAGTATTTACCAAAATCAATATTATCAAATCCAACTATTGAGATATCCTCAGGAACTTTTATTCCACTCTCCAAAAGTGAATTTATTAATCCTATTGCTAGTAAATCGTTATAACAAAACACTGCTGTTGGAATAGTAAATCCTTTATTGAGAATTTTTTTTCCGACTAGGTAACCATTTATTGTATATGGTTCCGTACTAATAATGTAATTAGGTTTAATTGGAATATTATTTTCACTTAATGCCAGTTTATATCCTTCTATTCTCTTTTCTCCATGCCCTGAATGACTTGGACCAGCAATATGAAGAATTTTTTGTGTCCCAGCTTAATTAAATATGTCACGGCGTCATAAGCTGCTTTAACATTATTAATATCAACACTATTTATTTTTACGTTTTCATTTTTCCCAAAATTACAAAGGGAAATTTATCATTGATTAAATTTGACAAATATAAAGAATCGGATGCAAAATTTTGCAAAGGGGCAATGATAATTCCATCAACTCTCTTGCTCCTCAAGGCGTTGATAATTTGGGTCTCTTTTCATTTGATAACTCAGAACTTCCAAGTAATACGGAGTAACCAAGTTCAGAACATTTATCAAATACTCCTTTCATTACTTTTGCAGAATAGGGATTATCAATTTCCTTAATAATCAGCCCTATACTTTTGTTTCTTTACTAGCTAAAGATTTTGCTAAATGATTGGGTTGATAATTGTATTTGCTAATAGTTTCTAAGATAATTTTACGTGTTTTTCTGAGACTCCGGTTTTATTGTTTAGAACAATTGAAACAGCAGATTTAGAAACATTTGCTAATTTAGCTATGTCAGAAATAGTTATAGGCATTTTTTTTCAGATTATTCAATAAAAAAAGATTGTTCTATTGTTAAAATAAAATATTCTAAATTAAATTCTAAATTTCCTTCCTACAAATCACATAATTATAATTGAATTATAATGATTAAGGCATTTATTTTGTTCAGTCTTGAAGAGTTAGCTTTTATAAATTATTTATCTATTTGCATCTAACATAAGAGCAGCTGCTCCAAGAATAGCTATATTTTCAATTTCAGAAATTTCAATTTTTATATTTTTTACAGATTTTGAATACGCAAAACTTTTTATTGCTTTCCACATTTCGTCTTGAAAGTATTGATAAGATCTACTTCCTGATCCCCCTAATATAATCACTTCCGGATCAATAGAGTACATAATCATTTTAATTGCTTCTCCAAGATTTGAACCAAATTCCTTAAATATTCTTAATGCCTTCGCATCCTTATTTTTAGCTTTATCAAACAGTGCCTTACCAGTAGTCCCATATTCATTTATAAAATATTGTCCGCTGCAGTAATACTCATAATTATTTTCCCTAAAAGGAATCATTCCAAACTCTCCTGCACCGCAATTCTTTCCTGCATACAGTTTATTATTAAGGATTATTCCAGCTCCAAGTCCAGTACCGATAATCAATCCAATTATATTCTTATACTCAATTGCCTTTCCAAAATATTTTTCACCAACTGCAAAACAATTCGCATCATTATTAACGTAAACTGGTATGCTGTATTTTGATTCTAGAATTTCTTTTAGATGCACTTCTTTCCATGAAGGAATATTTTGGACATCATAAACAACTCCATATTCTACATCAACAACGCTTGGAACACCAATCCCGATTCCAGATATTTTCTCATTACTGAATTGGTCAATCTGCAGATATAAATCATTAAGAATATCACTTTCACTGCCGGCTTTTTTAATTAACGTCGATTCAATTCTAACTAATTCATTATCTTTTACCAATCCAACCCTAATATTGGTACCGCCTATGTCTATCCCAAGAATTCCCATTATCACATCTAGTTTTTATGAAAGTTATACATTGATTTATTATTCAGCCAAAGCTTTTTTATTTATAGTTTCGTTCGTAATTAAAGGATTAGCCCATATTCCAATGCTTAAAATATAAGCGAGTGTAATAAATACAAATGACATACCAAATCTAAGTCCAAAAATATCACCCAACCAACCAATTAGCAATTGCACAACTGCACCTCCAATTATTGCTGTACATAATATTCCAGCGAATGAACCATGATGAGTTTCAATAGAATTTAATGCCAATGAAAATATTATTGACCACATAACAGAAATGGAAAATCCAATCAGCGGGAAAGCATATAATGAAACATTACTTGATCCGAACAAGGCAATAGCCAATAGAATCATTGAAGTTACTGATGCACCTAATAAGTATCTTCTGCTATCGAATAATTTAAGTAAAACCAATCCTACTAAACACCCAATTGACATCATACTCAAAACCACCCAACAATTGATGCTCCAACTGTTATAGGATCAAACTTATGATACGTGGAAAGAAATTTTGAAAGCCAGTACAGAAACGCCCTTGCTCAGATCCAACATATGCAAAAATTCCGATAAAATATAAAATTACAATTTTATTTTAAACATACTTTTATGTGTAGCCCAAGTTCCAGCTTTTTCATCCTCTTTTCTTTCAACTTTTGGAAATCTTGAGAAAGGAATAATTAGTATCATCAAGAATAGCAGAACGGTGAAAACTAAATATAGAGATACCCAAGAAAGACCCTCAGACAAGGCCAGAAAAAATATTTTAACAGAATTTGATTGAGAATCATTTATACTTGAGACCAAATAAGTTAAAGAATTGGTGCAAGAAATGAAGCTCCGCCAAAAACTAATTGTGCCATTACTGAATTAAAAGCAAAGTTTTCTTCTCCTCCAGAGACCTTAAAGCGGATTAATTGCAACCTGAAGCATTGCCATTCCGGTTCCCATTAAAAAAAGTGACGGAAGAAAAACAAAGTAATATGGAAAAATTGAAACAACAATAGCTCCAAGAAATGCAACAGAAAATGCAGCAACCATAGTTTTTTTCTTTATATTTTTCCACCATAATACCAGCTGGAATTGACATAACACCATAAGGCAATAAAGAACGCAAAAGGAAGAAAAGCAGAAAGTGTAAGACTGAGATTGAAACTGTTAATTACATCTGGATTAAGAGAGCCAAGAATATTAGTAATGAGAGATATTACAAAAAAATTAGAAAATTAGCCCTACTATAAAATAATTTCTTTTCATTTTTCCAAAGATTAAAAATCACTTTTATTAAAAATTCAACTATTCAAAATTATCATTCAATTCTATTTACGATAATTTCACTTAGCTTCGTTTATAATTTACTAATAACATATAATTACATTTTGAAAATATTCAACTTCCTTTTTAATTTTGTCTATTGGTATATCGATACTTAAAGTCCCTGAGCTAAAACTTTGGAGAAATAGTTTCTCCATTCCAATTTACTTGATACTGATAATCTGGATTCATGCAAACCACAACAGAAGTAACTTATTGTTATCTCCTTCTGCCGATAAGTTGGCAGAAAAACTGCTGAAATCTTCATTGAAATTTTATTATCAACTCCAAGTATCAAATCCAGTTTAAAATTACCAGGCGAAAGTAAGCTGAATACCAAATTACTACTGGTGAAGAAAGAGCACTGAATTCATGCCAGCCAGCACCACGACCAGTTTCAAGTAAAAGTGTTCCATACAATTATATGAAGTTTCCACCTCATTTTTCCAGACGTCTAATGCAGTCTTAGCTATTTTAAATGCAAACTCAGATTCACCTAAATCGAGCATAGTTTTCCAAAAAACCACTGATGAGCCATCCAGACAGTTCCATTCCAATATCCATCAATGCTATAGTAAGGTGCAGATTGATCAACAGCAGTAAGTCCAACATTAGACCAAATATGCTTATCTGATTTTATCGATGATAAAATTTTATCTTTTGTCATCAGTGCAAATACCTGCAACCAAGGGATATGCTCCATCGAATGTCATATTTAGATTAACTTTATCTTCGTACTTGAGAATATTGATAGGATTTCTTTCTTCATCATGAACTACATAACCAAAATATCCAGAGCTTTCATCCCAAGAATATTTCTGAAGGCGTTTGTTAATAATTCTATATCACTGTCATAAGCTTTAATATCTTCCATTTTGCCAAGTTTATTAGCAACCATTTTAGAATCTTTAGCAGTTCTAATAACTTGGGAGAAGTAATGGTTGGTGCAACCGTAGATTCTAAAGAATTATCACGAACAAATTTCTGTGGTGGCAAATCATCCCAACCACCAGAATTGTAAAAATAATCCCATGTTTTTAAAATATTTGAATTTAATATTCTGTTGTTGAACTTCCTAATCTGCCAGCCATAAATTCATGGTACTGCTTCAAGCGAGGATAGAAATATTCCAGAATATCTTTTGATTGAGTTTTATTCCATAACTCAAGAAATAAATAATGTTGAGTTGGAACCATGTACCATGATGAATAAATGCAGATTGCGATCCTGGTTCTTGTACATAAGCATTTAAATTTTCTATTGCACGTTGAGTATTTGTCTGAAGATAACCCATTCCTATAAAACCAGAATCCCATGTAAAGGCAGTCCCACCATCTTCCTGGAGCACTATGACGAATATATTGCTTCTGCGTGTAAACCGGATAAACAATATTACAATTAAGAGTAGCATTCATTCGTTCTATGCTAAATTTATACTTATCACCATCTGGATTCCAATCCATATTGATTACATGTTTTTTGCTTCAGAATAGATATTTTCAAAAGTATTCTGGGAATTATTAATTTCAATTATTTTACTTTCTATTTCTTCTTTGGTTCCACAGAAGACAACTCCGTAAATATTCTTTTGGGATTTTGGCTTCATTACAATTGGTCTTAAGAATACATTTGTAAAATGCCTTCTCCTTCACCATGAAAACTGTCTGAACATGTTCGTTAACCATCTGTTTGAAATAATCAGACAAATCTCTTCCGAGCCATTCACGAACTTGAGCTAGAATATCATTTTGCCAAAGTAAACCATAAATAAATCTGCATCATCATATTTAAGAATTACTGAATTTTTACTGGACCTTCAATAATGTTTGGAACTGGATTCCATTCTTTTTGTATAAATTCAATTTTATCTGCAATATTAGATTCAACAAGAATAAATCCATCGAATATTATTCCTCTACCACCATTAGAAGTTAACCTGAAATCATGAATTCCTTTTAAGTTTACTAATTTTGATATCTTCAGTATTAAAATCATTGGTGGGTTTAATAAAATTTCTTGATTCTCTATTCCAGATAAATGAAATTTACTATTTTCTCCATCTTCTAATTTGTAACGAATGATTAATACAGCATCATTTAGGTCTTGTTCAATATCAATCTTATATGAAACAAATCACCTTCATCTAATCCGAAATCTAAACCAATGCCAGATCCATTAATCAATCCATTATCTCTAATTTCACCTCTCATTTTTCCATCATAAACCAGATTATCAGTTGGTCTAGATTTAAAATTCTAAATTTTCATAATCTAGAGCGTCAAACCATTGAGCACCTTGTGGCAAATTTACTAAGCGGGATAAATTGAAGTATAAGACTATATTCTTTTATAGGAGAAATTCATTGAAGCCATAAAGTTCAATGCCAAATTTTGATTTTCATCAGTGTTATTAACGCATTCAATTCTTATTAAGTGAATTGGGATTGATTGCGAATACGAAATATCAGTGTAAACTTGGTCCTTCCATTCTAACTCATGACGAAAACTGAAATATTCTAAACTTGGGAAGCATCCCAAGGATGATAATTGGTTTCATAAAGTACATTAGGAACTTCAACTTTTCTTCTATAAAAACCAGGAACACACTTAGGTCAAATCTTAATCCACTTTTTACATCAGGAATATGTGAAACCCAATATAACGTTTTGTATATGGTCCCTAAGCTGGTAAGATTTAAATCGTGAGTGCCAGATAATATTTTAATTGAATCTAAAGTTAATGCTGGTTGTGAATAAATATTTTCAAAACCAGATGTTAGAAAAATGTTAAAATTAATATAGAAAGACTTTTTTCACTAAATATACTCCTTTAAGAATAAGCTACTTCTAAAAACATTTTGTTTTACAAAATTATTTCTATCTCTTGAACTGTTTGATCATTATTAACCTCGAGGATATAATAAACCGTTATTATTATTAATAATTGGTAAATTCTTGAAGTTAAAATTATCCTCAAGTTTTTCATCAATATAAATAAACTGTCTGCCTTTTCCACTTACTTTATATTTTTAATATTCCATTTTCAATACTTGCTGAAACAATAGGTACTGTACTTGATTTTATAAACACTCTGTAATCCTTTAGAGGCAAAATAAATGAAGCAAATGAAGATTTCAGGTTTTTTAAAATCAAAAATAAATTTAAACTGTCACTCATCAATGGAATATGGAATATTTAATAATGCAAAGATATTATTTGAATTAATTTCATATTGCCTTTGAATGAAATTGGGTTTTCTGAAAACCCAATAATCTGCCCAATTCCTTTTCTTGCATTGATAATAGAATAAATCTCTTGGCTATCACCAACTTTACCTACCACTTCTGGATTGACATTTACTAGTTCTGATAAAACAGACTTCGATTGATTTACCCATTTACCAACTTGTTTTCTTTCTGCTTCATTCATTAAATCCAGATTACCCCCAAAACCGTGACTGGCAAGCAATGAATTATGCACATTATATTTCATTGCCCTTCAATATTATGAGGATAGTTTGCATATGTAAATAGTTCCCATGGAATTATACCAGCAAACTCATTAGGAATTGTACGCATTGATTTTGTTCTAAAAGTGGAATAATCATTATATGTGCTTGCTCCATTATTCATCCAAAAAAGCTTTCCTTGACTAAGTGGTGTTAAACCAGTCATTACTCTTCTAGCCTCAGTAAGATCTATTTCAATAACTAATTCCGGTTCATATTTATTCAAAATTTCCATTGCTTTTGTTACATATATTGGGAGAAGATATTCATATCTAGCTCTTCTTTCCTTTGCTGAAGCAGTGGAATCACCATGATGTAAATTGGAAGATCACTATAAAATGTATTAATTGCATCCCATTTCATGAAACGACAGCCTTGATCAATTAACTCTTTACAGTCTTCTATGAACAAATAAAAGAAGTCGCTAACAAAATCAAATGCAGTGATGACCCCATTGAGCTAAAATTGGATTATCCTCTGAATCTTTATTACCCAATTTGGATACTTTTGATAACGCTCAGTTGTGGAATCAATTCCCATTGGTGAAAACCAAAGACCCATTTTCAAAAACCTGTTCATCAAGTTTCTTTTTAATTGGCTCAATCCTTTAGGTAACCTTTCAGAGTGAGGACCCAATTCCCTTGTGCTTGTTCCCATCCATCATCAAGAACAAAAATATCAACTCCTAATTGTGCAGCATACTCAATCTCTTTAAATATTCTATCATAGGTTAATATTCCCACGTAATGGTTTATTTGGATCATTTCTTTGCAGTCCCCATGTATTATAATAAAATTCTGGTTTTCTTGATATTCTGTTTTCACATATCTGGTCAAGCAAATAATGGCGTAAAATTTTCTTCCCTTTTTCAATGCTATTTCCATCATAAAAAGCATTCGCAGTCCATACTGATTCATAACTTTTACTCTTATTAATCAATTCACCATCTATATAAGCACCTCTAATGCTTTTACTGATGAGTAAAAACAGAATCGTATTGTTTATTTTCAATACCAAGAAACCAAAAATCTTGCATCATGAATTTCAAAGTTGAATACACCTTTGGTCCCTTGCATAGCATCAACTATTAGATTTCCTTTACCTTTTTTTCACTTCATCAAACATTCCATTTGTGTTATCTTGGGAAGCATGTTCATAACATGTAAACAAACTCTGTTTACCATCAGAAATAATGTTAATGGGCCCTTATTCAACTGAATATCTTCGAAAATTCTTTACTTACAAACTTAGGATAAAACATATGATTGCCACTTGATTTATCTCCAAATGTAATTGGGTTTTCCTCCCAAGAGGCAATTCTGATTTCAGTTATTTCTAATGGACTTTTGTTTTTGAATAAAATAATTTATCGGAAAAATAAAATGAATATTATCATTTAGTTTGTTGAGACTATATTCAGAATCTTTATCAGTCCATAAAATTAACTTTCTCTAATCAATGCTGAATTGGGGAAAATTGCTGAATTAAAGAAATATTTAATCCAGTTATGAACCAATAATCGCTGTAAAATTAATTAAATTCAATACCACCATTATTTAATTGACGTTTTGAATAGTCAAGAAATTTCCAAATTTCACTCTGTGATGTTACAAGGTTTGATTAATATAAAATTCAAAAAAAGGTTTATCACAAATAAAAATCAGCACTCAAAAATTCATCATTCATTTGGATTGAAGAGATTATTTTTCCCGCAGTCTCATTACTAGCAAAATATTTTTTAGTTATCAATTCATTTGAATAACTGAAAACCTCGTCTGCATTTTTTTTGCATATTGTGTATTGATGCCAATAAAAATATTATTATGAGAATGTATTTTTGTTTCATTTCATTTTATTCCTCAGCTAATCAATGATTGTTGAATTGATAATTATTAAAGCTATTCTTTACAGATTTTTATTTTTTAATTTCAACCGGTGTTAGAGTTACTGGTCCAAGTAAACCTTGATTTAAAAGGTTCCCAGTTTTTAGAGTAAATGTGCCATCCTCACCTAATGTTTCTCTTGTTCTGGCTGCAAAATTTATATTATAGAATTTTTATAAATCTCTCCTCTTTTTTCCATCCCAATAATTCTATTTGCCATTGGTTAGTAACAAAACTTCAAGTACATTTTATTTTTCAATTTATTTGATTCAATATTTAACTTAAAAGTAGGACCCACTAAGGTAGAGAGTTTTTCTCCATTTAAGTAAACAACTGCAGATACAAATACCTTCCAAGATTTAACTGATAAACTGGAGCTTTATTTGAAGGCAGATCGAATGAAGTTTTATATCGTGCAGTTCCTGAAAACCATTTTAAGTTCATCAGAATGATTAGTCCAACTTGTTAATTTATTCACACTATATGAAGCAGGTAAAGTTGGTCCCCTTTACAAAAATCTATTTCCCATCTCCTTCCAAAGCTAATTCATTCTTTGTTTTCTCATAGATTGGATAATCTTCAAATTTTTGCTCGTTTGGATACCACTGCAAAATAATGTTTTCTCCTTTCCCAATTGAAGATAAACTTCTGCACTTTCTTTATTAATATTTTTTGTTCTAGCTTTACCAATAGCTTTGTTCATCGGATTAAACCATACAGCATCTTTCTCCACTGGAATTTACAGAGACCCAATCATCAATATCTTTTTCACTCCAGTTAATTATTAAATAAGTAATCCCTTCTTCACGATTTACTCTATTAAACCACAAACCGCTTGCCATTGGCTCTGATAGTACATTTGCCTTCAATAAAAGATTGAAATATTATTTCCTTTAGAATCTTGCCCTTTTAACCTTCGCAACATCAATGTTTTGTTCATTAACAAATTCAATATTTTTCTTCAATTCCTCAAATTTTTGTTGGCGATTTTAAAATCAAATAAACCAGGACTTCACTTGGGAAATTATCTTCAACAATAATAGTTGCACCTTGTTCTGCCAAACGATAATTTTTCAATAGTTTTAAGGGAATGTAATTACATTTTGGAATGACTATAGTTTTGTATTCAACTTTATTCGATCGTATTTTATTATCTTCAAAAACTTAGTTGCTGAATTTGTTTATCAGAGATATAATCAAACATGTAGCCATTGGTTAATAAAAATTCACTTAATTCTTTTGTGAGTTTATCATTGGCTGTTCCAAAGTGTTGCAGCATACTCTCGCTTTGTTCCGACCATGAATCATAGATTGGGTAGTAGAGCAAATATCATTCGTTGGTTTTGAATTTTGCATGAAAGATTGGCAATTAGTAACATAGGAATTAATTGCTTTAAGATCCTCCCACCAAGTATTAGTTGGTGCAAAATGAACTGAAGCATAAAACATCCACCCTGGCCATTGCTCATTTTTAGGTGAATATGGAGTTCCATGATATACAATATGATTAACGCCGTTGACTAAATATCTATCTCAAATTCATTTTACTGCTGAAAGGTCCGAAAGAAAATGTTCATCCAACCAAGTTGCTGCTTCACAAGCAATTAGCGGCTTGCCAGATACATGACCTGCGGATGAAGCTAATTTGATTCGCATTGAAGATGTCCCTTCAGTTTCAGGTATATCACTTGCTGCATAAAGATCTAAAATATTTGCTGGTGAGCCGTGTGCTTGGTTGCGAATTTCAGCATTATAATTTTTTGCCCAATCTCCCCAGGTTTTGTAAATTTTTGTAAAAGTAAATCAGAAATTGTTTCTCTATAATCAGATATTACTTTTTTGTTAATTTCCTCAGCATCTTTTCCAAATAATGCAGGCAAATGATCCTTTAGATTATATCCTCTTAATTTCTCAAATTCCTCAAACATCTTTGGAGTCCAATCACCCTCACCTTGTGCATCATCAACTTCATATGAATCATTAAAAAATGCTCTTATTCCGGTTATGTTAAATCCTTTTGAATTTTTATCAAAAACGTTTAAGAAATTTTTTGTTGCCTCTCTGAAAATGATCTATTACATTACCCTCACCACCTTTGCCGGCACGTTCTACCATTTTTCCGTGCCATCCTTGAAAGATTGCGTACAACTTCCATTTTCCTTTTGGTGCTGTCCAATTAAGCATTCCGTCTTTATCAACAAGGTTTGATAAATCTATAGCTCCACTATTTTCTCCATATGCAATTAGAGCTCGTAATGGAATTTTTTCTTAAAACGAACTTGGTCCAAAGCCAATTCTTGTAAGTTTTATTACTGCCAATTGAAATTTGATTTCTGAAATGTCAACATTGTGCCCAACTGCTCCTTACCAATGGCTCTTGAACAAATTCAACTTTTCGTTTAATCTTTCGCCTTCCTTTAGAGTATAGACTTCGTATTGAACATTTTTACAAGCGTCGTCTGAAGTTACCCAAGGTCCACCAAAAGGCCACCCAGAAGCATTAGCCAAATCAATTCTAAATCTAATCTTTTCCTTCTTGCAAAGTGTAAGAAAATTCTTCCATCCATTCAGAAGATAAAAAACTTAAATCTTTATCCTCATATCCCTTAACTCCATAAATTGGTGTAATTTCCAACTCCTCCAAAACCAGATTTTTTAATTCTTCCAAATTTGTTGTAAGATCAGTTTATTAACTGCGCTTCCATGCCACCACCATCTTGTCCAAGGTTTGGTTTTCATTGCTAATTTTAGGCCATTCAGTTTTAAAATTATTTTGTTTCTCTGAACATGATAATAGAACTAACAGTAAAATAAATGATGAAATAAAACTTAAGATTTGAGATTTTTTCCATTATAGTACTTAGATTATTGATTTTTTAATTCATTTTCTCATTTGCTTCTTTAATTATTCTATCATATTTAGCTCTTGCAGGTAGTTCATGATATTTTTCCATTTGTAATATTTCAACACCTGCTCTCAGAACTGGTCCTTCACCCATTGGAATATTTGATTCAACCGGACGTTTATATAAAAAGATAAAGCCGGCATTATTCCTGTGCCTACACAGATATTTTTTACATTACCTTCTTCATCAATATTTTCTAAAACACCATCCCAGCCAATATCAGCAACGTAAGAAAAATCTTGATCTATCCATCCTCGATTTACTCCTCGAGCTAATCCAAAAACAAACATTGCAGATGCTGATGTTTCTAAATAAGAGTCATTTTTATCAATTAGCTGATGCCATAAGCCGTTTTCACTCTGCCATCTCGCAATTCCTTCTGCTTGCTTTTTAAATATGTTAGCACGTCTTCCTACCTGGATAATCTTTTGGAAGCACTTCAAGTAAATCAGCTTGAGCCATAAAAATCCAACCATTAGCTCGGGCCCAATGAGCTACCGCCATTTTGTTCTAAGTTTGAATGATAGCAATGAAAATATATTTCTTTGTTCTCATTCCACAAATATTTGTAATATTGTTTCACTTGATGAATTGCATCATCAAAATATTTGTTTTCTCCAGCAAGTTTTCCTATTCAGGCTAAAAATGCCACACTCATGTATAGGTCATCTGCCCAAATTGTATTTTCATGCGGCCAGTAACGAGATATTGTTCCATCTGATAATCTTGGTTCTGTTATTAGAATATGTTTAGCCACTAAATCTATATAGTCTTTATACTTTGCTGTGGATCTTTTTTATAAACTTCAATTAAACTTGCGCCAATAGTTCCACAATCATCTAATCTTACCATTCTGTAAAACATATGCCAATTTACTGCACGTACTCTAAACCAATCTTTTTTTCTTTTTGCTCATCATATAATTTTTTAAAGTAATCCAAATCACCATTGTTAAACACAAAGTCAAAATTTATCCACAAACTCAGTGTACTTTTTTTCACCCAAATAATTTCCCAATTCATTCATGGCAAAGTTCAAAACACCATTAGTATAATGCCAATCATTGTATTTGCTTTCCACTTTAACAGAAAGTTTAGGCGGCAAACCTTTTGTTGATTTATAAGTTTTACCAGTTTCTTCATCAATAAATTGATAAGTAGTTTCAGCTAATATTCTATCTGCAATTTTTTCAAGAATGTTTTTCGTTGATTTTCGATAATCAAGACCAGTCTTATTTTCTTGCCCAAAGGTTATTGAGACAACTACAAATAAAAACAACATCAAGAAGTTCAATGACACTTTATTATTTTCACTTATCATTTCTAATCCAAATCAATTTATTTTAAAAAATTTATTAACATTTTATATTTCATTTTCTACTTTCAGACTTACTATTTAAAAGAGAGAAATTTTACAAAACCAAAATTAAGTCAATTTTATTTCAATTATTTTAACACCAACACGAACAGCCCATTTTTGATAATCCTTATTTAGATCATTAAAATTTGTGGTTGTTCATTTATTAGATTATTTAACTCTGTTCTATCTTTTTAATATTATATAATTCCTAATCGCCATTAGCAACTGAAACTAATTTCCAATCTCCTTTACGGATTGCTTTATTACCAAAGTGTTCCCAATATATTGAATTATGCGATTCACTTTTTCGTTTCTTAAACCGGGACTAATGATTTACCTTCAAGCGGAATAATAGTTTTTACCATTTTTACTTTGCGGATATAGTTGCCCTGAAACTTCAACAAATGTAGACATTAAATCTATTACATGTCCAAGCTGGTCAGTAACTTGATCAGGCTTAATCATTTTCGGGAACCGAGCAATGAATGGTGTTGAAATACCTCCTTCATGGACCCATGATTTATGTAATCTAAAAGGAGTATTAGATGCATTTGCCCAAGACCTGCCATAACTTGCATATGAATTTTTTGTACCAAGCTTTCCATCCCAACCACCTAAAGCTTCAAAGCCAAGTGCACCTTCCTCTGCACACGCTCCATTATCAGATAAAAATATTATTAGCGTATTATCAAGCTGATCCATTTCGCTTAGTTTATTAATAACTCTGCCAATATTAGCATCCATCCTATCAATTTGCGCAGCGTAGATCGCCATCTTTAAATCCATTCTTTCTTTATCCTTAACATCCTCCCAATTCATTGCCTCAGGATCTTGAGGAGAAAGTTCCCATGTTTCATCAACAATCCCAAGCGCTTTCTGTTTTTGCCATCTTTGTTTTCTAAGTTCCGCCCAGCCATCTTTATAAGTTCCTTATATTTTTAATATCTTCCGGATATGCATGAAGCGGCCAATGCGGCGCATTATAAGTTTAAATATATAAAGAATGGATTTTCTGAATTATGTTAGTTAAATATCCAATTGCTTCATCTGTGAATGCATCCGTTGAATAAAAGCCTTCCGATGGAGGTATATCTTTTACCATTTTTACAAATACTCTTCTAAGCCTTCCCGTTTGATTTGGCAATATCAAATAATTCATCGCTCCGCTTACTAGCCCATAATATTCATCAAAGCCTCTATTATTAGGCCACTGAGACTCAAACTCACCGACATGCCATTTTCTCTGACATATAGGTTTTGTAACCAACTGTTTTTAAAACCTCAGCTAAGGTTACGCAGTTGTCATTAATATATCCTTGATAAGCTCCCTTCACTGTATCAGGTTCGGTAGTTACCATTGTACCCATACCAGCTTGATGAGAATATAATCCCGTTAATAAGGACGCTCTTGTTGGACAACATCTGGCTGAATTATAAAATTGCGTAAATCTAATTCCCTCTTTGGCTAATTTATCAATATTAGGTGTGGAAATTTCGCTTCCATAACATCCTAAATCAGAATATCCCATATCATCAGCCATTATCAGAAGAATATTCGGTTTGGGATTTTCACTTATCTCATTTATTTTTTGTTCACAACCAAAAGAAAAATCGTTGCTATGATAAATGGCAAAAAATAAAACTTTTCATTTTTAAACTTGGGAATTTCAATCATTTATTTATGCTTTTTATTGATTTATTAAACTGATCTTAACCATTCAATATTAATCAGATATTGTTTTGGTTTATTAGTCTTTATCCTCTGTGATAATTTCCCAATTATCAGTCCTAAATGTTGAGGCGGGCAAACCTTCTTTATTATAGAAGTTCGGTTCGTCACTGTTTGCAAAAGCAAATCTAACTGCAACTGGAATTTTACTTTGTCAGATGAAACAAGAATTGTTGGCCCATCAATTACAGCTTCTGAAGAATAAAAATTTTGATCTTTTCCGGCAATTGTAAAATGAGTAAGTTTTTCACCTTTGCAAAAAGTCCAGTTCCAGTATGCTCAAAATTTAGTCTAATTTTATTTTCTTCAACCTTCATGGATTTATATAAAGGTCCACTGTAAACTAAATTATCTTTTCCATATGTTTTTGCTAAGGCAAGTAAGGCTAGCCGTTTGCCAACATCTAACTTGTTTTTTGGATGAATATCTTCAGGGTTTCCAATATCAAGAGTAACAACCATTCCGGTATTTTTAATGTCCAAACATTCTCTTTGTGCTTCACGAAGAGCCGCACCGACTATAGGTTTAGAATAATTATATGGTGCAAGTTGAACATAATAAAAAGGAAAATCACCTTGGCTCCACTCATCTCTCCAATTATTAACAAGAGTTTCAAAAACATTTCTATACATTTCATGTTCAAAAACATTGTTCTCCCCTTGATACCAAATAGCACCTTTTATTCCGAAAGGGATTAATGGCTTAATCATTCCATAGTAATTTGCACCGGGATCTCTATAATTTCTGGGCAATTCTCCAGGAGGCGTACTTTTTATTTTCTCTTTAAATTTTTCTAAATAGTATTGGCCCTCAAGAGTTTTCTCTAACGCTTTGGGATTTGTCCATGCTTGAGCTGGTGAACCTCCCCAACTAAAATGCAGCAAACCAATTGGAACATTCAGCTCGTTCAATAATTCTCTTCCAAAATAATAGGCAATTGCACTAAATGTGCTTGCCACTTCAGGAGTGCATTCATCCCACTTTCCGTAAACATCTTTGTTTGGCATTCTAGCATTGTCCCGTGCAGCATAGAACATTCTAATTTTTGGATAATTTGCTTTCTTCACTTCTTCTTCTGCATTATCAGATTGGTTAAGAGCCCATTGCATGTTGGATTGACCGGAACAAATCCAAACTTCACCAATTAAAATATTTTTAAGTGTGCTGTCATTTATTGTTAGAGTATATGGGCCACCGGCGGAAGGAGTTTGAATCTTTACAAACCAATTACCATTTGCATCTGCTGAGGTTTGATAAACTATATTATCCCAGCTATTGCTTATAGAAATTTTTGTTTCCGGTTTTGCCCAACCCCAAATAGGTGCCTCAAATTTTTGTTGAAGCACCATATTATCAGAAATAAAAGAAGGTAATTGAACTTGCGCATTAAGATTAATCAATGAAAGAAAAATCATAATAGTGAGTAAAGCTTCAATACGCCTAACCTGTTTTTCCATTACTGCCCTTATCTTTGTATTTGTTTATATAATTATAGTTTGTAAAATTCTTCCCAACCTTTACGCGGTGGCTCTCCAACTAACATTTCATTTGCATACTTATTATTAGTAATTTGCTTTGTTTCCCTATCAAAAATTAACTTTGTACTTAATCGTTGTGCTGCTACTCCTAAACAAAAAACTTGACTTAGAGGGCCGGATATTTCAAAAGGTGATCGAGTTTTCTCTTTCCCTTGGCAAGCTAAAACAAAATTTTTAAAATGATTTGAAGGGCTTTTCGGTACTTCAGGAAGTTTTAAATTATTATCCTGATTTACTATTGACAAAGGGGAACTATGAGAAGTACCTTGAAATGTTAAATTTTTACTATAAATAATTTTCCCTGGGGCTAACTTAGCCGCTATTTCTTCTATGTTACTTGGCGGAGGGATATTGGGATCACTTTCTGGGAAAACGTATCCTTTAGGCAGCGGGGGAAGATTATCAATTCCATCATACCAAGTTATGTTTACAGGAGGCATGTTATTTCTTTCAGGGAACTTAAATTCAAGTGTTGAAGAAAATGGGAAGAAAAATGAATTATGCCCATCCAATAAAGTTGGATTTACTTCATATGGCAATCCAAGGTCAAGAAATTCATGGGCTGTATCTAAAATATGGGCTCCCCAGTCTCCTAAAGCACCCATGCCAAAGTCATACCAACAGCGCCATTGCCCATGGTGGTAATCTTTATTGTAATCATGGAACTGAGCTGTATTCAACCAAGTATCCCAATCAAGTGTCTCTGGCTTTTGTTCTTTAGAAGGAAAGCTAGTAATTGTTGGATCAAATTTATGCCAACGGCGGGATTTATTCATATGGGCTGTAATGTTTGTAACGTCCTTAATAATACCAGCTTCTTTCCATACCTTGAACTGAAAATAATTTTCTCCGGAATGGCCTTGATTACCCATTTGGGTTATTACATTGTATTTTTTAGCTGCAGCCATTAACAATTCAACCTCATTAAATGTTCGTGCCAATGGTTTCTCAACATAAACATGTTTACCGAGTGACATTGCTAACATTGTAATTGGAAAATGGGAAAAATCTGGTGTACCTACACTTACAGCATCTATTTCATTACTCATTTTATCAAACATTTTTCTAAAATCTTGAAAGCGTACAGCATTTGGAAATTTATTCATTATCTCTAATGTATGATCACCACCCATATCAACATCACATAAGGCAACTATATTAACTAATCCGGTGTCATATAATTCTTTTGTAATCTCCCCTCCTCTATGACCAATACCAATGCAAGCCAAATTAATTTTTTCATTCGGACTCACAGAAGAACTTTTAATAGACTTAGATTTTTCATTCCAGATATTGCCGCCCAGAATTTTATCATACGGCAATAGTGTTGCTCCACCAATTGCAAATAAACTTTTCTTTAAAAAATCTCTTCGAGCAAAATTTTCACTTGACATTTTATTTTTTGATTCATTTTCCATTTAATCTCCATCTTTAATTTTTATGAATATCAATTATGGTAATTCTTTAATTTTTATATTTTTAAAGAAAACTTCAAAACCATGATCCTGCAGAAGAATGTGACCTTTTTCATTTTCTCCAAAATTTGGCCATTGGCTGTATTTACTGTAAGCGACTAAAGCCTTCCACATTTGTGTTGTTCGTTCATATTCTATAACCTTTATTCCATTAAGATAATGTTCAACCATATTACCCTTAACAACTATTTTGGCTCTATTCCAATCATAATTATTAACTCTTTTTGAAGTGGTCTCATTAGGTGAATATAAAAGTGCATCAGCCTTAATTAAATCATAAAGGGAAGCTAAAGTTCTATTCCCATCTACACCTTTTTTGGCATCCGGATGAATTTTATCGTCTAGAATTTGGTATTCGCACCCTATTGAAGATCCTGCACCTTGATTTAATTCAGTATCAACAAAGTACTTAATACCGCTATTTGCTCCTTCGGTTAATTTAAAATCAACCTCAAGTACAAAGTCTTTATATTTATTTGCAGTTACTATATCACCGCCATTAGTTGATTCACCACCATCATTGTCTTCAACAACTAAGGTACCATCATCAATATGCCAGCCATTTGTGGGGAAAGTTTTAATTTTTGCACCACGCCATCCATCAGTTGTTTTACCATCCCACAATAATTTCCATCCATCTTTTATTTCTCTTTCTGTAAGTCTGTTTTTTAAATAACTGATTTGCGGAATTTCGGTTGATAGAGGAGTTTTTTCTTCTTCTAAGTTTTCTGTTTTTATTCTAATGTTTTTATATTTTACAATTTTTCCATCTCGCTCTTTATCTTTGCCAATGCCATGAACCTGCAAAGCAATAAAACCGGAAGCTGTCATTTCATCTATTAAATCTGCTGTTTGAGTTCCATTAAGCCAAACACGAATACTACTTCCAATTGCTTCCACCCGGAATTTATTCCATTCATTTTGCTTAAATGCATTTTTACCTATGGGATTACATTCTAAATTATATAACCATCCTCTTCGCGATTCGTCATATATTCCTCCACTCCAAGCTCTTTTGGATGGATCAAGTTCAACCTGATAACCATGCACAATACCATTTCTATAATCGGTATTACTTAAACTTCTGATTTGTACGCCGGCATTTAATAAGGGATCAATTTTAGCTTCGTATTCAAGTATAAAATTATCATAATTTTTCTCAGTAGCTAAAAATGTGTTTTGAGTATTTATTTTACTTATACCAACAATACCATCATCTTCAATTTTAAATTCTGCAGTTCCATTTAATATTTTCCAACCATTTAGATTTTTACCATTAAATAAATTTATCCAACCATCATTGGGCTCATTTGCTGTTAATGTTAAATTAAACAACATAAAAAGAATTATTAATATTTTTGTTTTCATCTGATTTAACCTCGATATTATTTTTAGAAAATAATTTATTTTTAATAAAAAAATTAAAACATTTCAAATCATTGGTAGTCGAAATAATTTTATATATCATATTCCGGCTTCCATTTTTGAACACTCTCTTCCCTTATTGCCTTGTTTGCAATATGGACAGAAATTGAGCTCTGATAACCATCATGTAATCCCAATTTTAATTTTTCTTCTCCTTTTATAGCGGCTGAAAAATTCTTATAAAGCAACCATGTAGTATTACGATAATTATCCTCAAATGGATAATTTTCGTTACCGATATTTTTTGGTGTAATGTTTCTTTTCTGATCTTCATCAATAATTTTTATAGATGCACTTGTCATTCCATCTATTTTTTCATCCCACTCTTTATCTGCACCTTCTTCAGGATATATATATGCTTCGTTCATTTTGTTGCTTACAATAGTTGCCTTATCGCCATAAAACTTAATTATCTGATCCTCATATCTGTTTGAAAGTAAGGAACTAAAAGACGCTTTAACACCATTAGGATAATCAAAGAGTGCGTAAACATTATCATAAATCTCTCTGCCATCTTGCCAATAATCAATTCCGCCTGTACCGACTACTTTTATTGGATGCTGACCAAGTATATTATCTATCATATTAAGATGATGTGAACCCAATTCAGCCATTAGACCGCCAGAGTACTCTTTATACATCCTCCAATTAATTTGTTTTTCTAATTCAGGTGATGGTATTTCTCTACGCCAATTACTATTTCTATGCCAGTGTGCATCTATTCTTGTTATTTTACCACAATAACCATTATGAATTATATCTTTAATAGCATTAAAAGTTGGGTTTAACTGATACTGATAGGAAACCTGAAACATTTTTGAACTTTGTTCTGCTTTCTTTTTAATAGCTTGAGATTGTTCAATATTGTAGGCCATTACCTTTTCACACATAATATGTAAATTTGCATCAAGAGCATCCATAGCCATTGAATAATGTTCATGAAGTGGTGTGCTTATTATAACAGCTTCAAGATCTTTATTCTCAAGCATTTTACGATAGTCATTATAACCAGTGACTTTTTCTTTAATATTCTTCACTCCTCTTTCCAATCTAAAATCAAGAATATCACAACAAGCAATAATTTTAAATTCTGGAGAATGATTTAAGACACCTATTATTGTACTGCCTCGGTCACCTAAACCAATAATCCCAATCTTTATCCTTGCTTGGTCATTTAAAGGGATCGGAATTTCATTTTCTTTTCTACATCCTACAATACCAGCGCCTATGCCGGCAGCTAATATTGTTGACTTAATTAAAAATTCTTTTCTTTCCATATCAAATTATATTTATAATAAAATTAATAAGCTTTATTCAATAACATCTCTAATCAAAAAATAACTAGATTATAACTTCTTAGATAAATTTTTAATCCATGTTATACATAAATCTTTCCATTGCTCTAATCTTCCCTTTCCAACGGCAAGTCCAAAACCATGTCCGCCTTCTTGAAAAATGTGCATCTCACATTTAACTCCATGCTTTCTCAAATTGTTGTAGAACATTAAACTGTTTTCAACCGCAACACCTTTATCATCATCAGCATGAACTAAAAAAGTTGGCGGAGTATTCTCAGTTATATGAAGTTCATTTGAGTAGTAATTGATTAATGTTGAATCAGCAGGATCACCAATCAAATTAGTTCTTGAACCTAAATGAAGAAACGGTTCTTTGAGTGTAATAACAGGATACATAAGTACCATAAAATCTGGTCGACAGTTTATCGAATCAATTTTATCAGTTGAAAAGAAATTATCTTCGAAGTGTGTACCTAGTGTCGATGCCAAATGTCCACCAGCAGAAAAACCCATAACTCCAACCTTGCTTGGGTCTATTCCCCATTCATGAGACTTAAATCTGGTTAATCTTATTGCTCTTTGTAAATCTAAAAATGGAGAAAGTCTTCCTTGAATATTGTTAGGTGTAATTGGTAAACGATATTTAACCACAATTCCTGCTATACCTCTTGAGTTTAACCATTTAGCCACATCTGATCCCTCAGAATTGTAAGCAAGGATTCTATAACCACCGCCGGGACAAATAACAATAGCTTCTCCCGTCGCATAATTCTTCGATGGAAGATATACTTCAATTATTGGTTCATCAACAGCTGTAATTCTTAGTTTGTCAGTTATCTCAATAGTCTCTTCAACCTTAACATCATTTTCATTCGGAATATTTTTCTCCCAGAGCGGCAGCTTATAATTTTGGGAAAATAAATTTATTCCACTTATTTGTAGACAAATAAAAAGGGTAAAATATTTTTTCATAATGAACTCTTGTAAATCAATTTATTATTTACTTTCAATGTGAAAAACTTCTTGTAAATTTTTTGACTTAGGACTTTTATCTTCATTAACTTCCATTAAGGGAGCCATAAAATGCCACCATTTTTTACAAACTTCGGTATTAGCAATTTCTTCCCATTTTTTTAAATCCTTAATTTCAGCATAGGCAAATAAATTATTTGATTCGTCGTCTAAAAAAATAGTGTAGCTTTTAACGCCATGGTTTATCAGAACTTCTTCTAAGTCCACCCAAATTGGATTATGTCTTTTAGCGTACTCATTAGCATTCCCTTCATGTAATTTCATTTTAAAAGCAAGTCTCATTTTGTATTTATTTCCTTTTGATTATTATAAGTAAATTATGAAATCCGTTTTGCTCTTGGCTGCAAATCAGTAAGCTCAGCAATTTTTATCGGCTCATTTGATTCAATGCTTTTTCTTGCAGCAATTCCTATCAAAATTGACATTGCTCCATCTCTAATTCCAGCAGCTCTATTATAAGGATCAACTTTATCTGGATTTACAAATATTTTATCGTGCAATCTTTTATCGCCGCCGCCATGTCCTTCTTTTTCAAAAGGCACATTAATAACTTCATGGTTTTTCCATAACTTATGTAAAATTATCGGCTCAAATATTTTTTCTGTTTCACTTGTTTGTTCCATTTCTTTTGCGTGCATTTCTGCTTGATCTATTGTTACACCTTTATGGTAAGGAATATCAAGCCAACCTTCAATTCTGCCTTCAGTCCCGTTAAATGCTACTCTCCAACCTTCATAAGGGGAATATGTAGTTAATGAATAATTCAATGTAATATTGTTTTTATATTTCACTTGTGCAGACATTTTATCATAAATATTAATTTCATCACGGAACAAACAATTATCACGAATGTAACCGTCATGTTTCTCATTAGCTACATATAAATTCATCATATGTTCATCTTTCGTAATATCCCAATAAAACTCACACTCCTTTGTATGTTTACAGTCTCTACAATTATTACCTTTAAATGGACCATTACTTCCGTAGTATTCTAGATCTCCATAAGCAAAAACTTCTTCTGGATCAGAATCAAGCCACCAATTTAATAGATCGAAGTGATGAGTTGCTTTATGTACCCAAAGTGTTCCACCAGATTGTCTTAAGCCATGCCATCTTCTAAAATAAGAAGCTCCATGATATGTATTCAAATACCAGTGAAAATCAACCGAAGTTATTTTACCAATTGAATTATTCATTAAAAGTTCTTTTATTTTTGTTGCGTAAGGTGACCAACGATAGTTAAATCCAACAATTAAATTTTTTGAAGAACGTCTTTCTGCATCAATAATTTGTTGGCATTTGTATTCGTCAATTGTTAAAGGTTTTTCAGTCAATACATCGCAACCAAAATCCAATGCTCTAATAATAAATTCGTGATGTGTTGAGTCCTTAGTTGTAACAATAACTAAATCAGGATTTGTTTTTCTTAACATTTCATCAAAGTTTATGAAGGTCGGGCAATTTGCTCCTATATATTCATGCCCAAACTTAAGTCTTCCCGGATTGATATCACTCAATCCAACAAATTCTAAAATATCAGAATATTGTTCTACTAGTCTTTTTCCCCAAAAGCTAGTCCCCCTTATGCCTGTTCCAACCAATGCAACTTTTAATTTTTTTTTTACTATCAAAAGCAAACATTTTTGAAGGTATTACTGCGCTAGCAGCCAGCAAACTTATTGAGCTTATAAATTTCCTTCGAGATGTTTTCATAGTTTACTCCTTATTCATTATATCCACTAAAAATAAAAATAGCTTTATACTTTGAATGTACAGTGACATGTTATTATTTACTATAAGTTATTAAATATCTATTTTTAATTCACAGTTATTTCAGAAGTAACATCTGTTTAATAGTTGAATTATCATTTACCCTTAATTTATAAAAATATACTCCACTTGTTAGATTGTTTCCATCGAATTGAACTTTATAGGTCCCTTCATTTTTTATTTCGTCTAAAAGAGTATTTATTTTTTGACCAATTGAATTATAAACTGTTATTTCAACATTGGCTGAGTATGGAACTTGATACTCAATATTAGTTACTGGGTTAAACGGATTTGGATAGTTCTGAAATAAATTTATTTCTTTTGGAAAAATATTCTCTCCTATTTCAACATCCGTAGTGTTATCAAATTCAAATGCTCCAAGATCAGGAGCGCTTCCCAAATATTCAAATCCAATATCAATACCAGCATCTATTAATTTGCTGCCTGGCGCTGGTTTCATAAAGTCAATATCAGGTAAGCTTCCATCTGGGTTACGAGGCGAGGTTAGAAGATTTTCATCTAGGCTTACAAAATCTCCATTAGTTATTGTCATAGATGAACTAAACGAATTATTCTCCACAGTGTTGAGAGTTGTATCTATGTATGTTGTTTCTTCACCTCTTGCCATATAACTTAAATTATTTTTAAGTACATGGTCATATCCATTTGCGTTAATATTATCAGATTCAGGACTCTCTCGATTAAGCATATTATAATTTATTGCATTTTGATAAGCTGAGTTATTAAACCAATCATTACCAGCCAGATGATGGTTAGAGTCAAATCCATTGGCTTTGTTTTTAACTGCCACGCAAAACTTAAGTGTATTTCTTGGAACCGGTGAAGGAATTTTATCAGCTGTATCATATGCATAACCTCCGGCTTTAAATCCATTGCCATCTCCCAGATTACTAAAGGAAGTTGTATAGCCATTAAAAAAAGCCCAACAATTTTCAAATACCACTGCTTCATCTGCTCTTATAATATCAAATCCATCATCGCTATTGAACCATGCACGGCATCCTCTAAAGATATTGCCAGTGCTTCCCGGATCGGGATGACAGCCGAAGCCATCGTTATTACTGCCAAGTTTATCCTCAGATACATTATCATGATTCCGATAAGAATCACAGTTTAAAAATAAGTTATTACCACCTTTGTAATGCCTTAGTCCGGTCCCGACATTATCATGCATACTTATTTGTTCAAATATATTGTTATTTCCCCGACTATAAATACAATAAGATTCTGTGTGTGAAGTAATAGTGACTTGAATGCCGGTAAGTTCTAAACCTTTAAGATGAATAAAGCTGCCTTTCATCCAAATTCCCACAACTCTTTGATTTGCCGGTTTAATATCTGAGAAATCAAAAATTGGTGTTTCACCTGGATATGCCCAATATTTAATAGTGTTTCCTTCTGTTCCACTTTTATCCAAATAGCTTATACAAGCAAATAAACTTGATTCAACTTTTGAAATTTGTTCAGGTCTAATTTTATAATTTCCACCTCGTATATATACTGTATCCCCTGCATTAACCAATGATTGTGCCTTCTGTATTGACTCAAGAGGTTGTTCAATTGTCCCAGGGTTTAAATCATTACCATCAGGGCAACATAAATCTGAGAGAAAACATTGGTGGATAAAATATTAATGATAAAAACAGTAAGGACAATTAGTTTCATTATTTCTCCATATTTTTTTGACGAATAAAATAATTAAAAACATTATGTATATTTCCGTATTATGTTTTACTCGTCATACTTGTTTACATACATTAAATTTTCATATACAGATATTTTTATAACATTCTTATGATTAGAAATTTCCTAATAGCAAATAAATTGCAACAGTAATTAAACATAAAAAAACGGACATTATCTTTTTGTGTATTTCCACTCTTTAATATCAATGATATGTAAATCAGAAAATACAAATTCTTTATCCATAGGATAAAAATAAGAGAATACAGACATCACAATTAGATTCAATAAAAATTCTATCCCCAAATATGCACAAAATGTATATCCACCTTGAAAATAAATGTTGTAAGAATATAAAATGCTAACCCAAAAAACAGAGCAGCTTTTGCGCCAGCTGCTGATATTTTTTAAGAAAAAAAAACCAGCTAACATTATAGAGGCAATTGGGATAAAAAATATTCCATTTAATTGCTGCAATAATTGGTACAAACCATCTGGAGCATCAGCAACCATTGGGGCTGCAGCTATTGCAAAAACTGCGAGAAAGCTTGATGTTAACTTTCCAACTCTAACTAATTTTTTATCGCTACAATTTTTTTCAAAAAATTTTTGTAAATATCAATACTAAATATAGTTGCTGCACTGTTGAGAACACTATTAAATGTGCTTAAAACTGCACCCATAACTATTGCGGCAAATATTCCTACTAAGCTAACTGGCAGAACTTTTTTATTAGTTCAGGATAAATCATATCTTGGTTATCGTATAAAGAATCTCCAAAATAATAATAACCTATAACTCCAGGTAAAATTATTATAGTAGGGATGAAAATTTTTAGAACTCCTGTATATAAAAGACCTTTTTGAGCTTCAACTAAATTTTTTGCACCAAATGCCCTTTGTATTATGGTCTGATTCATACTCCAAAAATAAAGTTGATTGATAATTAATCCAGTAAACAAGACTTCGAATGGAAGAACAGAATCCTTCGCTCCAATTACATTAAACTTTTCTGGACTATTTTCGTAAACCTTACTTAATCCTAAAAATAAATTACCATCGCCAATACTAATAAGTGCAATAATCGGAATAGCCAATCCACCAATTAACAAGCCATAACCATTAATTGTATCAGAAACCGCCACTGCTTTTAAACCACCAAAGATAGCATATACTGAACCTAGAAGTCCAATAGCAATCACTGTTATCCACAAACCATTTTGTTTAGAGACTTGCAATACCTCAGAGACATTAAAGATGCTCTCAAGATTAATTGCTCCGGTGTAAAGGACTATTGGCAACAATGTTACCACAAAAGAAATCATTAAAAATAAAGCAACCAGAGTTCTTGTAGTACTATCAAATCTTTTCTCAAGGTATTCTGGAATTGTTGTAAGACCCATTTGCAAATATTTTGGAACAAAATAAATAGCAGCAACAACTAACGCAAGTGCTGAGGTAACTTCCCAAGCAATTATAATAAATCCATTTAAATATGAAGAGCCATTCATACCAATAAGATGTTCTGTTGATATGTTAGTTAGCAGCATTGAGCCAGCAATTACCACTCCTGTTAGACTTCGTCCACCAAGAAAGTATCCGTCTTGGGAATCCAGTTTTTCATTTCTCATTTTGTACCATGAATAAATGGCAACAAAAGCGATAAAACTTATAAATGTTAAGGCTGTATACATTGAATATTTTTCTAAATTTTAAATTCTTATTTGAATTTGGATTGGTCAAATAATGTGAAAATTGTATGAAACAGAGATTATGTATAATGGCAAAAGTAAAATTGAGTTCTATAAATATTATTTTAATTTTCTACAATTTGTACCGAGCCTTCAACCAAATTAAATTTATTTGCTTCTAATAAACGTATTATTTCCGCTCCTGCTAAAAACATTGGACCATACCCATGCGCAGCAAATTTATTTACCGGACGATGAAAATAAAATGCAGGGTCAAAACCCATTCCTGTGCCAACACAAGTTCCATCAATTTGACCATTCGAATTAATTTTACTTGATATTGCATTCCAACCTAGAATAGCAATTGGTGAAAAAGCCAATTTATCTATAATTCCTTCGTTAATTGCTTTTGCAATTGCATAAGTAATTATTGCAGTTGCAGAAGTTTCCAAATAACTATCATTTTTATCTAATAATTGATGCCAAAAACCAGATCCAGATTGATATGATATTAGTCCATTCAAATGTTTATTAAACTGTTTTAAAACTGAGTTATATCCCTTGTGAGATTTAGGCAAAATACTCAGCAGCTCTATAAGAGCCATTACAGCCCAACCGTTTGCTCTCCCCCAATAAAATTGCGGGTGTGGATCCATTTTTTCAACCCACCCGTGAAAATATAAACCCTTTTCTTCAACAAACATTCTTTCAGAAAATTTATTTACTTGATGAACAGCATCATTAAAATATTTATCTTCATTGGCTAGTTTACCCATTAATGCCAATGCAGGAACACTCATAAATAAATCATCAAGCCAAAGTGTATTTGGATAAGGTCTATTTCTAGCTAAAGTCCCATCCACAAAACGAAACTGTTTATTGCTAATGTATTCTACAAAATTATCTATCAAAGGTTTTAAAGTTAAATTTGGATTGCTGTGTTGAACTTTTATCATTGCTGCACAGAGGGCTCCTGAATCATCAAGGGCAGAAGGTTTTAAAACCGTATAAACTGGTGATTTTTCATCAATCTTTACTTTTTTATTATTAATATAAAATTGACTCAAATCTGAGATCATCATCAATCTTTTTATTGTATATTCACTAAAAGTTTCTACTGCCGTTACTTCTCCAAACCTTAATAGCCCGGCATAAGTTACTCCCCACTCATAGCTAGTCAACCGAAAATCACTTTCAGGTATAGTTGTGTTTTCATTAATTTTAGCTTTATCAATTATAATTGATTTGGTTTTAACATCAATTAGATTTGACGGCGTAACTTTTTCTAGATAATTTACTACTTGAAATAACTTTTTAATAATATGTTTTTTTTGGAATATTATAAGGTATTGGATAGTCGGCTGCCAACAAATGTAGTGGAGTATTAGAATCATTCAATTTCATCATTTTAATTTTACTTAATTGTTATAGAATGTTTAAATGGAACATATCCAGTAATGTATAAATGTTGACCTTCACCTTTAATTGAGCCAAAATGTGTTGAGTAAACTTCTCCATCTAAATTTTTAACATATTTGTGCTCTGACTTTCCAGGTCCAACTTCAATTGAATCACTACCAAAAGTGTATTTTGCAAATCCATTTTCTAAAAAGAATTCGTCTTCTTCATAAGCTGGGATCACTCCTTCAAGTGTTCCTCCTTTTCTGAAACACAAATCAAGAACAACTCCAACTTTTTCGGGTCCATTAATTTCAAAATCAATTTTGAAGACGTTATCTATTTCTTCGATTGTAATTTGTGAGTCAAGTGTTAAAGTAGTTTTTGGTCGCGAAGCAAAATCCAATTTGCTCCAAAATCGTCCGTCTAAAGATTCGGTTAATTTGTAATCACCGTTTTTGTTTTAATTTGTCTTTTGGTAGAGGCTGATAATAATATGCTTCTTTCTTTTCGTTTAAGATGTATTTATTCTCTTCTTTTACTAGCCCTTCACCTCTAACGTATCCAGTATTAAAAAAAATGTTGATAATCTTGCGTATTCGAGTATTGCGAATCTCTTTCTAAAAGTAAAAAAGTTGGATCACAAGAGCGCCCGGAAGCAATAATTATAGGTTGATCATTTCCCCCAAAAATAGATGCGGTATTTTCTCCTCTTTTAATTCTAACCAAATCGGATTGCACAAAGTGTTTTGTAAAATTTTTTAGGAAGCGGTTCACTCTTTGGTAATTCATTACTTAAGATTGTGCTTGCCATAAAAAATGGTAAAGCTCGGCTCAACACAGATTTTTCGAATTGATCGACCGCTTCTATTTCTCTAGTAATTGCGGCTAAAAATCCATCATTCTCATGAATTGCCATATACCTATAAATAAGATAAAAAAGAACAATTGAAATAGGTTTGTATTGATCTTGTCTTCTAGAATCTAAGCTCACAAGTTCACCATTTAGTTCCATATAATAATAATTTGTGATTAGACTTTTCTTTACAATTTCAAATAATTTGGGTCGATTTAATTTTTCAGCGATATGAATAAAAGACTTATTTTCAACTACTGAATAGTTTCTACTTCTTTCCGGAAAATTTCCATCTTCATTCATATAAATTCCTTCAGCTAACCACTCGTCAATTCTTTCAACATATTTCTCATTCTTAAACAGTGAGTAAAGCTGTGCTAAAACAGATGAAACCTCCCATCGGTGATTTGGAGTATGTATGCCGCCCTTTCTAATTCCTTCCCCCAGCATTTAATAAAAATTTATCAAGTTTTTCCTTAACATTTGATAATTCTTCAAAATTATTTTTATTAATAATTTCAGCTGAAGTACATAATGCTTCTAATAAAAATGCTGTGTCAGGCGGGGATTGTCTATTTCCACCTGAATCTAAAGTACCATTGGGATATTGTAACTCAATTAAATTATCAATGATATTGCTAAGGCTACTAATAACTTCATTTGACTTAAAATAAAATGATTTGGGATGACAAAATGAGGCTGTTAGATTTGCAAAGGCACCACTCAAATTTCTGTAATATTGAATTTGTGGAGAATCATTTTGTTTTTTTTTAAAACTCCTCAACGGATTTATCATTCACTTTCAACAGTCTCGCCATCATCGGTTCATCAATACTTGAATTTATTTCATTTGCTTTGCTAAATAGGTTATTGGGAGTAAATGTGGCAGCAAGTGCAAAAGCACTGGTTTTAATAAAATCTTCTCTACTAATTTTATTTTTCATATTGCTTTCCTAATATTATGGTAATATTTTTTGAAAATTTTAATAAAACTAAAACATTTTAGTCAAAACATAAAACCTTAACTTATTATTATTTAGTAGGTTACCTAGATAATTTATTTTATGACTAAATCGGTTTAGTAATTTAGTATTTATTATTTCTTTATGCAATTTCTTTTTAATTTTACCTGGGTCTAGTGATCAAAAATAATAAACAATGTTAAAAAAGTTATAAAGTAATAGGCAGCTTTGATTTAAGAATTGAGATCAATTAATAAACTCTAATTATTTGAGACAAAATATAATTCCATTAATAAAAAATTAGATTTACATTTTTAATTTTTATTAAGCCGATTGAAATGATAATTTCTGTAAATCTTTAATTAAATAAGCATATTTTTATAACTATGAAAAAAGTGAAAATTAAAGATTTTCCGACTCTAATTAAAGACACATACATGCAATGGCTTGATGATAAATCATTAAAGCTGGCAGCTTCATTATCATTTTACTCCATTTTATCAATGGTGCCATTTTTAGTAATTGTAATTTCCATTGTAGGATTTTTTTTAGGTCAAGAAACAGCAAATCAAACAATAGTTGAGCAAGTAGGCGAACTTATTGGTGTTGAAGGCGCAGAACTTTTTAAAACGTTAGCAGAATACTCTTTTTTTAAAGAATCTGGTTTAGTCCCAACCATTATTAGCGGAACAATTCTAATTGCCGGAGCGCTTGGTGTTTTTATTGAACTTAAAGAATCTCTTAATATAATTTGGGGAATAGAAATAAAACCGGGTAATAGTTTAAAACTTTTTTTTTAAGAACAGACTTTTTACTTTTCCAATAATTTTTGCAATTGGATTATTATTTATTCTCTCTGTAATTATAAGTGCCTTGATAAATATATTTGTTAATTATATAGAAATGATTACTACAGATTTCACCTCGTATCTGCCTATTTTACAAATTAGCGATATCGTTGTATCAGTAATTGTGTTTACAATTTTATTTGCAATGTTATTTAAGTATTTGCCAGACGCAGATATAAGTTGGAGTTATGTTTGGCAAGGGCTTTATTTACATCAATATTATTTAACTTAGGGAAATATTTAATTGGTATCTATTTAGGAAATACATATTACGGAAATGTATACGGAGCTGCAGGTAGTCTGGTACTTCTGCTAATTTGGATTTATTACTCAAGTATGATTTTTTTCTTTGGTGCTGAGTTTACTTATATTATTAGAATGAAATATGCACATAATAAACTTGCAATAAAAAATGATTTTATAATTGTTAAAAAGAATAATCAAAAAATTGCTGATGTTCTTAACAGCGGTTCTAACCATTAAAAAGTTACATAGTATTATAAATTTCTTTTGTATTTATTTTTAATTAAAAATCTCTTTCAGAAATAATTATTTCGGTAAATTCTTTTCTTGATCTATCTTTTACTGTTTTTTGTTCATCATCGCCTACATAACCAAGCGCTATTGTTATTAAAGGAATTAAATGTTCATCCAGATCAAAAATCTCATGTAATTTAATTGCGTTGAAACCACCCATTTGATGTACATAAACATTTAGAGACATTGCCTGTAAAAAGTTAAATAAGCCACAGACTGTCCTAAATCATATTGAGCTTTAGTATTATCTTTACCGTTTCGCTTTAGTTTAGTATTTGTCAATCCACAAATCAATACTGGTGCACTAGTAGCCCAAATAGCATTACTTTCACCTAAGGTTGATGCAATTTTATTATATATTGCATCACCTTTAAATCCTACAATAAATTTCCATGGTTGTTCGTTATAAGAAGATGGTGCTGTTCTTGCAGCTTCTAGACAACTTTTTACAATCAATTGACTGACCTCTTTATTAGAAAAATTTTTCGGACTAAATCTTAATTTTATACATTCTAATAATTCAAAACTATTTGTTTTCTTCTCCATTTATCCCTTAATTTAAATATCTTGTTTTACTGTATTTATTATAAAAACATATTATCATTTTTTAAAATTATATTTTAAGAATACTATCTGTATATTATACTGAACTAAGATAACTAAAGTAATTAACGTAATAAAATAAGAAAGTCATATATAAAAATGAAAACTAGAGAAGAAATACAAAAATATCTATACGAGCATTTCGGAATGAACGCCGGATATGTTCTGGATTTTTATGAAAAATTTATAACTGATTCAGATTCCGTTTCCGATCATTGGAAAAATTATTTTAATAATTTAGGTTCTTCTGAATCTGAAAAAACTAAAATTGAAGAAAAAAATATTGTAAGGAGCAAAGAACAAGCACCTTATAACTTCAAAAACAGTGAAGAAAATATTGAACCAATTATTGGTGTTGGCGCAAAAATAATTGAGAACATGGAAGCAAGTCTAAGTATTCCTACTGCCACATCACAAAGAACAATTTTGGTAAAACTTCTTGAAGAAAATAGAAGAATAATTAACTATCATTTATTGAAAATTGGCGAAAATAAAATTTCGTATTCTCACATTGTTGCTTTCGCAGTCGTTAAAGCTCTAAGGCATTTTAACGATTTAAATAATTCATTTATGTTTATTGATGGTAAACCTCAGCTTGTAAGAAAAGATTCCGTAAACCTTGGCATTGCAGTTGATTTAATTAAAAAAAATGGCACTAGGTCATTAATTGTTCCTAATATTAAAAAATCTTCGAACAAAAATTTCTTTGAGTTTCGCAAATCTTATGATGAGCTTGTTAATAAAGCAAAACAAGGAAAAATTGAACCTGATGATTTTCAAGGAACAACTATTTCGATTACAAATCCCGGTGGATTAGGAACTGTTACTTCAATACCACGTTTGATGACAGGACAAGGCTGCATAATTGGAATTGGTGCAATTGATTATCCCGCCGAGTTTAAAGCGATGAGCCAAACGTCTCTTGCTTCGCTTGGAATAGGTAAGGTTATGAATATAACTAATACTTATGATCACAGAATAATTCAAGGTGCAGCATCAGGAGAATTTTTACGTGAGATAGATAATCTTCTAAGAGGCAATGATAATTTTTATGAAAATATCTTCCACGATCTCAAAATTCCGCAAATGCCTGTTTATTGGGGCGTTGATACGACCTCAAGATCATTAAATGGCAATCATAGTTTTGAAGAAATAGAAAAACAAGCTAAAATACATTTACTAGTAAATATTTACCGAGTGAGAGGACATTTAATTGCAAATCTCAATCCTTTATCATATCGCTCAGAATATTATAAAGAACTAGATCCGGCAACCTACGGATTTACAATTTGGGATTACGATAGAGAATTTGTAAGCAATGTAAAAGGACTTGAAAGAGCAACATTAAGAAAAATACTTGATGCAATTCGTCAGACCTATAGTGAAATGATTGGTGCTGAGTTTATGCATATTCAACATCCAGATGAAAAAGAATGGCTTATGAATAGAATGGAGGAGATTAGAAATAAGCCTGAGATTGATAATGATAATAAAAAAAGAATTTTAAAAATGCTTATAATAGCTGAGTCATTTGAACATTTTCTGCAAACAAAATTTATTGGTCATAAAAGATTTTCTTTGGAAGGCTCGGAAACTGTAATTCCAGTGCTTGATCATTTATTAGGATTAGCCGCTGATGATAATGTTAAAGAAATTTTTCTGGGAATGGCACATAGAGGAAGATTGAATGTACTTGCAAATATCATTGGCAAGACTTATGAACAAATCTTTTCCGAATTTGAAGATGTAAACTTGCCTGAACTACCGCAAGGCACCGGTGATGTAAAATATCATTTAGGCGCAACTGGGATTTATAATACTTATAATCAAAAACAAATTAAAGTTTCAGTAGCATCCAATCCCAGCCATTTAGAATTTGTTGATCCGGTTGTTGAAGGCATTGTTAGGGCAAAACAAACACGAATTAAAGACGAAGAAAGAAGGCAAATAATTCCGGTACTGGTTCATGGCGATGCAGCTTTTGCCGGGCAAGGAATAGTTGCTGAGACATTAAATTTTTCTCAGCTAAAAGGTTACAGAACTGGCGGAACAATTCACATAATTATTAATAATCAGATTGGATTTACAACCACTCCAGATGAAGCTCGCTCATCTCCATACCCAACAGATGTAGCGAAGATGGTGCAAGCTCCAATATTTCATATAAATGGTGATAATCCCGAAGCTGCAGTCTGGATGACAAAACTTGCATTTGAATATAGACAAAAATTTAATAAAGATGTTGTATTAGATTTGTTTGGATTCAGAAAACACGGACACAATGAAGGTGATGATCCGTTTTATACTCAGCCGATTATGTATAAAAAGATTAAAGAAAAATTATCCGTTAAGACAACTTATACTAAAAAAATTATTTCTGAAAATATTTTGAGTGAAGATGAAATTCAAAATTTTACCGATGGAACTTTGGAGTGTTTAAATCACTCATTGGAAATTTCTAAAAATACACAAATCGATTTTAAACCGGATAGACCACTGGCTCTTCCAAAAGGAGAGATTGAAAAAATTAAACCTAATGGTAAAACAAAAATTGATCAAAAGAACTTAAAGCAAATCATAACCGGACTTGGAAACATTCCTGAAGATTTTAATATAAATCCAAAACTTAAAAAAATATTAGAAAAACGAAATGAAGTTTTGGATAAAAGCGAAAAAATTGATTGGGCATTAGGTGAAGCAATTGCTTTTGCTTCATTACTTCTTGATAAATTTCCCGTGCGTTTAAGCGGGCAAGATAGTGCACGAGGAACTTTTAGTCAAAGGCATTTAATTTTAACCGATATGATTACCGGGAATGAAATTCTTCCAATGAATTCTATTACATCAGATCAAGCCACTATTGAAGCACTTGATAGCCACCTATCTGAAAATGCAGTGCTTGGTTTTGAGTTTGGATACAGTGCTGCGGATCCATTGACCTTAGTATTGTGGGAAGCGCAATTTGGAGATTTTGTAAATGGTGCTCAAGTAATTATTGATAATTTTATTTCTTCTTCAGAAGTAAAATGGAATTTACCAAACAATATTGTTTTATTATTACCGCATGCGCAAGAAGGACAAGGACCTGAACATAGTAGTGCAAGAATTGAAAGATTCTTAATTCTCTGTGCAGAAAATAACATGATTGTGGCAAATCCAACAACACCCGCACAATACTTCCATCTTCTGCGCAAACAAGTATTGGGAAGGATTGATAAACCATTAATTATTTTTACACCTAAAAGTTTATTACGTCTCCCAGATGCAAGATCTGAAATAAAAGATTTTACAAATGAACAATTTAGGTCAATAATAGATGATGAATTTGAAAACAAAAATAAATTTAGAAAAGTTTTAATTACCAGTGGAAAAGTATATTATGATTTACTAAAGTATAGAGAAGAGAATAACCATGATGACGTCGCAATTATTAGGCTTGAACAATACTATCCTTTTGAAAAGAAATTAATGCTTGATATTTTACAAAAGTATAAGAAGTCAAATGATTTTCTTTGGGTTCAAGAAGAACCACAGAATATGGGCGCATGGAATTTTGTATTTATGAATTTATTTGATGTGCTGCCAAGAAATAAAAAATTAATTTACTGTGGAAGAAAAGAAAGTGCTAGTCCAGCAGTTGGTTCAAGCAAAATGTTTCAAGAAACCCAACATAAAATTATGAAGCAAGCTTTTAGTTAGAATAATATTGTTGTGGATTAGAAAAAAGTTTTAGATTTAATTTTATAGAAAAAGGAAAATATAATGGAATCAATTAAAATTTTTTATTGCAAAATATAATTGGGAAACAATGCTGCACACTGTAATTGAAATTTTATTCGTACTCATTTTTTGTAGCTTGGCTATTAATAAAGTTGGTGCAGAAGCTGCTTCGCCGACTTCAAACGAATTTAATTAAAAATAGCAAAACAGAAGGTGAGCCACCCAGTGAACATGAAAAAAGGATTAATACTATTATCAGACTTTTTAGACAAGGCGCTTTTATTGCTATTTGGATAATTACTTTTATGGTTATCCTCAAAAAATTTGGAGTAGATATTGCACCAATTATTGCAGGTGCTGGTATTATTGGACTTGCAGTTGGATTTGGTGCTCAGAATTTAGTTAGAGATATTATTTCAGGCTTTTTTATAATTCTAGAAAACCAAGTTAGAGTAGGTGATGTAGCTGTAATAAATGGAACTAGCGGAGGTGTTGAAAAAATTAATTTTAGAACAATCGTCTTGAGAGATTTAAGCGGAACTGTTCACATTTTCCCAAATGGCACAATAACAACTTTAAGCAATAAAACTAACGAATGGTCTGCATATATTTTTGAAATTGGAGTGGCTTATAAAGAAAATACAGATCATGTAATTGAAATTTTAAAAGATGTCAGCAAAAAATTACAGCAAGATGAAAACTTTAAAAATTTCATAATGGAAGAAATAGAAATTTTTGGAGTTGATCAATTAGGTGATTCAGCAGTTGTAATTAAAGGAAAAATAAAAACATTCCCAAGTCGCCAATGGTTAGTGGGTCGTGAATTCTTGAGAAGAGTAAAATTAGCTTTTGATGAAAATAAAATTGAAATTCCATTTCCGCATCAAACAATTTATTTTGGTGAAGACAGCAAACCAATAGATTTGAAAATTATTAATAAGAATGAAAACCAAAATGAGTTGTCAAGTTAATTCCATTCTCTATATTTTTCTGTTATGAATAAATCAACTTGGACTCCTACTCAAAATACTGAACTGATAATTATTTTCATCATTATTATTAATATTTACATTTTTATTTTGGGAATCAAAGATAGTTTTTCCAATAAAACTTTTTGTGGTTTTAATTCATGAAATAAGCCATGTTTTAGCAGCAGTACTTTCAGGAGGAGAAATAAAATTCCTCACATTTAATCTAAATCTTTCCGGGCAGACAATTATTAAAAATGGTAACGCCGTGTTGCTTGCAGCTTCCGGATACCTAGGAAGTTTAATGGTAGGTTCGATGATTTATCTCACCTCATTTTATCCTAGATTTAAAAAATGGTTTTTGAACATTTTGGTACTAATAATTTTAATTGTTACCATAAACTTAATTCAAGGTGGAATTCAAATTTTTCTTGGATTATTAGTTAGTGCATTTTTTTTTATTATCCCAAGATATTTTCCAGAATTTTTGGCGAACATTATCTTAAGATTTATAGGTTTGGTTAGCTGTTTTTATGTTCTGGCAGATATTAAAGAAGATTTATTAACATCAACATTAAGAGAAACTGACACACAAATTTTGGAATATATTACTGGCGTTTCGGCAACTGCAATTGGACTTTCATGGTTTTTAATTTCTGCCGCGGTTGTTTTTTATTAATAAAATTTACAATTTCAAAAATTAAAAATTAGTTTTCAGCTGGTTTTAAATTATCTTTAACGAAGTGAAGAACGAACAAACCTAGAATGAAAAATAGTCCAACAGAAAGAATTGCATATCTTTGATTGCCGCTAATAAAACTGACTAAACCAAAAACTAACGGCCCAACTACAGCAGAACTCTTACCGAATAATGAATAAAATCCAAAAAATTCTGTTTTCTTTTCATCCGGAGTAAGTTTGCTCATTAAACTTCTACTTGTTGATTGAGTTGCACCCATTACACTGCCGGCTAAAAGTCCCACTAAATAAAAACTCTTTATCATTATTTCTTTATTCGTGTTGTTTAACAAATCTGCAAATGTATTAACTAAATAATTATCATTACTGCTTGTAAAGTATGCTAGCAAAACAGTAAAAATCCAGATATATAATGATATTATAATTGATTTTTTTTGACCTATTGAATCTGAGATTATGCCGAATAATATAGATCCGAATATTGCTGTAGTTTGAACAATAATGAAGAACACAATTAATTCTTCCATTGTAAAATTCAATGTTGAAAAAGCATAGTTACCGGCAAAAAATATTACTGTATTTACACCTTCAATGTAGCAGAAAAATGCTAACAGAAATAAAGCTAAATTTTTGTAATCCTTAAGATGTGTAATAGTTGTAAATACTCTATTCAAACCAATTTTAATATAAGATATATCTCTCGGCTTACATCTTTTCGTGAATCTTTGAGAAAAATAAAAATAGGAATTGCAAAAACAAAAAGAATAGAGCAGCTAAGGAAAGGTTTCTTTTATACTGCCGGAAGTAATGAATGGAAATGAAAGGGCTAATACTATCAATGATCCCAAATAACCCATTGCAAAACCATATCCACTAACTCTGCCGTAAGTATTTGGCTGTGTAATTTCAGGCAAAAAAGGCATCGTAAAAAACAAGTCCCGCCTCAAAGCCAATGTTAGCAAGTATAAAAAGGATTAATGCAAATAATATATCGCCACTTCCTGTAAAATACAAAAGAGAGGTTGAGATAATACAAATGAGAGTGAATAATAATAAAAATCTTTTTTTACCCGCTGAGTGATCTGAAATTGCACCAAGAATAGGAGAAATTATAGCGGTCAAAATCATTGAGATGCTTATACCTAAACTCCAGTATAAGTCTCCAATTGGCTGCTTATCTGCTATTACTTCTTTAAAGTAAACTGCAAATATAAAAGTTACAACTACTATGGAGTATGATGTATTAGCAAAATCGTATAAAGTCCAAACAAAAATTTTGAACTTATTCTGTGGTGAATCAATATTAGGATTGTTTTGAAGGGATTTTTCAATCAGTCCTCTGCCAACTTTTTTTTAGCTTACCTTCACTTTTAATATCAAGCAAAACTGCATCTAAAATTCCATTAATAAATTTTCCGCTTTTTGCAGTGCTGTATTCTTTCGCTATTTCAATAATTTCATTTATTGTAACCTTTGGCGGAATATCTTCAATATATAAAATTTCCCCTACTCCAATTCTTAGCAATATAAAATCAACCATTGCAATTCTTGCAACATCCCAATTTACAAGTCGTTTCTCAATTTTATCTTCAATTTCTTTTTTTTTTGCTAAAACAAAGTTTACAAGTTTCGAACAGAATTCTCTATCCTCAATCTTTGAAATGTCTTTTAGTTGATCATCAATTATTTCTGATAATCCGCTTCCGTTCATTTCATAAGCATATAAAATTTGTAAAATTTTTTCTCTAAGTATTCTTCTTTTTGATTTCATATTATAATTTTAATAATTACTAAATTATTTGCCAGAATAAATTTTTCTTATTCCGCCAATTTTTTTTAATCTTTCTTCAGCAATTTTGTTTGATGCTAAATTAGTTGGAATTTTTTGCTCATTTGAAATTTCAATTACTTTTGTTAGGGTATCATAAATTCCATCTGCTTGTTTTAGTGCTCTATCCTGTCTATATCCATTTAATTCATTTGATACGTTAATTAGTCCGCCCGCATTAATTACATAATCTGGAGCATATAATATACCTTTCTCCAATAATTTTTTTCCATGTTTATCTTCATCTGCCAATTGATTATTAGCAGATCCGGCAATAATATCAAATCTAAATTTGGGGATTGTTTTATCATTTATTACCGCTCCCAATGCACAAGGCGCAAATATATCTGCTTCCATTGAATAAACTTGTTCGGGAGAAATGACTTCAGCTTTCACAGAATCCAGCATTCGATTAATTTTGGATTCCACTAAATCACTAATATATATTACTGCCCCTTCATTATCCAAATGTTCACACAAATATCTAGAAACTTGTCCGGCACCTTGCACAACTATTTTTTTACCTTCTAATGAATCACTTCCCCACTTTGCTTTTGCACATGCTTTAATGCCAACGTAAACTCCATACGCTGAAACTGGAGCAGGATCTCCGGAACCACCAAGGGCCTTAGAAATTCCAGTTACATGTTCAGTTTCCATTAAAACATATTCCATATCTTTTACTGTTGTCCCTACATCTTCTGCAGTAATATATCTACCGGAAAGGCCTTGAATAAATTTGCCGAAAGTTCTAAATAGCAGCTCGGTTTTTGCAGTTTCTGAATCTCCAATTATTACAGCATTGCCTCCGCCAAAATTAAGGCCAGCAATAGAAGCTTTATACGTCATTCCTCGTGAAAGCCTTAAAACATCTTCCAATGCTTCATTAACATCCTTATAATTCCACATTCTGGTTCCGCCAATTGCCGGTCCCAAAGTTGTGTCATGAATTGCAATGATTGCACGTAATCCGGATTCTTTATTTGAACAAAATACAATTTGCTCATGACCATATTTTTCCATTACATCAAAGTGTTCCATTTATTCTCCGTTATAATTTTATAGTCCAAAAAACCAAAATATAATTAATCCAATACTATCCCTTACTCTATAGTAAAAAGATTTTTGAAAATTTAATTTATAGTTTGAAGAAATAACTTCAGCATTAAGATTATAAAAATCAACCATTTCCTCAACACGTTTTAAGTGAAACTCATCAGAAATAATTATAAACTTTTTAGATTTATCACCATTTTCTAAATTACTTTTTACAAATTTTATTTGCTCATTAGTAGTTGAAGTTAAATTCTCTACTTCAATATTTTTAGGAGATAATTTGTGCATAGATTGTAAATATTTAAGTGCCGCTTCCGCTTCGCTTAATTCTCCGGGTGCATTGCCGCCGGTAAGTTGAATTTTATTAATCACCTTATTTTTTAATAGCTCTGCTCCTTTGTCAATTCTTCCCATAAATATTGGACTAGGTTTATTTCCACTCCAAACTGCAGCACCAAGAATAATTCCGTAATCAAAATTTTTCCCATTCCTATCAAGGTTGTATTCGCTTGTAAAAATGTATAAAAAAAAATGTAAATAGCATTAAAAAGAATATTGTAACTATAACAGCCAACGTAGAATAAAAATACCCAAGCAAAGAATAGCCTAAGTACATAAACCAAATTAGAAAAAGCAAAATAAAAATATTGATTGATTTATCGTAAAAAATATAACTGGAATTATCTTTTTTAAAGGATACCCGAGAAAAATTCATCTTCAAATTTGAAATCAACAAAGTTAAAAAAAAGTATAATGAATATTGGGACTAAATATAATATTGAAAATGTTATGAGAGCTTTTGCTCTTATACTTGTCAAATTAGCCTTTGCTTGAAGAGTAAAAAAACATCCCTAATAAAAAAAAAAGTATTGTTAGAAATATATTTAGAAAGTTACCAATTTTACTAAAACCGAATTCACTTACTGAAAGACTATTTTGGTAGTATTTAATAAATAAAAGAGAAGATAAATTAACTAAAGCTATAAATGAAATAATGATGGTATTTTTTAGGTTTGATTTCATTGGCTAAAGTTTTGGACTAATATTAATGAAAGTTTCTGGAGAGTTTATTGATTTCATAACTTTAGAATTTACATTAAAAATTAGTTTAATATTATCTTCAGTTAAAACTTCTTTTGGAGCTGAATCAAATTCAATTTTACCGTTATTCATTAAAACAACTCGGTTACTAAAGAAATTCGCTAAATTTAGGTCATGTGAAATTAAAACAACTGTTAAACCAAACTCTTTATTCAGCTTTAGTAAAATATTAAAAATACTTACCTGATGCTTAATATCAAGATGAGCATTTGGTTCATCTAGCAACATTATTTTAGGTTCTTGCACCAATGCACGGGCAATTAAAGCACGTTGTGCCTCACCCCCAGAGACTTCATTAATACCCTTATTTTTCAGATGATCAATTTCTAAAAGTTCCAAAACCTCAATAACTTTATTGTGATCAATTTCATTTTCAATTCCAAAATAATTTAAATGTGGTGTTCGGCCCATCATCACAATTTCGTAAACTGAATAAGGGAAAAATACTTTACTGCTGCTGAGGGGGACAAAGGATACCTTTCTAGCAAATACATTTCGCGGGATTAAAGAATAATCAACATCATCTAATAAAACATTACCTGAAAAAGGTTTTAACAAATTTGCAATAATTTTTAACAGTGTAGATTTACCTGAACCGTTAGGTCCCATAATGGAAATAAAATCCGATTCTTCAATTTTAAAATGCAATTTGTCAATTAAAAAAAAAAATTTTTAATTTTTTCTTCGTAACTAAAGGAAATATTTTTAAGTGAAATTATGCTCATAAATAAAAAAAAGATAATTATAAAGATATGAATTTTATTTGAAGGTTATTTAAAATTGATTCGAAAAAATTGGCAAAAAAAAGCGTCTCTAAAGACGCTTTTAATTTTTTAATTTAATTTGAAAAGTATTGGTATTGATACTTGAACTCTAACAGGCTTACCTCTTTGTTTGCCAGGTTTTAAATTTAGTTTTCAATAACTGCTGCAACTGCTGCCTCATCGCAACCAGCACCGATTCCTTTAATCACATCAGCTTTCTGAACATTACCTGATTCATCAACAAATGCTTTAACATAAACTCTTCCTTGAACACCAGCTCTTTTTGCAATTTCAGGATAAATTATTTTTTGCTGAATAGCTGCAATTCCACCAATTGGTTCAGGCATTTCTTCAACTGCAACGAAGAATTCAACTGGAATTTCTTCTTCTTCAGCAACAGGTGGTGGTGGTGGTGCAACAACTTCTTCCATGTCAATATCAGTATTTTCAATTTCAATATCTTCTAATTCATCATCAGACGGAGCTTCTATTGGTATTGGAGGTTTTGGTGGCGGAGGTGGTGCAGTTTCTTGCTTAGTGATATCAACATCTTCAACAGCAACTAATTCTTGTGGAACTTCAACACCCATTGATTTACTTTCAAATCTTGGGAAATACTTAAATGATACAATTAAAAGTGCAAGAGCAAGTATTAAACTTATTTCGAAAGCTCTTTTGTACTTTAATTTTAGGTCAACTTTAGGATTTTTTGGTAAAGCCACTCCTCTCCTCCTCTAACAAACGAATGTGATTTAAACGATAATGAAACATAAAAAAACATTCTTATTTTGTCAATTGATGTTATTAATTTTTATATACAATCTTTGATTTAATTTGTTTCTGCTAATCTATACTTTTTTTTTTAATTTTAATAAAAAATCTAACAATTAACACACCCAAAATGGCTCCACTTAAATCTGCAACCCAATCTAAAAATTCAGCAGATCTATTTGGTACAAATATTTGATGAATTTCATCAATTAAACCGTATGCGGTACAGATAATAAAAGTATAACTTAAATAATTCTGTGCAAAAACTTTTCCACTTTTCTTGAAAGTGTAAATTTAACCCAAGTAAAACTGCTAAGCCAAGGTATGCACTAAAATGTTTTATCTTATCAGATATATCAAAAAATTGCACATATTTTTGCGATGGTAATGTAGTACCAATAAATAAAGCAATCCAATATAAAATAAGTGGAACAAGTAAATATTTAAATCTATTTTCTTTTAGATAATTATACAATTGAGTTTCTCAAAAATTTTATTGTTTTAGGTATATAATTAATTAATTTTTCTGGTGTTATTCCAAATTCCGTTTCATCTTCACGCAACAAATCTGCAATTAATCCATGTAAATATACAGATGAAATTATTGATGATTCAATATTTTTTGATTGCGCAATAAATGCAGAAATTATACCGGTTAATACATCCCCACTTCCAAATTTGGCTAAACCAGAATTCCCACTAGTATTTATAAAGACTTCTCCTTTGGGATTAAAAATAATTGTAGGTGCGCCTTTTAGTACCAAGTGAGCCTTGCTCTCCTCAGCAAATTTTCTTCCTAATTTTAATAAGTTTAGTTTAAGATTTTCTAATTTAATTCCAATCAAATCAGCAAACTCCTTATGATGTGGAGTAAATACTGAGTTGGATAAATTTAGCTCTTTATATTTATTATTTCCCAAAGCATAAATTGCATCTGCATCAATAACAAAATTATTACGAAAATTATTTTTTATTATTTCAAAAATGACTTTTTGAGTTTCTATTTCTCTCCCTAACCCTGGTCCAATTAAAATAGAATCTGCCCAAGAGATGTTTGGCTGAAGTTCGGAAATATTTTTAGTTTGCAAATATTCAGATTTATCATCTTCATAATATTTAACAACTGCAGAGTTCATTTGAGTTTGTGCAATATATTTAATCGATTTAGGAAAAGCCAAATAACCAGCTCCACTTCCGGAAATCATTGCTGAATTTATTGCAAAAACTCCTGCACCAGGCATTCTACCGGAACCTGCAATTGCAAATACTTTTCCGGCTGAATATTTATGCAAATCAATTTGTTTAGACGGTAAACCCTTTAGAGCATCTTCAGGTTCAATCAAATATTCATTGACTGACATTTCATTGAAATAACTTTCACCAATTCCAATAGAACCTTTTACAACCTTACCAGAATTGAGTTTCCCCTTTTCGTAAAAAAGTCCGGTTTTAAGTTCTGCTAAAGTAACCGTTAAATCTGATCTAAATATTATTTTTCCAGAGGAATTGTCCAAATTTATACCAGTTGGAGAATCAATAGAAATTTTCACGCAATTAATTTTATTAATTTCAGAAATAATTTTAGCTAACGGATTTTTCAGATCTCCTTTTGTTCCAGTTCCTAAAATTGCGTCAACAATAAAATCACTTTTTTTGATAAATAATAAATCTGTTAAATTTTTGAAGAATTTTACTTTAATATTTTTATAATCTTTATCAATTTTTTTTTTTAGAATTTCAAAATTGATTTTCGCATCACCATTTATTTCATTAGGCTTTGCAATTATTAAGACGTTTACGTTGATTCCGTCAAAGTAATAATTTTTCGAGCAAGTGTAAATCCATCCCCACCATTATTACCTTTTGCCGCATATTATTGAAATACTTTTCCTTCTAAAATAAACGGAAATTGTTTTATTATTTCATTCTTTATACTTTCAGCAGCATTTTCCATCAACAAAATACTTGGGATGGAATAGTTTTCAACGGCGTATTTATCAGCTTCCCTAATTTGCTTTACATCAAAAAGCGGAATCATTTTAAATACTCACTATATAAATAAGAAACGTGATTTTATTCAATAAAAATAACATCCTCACCTACTTCTTCAATTTCCAATAAGTGGTTTTCAACCGGATTAAGTGAGATTCTTCTATGGTTACTCAAATCAAATATATCATTGCCTTCTTCAACCAAAATTAATTTTATTGTTTCATATTTAGAGACATCTTTCAAGATATCCTCATGGCCAAAAAAATAAATTTCAGTATGTTCCTCAAATTTCTCATAATATGCACCTTCTGAGATTGGACTAAAATCTGTTATAATATCATTGTCAATAATCGCCTTTAAAATATCAACTACAAAGGGCAGTAATACTCTTGTTCCATAATAGAGTCCGTGTTTTTTTTCTTGAATCGATTTATCAATGGAATTCATTTTAACCTCCGTTAAAAAATATTAGCCAAACTAACGTAAATATTGGAATTAAAACCGGTATAGCAAATTTTATCCAATAAGCAAAAAAGCTAGGCATCTTAATACCCGATCTTTCACAGATTGATTTTACCATAAAATTTGGACCATTGCCTATATAGGTCATTGCACCAAAGAAAACTGCGGCAACCGAAATTGCTGTTAAATAAATTGGATATTCTACTGAGAGTTGATGAACCTCAGCAGGATTATTAATATCTAAACCAAATTTACCCATCGCTGCGCTCAAGAAATTCAAATATGTTGGTGCATTATCTAAGAAGCCTGAAAGTAAACCGGTCGCCCAATAAAAAATTCCCGTATTAAGTTGATCGCCCAACACTTTTGCTTCATGCGCAATTAGCTGAAGCGCTGGAATCATTGTAGCAAAAATTCCAATAAATAAATAGGCAACTTCTTTTATTGGTTCAAAATCAAATTCATTGGCTTTAAGTATTTCTTCATCTGCCATTTTATATGAAAAATAAACAACCGCAAACATTATTACCTCTCTAATCCCAAATGGTAAAGGAGCTAAACTGGGAACCCACGGAATAACTGCTGGATCAATAAAAACAGAGACTAAAATAATAAGTAAGAAGCCAACATTTTTTAATCCTTTGAATTCTATTTTGCCAGAATATTCTTCATTGTCGTTCTCAGCCACATTTCTGGAATCGATAACGTAAAAAATTGCTAAAATTAATAAAACAGTTGGGAGCCAAATAAACCATATATCATCAAAGAACCAGAAAAAGTCAACACCTCTTAAAAAGCCTAAAAATAAAGGCGGATCGCCGATTGGAGTTAATGCTCCCCCAATATTGCTGACCAGAAAAATAAAAAATACAAACTGATATGCTTTGATTCTTTTCCTATTTATTTTTATAAATGGTCTAATAAGTAACATTGATGCGCCAGTAGTACCTATAATATTGGCGATCACAGCTCCAATAAATAAAATAATTACATTTAACATTGGGGTAGATTTTTTATCTATCTTAATCAAAATTCCACCTGAAGCAACAAACAATGATGCCAATAGTGCAATAAATGCTAAATATTCTGCAAGTGTATGAAGTAATGTATGGGTATCACCTAGAACTGCTAAATAATAAGTCATTGTAATGAGTCCCAAAAATATTGCAACTTTTGGATAATGATGTTCCCAAAAATGATGATAAAACAATGGGCCTGTCGCAATCATCAAAAGTAAAACAGCAAATGGAATTACCATAAAGGGGTCCGGTAAAGCATGTTCTGCCTCTGAAGCAAATAGTACATTTGGAAATTGAGCTAATAATAAGGTGATTAATAATACAAATTTTGTTTTCATATAATTCCTTTCACTAATTGAGAATTAAGGAGTATTTCTATATATCATTCTTGGAAAAGGAATTGTTTCTCGTAAATGTTCAATTCCGCATATCCAAGTAACCGTTCTTTCTAAACCTAAACCAAAGCCAGAGTGAGGCACAGAGCCAAACCGTCGTAAATCTAAATACCACTCAAAATAATGTTGCGGTAATTTGTGTTCTGTAATTCTTTCCAATAATAAATCTAGATTGTCTTCTCTTTGACTTCCACCGATAATTTCGCCGTATCCTTCCGGGGCAAGTACATCAACAGCTAATGCTACTTTTGGATTTTCAGGATCTCTTTTCATATAGAATGCTTTGATATCTGAAGGATAACGATGAACTAAAACTGGTTTATCAAATTGTTCAGAAATAGTTGCTTCATCCGGTGCACCAAAATCATTTCCCCATTCAAAATCTCTTCCTTTTGATTTAAGAATTTCAACAGCTTCCGAATAAGAAACACGCGGGAAAGGTCGAACTACTTTTTCTAATTTTGAAGTATCTCTTTCTAAAATTTCTAATTCATTTTTACAATCTGCCAAAACCGTTTGAACAATATATTCTAAAAATTCTTCGGCTAAATCCATATCGTCTTCTAAATTATAAAAAGCCATTTCAGGTTCAACCATCCAAAACTCAGTTAAATGACGTCGAGTTTTTGATTTTTCCGCTCTAAATGTTGGACCAAAAGTATAAACTCTTCCCAATGCCATTGCTCCGGCTTCTGCGTAAAGCTGTCCCGATTGAGTAAGATAGGCTTTGCCTAGATCAAAATAATCCATTTCAAATAATGTGGAAGTTCCTTCAGAGGCGTTTGGAGTAATGATTGGAGGATCAAACAAAGTGAAATCCCTTTCATCAAAAAAATCTCTAATTGCTTTAACAATTCTGTGTCTAACTTTTAAAATTGCAGCTTGTTTTTTTTTGAGCGAATCCACAAGTGGCGATTATCAATTAAAAATTCAATCCCGTGTTCTTTGGGTGTAATTGGATATTCGTTTGAGTCACCAATCAATTTTAAATCAGTTGCATCCAATTCATATCCGCCTACTGCTCTTGGTTCTTCTTTAACAAGCCCAGTAATTTCAAAAGAAGATTCTTGCGAAACTGAATCTGCCAATTGAAAAACTTCTTCTGAAACATTTCCTTTGAAAACGATACACTGTAAATAACCGCTTCCATCTCTTAAAATTAAAAATTTAACTTTTCCGCTTGATCGTTTGTTAAAAAGCCATCCTTTAAGTGTAACACTTTTTACCAACATGTTTTCCTAAGTCTTTAATATAAACGTGTGAAATCATTTTTTTATCCGTATTAAATTAACAGTTGAAATTTTATTTTTTGAAAAATAGCATCTTTTAGAACAATTTACATAGTACATAATATTAATTATTGCTTTTTACTGAAATTTCAAGTCCAAATACCTCTTTAAAAAGTTCTTTTCTTCTATCTAAACTCCAAAGTTCAATTTCAATATCTTTCATATTATTTTCAACTGAAATATTAACCTTATTCTTATCAGTTTGTAAGTCTATATTTTTTACTAATTTTTTATGAGTTCTATCTAAAGCATCAACAATACGTAAAATTGCTGATAATTTTTGCACAACTATTTTCCACTTTTTAGGCAACATCATAAATTCTTCATGAGAATTTTTTGGATGACTTTTTCTATGATATCTTGCAATACAAGCAATTGCTCTTATTTCATTTTCATTAAATCCCAATAACTCGCTGTTTACAATAATGTATTGAGAATGTTTATGATGTTTTGAATGAGAAATATGATAACCAATATCATGCAGTTTGGAAGCAGAAGTTAAATACTCAACATATTCATCCGGCAGTTTATGAACATCAGCGAATTGATGGAAGAATGATTTAGCAAGCTCAGCAACATGGTAACAATGTTTAATATCATAGTTACAGGAGTTTGCTAACTTATCAATACTTTCTGATCTTAAATTTTTTGTCTCTTTTTGCGGAATTTGGTCAATTTCATTATTGATTGAATCGAATATAATTCCTTCTCGCAAAGCATAACCGGAAATAGTAATTTTATCAATCCCAAATTGTTCAAAAATAGTTGCGAGAATTATTATACCGGCTGGAATAATATCCGCACGTTTTTCATCCAATCCCCTTATTTTCTTTCGGTCATCAATACTTTTAGCACTTAATACTTTTTTTTGAATTTTGAGCAAATCTTCATAAGAGAAAGTATAGTTATTTAAAATAGAAATTTCAGATTCTTTCTCCTTCATGGATCTTATCATTAATCCAGCTGCCATTATTGTTCCTGAGGAACCAACAATGGATACGATTTTATCCATTATGATTGTTCTTTTTTAAGTGGGCTTAAAACTCCTTCAACCCATTTTTTACAGTCACTAATTCTGGATTTTGTAACTTTATTATCTGGGAAAAATTGTTTGGTTAAGCGAACAGCACCAAGCTTAAGACTGTTTGCGTAAAGGATATTTCCTTTGAGACCTATAACAAATTCAGTGCTCCGCCTCCAATATCTATTGATAAAATTCTTTTGTTAAAAATTGGGACAGCATTTAGTACGCCTTGATAAATCAACCTACCTTCTTCAACTCCACTAATTACATCAATGCTGATTTTCGTTTCGTCAAAAATCCTTTCAATAAACTCATATTTATTTTGAGATTCTCTGACCGCACTTGTTGCCACTGCTTTTATTTCTGCATTGTGAGCATTTGCAATACCTGCAAACTTTTTGAGCGCACCAATTGCTCTCTGAGTGGCTTCCTCGCTAATTAACTTTATATCTCCTTTGCTTCCTTCACTTAATCTAATTACTTCTTTTACACGGTCAACAATTTCAAAATGCCCATCGTCAAAAACTTCAACAACAATTAAGTGAAAAGAATTTGTGCCAATATCAATTGCAGCTATTTTTTTATTCATAATTTTAATTATCTATATTTAATAATTTTTTGCATTCTGAAAAAATATCTTCAACTTCAATATCATCTATCAAATCTGATTTTCTTATAAAAATTTTCTTTGGACCAATGGGAGCAAGATTAAAAGGGTTTGATGGTCCAAAAATTGAAATTTGCGGAACACCGACGACACCTGCAATATGCATAAATTCAGAATCACAAGTAATTGCCAAACTTGAAAAATTTAACAAATTAAGTAAATTTCTATAATCATCTTTATGTATAAAAATCAAGTCTTCCGAAATATGCTTATTTATAATCTTAAAATTTGATTTTCTTTTTCCATCAATCAAGCAAAATTGGTACTCGCCAAAACTAGAAAGCTGCTTTACTAATTCAATAATCTTATCTAGTGAGATTCTCTTTTGACGTTGTTCTGTAAATAAATTTACTAAAATGATTTTATTTCCATTTTTAAAACCAAGTTCTGCTTTAAGATTTCTGATACTTCTTTCGTCATTAATGTTGAACCGTAGATAAAAATTCTCATGCTCGCCAAAATCACCGAAAGATTTTAATTGCTCAAACAGGATTTGAGAGATATGAACATCAGGCGAATCTGTAAAGTTTATGCTTGTTCTTCTATCAAATAAAAATGAATATGGATTTTTAATATTGTTAAACTCGGCAACTCCAATTCTGGCTTGGGTTTTTGAAAGACGTAAAAAAATGTGATCTGTTAAACGAAATTCACTAATTATTGGCACAATTGAAATATCATTTTTCTTTCTAAGTACTTTTCTTAATTGCTTAAATTCACTCTTTGAAATAGCTTCATTAAAAAATGTATTGAAGGTTAATTTTGAATTATTCAGTTTTTGTTTTACATCAGCATTAACAATTAATTTAATTTTTGCAGATGGATATTTTTTTCTAATTGCAAGAAAAAAAACTTCTGGAGGAAAGCAAAGTGTACCAAATGAAATGCTCGTCCAAATAACTAAAATTAAATTAGGCTCCCTAATTCTATTGAGTCATTTTGTTTTATAGAAAAAAATAATTTTAAAAGGAGTAATAAAATTTGCTGGATAGCTTTTTTAATAAACATTAACTTAACAGTTATTGAGATGTGTTTTCTTTATCGTCAATTTCTTCAAACTTTGCATCAATTACATCTTTTTATCAATTTTGCTTCTTGCATTTTTTGTTTCGTAAACTTGCTGTTCTTTTTTTGCTTCAGAAATTCCGGTAAACATATTTATGATAAACTTGAAAGTTTTAATTATAATGTAACCAAGAATAATAAAAAATATTAGTCTAAAAAATCCCATTATTTTACTTCTTTAATTTTTGGATTAAAATATTCAATAAAACCTCTGTCCTCTCTAAAGATCTGTTTGTACAATTCTTCAAAGTCATCTTCTTTGTTTACAAAATCAATATCAGTTGTATTGACAATTAATAAAGGAGTTGAGCTATACTTAAAGAAAAAATTATTATAAGCTTCACTCAAATCTCTAATATAAGTTCTTGTAAGGTTCTTTTCAACCGCTCTGCCTCTTTTTTAATATTATAGATTAACCGATCAACACTCGCCTGTAAAAATATTACTAAATCAAATTGGCGCAGATCTCTTTTTAGCAACGGGAAAATACTTTCGTAAAGTTTTAGTTCTTCGCCAGATAAATTTAGAAAAGCAAAAATTTGGTCTTTATCAAAAATGTAATCTGAGACGACATATTTTGTGAATAAATCATCTTGACGAAATTGTTCTTGCTGCTTGAATCTATTTATTAAAAAGAACATTTGAGTTTGAAATGCATAACGTTTTCTATCATCATAAAATTTTTCTAAAAACGGATTTTCCTCAAATTCTTCTTCAACTAATCTTGCAGAAAGTTTTTCTGCCAATTTTTTAGCCAGCGAAGTTTTCCCAGCCCCGATTACACCTTCAATTGCAATATATTTTGGTCCTTCCAAAAACTTCTCCTCATTCATAAACTTATACTGCTGAATTCATTTAAAAATTATTCGAAAACTTAAATTTACTAATAATATATTTCTCAGTTAAATTTGTGAGATAAAAACTTAATTCTTTTTTTTGCTTTCCGGGTGAACTAGATCATTATCAATTTCTAACAGCGGTACTAAAACAAAATCGCGGTTTAACAAATCTCTGTGCGGAATTGTAATATTCTTATCAAAATAAATTAGATTATTAAAAAGTAAAATGTCTAAATCTATTTCTCTCGGTCCCCAATTTTCTTTTTTATTCTGCCAATTTTCTTTTCTATAGATTTTGTAAAACTTAACAATTCATCTAGTTCAAATGAAGTTTCAAAATAAATTACTGCATTTAAAAAATTATTCTGTTCAATATTTCCATAAGGTTTGGTTTCATAAATGGAGGAAATTTTTATATTAGAAATCTCAGAATTATTTTCTAATTCTTCAATTGTTTTTCTAATATTTGTAAGTCGCTCGCCAACGTTTGAACCAATACCAATATAAACGTTATTCATTTTTGCTTTTTTCAACTTCTGCTTCAACATATTCTATTATTCCACCAACCGGCACATTATTTTTTCTAACTTTTACTTTTACTTTATCTAAAATAGGGAAAGCTGTAAGAAGATTATCAGCAATAATTGTCGCAATGGTTTCAATTAAATAATATTTTTTTTCGTGGATCATTTTATTGATGAACTTATAGACTTCATCATAATTAATTGTTTTTTTTAGATCATCATTTGCCGCTGCTTCTGAAAAATTAAAAAACATATCAACATCTGCTTCAAACTTTCCGCCAATAAATTGCTCTTCTTTTAATGCTCCGTGATATGCATAAAATACTGCATTTTTAATTCTTACAACATTAAGCATTTACTGTTCCTTTTTTATTCAAATAGAATTTTCTTAAGCCTTTTAAATTACCAAATAAAATTCCAATTAACACAAAAAGAGAACCAATTAATACTTTTTGCGAAAGCTGTTCATCTAAAAATATCCATCCTAAAATTATTGCAATAATTGGAGTAATGAACGAAGATAAAGAAAGTATAACCGCATTAATTTGTTTAAGCAGCCAATAATAAACCGTAAAGGCTGTTATTGTTCCTACCAAAGCCAAATAAATAATAGAAATAATTGCCTTACCAGTAAATTGCCAGGTTGAAGTTTGTTCCACTAAATAACTTAATAGAATCATCGTTAAACCGGCAATGAGCAAAGGAATTGCATTTATTGAGAAAGGATTTAAATAACCTCCCCACTTTTTTAGGACAACCGCTGGTAAGCCTTGTATAATTGCACTTAATAGAACTGCGGCTAAACCTAGAGAATAATTTTCAACATCAATTTGAAGACTATCAGAAAAAATTATTACAATCCCAATAAATCCCAGAACCACGCTAAATAATTTGAAAAAATCCGCTGATTCTCCTTTTAGAATAAACCAAGAAAAAATGAAAACTGAAAATGGAAAAATTCCAAACATAACCGATGTTAAACCGCTTGGGACGAATTGTTCAGCCCAATAAACCAAACCAAAAGGAATTACAAATGAGAAGAATGCGAGAAAAATATAAATTTTAATTGATTTGGGATCGAGCGGAAGCGGCATTTTTCTAAAACGTAAAATCATAAAAATTATAATTGATGCAAGAAAAAATCGCAAGCCCGCTGAAATAAAAGGTGTAAGGGAATCTAAACCCAACCTAATTGCAAGCCAAGTCGATCCCCAAATCAGACAAATGAGAATATAACCAACTACAATCTTTAGATTATTATTCATTTGATCCTTTTATTGCAATAACTCCAAAAGCTCTGCCTGAGTTTCTTTTGTCTCTTCTGTATGAATGAAAATTTGGATTTTCAAAACTGCAAATTTCTGAAATTTCTATTTGGGAGTTTGGAACACCTAAATTTATTAGCATATCCTTATTTGCGGCTTTAAGATCGAGCAAATATTTTTCTCCATTTTGTGTCAAATATTTTTTATCAAACTTATTTAAAAACTCTTTCCCAACTTCATAATTTTGTTGAGAAATTGAGGGTCCGAAATAAACAAATAAATTCTGCGGATTTGAATTAAAATCGTCTTTCAATTTTTGAATAGTTTTGGCTAATATCTTCTTTTCGGTTCCTTCCCAGCCAGAATGAATTGCCGCAATTACTTTTTCTTTGGAATCATAGATGTAAATATTTGTGCAATCTGCAGTTGAAACTGCTAGACCCAAATTTTTAGTTTTAGTAATTAATGCGTCACCTTCTAAATTATTCACAAATTTATCAACAAAATTAATAATTGAACTATGTGTCTGTTTTTGAATTACTACATTTTCTAAACCAAGATCAAATTCAGCAAAAAATTTCGAGCGATTTTCAATTACTTTTTTTTCGTCATCGCCGATTGATTTTGATAAATTAAAACCAAATTTATCATCAATATTATGATTTTGTTTTGTACTAAATCCAAAAATTAAGTCGGGAAATTGTGAAAATATTTTTGGTTTTTGAAGAGACATAATTGGTAAACTTTTATAATTTTTGAGCAAAATTTACCAAGTAGGAAGCTATAATCAAAGATGAATAATTTGTTTGTTTACTTAATTACGGATTGAATCTAAATATTTTTTGCATAAGGAGTTAAATTTAAAATCCAAATTCATCAGTTTGGATAAAAATTCCCATTTGAAGAGGTTCACTAAAATCATATTTTTGCTGATTTATTTGTGGTGAGAGAAAAGGAATTATATTCAAATTAATATTATTTTTTATTTCTGTATTTGGGTTAACAATCGTTGAATCATTATATATATTTTTGTAGTACTCTATATATGAATCATTTTCAGTAATTCGCATAAGTCCTTTTCTAAAACAAGATAAGTCCCTTTCTCCGAAGTTATTATTCCATAAATAATTTCATTCTCATTAAATATGTTTTCTTGAGAGAATAAAAAAATGGGAGATAAAATGAATATAAAAAGTAATTTTTTCAGCATAAATTTTAATATTTATATGGGGCTAAACTAATTATCGAGAATTTTTATCGATTTGTAATTTTGTAAATTATAAAAATCATCCAATTATTACAAAAATAAAAATCCAAATTACTCAGCGACTGAATAATTTGGTCATTAAACTGAGTAAAATGCAAATATTTTTTCATAATGCAATTTTATGTTTATGAAAAAAATTAAATCAAATTTGCTTCAAAGATTCCTCTAAATCCATAATAATATCTTCTGCTTTTTCCAAACCAATTGCTAATCTAACTCCCCCAGCTTCAAATCCCCTTTCTGCCAATTTATCTGCAGGAACAACGGAATGAGTCATAGATGCAGGATGTTCAATTAATGTTCTTGTATGACCTAAACTTACTGCCAGAGTCATTGTGTAAGCGTTATCTGCAACATAGTTCATTAACTTTTTGCCATTTTCTTTTGTCTTTTCTGGTGAATTCCCTTTTAGCACAAAATATATTAAACTACCTGGAGCAAAGTTTCCATAAAAATCTAACATTTGTTTTTTTGCAATTTTATATTGCGGGTGTGATTTTAAGCCAGGGTACTTAACAAATTCCACTTTAGGGTGATTTTCCAAAAATTCAGCAATTTTTATTGAAGACTTAATTTGCTGCCTTTGTCTTAACGCTAACGATGGCAATCCATAAGTTAAAATTGCCCATGCACTTTTTGTATTTAAAACCGCACCAAAATCTTTTCTATAAAGTAACAGGGCGTCTCTATATTTATTCTTTCCAATTACAACTCCGCCCATATCGGTTCCAAATCCGCCCATACCTTTTGTTAAAGAATGAATTGTAAAATCTGATCCTAATTCAATAGGTCTTTGGCTGAAAGAAGTTGCAAAAGTGTTATCAACAACAATTTTAATTTTATTATCTACGGATCTTTTCTCATTAATCTTATCAACAAGCTTCCTCAACTCAATAATGTTTATAATATCCATATTTGGATTGGCTGGAGTTTCAAAATAAATTACTTTTGTATTTTCATTCAACACTGAATTAATATTTTTAAGATTTGTTAAATCAATTGGATGAACTCCAATGTTATATCTTGGGTACCAATTATTAAAAAGTGAAATTGTGCAGCCATATAAAGTTGTGTGAGTTATAATTTCATCGCCAGATTTTGTTAGAACACCAAGCACTGCTGAAATCGCTGCCATTCCACTTGTATAAGTCACAGCCATCTCACCTTTTTCAATGTATGCAAGATTTTCCTCAAGCATGTCTTTATTTGGTTCGCCAAGCCTATCGTATATAAAAATTGGCTGCTTATCACCTTGCGTTTCTGTTTGTGCAAATTGTAAAAAGCCTTCTGCACCACGCTCAACGGAATCAAGTCTGAATGTAGTTGATGATGATATTGGTGCTGTTACATGATGACTGTAATCCCATTTATTTGAAACATTTTTTCCATAAATTAAATGAGTGTCCATTGAGTATTTTGAATCAATTTTCGATTCTTTGGTTTTCTTTAAACTAGTTTTCTTTGACATTATTAGTCTCCATTTTTTATAATTTAAAATTAACTAAAGTGGAGATGGAAGTCTAATAAAAATTGGTAATGTTTATTGATGATTGAGGAAAAGATAAAGCATGGTTGGGTTGCATGAATTTGAATTATTTCTAATCAGATTCTTTTCTCTGTGGAGTTCTGAGTTCTCTGTGGTGATTATTTTATTTTAAAGAATAACCTCTTAAAAAATCTTCTGTACTCATTCTTTTTCTTCCTTCCGGCTGAAGTTCAAGAATTTGAATTGTGCACTCAGAGGTTCCAAAAAACATTTCTGATTTATTTTGTTCAATTTCACCGGAAGAAAGCTTTTTATCAAAAATAATTTTTGTTGAGAAAACTTTGTAAGATTTTTCATTGTGAATAAAAAAAGCAGTTGGATAAGGAGATAAACCTCTAACTAAATTATGAATTTCTTTTGCAGATTTTGTCCATTCTATTTTACAAATTTCTTTTGTAATTTTTGGAGCCGGTGTTGCAAGTGAATTATCTTGATCTGTAAGTTGGTAATTTCCCTCTTCAATATGGGTCACCGTTTTTAAGACTAAATCTGCACCAAGCAAACTCATTTTATCGTGTAAAGATTCAAAATTATCTGAATCTTCAATTTTTATTTTTTCTGATAAAATAATATTTCCGGTATCAACTTTATCTTCCAAGAAAAATGTCGTTAGTCCGGTTTCATTGTCTCCATAAATTAAAGCCCATTGAATTGGCGCTGCTCCGCGATATTTTGGCAGAATTGATCCATGTAAATTGAATGATCCGAGTTTTGGAATTGTAAAAATTTTTCTCGGTAAAATTCTAAACGCAACAACAACAAATAAATCGGGCTGCAATTCTATAAGTTCATTTTCAAATTTTTCATCATTTAATTTTTCCGGAGTGAAAACTTTAATATTATTATCAACAGCAAATTGTTTTATTGGAGTTGGAGAAAAATTTCTTCCTCTTCCCCTTTGTTTATCTGGAGCTGTAACCACTGCGATAATTTCATATTTGCTTTCATGTAAAATTTTCAAAGATGGAATTGCAAAATCGGGTGTGGCAAAAAATACTATTTTCATTTATTTATCTATGCTTCCAATTCAGTAATTGGATAATCGCAATCAATTTCTCTGTTTTCAATTTGAGTTAAAAGTTTGAAGATTTTATTCTTTTCTTTTTCGGCAATTCTATCTGGAATCATTTTACCGATTAAATGATCATACTCATGCAAAATAACTCTAGCGAATAAATCATTTGCTTCCAGTTCTTCTTCTTGCTCAGCCGGACTAAGGTATTTTACCCTTATACTTTCTGATCTTTCGACATCTACTCTTACATCCGGTAAACTTAAGCATCCTTCTTCAATAACTACTTTTTCATCAGATTGCAAAACTATTTTAGGATTGATCATTACAATTGGTTTAATATGTTCATAGTCTTCAACGGGCGAAACATCAATCACAAAAATTTGTTTATCTAAACCAACTTGATTGCCGGCAAGACCAATTCCATTTGCATTGCGCATTGTTTTAAACATTTTTTGAATAATTTCAATTATGTCATCATCAATTGCTTTAATTGGTTTTACAACCTTTCTTAATATTTTATCACCATAAACTGTGATTGGATAAACTGACATTTTGCTTCTCTTAATTTTGTAATTATGACTATTAAAAATAGCTAAGTTTTAAAAAAAAAAAAAAGTGAAGTATAAATAACTTTTAACTTTTAAAAAAATAAACAAGCTGGCACATTATATTTAACGTTTACCTTACATACATGTTTATACGATTGTCTTTTGATCTTAAAAGAATTAAATTAGCTATAAATAAAAGAAATAATTTTAACAGAGTAAGTTCATTTAAAAAAGAGAGTATCATAAGTGAATAAAAACTATTTAATATATAATAAATAAAGTATGCGTTTTAGGAAAATATCAACCAAGAAATATTGAGTAAAATAATCATAAAATATTTTAATTAAATAAGTTAATAAAGCACCAATTTTATATTGTTGGAACATAAAGCAGAAGTATTGGTGTGTTTTACTTTTTTATGAGGAGATGGGCATTCTGTTTAATATATATCGTATAGCTGAGGTAATATGAAGGTAAGTAAAATATTTTTCATACTATCTATAATTTGTGTAAATAATCAAAATTTATTTGCTCAAGATTATAATAAAATGTAAACAAAGTTATCTCTCAAAGAAAACATGAAGTTGAATTAATTTCGTTAATATCAGATAAAAATGAAAAAAATGTAATTCCTCCGAAATTAACAATTAGTTCAGATTCATTATTAACACTTATTAAATATCCAGAAATAGCAAAATTTGCTGGTGTTGATGGAATTGTAGAAATAAAATTTATTGTGAATAAAAATGGTGAAGTAGAGAATATTAGCAAAATTATCGGTATTGGTGCTGGATGTGATGAAAATACAATTTTGACATTTGAAAAATTAATATTTGAGCCCGCATTAAAACAAAACAAACCCGTAGATATTGAGATGATTGCAATAGTAAATTTTAAAATAAATAATAAATAAATAATATAAGTTAAATCTAGAAGCTATATAACCCGCCTATAAATTGTAATGAAAACAAATATTAAGAATATTATTCTTCTACTTTTATTACTTAGTTGCAGTATTAATGCTAGCAGAGTTGTCGGTGGTCCGTTAAAAAATTTAACTATTTGGAGACATTGGAGTGTTGAAAACGGTATTGCAACAGAAAAGATATCATTTTATAATAGTGATTCAATTGAAGTAAAGTTGAGTGCAAAATTATTTTTTATGAAAAATGATTATCAGAAAGATGACTCAACAGTTGTGAATCTCTGGAATTCAATTTTTGTAAAGAATCAAAGTCTGAAAACTCTTGACTTTCCTTCAACAACATTGAAAGATTCATCAAGAGTTTATTTATCCATAACTAAAGAAACTAGAAAAGATACAATTGTGCGAGAATTTCTTTTAGAAAATTATTTCCCAATTAAAGAAATAACTGAAGATGGAAATTACATACCTTTTGGTTGGGCAAATTCTGTCCATCTAATTTTTAGAATTGATTCTTTGACATATGAATCAAATAAAGAGTATCTCATTGATTTATTTGTTAAATGTCCACAGAATTATGACGAAGAAATTTCTAAAAAAATAATACATTTAATTACTCACGAGAAAGCTCAGAAATTTTTAGGTTCAAAAAGAAAGTTTTCAAAATTTTTGGACAGAACTCCCATTGAATTAAAAATTGATGATTCAAGTAAAGAAAATTTACTTTTGGGTGCTAGTGATTTTGGTGACATAATAGATTTAATTGGTGAAAAGTATAATAATTATTCAAAAGTGCATTTAAAAATTACGTTACCAAATTTAGGTGAAACAAAAGTTATTGGGGCTGCTTTTATGATTCAAAAAAGCGAAGGTAATATTAGTTTCAATCAATTAAATCTAGTTGTGCACTAAGATAAATAACAATATAACCCTTTAAATCAGTAAAGTCTTAAAAAGGAGAGGAGATTATTAAATTTGCATAAGATTGGGGATTCATTATTTAAGAGTAATTATCAAGTAGTTGTTACTTATTTGTTACTCTGACATTCAAAATATGTTATAATATTTTGCTGTATAATTAGTTAACAATAAATTTATTATTTAAAACTAAAAAACCCCGACAAAATTGCCGGGGTTATTAATTTAACAAATCACAACTATTTTATTTCAATAGTTTTAGGTTTTACTCTTTCTACTTTTGGAAGATGAATTTCCAGTCTGCCATTTTCAAGTTTAGCGTCAATTCTTGTTTCATCAACGCTCTCTGAAAGTTTGAACTTTCGATAATAATTACTCGGGTCAATTTCTTTCATCAAGTATTTTCTATTCATTTCTTCCATATAGTTAATTCTACCCATGATTATTAAGTTGCCATCCTCTACTTTAACTTTTACATCTTCCTTGCCAACGCCAGGCATTGCAGCAACTATAAAATAATCATCATTTGTTTCATACAAATCAACAAGTGGGGCAACCCATGATTCTTGTTCAAGAGCATCTTCCCAGCTTCTTTTTTCATCAACTTGGGTAAGTTCTTTTGTTTGTTCCATTTTATTTTCTCCTTACTTTTTTTACTTTTTTACGTTTAACTCTAAAGCACACACCCCTAAATCCCCTCTCGAGAGGGGACTTTTTTAAAGGGTTTCAAATCATTTTTATTTGTCTTCATCAACAACTTCATAAGAAGCATCTTCAACATTTTTATCTGAATCTTTTGGCTTTTCGCCTTGAGGTTCAGATTGCTGTGCATCAGGACCAGCTCCAGGTTGACCTTCAGCACCAGGTTGTTGATATAAATTCTGTGCTATATCATTCCAAACCTTGCTCAATTTATCAGTTGCAGCTTTTATTGTATCGCTATTATTTGTTTTTAACGCTTCTTCTACATTTGTAATTTCTGCTTCAAGTTTAGCTTTTCCATCAGCAGGTAATTTATCTTTAAGTTCTTCCATTTGTTTCTTAGTCTGGAAAACTAAATTATCAGCATTGTTTTTTATATCTACACCTTCTTTTTTCTTCTTATCTTCTGCAGCATGTTCTTTGGCTTTTTGTTTCATCTCTTCTATTTCTTTTTCACTCAATCCGCTTGAAGATGTAATTCTAATACTTTGCTCTTTGCCTGTTGCTTTATCTTTTGCAGAAACATGCATAATTCCGTTTGCGTCAATATCAAAGACAACTTCAATCTGTGGAACGCCTCTTGGGGAAGGTGGAATTCCTTCTAAATGAAATCTACCAAGTGTTCTGTTATCATTTGCCATTGATCTTTCACCTTGAAGAATATGAATCTCTACAGATGGTTGATTATCAGCAGCGGTTGAGAATACTTCACTTTTCTTTGTTGGAATTGTTGTATTTGATTCAATAAGCTTTGTCATAACACCGCCTAAAGTTTCAATTCCAAGTGAAAGTGGAGTTACATCTAACAACAATACATCTTTTACATCTCCAGATAAAACGCCGCCTTGAATTGCTGCACCAATTGCAACAACTTCATCCGGATTAACACCTTTGTGCGGTTCTTTACCAAAAATCTTTTTTACTAATTCTTGAACTTTTGGAACTCTTGTTGAACCACCAACCAAAATTACTTCATCAATTTGAGATGCAGAAACACCAGCATCTTTAATTGCCTGCTCGCAAGGTCCAACTGTTCTTTCAACTAAATCATCAACTAACTGCTCAAATTTAGAGCGAGATAAAGTGATGTTCAAATGTTTTGGTCCATCTTGAGTTGCAGTTATAAATGGAAGATTAACATCAGTAGATGAAGTTGAAGACAACTCAATTTTAGCTTTTTCAGCACCTTCTTTTAATCTCTGCAATGCCATTGGATCTTTGCGTAGATCAATACTTTCTTGCTTTTTAAATTCATCAGCTAAATAATCAATTAGTCTTTGATCAAAATCATCTCCACCAAGGTGAGTATCACCATTGGTCGATTTAACTTCAAAGACTCCATCGCCTAACTGTAAAATAGAGATATCAAAAGTACCTCCGCCCAAATCATAAACAGCAACTAATTCTTCTTTGTGTTTTTTATCCAAACCATAAGCCAAAGCTGCAGCTGTTGGTTCGTTTATAATTCTCTTAACTTTTAATCCGGCAATTTCACCAGCATCTTTTGTAGCTTGTCTCTGAGAGTCATTAAAGTAAGCTGGAACAGTAATCACTGCTTCGGTGACTTCTTGACCCAAATAGTCTTCAGCAGTTTTTTTCATTTTCTGCAAAACCATTGCACTAATTTCCGGTGGTGAATAAACTCTGTCTTCAATCTTAATTCTTGCAGAGCCGCCATCGCCATCTATAACTTTGTAAGGAACTTCACCTATTTCTGTACTTACTTCACTATACTTTCTTCCCATAAATCTCTTTACAGAAAAAACAGTATTTGTTGGATTTGTAACTGCTTGTCGTTTTGCCGGCTGACCAATAAGTCTTTCGCCATTTTTTGCAAAACCAATAACAGATGGCGTAGTTCTTCCGCCTTCTGAATTAGGAATTACAACCGGATCATTACCTTCCATCACCGCTACGCACGAGTTAGTTGTTCCTAAATCTATTCCTATTATTTTACCCATTTTCTAATACTCCTAATTTTCTAACTTCTTATTATTTAAAATGAAGCGATTCCAAAGAACCGCTTCTTTAAGTTTTTTATTTTAATTCAATAACTCTTTCTTTTGCTACTTTTGGTTCCATTTTGTTTAGCTTAATTTCTAACATACCATCATTGAATTTAGCATCAACTTTTTCACTATCAACTTCTACTGGTAATGTAAAACTTCTTTTGAATTTTCCGTAAGTTCTTTCTTCTCTGTAAAAGTTTTTTTCTTTCTCTTCAGATACTTTTTTCTTTTCACCTTCAATGGTTAAAATGTTATCTTGCATAGTAATTTTTAAATTTTCTTTTTTAACACCGGGAATTTCAGCATCAATTAAAATGCTTTTTTCATCTTCAGAAATATCTATTCGTGGTGAAAATGTATCTTTATCTAATGTTTGAAGACCTGGAAATTCATCAAAAAATCTTTGGAATCTGTTTGATAAATGATCTAAGTCTCTTATTGGTTCAAATCTTAAAAGTGTCATGGTTAATTCTCCTTTTATTTGTTTAACTTTTTCACTTATATAATCAATCAACGTGCCAATGTTTTTTATTTGTGTTAATTTGTTTTATAACATATAGTTATAGTTTTTATTTAAATCATACTATCACTTGTCATTTTGGCAGCTAATAGTCAATTTGGCTTATTAATTACATTTGTGACTTATACAGCGTCATTTTGTCATGGATTTATTTGGAGGGAAAATGTTTAATATTGAGGATTTTGATATCAAATTAGAGACTAAATATATTGGCAGACATTTCCTTTATAGTGAAGAAGTGGATTCTACAAACTCTTATTTGTTAAATGATAAGAAGAAACTAGAAAATGGAACAGTACTTTTAAGCGAGTTTCAATCAGCAGGAAAAGGAAGGCTAAGCAGGAGTTGGTATAGTAACAAATTACAAAATTTAACGTTCTCAATTCTATTAAATGAAAAACTGGATAAGCTGAATCCAAATCATATAAACTTAGCAGCTTCTTTGGCAGTTGCTCATTCAATTGAAAACTTATATCAGCTTAAAACTGATTTGAAATGGCCGAATGATGTTTTGATAAAAAATAAAAAAGTAAGCGGAATTTTATTAGAGTCAAACTCAAGCGGTTCTAAACTTGATTCAATTGTGATTGGAATTGGACTAAATGCAAATCAACATAGATTTGAAGGTGAATATAGAATTCAGCCAACTTCACTTAAATTTGAAGTTAAAAGAGAAATTTCACGTGAACGATTATTGAGTGAAGTCTTAAATAATTTTGAAGAAATTTTGTATGGATTGAAATCAAATACAAAAAAAATGTTAGACGATTGGCGAGATAAATGCAGAATGATTGGAGAACACATTTCTATTGAAATAAACGGAGAATTGAAAGGTGGGATTTTTTATGATATTGATGCGAATGGATTTATGATTTTAAAGGATGGCGATAAATTAGAAAAAATTACTAATGGCGATATTTCTGTAAGATAAATATGAATGAAACTAATATATATTTTGATAATGCTGCAACCACAAAAATGCATCCTAAAGTTTTAGAGAAAATGCTACCCTATCTAACTGATAATTATGGTAATGCTTCGGCTGTTCATTCATTTGGGAGAAAAGCAAGAGTTGCAATTGAAGACTCCAGAGAAATAATTGCAGATTTTATAAATGCAGATCCGGGAGAAATTTATTTTACAAGCGGCGGCAGTGAATCAAATAATTTTATTATCAATGGAATTGCCAAAACTGAATTTTCGGAAAGCGGCAGAAATCATTTAATAACCTCAAAATCTGAACATCATGCGGTTCTGCATACTTTTGAAAAATTACAAAAAGAAGGATTTACAGCTCATTTTATTGACGTTGACGAAGATTTTATTCCAACACTGGAAAATATAAATACCGGAATTAATAATTCTACTTCGCTAATTTCTTTAATGCTTGTAAATAATGAAACCGGAAGCCTTTTTGATTTATCAAAAATTAAAAACAAGAACCTCTACATTCACACAGATGCTGTGCAAGGATTTGGTAAAATCCAAATTGATGTTAAAAAGTTGGGAGTTGACGCACTTTCAGCTTCTGCTCACAAATTATATGGGCCAAAAGGAATTGGAATTGCATATGTTAAAAGCGGTACTCCAATGGAATCTTTTATTTTAGGCGGGGGGCAAGAAAGGAACAGACGAGCCGGAACTGAAAATGTCGCGTCGATCGTAGGTTTTGCATAAGCGGTTAATATTGCAAAGGCAAATATGGAAGATAACTTTAATAAAGTTAGTTCTCTTAAAACTTACTTTACTGATAAATTAAAATCTAATTTTGATGATGATAATATTTTAATAAATTCAAAAAGAAATTCTACACCTTATATTTTGAGCTTTACGCTCAATCCAGATTTTTACAAATCTGATTCTCAAGCTATATTGATGAATTTAGATGTGAACGGAATTGCAGCCTCTTCTGGCTCTGCTTGTGCTTCAGGAACGGTTAAACCTTCTCACGTAATTTTAGCAAGTGGTAAATCGGCTGAATATGCCAATGGAACTTTAAGATTTTCTTTCAATGCCGAAAATACTTTTAAGGAAGTTGAATATACAATTGATATTCTCACCAGAATGATTGAGAAGTTTAAAAAGTAAGCAAGCCGGAAAAATTACAACTTTTATAAAAATATTAAGTCATAAAATTTAGTAAACTCGCCAACTTTTCTTTCATTTCTTTTCGTGGTACAATTACATCAACAAAACCATTTTCTAAAAGAAATTCAGATCTCTGAAATCCTTTTGGTAAATCTCTTCCAATAGTCTGTTTAATAACTCTTGGTCCAGCAAAGCCAATAAGTGCTTTTGGTTCTGCTACAATTACATCACCAAGCATTGCATAACTTGCAGTTGTTCCGCCGGTTGTTGGATCTGCTAAAACAGAAATGTATGGTATACCGGCATCTGCCAATCTAGCTAAACGGCTGCTAGTCTTTGCCATTTGCATTAAGGATAATGCGCCTTCCATCATTCTAGCTCCGCCACTTTGGGAAATTATAATCATAGGGATTTTATTTTCATACGCTTTATCAATTGCGCGAGCTATTTTTTCTCCAACAACAGAACCCATGCTTCCGCCGATAAATTTAAAATCCATACATGCAAAGCTTACTTTTTGGCCATTAATAGTTCCCAGCCCGGTTTTTACTGCATCATTTAAACCAGTTTTTTTTATTGTTGCACTAATTCTATCTTTATATTTTTTTGTGTCTTCAAATTCAAGCGGGTCACCCGATTTCATTTTTTTATCAATTTCTTTAAATGAATTTTTATCAAATAGCAGAGAAATATATTCATCACTTCCAATTCTGAAGTGATGATCGCACTTAAAGCAAACCCATGCATTCATTTCTAACTGTCTGGCATATATTATTTCATTGCACTTTTCACACTTAATCCACTGCCCATCAGGGACATCCAACTTTTTACTTTCCGGAGAAATATTTTGTTTTGATCTTTTAAACCACCCCATCTTTATTTACTCCTTTTCAACATTTGCAATTATTGTTAACACTCTTGTTGGATTTTTCAAATCGTTTGAATAAAGCGTTACAGTTCTAGCAATTTGTCCATTTAAATTTTTAGTATTAAAATCAATTTTTAGATCTGCTTTTTCATTTGGTTTTAAAACTTTTGAGCTCATTAAAGCTGCTGTGCATCCGCAAGATGATTTTACATCTTTAATCTCTAAATCATCCAACCCGGAATTAGAAACCTCTATTACTGTATGAAGGACTTCACCCTCTTTAACATTGCCAAAATTATGGTTATACTTTGAAAGTTTTATCTCAGGCTGTGCATTGGAAAATTTGGAAGACGAAGCTGGTAAAATATTTGCGGTAAAAGATAATCTCAACTGCGGAGTTTCCGGATCATTACTAAAAACATAAACATATTTTTTTGTGGGCTCCCATTCTTCTTGCCGAATTAAAACTAACTTCAATCATTGTTGAATCATTTGGGGCTAATTCGGATTTACTGGGAGTTGCAGCAGTACATCCGCAAGATGCTTTTACTTTCTCAATTTTTAGTAAATCACCACCTTTGTTAAAGATTACAAAATTATGTTTTACCGTTTCGCCCTCTTTTATATCTCCAAAACTATAATCCATTTCCAATGAAGAAATTTTAGGCTGACTGAATTGCGCGAATAGAGAAATATTTAAAAGTAATAATACAATTGATATTTTTTTTCATTTTACTTTTTTCACCTTAAAATCTTTTAAGTAATTGGGTTCTAAATAATCGTAATCAAAAGTTAATAAATCTTCACCAAATAAATAAGTCCATTTTGCAACTGATGATGCTCTTGGAGCTGAGATGTTTTTAATATTTTTTACGTTTTTTAGATTGCCAAATACCAAATTACCATTATCAATGAATTTATCAACATCTTTTTTTGATATCAACTCCGGTATTTGGAGTTCAATCAAACTTCCATTTTCAAACTTAAATTTAGCAAGGTAACATTCTTCAATATTTGCATTGTTTGCTATAATAAAATTCGTTGCCTTTATAAAATATTCAGAAATTTCTAAAGCTAGTGCGGAAAAAGTTGGGACTGGGATAATAGGAATTTCTGCTGCGAATGCAATTCCCTTTGCGGCGGTTAAGCCAATACGTAAACCAGTAAATGAACCAGGACCAATTGAAACTGCAATTGCCCACAATTCTTTTGCAGAAGTTTTATTTGATCTTAATAATTCGTCAATTACAGGAATCAATCTTTCTGAATGAACGTGTTTTATTTGGATATTTCTTTCGTCATAAATATTTTTTTATCCAACAATAATGCTACACTACAAAGTTCATTGGAGGTTTCTATAGCAAGTATTTTTTTATACTTAATCATTTTTTTGTTTGGTTATTTCAAGTTCTCTTTGTTCTTCATCATTAAAATTAATAGCAATCTCTTTATAAATTTATTCGGAAGAATTTCCGGAAAAGTTCTGCCCACTCAATGAAAAACAATAGCTTCGTCATCATTTAGATATTCATCAAAACCAATATCATAAAGTTCTTCAACTTTTTTATTCTGTAAAAATCAAAATGAAATATTTTATGGGTTCCATAATACTCATTTACAATCGCAAAAGATGGACTTGTAGCATTCTCAATTCCATAATTTTTACAAATATTTTTTACTAAAGTTGTTTTACCGCTTCCAAGATTTCCTTCAAGTAAAACAATATTGCCTCCAGTTAATAAATGGGATAATTCTTTTGCAACTCTTAATGTATCATCCAAGGAAATCAGTTTTTTTTCTTAAAAGGCAATTTCAATTATACTTTACTCTCCATTGTAATTACTGGCAAAATCATTTCTTCCATAGATATTCCACCATGTTGAAACGTATCTTTATAATAATTTAAATATTTGTGATATTCTGTTGGGTAAATAAAATAGTAGTCTTCTTTTGAAATAATATAACTGCCAGTTACACCTCGTTTCGGTAATTTAAATTTTTCCGGATCATTAATTTGCATTGCAAATTTAGGATCAACTTTTAAATTTTTACCGAATTTAAATCTTAGATTTTTTGATGTTTCACGATCTGCTAAAACCTTTGCTGCCCTTCTGGTTATTATACTTCCGTGATCGGTTGTTACTATTACCTTAGCATTGCTCATTTGAGCAATTGTTCTAAAAGTACCAAACAAAGATGAATGCATAAACCAACTATTAGTTAAGGATCTAAAAGCTGATTCGTTTGGTGCAATTTCTTTTATCAATTCCGAATCAGATCTTCCATGAACCAACATATCTAAAAAGTTTACAACAACAGCCATAAAGTGTGTTCGCTTATGAGAAACGATGTTCTGCTCAAAAGCCCTTCCAACATCGGGATCAATAATTTTCATATACTTTAATTCATTATCCAACTTCACCTTTTTTCGATCTAATAAAAATTGGAGAAGTTCCTTTTCGTGTTTATTCTGACTTCTTTCATCCTCTTTATTGTCTTGCCATAAATCCGGATAGTAATTTTCAATCTCACTTGGATGTAAACCAGCAAATAATGCATTACGCGCATATGGAGTTGCAGTAGGAAGTATTGAATAATAATAATCCTTTTCAATGGAAAAATAATTGAGTAAATGTTTTTCTAAAATAAGCCATTGATCAAGTCGGAGACAATCCAGAACAAAAAGAAATACAGGTCCATCTGCACTTTCTAAATGTGGTAAAACAAATTGTTCAACAATATCAGTAGTTAACAACGGAACATCTTCTTTACCCTTATTATTTATCCAATACTCATAATTTTTTTCAACAAATTTGGAGAACTCTTGGTTGCTTTCTTTTTTTTTTTCAGATAATGTTTGCTGTAAATCAACCTCTCTATGTTCGTCTAATTCTAATTCCCAATTAACCATTTTTAGATTTATATCAATCCAATCATCAAAATCAAGGTCGTCTAACAATCTCCGTGAGATTTTACTAAAGTCTTCTAAATAATCTTTGGTTACATACTCACCGGAAATTTTTTTTCCATCTAATATTTTTTTGCAAACCATTAAAATTTGTGAAGGAACGACTGATTTAATTAAGTAATCTGATATTTTACTTCCAATCGCGTCATTCATTAAAGCTTCTTCTTCGCTTTTTGTAACCATCACAACTGGTATGTTTGGATTAAGTTCCTTGATTACACCAAGAGTTTCTAAACCTCCCATTCCAGTCATCATTTCATCTAAAAAGATTAAGTCGTATTCTCTATTTTTAACCTCTGCAATTGCATCTTTACCATTTGTGACTGTACTTACATCATAACCTTTTTCTTCAAGGAACATTATGTGAGGGCGCAGCATTTCAATTTCGTCATCAACCCAAAGAATTTTATATTTTTTCATTTTAACCTTTTTTAATTTTATTGAATTGATATATGAACATCTAGCCCAGCTTCATTGGTGGTTGTTGGAGGAATTCGAGATGCGCCTTGAGGTTCAACCGATGTTCGCTTATAGAAAATAGCAAGAGTAACTTTTGCACTCAAGGTATATTTAATTCTGGGTTCAATTATAGTTCTAGTTGTTCCATCTTGAGGCTTTCCATTTTCATCAAACTTTTCTACATTCATTTCATAAAGCACAACTGAATTTTGAGCACTTGTGTAAGAGAGCGACATTTCAATATCATTCTTTAAATCCAATCCAAACATTGGAAGTGAAAATCCGGATTTTGAAAAACTAGCAGTAACGTTTATATCTTTTGAAAAAGATTCAGTTATATTTTTGGTTGATATTCCAAGATCGAAACTATTCTTTGTAGAGTATTTTACAGCGCCGGTTAAGTTGCCATCCCAAATGTTATCAAAGGTAACATTCATACCTAACAATGGAGAAAAACCATAATTTATTCTTTGCGTTAATGTTTGTTTTTTTCCATCCGGGTCAACTTTCCAGCCTTCTGTGTAAGAAGATGAATAAGCATGATTTAAAGAAACTGATTTTGCAATTCCTTTTATAAACTCAAATTTTTCAAGACCACGCCAATCTAAACGCCAGTTTGCACGAGGAATGTATTTTGCAAAATCTTTTAAAATAGGCAGATTTGCAAGAATTGGCATACTTTCAAATCCGTTTGAAAAAGCTGCTGCAAGGTTTTTGTTTTCATCAGCTTTGTATAAATTAAAAACTTCTCCAATACCAGCTTTTGAAAAGAAGATTGGCAAGTACATGAATGATCTATCTAAACTTCCGGTTGATGTTACATCACTTATAAATACAGTTCCATCTGCATCTGTATTTATTCTAGTTGTTCGGTTTAATCCCCAGCCAACATTCCAGTTAAGATTAATATTTGCACCCTCCCACAGCGGTCGTGATGTTTTAAAATCTATAGAATTTTTTTCAGAAAAATTATCTGATAAATTTCCGTTTGCCGCTCTTGGTCCAAGATCACTGCTTAAACCTAACATGAAAGTCCGAGAAGGACCGTTTTCATCCAAAGACTGCAATCCCCAAAAATTAGAAAATCCGGTTCCTTTCGATTTAATTCCACTTCCGCTTAACGAAGTCGTATTTGAAAAATCGATGTTAATTGTTTCGTAATCAAATAATATATATTTAGAGGCAAGCTTTAGATAGTTTAGTGCAGTCGAATAAATTGGCTCTTTAGGTTCCGTATCAACCGAGTCTAGAGGTTCTTCAGATATTATTTCCTCGGATTTTTCATCTACTATTGCGGGTCTATTATCGTCAGAAATTGGATTTCCACTGCGCGCGTTTTCTAATTCTTGATCAACATTTTTAACATTTGAAGGTCGCTCGGCACCGCGTCCTCTTGTTGGTCTATTTGGCTTGGCATTTGTGGAAGTAGTTTTGGTCAGATCTTCAGCAAAAAGTGGAGCTGTTAAAGCTTTTAGTTTAAGACTAATTCCCGCTCTTAAACTGTTTGAAAATCCCGCACTTCTTCCAAGCGAATCTTGCTTAAAATTATTTGACCAATTATAAGAGTTGTTATAACTTAATGTAACTTTTAAATATTTATTTATGTCCCAAAGTGATGGAAGTTCCGGATCTGTTTTTACGCTGAAACTTTGTGCATAGCTGTAATCTCTTCCAAATATTTGTCCACGGAATATATCATTCCAGACTTCACTTTCCGGTCTTCCCATATTTTCAATTTCTAATAAATGAGCAAATGATGAAGCAACGTTTACATTATAACCTAAACTTACATTTAAGAAGCCACCATCAGTCAATTTCCAACCAAAACCAAAATCTCTTTTTGCAGTAAAATCTCTTTGTGTATTTTCTTTTGCGCTATCAACTCTACTTAAACTGGCAGAATTTCTTCGTGTTGCAGAAACTCCCGTACTAAAATTTTGAGGTGTAAAATAAAGTTTAACATTTTTGTAATCAGAAAATAATCCAATAATATCACCTAGTAAAGGAATATCTGCAGCGAAAATATAATTGTCTTTACTAAAGTTAAGTGCGTATTTTCCGCCACCGTTCCATTGCCAACTATTTGAATATAGCATCTGTGGAGTTCTGCTAAAAGTTTTATTAAAACTAAATGAAAATTGTAAATTATTAATAATGTCTTCAATATACCAGCTTTTGCTTGGCAGTTTAAATTTTATGCTTGAGAGAGACCAAGTATCAGAGGTATTAACAGTTTGAGCCGTTGTTTTAATTGAATCTGCTCGGCTTTGAGCTTCTGCTTCAGGAACTCCTCTTTCAATCAGTTTTATTTTTTGCTGATTTACCGCTTCATCCAAACTTATATCTGTTCCTGGCTGGTACAATGGTTTGGAAACAGATTCAGATCTAGAGTAGTTGAGTCCTAAGCTACTACCGGTCAAATTCCAAGGCAACAATTTTATAAAATCAAAATTTATTGATCCACTCCATTTATTGTTGTCAACTCTATTTCCAAATCTCTCGCTTAACCTATGGAAGTAAGGATCTGTTTTACTTGTGTTCAAACTCACGGTCAACAAATCTGCAAATTTAATTTGAGTAGATGCACTGTATGCAAAGCCCTTTGTATCATCGGCACCTAAAACTCTTAATTCATTTAACCATAGCTCACCGGAAACTTTCCCACCGGATGGTCCTTTGTTATTTGGATTTCTTATTCCAAATGAAAAATAATTTACTTTGGTTAAAGTTGGATTTCCCAATACTCCATAAAAATGCCCTTCTTTTCCTTCAACGGGAATTGTAAATAATTCAGTAACAATATCTCTAACCTGCTTAATAGCAGTAAGTTTATCAAATTGAATTTCAATTTCAGACCATCCAAGGTGAAGCCCATCTTGCTCACCTTTAACAACAGGCTGCCTATATTCATAGAAGTTTGATGTATCCGTCCCAAATCTAAAATAAACTTCCGAGCCATAATTATCTGCATCTTCATAATAAGAAATCGAACCAGGCAAATCATTTTGATCTCCGCGGATAAACAGTTTCATTTCTTTGTAATCAAAAACATCAAGTGGTCTAAAAAGATATTTTACAATTTCTCTGTTATCTCCGTCTTCAAGATCAGTTACCACGAGTCGCAATGACTGCTCATTTTTGTAAATTTCTTCTTGCGTATTTGTTCTATCTCTCTCTTGTTTAACTTCGGGAGGATGAATATACTCAGGATTATCCTCAACGTTAATTGTTGAAACTACTAAGGTGGTATCATCTTCTTCAACTCTTGGAGGATCAATTATTTTCTGCCACTGATTACCAACCAAATTTATTTCTGCTAATCTTATATGCACCGGAGTTTCAACACCTGTTATCCAAACTCGCAAGGCTTCAACAAGAGTTAGACTGGGATTTCCAATTTTGTCAGTAAATTCTTTTAACGGAATTCTAAATTGATACCACTTTAAACCTTCGCCGCCGCCGCTTATATATTCATTTCGGCTTCTATTAGTATCAAGTGGTATTTCATAACGAAAGTAACTATTTGCTCTATCCAGACCGTAATTTTTATTTGCCATATCTTCAGTATCAGGCAATCTACCTGCATCACTTAATTGCCCATTACCTTCCGTTCCATTTATTCTCGTATAATCTCCGTTGCCGAGAGTAAAAACAAAGTCATCACCGCTCGGATCTCCAGTTCCATCAAAATCACCATATTTCGCAATTTCCTGTGCATTTGTTAAACCATCTAAACCAGTATCTTCTCCTTCATCAAGGTTATCATTATACGGCGGTTTATCTTCTGAATTCCATATATTATCTGCTGTAATATCTTCACTTATTTGCCCAAGATCAATTGTAAGCTTGGCATCATCCGGTGCATCAACAACATTTAACCAAAATTCAATAAACTCAATATTTTCTTCAACCAAATTGCTTGCTGTAGATGAAAGAGGTCGCATCATGCCGCCCCATAACAATGACTTATCATCAAGGATTGGAGAATAATTATATGTTCCTCTTTGATTAGGATTGTAAACAAAATCTAGAACAGTAACTCTGTCATCATTTCTTGATACAGTTTTTCTATCACCCCAAATATCTTGAACATAAACATTTGAAGGTAAAAAGTTATACCAATAACTTTTTGCTTTATAATTTATCTGTTGATTTTTGTCTAAGCTTTCTAAACCAAGCAACTGATCAGGAACGCTTATATCTCGCCAGCCGGTGTAAGAAATGCCAATTGGGATAACCCTTTTAGCACCTTCAAAATCATCAATGTATGCAATGCTTTGGCTGTTATCACTATCAATATTACTCTTCTTAGTGTTTGGGTCGGGATTCATATAAGCGAATTCACCTTTAAAATTTATAGATGACATTTCCTTAGTTGAAATAATGTTATCCAGTCCTTTTGTAAGAAATGGTAAATCGAGACCGGTTTCAAAATCCATTCCCATTATGGAGTTGTTTAAAGGTTCTTCGCCAATTCTTACTTTATCACTTAGGGTGGTTTGATTTAGATTTAAATATGAAAAACCAAATTTTGTTTTTTTACTAACATCATATATTCCTCTTAAGCCCATTAAGGTTTTTGATGCAAGTTGGAATAAATCATTTTTCTCATAAGAAATTTTGAGGTTTGCACCTGGGACAAGTGCATCAGCATTTCTAATTACAACTTGTCCAATGTTATAATCCACGCTATAATCAGAACCAACGCTTAATTGTCTTCCATTAAGAGTAACTTTTACTGAATTTTCTACAACATTAAAACCAATATTATAGACTGAAGAAGCATCCGCGGAGTACTCTCCCGTAATAACAAATTTATCCTGAGCTTTATCATTTTTAGCAAAAGTTACAGAAGTATCATAAACTGCTTGGTAGGCTAACTCCTTAGAGAAAGGGAAATTTTCACCAAAAGGTTGAAGAACCGGGAAAATAATCTCACCGGTTTTTGTTAAAATAGTTCTGCCGGGATCCCAGTCAAACGCACCATCCGAAGCTCCCGTCCCGCTTTCATCTGTTAAATCTAAACCAAAAGTTTCTAATATTTTTTTGCCTTCTAATTCTCTTAAAGGCTCAACACCAGGTTTTTGATAATTTATATCTAGTACAAATCCTTCTTTCTTAACATCTCTACCGCCAATTGGATAAATATTTTTTAGCTGCAATTTCCAGGCATCAGCAAATGCACCACCCGGTTGTAGTCTTTTGGGTTTTACCAACTTTAGAACGAGAACAGACGAAGTATCGTTTATCTCTTTTAGAAATTCACCATAATAATTATCCTCATCACCTGCCGGACCTTCAACTCTATAAGCAACTGCAATAGCATCTTCAGTATTTATCTGAGTTCTAAAACTTATAAATCCGGCATATGGATTATAATCATAATCAACTCCGTCTTCCATTTTAACAAATCTTCCATCAATGATATTGCTGCCATCAACTTGAGTAAGTCCGCTTCCCCTTAAAGAATTATTATATGGTGCTGGTGTGCCGATACCTGGTCTTGGATCTAGATCAATGAATGCGTTTGCTTTACGCTCTTCACCAAGATTAATTCTTTTATCAGTAGTTTTCCAAACTTCAATTTCTTTTATTCTGTATTCATTTATAAAAACCGGATTGGCATTTGCATAATATTTTTCAAACATATTTAGATTGGGATCGGTAGAAGCATAAGCTAAATCCACAAAGTAATGATTTTGAGAATAATCATATGCATGAACGGTAAATTCATTTTTCTGAGAACCACCTGAAACTGAAACTTCTTCCACTTCACTTTTTTTCTGAGAAGCTAAAGCGGTCAAAGTTAAAGGTCCAAATTTGAAAAGGGCTTTAATTCCAAACAAAGCTTCGCCGCCGCCAACTAATGGCGAAGTTTGAAGTGACACGTTGCCGGCTTCAATGCTTTGAACTATTTCATCTTCATAACCTTTGTAACTAAGCTTTAACTGATTTTCAAATTCAAAAGTTCTCTCAGTATTCCAATCGGCTGCAATTGTTAATTTATCACCAATTAGACCATTTACATTTATTTGAACTTGCTGTTTAAAATCGGGCTCATTTCTTGTATTTCCTAAAAGTGAAGCTGTAACACCTTCGGTTGTTTCATTACGCCAGGCGCCATGAATATCAACGGCTCCGCTTATTTTTAAACTAATTTTGGGCGGACCGAAAATGCTTAAAATTCCCACACTTGGTAATGGAATTTCAATATTGGTTATATCACTAAAAAGTTGACCGAGATCATCCTTCCCTTCTTTCAATTCATACTTATAACCTAATGTTTCCCAAGAATTGCGCTCAACCGCATCAGATCTCATTTGGATATATTCTTCAAGCGGAATTTTTAGAGGGTATCTAATTTCATTATTGGCAATAAATTCTCTTATAATTACAAAACTGCCTGTAGAATCTATCTCAACTGTTCTTCGTATATATTTTTCAGAAGGATTTGCAAAAAAACTAACTTTTCTTTTTGGATCAAAACTAAGAAACTCGTCATCCTTTCTAACATACTTAAAATTTTTAATTCTATATGTAGAATCCATTTTGATTGAATCTTGCCGAATGCTATCCATTTCTGCTTTAGAAAGTTTTATTTTTATGGGGTTTAGAGAATCAGCTTTAGTTGAATCCGCCAAACCAGCAGTTAGTGAGTCAGTTGAATCTGCATAAAAATCTGTTGTCCAATCTAAAAAAAGATTATTATTATAGGAATCCAAGCCAAGTTCACCTGAATTTAATGGTTTATTAGCCTTAGATTTTGTGGGATAAACAAAAGCGTAGGTTGAAAAAGCTATAATAGAAATTAAAGCAATTATTAATTTATTTTGATTTTTATTCTCTGAGTTCAAATTTTTCAGAAATTCCAAATGTTTTGAGAATATTGATTATTGTAGAAATTACTCTATAACACCTCCAATAATTTTTAAGTAAACGTAAAATTATTTAATTCAATAATAATTATCAATTAGGTTATATTATAGTCAAAAATAACTACCTAATTTTATGAATATCTTTTAAGACGGTATCCACAGAAAGAATCTCAATAATATTACTATACTCGATAATTGCAGCACTAAGTTTATTCCCTCTAAAAGCACCGGTATCAATATATAGGGCATTTGCTTTTTTGTCAAATATTGGTTCTAAATTATGTGTATGTCCCACAACCTGTAATTTGCCCAAATCAAGCAGCTTATCTCTGTTCCACATTACACCGTGCTCAGATTCAATTTCTTTATCAATAATTTTTCCAACAATGCTTAAATCTTTTTTATACCCAAAGGGAAGATTTTTTTTAAAGTATGATGAAAAACCGGCATGAGAAATAAATGCATCTTCATTGTTGAACCAATATGGCTGCTGATTTATAAAACGAATGTGATCCCAAATTTTTTCAGTTTCAAATTCGTATGCAGCTAAGGTTTCACCATTATCATTATGAATCCAAGTACGAGCAAAAATGCTGCCTGGTGATTCAAAAAAATGTGTAAACATTAAATCATGATTACCCGGTGTAAATTTAATCTCTTTATCTCTAATAAACTCAACTGCTTCTAAACAATAATGTCCGCGGTCAACTAAGTCTCCAACAGAATAAATTTCGGCTTTTGGGTAATTCTTTTTAATTTTTTCGTATAACTCTTTAAGGGTGTGATAACATCCATGAATATCACCAATTACTGCAATCATAACTGCCTATATATTGTAAGATTCTTTTGCAAACTTGGTAAGCTCATCTCTGAACTTTGGATGTGCAATTTTAATTAATAATTTAGCTCGTTCTTGAATACTTTTTCCGAATAAATTAGCAACTCCATATTCGGTAACCACATAATGTACATCTCCTCTTGATGTAACAACTCCTGCACCCGTTTTTAATGTTGGAACAATTCTAGAAATTTTTTCATCTTTTGTAGTTGAGGGCAGTGCAATAATCGGCTTGCCACCTTCCGAATGTGCTGCTCCTCTAATAAAATCTACTTGCCCGCCTATGCCGCTATAAAATTTTGTACCGATTGAATCTGAGCAAACTTGTCCAGTTAAATCAATTTCTATTGCAGAATTTATTGCAACCATTTTATTATTTTCCGCAATAATAAAGGGGTTATTCACATATTCTTGCGGATGAAACTCAAAGATTGGATTATTATCAATAAAATCAAATGATTTTCTGGTACCAAGTACAAAGCCTGCAATTATTTTTCCAGGGTGCAATGTTTTCTTCTCACCATTAATAATCCCTTCCTCAACCAATTCCACAATTCCATCACTGAACATTTCAGTATGAATTCCTAAATCTTTATGATTATTTAAATACTTCATAACAGAATCTGGAATTGCACCAATTCCCATTTGAAGTGTTGAACCATCTTCAATCATTTCCGCAATATATTGACCAATTTTATCGTAAGCAGCAAGGACACTAGAACTGGTTTTAGGATCAACCTGTGGCAGTTCCATTAAATTTTCATTGTGTTCAACAATAAAATCAATTTTATTTAGGTGAATAAAACTATTGCCCAAGCCTCTTGGCATTTGATCATTAATTTGAGCAATTACAACTTTAGATTTTTCTGCTGGAGTTTTAATATTTCCAACATCAATTCCATAACTGCAAAAACCATGTTCATCTGGAGGTGAAACATTAATTAAGGCAATATCAGGTACAATAACCCCACGTTTGAACAACATGGTGACTTCGGAGAGAAAAATTGGAATATATTCAGAACGTCCCTCGTTAACTGAATTTCTTGCATTACCGCCAATGAAAAATGCCTTATGCTTAAAATGTTTTTCCATTCCAGGGGCAAGGTATGGTAAATCTCCAACAATTAAAATATGATAAAGAAGCACATCACTAAGTTCATCTTTTTTACGAACAAGTGCACGAATAAGCTCCATTGGTGCAGCGCAGCCGGGTTGTATTACAATTTTGTCACCGGATTTTACAACCTTTAAAGCATCATCTGAGGAAAATACTTTTGATTTATATTTTCACGCCACGATAATTTTTGCGGTTTATTTATTTGTAATTCTTCGGTCATCATTTTTAATTTTAATTTGTTGAAAAAATATGAAGCCTTCTATATTCCAAATCAAATGTTTCTGAAATAACTTCGTTCGTACAAGTTCCATTATAGGTGCAAACACCTTTAGATAAACCTACATCCCCTAATAAAGCATTTGATAATCCATTATCGGCAATGTTTAGAATATATTCAAGTGAGGCATTTGTTAATCCGTAACTTGCTGTTCTTGCAACAAGTGCAGGAATATTTGGGACGCAATAATGGATCACATTATGTTTTACAAAAACTGGATCGGAAATGGTTGTTGGATAACTGGTCTCAACACAACCGCCTTGATCAATTGAAACATCAACAATAACAGATCCCCTCTTCATGGTTTTAACCATATCTTCAGTTATTACATGATGAGACTTTTCTCCTTTAATTTGTGAAGCACCAATAAATAAATCAGCAAATTTAATTCCCCTAGCAATAGTCAACGGATTTGCAACAACGGTCGTAATACTTTTAGAAATATTATTCTCAATTCTTCGCAATCTTCGTAAATCTTTATCCAGCACAATAACATGCGCGCCGGTTGCATATGCGAGACGAGCTGCATTGAATCCCACAACTCCGGCACCTAAAATTACGACAGCTGCTGGGGCAACCCTGGGATTCCACCCAATAAAATACCTCTACCATAAGGTGAATCACTTTTAAGATATTTGCTGCCTACTTGGACAGCAAGTTGACCGGCTATTTCACTAGTAGTTTGAAGAACTGGGAATTGATCGCCTTTTTCAATTAGTTCATAACTGATTGCAACTGCTTTTTTCTCAATTAATTTATCAAGAATATATTTTTTACCAACTGCCAAATGTAGAAATGAAAAAATAATTTGATTCTCTTGTACAAGATCTACAACTTCTTCATTTAACGGTGTTACTTTAGTAATTAATTCCGCTCTTTGAAAAACTTCTTCCGCACTGTAAACAATTGTAGCACCAACGCTAATATAATCTTGGTCAGTAAAATGACTTCCAAGTCCAGCTTCACTTTCTATAAAAATAGTATGTCCGGATTTTACAAGAGCATCAACTCCAGCTGGAGCTAAGGCAACTCTTTTTCTTCTCTAAGCGTTTCTTTTGGTATACCAATTCTCATACTTATAAATGTTTAATTAATAGTTCATTAAAATAAAGAGAAAAATTAGCCAAAACAAAAATTTTTACAGTTTTAAAAATTATAAGTGTTTAAAAATAAAGGTATTATGTTATTGGAGTTAAAGCTGGTTTACCGTTTAAAACATTTATAACATTTTTTGCAACAAGTTTTGCCATACTATCTCTTGTTTCAAAAGTTGCACTGCCAATGTGAGGAAGTAAAACTGCATTTTTTAATTTTAGCAATTCTTTATTGTAGTTTGGTTCATTTGTGTAAACATCAAATCCGGCTGAGAAAATTTTATTTTGCTTAAGTAATTTTATCAAATATTTTTCCTCAACAATTTCTCCGCGTGCTGTGTTTACCAAGATTGCTGTTGGTTTTAGCATGTCTAATTTTTCTTTATCTAAAAGATTTTTAGTTTGTTTATTTAATGGTACGTGGATTGAAATTACATCTGAAGTTTTAAGCAATTTTTCCAAAGTTACTTTTTTTGCATTAAGCTCTTTCTCAAATTCTACTTTTTTGCTTTTATTGTAGTAAATAATTTTGCAACCAAAACCTTTCATTCTTCTAGCAGTAGCTTGCCCAATTCTTCCAGCACCAACAATCCCCAAAGTCTTATTTGTGAGTTGAATACCTTGAAAAAGTTTTGGTTCCCAACCGACAAATTTTTTCTCTCTCATAAAATTATCTGATTCAACTATTCGCCTTGAGCATGCAAGGATTAAAGAAACGGCGATTTCAGCAGTTGCATCAGTTAAAACATCTGGGGTATTTGTAACCACAATTCCTTTTGATTTTGCATAATCAACATCGATGTTATTATAGCCAACCGCATAGTTTGCAATTACTTTACAGTTCTGTAATTTATCAATTAAATCTTTATCAAATTTTTCAGTTAAAAGAGAAATTATACCATCTGCATTTTTTGTGCTATTGATTAACTCATCCCGAGAAATTGTTTTATTCTTTGGATATTCTTTAACTGTAATTCCCTCTTTAACTAAAAGAGCTTTTGCAACTGAAGATATCTTGCTTGTGATAAATACTTTCATTTATTACCCAAATAATAATTTAACAATGTAAACAGCGCCAAGAATTCCGGCAATATCTGCAAGCAAACCAGCCGCAAGTGCATGTCTGCCTTTTCTAATATTTACTGAACCAAAGTAAACTGCAATAACATAAAAAGTAGTTTCTGTACTTCCAAAGAATGTTGAAACCAAAATCCCAATAAATGAATCAGCGCCATGAGTTGCAATAATTTCAGCCATAATTCCCAAAGAGCCAGAGCCGGAAAGTGGTCGCATAATTGCCATTGGCAAAGCTTCTGCAGGCATTCCAATTAAATTTGTAATGGGTGTAAGTGCGTAAATTAAGATTTCCATTGCTCCGCCTGCTCTAAAAATTCCAATAGCAACAAGCATCGCGACCAAATATGGAATTATTCTTACGGCAACATCAAAACCTTCCTTTGCGCCTTCCACAAATGTTTCATAAATTTTCACTTTTTTAATTGCACCATAACCAATAAAAATCATTATCAACATTGGTATTGCAAGTGTTGAAATAATTTGAATAATGCTTTTAAATAATTCCGGGTTTAGAAAACTTAAAAAACTAATTATTCCTGCCATCAATCCGGAAACAGAAAGTACAAATGCAACCAAAATTATTGAAAGAAAAGCAATTACTCCTTTTTTACTTGATCTAAAAAAATCTGATAAACCTCCATCTTTAAGTGGAAATTTTTCTAAAACTTTTGTTGCTGTAATTCCAACCGTTGTTGCACAAAAAGCTCCAAATACTGATGTCCCAATTATAATTGCCGGGTCGCTGCTTCCGGCGGCGGCTCTTACTGCTATTGCTGTTGCAGGAATTAAAGTTAAACCGGCAGTGTTAACAGCTAGAAAAGTACACATAGCATTTGTTGCTGTTCCTTTCTCGGGATTTAATTTATCCAGCTCTTCCATTGCTTTAAGTCCAAATGGAGTTGCGGCATTTCCCAATCCCAACATATTTGCAGCCATATTCATTATCATAGCGCCCATTGCTGGATGATCTTGGGGTACTGATGGAAATAAAAATTTAGTAAGCGGTCTCATTGCATTGGCAATAATTCTTATAAGGCCGGCTTCCTCAGCAACTTTCATAACTCCAAGCCACAGAGCCATTATACCAATTAATCCTAAAGCTATTTCAACAGCAGTTCCTGCATAACTTAAAGCTGAGTTTGTAACTTCTTTCATTTTGGCAAAAGAAATTTCTTCCAAAATTATATTAGAAGAAAAAGTGTTTGAATTTATTTTTTGGCCAATAATTATTTCGCCTGTCATGTCATCTTCTTTCCCGAAATTTTTGCCATTTCTTTCCAGAAGATTGGAGTTGAATCATCTACTTTAAAAAAACAATAATGCTTTTTGTTTTTTCTCATCAACTGTAATTTGAGCTTTTTGATTTACATCAGAAGTAATTTTAGTTTTATAAAAATCGTTAAATTTTTCTTTAGAGATTTTAATTAATACAGAGTTTTTACCTTGTTGAAAATCTTTAGTTGAATCTTGTAAAACAATTTCTACTTTTGTAGTTGATTTCCATTTTGATATTTGTTTTCTGATTTTTCAAAAACATCTGTTGTTATAGCAACTCCAATTCCTAACATTATTAAAAGCAAGCCAAACATAATTCAGCATTTAGTTACTCCTTGATTTTAGCAAATAAAAATTCAATTTTGCGTGTTAAGTTATAAATTATTATACTAAATGACATTAAGATTTTATAAAACTGAAAATTAGTTTTAAGGTAAAATGAAAATTGCCCTAGTTCAATACAATCCTGTTTGGAACAACAAAAAAAAAAGTATAGAATCTGTTAACAAACTTATCGAAAATCTTGAAAGGAAAACTGAATGCTTAATTTTTCCCGAAATGACTTTAACAGGCTTTACAATGGATTCAAAAACCCATGCTGAAGAAATTGACGGGATTGGAATTAAATATTTTATGGATTTAGCACAAAGAAAAAAATTGAAATCTTTGCTGGAATTATTGAAAAAGATGGTAATAAATTTTACAACTCACTTTTTTCATTTCAATTCTTGGGGATTGATTCAAGCTGTTTACAGGAAGATACATCCATTTTCTCTTGGCGATGAAAATTTACATTACTCGGCTGGAAATGAAATTGTAGTTTCAACAATTAATAAAACAAAAATTGGACTTTCAATTTGTTATGATTTAAGATTCCTGAGCTTTACAGACTTTATGCTAAAGAAAAAGTTGATGTTATGATTAACATTGCCAATTGGCCCACTAAAAGAATTCATCATTGGAAAGCATTGTTAGGAGCTCGTGCAATTGAGAATCAATTCTTAATGATTGGAGTAAACAGAGTTGGTGATGATCCTTTTCATCAATATAATGGTTGCTCCGCGATATTTAATACAATGGGAGATGAAATAATTTTGGTTGAGAATGAAGAAAAAATAATTTATGCAGATTTGAATTTAGCCGAGGTGAAAACCACTCGGGAGAAACTGCCTTTTCTTGATGATATAAAAATGATTTAGACTAGTCATTCCCGAATGCCCTTATCAGGAATCCAGTTTCAATTTTTTAGATTCTGGCATTTCAATGACAGCGTGAAAATCGGAATGACGTTTGCAAAGAGAAACTAATCAACTCCAAATAATTTTTTAATTTCATCGTCATCAATAGATTTAATAATAGTATCCTCATCACTTTTCTTTTTTTGCCTTCATTCATTTGCTTAGCAAAATCTTCGCTTTTAATTATTGTGCAGCTATTTACTCTGGCATAATCTTGAAGGTTATGATCTGAACTTACGACTGCAATCACTTTTGGATTTTTAGAATTATTAATTCATTTTTAATTTGACTGTCTGCAGTTTTATTATTTGAATAAAATAATTTTATTTGAGAAGATGGAATTACATCATTTTCAAATCCATCTAAGTGAAGTGAAACTTTTACTTTTTTTTTGATGCTAAAATATTGGTCAAGTAATTTTACAAGCTTTAGCCTGAAAGTTGTTTATCCTTTTGCTGAATTGCCCAAAGTGATTTTACTTTGCCGATTAAATTGTTTCCATCTATTATATATTTTTTAATCATTTTTTTTCTATTATCTTCCACTAATCCAGCCGGCAGTTTTTGTGACTTTTACATCTCTTAATTCCGGAGCTTTCATTCTTATCTCAAATCTAAAACCTGTATAAGTTCCAACCGGATTCCAACTAAAATTCATTTCCCAACATTCTAAATCACGGTATAAGCTGTAATTTGGGGAGCGGAAATTTCATCACGTTGAAAATCATAATTTCCACGCACTCCAAATTTCCAATTTTTGTTAAGTTAAATCCAAGATTAACTCCAAGGTTTGAATTGATTGTTCCTTTTACATCAGATTGAGGCTTGGACATATTAAAATTATAATTTAAAGATAAATTCCACGGTATTGAAAAATCTGCTTCTTCCTCCTCATAAAGTCTCACATAATCTTTTTTCTCAAATGATTTATAATCCGGGTCGTTTTCATCTAATTTTTTTCACCTGTTCTATCTTCACCTTTAAGTTTCTCACCGGAAAGAGAAGTCGATACTGAAAATTGTAAATTAGTAAGCCGAAAAAAGCCCTCCACCATTTGCAGCAAAATATTCATTAATTCTTTTACCATTAATATCTTTATAAAAAGTATAATTTGATGAACCTGAAAAATTTAGTAAACTTCCAATTTGAGTTCTATAACTTAATCTTAAATGGAGAAAGATTATTTACTGTCTGCAGCAAAGTTATAGCCGGATGAAATATCAAAATTAAGAAGTGAAATTTTCTTTGCTTCTCTGAGTTGTATCTGTCGGGTCTTTCATTGTTTTCATTTCAAAAATATTACCGATTGATAAATTAACACTTTGCGATTCACCTCTTGAAACACCCGAAAATACTTCGCTTGCATAAGGATCATACCTTTCAACAGTTCCATCGGCTCTCTCAATCGATTCATAATATCCCCACTTTTCTCCAGAAAAATCCGGTGTATAGTTGTAAGAAATATTTGGAGTGATTGTGTGTCTAAATGCATCAATGCCAAGCATTTTAGGTTGAAACATTCCATACAGTTTTGTTGATGCCGACAGATTAAAATTAAAAGTTCTTAACATATTGATCTGATGAACATCTTTTGTGATAACAGTATCAGCTGCATTTTGTGTAAGAATTGAATTAACAATATTTGAGTTACTTGAAATGTTTTGAAATGTTTCAACTACTCTTTGAGTTTTTTTTTATACCATTTTTCAACGTATCTAAAACTTGGAGAAATATTAAAGTAGCCTAATTTTGGTGATGCACTTACTCCAATGTTATGCTGAATTCCGCCTCTGATTTTTAATTCATCATCAATTTTATTTCTGGTATTTCTAAATTGGCCTGAATAATTATAGCCTATATATTCATACCAAGCTTGGTCTCTTGTTGTGCTGGTAGCACTTTTGAAAGGATATGTCTGAGATTTATTAAAACTCACACTTGGCAAAACTTCTTGAATGTTACCGGTTTTTAAGTTTTGGGTTCTGCTATAATTTATATTTAGACTATTGCCGGATTCATCCCAGCGTTTTGATAAAGTTGCATTTGAAATAATATCTTGCTGCATTAAATCATTATAAGAATGTGCTATTATTTTGTAAATATGTTGTTGATTGAAAACTCAAGTTGGCATCAAGTCTTAAAGTGGGGGTAAATGTTTGACTGTGATTAAGTCCAAATCTCCAGTCGGTCGTTCTTTTTTTATCCGGATCGTTATCCTCGCCGATCAGAATTCTTGAATAACTTGCATTCATATTTCCGTTATAATCATAGCGTTTTGCATATCTATATCTCCCCCTAAAACCATAACCACCGCGCATGTAATAATCTGCGTTCATGGTAAAATCCATATAATCACTTATTGCAAAAAAGTAACCAAAGTTTTTAAAATATTGTCCTCTATCATTTATGCTGCCATAAGTTGGTGCAATTAAGCCCGATCTTCTTCCCTTTTCATTTGGGAACACTGCAAATGGAATTGGAATTGGTACAGGAACGCCGCCTATATACATAAAAATCCACTTTGCAATAATTTTATCTTTTTGTATTACCTTCATTTCTTCAGCTGTAAAATATGTATGCGGAGTATCGCTTGCACAAGTTGTATACATTCCATCTTCAATAAAATAAGTATCTTTATCAACCTTGCTAACATTTTTACCTTCATATCTGGAATCTTGTTTTGCATTTTTTGCTGCAGAAATAAAACCTTTTTTTGTTTTAAAATTATACTTTAGTTTTTTGCCCTGGTAATTATCTTCACCTTCTTTAAGAACCGGTGTTTGAGCAAGTCCATTTACTGCAGTGGAATCAGCCGTATCAATAATACCCTCTGCTTCAAGATCACTTGTTTCAAAATTTACATCAATCTTTCCGCCGGTTAAAACTGTTTGCTTATACTTCAGTTCACCGGTTCCAAAAATGAACATTTTTTTAGTTTTCAGATCAAATTTTAGGGAATCTGATGCACTGCTGTAAATTACTGCGTCAACATCAAATGATTTAGATTTAACAGAATCAGATTTTTCAAGAATTGTTTTGGTTAATGTTGAATCTATTGGAATCTTAGCAGAAAGAGAATCAATTACTTGCGCTTGCAGATTTATTGCACAAAGTAATATTAATATTAAAAAACTTGTTCTCTTCATTTTAAATTGAATTTCAAAAAAGATAATTATTTGTTATTGCCGTTGCATAATTATTCAAAATACGAAAAACAATTTAATCATAAAATACCAATGAAGAAGCCCCTTTTATTCCAGCATTATTTTTTAGACTAGCTTGGAAGACTTTTATTCTAGGTTGTAAAGAAGTTAAAACACGGGATTTAAGAGAATCTCTAGTAGCATTGAACAGAGGTCGCCCAAAACCTGAAACCCCTCCGCCAATTATTATATTACAAATATCAAGAACATTAACAATTGATGCTAATCCGTGCCCCAAAGTATTACCTAAATCTTTAATTATATTCTTTGAGAATTCATCGCCTTGAAGAGAAGCTTCATGAATGATTTGTGGTGAAAGGTTTTTAAAGTTATTTTCGGTTAAAGAAAATATTTTCGAATCTTTATTGTTTTCTAATTTTAATTTAACATTTTTTATAATATAATTATTACCTAAATAGAACTCTAGACATCCATAAGAACCGCAATTACACTTTGGCCCGTTTTGATCTATTGTTGTATGTCCAATTTCTCCAGCAGCTCCGGTATCTCCTCTGAACAACTTTTTATTATAAATTATTCCTCCGCCAACACCAGTGCCTAATGTAACCATAATAAAGCTATTTAAGTCTTTTCCTGCTCCATAAATCAATTCCCCAATGGCTGCCGCATTTGCATCATTTTCCACAAAAGTTGGAATTGAAAATTCTTTGCTGATAATTTTACCCAGATGAACTTTTTTCCAGCCAATCAAGTTTGGAGGATTTTCAACTGTTCCTTTTTTTAATGACACAACACCAGGTGAACCAATACCAATGCCGCTTATAAGGTTTTTGTTACCTTTTAAAACAGCAGATATTCCTTTTTTTATTTGTCCAATTGATTTATCCGGACCCTCATTTGCTAAGGTTGGAATTGATATTTTTTTAACAATTTTTCCTTTTTCTGTTACAATCCCAATCTTAATTTTAGTTCCACCTAAGTCAACTCCAACCGCATATTTAATTTTCATAATTTATTCACAAGTTTAATTAAAAGATTGATCGACAATTGTTAATGGACTTGGGTAACTCATGTTGCCAATTGGAGTACCCAAAACCGGTTCAGCCACAATTTTAATATTTGATGGCGAACCTTTTTGACCACCAAGTTTCAGTGCAAGATTTACTAATTCGTTCAAACCATCACCCTGAAAATAATCCAATAAATCAAGCTGCATTTGTAATGGAATTGTTGTAACTCCTTCAACTGCCGGCACACTTACCGGGCTAGAAATATTTCCTGAAATTGTTTTCTTATCATTGATGTATAAAGTCCATGGAAAAGCTTGTAAAGAAATATCTGCAATTTCACCGCTTCCACTTGATGTATTTGGATTTTGAGCCAAAACATTTACTGTAAATGTTACTGGAAATTTTCCAGATATAACTTGCGATGTTAATTTTAAGAGATCGGTTGCTGCAAAATCACTAAGCTTTGACTTATTAGTGATTAACATACTGCCGACTTGAAAATTATTTACCGATCCCAATTTGAATTTAAGTTTTGATAAATTCATTAACGAATTATAAACTCCGCAAGAGGTTATAAATCCAATTAACAACACAAACAAAATTATTTTTTTCTTTTTATCATTTTAACTTTGACTCCTCTATTTTTTCCATAATAATTTGTGCAATTCTCAATGCTCTTAATCCATCTTCACCACTAACAACAGGTCGCTTATTATCAAGAACTGCATTTACAAAAAGCTGAAGTTCATGTTTAAGAGCATTTACTTTTTAATTTCGGGCTGCTCATAAACAACCGACTTTTTGTTTTCACCAATTCCCATTTCGCCAAATGATAGAAAGTGATTTTCTTCCACTTCTTTGGGTGATATTAATCTAAATACTTCAGAAACTCCTGAATTAAAATCGACAGAAATATAAGAATCTTTTTGAAACATTCTCATCTTTCTCATTTTCTTTTGTGAAATTCTACTTGCGGTAACATTTGCAACAGCACCATTCTCAAACTCAATTCTGGCATTTGCAATATCAATGCTATCAGAAACAACGGCAACTCCACTTGCTCTAACTTCTTTTACTTTGCTTTTTATTAGACTTAAAATAATATCAATATCATGAATCATTAAATCTAAAACAACAGCAACATCTGTTCCGCGCGGATTAAACTGCGCAAGTCTATCTGTTTGGATAAATTTTGGATCAAGCTGATATTTTTCTAAACTCAATAAAGCGGAGTTGAATCTTTCAATATGTCCAACTTGTAATTTTAATTTTTTATGCTCACTTAATTTTACAACTTCTTCGGCTTGCGCTATAGTGCTTGTTATAGGCTTTTCAACAAAAACATGAACGCCTTTTTCAAAAGATTTTTTAATTAGTTCATAATGCGCACTTGTTGTTGCTACTATTGATACTGCATCAACGGCTTCTAAAAACTTATCTAAATTTTGGAAATGATTTGTATCAAGTTCTTCAGCAACTTTTTTAGAAGTATCATAATTTAAATCATAAACTCCAATTAAGTTTGCCCGTTCAACTTCCTTAACTAATTTTGTGTGAATTTTTCCCAGATGGCCTGTGCCAATAATTCCGATCTTTAGCGATTTCATTTTATCTCGTTATTTTCTTATAGCCAATTATTTGATCATATTCACCTTTATCCGGTGATTTGTAATATACAAATATTGAATAATTATTATTAGTTTCCCAATAATTTCCTTCAAATATTCGCCAATCAATATCTTCAACGTCTTCATCGGTTATATTTCCGGTTACATATTGGTAATCGTAAATACCTCTTTTAAGTTCAATACTTATTGAATAATAACCGTCTTTATCATTTAATTTATAACCGGGTAAAACTTCCCAATCAGTAAATGAGCCTACTATAAAAATATCCTCATAAATTTTTTCGGGTGGGGCAAATTCAAACGTCGCAATCAAATAGTCTGCATATTCATTATTTTTATTCATCAATTTAAAACCGCCATTAAAATCTCTTTCCCCAAGTTGATAAAAACGAGAATATTCAATTCCATCAAAATGTGCACGGGTGATGGGATACTCATATTTATTTCTATCATTTAAATTTACTTGCCGATATTCATTCCCTGGTTCTAAATCACGTGTAATAAAAGTAAACGAATTAGAACCATCCCATTCATACGCTTTATTATCTTGGAAAGATTCCTTTAAAATCTTTTGTGCATAATTGATTTCCAAATTTTTAACAACTTCTACATGTTCAACTCTAAACGGTGTTAATGAATCGGGTAAATTAAAATGCACTTTTAAATTTTCAACTCTATCTAAAGCGTTATTTGATGAAATATTTCCCTCTCTTCGCCAATCTTGAATTTCAGTTTTTAGTTCAACAAAATTTTCAACAACATAAAATTTACCAAAATTATAAACATATTCGTCGTCATAAGAATCTGTAATGTAGAACATCCAATTACCACTTGAAAGAAATTGAACATCTCTATTAGGGAAAGATTCACTTACAAAATATTCTGCGCCTTCTGTTGTGTTAGGCAAGCGATCAACATTAACATTTCTTAATGCATTATCATTAGTACCTTGTAATAATAAATTATCATAAGGCTCCCAATTCATATCACAAATTTTAAAGTGAATTGCAAAAGATGGAGTATGTTCAGCTTCAACTTCAAAATTGATTTTAAGTTTATCACCACTGTTTAATTGTAATACCGGAAGTGAATTTGGATCATTATTAGCATACACCTGCAGACTTTTAATGATTGGATCTGACGCATATACGAATGAAGAAAAATTATTTTGAGCAAAAAATACGATGCATAAAAATATGAGTAACTTTTTTGTAATATGAAAAAAGCTCAAATTTAATTTGGATTTTTTGAGCATATAGCCTAATTATTTTGGAAAAAATAAAGTTAATTAAAAAATAAAAATACCAAAATTTAAGCTCTAAACAATGGAATTGGAATTGACCTATTTAAAAAACAAAAAGCACCTCAGAGTTGAGATGCTTTTTATTATTCCCCCGTATAAAAAATTATTTTTGAGTTATGTTAATATCTCCACCGGAAGTTGAACAGCGTAAATTTTTACCGCCATTATTAAATTTACCTTCTAATTTAGATTTGGTCATTTTTGAACTTTGGGTATTAGTAAAACTATTGTAAATTTTACCACCTGATGTTTTAATCTCAACATTAGCATTAAAATTTGCAGGCAATTTAACGTCAATATCTCCTCCGGAAGTTGCAAGATTAACTCCATAATTTTCACCGGAATAATTTAGAGAAATATCACCACCGGAGGTTTTTGCGTTCACTTCACCTTCTGTTGATTTAATTACGATATCACCGCCTGAGGTTGAGGCAAAAGTTTTTCCTTTTGATGCACTAATTTCAATATCACCGCCAGATGTAGAAACATCAATATCACCTAAATACTTTAATAAATTTATATCTCCACCGGATGTTGAAGCATCTAAATTTCCTTCAGCTTCATTAAGATAAATATCTCCTCCGGAAGTTTTCAGTTGAAATTCCCCCATAATATTTCTTGCAACTAAATCTCCGCCGGAGGTTTTTAGATTTAGATTAAATTCTCTTGGAACTGTAATTTCAAATTTCAATTCAATTCTACTAAACCAGCCAAATAGTTTGCCGCCTTCTTTTTCCCCAATTACTTCCACACTATTTTCACTTTGATTAAAAGAGAATTCCATTTTTGCTTCTGCATCTTTATCGCCATAAATTTTGATGCTTACTACTTTATTATCCCAGGTTTTTACCGTTACATCTCCAACATCTGTCTTAACAATTAAATTTTCTCCATTGCGTACATTAAATGATTTTTCGTGAATTAATTTTAGCTCTTTTGCAAAAATAGTATTGGAAGAAAACCGAATAATGCAATAATAATAAAGATTGTTATCTGCTTATTTTTCATAAATCCTCCAAAATAGAAAGAATATCTAATTTAATTATTTAGACTAATCAAAACTAAAAAGTTAGTATATTTAGAAAAAATATTTACAGTTATTATTTCACTAATAGAACCATTTATGAATTATTTATTAGTTTTTCTAGGTGCAGGTTTTGGCGGAGGTTTACGCTATTTTATTTCCAATAATGTTTCCAAAATTCTTCCTATTTATTTCCCTTTTGGAACTTTATTGGTGAATATAATAGGAAGCATATTTTTGGGGTTTTTAATTTTTGGATTAGACGATAAGGAATTGCTTTCCAATAATTTAAAAGTACTTTTAGGTGTTGGTTTCTGCGGCGGCTTAACTACTTTTTTACTACTTTCTCACTGGAGACAATTAACCTACTGCGTGATTCACAATTTTTATTTGCCGGTTTTAAATATTTTCCTAAACGTTGCAGTAACTTTATTTGGGATTTACTTAGCATATATTTTCACAAAATAGAGGAAATATCATGATGGAATCAAAGGCTCAATTGTTAAGAATTTTTATCGGTGAAAATGATAAAATTGGTCCAGTATCAGTTTATGAAAAAATTGTTGTATCTGCAAAAAAAATAATCTTGCCGGAGCAACTGTTTATAAAGGCATTATGGGTTTTGGTGCAAACAGTACTATTCACACTTCAAAAGTTTTAAGACTTTCTGAAGATTTGCCGCTTGTAATTGAAATTGTTGACACAGAAGAAAAAATAAAAAAATTCCTTCCTTTGCTTGATATAATTTTTGAAGAATCAAACTGCGGCGGTTTAGTAACTTTAGAACAAGCCACCATTATCAAACATTTTTCTTCAAAAAATAATTTGCAAAATATTATTTTACGTGGTGCTCAAATTTTTATAAATTACCACAGCACTAATTAGTGCCAAAACTGAATAAATTGCTAAGTTAGAATAAAATCCAAATAATAAACTACCTAATCCAAATAGAAACGAATAAACTAAAACAACGCCTAAAACCCAATTTATAAATGCTTTCCCAAAATTCATTTCACTTTTAATTTTACCAACTTTCTCACTAATTCTTTTCCAACCTATTCCACCAGGGAATGTTTGAGTATAAAATTGAATTAGTTTGTTTTCATCAACCGGTTTTGTTAAATAGGTAACTATAAGCCAGACTATTGTTGTTCCAAAAACAATTGGGTAAAGCGTAATTGGGGATTCTAAACCAAAGCTATATTTAGCAATAGGGTAAATTATAAGTGGAGCTATCATTGCAGAAATTTCCGACCACGCATTGATTCTCCACCAATACCAACGTAAAATTAATACTGATCCCAAACCCGCGCTGGCATTGATGATAAATTCCCATGCACCAGAAATAGTTGTTAAAAAATATCTTGTAACTATTAATGAAAAAAAATAGTCACCACAATAATTCCAATTCTAGAAATAATAACATAGTGTTTATCATCTCCATCTTTTTTAACAAATCTTCTATAAAAATCGTTTATCAAATAAGAAGTACCCCAATTAAGCTGAGATGCTATTGTTGACATATAAGCTGCAAGGAATACTGCTATTAACATTCCAAGTAAGCCAGCTGGCAAATACTTCAACATTAATTTGGGATACATTATTCCGGGATCGACTGTATTTTCATATTTATCATAGTAAGTGTTAAAATCCTCGTTAGATTTTAAAGATGATTCTTCATTTGTTAAATTGGTTTTTGACTGAATTTTTTCTGAAACTGAATAGTATTGGGCGTTTTCAATCTTTAAATTTTCCACTGTGCTTCTCGGTAGCAAAACTAAAGAGGCTAATGCTACAATTATCCATGGCCATGGACGAACTGCATAATGTGCAATTGTAAACCATAAAGTTGCAAATACACTATTTTTTTCATCTTTGGCAGACATCATTCTTTGAGCAATATAACCGCCACCGCCAGGATCTGCACCAGGATACCAGCTGCTCCACCATTGCAAAGCAACGTGTGCAACAAATGCACCAACAGAAAGAGCAAAAACTCCACTCATAGCTCCGCTAACTCCAATATCACCAATTGATGGAAAAAACTGTAAAGTACTTTCCGGCAATTTATTTCTTAATTCTGTAAGACCTCCAATTTCCGGTTCCTGAACAATTATTATTGCCAAGACAATACATCCAAGCATTGCAAACACAAATTGAAAACTATCTGTTCTTGCAGTGCCTAATAATCCAGAAGCTGAAGCATAGACTGCAATTATTAGCGCAGTAATTACGACTAAAGTAAATGGATCATAAGTAGGAATTACAACAGAGAATATTTTTTCCATTGCCTTATTTACCCAGCCCATCACAATTGCGTTCATAAACAGACCAAGATAAATGGCTCTAAAACCTCTTAGGAAAGCTGCGGATTTTCCTGAATATCTTAATTCAACAAATTCAACGTCAGTGATGATATTTGCACGCCGCCATAATTTAGCAAAGAAAAAAACCGTGAGCATTCCTCCAATTGCTAAATTCCACCAAAGCCAGTTCCCCGCAATTCCATTTTTGGCAACTAATTCGGTTACAGCAAGAGGCGTATCTGCAGCGAAAGTAGTTGCAACCATTGCGGTTCCAGCAATGTACCACGGCATGTTTCTTCCCGAAAGAAAAAACTCATCGGTATTCTTGCCGGCTTGTCTTGAATAGTAAGCTGCAATACTAAAAATAATAATGAAAAATAGAATTATTACAGAAATGTCCAGCCAATTAAGTTCACCCATTTGTTCACCGATTAAGATTATTAAACAAAAATAAAGATATTAATTATTTATGATTCGTACTATTAAAAAATGGTTTCCCAAATTTTAATCCTTCAACCAAAGGTGGATAATTCAAAAGTTCATCTCCCTTTGCAGATGACCATAATGTAAATAAATGCCCAAGCATATTAGGATCATACTTAATCAAACTATAGTATATAAAATTTTCCATATTTTCAGTAACTCGCCAGCTAGTCGGCAATACTATAAAATCCTTTATCCAAAATAAGATTGTAAATTAATCATCGCATTATTACTTCAACATTTACTATTGTACCTTTGGGAGCAATAGGAATTGGATTATTAACAATTTCGCCATTTATTTTTATAGAGTATATTCCCTTTTCAATACTGTTCGGATTACTTACTTTAATATTGTAAGTTGCTCCTCTCCATTTTCTGATTACTTCAAATTCTTTCCAGTCAGATGGAATACATGGGTCAATTACTAAGCCTTGATAAGTTGGTTTTATACCCAAAATATTTTTTGTTGCTGCTGTATAAAACCAAGAAGCCGTGCCTGTTAACCATGGATGCCTTGCTCTTCCGTGTGCAGTATGATCTTTTCCCATAATAAATTGGCAATAAGAATACGGCTCCGATTGTCTAATTTCAATCATATCATTTTGATTATAAGGTAAAATTGCATCGTAAAATTTCATTGCCCGGTTCCCTCTTCCAAGCTCGCATTCAGCAATTACCGCCCAAGGGTTTGGGTGACTAAAGATTGATGCGTTTTCTTTTATACCTTTGTAAACTCTAGTCACATACCCAATTTCATCATTTGGTTTTCCGTAAGCCGGGTAAAGTAAATGCAGTCCATATTTTGAATAAAGAAATTTATCAACAGCATCCATTGATTTTATAGCTCTTTCTTCGGAAGCGACTCCAGAAAGTACTGCCCAGCTTTGTGCATTTAAGAAAACTTTTCCTTCTTCAGTTTCATTCGTCCCAATTTTTTTCCCGGTTTTGGTAAAGCCACGCAAATACCACTCCCCATCCCACAGAACTTCTTCACAAGCATTTTTAACCTTCTCTGCCATTTCCATATATTTTACAACATCATCATTTCTATTAAGTTGTTTTGCTGATTCAATAAATATTTTAATTGCCCAATAATGCATAAATGAAACCATTGAACTTTCACCACCACCAAGATTTAAACAATCGTTCCAATCAGCACGTAAGCCTTGACAGATACCGGTTTGCCCGACATACTTAGCAGAAAAATCTAAAATTCTAGTAAGATGTTCATAAACAGTTGCATCCCCACCATTGGCAAAAGGAACAACATGATTAAAAAAATCTAAATCTCCATTTTCAACAATCCATTCACATATTGAAGCAACTAACCAAATTGCATCATCTGAACAGACATCTTCCATTCCATGAATTATATCAGAAGGATTTTTTGTTGGAACTACAGTTGGAAGTTTTACTCCGGGTAATTTATTTTCTTTTGGCTTAAAAACTTCCGGATCAAATAGATGTAAGCCATATCCAAAGCTTGTGTGACCTTGTAAAAGTTCTAAAATTCGCTCTTTAGTTTTATTTGGATTTGTATGAACAACACCCATAATATCTTGTGAGGTATCTCTGTACCCGATTCCAACTCTTCCGCCAGTTTCAATGAATGAACCAAATCTTGACCAAACCACGCAAGTTTCGGCTTGGTATAGTGTCCAAATGTTAATCATGGAATCAAAACCTTTGTGTGGAGTTTTACATTTTAAAATAGAAGTTTTTTCTTCCCAATAATTTTTAAGATCGTTAAAAGCCTTATCAACATTGGTTAAATCTGAGTACTTCTTTTTTATTTCATATCCTTTTTCTTCTCTTGATCCAACTCCCAACATAAAAATTAATCTGGAACTTTCTCCAGGCTGTAATATAATTTTTTTATGAAGTGAGCCGCAATGGTTTCCACCCAGTTCTGTGCTGTTAAAACATTCTCCACGTTCAACAGATATTGGATTTGATTCAGTTCTATAGTTTCCAATAAATTTATCTCGTACGCAATCGAAGCTATCAGGATTAAAATTGGATGCAAAAAAGTGATAAGTCCATGGCTCGTAGAAGAAATCATATTCAATTATGCCATCTTTAAAATTTGAACCACTCGCGTATAAACTCATTTGAAAGTTTTGATTATCTATTTCGACATGATGAAAAGAAAATTCAAGATATGTAAAAATACTAATGTTCTTAGGCTTGCCAGAACTATTGGTGAGTTTTATATCCCATAATTCAACATCGTCTTCTATTGGAATAAATAAAAGTTGTTCAGCTTCTATTCCATTATAATCGCATTGGAATTTTGAATAAGATAAGCCATGCCTGCAAGTATATTTTGCTTTTGTAAAATCTTTGCCAACAGGCTGCCAAGAAATAGACCAATACTCTCCAGTATCATCATCACGCAAGTAAATATAATGCCCGGGTCTATCCATAGGCACGCCATTTGGTCTAAACCTTGTAACTCTATGATGCTCTGTTGATTTATAAAAAGAATACCCACCAGCATTGTGAGATATAACTGTGCAGAGATCTTTTACGCCCAGATAATTCGTCCATGAGACTGGCACATCTGGCCGCTCGATTACATACTCTTTGTTTTCATCATCAAAAAAACCGTACTTCATTTTTCACTTTAAAATTGAAAGTTAATATTTAAAATTAGAATTTGAATAATTTGTATAGCAAATTAAAACCATTATTCAGCAACTGGATCTTTTATAACATCTTTAAATGGAACAAACCAAGCCACTAAAAATGATGGAATGGTTGCGATCATTACCCAAATGAAGAAATTTTTATAACCTAAATAATCACTTATAAACCCACTAACCATTGAAGGCAGCATAAAACCCAAATTCATAATTGCGGTTGCAAATGCATAATGAGCCATTTTATAAGGACCGGGCGCTATTTGCTGCATCATAAAAAGTATTACTCCCACAAAACCAAATCCATATCCAAACCATTCAACGGAAATTGCTGCGCATATTATTGTAAAACTCTCGGGTACCGTTATTGCCAAATAAGTATAAACGGCATCTGGAAGATTAAATATTATTGCAAGAATAAAAATAGAGTTTTTCAATCCTCTCTTTGCTACAAAATATCCGCCCAAAATTGAGCCAAGAACAAAAGCAGTTGCTCCAAAAATTCCATAAGCAATTCCAATGTCAGAAGTTAACAGTCCCAAACCACCATCAATACGGTCCGCACGCATAAATAATGGGACTATTTTTGTGAGCTGTCCTTCTGCGGTTCTGAATAAAATTATAAAAGCAATTCCCCAGATGATATATTTCTTTTCAAAAAATAATTTTACAACTTCCCAAAAAGTTGCCATCGCTTCTTTAACATTTTTAACTGATGTTGAGGAACCACCGGTTGGAAGAACTTTATAGTGATATAAACTCATAAGTAATAATATTGCCCCAATAATTCCCATCACCACCATCCAAGCTTCCACAACCCCAATCGTAAGTTCCAATTTTCCGGCAATGTATACTAGTGCACCTTGAGATAATACTTTTGCCACATTATAAAATGCCCCTTGCCAGCCAACATATTTTGCCTGTTCAAGATTATTTAAAGCATTTACATAAACTCCATCTGCAGCAATATCATGCGTTGCAGAATTGAAAGCAATAATTACATACATAATTAAAGAGTATTGAAGAAATCCAGTTAATGGAAGCGAAAGTGCTAATAAACCAAATGAAACTCCTCCAATAAATTGAGTGGCAACAACAAAATACTTTTTTGTTTTGAACATCTCAATAAAAGGTCCCCAAAGCGGCTTCAGCGTCCAAGGCCACATTACCAATGTTGTAAATAATGCTATTTCAGAATCGCTTAATCCTAAACTTTTATACATTAAGACAGAAACTACAGAAGTGGCCACAAAAGGTAGTCCTTCTGAAAAATACAAAGTAGGAACCCAAGCTGCTGGATGTACTTTTTTTGCTATTCTATCGGCCATTTGAATTCCCTAAAATTTTTGAATTAAATAAGTGCACTGACTAATTTTTGGATAGATTCAACAATTACAATCTCTACTTGTCCATATGATTTTTTGATTCCTCAATAATTATTTCAGCATTTTGTTTCCATTCCCTGAAACTTTTTCTTTACCTATAAAAAGTCAATTGCTTCTAAGCCAACTTTAGCAAGTTTATTTAAATTTTCAGAGAGCGGTTTTATTTCAAATGATATTGGAGATGAATCTATAATTGGTAATAGTTTTGAGTGATTTTCTTTTAATAATTTTAATTCACTTTTAATTGCAGATATTACTGATTTATCATTTTTCTCAACTAAGTTATTTACATTTTATTGAATTCTAAAATAGTTTTAGAATCCACAATTGATGCATCAATTACTCGTGTATAAGGCGAATATTGAGAAAATTCAAATCCATTTTTTTTGCATCACCAGCTCTTTTATATTCTTGAAGTGGTTCAACAACATCAATCAAAACTTTTAAAGGAAAAGTATTTTGATTATTTGTTAATCTTCTTAAAATTTTTCTTGAAATGAAATATGTGTCAATCCTACATCTTCTAACTGGTAACTTACTTTATCTAATCTTTTAAACATATTTTCAACATCAGTAATTTCTTTGGGTGACCAAAATCTCTCAGCAATAGCTGCGGTTCTGAGGCCAAATTCTTGAGTCAATATTTTCTGCAGTTACCCACTCAGCCCACATAGTGGCTTCGCCCCCAAGAATTTTTTCTTTCTCCAATTCTGTTAAATCGGCATTCTCAATAATAGGATCATTTAAGTAATGGTAAACAGTCGGCTGCATCAAATCAATATAATAACCATTTGATAAAATTCCTTGATACCCTTTCTTTGCTGCTTCAACTAAAGCTTCTTTTCCTCTCCAAGATTGAATAACAATATTATTTGGAACATTATCGTTAAGAATCTCATCCCAGCCAATCATTTTTTATTATTCTGAGTAAGAATTTTTAATACTCTGTTATTAAAATAAGCTTGTAAATCGTGGTTATCCTTAATTCCTTTTTCTTTCTTAAACTGTTGGATCGAATCGTTTAAATTCCATTGTTTTCCGTTATTTTCATCACCGCCAATGTGAAAATATTCATCTATAAAAGTGAAGACATTTCGGTGAATAGTTTATCTAGAAATGTGTAAGTCTCTTCTATTGTTGGATTTAAAGTTGGATCCATCACCCCAAACTTTCTTTCAATTTTATAAGGACCGGGAGCGCTTGCTAATTCTGGGAATGCAGTCAATATTGCAGTTGCATGTCCAGGGACATCAAATTCAGGATAAACTCTTATTCCCCTATCATCAGCGTATTCAATGATTTCTTTAATTTGTTCATGCGTGAAATAATTTCCATCAGAACCTAACTCAGTAAGTTTTGGAAATATTTTACTTTCAACTCTAAAACCTTGATCATCCGAAAGATGTAAGTGAAGCACATTCATTTTTACTGCTGCCATTCCGTCTAAATTTCTTTTAATAACTTCAATTGGCATAAAATGTCTGGCAACGTCAATCATCAATCCTCGCCAAGGGAAACGAGGTTTATCATTTATTGCACAAGTCTGGAAATAGTAGCCTCTGAATCAGAATTTAATAGTTGAAGTAATGTTTCTAGACCTCTTAAAGCGCCAATATCAGTTTTAGATTCAATTAAAATATCTTTTTCATTAATAATTAATTTGTAAGATTCATCTTCAAAAGCTTAACTTCTCCAATTCTATTCGTGCGTATCACTAAAGAAGGTTTTTGATTTTGAGAAATATCCATTACGGTTGGATTATCAAAAAACAATCCAGTTCTATTTGATAAACGCTGAATAAATTTATCAGCATATTTTTGTAACCTCTCAGAAACTAAGGAGTTTTGTATACTAAAGCTTTTGTCAATTCTGTGCTTATTATTTGTTAATACAATTTCTGCAGGATAAGGAAGTAAATTAACATTCATATTTTGTGCTTCAATTGATGTAACCATAAAACCATGATGAAAGTTCTAAATAATGTCCGCATCGAACAACCTAAAAATAAAGTTGAGTTAAATTTTATTAAATACTAGTGGATATAAAAAGGGCTATCCATAAAGATAGCCCAAATAAAAATAGTTTTTGATTTCTATAGCTCTTTAATCTCGTTCACCAATTTATTAACTGCTTCTTTCGCGCTTCCAAAAAACATTAGCGTATTTGGGTAAAAGAATAATTCATTTTGAATACCGGCATAGCCAACATTAAGTGAGCGTTTGTTTACCACAACTGTTTTAGCATAATCAACATTTAATATCGGCATACCATAAATTGGTGAATTCTTATCATGGCGTGCTGCAGGATTAACGACATCATTTGCGCCAATAATTAAGGCAACATCTACATTGGGGAAATCATCATTTATATCTTCTAAAGCAAAAAGTTTATCATAAGAAACTTGAGCTTCTGCTAAAAGAACATTCATATGTCCTGGCATTCTTCCCGCAACAGGGTGAATTGCAAATCTTACACTAATATTTTTCTTTTCTAAAATATTTGTCAAATCCCTTACAGCATGTTGAGCTTGAGCGACAGCCATTCCATAGCCTGGAACAATAACAACACTTTGAGCAGAATCTAAAATCATTGCTAATTCTTCAGCGTCAACAGATTTGGCATCACCTTGAGGACCAGCCCTTCTCCAGTTCCGCCACTGCCAGCATCTGCCCAACCACCAAGAACAACATTCATTAATGAGCGATTCATTCCTCTGCACATAATTAAAGTTAAAATAATTCCGGATGCACCAACTAAAGCACCTGCAATAATTAACATATTATTCTGGAGAACAAATCCGGTCATTGAAGCAGCTAAACCCGAATAAGAATTAAGCAATGAAACCGCTACCGGCATATCTGCACCACCAATAGGTAAAACCAACAATACTCCAAGTAATAGTGATATTCCAACAACTGCAAGAAGAATTAAGTCACTTGTCGGATTTGCTACTACATAGTAACCAAGACCTAACACTATTAACAGAAGAAGAATATTAATCGGATTTTGAAGTGGATATTTCACAACTTTTCCGGTTACAAATCCTTGAAGTTTACCAAATGCAATGAATGAGCCAGTAAAAGTAACTGCGCCAATTAAGACAGATAAAACAATTGTTACACCCGTTGAAATATCTAAAGTATTTGTTTTATTTAAGATGTGATAATATTCTGCGAAAGCGACTAATGCGGAGGCACCACCACCAAAACCATTCAGCAAACCAACCATTTGCGGCATTCCGGTCATTGGAACTTTTATAGCCATAAACGCACCAATGGCCGAGCCAACCACAATGCCAATGATTATGTATTCAAACGTTAAAACTCTTTGATCGAAGAGTGTAATTACAACCGCCAAAAACATTGCTAAGGCTGAAAGAAAATTTCCTTGTCGTGCAGTTTTAGGTGAACCAAGCTTCTTAATTCCAAAAATAAATAGGATAGAAGCAATTAAATAAACTAAGTATGATACAACTTCCATATTCTACCCTCTATTTCTTTTTGAACATTTTTAACATTCTATCAGTAACTAAATAACCTCCAACCACATTTATAGTTGCAAAAATTAATGCAACCAATCCCAGTATTGTGCTGATTGTAAATTCTTCTAATCCCGCGCTTAATAAGGCTCCAACAATTGTAATTCCAGAAATGGCATTTGAGCCTGACATTAAAGGAGTGTGTAACGTTGGCGGAACTTTTGTAATTAACTCAAAACCAACAAATACCGCAAGAGCAAATACGTAGATTAACATAATTAATTCGTGAATTTCCATAATTTTATTCCATTTATTTTATAATAAACTTTTTGTTCTTTCTTGAACAACTTCCTTATTGTGTGTAATTAAAGCACCTTTTACAATTTCATCTTCAAGGTTAAGTTCAACTTTTCCTTCTTTTGAGATATGCTCAAGTAGTGCCAAAATATTTTTACTGTAAACTTCACTTGCATTTGTAGCAACTAAACTTGGAATATTTGGCTCACCTATAATTATTACACCATGTTTTTTAACCGTTTTTCCTTTTTCACTGATTTCGCAATTACCACCAAATTCTACAGCCATATCTAAAACAACAGAACCAGGGCGCATCCCTTTTACCATTTCTTCGGTAACTAAAACCGGTGCTTTTCTTCCAGGGACAAGAGCAGTTGTAATCACAATATCTGCATTAGTTACATGCTTAAAAATTAACTCTTTTTGTTTTTTAAGAAATTCTTCCGAGGCTTCTTTTGCATAACCGCCGGCATCTTGCATATTTTCATCAGTATCAACTTCAATAAATCGTCCGCCTAATGATTGGACTTCCTCTTTTACAGAAGGACGAATATCAGAAACTTCAACTATAGCACCTAACCTTTTAGCAGTGCCCAAAGCTTGAAGTCCGGCAACACCAGCTCCCATAATAACAACTCTTGCTGGTTGAATTGTTCCAGCAGCGGTCATCATCAGTGGAAAGATTTTTCCTAATTCATTTGCTGCCATAAGCACTGATTTATAACCAGCTAAGTTTGCCTGTGAACTTAACGCATCCATTTTTGCGCAAGAGTTGTTCTTGGAATCGCATCCATTGAAATTACATTAACTCCGGCTTCCGCACATTTTTTAGCAAGTTCAGGGTAATGCAGTGGATATAAAAGAGTAATTAAAAGAGAACCTTCTTTAATAAGACTTAATTCATTCTTACCTTGCTCGTTTTCAATTGGACGTTGAACTTTTAGGATTATATCAGAATTATATAATTCTTCTAATGAATCAACAACACTTACCCCAGCCGATGTATATTGCTCATTTGTAAAACCGGCAGAAATACCTGCGTCTTTTTCAACTTTAATTGTAAAACCTTTTTTGATAAGCTTTGAGGCAACATCGGGTACCATTGAAACTCTATTTTCACCCGGCATTATTTCTTTAGGAATGGCAATGACCACTTTATATCTCCTTATTTTTAATAAATAAGTAATAAATTCAAGTGTTAAGATAACTTATAGTCATGAAAATTCAAAAACCTTTGTCACATATAAATTAATTAATTAGTTTATTTTTCGAGGATTACTATGAAATTTAGGATTGAAATTTAATATTTTTTTTATAATTTTAGATGTTGATATCTCTTTATGTCATAAAGTAATTTTTTATTAATTAAGGAATTAAATGTCAAAAATTTTATTTAAAGAAAAACTTTCAGAAAGCGTTTATAAAATGAAACTTGAAGCAAAATTAATCGCAGAGGAAAGAAAAAGCAGGTCAGTTTATCATTTTACAAATCGATGAAGATCTTGGTGAAAGAATTCCTTTAACAATTGCCGATGCAAATATTGAAGAAGGATCAATCACTATAATCTTTCAAGTGGTTGGTTTAACAACTGATGAGCTTTCCAAATTAAATGTTGGAGATGATATTCCAGTTCTGGTTGGTCCATTGGGTAATCCAACTCATATTAAGAATCATGGAACGGTTGTGTGTGTTGGCGGTGGTATTGGCGTTGCTCCACTTCACCCAATAGCAGAAGCATTAAAAGCGGCTGGGAATAAAGTTATCACTATAATTGGAGCAAGAAATAAAGATCTTATAATTATGGAAGAAGAGATGAAAAAAATTGCAGATGAATTTATTGTCTGCACCGATGACGGAAGCTATGGCAGAAAATCTTTAGTAACCGTACCACTTAAAGAAATTTGTGAAAGAGAAAATAAACCCGATATGGTTATTGCAATTGGTCCACCAATCATGATGAAATTCTGTGCTGAAACTACACGACCATATGAAGTTTACACTGAAGTTTCATTGAATACTATCATGGTAGATGGAACCGGAATGTGCGGCGGATGCAGAGTAAATGTTGGCGGTGAAGTTAAATTTGTTTGTGTTGATGGGCCTGAGTTTGACGGACATAAAGTTGATTTCGATAATATGATGGCACGTTTAAATTCTTATAAAGAAATTGAATCAGATAAACATTCATGCTATTTAGATGGCTTAAGCTAGCTGAATAATTATAAATTTTTCGGAGTTAAAATATGAGTTACCAATCTGCAGATATTCTAAGTGCAAATGCTAAAAATATTAAATGATTATATACATAACGTTGAAGACTTAAAAGCTAAAGATAGATTAAAAATACCAGCTCAAGAAATGCCTGCGCAAGATCCAAATATTAGAGCGCATAATTTAGAGGAAGTCGCAATTGGATACACAATGGAAGAAGCAAGAGTTGAGGCTTTAAGATGCTTGGAATGTGTAAAACAAACGTGTATTGACGGCTGTCCTGTTAAAATAGATATCCCGGGTTTTATTAAACATATTGCTTATGGGGAATTCCAAAATGCTGTTGATGTAATTAAAGATGCAAGTTTGCTTCCTTCAATATGCGGAAGAGTTTGTCCTCAAGAAACACAGTGCCAAGAAAATTGCAAAGTGGGTTTAGCTCTAAAGGATGTTGACAAATCTGTTGCTATTGGGCGGTTAGAAAGATTTGTGGCTGATTGGGAAAGAGAACAAGGCACAGTTAAAATTCCACATGTAAAACCAGAAACAGGGAAAAAAGGTTGCTGTAGTTGGCAGCGGTCCTGCCGGACTTGTGGTTGCCGCAGATGTAAGAAGAGAAGGACACTCAGTTACTATTTTTGAGGCATTCCATAAACTTGGTGGAGTAATGAGATATGGAATTCCTGAGTTTAGGTTGCCAAATGATATTGTTGATGAAGAGATTGATACTTTGGTTAAAATGGGTGTTGAGAGATAAAGAAAAATTATGTTGTTGGCAGAACAAGGAAATTAACCGATTTAATTGAGAAAGATGGTTTTGACGCAGTATTTGTTGGCACTGGTGCAGGATTGCCTATGTTTATGGGAATTGAAGGTGAAAATTTGGTTGGAGTATTTTCTGCAAATGAATATCTTACTCGCGCAAACTTAATGAGAGCATTTGATAAAACAAAAGCTGATACACCGATTTATCCATCCAAAGTTGTTGCAGTTTTAGGAGGAGGTGGCAATGTTGCAATGGATTCTGCACGAATGGCATTAAGATTGGGAGCAGAAAAAAGTTTATGTAATTTACAGAAGAACTGAAGTTGAAATGCCTGCAAGAAAAGAAGAAGTTCTGCATACAAAAAAGAAGAAGGAATTGAATTTAACTTTTAACAAATGCTAAAAAGAATTTTAGGCGATGAGAAAAGTAAAGTACGTGCAATGGAATGTTTGAGATATGAATTAGGCGAACCGGATAGTTCAGGAAGAAGAAGACCTGTTGTTATTGAAGGAAGTGAATTTATTATAGATGTTGATACAGTTATTGTTGCAATTGGGAATGGCAGTAATCCACTTATTAAACAAACAACCCCAAGTCTTGAAACAAATAAGTGGGGAAATATTATAGTAGATGATAAACAAAAATCATCTATGGATAGAGTTTTTGCTGGTGGAGATATTGTTCTTGGAGCTGCAACTGTAATTCTTGCTATGGGAGAAGGCAGAAAAGCCGCTGCGGCAATTAATGAAATGTTGGCTAAAGAATTGGCAAATTAAGATTATAAAACAAGAAATCAAATTATCTCACAAATTTCAATTTTGGAGTGCACTTTGCAAGTCTTTTGAAAGTCCCTCTTGAGAGGGACTTTTTAATTTTTTACTTCTTAATTTTACTTTTTTTTTACTTACCACTTTCTTTTTGCTTTTTTTTTCTTGAAAATTTTTTATAAAATCAGTAAAAACATATTTTGAATCAGAGGCGAGATTGTTTAAGTATGTTTCCAACATCAAGGATTTTCTTGCTAGACTTAAAACCCGTTTCTCTTTAATCACTTCCCTTTGCGTTTAGATATTATACTCAGGAATATTTGATGTATAGCGAATTGCAAAAAGAAACTCACAAAATCCTCAAATCTTTCTTTATTGAAATATTGTTTACCTTCATATTCATTAACATCTATAAGAGTTTGAGTCAGTTCGTTATTCAATAGATTATTAAGAAACTCATTATTCGTTGTAATTAAAAAGCCAAATAATTCTTTTTTGTGTTCTAATTTTTAATAAATCATCAAGATTTCCATTTAGATTTTCAAAATCTTTTTCAAATGTTATAAGCAGATTTAATAAAATTATTTTTCTTGTAACTTCATCATTACTATTGTTAAATCTTTTTTAAAATCTGCTGAACTGGATTTTTAATTTTAATGTTCTCAGGGAAAAATTCTGCAATTTCATTTTCACCAAAATTTTCACGTGAACTTAAAATTGTCTCATAAATTAAAATTAGAATCCAGTTAAGTTTGTGTTTGTCACTGAACATTTCAATAATCTGTAAATCAGTTTTTGATTTTTTAACTTTCTTAATTTTCCCAATTTTAATTAAATCAACAACAGTGTTTAGTTTATTACCAAAGTTTATGTCAATAGAATCTGACTTATAATCAACATTAAAATATTTTAACAACCTTTTAGAGAAATGAGCGAATTTATTTTCAATCTCTTGAAGTATAGCTTTTGATTCTCGCACTTTTTAAAGGTTCTTGCAAAAGTTAAATCCAATAAATGAGGAATGTTTTCATCCGCAAATATTTTTTTGAATTCATGTTGAATCGGCTGAAGGTCAATATCATTTAGCTTATCTTTAATATCCCAAATTCCAATTCCAAAATTTTCTTTATAGAATTTATACAGTTTGCCGGTTGTATCATAAAGTTCTTCAATGCTAATAAAAACTCTATACTCAAATCCATTTAGATTAAGCTGTAAACCTTTTTTATTGATATCAGTACCATTAAATAAATATTCCAAATTATTTGTGGTATTTTTAAAATATAGAAATGAAAATCGCTGTTTTGAATTCGAAGATTATCAGAAATTTTTATATTGCTTAAGTATTTATTGTCACCACTTCCGCTTAATTTTTGTCGGGAAAAATTTATAAATCCATTTGCCGCTTCAAACTTATTATTATAAATAACCAGAGCTGTTTCTCCACGAGCAGAATTGGTATATGCAAAAACATTCTCATTTAGTTTTTTATTTTTATTCACGAAATCATATAGCCAAAAATTATCTACATCAGCAAATAAATATCTTTTTGCAAGAATTGGAAAAACTTCCTTTTCATGTTTTTCAACAAGCCAATGATTTGGAATTTCATTATAATAGGCCCGTTGATATTCCATGCCATACTTTTCTTTAAATCCTTCAATTTGTCCATGAGCAAGCATTGGCAAGCCCGGAAGCGTGCACATTAAAATTAGTACTCCAAAATATTTATCGTCAGTTCCGAATTGATCAATTGCTGTTTCCTCATCCGGATTACTCATAAAGTTTACGTAACGTTTTAGAATTTCAGGCTCAAATTCCAAAGTGTTAGTTATCAATTCTCGGTACTCGGCATTATTTTCTTTCATCAACATATTCATAAATGCACTGTTATAAACGCGGTGCATTCCAAGAGTTCTAACAAAGTATCCTTCCATTAGCCAGAATGCCTCTGCTAGCAGAAGTGTTTCAGGCATTTCGGTATTGATTCTATCAACGACTTCTCGCCAAAATTCTTTTGGAAATAATTCATCAAACTGTGCTCGCGAAAGAGCAAAATCTGCTCGAGAAGGGATATCGCCGCCTTTGCCCGGTTCAGGATACCACAATCAGGAAAAATGTTTTTTGCCAATGTCATTGCAGCATCAAAACGAATTACGGAAAACTTACGCGCAACCTCAAATATTTTTTGAATTACCGCCTCTCTAACCTCAGCTTTTAATAAATTTAATTGAGCCGTATCGTTCCACGGCATATTTGTTCCGTCATTTCCGTGATAAATATATTTAACTTCTCCAGTTCGTGAATTCCTTCTCTGGAAAACAACTGCTGCATCTGTCTTTGCCCAATATTGGTCTTCAATTCTAACTTCAACATCGTGATGTTCTGAAAGATTTTCTCCGGTAAATTTATAATTTGGGAAAGGAGGATAATCCAATTGAATAAAATACTCGGGATGTTCAACAATCCACTTTGAGTATATTCCCGTATGATTTGGAACCATATCGCTTGCTAATCTTATTCCTTTGGATTTAGCTCTTTCATTAAAAATATTATATGCTGCTTCCCTCCAAGATCGTTAGCAATTTGGTAATCATAGAGTGAATATGCAGAAGCAACCGCATCAATATTTCCCATCATATGTTTTATTTTTTTTGAAGCTGTACTTCTTTCCCAAAACATTAATTAAAGTGAATTTATATTCCACTTTCTTAATTGTGCTAATTCTTCAATTGGAATTTGATCTAAAGTTTTTATTTCTCTTTGATATTTTTAGAAAGTTGATCCATCCAGACGTAAATATTTTTCGCAATCAAAACTAATTTCGGCATCCAGTTCGTGTCCGGTGTGAATTGCTCAGGTTCATCATAATCTTTTGTGGAATCTTCTGCGTATTTAAATTTAGATTTACCAATTACCAAGCTGGAAGCATCTATCGCTTTTCCTTTGTATTGAGGAACAATTGTGGGAGCACCGCCGCCGCCGCCAAAATGTTGATCAAATTTTATGCTTTCAATAAACAAATCTTGACTGCTGAATATTTTTTTATCAATTCAGAATCAATAAAGATGCCCCATTCATTTTTAATAAAATCAAGTTGATCCCAAAGACTTGTTGAAAATTTTTGGAATGGCATTTTTAAGAATGAGAATAAGTCGCTGTTATTTATGCCAATTCTAAATTCTTCTTTCTTAAAAAACTGTTCTAAATTTTGTTAAGGTAGATTTGTAAACTTCCTTTTCTGAAATATAATTATCATCAAAAAGTTCTTTAAGTTTTTGAAAAGCCGGATTTAAATTTGCCAAATGAAGTAGCAATAATTCCTCAATTAAAATTTCTCTATTGGAAATATTATCAGAATATTGATTTAAATATTCTTCAGGTTTTAATTCATTTTTAAAACTTTTTGCGGAGGAAAACTTTAATAAAATCGAGAAGTAACAAATCAAACTTTTCTTCGCTTAAATTCTCTCTAACATTGGTAATTGCATCTTGAAATGCATTTGGAAAATTTTTCTTAAAATAATTTCTAATTGCAAAGTGATAAATTTCATCTAAAAGTCCTGCTGCATTTACTTCTCCCGGTGAAAGATGATTTTCAACACTGCGCTTGTTATTCAATTTTTGTGTAAAAACCCTGACCTGATAAAAATTTGCAAAAATTACATTGCCGGTTATTGAGAAAAATATTTCGTCTAATTCATATTTATCTCTTAGACTTTTTGCAACGTGGAATTCATAAATAACTTTATCATATTTGGAAGAGTTGTTCATCTGGTCTATTCCCCACTTTGAAATGAAATTTATTAATGGTTAAATATAATTAAATATCAAATGAACTTCAGAAGATAAATTTAAATTGATCCTTCATCGAAAGTATATAATAAAAGAATGGTGTGTAATATTTATTTACAGACAATCATGTCGGAGTAAAATGCTACTTCTATTTCCTTTGATAAATAACTGTTATTAAGGTATATTTTAAGTTTGGATTACAAAAAGTAAATTAAGCAAATAATATGTCCGCCACACCATTAATGGTTCAATTTCATAAAATTAAAGATCAGCATCCTGATACACTTTTGTTATTTAGGGTTGGTGATTTTTTTGAAACTTTTGAAGAAGATGCAAAAACTGCTTCTCGAGTTTTAGGAATTACTTTAACTAAAAGGTCAAATGGTAAAGCAGACTCAGTTCCTCTGGCGGGATTTCCTCATCATGCAATTGATACTTATTTGCCTAAGTTGGTTAAAGCCGGATTGCGTGTTGCTGTTTGCGAGCAGACTGAAAATCCTAAGTTTGCAAAAGGGATTGTTAAGCGGGAAGTTGTTGAAGTTGTAACTCCGGGAGTGGTTTTTTCTGATAAGCTTTTAGAGCACAAAAAAAATAATTATTTAGCCTCAATATTTCTTGAAGATAATTTTGCCGGAATTTCATTCTGTGATATTTCCACAGGCGAGTATTTAACTTCTGAATGCGCAATTCTAAAAGTTGGCGAGCAGATTGAGACAATAAATCCATCTGAAATAATTGTCGCAAAAAAGCAATTCATCGAAATTAATTCTATCATTCAAAAGACTAAACTCAATGTTATAATTACAAAGATTGATGATTGGGTTTTTAATAATGATTATGCAAATGATTTGTTGAAAGAGCAATTTAAAACTCAAAATCTAAAAGGATTTGGGATTCAAAATTTAAGTGCCGGATTAATCTCTGCCGGTGCAGTTTTACATTATTTAAAGGATACGCAAAAATCAAATCTTGGTCATATAACCAAAGTGGCTTTGCACAATGCTTCCGAGTATATGTATTTGGATTTATCGACAAAAAGAAATCTTGAAATTCTTTACACAATGCAAGAAGGTCAACGAGAAGGTTCTTTAATTTCAGTGCTCGATAAAACCAAAACTGCAATGGGTGCAAGGCTTTTAAAGAAATGGATAAATGCACCGCTGACAAAAAAAGATCAAATTGAAAAACGTTTGGAATGTGTTGATGATTTTTTTAATAATAAAAGTTTAAGAAAAAATCTTCAAAGTGAACTTAAAGAAATTGGAGATTTGGAAAGACTAATTTCAAAGATTTGCACAAATCGTGCTAATCCGCGTGAACTTGTTCATCTTAAAAATTCAATTAGAAAAATTCCCATCCTAAAACAATTATTAGATCAATCTAATTCTGAAGTAATTGGAATTATTAATTCTAAACTTTTTGATTTAGAAGATATTTTTGAAAAGGTTGAACTTGCAATTACTGATGAACCTCCAATTTCACTTTCTGATGGCGGAATAATTAGAGAAGGTTTTAATGAAGAACTTGATGAGCTTAGAGATTTATCTTTAAATGCAAAAGGCTGGATCGCCAATCTGCAAAAGACTGAAAGAGAAAGATCTAACATCTCTTCGTTGAAAGTTAGCTATAATAAAGTCTTTGGGTATTACATTGAAATTAGTAATGCCAACAAAGATAAAGTCCCTGAAAATTATATTAGAAAGCAAACTTTAGTAAACGGAGAAAGATTTATTACTCCGGAATTAAAAGAGTATGAAGATAAAATTTTAAATGCTGAAGAAAATATTGGTAATCTGGAACACCAACTATTTAATGAAGTAAGGTTAGCTGTTGCAAATGAAGCAGAAAAGATTCAAAAAAATGCGCAGCTGATTGGAATGCTGGATTGCTATTTAACACTTGCTGAGTGTGCAAATGAATATAATTATGTTAAGCCGATAATCAATGATGATGATAAAATAGAAATCATTAATGGCAGGCATCCGGTTGTAGAAAGAATTTTACAAGCCGGAGAAAAGTTTACTCCCAATGATTATAATTTGAGTAACTCAGAAAATCAAATAATAGTTTTAACGGGACCAAATATGGCGGGCAAATCTGTTTATCTTCGGCAGATTGGACTAATAATTTTACTTGCTCAAATTGGTTCTTTTGTGCCTGCAGATAAAGCAGAAATAGGAATAGTCGATAGAATTTACACACGCGTTGGCGCAAGTGACAATATCTCTGCCGGTGAAAGTACATTTCTTGTTGAGATGCAAGAAGCTGCTAACATATTAAACAACGCAACCAGTAAAAGCTTAATTCTATTGGATGAAATAGGCAGAGGCACAAGTACTTTTGATGGACTTTCCATTGCTTGGGCAATAACAGAATTTCTGCATGAAAATCCAAAGGTAACAGCTAAACTTTATTTGCCACTCACTATCACGAGCTTAATGAGATGGCTGAGATTTTCCTCGAATTAAAAACTTCAAAGTTGAAGTTAGAGAATATGATGATAAAGTAATTTTTCTTCACAAAGTTTCCTCAGGTGGTGCTGATCATAGTTATGGAATTCAAGTCGCGCAAATGGCTGGAATGCCCGAGTTTGTTACCAAACGTGCAAAAGAAATTTTACTTAATTTAGAAGATAAGGAATTAACTCCTTATGAAATTAAAAAACAAAAATTGCAAAAATTTAAAAATGATGAATTTCAAATTAGTTTGTTTGAAATGAAAGACGATGAACTAAGAGATGAAATAGCCGGAATTTCAGTGGATAATTTAACGCCTCTTGAAGCTCTGAACAGACTTAACGAATTAAAGAAAAAAATAAATAAGGATAAGAAATGAAAAAGCAATTACTAATTGTTTCATCGGTTTTAGTTTTGATTATATTGAGCTCTTGCAGTAATTACACTGAAGAAGAGAAAGAATATATAAACACAATTGAACAAAGAAGAGAAGTAATGGATGAATGGATGAGAGATAATGCAGATTCACCATTTAACTATAAAGGGAAAATACCATTTAATGGATTAAACTATTTTGATGTTGATCCCAATTTTGTTTTTGAAAGTAAAATAACAGAATATGATGATAAAGTTGATATTCCAATATTTGGAACAAAAGGTGAAGAAAGAGCTGCACTTAGATTTGGATATTTAAGTTTCAATAAAGATGGAAAAGATTATAAATTAAATTTATATGCCAATATGGGTCAAGATAGCAGCGTGTATTACAGCATCTGGTTTACCGATAAAACCACGGCTAAACAAAGTTATGGTGTAGGTAGGTATTTATCATTTGAACTTGACGAAAACAAAGATCATATTTACACAATTGATTTTAATTTAGCATTCAATCCATACTGTGCATATAGTTCAGACTATTCATGCGCAATTCCATCTCAAGACGATTATCTTGATTTGGCAGTAACAGCCGGCGAAAAAATATATCACGAATAATTTTAGAAAAAGGATAAAATAAAATGGTAGTAATTCTTGAAAATAATGCAACTGAAGAACAAATAAATAATGTAAAAAAACACATGGAGGATTTTGGATTTAGAATCCATGAATCAGCCGGAGTGCAAAGAACTATTCTTGGCGCAATTGGTGTAAAGCCTGGCTTTGATACGAGAAAGATCAGAATTTTAGAAGGTGTTGCAGATGTTTATCGCGTAACTTCTCCTTTTAAATTAGCGAGCAAAAGTTTTAAAGAAGAAAAAACAATTGTCAAAATTAAAGATGTGGAAATAGGCGGTAATAAGATTGCAGTGATGGCAGGACCTTGCTCAGTTGAAAGTGAAGAACAAATTTTTAAGCTTGCTGAAGTTGTTGCTAAATCCGGAGCAAAAATATTAAGAGGCGGAGCTTTCAAACCTCGTTCATCTCCCTACTCTTTTCAAGGAATGGGTGAAGAAGGTTTAAAGTTAATGCGAGAAGCTGCCGATAAATTTGGGCTTTTAGTTATAACAGAAGTTATGCAGATTGATCAAATAGATTTAATTGGAAAATATACAGATATTTTTCAACTCGGCGCCCGCAATATGCAGAATTTTTCATTGCTCAAAGAACTTTCTCTAAGTAAAATTCCAGTAATGATAAAACGCGGTTTAGCTGCAACAATTGAAGAATGGCTAATGTCTGCAGAGTATGTATTATCAGGTGGTAATGAAAACGTTATATTGTGTGAGAGAGGAATTAGAACTTTTGAAACCTATACAAGAAATACTTTTGATCTTTCGGCCATTCCAATAGTGCACAAAAAAAGTCATTTACCTGTTGTTGCTGATCCTTCCCATGCAACCGGAATAAGTGACCAAGTTCCTCCAATGGCTAGAGCTTCAGTTGCTGCTGGAGCTGATGCTTTGATGATTGAAATTCATCACGATCCCGAAAATGCTTTATCAGATGGACCCCAAGCACTTTTACCGGATACATATTTGAATTTAATGAATGAACTTAGATTAATTGCAAATGCAATTGGTAAAACTATTTAATTTTTTAATTTAGCTGTTGCCCTTGAGTAAACAATGGCAACAGTGTAATATTATTAATTGTTTTTTTTCATTCCGGCTGGCTGTCAAGCAAATTTTAAGTCGGAATCTAAGGGAAACGAGTGGATTCCCGATTAAGCCTGTCCTCGAATGTTTTTATCGGGGAACATTCGGGAATTACAAAACAAAAATAACTTGTCATCCCGAATTTATTTTGGGATCTAAAGTTGATGCTGAAACAAGTTCAGCATTACAAAAGATGGGGAAAAGATAATTAACATGTCCTTCTGAATTTATTCAAAATCTAAAAAATAAGAATCTGATTCGAGTGTGGATTGACAAACTAGAAACTAAGTATGAAATCAAAAATTGAAAATATATCAATACTGGGTTTGGGCTTAATTGGCGGATCAATTGCCAAAGCATTGAAAAAAACAGCAGCCGTAGTTTTTTGATCTCAGCTTTTGATGTACCTGAAGTTCTAGAAAAAGCAATTGCGCAAAAAGTTATTGATACCAAACTTAAAAATCCCGAAGAGTCAATAAATTCCGACTTAATATTTTTATGCCTCCCTCTTGAAACAAATTTAAAATATTTTAAAACTATTGCCCCTCTCTTAAAAGAAAATACAATTCTAACTGATGTAAGCGGAGTGAAATTAGTTTTTCAAAAGGAATGGGCAAAATTAAACAGCAGAGGTATTTATATTGGCGGACATCCTATGAGCGGTAAAGAGCTCGGCGGATTTGATAATTCCGATCCTCTTTTGTTTGAGAATGCAGTTTATATTGTAACTGAAGATTTAATTCAGAATCCGGAGCTTACCGATTTTAAAGAAATAATTGAATTACTCGGTGCCAACATTTTACACATTCCAGCTAAGCAACATGATGTTATTGCCGCAAGCGTTAGTCACCTTCCGCAATTGCTTGCAGTTGCTTTAGTAAATACAGCCGGACTTAAAACTGATAATTACAATTTTTAGATTTAGCCGCCGGCGGTTTTAGAGATATGACAAGAATTGCTTCCAGCGATTTTAACATTTGGGATTCTGTAATCAATAGAAATAAAAATCAAATCCTTACCGCACTTGAAGAATTTGAAAACGAATTAAAAAATGTAAAAAAATGGATAACTGATAATGACGAAAAATCCATGTCAAATTATTTTAATTTAGCCAGAAAAAGCCGCGACGAAATACCCAAAAATAGTAAAGGTTTCCTCACTCCTGTGCATGATGTGTTTATTTTTGTTAAAGATGAACCTGGTGTAATTAGCAAAATTTCCACAAAACTCTACGAAGCAAAAATTAATATTAAAGATATTGAACTTTTAAAATCCGGGAAGGAAATGGCGGCACTTTCAGATTTGCATTTGCAACTAAAGAAATAGCCGAATCCGCTAAACTATTGCTCGGAGACTTAGGATTTAAGTTTAGAGAGTAGTTTTTCCATCATCTTTTTAATACTTTAATATTTACATATTATAATAAATAACATTTCAATTTGTACTTGGAATTTAATGTTATATACTAACTTGAAATTTATTGTTATATGTCTTTAAGTATATTGGGATTTAGTAAAGCATTAATAAATAGTAAATTAGAAATTAACAATTATATTATAAATTGGAGTTTTTTACTACAGTTACTCAGAAAGTGATTCCCTATAAAAAGCTTTGGGTAAGTTAAAAAGGTGAGGTTTGCAAAACTTCACTATCATTGTTTTGTATTTTTACTATTTTTGTAATCTTTGTATGATTCGAAAATAATTCAAGGTAAATCAATGAAAAAAAACAAATATAAATTTTTTGTAATCTTCGTCTTTGCATTACTTGCTGTAAACTCTATCTATGCAACAGATTTCCAACCGGACACCCTCTACTCACGCTGGATTATTAACTCGCGCATGGGTGATTTTCGAAATAAATCAGAAACTACTCACTTTAAAACAGCAACAACTGAAAGAAATATTGAATGGGATTATGTTCCCGGATTAGTTGGAAAAGCTATTCTAATGACCTGGGAATACTATCAAAACCAGCCATGGAGTGAACCTTACTACACCGCAGTAGAAGACTATGCTGATCATATCCAAATGAGATTTGGCGAAAGCAACATTGATGACCTAAACGCTGGAAAAATCTTTTTTGAATTATACCGTGGAGCAAAAGCCAAATGTCAAAATGATAAAGCAGCAACTTATAAAGAGAATGCTACTATTTGCAAAAATAAACTTGTAAATGAACAAATACGCATCGCTGCTCCATTGCCTGGTGAAGGAGGCTTTTGGCACAAAAAGAAATATGTAAACCAGATGTGGTTGGATGGATTATATATGGGACCGGCTTTGTATGCCGAATGGCAAGGAAACTTTGGTTTGGAAGAAAGTAAAGTGGAGAATGACAAGGCATGGGATGACATAGCTTTACAGTTCGACACAATTTTTGTTTATACATGGGATGCTCAAAAAAAGCTTAACTATCACGCTTGGTCGGCTGAGCCGCAAAATGAGGCCTCATCTTTTTGGGCCGATCCTAAAACAGGACGCTCACAAGAGTTCTGGGGACGAGGTATGGGTTGGTTCTTTGGTGCGTTAGTAGACGTCCTTGAAAATATCCCCAATGATCATTCGGCTCGGCCACGTTTGGTAAAATATGTAAATATGGTAGCCGACGGACTAAAAGCTCGTCAAGACACTAAATCAGGATGCTGGTACCAACTTCTGCAATACGATAGCAGCAAGACAAGTTCTTGTGGTATAAATAACTATTTAGAATCTTCAGCCTCATCTATGTTTACCTATGGTTATCTCAAAGGTATTCGTTTAGGGGTTCTCGATAGTAATACGTATATGCCTGTTGCAATTAAGGCATATCAAGGTTTAATTAAAAATTTTATTGTGGAAGAGCCAGACGGAAAAATCAAAATTATTCAAAGCTGTGAATCGGCAGGCTTAAGTAACACACGCAAAGGAGATGCCGATTACTATTTGTGCGGCAGTGATGTGGTGATAAACAACAACACCGAAGGAAAAGTGCTTGGCCCGTTTATAATGGCCAGCTTGGAATTTGAGAAGGCAATGGCGACACATTCCGACTTTCATTTGCATCAAAAGAAATAGCAGAAGCTGTAAACTAATACTTAGTGATTTCGGATTTAAGTTTAGCGAGTAAGTGCTTTACGATTTTCTTTTTTAGGTTCAAGTATTATGATACTCTATTATTTAGTTTAAAAAATCGCATTTTGATTTGTAATTAAAGGTAAACGTTTAACAATAATATTGAATTTATTGTTAAATGGATTAGGATGTTGTGTGTCAGTTGACAAATAACCCATAAAACGAAAGACAAGTGAATGAATTATTGATTAATACTAATTTTAAAGTTTATTCAGATGTTAACGGTGGTGACCCAGATAGTACAAGCACGACTTTACTTAACTATCATAAAGAATTATGGAATAAAACATTACCTAATGAAACAATATTCGAGTTAACCGACAAAAAAAGTGGCATAGATTTATATCACAATTCTGAACTTGGGGGATTTCTATTAGGAAGTGATGCAATTACACACTCGTATAAAAATAATGCACGAAAGAAATGGCTTATAAAACAAATCTATGACAATGTAAACGAACTATTTGAAATTAGTAGCACAATCGGCGCATACACAATATTCCCCAAAAATAAAATAGATCACAAATTGACAATCAATGAAGAAAGAGGAGTTAATAAATTTATTGACGACAGATTTGATTTGAAATTAGAATGCATTCGACTTTTTTACATTGGACAGACAAGTCCACTTTATGACACATTATATAGATATAGAAACTTCTTTAAAATGTTTGACAACTTTTTAGGCTATGTAAAGTTTTTCCTACTTGATGATTTAATTGACAACAGACAACAAGTAAAATTCTATTTGCCTTTCGACAACTTCAAAACTAAACCAACTTTCAATGATGTTAAAGACTATTTAACTTACAAGAATAAAGTGACTAAATTTATACAATCACGAAATAACAGAATAAATAAATATGTTGAACAATTAATACAATAGAAAAGATATTCATAGCATCAAAATCTTTCAATTTCAAAAAAATAGGATAGTCAAAATAAATGAAACAGAAATTAGCCAGCGTTTCAATTGTTGTGGATAACTACGATAAAGCAATTGAATTCTATACTCAGACATTAAAATTTACTCTTGTGGAAGATACAAAACTTAGTGAAACAAAAAGATGGGTTTTGGTTTCTCCTCCCGGTGATGGTAAAACATGTTTGTTATTAGCCGAAGCCAAAAACGAGGAACAGAAAAGTAGAATTGGGAATCAGACTGGCGGCAGAGTATTTCTATTTTTGCACACAGATAATTTTGAAAGAGATTATAAATTGTACACTCAGAATGGTGTTAAGTTTATTGAACAACCCAGATATGAAGAATATGGTACTGTTGCGGTATTTGCTGACTTGTACGGTAATCTTTTTGATTTGGTTGAACCAAAGCAATATGGATGATAAATTAATTAGAAATGCTGAAAATAATAGAGAAGGCATAAAATACAATTGGAATTTAGATGAATGTAAATCTTAGTGGAAATAAAATTAAACTGATAAATACTATTGAGTCAGATATTGATAAAGTGATGGAATTTGAGATTTCTAATAACCAATTTATAAATAGTTATACAAAAGAAAAACATTTAGCACTTTTAGATGATGACGATTGTATTCACTTATCAATTAGGCGGCTGGATAATGATAAATTGGTTGGACATATGCTTCTGTTTGGGTTAGAAGGAATACATAGTTCATTAGAACTTAGAAGAATTGCAATAAATGAAAAAGGTACTGGATTTGGAAGAGAGGCTCTGCAATTATTAAAAATACTATGTTTCGAAAAATTAAAATTTCACAGATTATGGCTAGATGTTTATGACGATAACAAAAGAGCATATAAATTATATGAATCGGAAGGTTTTATTCAAGAAGGCGTATTAAGAGATAAATTTAAAACAGAAAATGGATACCGGTCTCAAAGAGTTTATTCAATTTTAGAAAGCGAATATAAATCATAATTTCTTTTAAACAATCTTATTTTAAGGTGATGACTTATGTTGATTAAACAATTAGCAAAATTTAGAATATTATCATTAAATCTTACCATATGTATATTTTTATTTTCTCTTTTATCATGTTCAACTAATTACAAAAATGAAAACTTAACTAGTGACAAAACTAAAACCAGCAATGACTTAGATTGGCTTATTGGTAATTGGGAAAGGACAAACGATGAAATTGGGAAAAAGACTTATGAAAATTGGAGAAAGGAATCCCAGGAAATTTATGTTGGAGAAGGATTTACACTTGCTGAAAATGATACAATATTTAAAGAAAATTTAAGACTCATAAAAATTAGAGATGTCTGGAATTTAGAAGTAACTGGAGTAAATGAATTTCCAACTCTTTTTAAATTTATAAATCATGCTAAGAATACCTTTACTTGCGAAAATAAGTTAAATGAATTCCCCAAAATAATTGAGTATTCATTTGATGAAAAGATATTAACTGCAAAAATTTCTGATGATGAAAATCAAATTTCATTTTTATTTGAGAAAAATAATTGAGCAAATCACCAAACTAACTAACAACAATCATGAGTACAAATAATATTCCATTTCAATTATTAGATTGGACAAAAATTCCAAAGACAGAACACAAAGGTGAAACGGGCACAGCATATTGGCAGACTACACAATTAGAAGGTTTGCGAATCAGATTAGTTGAATATTCTAAAGGTTATATTGCAGATCACTGGTGCAAGAAAGGACACATTGTTCATTGCTTGGAAGGTGAATTCATCAGTGAAATGGAAGATGGCGAAAAGTTTATTTTAACAAAAGGCATGACTTACGTTGTTTCAGATGAATTAAGTTCCCACCGTTCAATTACCAAAGACGGAGTAAAATTATTAATAATTGATGGGGATTTTTAGGATAAGAGAATTTCTTCATTTTAATTTTTAATCACTTCTACAAATAATAAAATTCTTAACACAATTCTGCTTTCATAATTTCACAATTTTATTTATATTGAGTTATTCTTTATTAAGAATTATTCTCATTTAGGTATTATTCATTATGCAAATAAATATAACACAGCTAAGAGATTCCCTAGCGGATAAAGGACTGAAAGTAACCCCACAGAGGATGAACATTCTGGAAGCTATTTACAGTTTAAATAATCATCCTACTGCAGAAAATATTATCTCGTATGTTAGAGAGAAACATCCAAATGTGGCTACAGGAACGGTCTATAAAGTTTTAGATACGCTTGTAGAAAACGAGTTAATAAAGAAAGTAAAAACTGATAGCGATACAATGAGGTACGATGGAATTATGAATCACCATCATCATCTTTACTGCACCGAATGCGAATTAATTGAAGATTATGTTGATGAAGATCTGGATAAAATTTTAAAAAATTATTTCAAAAAGAAAAATTTCTCTGGATTTACAGTTGAAGAAGTCGTTCTTCAAATCAGAGGTAAATTTGATAAATGTTAAATAACTAAACTAAAAGGAATCAAAATGGAACAAACACACGAACAACCAATTGTTAGCATGCCAAGAATTGGCGATGCAGCACCAGAATTTAAAGCAGTTACAACACAAGGCGATATTAACTTCCCTGCTGATTATAAAGGCGATTGGGTTATTTTATTTAGTCACCCTGCTGATTTTACACCAGTTTGTACATCTGAATTTATGACATTTGCAACCATGGAAGATAAATTTGCAAAAGCAAATTGCAAACTTGTAGGTCTTTCAATTGATGGTCTTTACAGCCATATTGCTTGGTTAAGAACAATCAAAGAAAAGATTGAATACAAAGGAATGAAAGATGTAGAAGTAAATTTCCCTTTAATTGAAGATATCAAAATGGATGTTGCTAAAAAATACGGCATGATTCAACCTAATGAAGATTCTACAAAAGCAGTTAGAGCAGTATTTTTTATTGATCCAAAAGGAATTATCCGTGCAATTATTTATTATCCATTAAGCTTAGGAAGAAACTTTGATGAGCTTTATAGAGTAATTATTGCTTTACAAGCAGCTGATGAATTTAACGTTGCAACACCTGCAGATTGGTATCCAGGTGATGACGTAATTATCAGTCCTGCCGGCTCATGCGGTATGGCAAAAACTAGAATGGAAGATAGCGAACTTGATTGTAAAGATTGGTTCTTCTGTACAAAGAAATTAGATAAAGATAAAGTTCTTGATAAAATCTTAAAGAAATAGAAACCAAGAAAACTTTCTTAAAGTCATTGGCGAGTGCAGTTTATTTAAAACTGTTCCTCGCCTTTTTTATTGAAACACATCATTCAAAATTGCTTCAAAATAATCTACATATTATCTTCATGTTTTAAATTTATCTCAATAAATGTAAAACTGTTTTAGATTAAGAACTTCGAAATAGCAATTGTTTTTTAATTTTTAATAATAAGACTTCTGAAAAATTACTTTTAGGTTATCTGTCATTACCACGAAAGTCGGAATCCAGATTATTTTCAATAGATTCCCGTTTTCACGGGAATGACAATTTGAATATTTCAGAGGTCTCTAATAATTTTAACGGGCGAGCAAATGAAAAAAATAATACAATTTGGTGAAAAAGTAGAAGGCTATTCTATTCCGGTTTTAAATGAACGCGAAATTAGGGCAGCAGCAGGAATAATGTTTCTATTTATGTTTATTTCTATATTGACGGTCATTTTTAAAGGTGATTTTCTGCTTCTTAAATATGCAGTGGTAATATTTCTTACAGATATGTTAATACGTGTTTTTGTTAATCCTAAATTTTCCCCAACTTTAATTATGGGTAGATTGATTGTCAACAATCAAGTTCCGGAATATGTGGGAGCCGCACAAAAAAAGTTTGCATGGATAATTGGAATTATATTGGCAGCAATAATGTTTGTGCTTATTGTTGTAGTTAATTCATTTAGCGCAATTACCGGTCTTATCTGCTTCATATGTTTAATATTTTTATTCTTCGAATCTGCATTTGGAATATGTTTAGGCTGTAAATTTTATTCAATGTTTTATAAAGAAAAAGCTCAATACTGCCCCGGTGAAGTTTGCGATGTAAAATCGAGACACGATATTCAAAAAACATCAAAAGGTCAGTTATTTATTGTCTTTGGTTTTATTGCTTACATATTCTTATTAGTGATTTTATTTAATGATTATTTTGTTCAAAAAGCTCACAGTTTGTTTTGAAATTAATGCGTGTTCTCACCAATTCTTATTAAATTATAGTGGATGTTTTTTTCAAATTAAGTTAAACAAATAATTTTCTACTATTAAAAATTGGATTGAGGAAATGAAAAATCTAAAAATAACTTTTACAATATTTATATTGATTTTATTTATGAATGAATTAACAAGTGCACAGGATTGGGCAGATTTAAATCACTTCAAAGAAGATAATGAACAACTTGAAGCACCTACTCCGTATGAAAATCGTATCGTATTTATGGGGAATTCTATAACGCAAGGCTGGTCCGATGCGCGTCCTGAATTCTTTGCCGATAAACCAATAATTGAGCGCGGAATTAGCGGGCAAACTACTGCTCAAATGCTTTTAAGATTTAGACAAGATGTAATTAATCTTAATCCTAAAGTAGTTGTAATATTGGCTGGGACCAATGATATTGCCGGTAATACTGGTCCAATGACACTCGAACAAATTATGGAAAATATTATTTCCATGTGCGAACTTGCTGAGATTAATGGAATTAAGATTGTACTTTCTTCAGTTCTGCCAGCTTTTGATTATCCTTGGAGTCCAGGGAAAAGCCCAAATATTAAAATACCTGCACTTAACGAAATGATAAAGAATTACGCTGATAATAATGGATATATATATTTGGATTATTTCTCGGCAATGACAGATGGTAATAATGGACTTAAACCCGAACTCACTTATGATGGAGTTCACCCAAATGAAGCCGGATATAAAGTAATGGAACCATTGGTTGAAGATGCAGTATCAGAAGCCTTAATGGAAGACTAATGAGACCTTATATTTTAGCTGAATCTAATTGGAAATATATTAAAGATGCTAAATTCGAATTAGCAGTACTGCCATGGGGAGCAACTGAAGCCCATAATTATCATCTTCCATATGCAACAGATGTTTTTGAATCAGATTTGCTCGCTGCAGAATCAGCTAAAATTGCTTGGGAGAAGGGTGCAAAAGTTATTGTTTTACCGAGCATCCCATTCGGCGTAAATACAGGTCAGTCAGATATTCTTCTTGATATAAATTTAAATCCCAGTACACAATTTGTAATTCTGAAAGATGTGATTGAAGTATTAAATCGTCAAGGGATTAAGAAACTATTAATTTTTAACAGTCATGGCGGTAATGATTTTAACCAAATGTTAAGAGAATTGGGATTACAGTTTCCTGAAATGTTCTTAGCCACAACAAACTGGTTTAAAGCAATTGATAGAAAATTATTTTTTGAAAACTCCGGTGATCATGCCGAAGAAATGGAAACCAGTTTGATGCTTTATTTAAAACCAGAACTAGTTTTGCCAAAAGATAATTGGGGAATAGGAACCGAGAAAAAAAATAAAATAAAAGCGTTTCAAGAAGGATGGGCTTGGTCTGAACGTAAATGGTCGCAAATAAGTGAAGATACTGGAGTTGGCAATCCTTCTCTAGCAACAAAAGAAAAAAGGTGCAAAATTCTTCAAAGATGTTACTGAAAAAATGGCAGATTTATTTTTTATGATATTTGTAAAGCAGATATTAAATGATCTTTATGAATAGTTAATAGAAAAAATTAAAAACATCTGTCATTCTGAGGAAAGATTTAAGTTTTGTCATAATTTGACCTAAAAACTGAGTGTGTCACATTCGTTTCTCAAACTCCATTTCATAATTTTAAGAAGTCTTTAATAATAATTCCATCAGCTCTTAAGAAATTTAAATAATTGCGTTGTTTGCAAGACATTTTTTCTATATTTGAGGCTACTAATCTTCAAGTAATTTCAATCCCATTGGTGAATCAAAGGCTGTCCTAAAACTGCATCCGCTTTTCCATTCACTGCATCCAAAAGCAGATTTACCTTTTATGATTTTCCCTTTTTACATTTAGGACAAATAACACCATCAGTTTTTTTCTTTTTTGTATCTTCTACTTTTTCAATAAACTTAAGTTCAAAATTCTCATCAAATGAAAGAATTCCATTTATTTTTTTATCATCTTGTTTAAAACCTTTCAGAAGACCAGTAGAACCATTTGTTAATAATTCATGCAACTGATTTTCCGATATCTTTTTATCCATAAACTCAAAAGGTAAACGGAAATTACAATTTTCCTTCCATCGACTGCACCCAAAAGCTTTTTGACCTTTTAGCAATTTTCCTTCCTTACAATTGGGACAAGTGGAATTTGCTATTTTATTACTTGAGATTTCTTCATTTGGTTTATCAATTTTCTTTTTTCTGATTGCAGATATTTTTGGTCTGGCTTTGGCAGATTTAACTTCATTAACTAATTGTTCCACCATAACTTTCATCTCATTAATAAATTTACCGGCACTATATTTACCCTCCTCAATTTCACGTAATTTTTTTTCCCATTGCCCGGTTAGTTCAGTCGATTTTAGCAATTCATTTTCAATAGTATCAATAAGTTTAATACCAGTTTCAGTAGCTAAAATCTGCTTTTTATTTCTTTTGATATAGTTTCTTTTGTGCAGGGTTTCAATTATTGCTGCTCTTGTTGAAGGTCTTCCGATTCCATTAGCTTTCATCAAATCACGTAATTCATCATCGTCAATATCTTTACCAGCTGTTTCCATTGCTCTAAGCAATGAAGCTTCAGTATAATTATTTGGTGCTTTTGTTTGCTTCTCCAAAAATGATGGTTCGTGATTGCCCGATTCACCTTTCTTAAATGTCGGCAATATATTAGCATCCCCATCTTTATCATCAGAATCTTCATTATCATCTTTGGCTGTTTTAGTTTTCGGGAATAAAACTCTCCAACCTTCTTCCAAAACTTCCTTTCCTCTAGCCTTAAATTTTACTCCATCTACTTCTGCTTCAACATGTGTATTTGCAACTTGGCATTCCGGATAAAATGCGGCTAAAAATTGTCTGGTAATTGCATCATATACGTTGAATTCATCTTTAGATAAATTCTTAGGCACAACACCGGTGGGAATAATTGCATGGTGATCTGTTATCTTTTTATCATCAAACACTTTTTTAGTTTTTACTATTTTTTTATCTAAAAGTGGTTTTGTAAATTCTTCATAACCCTGAAGTTTCTTTATTGTTTCAGGTATTTTAGAATGCATATCTTCCGGTAAAAAAGTTGTATCAACTCTGGGATAAGTAACAAGTTTTGCGTCATAAAGTTTTTGAATTGTCTTTAGAGTTTTATCAGCTGTATAACCAAACTTTTTGTTACAATGTACTTGCAGTCCGGTCAGATCAAATAATCTTGGAGGTTGTTCCTTCCCTTTTTTCTTGGTTATAGAAAGAATGGTTATTGGCTTGCCTTTTATTTGCTCAAGTAATTTCTCGCCGTCTTCCTTTTTTTCAAAACGACCTTCCTCACAATTAAAATTAGTATCCCTATAAAGTGTTTGTAATTCCCAATAAGGCGTAGATTTGAAACTATCTATCTCCTTAAATCTCTTTACTAACATTGCCAAGGTTGGAGTTTGCACTCTACCAACTGAAAGTACTTGTTTATATCCGCCATACTTTAGAGTGTACAGACGAGTGGCATTCATGCCAAGGAGCCAGTCACCAATAGCTCTTGAACTTCCTGCATAATAGAGATTATTATATTTATCAGAATCGTCAAGTTTTGTAAATCCCTCTTTAATAGCTTCTTCGGTTAAAGAAGAAATCCACAAACGTTTAATCTCCCCATTATATCCTGCCTGCTTAATAACCCATCGCTGAATTAGTTCACCTTCCTGGCCGGCATCACCACAATTGATAACAAGTTCCGCTTTGTTGAAAAGACTTTTAATAATATTAAACTGTTTTTTAACACCTTTATCATTTATGATCTTTGTATCAAATTTTGCAGGAAGCATTGGGAGATTATGAAGCGACCACTTTTTCCAGCTTTGCTGATAATCATCGGGAGTATTAAGTGTGCAGAAGTGTCCAAATGTCCAAGTAACTTGGTAACCATTCCCCTCGTAAAATCCATCTTTACGAATATTGGCTCCAAGAATATTAGCTATCTCTTTGGCTACACTAGGTTTTTCAGCAATACAGACTTTCAATTATTCTAATAATTTGTTTAATAAAAATGTATTTGGGATGGTAAAATACTGATAAAATAAGTTAGATAAGAATCCAAAATAGGCTTCTCTTTATAAATATATATGTTAACTTTTCGGTTGTAAGATCACGAATAGGATCATTACATTTATATTAGTTTTATTAACTCGTCATTGCGAACACAGTGAAGCAATCTCTACAATAAAACTGAATAGTTTGCTTCAGATAAATCCTCACGATGACAACATTTATGTCATTCCCGAATGTATTTATCGGGAATCCATTGTTATAAATCTCTGGATTCCCACTTTCGTGGGAATGACAACAACAAAAAGTAAATGACGACAAGAAAATATAAAATGGGATTAAAAATGTTAACAGAAGATATAATGTATAAAGCCTTAGTAGATAAAGATTCATCTTTTGAAGGCTCTTTTATTGCTGCAGTAAAAACCACGGGCATTTTTTGCCGACCAACTTGCACTGCCAGAAAACCCAAAAGAGAAAATGTTATTTTTTATCAGTCAACAAAAGAAGCAATATTATCCGGATATAGACCATGCAAGGTTTGTAATCCATTAGAAAATTTGAATGAAACTCCAGATTATATAAAAGATATTCTTAGTGAATTGAATAATAATCCTTCGCTTAAATTTAAGGATTGGGATTTGCGTAAACGTGGAATTGAACCAAGTAAAATGAGAAGATGGTTCTTAAAAAATCATGGAATTACTTTTCATGCTTATCAAAGAATGTTTCGAATAAATAGTGCGTTCAAAAATATTCAAAACGGAAATACCGTTACATCTACTGCGTATGATAGCGGCTATAATTCATTAAGTGGTTTTAATGATGCCTTCAAAACAATTTTAGGTGTTTCACCCATGAAAAGTAAACAACAGAATGTGATTGATTTAACAAGAATTGAGACTCCGCTTGGAACTATGTTTGCTTGTGCTGTTGAAGAAGGGATTTGTTTATTGGAATTTAGTGATAGAAAAATGTTAGAGAGTCAATTTAAGTCACTTGCAAAAAGATTAAATGGTACCATAATTCAAGGTGCAAATAAACATTTTAATTTACTCAAGAAACAACTTGCTGAATATTTTGATGGGAAATTAAAACGATTTACTGTTCCACTATTTAGTCCTGGGACTGAGTTTCAAGAATCAGTATGGAAAGAATTACAAAATATACCATATGGAAAAACAAGATCATATCAAGAGCAAGCAAACACACTACAAAAGCCAAAATCAGTAAGAGCAGTTGCCAATGCAAATGGAATGAACAAAATATCTATTATAATCCCCTGCCATAGAGTAATAGGATCTGATGGTAATCTAACTGGTTATGGCGGTGGATTATGGAGAAAAAGATGGTTATTAGAATTGGAGAGAAACAATTCATAATTAAAGTGCAATAATGTTCTTATAAATTTATTTAAAATCGTGATTTTATTATTTACATTCACGGACTTAATTTGAAAGACTAATATGTTAATACAAATACTTTTGTTAATCTTTGGGCTTATTATTCTTGTAAAAGGGGCAGATTGGTTAGTTGAAGGTGCCTCAGCTCTTGCTAAAAAATTTGGAATTTCCAATCTTGCCATTGGTCTGACTATTGTCGCATTTGGAACGTCGGCACCGGAATTAGTTGTAAACTCATTTGCCTCATTCAATGGCAGCTTTGATATTGTATTTGGGAATGTTATTGGTAGTAACAATTTTAACCTTTTTCTTATATTAGGAATAGCCGGAATAATAACACCTTTATCAGTTCAATCAAGCACAGTTTGGAAAGAAATACCTCTTTCTTTTTTAGCAATTATTATACTATTCATTTTAGCAAATGATTTTTTTACTGCCAATTCAAATATTCTTTCAAGAATAGATGGGATTTTTTTAGCAATTATGTTTGGCCTTTTTTTACTTTATGTCTATAAACAATTGAAGACAGAAGATTTAGTTACGAGTGAAGTTCAAAAGAATTATTCAAATTTGAAAATTTGGGTTTTAATAATAGTCGGATTATCAATACTTGTGTTAGGCGGTAAAATTGTAGTAAATAATGCTATCCTTCTTGCAACAACATTAGGAGTGAGTGATAAGATAATTGGTTTAACAATTATTGCAGCTGGTACATCTTTACCAGAATTGGCAACATCCGTTGTTGCCGCAATAAAGAAAAATAATGATATTGCCGTCGGAAATATTATTGGATCAAACATTTTTAATATATTTTTAATCCTTTCAGTAAGCTCATTTATTCGCCCAATTGAGTTCAATACCATATTTAATACTGACTTGTATATTTTGGCTGGCGGAACAATATTTTTATTTATTGCAATGTTTACAGGCAAGAGGAAGAGATTAGATCGTTGGGAAGCGGCTTTATTATTAGCAACATTTATAGGTTATACAAGTTTTTTAATTATTAATGAAGTCTAATTCTATTTTTTTTACTTTCTCCTTTAGAATGCAGATCCTAAGATTAATAAAATATTGCTTGCCAAATTTGGCTGAATACAATTTACTTTATAACAAAATTAAAAGCTTGTTCAGCACATCTTTCTCCATCAATTGCCGCGGAAACAATTCCTCCGGCATAACCAGCTCCTTCGCCGGATGGGAATAATCCCGAAACACCAATATGCATAAGGGTTTCTCTATCACGCGGAATTCTTAATGGTGAACTCGTTCTTGATTCAACTGCTAATATTTGTGCCTCTTCAGTGTAATAACCTTTCATTCTTTGGTTAAAGATAATTAATGATTTTCTTAATCTTCTTGAAATATCTTTTGGTAAAATATCATGCAATGGTGATGAAACTGTTCCCGGAACGTAAGAACTTTTGGGAATATTCTTTGAGATTTTTTGAGACACAAAATCAGTTATTCTTTGAGCAGGTGCAATCTGTTTTCCACCGCCGGAGTTAAACGCTAAACTTTCCATTTCTTTCTGAAACATCAATCCGGCAAATTCTTTATGCATTGATAAATGTTTCCAATCATTTACATTTACTTCAACCACTAAACCGGAATTTGCAAATGGTGAATTTCTTTTTGAAACCGACATTCCATTTAACACTAATTCATTTTCATCAGTGGATGCGGGAATAATTATTCCACCCGGACACATGCAGAATGAATAAACTCCTTTATTATCAACTTGGCAGGCTAAACTATAATTTGATGCTGGTAAATTTTCGTGACGAGTTTTTGAATGATATTGAATTGAGTCAATTAGAGCTTGCGGATGCTCGATTCTAACACCCATTGCAAAAGATTTAGACTCAATTGCCAATTCCCTTTTTCTAAATATTTCATAAATATCTCGAGCGGAGTGCCCAGTTGCTAAAATTACTGCATCGCCAAGAATTTCTTCATTTTCATTAACTATAACTCCGTTAATTTTATTTTGATTAATTATAAAATCCGTAACTTTTTTTTCAAAATGGATTTCGCCATTACAGTTTTGAATTGTCTCTCTTTTACTCTGAATAATTTTAGGAAGTTTATTTGAACCAATATGAGGATGAGAATCAATTCTAATTTCTTCATTTGCACCGTGATGAATTAACACATCAATTATTCTATTAACATTTCCGCGTTTGTTGGAGCGTGTGTAAAGTTTGCCGTCGCTGTAAGTTCCCGCACCGCCTTCTCCAAAACAATAATTTGAATCTGAGTTTACAATTCCCTCTTGCATAATTGCCTTCAAATCAAAACGTCTATCTCTTACATTCTTTCCTCGCTCAAGAACTATTGGTTTAATGCCTAATTCTATTGCGCGTAAAGCGGCAAAAAATCCAGCAGGACCGCTGCCGATTATTATTATTTTTTATCAGACTTTACTGGAGTGAAATTAAATTCGGTTTTATAATCTTTCGGATTTTCATTTATAAACACATTTAGTTTTAAACGAAAAACCGGTTTCTTTCTTGAATCAATTGATCTTTTTAATATTGCAACTGAATTGATTTCATTAACATTTAAATGAAGTTTTTTAACAGCTTGATTTTTGAGAAAATCATAATTGTGAATAAAATCCGGCGTGACGGAAAGGTCTATTTCTTTTATCATATTTGTGTCCCCTACTTATGAGGAAATATTGTTTTAATAAATATGAATTAAATAAAAATCAATTTAACAATTTTCCAGAATAGATAAGAAAAATTGGTTTTATCAGTTGGTCAGCTTACATTTATTTTTTTTCAAAGTGTATTGCAACTTTTTCAGAAATCCTAAACAATAAGTATAAATATGGCTTAATTAGATTTTCATTTCTGGAAGTTGGCAGTATTACCTTATTTTCTCTCGATTCTCTCAAATGAACAAGCACGTTTCTAATTTTATCTATATTCTTTAATATTTTTATCATATCTGAATCTGTAATAAATTTAATGGCATCCGGTTCCTTAACAATTTTTTCAATAAAAAACCACCTTCAAAAAAATGATCTTGAGAAAAATAGTTACTGTTTGCATTCAATTCACTTTTTAATGTCATCAATTTTGCAATAATCAAGTACTGTTTTCTCAAGTCTACTATAATCATCTTTTTGCGAGAAAGTATCCTTCATTTCTTCAATTATATGTCCTATTGCATAATTTGAATTATCTGAAATAGCTGGGTCTTTTAGTATCAAACTTAACTTACTTTTTAGTTTGTTGTTAATATAATAATATGATGCATATTCCAGTATTTGATAATAGAATATAAATTTTAGTCTAATATTAGTGCTATCTCGTGCAATAAGAAAAATATCAAGTAAAACTGGATCAATGCAATGAGCATTTATTTCTTTTGGAAACTCTCCAAACAGCGATAAACAGGGCACAACTGAATCAAATTCTTCCGTAGTCGGATTTTTTTTTTTTAAGACAGCAATGTTTGGAGATGACCTTTGGAAGTATGTCAAGTAAAATTTATAGTATTTGAAAATTGAATTAGATCCCCAATATCATTATAATCCCCATTAACATAGAAACTTATGGGAGTTGTATATTTGTGAGCCTCTTTAAAAAATGTGTTCTTTAAAATAAAAATCCCTGAAGAATCTTAAATTTCTATAACTTGATGTACTATCAGTTTTGCCCTCTCTGAATGATTTAGCAAATAGCTCCAAAGTTTCTGAAACCGGAGAGAAACTACATTCAAATGATTTCTTCTTATAATTTAATTTAAACTTTTTTCCAATATCAGAATCATCCACGTGTATAGGACCATAGATAAATTCAATTTTGTCTGGGTGAAATAGTGCAACAAATTCTTCATAAAATTTTATATTTTCAATTAGAGTAAAATCTGCTGATTTTGGAATAGAAAATATTACAGTATCATCATTCCAAGGATTGCTAATAATTATATTTTTTTTATCCTCCGTAATAACAACATTTGATTAAGCTTTTTAAATTTTTCAATGCTTGGATTCATAATATCCCTAAATTTGTATGATACTTTTTCAATAAGTCCCCTTATTATTCCCGCCATCAACAACAATAGTTTGTCCGGTTACATATCCGCCAATTTCAGACGCTAAATAAACCACAGCAGAAGCAATTTCTTTTGGCTCGGCTAATCGTTTTAGGGAATATCATTTGCCATTTTCTTTAACATTTCTTCTTTTGTAATGTTGGCATCTTTGGCTCTTAGTTCAGCAAGTTCATCTAATCGGCCCGTTAAAGTTAAGCCGGGTGCAACATTATTTACTGTTATGTTAAATTCACCAACCTGGTTTGAGAGTGTTTTTGCAAAAGCTGTAACTCCGCTTCGGAATGCATTGAGAGAAGTAAATTGTCAATTGGCTGTTTAACTGAAATGGAAGTAATGTTTATTATTCTTCCCCACTTATTTTCTTTCATTTTGGGGAGAGTTAATTTTGTAAATCTAACAGCACTCATTAATACTTGGTCAAAACCATTCTGCCAATTTTCTTCAGATAAATTTTCAAAAAATCCGGGTTTTGGTCCGCCGCAATTGTTTACTAAAATATCTATACTGCCAAATTTTTTCTTCAACAATTTTTACAGTATTTTCAATTTCTTCAAGTCTGTTTATATCGCATTTAACAAAGAAAATTTCTTTCCTATGTTTATCAAAGATTTCTTTTGAGGTCTTTTTTCTAATTTATTAATATTGCTGGAGCAGATTGCAACATTTGCACCTTCTTCTTAAAAATAGCTCTGCTGTTGCACGACCAATGCCAGTGCTGGCTGCGGTTATAAGGACGGTTTTATTTTTTAGTTTTAAGTCCAAAATAAATCCTTTCTTTAAAATTAAACTTTAATAATAAATTAGAGAAAAGATTTCGTCATTGCGAGGAGATTTTTTCCGAAGCAATCTGTTTTAATCCGACAGATTGCTTCACTCCGATGGAAGAAATCAGAGTTCGCAATGACGAGTAATAGTTTTTTCAAAGGTTATTAATTGAACATAAAATCTTACTTATTTTTTACTATTTGCTCAGTATCCATTGCAATAACTAGTTCTTCGTTAGTTGGAATTCTTAATACTTTTGTTGTTGAATCTGCTGTTGTTAAAACTGCTTCCCCAACAGGTTTCTTATTAAGTTCGTCATCTAATTTAATCCCTAAAAACTCTAAACCATTGCAAACATTTTCTCTTACCTTAACAGAGTTTTCACCAATTCCACCTGTGAAAACTAATGCATCTATTCCGCCCATTGCTGCAGCGTACGCGCCGACATATTTTTTAATTCTATATGTAAAAACATTAAATGCATAAATTGCTTTTTTATCACCTTCTGAAACGGCCTGTTCAATTTCGCGCATGTCGCTGCTTTCACCACTTATACCAACCAAACCGCTATGTTTATTTAACATGGTGTTTACTTCGGAAATAGATAATCCTTCTTTTCCCATAACATAAGTAATTATTGATGGGTCAATATCGCCACAACGTGTTCCCATAAGCAAACCTTCAAGAGGAGTAAATCCCATTGAAGTATCAATTGATTTCCCATTTTTAATTGCAGCCATACTTCCGCCATTCCCAAGGTGAGCTGTAATTATTTTTAATTCTTCATAAGGTTTGCCAAGCACTTCTGCAGCTCTTAAAGCAACAAATCTGTGAGATGTACCATGAAATCCATATCTTCTAATTTTGTATCTTTTATAAAGCTTATATGGAATGCCGTAAAGATAAGCGTGAGGCGGCATTGACATATGAAAGGCAGTATCAAAAACCCCGCATTGAGGAATATTTGGTAAATGCTCTTTTGCAGCGGCAATACCTTTTAAGTTTGGCGGGTTATGAAGCGGAGCTAATTCAATGTTATCTCGTAAAGCTCTTAAAACATCATCAGTGATTAAAACTGAGCCTGAGAATGTTTCGCCACCGTGCACAACTCTGTGTCCAACTGCGTCAATCTCATTTCTATCAGAAAGGACTCCATGGTTTGGACTTAACAAAACAGCAATCACATATTCCATTGCTATTGAGTGATCTAAAATTTCGCCAACAATTTTAATTTCTTCCTTATCTTTTGGTTGATGAACTAATACAGCGCTGCTCATTCCAATTCGTTCAACCATTCCTTTTGCCAAAGCAGTTTTTTGATCAGTTTCAATTAGCTGATATTTAATTGACGAACTGCCGCAATTTAGTACTAAAATTTTCAAATCTTTATTCCTTTTTTATTCTGTAATATTTCCATCATTATCATATTTGAAGAAACCTTCTTTAGTTTTCTTCCCTAACTTTCTTTCTCTAACTAATTTTCTTAAAAGCGGACAAGGTCTATATCTAGGTTCGCCCAAAGTTTTCCAGAGCTGTTCCATCCAAGTTAAAACTTCATCCAGCCCCATTGAATCTGCTAATTCTAAAGGTCCCATTTTAAAATTATACCCTAATTTCATAGCAATATCAATATCTTTCGCGGAAGCTATTCCTTCCAACAAAATGTGCATAGCTTCGTTTAATAAAGGAACAATAGCTCTAGTTGTTACAAATCCGGGATATTCATAAACTTCAATAGGAGTTTTACCAATTTTTGCGGCAAACGCTTTGGATTTTGTAACGGTGTCATCAGATGTTCCCATACCTTTTACTAATTCAACCAAAGGAACTTTGGGTACGGGATTTAGAAAGTGCATTCCAATAATTTTATCGGGTCTATTAGTAACAGAGGCTATTTCTGTTAAACTTAATGTTGAAGTATTAGAAACGAGAATTGTATTTGGATTTGCAACTTCATCTAACTTTTTGAAAAGTATTCTTTTAAGCTGGTAATTTTCAGCAATCGCTTCAATAATTAAATCGCAATCGCTTACTTCCGCCAAATCTAATTTCCAGTTAATTCGGCTCATTATTGATTTCATTTCGCTTTGGGTCATTGCCCATCTTTCAATTTCATAACGCATGGAGCTTTGAATTTTTTCCTTAGCTAACTCTAAATGCTTTTGGTCTTTCTCAATAATCACAACATCAATTCCGGAGGAAGCAACTGTCTGAGCAATCCCTTGTCCCATAACTCCGGCACCAATTATTGCAACATATTCAAACTGCGCTTTAACCTCATGATGAGGAGAATCATTAAGTAAATCTTCTAATTTTAGTTTATTGTCTTTCATAATCTCATTATTATTAATTGGAAAATATTAATTCAAATAAATGGTCAATTTCTGTACCACAAAAATAATCACTTAAAGTTAGATATTCGAAATATTAGTAATCTTTTTTACTAAAAATGATAATACTTGCATACAGAACGAGAATTAGGAAAGCGAGCGAGGTTAAAATTGGCTGCCATTCAGAAATTCCATAACCCATTGATAGCTCTGTAGTTAAAGAGCCAAGTTCCGAGGTTTTCGGAATTATGTAATAAAAAACGTCCATTATTGTACTTAAAGTTTTACTGCTAATGAACATTCCAATTGAATCTCTGGCATTTAGAATCGGTGAAAGGATAAAAAATATAAGATAAGTGAGCATCATTGCTAAAATAGAACTTTGCGTTAAAATGCCGATAAAAATAATTAGAGAGTAAAGCGCCGCAAATGTAAAAGTGATTGTTAAAATGCTGTATAAAAAATTCAAATCCCAAATAGAAAATTTTAGCCCAATTAAAATCCAAAGTGAAATTATTAAAAATGCAATATTGAAAAATACAATTAAAACTCCGCCAAGAAATTTGCCCAAAATTATTTGCATCCGTGAAATTGGCTTAGAAAGTAATAAATCAATGTTCCCTTTCTCGAGCATATTGGGGATGAAACTTGAAGCTGAGAAAATTGAGAGAAATAATCCGCCGCCAAATAGTGGTGCAACGACTAGTAATTTCAAACCCTTTACTAACTCAGAAGCCATTTCCGCAGTTGGATTATTAGAGGAACCAATATTCATAAAATTTTCTGCTGAAACAAAATAAAAGAGTAAGCCAAAAACTATAATTACAAAAGTAGAAATGGCAAAAAATGTTACTATAATTTTTCTCGAAAGTGCTTCTCTAATTGTGAAATTTGAGATTGTTAAAATATTATTCATTTTTATTTTTCTCTGAAATGGATTTAATAAACATGTCTTCCAACGAAGTTTTCTTTTGATTGAAGCCGAGAATATTAATTTCGGCTTTGCGTAATTCATCCATAAATTGATTGGATTCTTTGGAATTTCTAACTTCCAATTCAATTATATTATTATCCAAATTAAACTTATACGATTTTTTCAAATTCTCGACAAGCTCGCCATTTATAGGGCTTTCAGTCTTAATTACGCAAATTTCTTTAGATACTGTAAGTTCATCAACTGTTCCTACTTTTATCAATTTTCCATTATTTAAAATTGCAACCTTATCAGAAACTAATTCCACTTCTGAAAGCAAATGGCTATTAATAAAAATTGTTTTACCTTTGTTTTTAAGCTCAATTAGAAAATCACGAATCTCTTTACGCCCAATAGGATCAACACCATCAGTTGGTTCGTCTAAAAATATAATATCCGGATCATGAATTATTGCTTGAGCCAAACCAAGTCTCTGCATCATACCTTTTGAGTATTTTTTTATTTTGTTTTTCTCCATTTTTCCATATTCACCATCTTTAGGACTTCTGAAATTTTAGGAGAGTTTTTATTGATTTCAAATCCGCTAAGTTTTGAGAAATAAACTATAACTTCTTCGCCGGTTAAGTAATTTGGGAATTTATGATTCTCCGGTAAATAGCCTATTTTCTTGCGTACTTCATAATTTGAAACATCCTGATTAAAGATTTTGGCTGTTCCTTTTGTTGGAAAAACAATTCCCAAAAGAACTTTAATTAATGTTGTCTTTCCAGCACCGTTCGGGCCCAAAAGTCCATAAATCATTCCCTCAGAAATTGATAAAGTTACATCATCTAAAGCTTTTACCTGAGTAGAACCTTTGCCAAAATACTTTGATAAATTTTCAATTAAAATTATTTCTGACATAATTTAAATAACCTGTCTTTTCTTAAATAAATATAAAGCCAAATAATTAGCGGCAATTGCAATTCCCAGTAAAATTGTTACATATGGAAATAACAAAGAAACAAAATCGGTATTTCTCCAAAGGACTTGAAGAAAAGCTTCAACCGACCAATATGTTAAAGTAAACTTAGCAATTATTTGCATCCAATCTGGGAATAAAGTTACCGGGAACCATGAACCACCCAAAGCTGACATTATTAAAATAAACAAAGTGGAAATGGCGTTAGCTTGAGCCAAACTTTTTGCAAATGCGGTTATTACCATTCCAAAAGCAATAGCTGCTGAAGCTGAAACAAAAGCAATAAAAACTAAGTTAAAAATATTAGAAAAAATATCTACATCATAAAGAAAATAGGCAAATAGAAATAAAACCAATAATTGAATCATCCCTAATACAATTGCAAATAAATATTTAGCAAAAAGAAATTGACTTCGTGAGATTGGCATACAAAACATTCTTTTCAAAGTTCCCTCTTGCTTTTCTTCAAAAATTGAAGAAGCAGTTCCGGTTAATGTAAACAATAAAAACATAATTGCCCAACCGCCAACCATTCTGGTTACGCCGGGATTTTTAACTTCTGCGCCAACCAACTGCTGTGAATCAAATTTTATTAACTGATTCATAATATCAAAATTTTCTGAAGTAGAAGAATCAGATTCATCCTTTTGGGTTAACTGTGTCATATCTAAAGTTGTCATGGATTTTATTATTTCATCTTTATCCATGCCAAATTTGCTGCTTAGCAAATCTGCAATATCTGTTTTAAAAGTATCTGCTTCGGAACTTCCTAAAAAAGACTCGGCTTGTTTTTGCATTAATAGAGGCAAAATTTTGGGAATTTTTGTAAAAACCGTTTTCTGTATTGTTCCCTGAATTAATTGCGATTCAATTTCATTCCGCGGATCATAATAATATTTAAAGTTTAGTGATGTGGAAGAATCAGAAAAGAAATTTTGAGGGAGAACCAATGCGGCTGGATAGGAACCGTTTTGCACTAATTCTTTTGCTTTCTCTTCACTAATATTAGTAACTATTCCGTTCTCATCAGTAAACGTTTTCACGCTTCTTAAAGAAGAACTTGAATCTATTTCTGAAACAAGAAAATCAGCAATTTCTACTCCGCTATCATTTACAACAATAATTGGAATTTTACCTCGGCTCCCGCTTCCACCGCCAAATATGCTGCCAAAAATAACAATTAAAACTGCTGGAATTAAAAAAGTCAGCATAACCGCAGCTTTATCATTTGAAAACCTTATTAAATCCTTTTTGAATAAAAGAAATATATTTTTCAATCTCTTAACCTCCTACCCGTAAGGTTTAAGAAAACATCTTCCAATGAAGCTCTACTTAATTCTAACAAATGACTTGGCAATTGAATATCTTCTAATTCTCTAAATAATTGTGAGTTTGGTTTTGTTGAATCATGTGGAATCATTTCGTAGTAAAAATCAGTTTCAGTTAGATCCCCGATTTTTTTAATTGAAGAAATTAAATCATCAGAAGCAGGCGCTTTTCTTATTTTTATTGTTTCTTTTTTCTTCAATAAATCTATTAGGTCAGTTAAAGAACCTTCTGCAATTATTTTTCCATAATCAATAATTGCTAATTTATTGCATAATTTTTCAGCTTCTTCCATATAATGCGTAGTGTAAACTATTGTCTTTCCACTTTTATTTAATTTCGCAAGCATATCAAAAATTGCATTTCTACTTTGTGGATCAACTTCTACTGTCGGTTCATCGCATAAAATAATTTCAGGATCATGAAGTATGCTTACTGCCAAATTAAGTCTGCGTTTCATTCCACCGGAAAAATTTTTAACAATATCAGATTTTCGTTCTTCTAATTGAACGAGATTTAGAACAGAAGAAATTCTTTCAGTTAATTGTTTTGGTGGAATATTATAAAATCCGCCAAAAATTTTAAGATTTTGAATGGCAGATAATTCTGTATAAAGTGCAATTTCCTGTGGAACGTAACCAATGTGTAACCTGTAATTTAGATCTAAACCGCTTATATCTTTGCCATCAAGAATAATTTTACCGGAATCAGTTTTTAAATAGCCAATTATACAATTCATTAAGGTAGATTTACCGGCACCATTTGGTCCTAGTAGTCCAAAAAAATCACCTTTATGAATTGAAATGTTGATGTTATTTAATGCGATTAAACCGTTGAATGATTTTAATACATCTTGAATTTCTAAAATTGCCATAATTATATTATTATTATTAATTAAGTATTATATTTCATTTCAAATAGGATTCAACAACAAATTTGACCGCACAGCAAATCTTAAAAAATATTTTGGCTTTCAAAATTTCAGACCAGGTCAAAAAGAAATTATTGATTCAATTTTAAACAATAAAAATGTTTTGGCAGTTATGCCAACTGGTGCAAGTAAATCAATATGTTACCAAATTCTGCACTTATGAATGATAATTTTTCAATTGTAATTTCGCCGCTTATTTCATTGATGCAAGATCAAGTTGATTCAATAAATAAAAATGAAATTATTGCAGCTTTTATCAACAGTTCTTTAGACTACCAACAAACCGAAAAAGTTCTACAAAATATAGCCAATAAAAAAAATAAAGTTACTTTACGTTTCACCGGAAAAACTTGGCAATTTAGAATTTGTTGAACGAATTAAAAATCTAAAACCCATTTATGTATTTGTTGATGAAGCACATTGCATAAGTCAATGGGGACATAATTTTAGACCAAGTTACAGAAATATTAAAAATTTTTCTGATTCAATTGGTGTAAAAAACATTTCTGCATTTACAGCTACTGCAACTCCCGAAGTCCGAAAGGATATAGTTGAGCAATTAAAATTTCAAGATCCTTCTATTCATATTTCCGGATTTGTGCGAGAAAAAATATTTCATTAAACGTAAGTTTGAAAAAAAAATAAAAAAAAAAAAATTTATGAACTTGTAAAAGGAAATGAGAAATCTACAATTGTGTATGCCTCAACAAGAAAAAATGCTGAGCAGTTGACTAAATATTTAAGAATTAAAAAAAAGTAGATGCAGAGTTTTACCATGCTGGTTTATCAAATGAATTAAGGAAAATAATTCAAGATGATTTTTTAAATGATAAAACAAAAGTTATTGTTGCAACTAACGCATTTGGAATGGGAATTGATAAGTCCGATATAAATTTGGTAATTCATTACAACATTCCGGGCTCCATTGAAAATTTATATCAAGAGTTTGGAAGAGCCGGCAGAGATGGAAATGAGGCAAAAGCATATTTGTTTTATTCTGATCGGGATAAAGAAATTCAAGAGTTTTTAATAAAACTAAGTTTTCCTAGTTATGAACAAATTAAGGAATGCTACAGAACAATTTTAGATTATCATAGAATAGCTGTAAATAATATTTCTGAAAAACTTTTAGAAATCAATAATGAACTATTCAAGCTTATTGAGTCAAAATCAATTCCAAAAAATTTAATCACTTCAATACTATCAATATTAGAGCAAAACAAATATTTAAAATTCACACATCAAGTTCACTGAATCATTTCATCCAATTTTATTAAATCCCAATGACCTAAAAAAAAATATTTAAAGGGATGTATAATCCCGAATTACAAGAATTTATTATTCAGCTTATAAAACATTTTGGCTCAACTATTTTTGAGAAGAAAGTTCAGCTTGATTTTGATTTTTTGAGAAATCATTTTCGCAAACTCGAAATAACATTGAGGAATTTTTATTCACCTTAAACAATGTTGGAATTATTAAGTATGACAAACCTACATTTTCACCAAAAGTTGAAATGCTAAGAGAAAGAGTTGATATAAAAAATCTTCGTTTGGATAAAGAAGATATCACAAATAAAATTTTACTAGCTGAAAATAAATTAAATAAGATTGTGGATTATGTTAACTCTACTGATTGCAGATTTAAAATAATTTTAGATTATTTTGGAGAAGTCACAGAGAATTATTTTTGCGGAAAATGTGATAACTGCGGTAACTTAAAAAACGTTTTGGAAACAAAGAATATATTGACGAAATAATTATTAGAACATTTAAAGAATACAATTCTGCATTGACTGAACAGCGTTTGATTGGAATTTTAAAGGAACTTCCAAATCAATTGTTGCTAAAAAGATTTCAACTTATCAAAACTGCCAGCATTATTCAGCTAATGAAATTGAAGCTTCTGTTCAATTATTATTGGCAAAAATATATTAAAAAATATTAATGGCGAATTAGTTTTTAATCCGATGGAAGAATTGTTTGCCGCAGATGAAAATGAGTTTGAGTTTGAAGAACCAATTAAAAATAATTATGAGAATAATTTAGAATTGTTCAATAAATTAAAAGAGGAAAGAAACCTTGCATCAAAAAAATTCTCACAAAATCCGCAGATAGTCTGTGATGATAAAATTTTAAGTGAAATATCAAAAGTGAAACCCAAAAGTCCGTCTGAGCTAATGCAGATTGGCGGTTTTAACCAAAGGATGTATAATAAAATAGGTCCAGAGTTTTTAATAATTATTAAAGAGCATAATGAAACACAAACTCATACTTCTAACTCTAATCAATTGCCAAAACATATTTCACAAACCTATGAATTAGTAAATAAGAAATATTCACTTACAGAAATCTCTAATTTGTTAAAATTACCCGAATCTATTGTATCAATTCAGCTTGAAACAATAATTAGTTATTATCCAAATAAAAATTATTCTACTCTAATTAACAAAGATGAATTTGAGATAATAAAAAATGCAATTGATGATTTAAGCGAAGATTTAAAATCGATAAAACAGAAATTAAAATCGAGTTTAAGTTATTCAAAGATTAGAGTTGTGAAGGCGATTTTATTGGCTCAGAAGTCTCTTTAAGTTCAGCTTTTAGACTATCCAAGTAAGTATTGGCAAGATTAAAAAACTCATCCCACTTTTCATTATCAGTCTTTATTGATTTGAAACTTGAGAAATAAGAAGAAGTGTCAATTCCATTATTACGAAAGACTTCTGCTTTTTTTATCTCTAAGGAATCCGAATCAACATAAAAATCTTCAACCACTAAAAGATCTACATAAGTTTTTGCAAGTGTTTTTAATTCTATCTTGGAATTATCAGAACAGCTTAGTGTAAAACTTGAAACTAAAAAAAGTGCAATGAGAAATGAACTTTTTACCAAAAATGATTTTCTAAAGTCTTTGTCATTGCGAGGAGATTTTTCCCGAAGCAATCTGCGAAATAAAATAGATTGTTTCACTACTAGAAAGAGCATCACAGTTTGCAATGACAATTTATGCAGATGGATTTTACCATAATAAAAAAAAGATTTTATATTAAGTTTAATGTTTTTGATAAATCATCCCAATTTGGATTTATTGTTCTAATTAAGTTGATTTTATTTTTTCTCGAGCCGGCTTTTATTTGCTTTTCTCTTGCAATTGCATTGTACGAATCTTTAAATGTTTCATAATAAATCAAATTTGTTAAGTTATATTTTTTAGTAAATCCTTCGGTCAATCCATTTTTATGTTCATAAATTCTTCTTTGTAAGTTATTAGTTACACCGGTATAAAGGACAGTTTTATTTTTATTGGTAAGGATGTAAACATAATATTGTTCTGCCATAAATCTAAATATTGCTTCGGGAAAAGCTCCTCGCAATGACGGTAAATATCAGATTAAAAAATATAGGCTAATAATTTAATTTTTCTTACTCGCTTCAAATAAAATCTTCTTTTCTTTTTCTGTAAGATTCTGATAACCGCTTTGACTAATTTTATCTAAAATTTTATCAATAACTTCTTGGTCAACTTTTTCTGAAGTCTCATTTCCATTTATATCATAAAATTCAGCTTCTTCTGCATTCTTTTTTCCAAAACCAAATGTTGAAGTTTTTTTTGTAAATGAATCAGTTTGATTAATTTTAGTTTTGTTTTTTATATTGTTGAGCATTGCTTCAAAATCATAATTATTTTTTCTATCCATAAAAACAAAAAGAAACCCGACTATTGCACCTCCGAGATGAGCGAGATGAGCAACAAAACTTCCATTCCCAACAGAGAGAAATTCTATAATCATCATTCCAACAATTAAATATTTAGCTTTAATTGGAAGCAGGAAATACAAATAAATCGGTCGGTCTGGAAAGTACATTGCAAAAGCAACCATAACACCAAAAACTGAACCGGAAGCACCAATGATTGGACCTAAACCAGAACCTAAAAATAATTGAAGAAATCCACCACCAATACCGGCAAGAAGATAAAAAACCAAAAATTTAATTGATCCCATCATATTCTCAATTTCCATACCGAACATCCAAAGCATCAGCATGTTGAAAAATATGTGCGTAAATCCGCCATGTAAAAATTGGTAAGTTATTAATTGCCAAGGGTAAAAAGAGTAACTGGGATTATCAAAAGGTATTAAACCAAAATATTGTGTAATAACATTATCAAGAAGATGACCGCCGATAACCACATTCTGGGCAATTACAGAAATAAAAAATACTATACCATTAATAATTAAAAGGTTTTTAATTACCGGAGGGAAAAAACTAAATCCACCAAAACCTTTGGGTCTATATTCATTATATGCCATTATAAATCCTTATTAAAACAAAAATATTTTATGCGATAAAATATCTTAATCAAATTACAAAATTAAAAATAAATAAAAACCTCAAATTAATTTGAGGTTTTTATTGTTAGACTAAAAAGATAAGAAAAGGTTTCAGAATTATTTATCAGTTAGGGCTTCAACTCCAGGCAAAACTTTTCCTTCCAAAAATTCTAATGAAGCACCACCGCCGGTTGATACGTGTGAAACTTTGACATCCAGGCCAGCTTTCTTAATTGCTGCAGCAGAATCTCCACCGCCAATAATTGTAATTGCTCCCTTTTCAGTTGCCGTTACCAAAGCTTCTGCAATTGCATTTGTACCAATCGCAAAATTATCAAACTCAAAAACTCCCATCGGTCCATTCCAAACTACAGTTTTACTTTCTTCAATAACTGCTTTAAATTTTTCAATTGTTTTAGGACCAATATCTAAACCCATTTTATCAGCGGGCATTGAAGTTACTGGAACATCATCAGATAATGAACAATTATCAAATTCCGGAGCGACAACTACATCAACTGGAAGCATAAAATTTACGCCACTAGTTTTTGCTTTTTCTAAAATTTCTTTTGCCAATTCTATTTTATCTGCCTCTAATAGTGATGTCCCAATTTCATACCCTTGAGCTTTATAGAAAGTATAAGCCATTCCACCACCAATAATCAAATTATCAACTTTTGTCATTAATTGTTGAATAACATCAATCTTACCTGAAATTTTAGCTCCACCTAAAATGGCAGTAAACGGCCTTTTAGGATTTGCAATTGCTTTGCCTAAATAATCTAATTCTTTTTTCATTAAATAACCGGATGCGCATTGATCAATAAACTTGGTAACACCTTCTGTGGAAGCATGCGCGCGGTGTGCTGAACCAAAAGCATCATTAATGTAAACATCGCCCAATTCGGCTAATTGTTTTGCAAATGCAGGATCATTTTTAGTTTCTTCAGCATGAAATCTTAAATTTTCTAAAAGAAGAACTTCCTTTTCTTTCAAATCTGCAACCAATGTTTTAACAGATTCACCAATACAGTCATCTGCAAATTTCACTTTGGTACCGAGTAACTCACCTAATCTGACTGCTGCGGGTTTTAAACTAAATTTTGGATTAACTTCGTCTTTTGGTCTGCCCAAGTGACTCATCAAAATTGCTTTTCCACCGTCATTAATTATTTTTTTAATTGTAGGCAAAGCTGAAGTAATTCTAATATCATCAGTGATTTCTAAATTTTCATTTAATGGAACATTAAAATCAACTCTTACTAAAACCTTTTTCCCTTTAAGATCTAAATCTTCAATAAATAATTTTTCCATTTTTTCCTCCGAATTCAATGAACTCAGTTTAAGTATAAAAAAAAGACGCAGCCAAAAATTTTAACTGCGTCTGCATACAATGTTACCAATAAATTATTTTCCCATTTTTAATAACAAATCAACAACTCTGTTTGAGTAGCCCCATTCGTTATCATACCAAGAAACAATTTTAAAGAATCTTTTTTCACCTTTAAGATTATTTTGCAAAGTTGCAAGAGAATCATAAATAGATGAACGGTCATCATGAATAAAATCTGTTGAAACAACTTCTTCATTTGCATATCCAAGAATCCCTTTAAGATATGTTTCTGAAGCTTTTTTCATAAGTGCATCAATTTCTTCAATTGAGGTATCTTTTTCTGAACGAATTGTTAGATCAACTACAGAAACATCAGCTGTTGGCACACGGAAAGACATTCCGGTTAATTTACCTTTTGTGACTGGTAAAACTTCTCCAACTGCTTTTGCAGCACCAGTTGATGAAGGAATAATATTAATTGCTGCTGCTCTTCCGCCTCTCCAATCTTTTTTAGAAGGGCCATCAACAGTTTTTTGTGTTGCTGTATATGAATGAATTGTTGTCATTAAGCCAGTTTCAATTCCAATACCTTCTTTTAATAAAACATGAACTACTGGAGCTAAACAGTTAGTTGTACAAGATGCATTAGAAACAATGTTATGTTTTATTGGATCGTATTCATTATCGTTAACGCCCATAACTAAAGTTTTAACATCACCTTTACCTGGAGCAGAAATTAAAACTTTTTTGGCACCAGCCGCAATGTGACCTTTTGCTTTTTCTGAATCAGTAAACAACCCGGTAGCTTCAATAACAATATCAACACCAAGTTCTTTCCAAGGTAATTGAGATGGATCTCTTTGAGCCATTACACATTTAATTTTATCTCCATTAATTACAATAACATCATCAGCGTCTAAAGATGGATCACTTTTTTCGCTTCCAAGTGTCCCTTTAAATTTTCCGTGAACTGAATCATATTTCATTTGATAAGCAAAATATTTCGCATCTGTGCTTACATCAACTACAGCAACAATATCAACTTCTTTGCCAAGCAATCCTTTATCTGATAGAACATTTATTATCTGTCTTCCAATTCTACCAAATCCATTAATTCCAACTTTAATAGCCATTAATTTTACTCCTTAATTTAAGTTAATTAAAAAAATAATTTACATTTGTCAAAAATAACATATTGCCTATTTAATTACAATTAAAGTGTTTTATTATAAATTAAGAAATCACATTTACCTAATTAGACAATATGTAAATTTAAACATATTCAGTCTACGAGGTTCATTTATTATGTCATTTTCAATTCTTTTAAAATTTATTTGTCATAAATAGTTAAGAAAATGTAATTTTATACATTTGGAAAGACCAATTTTATTCCAATTTCAATGTTTTATAAAATAATTTTACTTAACTTTCTAAGTTATAATAAAATAATATTTTAAGTGAAAATTGTGACTATTAAAGCTGATTTACATACACATACTACTTACTCCGACGGAGCATTTTCTCCAAAAGAATTGCTGGATTTAGCAAAAATTAAACAACTTTCTGCTGTTGGAATAACCGATCACGATTCTGTAAATGGAATTGATGAAGCAATTCATCATGGGAAAAAGATTGGAATTGAAGTAATACCTGGTGTTGAAATAAGCACAGATGTTGAAGAAACTGAAGTTCATATTTTGGGCTATTTTATTGACCACAAAGATAAAGAACTGAATAAAGTGCTTAAATTTTTTAGAGATGAAAGATTAGAACGTGGTAAAAGAATTATTAAAAAACTTAATAATATTGGGTTAGAAATTACACTAAGCGATGTTTTAGAGTTTTCTGAATCTGCCCCAATTTGCCGACCTCATATTGCCAAAGCTATGTTAAAAAAAGGTCATGTCAAAAATTTCATACAGGCGTTCCAGAAATATATTGGCGATGGTGGACCTGCAAGTGAGAGAAAAATTCATGTTTCTGCACAAAGCGCTCTTAAAATTATTAATGATGCAGGTGGATTGTCTTTTATAGCTCATCCGGGTAAAATGAAAGAATCAATTCTGCAAAATTTAATTCATCTTGGTGTGGATGGAATTGAAGTTGTTCATTCTTCGCACAAAAAATACCAACAGAAATTTTATAAGGGAATTGTAAATCAATATTGCTTACTAGAAAGCGGCGGTTCTGATTTCCATGGCGGTATGAGAAGTGATGAAACAAATTTGGGAAAATATTACGTTTCAGCTTCAGTTTTAGATGGTATCAAAAAGTCTTTACGCACAAAGAAAAGCAATTCTATATAGCTATTTATTGGTCAAAAAATTTTAGACTTCATTCTTTTTAATATATCATTATATTTTACAAACAATTTAATGATAAGAGTAAAAATGAAAAAAATATTAATTGTAATACTTCTCTTGAATGGTTTACTATTTGCTCAATCAGTTCGGAATTGGCAAAATTATTCAGATTTTAAAAATGTAGTTCAATCATGTATTGATCAAAATGTTATTTGGTCCGCAACAGATGGTGGAGTTTTTGCGTATCATTTTACAGATAGCAGTTATCAAGTTTTAACTAAATCTGAAGGATTAATTAGCCAGAATATAACTTCTGTTGCGAAAGATGCAAACGGTAAAATTTGGTTAGGCACAAATGAAGGTTATATCATTATTTACACTCCAAGCTCTGGAGAAGTAAAAACGATTTTGGAAATTTATAAAACAGATAAACCCATCAAGTCAATTAATAATATTTTGGTAAGTGGTGACACCGCATTTGTTTCAACGGCTTTTGGACTTTCTTTAATAAGCACAAATGATTTTTCTTTTATTGAAAGTATACTAAAGTTTGGCAGTTTCACAACTGAAACGCCGGTAGTAAATATTTTATTAAGCAATAAGATATACGTAGTAACGCAAGCTGGCATTGCCGTTAATAAAGCTGGCTTGACGAATTTATCTGCTCCTGAAAGTTGGGATAATCTTATTATTAATTCTTCAACAAGTATTAACAAGGCAGTATGGTTTAATAATGCACTTTACGCTGCAACAAATCGGGGCATTTACAAATATCAAAACAACCAGTGGACATTAGGTTTTTTAAGTGGGTCTAATGTTTTGGATTTAGTTGTTCAAAACCAAAAATTATACAGTATTGCTGCAGAATATAATAGTGATAAAACTGTAAATAAAAGCTCTCTTTATGACCATACTGATACTGACAATCTTTTACTATCTCTTAACTCATCACTCTTTAGAGACATTAATTTTACTGAGGACAATAATAAAATATTAGTTAGTTCTTCTAGCGGTTTAATTTTGCTAGATGTAAACAATACTGATTTCATTTATCCCAATGGACCAAAAACAAGTGGCATAATAGATATAACCGTTGATGCAAATAATAATCTTTGGTCGGCTACCGGTAAAAATGGAATTGGAGTTGGAGCATTAAAATTTGATGGTCAAAATTGGTCAACAGTCAGCACGTTAAATAATGATGAATTTATAAGCAATGATGTTTATAAAGTTTCATCATCTAAAAATGCAGTTTACTTTTCAACATGGGGTAGAGGATTTTTAAGATTAAAAGAAAATACTTTCCAACGGTTTGATGCTGAGAATACTGAACTTACCGGAATTCCAACCGCAAATGATTTTTTAGTTATTAATGATATCAAGGAAGATGAAAATGGAAATGCTTGGTTTTTAAATTATTGGGGTGCTGATAAAAAACCCATTGGGGTTTTAACCACTGAGGGAAACATCATTAGTTATCAGCAGCCGAATTCTGTATCTACTCAAATAATAAATGTAGAGAATATGGTAATTGATCAATATAATACAAAGTGGTTTTCTGGAGATCTTAGCGGGGATGTTGCAACTGAAGGTCTGTTTTATTTTAATGATAATGGGACGTTAACTAACCTTTCCGATGACGTTTGGGGAAAAATTACAACTACCAATGGTTTACGAAACAGAGATGTTAGAGCATTGGCAATTGATAAATTTGGCGAAATAATTATAGGAACAAGCGTTGGAGTTGATGTAATACCAAATCCTTCTTCACCAACTTCAATTAGAAATGATCAGTACTTTTCGGTTAGGCAAGAAACAATTAATTCAATTGCAGTTGATCCGATAAACCAAAAATGGTTTGGCACCGAAAAAGGTGTTTTTTTAACAACTTCAGATGGCACCGGTTTACTTGCAAATTATACAAAAAGCAATTCCCCACTCCCCTCTGATAATATTAAATCAATTGCAATTGATGAAAATAATGGAACTGTTTATATTGGAACAGATTTTGGCTTAACAGCTATTTCTACATTATTTATTAAGCCTAACGAAGATTTTTCAGATATTTCAGTTTATCCTAATCCAATTACTTTGAGCTCAAGTACAAATCTAAATTTAGTGATTGACGGATTAATTGAAGACTCGGAAATTAAAATTTTAGATGTCTCAGGAAATTTAATAAATGAGTTTAGATCAATTGGCGGCAGAACAACTTTTTGGGATTGTAAAAATAGTAACGGTGAATTAATTCCTTCGGGAATTTATATTATTGTTGCTTATGATTCTGAAGTCAACCAAGTTGGTCATGCTAAAGTTGCTGTGCTCAGAAAATAACCCACGTTATAATTTATGATTGATATTGTAAACCTCTCAGTTCAGTTCACCGGTGAAAATCTTTTGAGAATGTAAATCTAAAAATTTTACCAACCGATAAAATTGCTTTAGTTGGATCAAACGGAACCGGCAAATCTACCTTTCTTAAAATGCTTTCGGGCAAGCAGACTCAAGAAGACGGTAGTATTAATATTAAAAAAGGATTAAAGATTGGTTACCTTCCTCAAGAATTAATTACGGTAAATAAATATTCAATTTTTAATGAGGTGAAGAACTCACTCAAGCATATTAAAGAAATTGAAGAAAAAGATATTCTACTGCATAAAAAATTAGAAGCGGCGGATCATGAAAGCGCTGAGCACGGCAATATAATTGAACAACTTGGCGAATTAAACCATACAAAAGAAGAACTCGGTTATTATGAAGTTGATTCTGAAATCGAGAAAATCCTTATGGGACTTGGGTTTAACAAGGATGAGTTTTCCAAACTGACTTCTGAACTTTCTGGCGGCTGGCAAATGAGAGTTGAGCTTGCAAAAATCCTTACATCTCACAATGATATTATTCTTTTAGATGAACCAACCAATCATCTCGATATCGATTCACTGCAGTGGCTTGTAAAATTTTTGAAAACTTTTAAAGGAGCGATAATTTTAGTTAGTCACGATAGATATTTTGTTAACAATATTTGCAATAAAACTTTAGAAATTTATAACAGAAATGTAACTTTCTATAAAGGTAATTATAACGATTATCTAAACTTTAAAAATGAGCGTGCAGAAAGATTAAAACAAGAATATGCCGACCAGCAAAAAAAGATTAAACAGACAGAAGATTTCATTGATAGATTCAGATATAAGGCAACAAAGGCCAAGCAGGTACAAAGCAGAATAAAACAGCTTGATAAGGTTGAACGAATTGAATTAACAGATACAGAAAGTAAAATCCATTTTAAATTTTTTGATACTGTCCATAGCGGAATTTTACCTATTAAGGTAAAAGATATTTCCAAATCCTTCGGCAATTTAAATGTACTAAATAATATAAGTTTAGAAATTGAACGTGGAGAAAAAATTGCTTTTGTGGGTCCCAACGGAGCAGGCAAAACAACACTATCAAAAATTATATCTAAACGGCTGGAACCAAGCAAAGGTACCGTGGAATTGGGACATAATACTTTTCTTTCTTTTTATGCACAAGATGTTGTTGATAATTTAACTCTTGAAAATGATCTAATAACTGAATTGCAGGAAGGCGATCCGCAGAGTACAGTTGGCCAATTAAGAAAAATTCTAGGTGCATTTTTATTTAATGGCGATGAAGTTTTTAAAAAAATAAAAGTTCTTTCAGGTGGTGAAAAAAGTAGAGTTGGACTTGCAAAAGTTTTACTAACTAAAGCTAATACAATAATTTTGGATGAGCCTACAAACCATCTTGATTTTGAATCAAAGAAAATTTTACAAAATGCACTTATTCAATTTAATGGAACACTCGTAATAGTTTCTCACGATGTTGATTTTCTTACTCCAATAGTCTCTAAAGTAATTGAAGTCAGAAATCATAAATTGAAAATTTATTACGGCGGAATTGAATATTATTTATTAAAAAAAGAAGAGGATAATTCGGAAGAAGTTAATTCCAAACCAGTAAATATTGAGACAACCAAGTTAAACAGAAAAGATCAAAAAAGAATTGAAGCTGAGAAAAGACAAAAACAACATTTATTAACAAAAGACCTAAAAACAAAAGTTAAAAATTGCGAAGATGATATTGAGATTTTTGAAAGATTAAAATCCAATTTAGAGAAAGATATGATGAAAGAAGAAGTTTATTCAAATCCAACTCTGACTAAGCAAAACAAAATTGATTACGAGAAGGTAAAAACTCAATTAGAAAAAGCCATAGAGGATTGGACAACTTTTAGTGAGGAGTTAGAAAAAATTACAAAAGAAATTGAGAGCGAAGTCAACTAATTTATAATACCCTGAGATTTAAGAATATCACGAGTAATTTCAATCCTTCCATTTGCATCTTCATCTTTACTTATATCGATATTTAAAGTAAACAAATAAAAATTATTTTTCACTTCAACAAAACCAACATACCAACCAATAGCTTTTTCCACTCTTGCAGTCATTCCAGTTTTTGCATACATTTTATAATCATTGGTTGAATCAACAAGCATAATGTTTTTCACGGTTTCAAGATTTTGTTCACTAAAGGGAAGCTCTTGTTTAACGAATTTTGTTAAAAATAAAATTTGTTCAACAGCACTGATTCTTAAATCACCTTCAAGCCAAAAAGTATCAATTTTATCCCCGAGTTTTTTATTCCCATAATTTACGCTATCAATGTACATTTGCATTCTTTCAAAGCCAACTCTTCTAGCTAATTCTTGATAAAACCAAACACAAGAAATTTTAATTGCAGATTTCATATTTTGGTCTTGATTCCAAGCTTCGTAAAATCTTTTACTCCATCCCATTTAATTATTTCATTTTCATCTTTAACAGCCTTTACCTCAAGAGAAATTAATGAGTTTAAGATTTTTTAAATGTGGAGGCCGGCAAAAATTGCTTTTCTGCCCTTTCTTGGTTATAGACTTTCAGAGAATCTTCATTAAGATTATAAAGAATAAAAGTTCCTTCCACGCCAGATTCATCAAAATACTTTCCCCAATCATTTTGACTTTTATATTTCTCACTTATTTCATTAATAGAAGTTTGTGAAAATAAAATTGAAAAAGTTAGAAAATAATAAATTATTAAAATTTTAGTTTTCATTTTAGAAACTCCTCGGCCAACGCATAACCGCCATAAAGTGGGAGCATCATCGCCAAGCTTTGTAGCGTTTAGTTTTACAATTTTTGAAGCATCTTTTATTGCTGCATTCTTAAATGCTTTGGTAATTCCAGCAACCATAAATTCTTCACTTGCTTCTACAACACCGCCGCCTATAACAATCGTATCTAAATTTAGAAGAGTTGTTAAGCTGCCCAAAACTGTCCCAATAACTTTGCACGCTTTATTCATTTCTTTAACCACTAACTTGTCATTTTGCTCAATTGCTTTGCGTAAGCTTTTACTTTTAATTTTTTCGCCGTTAGCTATTATTTTTTTAGGACTGTATCTTTTTTTCAGATTTTTAATAATTGAATTTACAATTGCAGTTCTACTTGCTAAGTTTTCAAAAGTGGAGGATTTTCCATCGCCATCAAAATAGCCGCTTGGTTTTACTTTCATGTGGCCTATTTCACCAGCAAAAAAAGATGAACCTCTGTAAAGCTTTCCGTTAAATATTAATGCACCACCAATGCCTGTGCCAATAAAAACTACTAATCCATTATTAATTTTGTTATCATATTCAAAAAATTTAATTCCCAGCCCAGCCAAATTTACATCATTTTCTAAAAGCAAAGGAATATCGAAATATTTTTGCATTTCTTTTTTTATGTTGTAGTTTTCAATATTCAAATTTGGGGCAACAGAAATTATTCCACTTTCAGGATTTACAGTTCCAGGAACTCCAAGAGATAATGCTCTTATTTCATTTTGGTTTATACCCGTTTTTGTGAACAGTTCATTAATACTTTCCGCCACAGATTTCACCAAAAAATCGGGACCTTCCTTAATAGTTGTTGCAACTTTTACACGATCAACGATTTCTTTTTTATTATTAATAATTGCGGATAAAATATTCGTCCCGCCCACATCAACCGAAATCACATAATCTTTTGCCAAGTTAAACCTCTAAGTAATGATTTTTATTATTATTTTGAGAACCACAATTAAAAAATATCTTAATATCAATAAGTTAAAAAAGTAAACCATTTCTTCAAAGGAAGATGTCAATAAAACCATTAAAAAAATTCGGTCAAAATTACTTGATTGATAAAAATATTGTCAGAAAAATGATCGATTGTTTATCTATCAGCAAAAATGATCTATTACTAGAGATTGGACCCGGAAAAGGTTTTATAACAAATGAAATTTCTCCTTTAGTAGATAAATTGTGGGCTGTGGAAATTGATACCAGAGTAATTGAGGAATTAAATACTAGATTTACTAGTGTAACTATTATCAACAAAGATATAACCAAGGTAAATTTTGATGAGTTGGGATTAACAAAACCAGTTAAAATAATTGGGAATATCCCATTTAATTTAACAGGAGATATTTTATTTAAATTAATTGCTGAAAAGGAATTAGTTAAGGAGGCATCTTTCATAATTTCATTGGATATTGCAAAAAGATTAACAGCAAAAAAAAGGACCAAAGAATATGGAGCTTTAACTGTTATTTTTGATTATCTGACAACAACCAAAATCGTTCAAAAAGTATCAAAAAATGTATTTCTTCCAAAACCAAATATTGAAGCTGCAATTGTTCACATTAAATTTGATAAAATTGAGAACTCCCAAATCGATAAAAAACTTTTTCACAAAGTAGTAAAAGCCTCATTTGGTAATAGAAGAAAAACTTTAAATAATTCATTAAGGAATAGTATATTTACAAATTGTGATTTTTCATCATGCGAACTTCCTCTTCAGAAACGAGCCGAAGAGCTTGAAGTAACTGATTTCATTAAGTTAACTAAGTTTATTCAAAATCAAATATGCCTTTAGAAAACGAAATATCGAATACAAGAACCGTTCTGCAAATTGATAATGAAATTCTTGATAATATTACCGGTTTGATTGAACTACAAGCCGAAAAGAGTTTGTTAAATATTTTTGCCGATTTGCATTCAGCAGATATTGCAGAAATTTTAAATCATTTAGATTCGGAAAATTCTAAATATGCATTTTCAATATTAGATGCCGAGGCTGCCAGCGAAGTTATTACTGAACTTGATGAAAATTTAAAAGAAAAAATACTAAAAGAAATTGATGTAAAAACAATAACAAATATTGTTGAAGAACTTTATTCCGATGATGCAACTGATATTATAAGTGGATTACCGGATCACATAGCAAAACAAGTTTTAAAAAATCTTGATAAAGAAGATTCTGAAGAAGTAAAAGAATTGTTGAAATACGCCGAAGATACTGCCGGCGGTATTATGACAAGCAACTATGTTCATGTTAATAATAATGCCACAATTAAAGACGCAATTGAAGAAGTAAGAAAAAATGCAGATGAGTTTGATCATATTTATAATATTTATGTGCTTAAAGAAAATGATGAGCTTTTAGGCATTGTATCTCTCAAATCACTTTTGGTGACTTCATTGCACGTAAATATTATGACAGTTATTCAAGATGATTTAATTTTTGTAACTCCTGATCTAGATCAGGAAGAAGTTGCAAACATCATGAAAAAGTATGATTTAATTGCAATACCGGTTGTGGATGAACATAGAAGAATGTTAGGTAGAATTACATTTGATGATATTCAAGATGTTATACATGAAGAGGCGTCGGAGGATATTCAAAAATTGCCGGTTTAACTGAAGATGAAGAATTCAGTGATTCCACTTTTAGAGTTTCAAGAAATAGATTACCTTGGCTTTTTGTTTCGCTTGCAGGTGAATTATTGAGTGCCGTTGTACTCGCGTCTTTTCAAACTTCAATCGAGAATATTATTATTGCAAGTTTTTTTATTCCAATTGTTATGGCTATGGGTGGAAGTGCGGGCAGCCAGTCTGCAATCGTTATGGTTCAAGCAATTAATGCCGGGGATATTTGGAAGAATGATACTTTTAAAAGGTTACTTAAAGAATTTAGAGTTGCATTTGTGAATTCAGTCGTGTGTACTATTGTACTTTTGGGAGTAACATATTTTATTTTTAAAGTTGACTTAAATTTCGCTTACATTTTATCGTTCTCACTCTTTTTAATAATGGTAAACGCAACAATGATTGGGGCGTTTGTTCCAATACTTTTGAAAAGAATGAATATTGATCCAGCAATTGCAACAGGTCCTTTTGTTACAACCACCAATGATATTATTGGATTATTAATCTATTTTTCACTCCTAACTTATTTTCTTGCCTAGATATGATTCTTAAAACCGATTTATTAAATCACTTAGCGAAGCTGACATAGTTGTTATTTGCTTTTATATATTTTTAATTGCTTTAAATCTAATCTTTCATCAGAGAATGGAAAATTATTTTTACTGATTGCTGTTAATATAATATTAATAATTGCAGTATTTTTTCTGGCAAATAAAGCAGAAAAATCTAATAATGTTTTCTTGAAAAGTTTTCATTTTTATTACGTCTTCCCTCTTATTTTTCTATCCTTTAAGCAAGTTTATATTTTATTACGCTCTATTCACTCACATGATTATGATCCATTATTAATTGAACTTGATAGATTTATTTTTGGCGGTGATCCAACTGTTTTTCTTTACCAATTTGCTAATCCAATTCTAACAGAAATTGCGCAGATTGCTTACGGAACATTTTTCTTCTTGCCAATTATTCTAGGAATTGAATTTCAGAGGAAAAATAAAACAACAGAATTAAGCTATATAATTTTTATTGTTGTATTCGGATTTTTCTTTCCTATGCCGGCTATTTTTTACTTCCTGCTGTTGGCCCAAGATTTTCTTTGCACAATTTTGATACAACAAATTTAGAATTGCCCGGACTGTTTTTGACAAATACGTTGCGGAATATAGTAAATTGGGGAGAATCAATTCCAAATGGAACCATAAACGCAATCGATTTTGTTCAGCGTGATGTTTTCCCAAGCGGTCACAACAAATGACTTTAATAGTTATGTACCTTGCAGTAAAACTAAAATCAAAGAACAAACTATTTTTCTAATTGACGGCTCAATTTTAATTTTTGCTACTGTCTATTTAAGGTATCATTATGTGGTTGACTTAATTGGCGGGTTTGTCTTTTTATAATTACCATATACCTTGCTAAGAGACTTTTTAATTGGCGAAGAGAAAAAATCGGTAAACCAACAATAAATTATTAGTAAAAAATGATAGAAAAAAACAACAAGTTAAAAGAATTTTGATAGCATTTCTCCGAAGTATGATTTTTAAATCACTTTTTAAGTGCTGGTGTTGATCATTATTGGCGGAAGAAGGCCTTGCAATTAACTGGTGTAAATGAGAATACCCGTTTATTGGATATTGCTTGCGGAACCGGAGATTTTTCAATTGCTGCTAAAAAATTTGGAGTGACAAAATTACCGGAATTGATTTAAGCAAAATATGCTATCTTATTTTACTCAAAAAGCAGATTGGAGCAAGGAAATTTAGTTCAATCCGTTGCAGAAGCAATACCCATCAGAGAAAATACTTTTACAAATATTACTGTCGCATTTGGAGTTAGAAACTTTTATGATATTAAGAAAGGATTTGAGGAATTTAACTCAGTGCTTAAAAGTGGTGGGAAAGTTACAATTTTAGAATTCAGACTGCCAAAAATATTTTTATTAAAATTTATATCTATTATACTTCAATAAAATACTTCCATTTATCGGTAAAATAATTTCAAAGGACGAAGAAGCTTACACTTATTTACCAGAATCAGTCAGCGCATTTGATACGAAAGTTGACCTTGAAAATATTTGCTTGAAACCGGTTTCACGAATATTGAAAACACTCGCTTACATTTGGTTTAGTGCAAGTAGTGATTGGAACTAAAGGTTAAGTAGTTTTTCTTTAAGTTCGGAAAAAGCTTTAGCTCTGTGACTAATCTTATTTTCTCTTCCAAGCCTAATTCTGATAAAGTAAAATTAAATCCATCTGGAACAAAAATTGGGTCAAAACCAAAGCCGTGTTCACCTCTAAATTCTTTAATAATTTTCCCAGGTAATTCTCCATGCACAGTAATTCTATTATCTTGATCAACATAAGCCGCACAGCAGACAAATTTTGCAGAATGCGGTTCCACATATTCTTTTAATTCAGAAATCAATTTTAAATTGTTATCTAAGTAGGTCGCATTTTCTCCTGCATAACGCGCTGAGTAAATTCCCGGTTCTCCATTAAGCTGCTTAACTGCCAAACCGGAATCATCTGCAATAACTGGGATATTAAATTTCTTAAAAATTGTATCAGCTTTTATAAAAGCATTTGCTTCAAATGTATTTCCATCTTCTATTATTTCATCGGCAAACCCAATTTCATCTAAAGAAATAATTTCAAATTTGGTATCGCTAAAAATATTTCTTACTTCTTTTAACTTGCCTTTATTGCCGGTTGCAAAAATTATTTTCATTTAATTCAACTTTGCTCTATTTAGTAATTCAGTTAATTCGGTTTTACCTTTTTTATAAATTTCATTTTCGTCATAAATAACAGATTCACCTTTAATCACAACCCATTCTCCATCAATCATTACTTCGCTTACATTTTCTGAATTTGCTGAGTAAATTATTGTTGAGTAAATATTTTCTTCAATTAATGTTTGATTAGGTTTTTCTAAATCGAGCAAAACTAAATCTGCTTTCTTTCCAACTTCAACACTGCCTATTTCATTTTGTAAATTAAGAGCTTTGGCACCTTCAATTGTAGCTAATCTAAAAACTGTTAATGCATCCATTTCTGTTGGTGAATAACGTGGTTTTTGAATTAGTGAAGCTAATCTCATTTCTGTAAATTGACTTAGATTATTATTACATGGCGCACCATCTGCTCCTAATGAAACCGAAATGTTTTCTTTTAAGTAACGTGGAATATCTGCAATGCCTGAACCAAGTTTTAGATTTGAAGAGGGACAATGTGATATTCTGGTTTGCGAACTTTTTAACAATCCAATTTCTTTTTCATTCACATGAATTCCATGAGCTAAAACTGTATGATCACCAAGAATATCAATATGACTGAAGTATTCAATATTTTCCATATTGTGCATTTGCCTAACAACTTCCACTTCACTTTCATTTTCGGAAGAGTGTGTATGATACATAGAACCGGGAAAATCCATCATCAATTCTTTAGTTTCTTTAAGCAATTGCTCTGTGCATGATAAAACAAACCTAGGGGCAAATCCATATTTTATTCTTCCCTCAGCAGTATTGTGGAATTCCTTTGCAAGCTCATAAGAAACTTTTAGACTATCTTCAGTACTTTCAATAAATGATGGATAAAGATCATTAATGTCCATCATACATTTTCCGGCGATTGCACGCATTTTAGATTTGTTTAATTCATCAAAAATTTCTTCTTCAAAACGAATTGTTCCCATATCTAAAATTGTTGTCGTTCCGCCTTTTTGAAGTTCATGAATTCCCAATTGTGCAGATAATTTTAGAGAAGCTTTATTGTGTGAATTCTCGAATGGGAATATTTTTTTCTGAAGCCAATCCAACAATTCCATATCTTCGGCTAGACCTCTAAACATTGTTTGGCAAAGGTGAACATGAGTTTGAACAAACCCCGGAATCAAAGTGAGATTTGGAAAATTAAAAATATTGTCTTTATAATTTGCAAGATTGAATTCGGATACTTCCCCAATTTTTGTAATTAGATTATGTTCAATTTCAATTGCATGGTTTGTAAGAATTGTGTTCTGTTCGTTTACAGTAATAATATTTTTAGGGATTATTAGTTTTTTCATTAATCTATTTTATTTTTGTTTGAGTTCTTCCTTTAAGAATGAGCCGGTTAAACTTTTTTTCTTTTTACTAATTTGTTCCGGAGTGCCTTCTGCTATTATCTTACCTCCGTATTCTCCGCCGCCGGGGCCTAAATCAATCACATAATCTGCGACTTTTATTACATCCATATTATGCTCAACAACAACGACCGTATTCCCTTTATCTACCAATTTATTTAAAACTCCCAGCAATATTCTTACATCCTCAAAATGCAGGCCAGTTGTTGGTTCATCCAAAATATAAATTGTTTTTCCAGTGCTAACCTTACTCAGTTCTGTTGCTAATTTAACTCGTTGAGCTTCTCCGCCAGATAGTGTTGTTGCTTGCTGCCCCAATTTAATATATCCTAAACCAACATCGTTCAACGATTTCAATTTCCGCTTTATTCTTGGCATTTCGTCAAAAAATTCCAGGGCATTTTCAATAGTCATTTCCAAAACATCATTTATTGATTTTGTTTTGTATAAAACCTCCAATGTTTCTCGGTTGTATCTTTTTCCATTGCACTCTTCACAAATAACATAAACATCCGGAAGAAAATTCATTTCTATTTTTTTAAGACCATCACCTTGGCATTCTTCACATCTACCACTTTTAACATTAAAGCTAAATCTTCCCGGTTTATAACCTCTCATTTTTGATTCTGGAAGTTGCGAAAATAAATCGCGGATAAAAGTGAAAAGTCCCGTATAAGTTGCTGGATTTGACCTTGGTGTCCTGCCGATTGGAGATTGGTCAATCTCAATAATTTTATCAATATGTTCTAAACCTTTAACTTCATCAAAATCCAGTGGAACTGTTTTTGATTTATAAATTTTCTTCATTAAAATTCTTACAAGTGTTTCATTAATTAACGAAGATTTTCCGGAGCCGCTTACTCCAGTTACAGCAACCAACTTACCCAAAGGAATTTTTAGATTAATGTTTTTAAGATTATTTCCACGAGCGCCAAGAATTTCAATAAATTTTTCATCAGTTCCGTTCCTTCTTTCTTTTGGAAGAGGAATCGATTTTTCATTAAGTAAATATGCAAGTGTCAAAGAATTGTTCTTCAATCCAGATTTGATGCTTTCTTTATCACCGTAAAAACAAACTTCTCCACCATGAATTCCTGCTTTTGGTCCAAGATCAACAATAAAATCAGCATGGATAATTGTTTCCTTATCATGTTCAACAACAATAACTGTGTTGCCTAAATCTCTTAGTTCTTGTAAAGATTTAATCAACTTCACATTATCACTTTGATGGAGCCCAATACTTGGTTCATCTAAAACATAAAGTACTCCAGAAAGCTGAGAACCAATTTGAGTTGCGAGACGAATGCGCTGAGCCTCTCCTCCGGAAAGTGAGCGAGCAGAACGATTGAGAGTTAGATAGTCTAAACCAACATTTAAAAGAAAATCCAATCGTGTGTTAATTTCCTTTAAAATTAATTTAGCAATTATTGCGGCATTTCCTTCAAGTTTAATATTATCAAAAAAATCTTTGGTGCGCTGAATTGAAAGATTTGTAACTTCACTAATATTAAATCCGCCAATTTTTACTGCAAGAGAATCTCGTTTTAATCTCCCTCCATTACATACGGAGCACACTTGAGTATTCATAAAAGATTCCGACCATTCTCTAATCTTTGAAGATGTAGTTGTGTTAAAATAATTTTGCAAATACTTTTTCAAACCGGAAAATCTGTGCATGTAATTGGAATTTTTTCCATTCCCAAAACTGTAAGAAAAAGCTATTTTTTCCTTACTTCCGTTAAGAATTACGGCCAATTGGTCTTCAGATAAATCTTTTATTTTAGTGTCAAAATCAAAATTGAATTGTTTAGCTACAGCTTCTAATTGATTATAAAACCATACTTTACGCGGTTTACCTAATGGCTCTAACGCTGCTTCGTTAATTGTTTTATCAAAATCTGGGATCATTAATTTAATATCTAAATCTTTTTTCTCTCCCAGTCCATCACATTCGGAGCACGATCCATATGGCGAGTTAAATGAGAAGGAATTGGGAGCAAGTTCTTGATAATTGATTCCACATTCTGCACAAGAATAATTTCTACTGAATAGTCTATCGGTGCCATCTGAATTTATAACTATATTTCCATTACCAAAATTTAAAGCAACTTCAATCGATTCATTTAATCTGAATCTAGATTTCTCAGTAACAACTAATCTATCAATAACAATTTCTATATTGTGAATTTTATAACGATCCACTTTATAATTTTTGGTAAGTTCAATAATTTCATCATCAACTCTTACTTTAAGGAAACCATCTTTTTGAATATCTTCAAAAAGTTCTCGGTAATGCCCTTTTCTTCCTCTTACAACAGGAGCCAAAATAATAATTTTGATCATTAAAAACTTCTAAGATTTTATTTATAATTTGCTCAGTAGATTGTTTCTCAACCGGCTTGCCGCAATTGTAACAATGTGCGGTTCCAACCCTGGCATAAAGCAATCTCATGAAATCATAAATTTCAGTAATAGTTCCAACAGTTGAGCGAGGGGTTTCCACCAGTTGATTTTTGTTCAATAGAAATTGCCGGACTCAATCCTTCAATTAAATCAACATCCGGTTTTTCAAGCTGACCTAAAATTGTCGTGCATAAACTGAAAGCGATTCAATATAACGTCTTTGTCCTTCAGCATAAATTGTATCAAAAGCGAGTGATGACTTTCCCGAACCTGATAAACCGGTAATTACAGTAAATGAGTTCCTTGGAATTTCTAAACTAATATTCTTTAGATTATGTTCTCTTGCGCCTTTTATTATTATTTTATCTTGTTCAATCATTATTTTTTGGAAAAGTTCAAACATTTATATTACTTAAAGGTTAGTTGAAAATCAATTTTATTATAATTAAAATTTCTACTATGGAAAATTCCGATACAATAAAAACAATTCTTTATAAAAACACTTTCAAAATTAAGGAAAAAGGGTCCCAATTTTTAGGATTTGTTTTCCCAATAAAATCAGTTGAAGATGCAAACGAAGAACTATTAAATATTAAAAAGAGTTTTATGATGCAACACATCATTGCTATGCTTATAAGTTAAATATTGGTGAGGAAAAGTATTCGGATGATGGAGAACCTAATGGTACAGCAGGTTTAAGAATTTATAATGCAATAAATCACTTTGAATTGAATAATGTTTTGGTGGTTGTTGTAAGATATTTTGGCGGAACTAAATTGGGCGTTGGCCCGCTGGGTAAAGCTTATTATAATTGCGCTTTAGAGGTTTTAGATTCCTCAAAAAAGTCGAACTTACTAAATTTGAAAAAATTGAAATTAAATATAATTATGAAGATGTAAGCAAAATTCATTATTTAATTAATAAATTTAAATGCGAGCAAATTTTGGATATTTTTGATAACTATCCAAAAATAACTTGCTTTATCCAGCCAATAAAAATTGCAAATTTTGAGGAAGAACTTACAAACAATCTTTACGGAAAAGCTGAATTAAAGGTTGTGCAAAAAAAATTTATTTAAATTTGAAATAAATAAAAAATTAAGTTGATAAAAAGTTCCTATTTACTTAAATTCCATTTTAGGATATTTAACTCTTTATAAAGTATAAGTTTAAAATTCAATTAATTAGTTAGAACAGAGGACAACATGATTTACACAAAAACCGGAGAATATGCAATTAGAGCTATTTTATTTTTAGCAAGACAACCTCAAGATGCTTTGATTATGTCTTCAGAAATAGCCGAGCGAGAAGATATACCCTCCCATTATTTGGCAAAAATTTTACAAAGAATGGCTAAGTATGGTTATGTAGATTCGTTTAAAGGCAGGGGCGGCGGCTTCAAAATTACTAAGTTAGCACAAGATAGTTCAATTTTAGAAATTGTTGAACGTATTGAAGGACCCGTAATCACTCTTAAATGCGTTACCGGTTTGAAAGAATGTTCAGATGAGCATCCTTGTCCGCTGCATGATGAATGGAGTAAATTAAGAGATAATATTCATCATCTTATTTCCAGTAAATCTGTGCGACAAGTTGCATCTGAGTATAACGATAACTTAAAACCAATTAAATAATTCACATTTAATGGTTTTTAATTCCAAGACCTAAGCCATCGCCGATTGGTAAAATGGAAGATATTAATCCCGGAAAATTCAAAAATAATTTATTGAATTTTCTAATAATTTCTGTGCTTGTTTTATAATTTTCCGGACATTTTTTGCTGCTGTAAATCCTTTCCAAAGTAAATTATCAACTAAAATTATTCCACCCTTCTCTAGCTTTTCAAATGAAATATAAAGTAACTCTTCATAATCTTTTTTGTCCGAATCCAGAAATATAAAATCGTATTTATTTTGTAAAGTTGGAATAATATTTAAGGCATTACCCTCTATTAAATTGATTTTATTTTTTGTTCTCCGGATTTATCAAAAAACTTTTTAGCTAATTTGATACTATCTTTACTCAACTCAATTGTATCAATTATTGTTTGATTATTTGATATTTTCGATACTCTTATTGTAGAATAGCCTATAGCTGTACCAATTTCTAAAAAGCTTTTGGGTTTATAAATTCTTACTAATTGTTCAAGAAAATTGGCAGAAATTTGCTCTAATATTGGAATGTTATTATGATTGGCAAATTCCTCCATTTCTGTAAATAGAGGATTATTATTTATTAGATTACTTTGTAAATAATCAAACTGCTCATTAAATAAAATATTAGACATTGATTTATTTTAAGACTGTCATCTTTTTTTTGTTTGAGAAAAATCACCAACTCTTAATTGATAAAAATAAATTCCGATGGAAGATTGTTTGCATTAAACTCAACTGAATAATTGCCCGCAGATTTAGTTTCATTTACTAAAGTAGTAATCTCACTTCCAAGAATATCATAAACTTTTAATTGGACAGATGCAGAATTATTGTTTGTTAATTGTGGAATTGCAAATTGGATAGTTGTAACTGGATTAAACGGATTTGGATAGTTTTGACTCAGAGTAAAACTAGTTGGAATCTCGTTCTCAGTATTTTCTTCATTCACACTTACAAGTGATTGATCTATATATAAGTTATAAAATTCTCTACTTGGTTCGCGAACCTCATTATTTTGCAAATCTTTATATGTAAAATAGATTCTGTTATTTTGTTCATTAACTCCAACTGGCAATTCTACTCTGAAATATAAATTATCTATTTTGGTCATGGGAAGTTTTGTCCCACTTTCAGTTACAATTTCAATTGTATTTTCATTAATATTTGCTGAGTTTGAAAATATTTTTCTTACGTAGGTGATTCCAGCTACTGTTTCTAAATTCGGATATTCTATAGCTTTTAAGGCTGATACTAACCCATAACCAACATCATTATTAGGATTTGCAAGATTATCACCGCTATTCATAATAATTGATCTGACTTGCTTATTTGTTAAATGCGGATGAGCAGACATTAGTAATCCAGTAATTCCGGCAACAATTGGGGCGGAATAGGATGTTCCGCTTCCAAACGAATATGGACTTTTACCAGTAGTAGCATGCATCACATTAGAGCCCATAGCAACAACTTCCGGCTTGATTCTTCCATCAAAAGTTGGACCGTGAGAACTAAATGAAGCTAATAAATTTGTACTCGTTACTGCACCAATTGTTAAAGTGTTAAATCCATCGCCGGGCGCTGTAATATAGTACCAAGAATTATTGCCTTCGTTTCCAGCTGATGTAATAACTACTATTCCCCTCTCAAACGCAAACTCCGCGGCTTTTGTAACTATTGTAGTTGAACCATTCATATCTGCGTAAGTATAAGAAAAATCTGTAGCATCAAATTCACTGTAGCCCAGCGAAGATGTGGTAATGTCAACTCCAATAGAGTCCATCCACTCTAAAGCTGCGGCATAGTTATCTTCTTCAGCGTGGGTTTCACTCGGAATGTATTCTGTCTTAGCTAAAATAAAATTTGAGTTAAATGCCGGCCCAACAATATTTCCTTCATCAAACCCAGCTAAAATTGAAAAAACAGCCGTTCCATGATTATGTTGCGTAAAATTATTCTCTGTTGTATCTTTTGAATCATTTGCTGTTACGTTATCATTATAAATAAAATCATGTTCAGCAATAACATTTCTATCTTTTAATGATGTCAATTTTTTCCATTCAAAACCACTATCTAAAATACCAATTGTAATACCTTCACCCGTAAATCCTAAATCATGAACTTGAGGAATATCTGATAATTGATATTGTGTAAGAGATTGACCATAATCATAAACATCGGTTGCGTTTATTTTATTGAGATTGCTTGACTGTTCGGCATCGGTAATTGGAGTAATTGATTTTAATTTCTTAACCTTCTCAATCTTATCAACAAATTTAAGGTTTTTAACAGTAGATAAATCAGATGAATTGATAATTGCGCTAACTGCATTAAACCATTTTAACTTATGAACTATTTGAACGTTATTTGCTCTTAATTGATCAACATAATTTTCTGAGATTGGTAAATCTTGAAAAGTTATAAAATCATTACCCATACTTTTTCTTCTGCGTTCTATGCTTTTCTCTGAAAGTATTAGTTTGGCAAGATTTACTTTTACCGTAGTTTTAGACAAAGTTTCTTTGCCAAAATCACCTTTATCCTTAAAGTAAATAAGATATTTTTCTTGAGCGAATGCTGATGAAGAAATAAGGTAAAAAAATAATATAATTATTAGAGATCTCATTGATTCTCTTTCTTAATGTACAATTTTTGCAATTCTGTTAAATCTAGTTGAGCCTAGCAATTTGAAAAAGTTGCTAAATGGAATTTCCGGATTCCATGACCAGTAAATCATTAAAGCTTCTCCAACAACTTTTTCCCGCGGCACAAATCCCCAATAACGGCTATCGGAACTATCATCTCTGTTATCACCCATTCCAAAATAATAATCTTGAGGAATTTCATATTCATCGGTTTCATTTCCATCAATATAAATTTTACCGTTACTGACTTTTACAACTTCTTTCTTATAATTTCTATTTATTAATGTTCTGTAGATTTCAATATTTTCTGTTGTAAGTTTTACTATATCCCCTTTTTTCGGCATAACAAGCGGTCCGTATTGATCTTTATTCCAGCCACTTCCCTTTGGAAAAATATCCGGACGAGTGTAACTTTTAGGCAATATTTGCGGCATTAAATATTGAATATGTGCCGGCCGATGCAATTCCTTTCCATTAACATACACAACCTTATTTTTAATTTCAAGGGTATCTCCCGGTTCTGCAACGCAGCGTTTTACATAACTTACAACATCAACTGGTGCTATTTCATCTCTATTTCCTGGATATTCAAAAACGAAAATATCACCTTTTTTAGGTTCAGAAATTGCAGGAAGCTGATAATACGGTAATACAATATTTGTAAAAGGAATGTTTCTTGGAGTTGATGCGCCGTAAATAAATTTATTAACGAATAAAAAATCGCCAACCATAATTGTTTGTTCCATTGAACCAGTCGGGACGCGTGATGTTTCAATTAAAAATGTTTTGATTAGCAAAGCTGCGATTGCAGCATAAAATAAATTTTTCCAGAAATCTAAAAATTTTTGTAAAGGTGATCTACCAATCTGTTTTTCGTTTTTTTCAGAACTCATTAATTTTCCATAATTAAAATGTTAATTTTATTATAACAATTTTTTGAAGAATTGTTTCAATCCTATTCGTCTAATTGGAGAACAGCGAGAAAAGCTTCCTGTGGAATTTCAACATTACCAACTTGCTTCATTCTTTTTTTACCTTCTTTTTGCTTCTCTAACAATTTTCTTTTACGTGTAATATCACCACCATAACACTTTGCAAGAACGTTTTTACGCAAAGCCTTAATTGTGGTTCTGGAAATAATTTTATTCCCTATTGAAGCTTGCACTGCTATTTCAAACATTTGGCGCGGAATTAAATCTTTCAATTTTGTACATACTTTTCTCCCCCAATCAAATGCTTTATCCTTGTGAACTACAATTGATAACGCATCAACAGTATCGCCATTAAGCATTATATCTAACTTAACTAAACTTGATTCTCTATAACCTATATATTCATAATCAAAAGAAGCGTAACCGCGTGTGGTTGATTTTAGCTTATCATAAAAATCAAAAATGATTTCAGAAAGTGGAAATTCATATTCAACATCAGCGCGTGTTGGATCTATATAATTTGTGTTTTTTATAAATCCCGCGCTTCTCAACAGCAAGCTTCATGATGTTGCCCATATATTCACTTGGAACAACTATCTGAGCTTTAATATATGGTTCCTCAACTCTGTCTAAATCTCCAACCGGAGGAAGATCAGCCGGATTATCAACAATAACTCTTTCACCATTTTTTTGAATGCATAATATTCAACGTTAGGCAATGTTGTTACAATGGATTGGTTATACTCACGCTCTAATCGTTCTTGAATAATTTCCATATGAAGCATACCTAAAAACCACACCTGAACCCAAATCCCAAAGCTGCAGAAGTTTCTGGGGTAAAAACTAGAGAAGCATCATTCATCTGAAGTTTTTCAATTGCATCTCTTAGATCTTCGTAGTCATCAGAATCAGATGGATACAATCCTGAGTAAAACCATTGGTTTTATTACTTTATAACCGGCTAAAGGTTTTTCAGCTCCATTTTTTGCATGAGTGATTGTATCGCCAACTTTTGTTTCTTTAACATCTTTAAGTCCGGCAATTACATAACCCACATCACCGGTTGTAAGCTCATCTCTTTTACTTTTCTTTAATCCAAGCACACCAATTTCTTCAGCTTGGCCAATTGTTCTGCTGGCAAAAAATTTAATTTGATCTTTTGTTTTCAGAGTTCCATTAATAATTCTTACATAAGCAATTGCTCCGCGATAAGAATCAAAAACTGAATCAAAATTTAATGCTTGAAGCGGTTTATCAGGATCACCTTTGGGATGAGGAATTCTTTTTATAATTGCATCAAGAATTTCATCAAATCCAATTCTTTCTTTTGCACTTGCTAAAATTATATCAGCTTCATCACAACCAATTAAATCAACTATTTGATTTTTAATTACATCAACTCTTGCGCTTGGCAAATCAATTTTATTTATCACTGGAATTATCTCTAAACCAGCATCAATGGCTAAATAAACGTTGCTTATAGTTTGAGCTTCTACACCTTGCGCTGCATCTACAACCAGTAAGGCGCCTTCGCAAGCGGCAAGTGAACGGGAAACTTCATAAGAAAAATCAACGTGTCCGGGTGTATCTATTAAATTTAGATTATAGGTTTTATTATCTGTATGCTTGTATTGCATTTTTATTGCATGAGATTTTATGGTAATTCCTCTCTCACGCTCCAAATCCATATCATCTAACAATTGAGCTTTAGCCTCTCTTTTTGATACTGTTCCAGTAACTTCAAGAAGCATATCTGCTATTGTTGATTTCCCATGATCAATATGAGCAACAATACAAAAATTACGTATATTTTCCATTTTCCTTAAAATTTAGCTAAGAAATATAGCTATAGTAGTGTCAAATTTCAATGAAGTAAGAATTGTTAGAATAAAAGAAAAAAATTAGGTAATTAAAAGAAAAGGCAAGGAACTTAGGCTTTGAAAGTCTTTTTGTAATAAGGAGATCAGAAAATAAAGTATTATTATTTTATAGATCGAAAGGATATATAAAAAAGGAAATGCGCGGTTCTATTCTTTTCTGAGGTTTATATTCAATTATGTTATCGTTTATATCTCTAATTGGTTTGAAAGTCCAATTATAAACCATTGATACAAGTATATATGGACTCGGTTTGTATCCAACTTCAGTAAATAGATAAGAACGATTATCAAGAGTAAATAAATCTTTTCGTCTTGAATATTAATTTTGTCATAGCCGGCTCTTGCAACATAAGAACCACCTTCGGGTGAAATATCAGCTCGTAAATTTAGAATTCCACTTTTAGGATCATCATCTAATCTTTGATAACTGCCAAAAACATAAAAAGAATTAATAAATGAAACCAATAATTCACCATAATAACCATTGCCTAACATTGATTCCATTTTGCAATATTTGAATTTTACTCGTTACTGCGTCAGATTCAGGAATAACCTGGTATCTTTCTATTTCATAAAAAGAATTAAAATATGCCGGTAAATAATTTACTCCGTTAAATCTGCGCTCAACTTTTGCCCTTACATCAACAAGTCCAAGTCCATGAAAATCCAATAATATTCCAGCACTTCTTCCATTCCCAAAATTTAATATTTGTGCATAATCAAAATATATATCTGAATCTAAAATTTTAGTTCTTAAAATTGGCAGGCCAAAATCAAATCCAATAATTTCGGTTGCACCTAAATCTTTTGTTACAACATACTCTTCAGATATTGGATTATATTCTACATTTGTAACACCGGCATTTGGATTGAAGTCCGTTGTGTAAGTTGCACCAATTTCAAAACCGCCAATAATTGGAATTGGAGCTAAATCAGTTGCCAGCAATGGTCTTGTAAAAGTTCGCAAACCAAAAACTCCAGATTCAGCAAAAGTTCCATATACAGATTCGATGCCGAAATAATCTAAATCAAGATCTAGCTCTAAACCAATTTTTCTTGTATCGTAACTTGGACTATTGTTATAGAGATACATTATGCTACCATGACCAAGAGTGGCATAATCCAGAGCACCTAATCTGGTATAAAACGGATCATTCTTTCTTCCATATCTTAAATAACGAATTAGACTTAAATAATCAGAAGTTTCATTGAAGTTTTCGTTTCTTAGTTTACCTTCTTGATCAAACTCTAAATTTAAATTTAACCCAACTCCAAATTTTGCAAATGAGAACTCAGGGAAAAGATGAACTGAATAATATGGTTCATTGTCAATCCAAGTTAAACCGGCACCTCCGCCTATTAATCCTTCGTGCGGATTTGGTATAAACATTTGTGCTTTTGTTACTGAAGTCAATAAAACTATAAGTATAGCAATACTTTTATATGTATTTTTCAATTATCTAACCACAGCCAATTTTTGTGTAATGTCTTGTTTCTTACCTTCTGCATCCATAATAACTTTGTAAAGATAAACTCCGTTACCTAACAAATCGCCATCCTCATCCCTACCATCCCAGTATATTTTATTTAAATCATAATGGAGCTGATTATTTGAAAGCTCAATTTCTTTAATTAATCTGCCGGCAATTGTAAAAATTCTAATTTTAATTTCATCCGGAATTTGAGTCAACTTAAATGTAAAATAAGTATCCGCACTAAATGGATTAGGATAATTATAAACATCAAGCAGTTTGGCTTCACTCATTACACTGAAGGTTTTTGTGATGCCGAGTGAATCACTAAGATTTCCGGATTCATCCTTGCCAAATATTCTCAGAGTATATTCACCATCTTCCAAAGTAGGATTATAATCTACAGTTACTTTCGGATTACTTTGTGAAAAGTTGACAGTTATATTTTTTTCATTTCCAAAATAATTCACATATTTATTATTGATATAACGATACCGAAGAAGTATCTGTTATTGGAACAAGAGAAGGATCGTTAAGCTCAATTTTAATTTTAGGATTTTTAGAAACATATTCGCCATCAAAAAGTTCATTGCCATCAAAAGTTACAGCCAGCGATGGATTGGAAGTATCACCCAATACGTAAAACGGAATATTGTAAAAATTATTATCTTCGTATAATTCTAAAATTTTATTATCCGAATCAATAGAAATTGCAAAAGTTCTTTGTCCATTAAAACCGAAAGTGTTATATGAAATATTAAACTTTTTCCTAGCCTCAGAGCCAATAGAATCAACCATTTGCTCAAATATGCGTTCTTTGGAATTATCCGGTTTTACAACATCAACAGTAACCTTAAAACTATCCGCAGCTGATTCACCAACATTATAAACATAGAATGAAAGCTTTGCATCCTCACCTTGCTGGACCGTATCTTTTTCAACTGAAACAACTTGGTAGTTGGTTGCGAGTTCAGGAACGCCATCATAATCAACTCCCAAAGATTTTAGACTAGGCGAAGTGTTATTATCACCAGCCTTAAATTCTGCTAAAATTTTAATGTACGGATATTTTTTAGCATCAATATTTTTTAATGATACTTCTCCATTAACCATATTTAATGCTGCAAGAGTATCTTCAGAATTATCCATTTGAGAAATTAAAATTGGTTTATAACTTATTGATGAATTGTTTGGTAGGGAATCTGTAACTACTAAATTTTTCCAACTACAAGTCGGTCCGATTCTTTGAGAAATAAAACTACCTTCTTTAGCAATAAAAGAAATTGTAGAATCAACTGTGACTGGCCCATCACCAGATTTTGAAATAGCTTCGCATACTACCTGGCACAGCCCCTTTTTTCCCAATTAAAGCCCATGAACTTCTCCATCCAACTTGATCGATGTATTGACTTCCCAAAGATTTAATCTGATTTTTAATTCTTCACTCCTTGGTGAGCCTTCATCAGAAATTGCAATTGCCACTAAATATTTGGTCGTCAAAGTATCTAAAAAATGAATATAGTTAGTAATATTCTCGCCACCTTCTAAAGTATTGAAATATTTATATTCCACAAATTCATGAGGAGGTGAAGCGTTAAATAGAAACAATATGATGGCCAACAAGTGGAGTTGGGACAAAATTTATTCCGTTTCTTGATATTATTGCTGCTTGCCCATCATCAAATCCCGCTGAAAATAATTCAAAAGTTATCTTGTTTGTATCAAGGAAATAACTATTTTTTGTAATTGTAAATTATTTGAAGTTGTACTCGAAAAACTCGTACTATCACTTAAGTAAAACCTCTGTTTAGAAGTTAAAAAAGAAAAAATAGTTGAATAATTATCTCCACCTTTTATTTTTTGTTCTTCCAAAATATCTATTATTTTGTTCTAAATTTGTAAATATATACTTTGAATAAAGCGAGTCGAAATTTATTTTTTTTTACTTTTTAGTGTCGAAAATATGAGGGCTATTAGAAATATCAATAATGATAATTTCTTCATTGGGCCTGGAAGTTGGATTTAGTAATGTTAGTTTGTCTTTAATACCATTAACAAATTGATAATCTAAAATTGGACGAATCAATGAACTACCAACATTAAATGTAAAATTTAAAGTATTATCATTCTCTGATATTTCATTGAACTTATTTTGTGCATCTAATTTAATTTTAACCGAATGGTTACCAGCTTGGCTCTTAATCGGGACCTCAATTTTAAGAGAATCTTCGAAATTAGGAATTAACATTTTAATGCTAGTTATACTTGTTATGTTATTAAATTCATGCTCAATGAGTATTTGTATGGAATCATTATAAACAATTCCATAATTATAATATTTGATTTTAATCTCAGCAATTTCATCCAAATCGTTAAGTGCATTTGAGTTTAATTCCAATCCTCTTTCTTCAATTACAAAGTTTGGTTTATCAGGTATTGCTAATGAAATTATTGGATCTCCAATTAAAGTATTTGTCAAAGCAAATAATTCATAAACTCAGAAGATCCAAAATTTTGTAACATTTCAAGTTTTGCAGCTTTAAGAGCTTCACTAACATTGTAAATACTATCTGCAAGAATCTTTTATAAAATAATTTGGGTATTAAAATAGCTGTTGATAAAAAAAATCCGAGTGATGCATTACCAATATAAGCTAGAGCTTGACCTTCTTCACTAACAGTAAATAATTCTGAAAATGATGTAATGTCAGGTTCCGCAAACTTTCCGGTTGAACAGCCAAAATCAGAAACAATTGGATATCTATTTCTGTTGTTTTTAACTGTAATGGTGTTGTGATTGTGTTATCCCAAATTTGTGTTCCACTATGACCCAAATATGAAATAAATTGTGCTCCATTATTTATTGCATTTTGAAAAAAATCCGGTGCATATGGACCAAAATTGGTTTTGGGCTCTGAAGTTTTATAAAAGTGTACTGCACTACCCCCAATCGGTTTTGTGTTTACATAATTATCAATCACAAATTGATTTGACTCTCTTAATTGATTAATTTCTGAAACATTTTTTGCATCGCCACTTGAGAAAAATAAATATCTTTTATTCCAATCATCGAAGCCTTGTTCTACAAATATTCTATGCTTTTCAAAATACCATTCAAGTTCATCATTGCTTGTTACAGGTATGCGTCCAATATTAATTTGCGGAATGTATGCTCCAGTTGTATCCCAAGTTACAAACCAATTATCACTAACTGGAGCTCCAAATGATGGGACATAATTCAGAACACGTTCCTTTACTGAAGCTAAAGTTTTAAATTTATTTCCGTAGTAATCATAAGTTGCACCACCAATTAATACAGTGTATTTTGGTTTTGGATTTTGCCAATAATTATGGGTTGATTTTAGAAAATCTTTTTATTGCTTCGGGATTAAAAATCCATAAGCATACTCATCATAAATATCGTCTATATCAACTACTTTGGATAGAACTTCATAACTTGTAGAAATAAAATCAGAGTATTCATTTACTTTTGATTTGAATTTTTTTATGCGTAATAGCAATATAATCAGCTTTGTTTTTGGCAGATCTTAGATTTTGAAATTGTTTTTATAATAATAAATTTTGGGTGTTAAAATTTTTGATTCGTCTGAATAAGCAAATTTGTCTTTGCTTGAAATTGTATCACCAATAATTATCTCACTATTATTTTTATTCGTAATATACTTTTTATAGCTATTGCCATATTGCCAAATTGCATAATTATCTACTGATACATTTTGAATTTTAATAATTCTCTCAAAAGTGTTTTCAACAAAAGGAAAGGAAAAATTTAGTGTGTTATCAATTGGTATGAGGTACCTCGGATATTCAATTTCGGTCCAATCAAATATGCAAGTGTTAATAGTAGCTTCAGTTGGAAGTGAATTAATCTTTAAAGTATTGGTTCCCGGATTTAAAAAATTTGAATTCAATTTAGTTTTAAAACTACTTGTTCATATTTATTTATATATGTAGAATCGCTCCCATTTTCATTTGAGTTTAAAAGCCAAAGTTATTCGATGTGAATTTGAAGAAATATTTGATGCAAAATCTTGCATTTTTACGTATGCAGTGAAAGGTTTATTTGGATAAACATCAGAAACAGTAAAACTTTTATTTCTAATTCCCAAATTTATATTGCCTTCGTGCCAAGTTTTATTTTCAGTCCAGAATGGATTTTCTCTTCTAACTTGGTTAGCACTTGAAAAAATCAAACCAAGTATTTGTTTCATAATGATCAATTTGTGAATAGTAAAATAAAGTATCAACAGCACTTAATTCTCCATTAGAAGTTTCGACTCTTTGCCCTTCTTCACCATCCCAACTTAACCAGTAAACTGTTGTATCTGTGTATTGTCCAAGAAACTCATTATAAGGTTCACCATAATTACTAACTTCTCTATGCTTACCGCCCATATTTCTAATCCCAGCAAACTCAATAAAATCGTTATCATCCAAGCTCAAATCATTTTCTCCCTCAACATAAATTGGAATTTCTTCCCTTTCATAAAAATTTTAAATGTTTTGGGATTTATAGATTCAACATTTAACCCATTCCCAGTAAGAACATTTTTATTCAATCTATAAATTCCATCATCAGCAACCCCTAGTTTTAAATAATTTTTTGTGTAATCAATCCAAGAATCCGTATTTTCCAACTGAATATTTTGTTCGGCCTGAATTTTACCTGCAATATCTTTGTTAAGAATTAAACTATTAATTTTATTAGAATAAAGCTCTTTTGATTTTAATAATCGCTTTGAATCAAAGTTCAGCGTTATTTTATATTTAACTATTTCTTCAATTTTTCCCAGACTGCTTTCAAATTTGAATGGGCTAACTTGAAGATGGACACAATAATTATTTCCCAGCCACAAATATCCTTTAGTCTCTAAAAGTTATATTTACTTTCTATTGGCAATTTTATTGTTTTATATATTATTTCATTCTTGTCATTTAATTCCAATATTGGATTAAATTCTGGGATAGCATTATGAAAATTTTGATTTAAAATTTCATAATTAATATTTACAGTTGAATTGGGAGGAATGGCAATAAATAAATCTTGCTTTGGGAATACAGCTTCACTTGATTTACTTTCATCAGCAAAGTTTTGGAATTTAAGAACTTGGTGATTATTTTCTTTTTACGATTGAATATTGTATGTTATTTTCTATTTCATAAATAAATATTTTGTCGGTTTCTTTAACTGACTTAAAATTCATTTGTGCGAATAAACTACTACAAACTATCAATAATAAAATTGTTATTTTTTTTCATATAGTGTTGTTTTACCCAAAATAATATGTTTTACAAAATTAAACCGAAAGTGCAAAAAATATAAACTTATTAGAATTGCAAATAGAATAATACATTCATGAGAATTTTAATTTCAACAGTGCTTAGCACAAAAATAAAGTTGGTGTTACTGAATATCTGATTGGTCTATTAAGGTCGTTGCAAACTATTGAAAGCACACATGAATTTTTTATTATAACAACAAAAAGAAAATAGACATTTTTTGAAATCACAAACGTAAGATTTCACGAGATAGTAGTTAATTTATTTGATGTTTCAAAGGCAATGCTAAGATTACAGTATTTACTATTTTCAAAATATAGAATTCCGAGTTTAATCAAAAAACATAAAATTGATATACTTCATGAGCCATGCAGTTGGTTTGTAAATAAAAAATTAATACTATTGTGACAGTTCATGATATTGTTGAAATTAAAAGTTCAAAATATTCAATATTATTTAATAAAATAAAACAGAAAATGATTTATTCATCATTGCAGAATGCCAATTCAATTATATCAGTTTCTAACCAAACAACAAATGAAATAAAAAACTTAGAAGATAGATCTATTTTTACAATATATAACGGGATCACAAAATTAAAACAAAAAACTGAAATTGAGGATATTTTAATTTTAGACAAATACTATCTAAAAGCAAATCAATATTTTATTTTTGTTGGATCGCTTCTAAGACACAAAAATCTATTAAATCTTTTAAAAGCTTTTAAAGCTTTCTGTGAATTTAATATTGATTATAAATTAGTTCTTGCTGGCAAAGAAGGAAACGCTATAACCGAAATAAAAAATTATATTAGTAAAAACCAAATGCAAAAAAATGATAGTCTTAACTGGATATTTCGAAGAATATGAAAAATATTCTTTAATTAAAAATGCTAAAGCTTTATTATTAATAAGTAAAGAAGAAGGTTTTGGTTTTCCAGTATTAGAAGCTCAATCAGTGGGTGTTCCTGTTATTACATCAAATAGATCCTCATTAAAAGAAATATCTCAAGATAGTGCAATACTGATAGAACCAGATTCAATAGATTCAATACTTAGTGCAATGCATCAAGTAATATCAAAAGAATTTGAACTTGATAAACTCTTACAAAAGGGAAATTAAATGTTAATAGATTTTCTTGGCAAAAATCAGCAGAGAAAACAATGGATGTTTATGAGAAGACCTATGAACAAAATAATTCCTCAAATAATTGACCATATGAACTTTTCACTTTCTCAAACTTATATTTTTCTAAATTCATATAATTAGTTTCTCCCATTTTTTTTTTTTTATTTTCATCATATGAATGAAAGTCATTTAAGACCTTGCTTATACTCTCAATTCTATTTTCAAAAAAATAACACCATCAGAATGTAGAACATCTTTAAATACTTCCAATTTGCTAACAATCAAAGGTTTCTTGTAAAATGAAGCCTCAAGATTAACAATTCAAAAGCTTCGTAATCGGTCGGCAGAACTAGAGCAGAGCAGTTAGCTAATAAAGAATTTTTGCTCTCTTCTGTAATCGTGCCCAAAAGTTTTATTTTACTATTTAAACTTACAATTGCTTGGAGCTTCGGAGTAAGTTCTTTCTCTGTAACTGTTAAATATAAATCGAACTTTATATCAAGTTTGTTAAATGCTTCAATGAGTAAATCTATTCTTTTATTTTTTTTCGTATCGTCCTAAGTATAAAAGGTATTTATTTTTCTGTCTTGCTTTATAATTTAGATCTTGTAAAGGTGTTAAAAAGTAATGTGGAATAATTTTTATTTTTTAATAAGAATTGGATATTGGTCAATCCAAAATTTTTTTTTCAGTTTCGGTAAAACAAATAATTATATCAGCTAAATTTAAAGTTTTTTCTAAAAAACATTTGAATAAAATTTCTTTATTAACTTAAATCTTTTGGTATGGAAGTAAAAATGTGGAGTTAAAATTATCTTTTTTTTTTTTTTGAAAGCTTTTCTAATTGCCAAATCAGAATAAAAGTAACCGATTTGATTAACACTGAGAATATCATAATCTATATCTAATTCTTTTGATAAGTTAGGAATTATTTCATAAGGTGTATAGCCTTTTTAAATATTTAACAATTTTTTATTGTTTGAATCGACTAGTTTTTTTCAGTATGATTAGTTGTAATAACCTCATATTCATACCCTAATGAATCATATATTTTTAATCTGTCTGCAACAAATTTTTCCATCCCGCCAATTGATGGATAAAATGAGCGAGTTAGTTCAAGAATTTTCATATACGTTCAACAAATTATAAATATGTTCATTGACATTTTTATAGTTAACATTTTCAACGCAATAAATTTTATCTTTAATACATTTCCATTCACATCCAAAGCAATCCATACTATAACTTAAATAAATATTTTCATCATCATCCGGTTTTGGCAAGTAACGTCCAAAATTACCACCTCCAATAATTGCAATTACTTTCGTTTTCGTTTTTAAAAGCAAGATGTGTTATTCCAGAGTCAAGTCCTAAAAAACTTTTGAATTCCTAATTGCATTAAATATTTCATTGAACGTAAAAATACCTGAAGCAATTGTTAAATTTTTATGATCTGTAAGAACTTTAGTCAATTTAGATTGTTTTTCTGAACATATTACTAAAATATTATAAGAATCAATAAATTCTTGAATTACTTTATTAAAGTTTTCAATTTCCCAATCTCTAAATAAATCAGAAGAAAAAGGTGCAATTACAATATCATATCTTCTAATATTTGATAAATTATCATAGAAAATATTATTGCTAATCGGCATTTTCTCTTTAGAAATTAAATTCAGAAAAGCCGCAATCCTATTATATTCATTGAATATTCCTTTGCATAAAGCTCCTGAATAAAACTTTTCAATTTTATTCACATTATATAACTAACTAAAGTATTCCAATTGTTTTCATAGCAATATTTTTTATCAGCTCCAATACCTAATGCTAATGTATCATTCCAAGTTGACCTAGCGGAAGTAATATTATAAACTTCATCAATATTTAATTTACTTATTTTATAATTATAAATAAATCTATATAAATAATTATACCTATATGAGTTGTGTTTTAATTCTAGAAGAATAATTTTTCCGGCATAATTTGAAAAAAGGCTAATGAAGTCTTTTCTTAAAATAAAATAAACATTGGTATATTCAAATAACAAATCGTCATTTTCAAACAGTTTACTTGAAATGATTAAATCACCAATTTGTCCTGTATTAACAATAAGAACATTTTTGTTTTTTTTTTGAATAATGAGGTTTAAATACTTTGTTTAAAATTACGAGAAAGTAAAAATCAAGAATAGACTTAAAATATAGTAAGAATAGTTTCATTTAATTTTAATAAAATAATTTGGGGTAATCAAATGTGAAGAGATTATTTGTGATATTTTTTAAGCTTTTGGATAAAAAATATCCTTCAAAAATGGACTTTAAATAGATGAAAAAATAATCTAATTTCTTTTGTAGTACTAGAATTCCCAATAAATCGTACAAATATGTTTTTATTAATCTTCTAAACGTGAATTCTTCATAAAAGAACCAAATTGCCATTAAATTTCGTGCTACGAATTCAGCATTTAATCTATTAAAATAAATTAGTTTATAAAATAGTTTCCCTCTTCCAATATATTTATGCTTTTGTAAGGGATGTAAAACAATCGATTCTAATACGGTTTTAATTACAATTTCTGCTTTTTAATCCTAAGATAATACTCTAACTCGTCACCATAGATAAAAAACAATGGTTGAGGGAAACCAATTGCCTCGATAGTTTTTCTAGAAATTAAAGTACCATTAAAAAATTTCCTCCATTAACAAATTTCCTCCCACTAATTTCTGATATCGTAATATAGTACTTATTTATATAGTCATCTTCTAACCCAAAACTTAATTGATCCTTATCCCTTTAGACAGAACAGTTGAATTTAAGACCATATCGAAATTATATTCAGTTGTAAATAAATATTCAAGTGCATTCAATTTTGGCAAACAATCATCGTCCATTAACCAAATCCAATCATATCCTTTTTCATATGCAGCTTTCATTCCATTATGGAAACCGCCAGCCCCGCCTAAATTCTCTTGATGAATTTTAGTAACATCTTTTTGTTCTTCAAGCCACTCTTTTGTTCCATCTTTACTATCATTATTTACGACAATAATTTCATCAAGTTTTCTAGTTTGACCCCTTAAAGAATCAATACATTCTTTTAATAATCCTAATCGATTATAAGTTACAACTACGGCGGCAATTTTTATTTCTTTTAACATTTTCAAAAGAACTAATTTAAATTTAAATTCAATTTCAATTTAGCAAGGATGATTTCACTCAAGCTTTCAGCAACTAAAAATTACCTTTATCGCCAAAATGACATCTATCAAAAAGATATTTGATTGATTGTCAAAAAAAACCAGACTGATCATAAAATGAAAAATTTTGATCTTCATTCCCGTACTTAGCCAATTTCATTTTCAATTTATCATACTCTTCGGCAATATTAGTTCTGTTCTTTCTTTTGCGTACAGGTTGAAGAACATAGTAATAACTACAATTTATAGTTTTAAGATAGGCATTAATAATTTGTATATTTTTAACTGTTTTCCTCGGGAAATCATTAATGTAAAAATTTTTCATTTCTTTTCTATAGCTTAATATACTATCTACTAAATCTATTCCCCTGTTGAATTTTTTCATACTGAATTATTGCATTAAAATAATACTCACCATCATACCAATATGAATTGAAAAATATTTTCTTTTCTTTGATACCAGTCATAAATATCATTATGTCCAGAATAAGAAATTATTAAATCTGGTTCATATTCGGTAATTCTATTAAAGATCCAAATTCTTTCCTGAGTTGAATTCCATGCACCAGTGGCTGCAGTTATTACTTTTATTTTTTAACTTTCTGTTTTTCATTCAGTATTTTTTCAAGAAATCCACCAATTGTTGACTCATTATTTGGCGCCAATGCTCCCCAAGCAGTTGAACCTCCAGTAATAAAGATCCTAAATTCACCTTTTTTTTTTTTACCTAAAATTTCCTTATAACGAAATTGTTGAATACTGTTAACAGCACTATAATATCTACCTGGCAATAGTGAAAATGTTGCAAATGGATCCGGCATCATGGGCGAATGATATAAATATTCACCTTTAGCCTGGTTAATAAAAATCTCTGCCGGTAAATCATTCGGTTTTTGGTATAGATAATTGGTTGATTTATTTTTTTTGTTGGATTTGGGAATTCAGATTCTGACCAAATTATTGATTTTCCTTTTTCAAAGCCAAAAAGTCCAACAATTGAATTACTAATTTTTTTGTCCATATTTATAAATCCGCCCATGATTTGCTCTTTGAATATAGCTTGGATAAACAGAAAAAATAATAACAAATAGAAGACTTCCAATTAAAACTAAAATCCAGAAAAAAGGAAAATAGATATTTTTTTAAATAGTTTTTGTCTTTCATTATTTAACATAGTTATATCTGGCAGATAAATAAAATAAAATATAATTTCATTTTATGATTTGGTTTGATTTTTGTAAAACTTCCCCAACAACCTGATCCATATTAAAATACCTATACTCAGCAAGTCTACCGCAGAATTGTACATTTTTTAATTTGGCTGTTTCAGTTTTGTATTTTTTATACAATTTCTGGTTTTCTATTGTGGGAATTGGATAATATGGTTCGCCGATTTTTTGTGGGAACTCTTTGCTGATTGTTGTTAATTTATTTTGCTGACCGGTTAAATATTTATACTCTGTAACCCGCGTTTGTTCTGGTTCACCTTCAACATAATTAATTACTGCAGTGTCTTGGTATTTTTCTTTTTTTGTAATTCTTCATTTCAAATTTTATTGAACGGTATGGAGAGTTTCCCAAACTTATAATCAAAGAAATAATCTATTGGTCCGGTATAAACCATTTTATTAAATTTAATATTATTTAAAATATTTTTATAATCTGTATTCAATATAACTTCAATATTTTTGTGGCTTAAAATTTTTTTTCAAACATTTTCGTGTAGCCATCTTTTGGCATAAACTGATATTTGTCTGAAAATATCTATCATCTTCATTCGTCCTTATAGGAATTCTTCCGCACACAGTTGGAGATAATTCAGATGGATCTAAATTCCATTGTTTCTTTGTATAGAATTTAAAGAACTTTTCATATAAGTCAATACCCACTTGGTTTACAATTATATCTTCAGAATTTTTAATTGGATATCTTTTTTCTCGTACTTTATTATAAAACTCTACAATTTCTTCTTCTGTCTTAAAATGTTTATTATATAATTTATTTATTGTAGTTCTATTTATGGGTATTGGATAAAGTTCTTTGTTTAATTTTGCTAAAACTCTATGTTCGTAAAATCTCCATTCTGTGAATTGAGAGAGATAATCAAAAACTTTTTTACTATTTGTGTGGAATATGTGAGGTCCATATTTATGAACTAAAATTCCGTGTGCATCATATTCATCGTATGCATTTCCGCCAATATGATTTCTTTTTTTTCAACAATCAGAACTTTTTTATTTAATTGGGTTGCAATCCGCTCTGCCATTACACTTCCAGCAAAACCAGCTCCAACAATTAAATAATCATATTTCATAAATTAGATTCTACTTTCTTAAAAACATGAATATTATTTTTTTCTAAGAAAGCTTACCATTTGTATTGTAACAAAAATTTCGGTTACTACTACAGCTACCGCAGTTCCAATTTCAAAATATATTGGGACTAATATAAATGATAGAATTAAATTTAATATGCCGGCAATTATTATAATATTCGCAAATTCTTTTTAAATCCCAAGTTAATCATTGTCTGAATTCCAGCAACATTGCTTGCAAAAAATTACAAATGGTAAAATTGAGAGTATTTTTAAAACTAATATAGACTTGAAATATTCATCACCTACTACTAATAGAACAATTTGCTCCGAGAACATGAAAAGCGCAATACTTAATAGCAAAGTAAAACTTCCGGCAGATTTAATATACTTGCGGATAAAACTAAATCCGGCTTCTTCACTTCTCTGAAATTCATTTGTTACATGAGGGAATATTGTTCTGGCCTGCTGTTGATGAAATGTTTTGAACAGCACTTCTTATTCTATCTGCAGCCGAAAAATATCCAACAATAGTGTCGTTTGTGAAAAGTCCGAGAATAAAAATATTTGAGATTGTATATAAACTAATGGACAAATTAGATACAAAATAATGCCATCCTTCCGTTAGCTGTTCTTTTACTTGCGGAACTGATGGAATAAAAAACTTCAATTTAAAATCTATGCCCGCGAGTACTAGTCCAATTAAGCCCGTTAATATTGAGCTTATAGCATTTAGACTTACAAGAATAATGATATCATCAACCGAATGAACAAAAACAAAAACTGAAATAACCCAAAAGTATTTTAATTACAATACTTATCCAGCTTATATAACCCATTCTTTCTAAACCTTGGAAAAGCCAAACCAGGAATATGGTGGTTCCAAAAACTGCAAGAAATGATACAAAATATATTAATGCATTCTGATTAAATTTGGAAAATAACAATAAAATTGGGATGATAATAAAAATGCTTAAAAGGAAAAGTAAAAGTTTAACTGAAAGAACCGAGTAAAATATTTCAGTAATTTTAGTTTTATCATCTCTATAAACGGAGATATCTTTTGTTGCAGAAAGGTTAAAACCATAATCCGTTAAAACTGTAAAATAACCAACGAAGGCATTTGCAAATGCAACAAGTCCATATCCTCCCGGACCTAATACACGAACAAGGTAAGGAAAAGTTATTAGCGGAAATAAATACTGAGAAATTTGTAAAATGGTAAGGGAAGAAAAATTTCTTAACAGTGTTCTATTTTTGCTAATAAATTTTTGTATTAATTGTTTTATGGTCATTTATTTTTTTACTAACCAATCTTGCGGATTTTGATAATTCCTTTCGTTCCATATTTCAAAATGTAAAATACTGCCTTCTAAACTTTCGCTTACATTACCTATTAGATCACCAGCATAAACTTTATTACCTTCCAATACGTTTATGTCGGTTAAGTGTCCGTAAACCGTTCTAAAGTTATCTCTGTGCGTTATAATAAGCACGCTGCCGTAACCGGGTATCCATTCTATTGCACTTACAATTCCTTCTAGCTACTGCAAATACTTCTTTGCTGTCTCGTGCAATTATATCAACACCGTAATTTAAGGTTACGGTTTTGGTTTTATCATTTTTATTTTCACCAAAATCTCTTCCAATTTTTGCAGATTTTATTGGCCAAGCTAACACACCTTTTAATTCTGCAAAATTTTGAAAACTGCTGTAATTAAAATCATATTCAAAATTGTCTATGTTGCCTTTAAGTTTTTCTGTTCTTAATTTTCTTTCGCGTTCTCTTTCTTTTTCAATTAATTCAGCAATTAATTTTTTTAATTATAATTTCACTTTTTCTTTTTTTCGTCAATTTCTACGCTAACATTTTTCTTATCTTTTTTAATGATTTTAATACAACCTGCCGTTCTTCCCTCTTTTTGTTTAAACTTGATTGCTCATTTGCTTTTTTCTTCTTTAAGCTTTATTTTTTCCGCTAATTCAATTTTTACCTTTTCTATATTACTGGCAAGTTTTGTTCGAGTTTCTGTTAACTCATTTACATTTCTTTCGCTTTCTTTATGTACATAAGTCAAGTACTTATATCTTATAAGCATTTGATTAAATGATTCTGCATTGAATAAGTATTTTAAAGTTGAGTTTTCGCCTTGTTTATAAAGCCAAACTAAATGCTTGCCATATTCATTTTGAAGCTTTTTAACTCTTGCTTTTAGCTTTGTAATTTCTGCATTAAGATTTGAGATTTTTTGTTCTTTATCTTTTCTTCAATTTCTAAATTTTTTATTCTTTTATTCAGCAATAAATTTTGCTGATCCATTTTCTTTAAAACGGTAAGATTATTTTTTTTTTTTTTTTGCTAAATCGGAAAGTTCATTTTCTAAAGATTTTATTTGAGTCTGAAGAGAATTCAGCTCAGTGCTTTTTGTCTTCAATTTTTTCTTTTAAATTGAGCAAAATTTATAGTTTGTGAAACTATAAAAAAAAATATAATTATTCTTTTTACCATTCTTTTAAAATTGCGTCAATTGGAATATTAAGTTTCAGATTTTCAATATCTTCGTTTACTTTTATGTTTCTGTAATCTATTGTGACTTTTTGTTTATTTATTTTATTTTGAATAACCACCGTTGATGGTATTGCAACTCTGTCGTACATTTCAAAATCGGAATAAATTCCTTCGAACAATAAAATATTTTTATTCTTGTAAAGTTCGTATTTATTAATTGCCAAATTATTTATTTGGATTTCAAAAATGCTCTGTTTGTTTTCCAAAGAATCATCATAAGTTATAAAATATTCTGTATCGGTTAGTTTGTATTCGTTTGGCTCAAGTCTAAGTTTATCAGTTAGATTAACAGCTCCGGCAAAGGCATCAATCAATTCACCAAAACTTAAATCAATATGAAATATTTTTTCTAAAAGATCGCTATCATTACGTCCACGATAAACAATATTTTTCATTTCATCATAGAACATAAATTCCGCGTTTGTAACCACAGCTTGCGCAAGGTCAATCCCAAAAGGCCCATAAATTACAAATTTTAATGAATCCGGTTTTTTCAAAAAAACTTCAAAAGTTGCTTTAGCTTCTATTTGTTTGGATTCAACATTTAGAATTCCGGAACCTTCAAAGGTTTTTATTTTTCTTCTATTTGCTTCTAATCTTTTTACTAATCTGTCTGCCGGTAATATTTCTTCTTCATAAACTGGCTTACTCGGCACACAGCCAATTACGAAAATAATTATTAAAATGCTAAAAACGAAATTTTTCTTATTAATCACTCCAGTCCTTTTTGAATTTTTTCTTGAATATTTTTAATTGTTGGATCTAATCCAAATGCTTCCTCCCATATTTTTTGGGCTTTTTCTTTTTCATTCATTTTATACAATACATCTCCAAGATGATCAAGAAGAGTACCATTTTTGTCATCAAACTCAATCGCCTTTTCAATATACTTTTTTGCTTGTTCATAATTTTTCATCTGATAATAAACCCAGCCAATGGTATCTAAATATGATGAATTTTCCGGTTCTACATCAACGGCTACTTGCACCATTTTAAGAGCCCGTTCAAGCTGTACACCTCTTTCCGCAAGTGAATATGCAAAATTGTTCAATGTTAATATATCGGTTGAATCAATCGTAACAACCAAATTATAAAGACTATCTCCTTTTTGAAACATATCTTTTGCATTATAAATCATTCCCATCATACTTAGGGCTTGTGTGTTTTTGGCATCAATTCTCAAAGCTCTGTCAAGATATTTTAATGCTTCATCAGCCTGCTTTGTTTGATTAAGTGAGAAACTGTATGCCATTGTTGCATTTAGATCATTGGGATTTAGATCAACAGCTTTCTTTAAATATTCTAAAGAACCTTGGTGATCAGCACTTTGTGCGAGCGATAAACCTAAGATTAAATTTATTACAAAATTACTTGGGAATTTCTGAACAGCCTTTTCCATTTCAATAGCGGCATTGGTGTAATCAGCATTTTCAAAAAGTATTTGTCCAATTCTAATTCTAAGATCTGAATTAAGCGGAGCTAATTCTATTGCTTTATTGAAATAAAAAATAGTAAGCGAATCTTCTTTCTCTTTATTTTTTAATTCCCCCATAAAAGCATTTATTTGCCAATCAGAAGAATCCTTATCAATTTGCTGAAGCACATCAAATGCTATTGGCTGCACTGTAGAGTCATTAAGCGCTTCTCCATAAAAAGCTGTTCCTATTCTCATTTTAATTTCAAAAGGAACATTTTCTTTTGCAAGAATTTTTTTTTGTACTCATCCGCACCTTTTTCCCCACTCTTTCATTTTAACATAAGCATTTCCTTTTAGCTCAATCAAATTTAAATCATCGGGGAAAACTTCTATTGAGCTATTTATGAGTTCCAATGCTTTATCAAATTTTTCTGACTGAATATAAGATTCAATTAAAAGTTTCTGTAATTCTAGACTAGAAGGATTTAACTCAAGCAGTTCTTCAACCGTGCTTATTGTTTCATCTACTTTGCCAAGTCTTTCATTTAATTCAGCTATTTTTAAAAGCACATTCCATTCGGGACCAGTAATACTTAATATTTCTTTATAAAGTTCTAAGGATTTTAAAGGAGCTTTTGCTTCGTTAAGTTGTGCAAGGTTAAATCTTGCATTTACATCAGTGGAATCTAAATTAACTATTTTGCCAAATACAACCTCTGCAGAATCAACATTTCTGCTAAAGGAATAAATTGTTCCAAGTAAGGTTAAATATTCAACGTTAGATGGTTCTAGTTCAACTGCCATTTTTGTGTTTGCTAATGCTTGGGAGAGTTTACTTAATCTGAGAAAATCTTTTCCAAGAGCATAATAAATTCCGGCTGATGGATCTAGGCGCGTAAGGCTTCTTGATAATCTAAAATTGCTTCTGCAAACTTATTTTCCAAATCCATCATGGAAGCATCAATAAATAGCTGGCGAGCAAATTCTCTATCTCTTTCTGAGACTTTTTTAATTTGCGTAACCGGTTCTATGTTTTTTTTTTCTAAGTGCGAGGAACACGAAAAAAGAAAAAATTGAAAGTATTAAAAGAATATATTTCATAAAATTATTTTACTTCCTAATCTGTTTAATTATTACTGCTTAAAAAAAATCGCAGACTGAAAATCAACGATATAATTTCTTGATACTTAAATTTGAATCATTATAACAAATTTACTCAATAAAACATATCATCTTCAATTGTATTTAATAGATTTAGATAACTTTGATATCTTTCAATTGAGATTAAATCTTTTTCAACTGCTTGAATTACAGCGCAGCCAGGTTCGTGATCGTGAATACAAGTGTTAAATTTACACTCTTGAAGATGCGGAATAAATTCCAAATAATAGTGAGCTAAATCTTCTTTTTAATTCCAAAAGGATCAATTTCTCTTATTCCGGGCGTATCAATTATGTATGTTTCATCTTCAACTTTTTGCATATTGCCGGTTACTGTTGTATGCATTCCTTTATTAGAGGAATCACTAATTTCTCCAACCTTAAATTCCAAACTTGGGAACATAGCATTTAGAATCGAAGATTTTCCAACGCCAGACATTCCCCAGAACAAATTTATTTTTCCTTTTAGACTTTCTCTTAACTCATCTATAAATATTCCTTTAGTTGCACTAATTTCTAAATACATTATAACCTAATGATTTATAAAATTGTTCCCATTCTTCTGACCTATTTTCAACATCCAAATCTAATTTATTTATAATAATTGATATATCAATATGGCAACTTTCAGCAGCAACAATCACTCTATCTAAAAATCTATTGTTAAATTCTGGTGATTTAATGCTCGTAACAATATATAGCATATCAATGTTTGAAGCAATAATTTGCTCAAGTCTTCCACCTCGTCGTTTTAAGCTTCCTCTTAATTTTCCCGCTTTTCTAGAAAGGTAGTTCACTCTTGAATGTACTGATTCTATTACTCCAACTTCATCAGATATTTTTTTTACTTGAACCCAATCACCAATAACTGCAACATCTAAAGTAAGAAGTTTATCTTTTTTATGCGCAAGCTCTTTTTTAAATTTTCCTCTAAGCGAGCATCTTAAAATTTGATTTTCATTTACTTGAACGTAATAATCTTTGCTTTCTATTTTTACAATTCTACCTTTTATATAAGTCTCCTCTAAATAACAAAAAAGCACCTCAGAAAATAAGGTGCTTTTTTTTGTAACAAATCAAATGTAAATATATAGTTTTTTACATAAAAACATAATTTAATGAAATTACAACTTTGTTCAGTGAGATATCTTGATATGTCCTTGACAAATTGTTTCCGTAATTATCACCAAAATTATTCCACCAACCATGCAAGTATGCAAAATCAATTATCAAATTAGGAGATAAAGGCAAACCTAATCCAGCAGTAAAGTATTTTTTATCATACTCTGAGCCATCTCCAACATAAGGAGAAGGATTATAAATAAAACCTCCTCTTATTTTCATTGCCGGATACGGTAGTGTAAACTCTGCGCCAAAATTGAAATTTACAACACTTTCCATAACTTCATTAATAATTTTATTTTTTGCATCCATATCTATTCTTTCAATTCCATTGGTAAATTCAAGTTGCGAATAATCAACATATTTTAAACTCGCACTAACATTTAATAATGGTAACGATGCAGTTACGCCGCCACTTAATTCCATAGGGGAAGAAATTTCATATTCATAGGCATCACCAGGGTAATCAACATAATAAATATCATTTTCAAATTCAGATTCACCATAAATTGAATATTTTTCTCTAACTGTAAAACTGGTCGGAAATTTAACAGTGGCTCCAAAACTTAACATTTTATTCATTTGGTACAATATTCCCAATCGAAAATCCCAACCGTTAACTTCCCAGTCAATAACATCGTTTAGATAAAAAGAACGGAATCCAAAAGTATTTGAATCAGCAGGGTCTAAAAAGCCTTCATATAAATTTTTTGTGTCGTCTTCAAGATAAGTGCGGTTACTTTTATAATTTCCAGAAATAATATTGAAAGTACCACCAATATAAAGATTTTTTGAGGCTTGCCATGCACCAGACATCACCCAGCTATTCAAACTACCTTCTTCATTTAACGTTCCACTTTGGTTTAGTCTGCCGGAAATATTTGTTTCATCATGAATGTATTTATCATTAGCATCATAAGTTGGGTAACTTAAATATAATTCATAAGCTAAATCATCATTAAAATCTGTTAAGTCTTGGATCATTGAATTATTGTTTGGATTAAAACCATCAAATTTAAGAGTAGAATTAAAATCTCTTGACTGGTTATAGCCAAAAGCTAATACCGCATTACCTTTACGTGTTGGAAGCGGCAAAACTAAACTAAATTGATTTGTGCTGTTATCACTTTTATCTGCCATTGTTGTTGTGTTAAAAAAATTAGAACTATTGGTAAAAGAGTTAGTACCAAAACTAAAATTTAGAATACTCTTTTGAATTGTTCCAATTCCAGCAGGATTTATTAAGGTGCTTGAAAAGTTACCGAATGATCCAATTGTACTATTTCCAAGAGACATTGTTTTTGCATCATATTCATAACCCTGCTCACTCAGCCGAAAAGCATCATTATAATTTTGAGAATAAATTGGATTAGATAAACAAACTGTTATTAATCCAAACATTATTATTTTTTTAATTTTCATTATCTATCTTTCTCCGCGCTTTCTGGAATTATCAATTTTAACATCTGCATTATTGTTTCTATTTGATGAAACTCTGCTGCTTTGACTATATGAACTTGGTCGTTCTGTTACTTGAGAAATATCTGCTCTTTGAGCAGGAGGATTTCTATGTTTTATTATTGGCTCTTGAGCCGGTTCATCAATTATAATTATTGGTTGAATGTAAATCGGTTCAGCTTCAATAACAATTATGGTTTCGTTATCATCAGAATAATAACTTTCATCATCACTAAACTTTTCAACACCTGGAAAACAACCAACAATTAAGAACGAGAACAATCCAAAAATAAATAACCAAGTTTTAGGTTGAATGTTCATTATCTTCGGCTTCTGCCGCCTCCGCTATTACTGCTGCCACTACTTCTGCTTGAAGAACCGCTTGATGAGCTACTTCCACTGCTTCTGCTTGAGCTACCAGATGAATAACTGCCTGAACTTGAACTACTTGAGCTGCTTCTTGAAGGAGCAGAATAACTAGAACTTGATCTTCCGCTTGATTTGTTTGAGCTGCTTGATCTTGATGGTGATGAATAACTTTTTGAAGTACTTTTACTACTTCTGCTCGAGCTTGTGCTTGATTTAGTTCTTGGTGTACTCATAGAACTATTTTTAGTTTTATAATTTCTCTGACTTGTATAAGACTTTCCAGAACTTCTACTTGAGCTTGAGGAATTACTTTTCACATCTGATTTATTCTTAGTGCTTCTATCAGATCTAGAAGTTGAGGATCTCTCTGTATTTCTCGTATTTGTGCTTCTATTTACCTTACTTCTATCTTGAGTTGAACTGTTCGATTTATTGATTGAACGGGTACTTTCTTTAGAAGTTTTAGTTCTTGAGTCATTTGATCTGGTTGTAGCTCTTGTTGAAGAACTTCTACTTGCTCTTTCTTTATTTATTGTAACATCAGATCTTTCAGATCTTGTCTTTGATAAAGCTGAAGATGACCTTGTTGTTGTTCCTGCACGAGTTGGTCTATCAACATCAGTTGTTCTGTAACTTCTTCCGCCTGTATTATCTCTTAATCTTGAGTTCCAATTAGTTCTTGATTTAGTCTTTCCAAAGTAATAATCATTATAGCTATAATTATTACCATAATATCCCCAATTATACCAGCCGCTATAGTAGTTATATCGGTATGGATACCAATATGAATATGATGGATAATACCATGGATTGTACCAAGAATATGAATAATAAGAATAAGGCCAATAGTTATTCCACCAAGGATCATAATAACTAGAACCAACTATAATAGTTGTGTTTGGATAATATGAATCATAAAATCTTCGAGTTCTTGATGGATAATAATCATCAGCATATGTATCTTCATAATATTCACCGTCATCATAATTTTCATCGGCATAATATTCTGTTGAATCATCATACGCTTCATCTGATACTTGTTCTGAATCGGGATAATTATAATCATTGTTTTCTTTTACTGGATTCTTTTTCTCAACTTTATTCCAGTAAGCTTCGCGTTCGTAATCATAACCGACTTCTGTGTAACAGCTTGTTAAAAATGCTGCTATTGCAAAAAGCATTATGTACGTATATTTTTTCATTTTATTACCTCATTTATTTGAATCAACTATAATACTTCAAAATCTAAGCCAACATTTGTTGCGTTTTTGCAAATTTTTTCAACATTTTTTGTATCACTTGTACATTATAATAAACTTTTTGTACAATTTATTATACACTAAAAATTATATGGATGTTTCACTTATAATTGAGAAAAATTAGTCCTCAACCAAAAAAGTAAAGATAGCCGGATTTAATGAAAATTTTGATTCAACTTTTAGAATAATTTTTCCAGTATTTGAATTTGTTAGAATGATGATTTGATTTTGTTTAGAGACGAGAATTTCTTTAACAAATTCATCCCTTCTAAAATTTTAACAGAATTGTTAATTTTCCTCCAACCTAATTTTTGTCCTAGTGAATTTAATCCGTATGACTCAATTACAAATTTAGAATTTGTTTTTATCGAATTGTTGGAAAAATTTAGAGAATATTTAACTTCATAAATACTAAAAAAAGAAATGCCAAACCACAAGTGAAAGTGCAATAACAAGAACCAAAATTAAAATTGGGATCAAAATACTTTTTAACATTTACTTTGAAGAAATTTTATAAGTAGTTCCCTCTTTGCTATCTTCTAAAATAACTCCAATATTTTTCAAGTTGTCACGTATTTCATCAGCAAGTTTATAGTTTTTTTCCAACTTAGCTTTTGTTCGGAGATCAATAAAAAGCTTTATCAACTCATCTTCTTTTGAATTTCGATTTTCCGCTTCCTTAAAAACTTGAATTCCTAAAACATCGGTCAGTGTTGATTTAAGAAACTTTTTAGCACTATCTAGAACTTCAACAGGAACTTTTTCATTCTTACTTAAATATTTATTAAAATCTCTTGTAAAATCATAAATGGCAGCAAGAGCTTGTGATGTATTGAAATTATCATCCATAGCACTTTCAAAAGCAAATAAATATCTCTCTTGCTCAAAAGTGATTAAACCACTATCATTAGATGGAGCAATAGATTCAATACGTTGAACAAGGTTATAAATTTTCTCGAGACCCTTTTCAGCGCCTTCAAGAAGTTCATCGGAAAAACTTAAAGGTCCGGAAAAATGAGTTTGACTAAAAAATAATCTAATTGCATTTGGATTAAATCTTTTCAGGATTTCCCTTGCCGTAAAAAAATTGCCCAATGATTTAGACATTTTCTCTTGGTTAATATTCAAAAATCCGCAGTGAATCCAATATTTCACAAACTCTGTATTGCAAGCAGCCTCACTTTGTGCAATCTCGTTTTCATGGTGTGGAAATACTAGATCAGAACCACCGATGTGAATGTCAATGGTTTGTCCTAAATGTTTCATGCTCATTGCCGAGCACTCAATATGCCAGCCAGGTCTTCCATTTCCCCATGGGCTTTCCCAAAAAGGTTCGCCAAGTTTAGCTTTTTTCCATAAAGAAAAATCCAATGGATTTTGCTTATCTTCATTTATTTCAACCCTTGCACCAGATTCTAAATCCTCAACATTTTTGCCGCTTAATTTTCCGTAGCCTTTAAATTTCTTAACATCATAAAAAACGTTTCCATCAACATTGTAAGCAAAACCTTTATCCACAAGGGTATTGATTAAGTCAATAATTTCTGTCATGTGTTCCGTAGCTTTCGGATATACATTTGCTTTTTTAATTCCAAGTTTTGCAATATCCTCAAAAAAAGCTTCTGCATATTTTTGAGCAATTTTTTCAACAGGTAAATTTTCTTCATTCGATTTTTTAATTAACTTATCATCAACATCCGTTAAATTCATTACAAACATCACATCGTAATTTTTATACTCTAAATATCTTCTAATAATATCAGCGGAAACAAACGTACGCGCATTACCAATGTGGAAAAAATCATAGATAGTCGGCCCGCAGACATATATCGTAACTTTGGGCGGATTCAGCGGAATAAACTCTTCTTTCTTTTTTGTAAGTGTATTGAAAATTAGCATTATTTCTCCATAATTGAGTTTTAAATATAATAAAATTCATTATTGAATAACGATAACTGAGTTGATAATTCCTAAAGTACACTTATACTTTTTTAGATTATATTTATAAATGATTTATTTAACAATTGTCTCAATAGTTTGGGCTCTTTCGTTCAGTTTAATAAAGGGTAATCTTACTTCTTTAGATTCCAACTTTGTGGCATTTGCCAGACTTTTAATTTCTTTTCTAATTTTTTTGCCTTTCCTGAGAATTAAAACTATTTCCCAAAAAATTGTTTTGCAGTTAATGCTAATTGGAGCAATTCAATATGGTATAATGTACACAGCTTATATTTATGCTTATAAGTATTTACAAGCTTATGAAATTGCAATTATGACAATTCTAACTCCAATATTTGTAGTACTTTTTAGTGACATTTGGAATAAAAAAATAAAGCCCTTGAATTGGATTGCAGCGGTTTTAACAATTTTAGGCTCTGCAATCATAATTTATTCGGAATCAGCAAGAATTGGTTTTTGGAAAGGAGTTCTGTTCATTCAGCTATCAAATATTTGTTTTGCGTTTGGTCAAGTTTACTTCAAGAAAATTTCTGAAAAATATAAAACCTTAAAACCATTAAATATTTTTGCAATTTTATTTCTGGGAGCAATTATTGTAACAGGCGTTTTTAGTTTTTCAACAACAAATTTTAGCAATTTACAAATTGATCAAAATCAGCTGTTAACCTTGATTTATTTAGGAGCGGTAGCATCTGGTGTTGGTTTTTATTTTTGGAATCTGGGAGTTACAAAAGTTGGAACCGGAACATTAGCTATAATGAATAATTTGAAAATTCCGCTTGGTGTTCTCTTTGCATTTTTAATTGTTGGAGAAAAAATTAATATTCTTCAATTTGCCATTGGCTCCGCCGTTATTATTTTGGCATTTATAATAACTGAAAAATATTCGAAAGTACATTAAAGTCAGTTCAAAAATGGCCAACTTTATTTTAATTAAAATTGATTTTTAGATTTCTAAAGATTATCATTGCACATCAACTATTTAATAAGAGTTTATTTATATGAGTAACATTTCAACCAATAAAATCAGTATTGTAAAACCGACGCTTATAATTTTTTCATTAGCATTTGTTGCATTAATTGTGTTCCTAAATTTTCGGAGTCAACTTAAACCTGGTGAAGAATTAATTTCATCCGATTCACATTTCCCTCAAAATTATAAAATTGTTACACCCACTATTCCCACTTCTTTAGATTTTTGCGGTGAGGAAGTTCCTCTTTATAATTTTGAAGTTTATGAAAGACTTGACCGTGAATTTATTGTAAATACTTACTGGCATTCTTTAACAATATTAACTTTGAAAAGGGCGAATAGATGGTTCCCAGTAATTGAACCCATACTAAAAGCAAATAATATCCCAGATGATTTTAAGTATTTATGTGTTACTGAAAGTACACTTTTAAATCTGACATCGCCAGCTAATGCAGTTGGGTTTTGGCAATTTTTAAAAGGTTCCGGCAAAGAATATGGTTTGGAAATTAATGATTTAGTTGATGAGCGTTACAGTGTTGAAAAATCCACAGAAGCAGCTTGTAAATATTTACAAACCGCATATAATAAATACGGCAATTGGACAATGGCTGCTGCTTCTTACAATATGGGAATGAATGGAACAGATGAGCAATTAACAAGACAAAAAACAAAGAACTATTATAATTTAGTTTTAGGTGAGGAAACGTCAAGATATGTTTTTAGAGTTTTGGCAACTAAAATTATGATGAACTCTCCCAAAGATTATGGATTTGATATTAAAGAGGAAGAATTATACCCACCTTTTGAAACTACTGAAATTGTAGTTGATAGTTCAGTTGCAAGCTGGGCAGATTTTGCTATTAAACGAGGAATAAATTATAAAATTTTAAAACTTTATAACCCATGGTTACGAGAAAATTATTTAACAAATAAACAAAAGAAACAATACGTAATTCAACTTCCCGTTAAAGGAGGTATTGAAGTTATTCCAGAGGTTATGTAATTTTTTTTTTTCGTCTTAGAGTATTAAATCAGGTGAAGTAAAACTTGTGATTTTATATTTGTATTCTTCTCAATTCATCTAAAAGATTTTGAAAATCTTCAGGAGTTCCGAATCAAAACTAATTTTTTGATTTGTTATAGGATGGATAAAACCCAATGTTTTAGCGTGTAAAGCTTGTCTATCAATTATATTTAACAAATTATTTACTCGTGCTTTTGTCTTAGGAAATTCTAATCCATAATTAATTCTTCGTCCACCATAAGTATGGTCTCCAAAAATATTATGCTTAATATGTGCCAAGTGAACTCTGATTTGATGTGTTCTGCCAGTCATTAATTTTAATTTTATTAAACTAAGAAAATCAAATTCTTCAATCACTGAATAAATTGTATGTGCATGTTTGCCTTCATCATTTGAAACAGCAAATAGTTTTCTATCTTGTTTACTTCTTGAAATATTAGTTACAATTTCTCCGGTTGAATTTTTGAACCTTCCCCAACAAACTGCCCAATATTCTCTTTCTGTTGTTCTTGCAGCAAATTGTTTTGCAATATTTGCATGAACTTCTTCATTTTTTGCAATTACTAACAATCCGGAAGTATCTTTATCAATTCTATGCACAATGCCCGCTCTATAATCTCCGTTAAATGTGCTAAGATTTTGAGTGTGATGCAACAAAGCGTGAACCATTGTTGATGTATAATTTCCATAGGAAGGATGCACAACCATTCCCGCTGGCTTATCGACAATAATTAAATAATCATCTTCGTAAATAATGTTTAAGGGTATGTCTTCTGCTTCAACCTTATCCGGACGAGGCGAAACGGGAATTGTAATTTTGATTTTATCTTTTGGTTCAATTAAATAATTTGCTTTTACAATTTTATCATTTACTGTAATTAAGTTATTCTTAAGTAATTTTTGAATTCTTGAGCGAGTTGTATGTTCTAAGCAGTTTGCAAGATATGAATCTATTCTTTGTTTTCGTTGCCCCTCAGTTATTACTAAGTTTATTATCTTCTCTGTTACTATTGCCATATTCTAATTGGGCTTCCATTTTATCTGTATTAATTAAATCTTTATCAATTTGGGTATCTTCTTTTTTTTCAAAACTTTTATGAAAAATTAATAATATTGCTACCCCAATAGTTACAGCTGAATCAGCAACATTAAAAATAGGAAAACTTTCATAGGTCTTTCCAAATATTGTAAAGCCCAAAGCATTAAAGTGAAGAAAGTCAACAACTCTTCCATAAAGTAATGGAGCATAACCATAAATTACCCCATAGAAAAATCGGTCAATTAAATTTCCTACTGCGCCGCCTAAAATTAGTGCTAGAGAAACCCTATAAAGTAGTTTTTCATTTCTAACTTTGTATATATATATAATAATTCCAATGCTTGCCACAAGAGAAAATAAAGATAATAGCAATTTGGCATAACCCCCAACATTTATTCCAAAAGCCATTCCAGGATTTTCTACAAAAGTAATCTTGAATAAATCGCCGATTACATTTATGCTGCTTCCATATTGCATTCCTGGTAAATCTAAACCCAAAAATGGTATTGAAATTCCTTTCACAAAAATTTTAGTTATTTGATCTATTAAAACAATAAATGCTGAAATTCGAATTACTTTCAAAAATTATCTCGTAATATTTTAATGTTATCTTTTTTTATTTTTACAATCTACACAATGTTGAGTATGCGGAACAGCAAATAATCTATTTTTAGGAATTAAATGCGGACCTTCAGGTAATTCAAGACTATCAATACAGATACCATATGTTCCATTTTCTATTCTGGCAAGCGCATCTTCAAGATAACTTAAAAATTTGGTTTCTCTTTGTGCCCATAAATAAAGCTTTTCTCTTTCCTGAGCGTCAGTTCCCTGCTCAGCCATATGTAAAGAATAAGGTGAATTCTCATTTACATATTGACCAGTACTTTCATCCATCATTTGGTCTTTTAAATTTTGGAGCTGTTCAATAATTTCTTCTCTTTTTTGAAGAATTACATCTTTAAATTCATTTAGTTCACTTTTAGAATATCCTTTGATAGTCTTTACAGCTTTTGTCCTAGGAGAGGTAACAACCACTTCAACTTTTCTGCCAGATTTAGTTTTACTGGAGGATTTCACTTTAGCAGTTTTAACTTTAGAGGCCGAAGTAGTTTTATTAGGTTTTGGTTTTGCTGCAACTGTTTTTTTTGCAACTACTTTTTTCGGAGCCGATTTTTTAGCCGTTTTTTTCACCGTTGCTTTCTTAGGAGAAGCTTTTTTTACTGCAGATTTTTTAACAGCTTTTGTTGCACTTTTCTCACTAGCCTTTTTTACATTATCTTTAGTATTTTTATTTGAAGCTACTTTTTTAGCAGCTGGTTTCGATTTTGCTACAGTTTTCTTTGCCATAATTTTTCTCCTCAATAAAATTAGTTAACCTTATTGATACTTATATTACTTGTATATTCGCCTATTATTACTTCTTCTTTATATCCTTCTTCAGAATTTTTCCCAAAGATTATTTGATCAGAAAGAATTTCATTGCCAATGTATTTATAAAATTGTTCAAGATAATTATTAAGTTTTTCATCCGAAGTATAAGTTACAGTAATTCTATCCGTAACCTCTAAACCAGAACTCTTTCTCATGTTCTGAATTCTGTTTACAAACTCTCGGGCTAAACCTTCGCCAATTAAATTTTCATCAAGTTCACTATCAATTGCAACAGTAACTCCATCCTCAGATTCAACAACCCAACCTTCAATCTCTGTACTAATAATTTCTACATCTTCTGGTGTTAATGTAATATCATTACCATCTAAAGTAAATGAAAAAGATTTATCAGTTTCTAATTTTTTTATTTCTTCTTTTGTAAAATCTTTTATTCTCGATGCTAATGTTTTCATCATTTTGCCGTATTTGGGTCCTAATGATTTAAAATTAGCTTTTGCTGATTTATTAACAATTGAAGAATCATCCTCTAAAACTTCCAATTCTTTGATGTTAACTTCTTCCAGAATTACATCGGTCATACTTCTTACAGCATCTCTCCTTGTTGGATCAACAGCAATCATCATTTTTTTAAGCGGCTGTCTAACTTTAAGATTATTTTTAGCCCTCATTGCTCTTGTAAGATACACAACTTTCTGAGCCATTTCCATCTTTATTTCTAAGGCTTCATTTTTATAAGTTGGTTGTGGAAAATCAACTAAATGAACCGATTTTGCGCTTTCGCGTTTTGTTACTTTATTTAAATTCTGATAAATTTCTTCAGCTATAAAAGGAGCAAATGGAGATGTTAATTTTGCCAAAGTATTTAAACACTCATACAAAGTTTGATAAGCAGAAATTTTTGAACTATTAATTTCAGATTTCCAAAATCTTCTTCTGCTTCTTCTAACATACCAGTTTGAAAGTTCATCGATTGTAAAATCACTCACAAGTCTTGCAGCTTTTGTAACGTCATAATTATCCATCAAGGTTTGGAATTCTTCAACAACCGAAGATAATTTTGCAATAATCCATCTATCAATTTCTGATCTTTCTTCATAAGGAATAGGTTCTTGCTTAAAATCGAAATTATCGATATTTGCATATAGAACAAAAAATGAATAGGTATTGATTAATGTTCCAAAAAATTTGCGCTGCACTTCTACAATTCCCTCTTCATCAAAAAGAGTTGTTCTCCAAGGCGGACTACCTGTAACCAAATACCAGCGCGTTGCATCAGCTCCATATTTATCAAAAAGATTAAAAGGATCAACAGCATTTCCTTTTGATTTTGACATTTTTAAGCCATTCTTATCAAGAATTAATTCATTCACAATAAGATTTTTATATGCAACTTTATCGAACAACATTGTTGAAATTGCATGTAAAGTATAAAACCAACCTCTTGTTTGATCTATACCTTCGCAAATAAAATCGGCAGGATAGTTATTTTCAAACAGTTCTTTATTTTCAAAAGGATAATGAAATTGCGCAAACGGCATTGAACCGGAATCGAACCAAACATCAATTAGTTCTGGAGTTCTAGTGTAAACTTTACCATTTTTCTCAAATTTAATTTCATCAACAAATGGTTTGTGCAGATCAATTTCTTCTTCTGGTAAATCAGCTACTTTTATTTTTTTATTATCTCTTTCAACATAGCCTTCCTTTAATTCAGCAATACTTCCAATGGAAAAGGTATCTCCATCTTCAGAGACCCAAATTGGTAAAGGTGTAGCCCAAAACCTATCTCTAGAAAGCGCCCAATCTTTGTTATCCTCAAGCCAATTTCCGAATCTGCCCGTACCAACTTCAGGTGGATACCAATTTATTTCTTTATTCAACTCAATCATTCTATCAGCGATTGAAGTTGTTTTAATAAACCAAGATTCACGCGCATAATAGATAACCGGAACGTTATCAAATCTCCAACTAAATGGGTATGAGTGAACAATAGTTTCTTTTTTATAAAGCTGTCCTTTTGCTTTTATTGCAAGTATAATTTCTTGATCGGCATCTTTAACAAACTGCCCAGCATAATCTGTAATATCTTCGGTAAATAATCCCCCTCTGGTTACAGGCTGTAAAAATGGTAAATTATATTGTTTTGATAATTCATAATCATCTGCGCCAAAAGCTGGAGCAATGTGAACTATTCCAGAACCATCTTCTGTACTAACAAAATTAGCTTCAGTAACATAGAACGCCTTTTTATCAACAGTTAAATATTGAAACAGCTGTTCGTAGCTAGTTCCAGCAAGCTCCGAACCTTTGTGTTCGCTTATAATTTCGTATTCTTCCCTAATAACTGCTAATCTTTCTTTTGCGAGAATTAAATAAACACCTTCTGTTTTTATTTTTACATAGTCTATATTCGGGCCAACAGCAAGCGCAACATTTGAAATAAGGGTCCAAGGAGTTGTTGTCCAAACTAGGAAATAAGTATCACCATCTTTTGCTAAATCGGAAGCTTTTAATTTCATCAAAACATAAACTGATGGATCCTTTGTGTCCTTATACCCAAGTGCAAGTTCGTGAGACGAAAGTACCGTTTCCGAGCGAGGGCATTGAGGAACAATTTTATAATCTTTAAATATTAATCCTTTATCATAAAGTGTATCTAAAGCCCACCATACTGATTCAATATATTCATTTGTACAAGTTACATAAGCATCTTCCAGATTGAGCCAATAGCCCATTCTGTTTGTCATTTTTTCCCAAAGGTCTTTATAAGTAAAAACCGATTCTCTACATGCCGCATTATACTTTGCAACTCCAAACTCTGGGATTTCACTTTTAGTTTTGATACCCAATTGTTTTTCTACTTCAATTTCAACTGGCAATCCATGAGTATCCCAACCACCTTTTCTATTTACTTTGTATCCTTGTAATGTTTTATATCGGCAGACCAAATCCTTTAAAGTTCTTGCCATCACATGATGCAGCCCTGGTTTGCCATTGGCAGTTGGCGGACCTTCAAAAAATGTAAAAGGTTTGCTGCTTTCTCTAAGTTCAATACTTTGTTTAAATATTTCTTCAGATTGCCAAAATTTTAGAATTTCTTCTTCTATTTCAGAAAAATTAACGCCATTTGAATATTGTTTATACTTTGCCATAATTAGTAGTTGTTCTAATATTTTTGTTGAATAATAATTTTATAAATAAATTTTTACTTTTAGCATTTTTGTCTTTATTATTTCTTACTTATTATTTCAGCAGCTATTTTATTCGCCTCCGAAACAATTTTTTCAGCGATTATTTTTGCTTCGTTTTTAATAAATGCTGAATTTGCCTGGTCTTCCTTAATTAGACTTTTATTCTCTTGATTCTTTAAATTTTCAATTCCTCTTTGCTGAGTAATAATTTCAGATAATGACATTCCAAAAAATGCCATTGAACCAAGCATAATATTCCTAAGAGAATATAGAATAATATTTTCGAACAACAGACTTTCAGTTAGAAAATAATCACTGAAAAAAGAAACAAGTACAGCACTTAAGATTGCCATTGCAACAATAACAGCAAAAACAATTTTACCTCCATGCACCCAACCGAGTGTGTTATTTGTAAACCAACCGGTTGCAAAAACAAACAAAGATAAAATGAACCAGACAACAAAATTAACAATCTCTGAACCAAAAAGCTGTGTATTTAAAAAATTTGATAAAAAAATTAAAAATGCAATTAGCAGCGGTGATACGTAATATTTAGTTGCTTTCATAATTATAATTGCTTGATAACTTCAGTTAAAATTTTTGTCATTTTTGGTTCTGTTGCCATTGCTGTTTTAATTATTTCTTGAACATCAACGGATTCAAGTGCATCCGGGAAACATTCATCTGTGATTATACTTAACCCTAAAACTTTCATTCCCATATGGTTAGCAACAATATTCTCTAGCACGTTCGACATTCCAACAACATCCGCTCCAGTTGCTCTTAAAAATCTGTACTCAGCTCGAGTCTCTAGGTTTGGTCCCGGAACTGCAACATAAACTCCCTTTTGAACTTTGATTTTATTTTCAAGTGCAACTTTTTCTGCCAAATTAATTAATTCTTTATCGTAAGGTTCACTCATATCCGGGAATCTTGGTCCTAAAGAATCTTCATTTTTCCAATTAGTGGATTATCTCCCAAAGAGGTTTATATGATCATTCATAATCATAATGTCTCCACGGGTATAAATTGGATTCATTCCGCCGCAAGCATTTGAGACAAGTAAAGTTTTAACTCCAAGAAAATTCATTACTCTAATTGGATATGTAATTTGCTGCATTGTGTAACCTTCATAAAAATGAAATCTTCCTTGCATAGCAACAACATTTTTTCCATTGATTGAACCAAAAATTAATTTACCCGAATGTGATTCAACTGTTGAAAGCGGAAAGTGAGGTAATTCGCTGTAATTAATTTGGTGTTCAATTTTTATTTCAGAAACTAATCCACCCAAACCTGTCCCAAGTACTATTCCTATTGGGTATTCTTTGGTCGTTGATTTTTTTTAATTACCTCTAAAGTTTCATTAATCTTGTTGAGTAGTTCACTCATTTTTATGTCCTAATTATTTCTTTTTATAATCTCTTTCGCCAAAAATTGCAGTACCAATTCTTAAAATTGTTGCACCTTCTTCAATTGCAATTTCAAAATCACTGGTCATCCCCATTGATAAATGTTCTAGCGGAAATCCTTTATTACCTAAATCATTTTAAAACTTTTGCTAATTTCTTAAACGATTTTCTAATTACACTTTCATCATCTGTGTAAGGAGCCATCGTCATCAATCCCAATAATTTTATATTTGAAAGAGTTTGGCAATGTTCAGTTAATTTTAACAATTCTTCAAAATTTTGAATACCATATTTTGAATCTTCATCAGAAGTTTTTACTTCCAACAGTATATTTTGTATTTTATTGATGTTTCCTGCCCTTTTATTTATCTCATTTACCAGCTTTATTGAATCAACAGAATGAATTAAATAAGCAAGCGGAACTACATCTTTTACTTTATTGGTTTGCAGATGTCCAATAAAATGCCAATTTATATTTCAGAGAATTGATCAAACTTTTGTTTTAATTCTTGAGCTTTATTTTCTCCAAAATCCGATAAACCTAATGCAACAGCCTTCTTTTATGGCTTCAATTGGATTAAGTTTTGAAACTGCTACTAATGTTATTTCAGATATATTTCTGTCGGAATCTAAACATTTTTGTTTAATCCTCTCAGTAACTTCATCAATATTTTTTTTTAACAAACTCATTAGTATGCCAAACAAAACAAAAACCCAATTTCAAAAAAGAATTTAAATATATAAAAAAAGGAGCGCGAACGCCCCTTTAATTTTAAGATATTTTTACGCTTAACTGCAGCCTGTTGTTGAGCCGCAAGTTTCACATTTAAGACAAGTGCCGTTACGAACCATTGTCATACTTTGGCATTCAGGACATATATCACCTGTGTAACCAAGAACTCTTGCGTGTTGCACCTTTTTTGTAATTTGTGCAACTTGCTGTTTGTGAGCTGCGCTGCCATGGCTGCTTCCGTTTCCATTTGATGAAACCGGTTTTTTACTCATAACTCTATCACCGGATTTATCTAAATGAATCATTCTTTCACTGATGACTTCTTCACTAACATAATCTGGTTCTGCAACTGAGCCGTGAGATGGTTTTGATTGAACTAAATCTTCTGCGTCAACATGAGAAAGGTCGTTTCTGCTCAAATAAGTCACAGCCAATTCTCTAAAAATATAGTCTATTATTGAAGTCGACATTTTAATTCTGCCATTTCCAGTAACCATTCCGCTTGGTTCAAACTTAGTGAAAACAAATGCATCAACAAATTCTTCAAGCGGAACACCATGCTGCAAGCCCAATGAAATAGCAATTGCAAAGTTATTAAGTAAACTTCTTACCGCTGCACCTTCTCTGTGCATATCAAGAAATATTTCACCAAGCTGACCGTTTTCATACTCGCCTGTTCTGATGTAAACCGTTTGTCCACCAATTTTTGCTTTTTGAGTGTAACCAGTTCTTCTATCTGGAAGTCTCCTTCTCTTTGCTATATATCTGTGAATAATTCTTTCTGCTATCTTAACAATTTCATTATTTCCATCTTCTTGTTCAATGTCTTCAATGCTTTCCTCTGAAAGTGTATTAAGTGGTTGGGATAACTTTGAGCCATCACGATAAAGAGCATTTGCTTTTAAACCCATTTTCCATGATTTCATATAAACATCTTCAATCTCGGTAATGGATGCATCATTTGGCAAATTTATTGTTTTCGATATTGCACCCGATATAAATGGTTGAGCAGCAGCCATCATTCTTATGTGTGCATCGGCTTTGATAAAACGAGTTCCCTTCTTTCCGCATTTATTCGCGGCATCAAAAACTGGATAATGTTCATGTTTAAGGAATGGAGCTCCTTCAATTGTCATTGTACCGCAAACATAATCATTTGCAATTGAAATCTCTTGTTTCTTAAATCCAATTTGCTCTAAAATGTTAAGATTATAATCGTTCAATTGTTCTTCGGTTAATCCTAAAACATCTTTACAAAAATCGGCACCTAATGAATAAACGTTGATAGCAAATGCTAAATCAAATACTGAAGGAAGCTGTGCTTCAATCTTATTAATTATTTCTTCAGTAAATCCTTTTGATTTTAATGTTTCACTGTTGATGTATGGACACCCTGAAAGTGAACCGGTGCCTTTTGCATATTTTACTATTTCAGTTATTTGTTCTTTGTTGTAACCAAGTCTTTTTAATGCAGGTGGGATTGATTGATTTATAATTTTGAAATATCCGCCACCGGCCAATTTTTTGAATTTAACCAAAGCATAATCGGGTTCAATACCTGTTGTATCACAATCCATTACCAAACCAATTGTTCCGGTTGGTGCAATAACTGTAACTTGAGCATTTCTAAAACCATATTTTTTTGCCATATCCACAGCATTTGTTGCATCATGTTGAGCTGCTTTTAATAAATCAGAAGGACAGTATTTTGGATCAATACCCATTGGATAAATGGATAATCCTTCATATTCCTCTTCCGGCACATTGAATGCTGCACGTTTATGATTTCTTAAAACTCTCTGCATATTATCTTTGTTATTTTCATACTTAGCAAATGTACCTAGCTCCTTTGCCATTTCTGATGACGTTGCATAGGAACGCATGTGCATAATAGCAGTAAGAGCTCCAGCAATTGCGTAAGCTTCTTTACTATCGTAAGGAATTCCCTGACGCATTAAAAGCGATCCAAGATTTGCATAACCTAACCCCAAGGTTCTATAATCATAACTGTTTTGAGCAACTGATTTACTTGGATATTGTGCCATCAAAACACTTATTTCCAATACAATGGTTAATAATCGTGTAGCATGTCTAAAACCTTTTATATTAAAAACTTGTTTTTCATCGTCATAAAATTTAACCAAATTCATTGATGCAAGATTACAAGCGGTATCATCCAAAAACATATATTCGCTGCATGGATTTGACGCTTTAATTTTTCCATCATTTATACAAGTATGCCATTCATTAATTGTGGTATCATATTGAAGTCCAGGATCTGCGGATGACCAAGCTGCATAACCGATTTGCTCCCAAAGTTCCCTTGCCTTCAATGTTTTGCAAGCAACTGCTTTACGTTGGTCTTGTTTTGCTTTTTTAAGTTCAGTTCTCCAATATAAATTCCAATTAGTGTCTTCAACAACTGCTTTCATAAAGCTGTTTGTTACTCTAACGGAATTATTAGAATTTTGTCCAGAGACTGTTGCATACGCTTCGGAATTCCAGTCAGTATTGTATTCAGGAAATTCAATTTCTGTAAATCCCAGTTTTGCGAGATGAATTACACGCTCAATATAGTTTTCAGGGATCTGAGATCTACGTGCATTAACAACTGCAGCATTTAATTTTTTATTATTCTTCTTGCTGAATCTATCATTTTCGGGATGCTCTGCATAACAAGCTTTTATAATGTTATTTAAATGAAGATTGCACAATTTTGATCCAGTTACAATCGCCGCAACTTTTTGTTCTTCGTGTTGCTTCCAATTAATAAATTCTTCAATATCCGGATGATCAATATCAAGCGTAACCATTTTAGCAGCGCGGCGTGTTGTTCCGCCAGATTTAATTGCCCCGGCTGAGCGATCACCAATTTTTAAAAATGACATTAATCCTGATGACTTCCCGCCGCCACTTAAACTTTCATTTGAGCCTCTAAGATTTGAAAAATTTGTTCCGGTTCCAGAACCATATTTAAATAATCTGGCTTCGCGAACCCACAAGTCCATAATTCCATTATCATTAACTAAATCATCATCAACTGATTGGATAAAACATGCATGAGGTTGTGGATGTGTATAAGCATCTTCTGCTTGTGTAAGTTCACCTGTCTTATAATCTACGTAATAATGTCCTTGAGCAGGACCATTAATTCCATAAGCCCAATTTAAGCCCGTATTAAACCATTGCGGACTGTTAGTTGCTGCCATTTGGTTTGCCAGCATAAAACATAGTTCATCATAAAAAGCTTGTGCATCTTCTTCAGTATCAAAGTAGTTTGCTTTATATCCCCAATAAGTCCATGTACCTGCTAGTCTATTAAAAACCTGTCTTGAATCAGTTTCCCCGCCAAACCGATCTTTTTCTGGTAATTCATTTAATAGTTCTTCATCGGCAACAGATGCCTGAAGAAATTTTGGAATTCCCTTTTCTTTCAATTTTTTTAGTAATTTAGGAACGCCGGCTTTTCTAAAATATTTTTGTGTGATTATATCAGTAGCAACTTGCGACCAAGATTTTGGAACCATTACATCTTCCATTCGGAAAACAATTGTTCCATCTGGATTTTTAATCTCAGAGTGTCTTTTCACAAAATCTATGTTTTCATATGGATCCTGGTTAGCAGTGGTAAAATAGCGGGTTATTTTCATTAAATCCTCATAAATTTAATAGGTTAACAGATAGAGTTAAATAATAATATTTGATACGTATTGGTTAATTTTGCCGATGAGATTTTGAGGAATAACTCTGTAAACACCGGGATCAAAATTAAATCAATTGATTAACAAATTCAACAAAAAAATTAAAAAATAACACAGGGAATTGATTATTAGTCCCTGAATTTTCTTCTTCGAAAATAAAAAATATTTATTTAAACTCAATATTAATTTTATTTTTTTTTAGCAAACATAGGAAATACCATGAAATTTGAAAGAAGTGCTGGAATATTACTTCACCCAACTTCTTTACCGGGTGATTACGGAATTGGAACTATTGGAAAAAATGCGTTTCATTTTGTTGATTTTTTAGTTGAATGCGGTCAAAAACTATGGCAGGTATTTCCTTTAGGGCCAACAGGTTACGGAGATTCACCTTATCAATCATTTTCAACTTTTGCCGGAAATCCTTTACTAATTGATTTAGAACTTTTAAGAGATGAGGGTTTACTTTCAGAAGAGGACTTAAAAAGTATTCCACATTTCAACAATAATAATATTGATTTTGGAAAATTGATTGAAGTAAAAAACCAGCTTCTCTCAATTGCATTTCAGAATTATAAAATATCTGGAAAATCATTCAGCGAAGAATGCAGCACCTTTTGCGAAGATAATGCCTTTTGGTTGGACGATTATGCCCTTTTTATGGCAGTTAAAGAATTTCATGGTGGTAAATTGTGGACTGAATGGGAGGAGGACATTGCATTTAGAAAAAAAGGTGCGGTTGAAAAATGGAAAGATAAATTAGATTACAGATTTAATTTTCAGAAATTTTTGCAGTATACTTTTTTTAATCAATGGAAAAAATTAAAAGAGTATGCAAATGATAAAGGAGTTAAAATTATTGGTGATATACCAATCTTTATTGCTTATGATAGCTCCGACCTTTGGGCCAACAAAAGTATTTTTACAGTTGATGATAAAGGAAAACAAATCACAATTGCCGGTGTTCCACCCGATTATTTTAGCGAAACCGGTCAGTTATGGGGAAACCCGTTGTACAAATGGAAAGAGATTGAGAAAGATAATTTTTCATGGTGGAAAAAAAGAATTCAAAAAACATTAGAATTAGTTGATATTGTTCGCATTGATCACTTTAGAGGATTGGATGCATATTGGGAAGTTCCGGGCGGTGCTCCAAATGCAATAAAAGGCAACTGGATTAAAGCTCCAGGAAGAAAAATGTTTGAAGCAATAAAGGAAGAACTTGGCGAACTACCTATCATTGCTGAAGATTTGGGTGTTATTACTCCGGAAGTTGAAAAATTAAGAGATGATTTTGGATTCCAGGGAATGAAAATTTTGCAATTTGCATTTGGCGAAGAAGGAGATAAAAACTTCTTACCTCATAATTATGAAAAAAATTGTGTGGTGTTTACCGGATCTCATGATAACGATACTACGGTTGGTTTTTTGAAAAAGAAAAAGAAAAAAAATTCAGGATTTTATGAATGGGCACAACGCTACCTAAATTATTATGGTGATAATATTACGCTTGAATTAATTAGAGTTGCCTATGCCTCAGTTGCAAATTTTGTCGTAATTCCTATGCAGGATATTTTGGGCTTAGGAAGTGATGCAAGAATGAATTTCCCGGGAAAGTTAGGAGGGAATTGGAATTGGCGTTTTGATTGGAACCAAGTTAATGAATACATTCCCTTTCATTATAAAAAGTTAACAGAAATTTATGAGCGAAATGGTAAAAAGAAAAAAAAGAGAGCTTGCTGAAACAACAAAAAACGACGACGAGGAAAATTTAGAAAAATAAAATAGGGATAAAATGTTAGACTTTATAATTGATCTTTTTAACAAAGAAAAATCGGAAACTACAGAACGAACCACTGATAAAAATAGAGCAATTCAAATTGCGGCATGTGCTTTGTTTATTGAAATTGGAAACATTGACGATGAATTTAGCATCGAGGAAAAAGAAAAAGTCATCAGCATAATGAAAAATAAATTTTCACTTACAGATTCTGAAATTAGCAAACTTATAAGCGTCTCTAAAAAAGAAATTGAACAGTCTGTTAGCGTTTATGAGTTTACAGAAATTGTTAATCAAAATTTTAATAATGATGAAAAGTTTAACCTAATTAAAAACCTTTGGCAAATTGCTTACACAGATGGTAACATTGATAAGTATGAAGATCATTATATAAAAAGGATATGCAATAATTTGCATCTTACGCACAAAGATAGAATTGCAGCCAAACTAGAAGTGAAAGAAAGAATTGAAAATTGACTAAGCCGATAATGACAAAAACTACTATAAATATTGGCAAAGTGGCTGTTCCTATTTTTTATAATTGCATTAATTATTTTTATTTATTTCGGTTCAGAAAACAAAATTGATCCCGATTGGAATTCAACCTATGAATTAATTCCTCCAAAAGTAAAAACGCTTATAGAATCCGAAGCCGACCTTCAATCTTTATTAGAAAATTTTCATAATCAACAGTTCAAAAATCAATCTCTCGGTTATCAATTAGCTGCTGATCCTTTTCTGCCAACAATGGAATTTGAGAAATTTAAGTATTTTTTTGATCTGCTTACCAAAAATAAATATGTGGTATTTTCAAGTGTTACCGGCACCGGCTCTTCAACTATTATTGACAGAATAGCAAACTTAGTTGCTCTTGATAAAGAAAGAATACTAAAAATAAATTGCGCACCTCAGTTTGATCTTATTTATCATAAAAAATATATTTTTCTTGAAGAAGATGAAAAATCGAAAAAGGGTGAGCTTTTAAAACTTTGGGATAAATGTTTTGAACAGCCTGATAAAAAGTTTATAGCAATAATTGATAATTTTGATAAAATTAATCCTGAAACATTTTTTGGGCCTCAGATTTGGGAAAAACTTGCAGACCAGCGAGAAAAAGTTTTCTTCAACGGTGAAGAAATAAATATTCCAGAAAACTTTTACATGATAACCACTACCCTTTCCGGTATTGGAAGTCGTGTGCAGCTTAACAATGAACATTTTAAAAGATTAGGTGGTTTATATTTTTTACCTCCTAGCACAACAGAACTTGCGCTTTACTTAAACGATAAAAAGAAAGAATTAAAAAGTGAAATTGACTCTAAAGGAAAAAGTAATATTGAAGTAAAAAAACTGAGAGAATATGAAGCTTTAAAAAATAAAGAAAACATGCATAAAGTGATTTACTTTTTTGAAAAAGCGAACGACCTCATTTATGATGAGTATTCTCGGGGACTTCAGCTTGGTCAGTGGAATAATTTAAGAAAGCTATACATACCAGAACAATTTGATGAAATGGTTATGACTTTTGTAAACCATGTGAATGCAACAAATCCGGAAAAGAAATTAACATCTGATAGTTTTGAAAATTTTTTCTATTCATTTAGCCATGATGGAAAATTAAAAGGCTAAAATTTTATTTCAACAAGTTTTGAAGTTTTTAAGGCTTGGGGATTTTTTACCGAGTTTGTTGTGGCTGCAAGTTTTGCCATTGTTACAGCATTATTCAGTGCTTACTACGTTAAAAAAAGAAAAAAACTAATTAATAAATATTTGTCTGAATCAGAAAATATTTATCAAAAGTATGTTGCAAGCCATTTACACAGTGGTGAAGCTTTAGAAGAATTAATAACTTTAAAAAAAGAAATTGATCAAGATGCAAAAAATGGAAAAATAAATTATGCAGAAGCAATCTTTTTTTATAATTCAATAAGAGATAGAACTCAAGCAATAGAGATTACACGCAATATTAACCAAAGTTTTATGCAGCTTGTTGAAACATTCTTGGAAGATAATGTGATCTCGAAAAGTGAACATAAAAAGTTAAATTCATTTTTAGAGAAAATTAAATTTAAAATTCCTAAAGATGATTATAATAGATTAAAAGCAGAAGTTAAAAAAGTTTGGGATGAACACGGTGAGAAAAATAAGTTTTTCTAATCTAAAATTTTACATTTTAAAAAGAGAAGACCATGAAATCAAAAATATTAATTGCATTAGTTTTACTTTTAGTAATAATTCAGTTTTTCACTATAGATAAAACTAATCCACCCGCTCAAGTTGATAAAGATTTTATTACAATTTCTAATCCACCAGCTGAACTTGCCTCAATGATTAAAAATTCTTGTTATGATTGTCATTCCAATCAGACTAAATATCCATGGTACTCAAACGTTGCACCAGTATCATGGTTACTAAAGAACCATATTGATGATGGCAGAAAGCATTTAAACTTTTCAACTTGGAGTGAATACGATTTGAAGAAGAAAGATCGTAAACTAGATGAATGTGTTGAAATGATTCAATCCGGTGATATGCCAATGAAGCCATACGTTTTTTATGCACTCCGAAGCCACTTTAAATGATATACAAAGGAACCAATTAGTTAAATGGCTTAAGTCAATAAAATATTAACTGCTTTAAATAAATATTTATTAAATAAACAATTATCCAGAATATTTTACTTGCAACTTTTAAACATCCCATTTTTTAGTTATTAGAATTAAAAATCATTCTAATAACTAAATCTTTTAAAATTTCTAACGATTATTTAGATGATTTCGTACAAAGTATGTCTTTTATTAAATAATATAAATTGGATATTAAATCCTTTTGATACAAAATTACTTGTGTCAAAATTTTAATCTCTACAAAATAAAATTGTGTTGAATATAACTGTCATCTTATTTAATAAAGATAATAGCTCAAGCACATATTAAAAAGATATATATTTTTAAAGTGCTCACTAGTTAAAATAAAGTGTTTTCTCAAATTTTAATTCGGAGTGTTGTATGAAATCGTTCTTAAAATTATCAGTTTTATTATTAATTACTTCATTATTATTTTACAGTTGTGGCGAAGATTCACCAACCAATCCTGAAGAAAAAGAAGTTCCTGTTTTAGGCAGTAAAAGTATCGGTTCTGAAGGAGGCACAATCAGTATTGATAATTTTGAACTACAAGTTCCAACCGGTGCTTTCCAAAATAATTCAGAAATTAAAATTTCAAAATCGATTGAAGCTAATTTGTTCAGCACAAATAATGTTTCTGATTTTTTTGTTATTGATGGAATTCCAGCAGAATTTGATGAACCAATTAAGATTAAAATTAAGTATAGTGGAATCCTCAAAGATAGTTCATTTATCGCAATTGGAGAAAATTGTTTTGTTTCAAGTTTAAATAATGAAGCTAAATCTTTCCGACTTTTAAGTGCAAGAGATTCGGCTGGTTATTTAATAGCACAAATACCTCCAACAGTTGGCAATGGGCTAGAAAAATCCAATTCAAATTACTCAATAGAAGCTGATGATTTATCTTTCAATTTGGGAGCAATTGCTGGTTATGCAAGTTATAAAAGCCGCGGGAATCATTTTCTAATTAATTTTCCTTCCTCTGTCCTAACTCAGGCTTATGATCTTGCAGATTATTTAGAAACTGCTTATAACCAATTTCAGTCAATTGGATTTAGTTATAGCAGACGAACAAAATGGCCGGTTGAAGTTACAGTAAAAGTTTTAGAAAATTCAGTTTATGGATATTCATATAACTCAACTTGGGGTGATAATTACGGCTATATGGAATTTAATGTTAATAAAATGGGAGATGCAGAAGAGCTAAAAGTAACTGCGGGACATGAATTTTTCCATTTAGTTCAGTCTTTATATGATCCACGAAATAGATTCTCGAAATCTAAATTCCAATCACCTCATCTTTGGTTAGATGAAGCCTCTTCAGTTTGGTCTGAAGCATTTTTTAGCGGAAGCGGATCCAGTTATGTTTCCCCTATTTTTGCAAGTAATGCATATGAAATTTTAAATGGTGCAAAAACGGCTGGTAGTGATGCTCAATCCTATGGATACGGAAGCGCAAGTTTAATAAAGTATTTAACCAAAAATTATGATAATAGCTCACTTGTTGATGTATATGAAAAAATTTATAATGGAGAAAGTGCCTTCAGTGCATTAGGTGATGTTCTCCCAATTAGTGTTGATATGAGTTGGCATCCATATCTTAGAAGTCTTTTCTCATTTGAACTTTATAAAGGTGATAGCTTTCAACCAAGTTCTTTAATGGCAACAGCCAAAATTAAAAGTCAAAATTTTACAATTAAAACAGCGGCAGATTCAGTAAAAAGCTTTAAATCTTCCCTACCGGATTTATCTGCAACAATTTTTTCAATTAAAAATGAATTTGAAAAACTAAACAATAATGCAAAACTTGAATTTACATGTAAGGATTGGAATTTTCAATTATTCAAAGTGAACGGATCTGAAAGTAAATTTTTAGCAAGTGGAAGGGATACATTAGTTCTAAGTAATTTCAAAAAAATAGCTGATGAGGGTTATCAAATAGCAGTTGTTCTGTATAATAATGATTTTGATTCACCTTACAATAACACAAAAAGTTATGAGATGGAAATCAAAGTGAAAGCAGCAAAAACTATTCAATTTATATATTTTGCTTTAGCTTATACAGGTAATTTTACTTGGACTACACCGGAAGAAACAACTTATTCTACCTATGAAACGGGCATGAGTGGAGTTGTGTGGGATAGAAATCATCAAATATCAAGCAATAGAATATTAGTTTCTCAAGACTCAACAAGTGAATACGCTCAAATTAAAACTACAATTGGATTAACACTTGATGATTATGAAAATCCAACAAAAATTTTGGACTATAGCTTTGATAGAGTTGATAAAAGTTTACATTATAATGATACTGAAACATTTTCAACAGCTGGAAGTGGCGCTTCATTTACAGCTTATGATTGGGGAAGTTCTGGAATTAGATTTGAATATACTGGTGATATTTCACAATATATTTCAAAAATTGTTGATTACGATAAAATGATTTCAAACGTGAATGATGATTATTACATTAATGAACTGACTGGCTACGAATCACAAGGGACAATAATGATAATAATTAATTACGAATAAGGTTAGTTTTCTGGATAAGTGGTTGTATAAATCTTTAGTATCAATAATTGAAATTTATAATTTTTATGGAGCACAAATGTTTACTTTAAAATTAGTTATAAAAAAATTTTATTGATTAGTTTTTTTTTTCTTCTCAGCACAAATTATTGGACAAACAACTTATTATGTTTCATCTACAGGCAACAATTTAAATTATGGCAGTGAAGCTAATCCTTGGTTAACTATTCAAGGTGCTATTAACAATGCCTCTGTTGTAAATGGCGATATAATTATTGTGAAAGATGGAACTTATCAGGAAAATGTTAATGTTACTAAAGAACTCTACATCATGTCTGAAAACGGATATTCATCAACAACAGTTGTTGCAGCAAATTCAGGTGAAGACTATGTATTTGAAGTTCTTGCCAATAACGTAACTATTGATGGATTTACAACTTACGGCGCTACTGCCTATTGGAATTCAAGTGGTATTGCATTGAACGGAGCAAATTTTTGCACGATAAAAAATAATCGTTGTGGTTTGGATGCTACGTATCAGAATTGGCTTGGTATTATTCTAAGACATGATTCTGACAATAATACGATCTCAAATAATATTATGAATTATAATAAATGTTACGGAATTAATATTAGAGAAGGAAGTGATAATAATTTGGTAATTAATAATGAAATGTCGAATAATGGTGGTGGTGGCCATGGAGGATATGGAATTCAAAATTGTGAAAGCAGTGTTTCAAATATTGTTAGAGGGAATCTGATTGAGAATAATGAAACCTGGGGCGTAAGAATAGAAACAGCAGGGATAAATTTAGGAAACAATGATATTAATGATATGGGGAACAACACAATTAGAAACAATGGTTCATATGATGTTTATAATAAAACTTCTACAACTATAAATGCCTATTATAATAAATGGGGCTCAAACGACGGAACGACAATTCTTACTCGTGTCCAAAGAACTAACTTTAATCCATGGATCGAGGATCCTCTTCCGGTTGAAATTCAAGTTTTTACAGCGAGTGTTAAAAACAATTCCGTTTTATTAATTTGGCAAACAGCAACAGAAGTGAATAACTATGGATTTGAGATTGAAAGACTTGAAATAGCAAGTCTAAAAAGTAATATTTGGGAAAAAATTAGATTTGTTAGTGGAAATGGAAACAGTAATTCTCCCAAACTTTATGAATACTTAGATAGAAGTGTAAACTCTGGCAAATATTTGTATCGTTTAAAGCAGATAGATATTGACGGTCAATTTGAATATTCAGAAACAATAGAAGCCGATTTAGGAATTCCATCCGAATTTTCACTTTTTCAGAATTATCCAAATCCATTTAATCCAAGTACAACAATAAAATATCAGATTCCGGACCATATACCGAATGAGATTGTGACTTTAAAAGTATTTGATATACTTGGTAACGAACTGGCAACATTAGTTAATGAAACAGAGCAACCAGGAATTCATCAAGTTATATTTAATGGAATTAATAATACTAGCGGCGTTTACTATTATAGATTTTCGGCTGGAAATTTTATAGAAACAAGGAAAATGATTCTTACAAAATAAAAATAGACTTTTTAAAGTGCAAAGCAAATAAAATGCTCTTAGCACTTTAAAAAGTTTTAAAAATTTACGCCATTAAAGCAGCAATTGCAGAAGTATTAACTATATCATCAACGCTGCAACCACGACTTAAATCAAAAAGTGGCTTTTTCAAACCCTGAACAACAGGACCAACTGCTTCAGCTCCAGCTAATCTTTGAGCAATTTTATAACCTATATTTCCGGCTTGCAAATCTGGAAAAACTAATACATTTGCTCTTCCCGCAACATTGCTACCCGGTGCTTTTTTTCTTACCTATTGAATCAACAATTGCTGCATCAAATTGAAGTTCGCCATCAATCATTAAATCGGGTCTTTTACTTTTTGCAATTTTTGTTGCTTCAATAACTTTATCAACTAGTTCATGTTGAGCACTTCCCTTTGTGGAGAAAGAAAGCATTGCAACATAAGGTTCTTCACCGGTTAATTTTTTATGATTGTCTGCGGTAGTAATTGCAATATCAGCAAGTTGAGCTGCATCGGGATTTGGAACAACTGCACAATCGGCAAAACTAAAAACTCTTTCCGGGAAAATCATTAAAAAGAAACTTGAAACCACAGAAGTACCTTCCGGCATTCCAACACACTGAAGAGCTGCTCGTAAAACATCGCCCGTAGATGCCGTTGAGCCTGCTACAAAGCCGTCTGCCATATTTTCCTTAACGAGCATAGCTCCAAAGAATAAGTCCTTTCTAAGAGTCTCTCTCGCAGTTTCAATTGTTACGCCTTTATGTTTTCTCAGATTAAAAAATATGTTTGAAAAGTTGCTTAACATTTCAGATTTTTCCGGATCAATAATTCTAATGCCGCTTAAGTCAGTCCCAATTTCATTGGCTCTACTTCTTATTTTATCTTCATTGCCAAGAGTTATAACTTTTACAATTCCCTCTTTAGTAAGTACTTCAGCTGCCTTTAAAACTCTATCATCATGTGATTCCGGAAGTACAATTGTTTTTTTTACGTTTTTAGCTTTTGCTTTTATCGATTCTATTAATTCTAAGTCTGCCATATTTTCCCAAATATTTGTTATTTAATTGTGTAAATATAACAAATTCATATTTTACTTAATTGTAATTATTTTTCAATTTTTTGTTATTTTGTAGAAAAAATTTTAACCAACAAACTTTTTTAGGGAATCTATGGAAATTCAATTTATTGGCGCTGCAAAAACTGTAACCGGCTCAATGCATTTAGTAAGAACAGGTACAACCACTTTTTTAGTAGATTGCGGATTGTATCAAGGTAAAAGAAAACTAGCATTTGAAATAAACAGAAACTTTGACTTATTTGATCCGGCAGAAATTGATTTTGTGATTTTAACCCACGCTCATATTGATCACTCAGGCAATTTGCCAACATTGGTAAGCAAAGGTTTTAAAGGTGAAATTTATACAACTTTTGCAACTCGAGATTTAGTTTCAATTATGTTAAGAGACAGTGCTCACATTCAAGAAAAAGATGTTGTTTATGTTAATAAGAGAAGAGCAAAGGAAGGTAAAAATTTATTTGAACCACTTTATACAGACAAAGATGTATCAAACGTATTAAAGCAAATCGTTTCAATTAATTATCATCACGAGTTTGAAATTAATGATGACATTAAACTTACTTTTGTTGACGCCGGACATATTCTTGGTTCTGCAGTTTCGTTTTTATCAATTATGGAAAATGGGAAAGAATATAAAATTGGATTTAGCGGAGATCTTGGAAGACCTAATTTGCCGATTTTAAAAGACCCGGAAAAAATCCGTGACGTAAATTATTTTATTTGTGAAAGTACATACGGTGGCAGAACTCACGATAATCCCAAAGATTCTGAATCACAGTTGGCTAGGGTTGTAAACCGAGCAGTTCAAAGAAAAGCTAAAGTTATTATTCCCGCATTCAGCGTTGGAAGAACTCAAGAATTAGTTTACGCCCTACACAGAATTTTTACTCGTGGCGATGCACCAAGAATTCCGGTTTATGTTGATAGTCCTCTTTCCGTAAATGCAACAGAAGTTTTCAGGGTTCATCCGGAATGTTTTGATGTTGAAACCGAAGAGTTTTTACTGCGGGACAAAGACCCATTTGGTTTTAACCAGCTTAATTACATCTCTGAAGTTTCAGAATCCAAAGAGCTTAATAATTATGATGGTCCACTGATGATTATTTCAAGTTCAGGAATGTGTGAAGCGGGAAGAATTCAGCATCATTTAAAAAACAATATTGAAGACCCAAACAATATAATTTTGATGGTTGGTTATTCTGCACAAAACACTTTAGGTAGAAGAATTATTGATAAAGAAGAAGTTGTAAAAATTTTCGGGGAGGAATATCAGTTAAAAGCCGAAGTGATTGTGCTTAATTCTTTTAGTGCCCACGCAGATGCGAATGAATTAATTGATTACGTAAATCAATTTGATAAAAAAATGCTAAAGCATATCTTCTTGGTTCACGGTGAAGAAGATCAGCAAGAAATATTTAAGAAAAATATATTTAAATAATGGATTTCAAAAAGTAACAATTCCTAGTAAAGGTGATGTTTTTGTACTTGATTAAATTTAGCAAGATCATTGAAATATTCGATTTCAAATTTATTTAATTATCACATGTGAAAACAATAATCAAATTATACATAGTTTTTTCTTCTCTTCTACAGTATTGTTTTCACAAACAATTAATGATAGTCTGAATTTTAATTATACAAAATACCAGACCAACATTTTTACCACAGCTTTTGAAAAAAGATTAAACACTTACAATCTTCACTCTTTGCTTACCTACTCTGTTAATAAAGAAAAATATTTTTTAGGATTTGACGAAAATTATTATTCCTCTTTAGTTAACACAGGTACTAAAAACATTAGGGATGAGCAGTCTTTATCATTAATTGGAGAATATAAATATTCACCGGTTTTGCAATTTGGGGTTTTATCTCAAAATAATATTTACTCTAATGACAGAAAAATTGCAATTAACGAAGCATCCTCAATACACTCAACAATTTTTACGAAGTATTCACCAATTGATCAACTTAATATAATTCCATATGGTGGTTTTTCTATAAACCGCCAAGTTAATGAAGATGATAGAGGCGCTTTGTATGGCGCAAATTTAAAGTTAGATAGATACAACATAAGTGAGTTTCAAGTTTCATCGGTATTAAATTTTCAAAATGAAGACATTGCCCCGCGAAGAAATACAAATCGTTTTGGATCAATACAAATAAAAAATAATTTTGATTTAGATCTTACTAATTTAATTTCTGCAGATTATTCAAACTCAAGAAAAGATTTTTATTTTGAATCTGATTCACTTACTTCTAGTTTGTTTGATATTTCTAAGAATATTCAAAGCAGAGTTGAGGACCGTTATTATATTCAGGAAAGAATTTTTAACTCTCGCTACAATTCTGACTTATACTTTGATCTAAGCGGAAGAGTTTCATTAAGAAGTATTGATAGAAATACAAAATTTAAAAATCTTTCAAATATTGATCAATCTACTTTTGATTCAAAAATAGAAGAATTTCGGCTTGAGTTTTCCGGGATTACTGAATATAGAAGTGAAAGTTTTTTTGGCAGAATTAAAATTGATTATAGTGAAAGGGATGAAAAACATAATGCTAAAAATATTGAAGAGGCAAACCAAATTATTTATGATCAGCGAGCTGAATTGGAGAATAGAAAAAACAATAATTCCGAGTATACCACAGTTGCAATGTTGGGAAATTATTCAATCTCAAATAAAGATAATTTAATGTTCAGCTTGTTTCACAGAAAATTAATTTACAACACTCCAAGTAAAGATAATTTTGATGACCGTGACGAGTTGCTCTCAATTTTTCGCTTATCATACTTAAGAACTTTTAATCACCTTTTTAATTTTTTTGTAAATCTAGAAGGAAGTTTTAATCATATAGTTTATGTGTTTGCAGAGCGAAGTTCAAATAACAATATCCGAAGGGTTTTAAAGCTTTCGTCCGGCGGTGAATTTACCGGAGCAAAATTATATTCCAAAAATACTTTTGAGGTGTCGGCAAATTATACTTCTTATGATTTTGAAGACATAAATCCCAACGCAAGAAGTTTTTCATTTAGACAGTTTAGCGCAAAAGATTCTACTTCTCTCAATTTATTCAATAATGTGTTTTTAGATTTTTCGGGATATGTAAAACTATCTGAACAAGGAGATTTTGTTTGGGATAATTTTTCAAATAATCCCGAAAGATATTTAGCTGAATTTTATTTAGAGCCTATGTTAAAAATAAGATCCGGCGGAGTTAGGCTGGGTGCGGGTTTACGTGTTTTTAGTTTACAGACTTTCAGATATAATCAAAATAATGAAAAATTTTTAAGTAATAGGTATAACAGTATTGGTCCAATTACAAATTTTTTAATTCGTCTTCCAAATGTTGATGTTTCGCTTCAGGGTTGGTATGAATTTATTTCCAATGAAGAGAATGTAAAACGAGAATTAGCAAATCTTTCCCTTTCGGTTTATTGGAGAATATAATAAATTACACTTGATAGGAATTAAAACTATTTTTATTTTAATAAACAAATAGAATATTACAGTGAAAAAAACATATACAAAAAAATATAAAAGTGATCCAGAAGTTCTGCCGGATGTTGAGCAATACATTTTGGAAACTATTGAAAATAACTTTCACCTAAGTGAAGAAAAAATAAACAATATTGAATTGGCATCAGCAGAAGCGGCTGCAAACTGCGTGCTTCACGGAAACAAAGGAAATCCAAAAAAAATCCTTACCGTAAAAATTCATTTAAATAATAAAAAAATAGTTTTATCACTCAAAGATGAAGGTGATGGATTCAAACCAGAAGAAGTACCAGATCCAACAATCCCGGAAAATATTTTAAAAGGAAGCGGAAGAGGTTTGCATATAATGCGTTCCCTTGCAGATGATATGAATTTTAATTTTACTTCCGGTGGAACAGAAATTATTTTAAGTTTTAATCTGTAATTATTTACATTTTTTCCATTCCTTATTCTAACATCTAATTCTAAGATAGAGTTTATCTTTTGCAACAATTTGTATTTATAGTCAGTTTTTCTAATAACTAAAAATAAATTTTCTTTTATATATGAAAGTGATTTTAGAAATAGTTATTTTAAGACTACTAAGTTTTATTATAATTTCTTTAAATAAATAACGGAGAAGTAAAATGGCTAAGAAACAAATTGCTTTAATAGGCGGTGGACAAATAGGCGGAGTATTGGCTCAATTAATTGGATTGAGAGAACTTGCAAATGTTGTTCTTTTTGATGTTGTTGAAGATATGCCTCAAGGCAAAACTCTTGATATTGCTGAGGCATCTCGTGTTGATGGATTTGACGTAAGCCTTAAAGGAACTAACGAATATAAAGATATAGCTGGCTCAGATTTAGTTATCATTACTGCTGGTTTACCACGTAAGCCCGGAATGAGTCGTGATGATCTTTTAGTAACAAATGCCAAAATTATGAAAAGTGTTGCAGAAGGAGTTAAACAATTTGCCCCTAATTCAATAGTTCTCATTATCTCAAATCCGCTTGATGCAATGGTTACATTATTTCAAAAAGTTTCTGGATTTGCTCACAATAAAGTAATTGGTCAAGCTGGAGTTTTAGATTCTTCAAGATTTTCAACTTTTATTGCTTGGGAGTTAGGCGTTTCTGTAAAAGATATTAATGCAATGGTACTTGGCGGCCATGGTGATACAATGGTTCCATTGGTTCGTTATGCAAACGTAAATGGTGTTCCAGTGATGGAACAATTGGAACGAAAATACGGTGATGCTGCAAAGGCTAAAGAAGTTATGGATGCGATGGTTCAAAGAACAAAAATGGCTGGTGGTGAAGTTGTAAAATTATTAAAAACCGGCTCTGCTTTTTATTCACCTGCAGCTGCAGCAATTTCAATGGCAGAAGCTATTTTAGGCGATCAAAAAAGAGTATTAGCATCTTGTGTTTACTTAAATGGAGAATACGGAGTTGAAGGTTACTACGTTGGAGTTCCAGCTGTTTTAGGTGAAAAAGGATGCGAAAAAATTCTTGAAGTAACTTTAGATAAAGAAGAGCAAGCTGCTTTTGATAATTCTGTAAATGCAGTTACCACTCTTGTTGCAGATATGGAAAGATTAGGATTTTAATGTAAGTCTAAAATAAATCTTTAAAACTAAAAACCCCTCAATTCGAGGGGTTTTTTATTAAATATTGTATAAAAATCTAATTAGCTTAAAGATTCGTAAACGCTAATAAATCTTCTATTATTTCTTTTCTTTTCAAATTTTACAAGTCCATCCATTACTGCAAATAATGTATCATCACTACCCTTTTTAACATTATTACCAGGATGAAATTTTGTTCCTCTTTGACGAATTAGAATTGAACCAGCGGTAACTTTTTCGCCGCCAAATCTTTTTACGCCAAGATACTGGGGATTACTATCACGTCCGTTTCTTGAAGATCCCTGTCCTTTTTTATGAGCCATTATTCAGTCTCCTTCTCTTCAGCCTTTTTAGATTTTGAACCGGAGATATTGGTAATCTCGATTCTAGAAAGCTGTTGTCTATGACCATTTTTAATTCTATAACCTTTTCTTCTTTTTTTCTTAAAAACAATTACTTTGTTATCTTTTAGATGTTCTAAAACTTTAGCTTTTACTTTCATACCTTTAACAGAAGGTGTTCCAATAGTAGTGGTTTTATCATCTGAGTAAATTAAAACGTTATCAAAAGTAACGGATTTATCTACTTCCGCATCTATTCTTGGTACGTAATATTTTGTGTTTTCTTCAACTTTGAACTGTTGTCCGGCTATATCAACAATAGCGTACATTTTTGCTCCATTAAATCTTGATTAGACTTGTAAAAGTACGGAAATGATTAAAAATTGTCAAATTATTTATTTTACAATTTGTATTAAATTTTTTAATACAAATAGTGATACAATTATTTGAGGCAGTTTTATTTACGAAATAATTTACTCTTCGTCGTCTAATTCATCTTGATCCATCTCAGAATAAATATATTTTTCATAACGGTGCTTAATTAATTCAGCCTCAACAATAAAATAGACATCTTCAGCAATATTTGTAGAATGATCGCCTGCTCGCTCCAAATGCCGACTTATCTCCAACAGACTTAAGGCTTCGTCAATATCATTAGAATCATTTTTCATTATCTGAATTATTATTTTTCTATTTTCAGCAAAAAGTGCGTCAAGCTTAATATCTGCTTCTATAACTTTTTTTGCTAATTCTGCGTCATTGTTGTTAAAAGAGTCAATTGCATCTTTTATCATTTTTTTAACCAGAACTGACATTTCATCGAATTTTGTGATTCCTAAAAAATGAGGTTTTCTTTTTAGTATTTGCAAACTTCTAGCAATGTTTTTTGCAAGATCACCAAGTCTTTCCAAATTAGTATTAATAGTTAAAGCAGAAAGTACCAAGCGCAAATCAATAGCAACTGGCTGACTAAGTGCAATTATTTTTTGGCAAGTTCTCTCTATTTTTCTGTCTAGTTTATTTATTTTTTCTTCACGTTCAATGATAATGTTTGTCAATTCTAAATTTTCTTCATTAACCGCCCTTATTGCAAGTTCCATTTGTTCTTCAACTAAGCTGGACATTTTAATAATCCTGGTTCTTAATTTTCCTAAATGAATTTCAAATTGTCTTTCCATATCTTCCTCTTAACTTTTTAACCAAATCTTCCGGTAATATAATCTTCTGTTTGTTTTACTTTGGGATTAGTAAATATTTTTGTTGTGTTATCAAATTCTATTAACTCACCTAAATAGAAAAAGGCAGTTTTATCACTTACTCTGGCCGCTTGCTGCATATTATGTGTAACAATAACAATTGTATAGTCTTCTTTCAGCTCATGAATTAATTCTTCAATTTTTGCAGTAGAGAGCGGATCTAGAGCACTTGCAGGTTCATCCATAAGAATTACATCGGGTTTTACAGCTAATGCCCTAGCAATACATAATCTCTGTTGCTGCCCGCCGGATAAACTTAACGCAGACTCGTGTAATCTGTCTTTTACCTCGTCCCAAATTGCTGCTTGGTTCAAAGTCTTTTCAACTATTTCGTTTAATATATTTTTATCCCTAATTCCATTTATTGATGGCCCGTAAATTAAATTTTCATAAATAGTTTTGGGAAATAAATTAGCTTTCTGGAAAACCATTCCAATTCTTTTTCTAAGATTTACAACATCCAAATTTTTATCGTAAATGTCAACACCATCAACAAACACTTTACCTGTTATTCTTACATTTGGTATTAGATCGTTCATTCTGTTAAGAACACGAAGATATGTTGATTTACCACATCCAGAAGGTCCAATAAAAGCCGTAACCTGCTTTTCAGTTATGTTCATTGAAATATTTTTCAATGCCTGTTTTTCACTGTAATAGAGAGACAAATCTTCTGTTGATATTTTAATTTTCTTCATTTGTATTTTTGTTTAATATTAAATTTTTCCAAGAGCTTTTCTGTATTTATATCTAAAATATATTGCTGTAATATTTAATAAAAATGTAATTGCAATTAAAACCAAAGTTGAACCATATTGAATTGGCAAGGTTAAAGTAGGATTAGATGATTGTGTTGCTAATATAAATATATGATATGCAAGATACATAAACTGTTCTGCCGGATTGATCATTGGAATGCAGTAGTCCCCAATACATAAATCAACGACCGGTAAATTTGGTAAAAAGAAAGCTGCACCTAAAAATAAAATTGGTGCTGTTTCACCTGCCCCACGTCCTATTGCTAATATTGTCCCAGTTAAAATTCCAGGCTTAGCTTGAGGAAAACAACTTTTTTAATTGTTTCCCATTTGGTTGCGCCCAATCCATATGAAGCATCTCTATGACTTTTATGAACAGAGTTAAGAGCTTCTAAAGTTGATACAATTACAATTGGCAAAACCAAAACCGCCAAAGTTGCTGAAGCCCAAAGTAAACATGGTTGCCCCCAAACTAAACCGGTTCCAAGTACTTCATCTATTCCTTGTCCTATAAATAAAATAAAAAATCCTAACCCGAATAAACCAAATACAATAGAAGGAACTCCGGCTAAATTATTTACTGCTGTTCTAATTATTCGTGTCAAAAAAGTATCTTTTGCATATTCATTAAGGTAAATTGCTGCAAATACTCCAACTGGTACCGCGATTAAAATCATAATAGTTGTAACGGCCAAAGTACCAAAAATTGCAGGCCAAATACCGCCTTCGGTCATATTATTTCTTGGTTCATCGAAAATAAATTCTAAATTAACAACACCAATGCCTTCATAAAATATTTTTCCAAGAATTAAGAATAAGACCAATACCAAAAAGGCAAATACTACTTTTGTCGATCCAATAAAAAATCGGCCAGTATAATCTTTATTTTTTTTCATTAAATCCAAAATAAACTCTCACTAAAAAACATTTTTCTTTCTCATTTTATTAATAATTATTTCAGCAATTAGGTTTAAGAAAAATGTGATTGTAAATAATATTATCCCAATAAAAAATAGTGCATAATAATGATCGGAGCCTTGGGAAACTTCTCCCATTTCTGCAGCAATTGTTGCAGTCATTGTTCTCACACTTAAAAGTATATCCGTGGTTATATTTGCAGCATTGCCGGAGGCCATAAGAACAATCATTGTTTCTCCAATTGCACGACCAAATCCAAGTATTATGCTTGCTGATACACCACTAAATCCGGCAGGCAGAATCACTTTACTTACAGTCTGCCACTTTGTAGCACCTAAACCATAGGAAGCCATTCTTAAGTCGTTTGGTATAGAACGAAGTGCATCTTCAGTCATTGAAGCAATAATTGGAATTATAACAAATGAAAGACCAAGTGCAGCAATAAAAGCATTTAATCTGTTTGTTGGTTCTAAAAGATCATTAAAAAAGCTTGCTCCAACCACTAACATTAAAAACCCAAGAACAACTGTTGGAATTCCGGCAAATAATTCGATAATAGGTTTTAAAAATTCCCTTGCTCCAGGTTTTGCAATTTCGGAAAGATAAACACCGGCACCAACTCCAAAAAATGTTGAAATTAGCGTTGCGGGAATAGCTGTTAACAATGTTCCAACAATTAACGGAACTAAAGAAAAACGAGGTTCACTTGATGTTGGGTACCATTCATATAATCTTTTAATAGAGTCATTGAACTGTACTTGATCAAAATATATAAAATCAAGCACACCAATATCATTTAAAGCTTGAATTCCTTCCTTAAACAAAAAGATAAAGATAAGTACTATAAATATAAGAGCAACTGCACCGTTAATTGCAAAAAAGATTTCTATGAATTTTTCTTTTACACGAGTTCCAAGTGCGATTTTTTTGCTGTAAGGAGATAATTCCATATTTGTTGGAATAGAAATTTCTTCTTTAATTTCAGTTTTAGTATTTTGATTTTCTGTTGGCAAATTAGTTTGATTCATTCTTATATTTAAAGTATTTTAAATTAAAAATTACTTATAATCTTAATCAACCTTTTTTAATTATTCAATAAAAAAGAATTCCTTTAAAATAAAGATTATAAGCAATACAAAAAAATGAATTAAATTATTTTGTTGGAAGAGGAATATATTCCATTTGTTTTACCAAATCTTGACCTTCTTGAGATAAAATAAAATCCATAAAATCTTTTATTTTTTGATCACCTGAACCATTTGTGTAACAATATAGATACCGAGAAATTGAATAAGAACCATTCCAAATTGCTTCATAATTTACATTGCCATTTTCAGCTGGGGCAATTGCAGGAGCTTCTTCACTTGCTTTAACTTTTAGAATTTTGACATCTGTTCTTTCTGCAAAATAACCAACACCACCGTAGCCAACACCCTTAACATCTCTTGCTATTGCTTCTCCTAATGCTGCTGTACCTTGCAAGACCTGAGTTGAATTTGCAAAGTCTCTTGTATTTCCTCTTTGATCTTTACCTAATACATGCTCTTTGAAAAATTCATAAGTTCCGCTGCTGTTTTCTCTCCCATATAAAACAACAGGCAAATCTGCACCACCAAGTTCTTTCCAATTCGTAATTTTTCCAATAAACAGATCTCTAATTTGATCAAGAGTTAATTCTGTTAACTTATTTTCAGGACTAACAATTACTGCTATACCATCTAAAGCAACTTTAAATTCTTTAGGAGCAATTCCCAATTCTTTGGCTTTGGCATATTCTTTTTCTTTTAATTCACGACTTGCATTTGCAATATCAACCGTTTTATTTAACAAAGCTGCAATGCCAGTTCCAGAACCACCGCCAGTAACCTGAACTGAAGCGTTAGTATTTTTTTTCATATAATTTTCGGCCCATTTTTGAGAAAGGTTTACCATTGTATCAGAACCTTTTACAGATAGTACAGTTTTTTCTACTTCTACTTTCTTTTTACAGCCTGTCACAAATAATAGTGTTGCAGCTAAAATTGCGATTAAAATTACGGTATTTTTAATTTTCATTTTGTCCTCTGTTAATTATTAACTTTTTGAAATTTGGTAGAATTATCATTTTTACCAGTTACCAAAAATAATACTAATCTAATTTTATGATGTTAAGTTTATGTTAAGTAATTGTTAACTTTTAATATTAAAAACAACAAATTTTTGGATAAAATTAGCCATAATGATTGAAAGAATTCAAAATTTATTTTTTAATTCCATAATGGTATATAACCCATAGCCTCAACAATTTTTTTGCCCTTCTTCACTAGTTGTCCAATCTATAAATTTTTTAATATTACCATTGGGTTTTTGGGAAGTATAATAACGCAAATATCTTGAAATTGGGTAACTATTATTTATTACATTTTCCTTCGTTGGTGGAATTCCATTTACGCTTATTTGCATTGAACTATCTGCATACCCAATTCCCCATAACCAATTGCATTAATATTTTTTCTGACGAATTCTACAATTTCATTTGTGGTATTTACAGAGGGAATTGATTTGCAAATTTCTTCACCTTTAAGAATATGTTTAATAAAGTATAAATGAGTGCCTGAAGCTGCTGCAGACCTAGAAATCGGTAATATTGGCAAGTCGAATCCACCCAGAAGTTTCCAATTATTAATCTTGCATTCAAAAATTTCACTTAATTGTTCAATAGAAAGATTTTTAATATTGTTCTCACTATTTAAATAAATTGATAATGCATCTCTGCCGATGAGAAATGATAGACCAACCGTATTGTAATTTTCACCCATTTTTTTAATTTCATCTGGCTCAAGAGGTCTGGAAGCTGCACATATTTGAACTGAATTATTTAGCAAGGCATTAACTCCGCTTTCAGTTCCTCCTCCATCAACATAGATTGATACTCCGGGATTTTCGATCATAAATTGTTCTGCTAGTTTTTGATTTAGCAAAAACATCGTATCAGAACCTTTAATTCTAATTCTATTTGAATTTTCAATCTGGTTTGCTCCGCATCCAAACAAAGTAAAAGCGAATAATATAAATAATTTTTTGTTTCAACGCTTTTCTGCCTTAGTTTGTAATCGAATATAATTATAAGGTACATTTTTATTCCACGTAATTTCTTCGTCTGAAATTGCAATTTGATAAATGAATGTGGAAATTATTTCTGTATGTTGCTTCGCTGCTCTGTAATTGATTTTTATTTTTTAAATCATCAAAAGGCGTGTGATATAATTCTTCTTGATAAAAAGTATTTTGCCAATAGCGGTTTCTTTATCAATATTTTTAAAGTTAGGTGAATCAAGAATTACAATAGAAGGAATTCCAGCTTTTGCAAATGCTATTTGGTCTGATCTGTTAAAAGCTTCATTTGAGTAAAATTCTTTTGGAATTTTTTCTATTGAAAGATTCAACTTATTAGCTGTTTTTTGTAAAATAATTGCTCAGATTTGATAATTCTGAACCTATTCCAATAATGCCATTAAATTCATCAATATAAGCTACACCATCAATATTAATATTTGCTACTGTTTGATATAAAGGAACCATTGGGTGATCAACATAATAACTAGATCCAAGCAAACCATATTCTTCACCAGTTGTTGCAATAAAAATTATTGATCGATTTAAAAGTTTTTCTTTTTTTTTAATTCTCTTGCAACTTCAAGAAGTGCAGCAACACCAATAGCATTATCAAGAACACCATTATAAATTTTATCTCCATTAATAGATGGCCCTATCCCAAGATGATCATAATGAGCTGATATAATTAAGTATTCTTTGTCTATTGAATTCCCAGGAATCATTCCAATAACATTATGTGATTTGAAATCTCTTACAAAAAACTCGCCCTCAAATCTTAGCAGGATATCATTTGTATTTATTTCTTCTGGAGAAATAGTCATAGTACTATTTTTGTTTTCTCTTACAAATAATTTACGTGCAATTTCTGGATTTAAAATAATTCCAAAACTATCCGAAGCGTTATAGGATAATTTTATATCTTCAAAAGAATATTCATTAATTAATTTTTGCCAAGATTCTCCATCATTAATATTAATTTGAGGAATTATAATTGTTCCCGCTGCTCCACGACTAATTGCAACCCGGTGTTTAACATCTGCATAACTATAAATAGTCGGTTCATCGTTCATCGCCATTGAAAAAATCGAATCTATTAGAAATAGGTTCTCCACTTAACATTAAAACTATTTTTTACCTTCAACATTTTTTTTTCCATATAGTCATTGTGATCAAACTCGGGTGCTATTATTCCATAACCAACAAAAACAATTTCAGTTGGTTTGGGAATTATTGTCTGCTCTCCAAAATTTGATAACAAATAATCTGATCCAACTTTCAATTCAATTTCTTCATCATTCTTATAAAAATATAATTTAGATTCGTTTAAATAATTTGTACCATGTAAGGGAATATGTTGGAAAAAAAGAACTGTCATTGTTTAATGGAACAAGACCAATTCTTCTATAAATTGATGCGATATAATTCGCCGAAAGTTCACCACCCTTAGAGCCTGTGCCTCTACCTTCAAATAGATCACTTCCTAACACCTCTACATATTTTTTTTTTATTGATTGATTGCTATCTACGTTAAAGGTTGTAAAATTTTCTGCGGGTTGGAAGAAATATTGTGAGTGAAATAGAAAGAAAATAAATATTATTAATCTTTTTAGTCTCATGTAAGTAATATAAAAATTATTAAAATAAGAAAGGGACACAATTACTATGTCCCTTTATTTTCCCACAAAGTGGGATGATCTAACAGAGGGTGTGTTATTTCATTAAAATCATTCTATTTGTTAATACTTGAGCTCCAGCTCGCAATCTATAAATGTAAACACCACTTGATAGATTTGATGCATCCCAATTAACTTTGTAGGTTCCTGCATTCTTAACTTCATTAACTAAAGTTGCAACTTGCTGGCCTAATATGTTATAAACACTTAATTGTACTTCACTTGCTGTTGGCAATGCAAAAGATATTGTTGTTGAAGGATTAAATGGATTAGGATAATTTTGTGCTAAATTAAATTTATTAGGTATTTCATTTGTAAAGTCTAATTCAACTCCGGTACTCATATTGCTTACATACCTAATTGATCTAAAGCAGTCCAACCTAATAACCAGTTATTTCCACCAAATGCGCCTACATAACTTGTCTTATCAAAAAAGTTATCTTCCAAGTTTTTTCGATCCGCTTAATGCCGGACTTCCAACCTCTGGTCTTGGATCTAATCCGCCATTTGGCTCTCTGCTTATTCCCATTAACATTGGATTATCTACACTATTTGCATTCGCTGCATCTTGAAAATAACTCTGTGCAAAATCTTGATAAATAAACTGTGTTACATCATTGCCTGCTCCAAAGTTATACCAAATATTGTTCTGGAATATAATCTCTCCAGATTCAAATCTTTGTCTGCTGTCTTCTGTTTTTGTACCTGTGTTGTCTATATCTTCTATTGTTAATCCATATCCGCTTGTTGCATCATCATATTCTGTGAAAATACTGTTATAATATTCTACACCAGTATTATCTCTTAAGATTATACATTCTTCTCCATCACCTTCCGGTGTAGCGCCTATTCCGGCTCCTATATAAGTTACATTAGATAATATCGGATGTGCATAAGGTTGATAATATTCATCTCCAGTTGCTCCATCCATTTCAGCTACTCTGCCGCCTTGATCTGGTGCTTGAATGGCAAACCAATATTGTCCTTTTCCTCTAAAGCCTTCATCTGTGTCATAACTATCATCTGAGTTGAATGCACTTACTAAGTGTTTTGCATTTACTGTGCCGCCAAACCATTCAAATCCATCATCTGCACTTGCAAAACTTTCAACATAATCTATCACTGTGCCGCTGCCAACTCCACCCAAGGTTAATCCTTGTATCTCATTTCCGGCTTGATCACCTACGTTTATTCCGCTATGTCTTATTGATACATACTTAAATACACCACTACTATGTGTATCATTTGTTCCGCCATACCATGCTTTTGATTCATTTATTTCATTTACACCTTCTACTGCTTTCAATCCATTTGCAGTTTGATTATTTGTTGAGGCTTGACCCAACATTACTACGCCTCCCCATAATCCTCTATCTGTGTGGGTTAAATTTCCGTTCAACTCATCACTTTCTGCTGTAAAGATTATTGGTCTATCTGATGTGCCTTCTGCAAAGATTTGGCCATATCTTGTTATTACTAAACCACTTGCTGAATTACCTTGGCCTTCTTTTTGCCTTTATTATTACTGTGCCAGGTTCAATAGTCAACACTGCTGCACTATCTACAAACACCATTCCATCTAACAAAGGATAATTTTGTGCTAAATTAAATTTATTAGGTATTTCATTTGTAAAGTCTAATTCAACTCCTGTGCTAATATCGCTTAAATACCCTAATTGGTCTAAAGCAGTCCAACCTAACAACCAGTTATTTCCACCAAAGGCACCTACATAACTTGTCTTATCAAAAAAGTTATCTTCCAAGTTTTTCGATCCGCTTAATGCCGGACTTCCAACCTCTGGTCTTGGATCTAATCCGCCATTTGGTTCTCTGCTTATTCCCATTAACATTGGATTATCTACACTATTTGAATTCGCTGCATCTTGAAAATAACTCTGCGCAAAATCTTGATAGATAAACTGTGTTACATCATTGCCTGCTCCAAAGTTATACCAAATATTGTTCTGGAATATAATCTCTCCAGATTCAAATCTTTGTCTGCTGTCTTCGGTTTTTGTGCCTGTGTTGTCTATATCTTCTATTGTTAATCCATATCCGCTTGTTGCATCATCATATTCTGTGAAAATACTGTTATAATATTCTACACCTGTATTATCTCTTAAGATTATACATTCTTCTCCGTCACCTTCCGGTGCTGCACCTATTCCGGCTCCTATATATGTTACATTCGATAATATAGGATGTGCATATGGCTGATAATATTCATCTCCAGTTGCTCCATCCATTTCAGCTACTCTTCCGCCTTGATCTGGTGCTTGAATGGCAAACCAATATTGTCCTTTTCCTCTAAAGCCTTCATCTGTGTCATAACTATCATCTGAGTTGAATGCACTTACTAAGTGTTTTGCATTTACTGTGCCGCCAAACCATTCAAATCCATCATCTGCACTTGCAAAACTTTCTACATAATCTATCACTGTGCCGCTGCCAACTCCACCCAAGGTTAATCCTTGTATCTCATTTCCGGCTTGATCACCTACGTTTATTCCGCTATGTCTTATTGATACATACTTAAAAACACCAGAACTATGTGTATCATTTGTTCCGCCATACCATGCTTTTGATTCATTTATTTCATTTACACCTTCTACTGCTTTCAATCCATTTGCAGTTTGGTTATTTGTTGAGGCTTGACCTAACATTACTACGCCGCCCCATAATCCTCTATCTGTGTGGGTTAAATTTCCATTCAACTCATCACTTTCTGCTGTAAAGATTATTGGTCTATCTGAAGTGCCTTCTGCAAAGATTTGGCCATATCTGGTTATTACTAAACCAGAAGCTGAATTTCCTTGGCCTTCTTTTGCCTTTATTACTGTGCCAGGTTCAATAGTCAACACTGCTGCACTATCTACAAACACCATCCCATCTAACAAATATACATTGTTTGATGTCCATGTGACTTGACTTCCTGCCGGAATATCTGAATCTGTTATGGTGATCATTCCCTGTGCCGATAATAGCACTGAGCTTAAAATCGTTAGTAAAAGTAAATTCCTTACTCTTTTTAACATTGTTTTCTCCTTTATATTTTTAATTTAAGTGATAATGAAAAAGTTCTGCCGTTTCTATATTTGTAATAGTTGTAATCTGTTCCTTTAAATTCCTGTGAAAATTTTACATCCGAGTCGAGTAGATTTTTTGCAGTAAAAGAAAGATTAAGTAAATCAAACAAACCCTTTGAAATCTTAAAATCTAAATCTCCACGACCTCTTTCATAAACATCTGGATTAGCTCCTTCAGTAACAATTGCTAACCTATCACCGAAAATATTATAGAATATTCCGGCATTAAAGTCTAAGTCATAGTTATCATAACCAAGACTAAGGTTTAATAAGTAAGGAGATTGACCCATAAATGGTCTAGTTTTTGAAGCAGTCGGGTCAGATATTTCAATCAAGAAATATTCTGTTTCAGGTATTTCTGTTTCCGAATGAACAAGGGATAGGTTAGTTCCAAGGCTAAAATTATTTAAGAATGATCCAACAATTCCAAGGTTTTTTCTAATTTCAAACTCAAGACCATATAAGCTAGCTTTATCAACATTTTGAACTGAGAGCAATCCATTAGGAATACTATTATTCTGATATTTTTCAATTGGATCGGTAAAAGATTTATAAAATCCACTTACTGCTATTAGTTCTCCTGGATTTGTAAACCATTCCCATCTAACATCATAATTTCTTATAAGAGTTCTTTTTAAATCTGCATTACCCACAAATAAATAATCACCAACAAATTCAAAATTTGTGTAAGGAGCCAATTCTCTAAATGTTGGTCTGGCAACAGTATTAGAATATGCAAGGCGAAGATTCATATTTTCAGATAGGGCGTAAATAAAATTAACTGAACCTAATAAATCAGTATTATTAAGATGTCCTTTAGGTAATGTTTCATCACCACTAATTGCATTCATTTCAGTTGATTCTAGTCTTAGTCCACCAATAAATCTCAAATCTTGAATAATTGGAAGGTCAAACATGATGTATCCAGCAGTTGTTTTTTGATCTCCATTAAATTTATTTTTAAGAGATTTTGATTCTCCAATTACATTTCCAAAATCAAAGTATGAATTAGATGTATCTAAAATGCCAACCGTATTAAAGAAGGCATCTATATCACCCTTATAATCACTAAATCTAATTGCATCAGCTTCATATTCAAAACGTCTTTGTATGTAACTTCTATCAACATTATTAAATGCTGCTCCAAATTGAAATTTTGCTTTGTTTCCATCAATTAAATCAAAGGGGAGCATGAAATTTAAATTACCAGTAAAACTGTTTTCTTTAAGATTTCTAAAATATCTAATTGGTGGCGGATATAAAGAAGAAGGACTTTGGTATGTAATATCGCCAGTTGAAGCTTTAACAGTCCAGTGATCAGAAAAATATCTTAGATCCGGCTCATCTTGCTCGTTCATTGAGTATGATAGCTTCCAATCCATTTTAAGATTTGAAAAAGCTTTAATAAAATGATCACCTTCAAATTGATATGTATCTAAACCTCTTTGAACATATTGAAGAACTCTGGTTTCATAAGTAGCGGTTGAAGGAATATCTGACCATTTACCAGTAATATAACGGGCTGTTGATTCACCGCTTTGGGTTCGTAAGTACGAACCTTTAAACTGTCCATAACTATCATTTTTCATTGATAAAGAAACAATAGCGCCCCAATTGGCTTCTTGAACTCCCTTCTCATCATTAAATTGTCTTTCAGGATTAAGATATTCAATATCGCTAACTGTACCGGGAAGTTTATATCTGCCAATTTCGCCGTTATCATAGTAAGAATATTTTTGTGACCATGTAAGTGATGCTAAATAACCAAAGGTTTGATTTGCAAAATCAAATTGATTTCCTGCGGAAATAGACATACCGCTATTCATTCCAGCTTTAGCAGCAACCGGTGTCATGTGGGTATTAAATGATTTTGAAAGCCCGTCTAAATAAAGAGCTTCTTCTTTAGTTTTTACGGAAGTATAGCGTGGAATATCAATATTTGAGTTGCTTAATAAATCTGGTAATTTTCTCGTTCCATCATCAATACCAAGCCAGTCTGTTCCACCTGAATTAGGTAGAATGAAATTATCATTAAACGTTGCCATTGTATTGTAACCGGTTGAGGTTGAAAAATTGAATGAAAATTTTTCGGGAAAACTCTTCATTGTTACATCAACTAAACCGCCGGTGAATGTTCCTGGTTTATCAGGCGTAAATGTTTTTACTGTTGTAATATTATCAAGCAAGCTGGCCGGAAACAAATCAAGCTGAAATGATTTTTTATCAGGATCTGCGCTTGGCAATTCTGCGCCGTTTAATGTAGTTGATGAATACCTTTCACCCAATCCCCTTACGTAAACATATTTACCACCAACTACCGAAGCACCTGTCACTTTTTTCATTGCATCTGCTGCATCGCTGCTTCCAGAATTTGACATTGCCTCGGCACTAATTGCATCGCTTACAGAAGCTGATTTTTGTCTTTTTGCCAGAAGTGCTCCTTCAGTATTAGTTAATGACTTAGCAGAAATTACAACTTCTTCGGTTTCAAAAGCTTCAGTGCTTAAAACAATATCAAGTTTTAGATTTTCTTGTGGTTTTATTTCAAGATCAGAAATTGTCTGTTTTTGAAATCCAACCATTGAATAAGTTATTTTGTAAATCCCAGGTTCAATGCCTTCAATTGAATAATTACCTTCTATATCCGTAGCGGCTCCTCTAGTTGTTCCTTCAATAAAAACATTGGCACCAATTAACGCATCACCAAAATCTTTATCGACAATAGTTCCGGTGATTTTGCCAAAGTTTTGAGATAAAATTGAATTTACTTGACCAGATATAAACATTAGAAATAATAAAAATTGAATAGTTCTTTTTTTCACAATTTTAACTTTACTACCCTTATGATAGTTTAATTTGTTTTCCATGACCCCTCATGTGTTAGATTATTTAATTACTTACTGAAATTTATGAGGTTGATGTTAACTGAATATTACTTGTGTGTTAAAGATTTGTTATCTGTGTGTTAAGAAATTGTTAAGTAAAATATGGAGATTGAATGGCGGCTTATAATTGAGAATTCTAAATTGTTATCAGTTTTATTCCTTTTTAAGTTTAAAAGAAAATTCTGAACCAACATTAATTTCACTAGTAACTTCAATAGTCGTTTGGTGTGCTTCTAAAATATGTTTTACTATGGCTAAACCAAGTCCGGTGCCGGGAACATTGCTTTCTCGTTCTCGTTCAGTTCTATAGAATCTTTGGAAAATTCTATCTAATTCTTTTTCAGGAATTCCAATTCCGGAATCTTTAACTTTTATAATTACAGACTTGCTCTTTTCAATAACAATAATTTCAATTTTGCCTTCGTTGGTATATTTAATAGCATTAGAAAGTAAATTATAAAAAACTTGTTTTAGTCTTTCTTTGTCCCCATAGACTCCTATTTCTTTATTAAATTCTAACAAATTTATGGAGATATTATTGTTAAGTTCCAATTGCTTTGTTTCTGAAATAATTTCATTGATAAAATTAAACAAATTGAAATACCGGAAACTTAAACTCATCAGTCCTGATTCAATCATGGAAATTTCTATAAGATCATTCAGCAGCGTATTAAGATTATTGGAATGGTTAAGAGCTTTTTCAAGAAATGATCTATTCACTTTTGGATTATCAATTGCACCATTAAGTAAAGTTTCTAAATAACCTTGAATTGTAAATATTGGGGTTCTTAATTCGTGCGAAACATAACCTAAAAATTCACTTCTTGCTTGGGCTAGCTTTTCTATATTGGCAAAATCTCTATTGGTTTTTCTTGAAATGGCTTTGATAATCCCTTCTAATTCTTTTAAGGGTTTGCTTAAAACTATTTGCTCTTCATCCAAATAACGGTTTTTTCTAATTGATTTAATAACGGTCTTTATTTCTTCTATTTCTATTCTTCTTTTTTTACCGATTAAATATAAAATAAGTAAATCCGAAAAAATAATTATGAAAATAAGTGGAAATATTATCGAATAAGAGAAATCAGAAAGGTAAAAGAAAGTTCCTCCTAAGATTGTACTTAGAAGCAGAATCTCTTTTATAAAAACATAAGAGAATTTGAAATTGGAAATTACTTGGTCAAAATTCTTTAAAACGATAACCTACACCCTTAATAGTTTCAATCAAATTAGAATTATCACCAAGTTTTTCCCTAATCTTTCTTACGTGTACATCAACTGTTCGTTCAATAACAAAAATGTCTTCGCCCCAAACATCATTTAATATTCTATCCCTCGGGAAAACTTTACCGGGCTTGCTTGCAAGGTAATAGAGAATTGCAAATTCTTTTTTAGGTAAAATAATATTTTCACCATTTAGCTTGACTTCATATTTATCTTTGTTAATTTCTAAAGGACCAATATTAATAACTAATGAATTCTGAATATCTTTGTCATCATTTAAAGTTAATCTTTTAATTTTAGATTTAACTCTTGCAACCAACATTTTAGGTGAAATTGGTTTTTTAATATAATCATCTGCCCCAAGATCAAAACCTTTTAATTCATCAAACTCGCTGGTTTTTGCAGTAAGAAAAATTATTGGGATTTCATTATAATTTTCATTTAAACGAATATTTTTTAAAACCTCATAACCATTCATTTTAGGCATCATCACATCAAGAACAACCAGATCAGGTTTTTCTTCCATTTTGGATAGCGCTTCTATTCCATCATTTGCAGAAATAACTTCAAATCCTTCAGCTTCCAAATTATATTGCAGAAATTCCACAATATCTTTTTCGTCATCAACTAATAAAATTTTCGCCATAAATTTCTAAACGTTTACTTCCGATTTATTTTTAGCGGATTCATATAAACTTTCAATTACTTTCATTCTCGAGAGAGCTTCTTCACTGGAAGAAATTAGAGGCATTCCATCTTTAACAGTTCCAATGAAATGCTTTAATTCATTTTCATAGGATTTCTTAAATAGATTCTTTACCTGAACTCCTGAATTAACTGTGTAATCAACCCTATTATTCGCAACCTTTTTATATGCTCGCAATGGATTTAAATGTCCTGTCCCTTTTGTTCCATATGATGCAAGCTTAAAACTATCAGTATCTTCATGGATTGACCAACTTACATCAAAGTTTATTACTGAGTTATTGTTTAATCGTATAAATCCAACTGAAGAATCTTCGATACTTTGTGTTGCATGGTTAAAGTTTTGTGCAGTAACATTTTTTACTTTTGGATAATCAAGAAGCCATAACGCCGTATCTATTAAAACGATTCCTAAATCAAGCATAACTCCACCACCGGCAAGATTTTTTTTATTGAACCACTTTTGTTCACTGCTTCGTTTTCGGCTCCATCCACATTTTATATAAAATAATTCTCCAAGTTCTCCACTGTTAATCAAGCTTTTCAATAACATAGTATCTGGGCGAAATCTAAAATTCATTCCAACCATTGCATTGCATTTATTTTTTTTTGCCGCGTCATCAATTTCTTTGGCTTCATCATAATTTAATGCAACCGGTTTTTCGATTAAAACATGTTTCTTTTTATTTAAGCATTCAACAGCAATATTTTTATGTGTATTGGTAGGTGTTAAAATTACAACGGCATCAATTTCTTCAGAATCCAACATTTTTATAAAATCAGTATAACGGTTTTTAATATGAAATTTATCAGCAACTGAATTTAATCTTGTTTTGCTAATATCAGTAACCGCAACCAAATCCACAGAATTTAGTTTAGATAAAATTGGAAGATGAACAAGTTGTGCCACGCCTCCCAAACCTACAACCGCAATTTTGGTTTTTTCCATTAGCTAGCAATTCCTTTATTTATTTTTGGAGTAATAAAATCTCTAACTTTTTTAGCAATCCCATCCGGATCAATTTCTAAAATTTTATGCAATTCAGCTTGTGTTCCGTGATCAATAAACTTATCCGGAATTCCTAAAATTTTAATATCATTCTTATAATTCATTGAATTAAAATACTCTAATACAGCGCTCCCAAATCCACCCACGACTGAATTTTCTTCGATTGTAATAATTTTTTTATAAGTATTTGCTATTTTATCTAACAGTTCGGTATCTAGTGGTTTTATAAATCTCATATTATAAAGAGCTGCATTTATATTTTCAGATTTTAATTTAGCAACTGCTTTTATAGAATAATCGACCATAGAACCGACAGCTAAAATTGCTATTTCTTCGCCTTCGTTAATTACCTCGCCTTTACCAATTTGATATTCTTCAAAACCTTCCTTAACTTCAACTCCAAGTGCGGATCCACGTGGATACCTTATTGCAATTGGTCCATTCTTATATTGAATAGCTGTATATAACATATTTCTAAGTTCAGCTTCATCTTTAGGTGCCATTAAAACAATGCCAGGAATATAACGAAGATATGATAAATCAAAAGTTCCATGATGAGTTGGTCCATCAGCACCAACTAATCCGGCTCTATCTAAAACAAAAACAACATGCAGTTTTTGTAAAGCAACGTCATGAATTATTTGATCAATACCCCTTTGCAAAAATGTTGAATAAAAAGCAACAACTGGAATAATTCCTTGAGTTGCTAAACCCGCTGCAAATGTAACCCCATGTTCTTCTGCAATTCCAACATCAAAATATCTTTGTGGAAATTCTTTTCAGCAAAAAGACAATCCAGTTCCATCAGGCATAGCAGCTGTAATTCCAACTACTTTTTCATTTTCTCTCATTATCTCAACAAGAGCTTTACCAAATACTGAAGTATATGAAGGTAATGCACCAGATTTTTTCTGCATCTCGCCAGTTACTTTGTCAAAAGGCGTAACTCCATGAAATTGTGATTGCTTTCCTTCAGCCGGTTTGTAACCTTTCCCTTTTTCGCTTATTACGTGAACCATAATTGGGCCGGAGAGTTCTTTTGTGTGTTCAAATATTTTTACAAGTTTAGAAACATTATGTCCATTAACAGGTCCGAAATATCTAAATCCCAGTGCTTCAAATAACATTCCAGGTGTTACAATTGCTTTTATTCCGCTTTCCACTCTACCAGCAACACTTCTTAATCTATCTCCAAATTGATCTAACTTACCGGTCAAATCCCAAATTGCACCTTTGAATTTATTATATTCTGGATGTGAAATTACCTCATTAAAATAATTTGAAATCTGCCAAACATTTGGGGCAATTGACATATTATTATCGTTAAGAACAACTATTAAATTTTGTTTTTGGAATCCGGCATTGTTCATAGCCTCGTAAGCCATACCGCCAGTCATGGCTCCATCGCCAATTATAGCTATAACTTTTTTATTGGGTTCACCATTAATTTTATTAGCCGCTGCAATTCCAAGTGCCGCAGAAATTGAAGTGGTCGCATGTCCGGCTCCAAATTCGTCATACTCGCTTTCTGATCTTTTAAGAAAACCGCTAATTCCATTTAGTTGCCTAATGGTTTTTAATTTTTCTCTTCTTCCGGTAATTATCTTATGAGGATATGCTTGATGTCCGGTATCCCATACTATTTTATCAACTGGTGTATTAAAAACTTTGTGAAGCGCTACGGTTAATTCAACCGCACCAAGTCCACCGCCAAAGTGACCGCCAATTTGAGAAACAACATCAACCATATAATTTCTAATTTCAGAACAAAGTTCTTTCAATTGATGAATATTAAAATCTCTAATGTCTTTTGGAGATTCAACCTTAAATAAAATATTATATTTTGATTCATCTACCACTTCTTATCTCACTTTTATCTAATTTATTTCAAATCGTTTTGTAAATCAATATTGAGTTCTTCAACTTTTAACTCTGCTTTCTCTAAAATACTGTAACAATATTTTGATAGAGTAATGCCTTCTTCATAAATTTTTATTGAATCTTCTAGAGAGACCTCCTCACTTTCTAAGAGTTCAGAAATTTCTTGTAACCGCAATAATGATTCTTCAAAATTTTTTTCTTTTTTTCTTACTTTACTCATTTTTCTATTTTTACCTTCCCATCATAAAATTTCAATTCAAAATTCTTATTTGAATTTAAAATTTCTTTTCTTTTCACAATTTTATTTTCTTGCTCAACTAATACAAAACCTTTTCTTAGAATATTCTCAACGCTATTATTAGAAATTATTTTTGATAACACTAACAAATTATCATTTTTTTGTTTAAGAAAGTTAGTAATAAGAAATTGAATTCTGTATAAATAATTATCAATAGTTTGTTTTTTTGAGTTGATAATACTGGGAAGATTTTTAAATCCATAAGTTCGTCTTAGTTGATCAACATCATATTTCAAATCTTGAATCTTTTCCGATATATTATTTTTGCTAGTATATGAAAATTCATTTATAAAGGCAAAAATTTCATCTTTGTTTGGTGTTGCCATTTCCATTGCCGCTGAAGGTGTTGGTGCTCTTAAATCGGCAACAAAATCCGCAATTGTAAAATCAATTTCATGACCAACACCAGAGATGATTGGCTTTTTAGATTTGTCAATCGCACGGGCAACAATTTCTTCGTTAAATGCCCAAAGGTCTTCCAATGATCCTCCACCTCTGGAAATTATAATTACATCAACATCTTTAATCTTATTAAGTTCTTCTATACTGTGCACAATCGCTTCAGCAGCGCCTTCTCCTTGAACTCTTGCTGGAGCTATCAATATTTTAACTAAAGGAAATCTTCTGGCAGCAACGCTCAACATATCTTTAAAAGCGGCTGTGTCACTTCCAGTTACAACACCAATTTTATTGGGATAAACTGGAATTGTTTTCTTTCTCTCTTCGTCAAATAATCCTTCTTCAAATAACTTTCTTTTAAGTGCTTCAAAAGCTTTTTGTAATTCGCCTTCGCCGGCGGGTTTCATTGATCTTACATCTAATTGATAATTTCCTCTTGGAGGATAAACCGTAACTTTTCCGGTTAGAATTACTTTCATTCCATCTTGAGGAGTAAAGAAAACATAATTATTTACACCACGCCACATTGTACAGCTTATTTGTGCGTTTTTATCTTTTAATGTAAAATACCAATGACCCGAAACGTGAGCTTTAAAATTTGAGATTTCTCCAATTATTTTTACTTGATCGAAACTTTCTTCTATTACTCTTTTTATGTGATTGGTAAGTTCACTTACGGTAATTGCATTATCCACGTTTATAATTCCTTCCTAAAAATAAGGCAATATTGGTGATGCCGATTACCAACCCAAGCACTATTCACACCTAACGCAATAAGTGGTTTATCATTCTGAAGCCAAATTTTCTCATCTTTTAATATCCAGCTTTTTTCTCCTCTTTTTGTAAGCGAAATTGCCGTATCATAGGCCAAAGGAAATATTCTGCCATTATAAAAAATATTATTTGTAATAATTGTTAAATAACCTTTGTCTTTTGTTAAATCAAAAACTTGATCAAAAATTTTTGCCTGTGCTTCAATAAATTTTTCGTAATCGTTAATATTTCCAATGTCATCTTTGGCCTTTGAATATTTTGTATCAAGCCCCTCATCATTTCTTTTTTTTTGACGTAAAGAATTTCTTTCTAGCTGATTCCAGTACGGGGGCGATGTAACCGTGTAATCAATTTTCCTATCAATTTTGTTTTTCGCAAATAACTCAACAAGTTTACTCGAATTGCCTTTTATTGCTTTTATATCATTTATAAAAATATTTTTTTTAATTCTACTTTTAGAAATTTTAAAATATTTATCACTAAGCTCTACTCCAATTGCATTTCTATTCAAACTGCCAGCAGCAAGTAATGTACTTCCAGTTCCAAGAAATGGATCAAAAACTAATTCATTTTCTTTAGTAAAGAATGAAATAAATTCTTCTACCAAACTTTCTGGATATTTTGCGGGATGTAAAATTTCTTCTTTATTTCTTTGTCTAGGTGAGTGTATAAACCAAGATTTTGTAAACTTAATCCATTCCTTTCCGGTAAGCTGATTTAATTTATTTCTTAAATTATACTTCCCTCGTTCACCTAAATCAATAACATTATTTTTTTTATCCATCAAATCTATAAATCAATTGTAAAGAAGTGGGAATAAAGTCCGATAGAAATTTCATGAAAATCATTTGAAGTTTCTGTGGGTTGGAAATTATATCTGTATCGTGTAAAAACTGTAAAGACATCATAAATTTTAAAAAGTCCAATCGACATTTCAGCACCAACTCCGCTGTAACCATTAAAATTTGTAAAACCGGAAATCCCCGGTGAAATATATTCTATTGTTTTTAATGGAATAAAATGTTTATAACCTAAACGCAGCAAATTACTAACCGGTAAGTTATTATAAATATGTGTGTATTCCAGACTAACACTTCCAGAGGGATAATTATATCCACTGCCGTAAAAAGTGATAATTGGAATTTCTTTGGTTAGACTAAAATAATTTTCTTTTTCCATAATTACCAAATTAGGTGATGGAATAAAATAAAGTAAAAGTCCGAAAAGAACAGTGGAGATTGGATTGCTCCCCTCTTTTGTAAAAATAAATTCATCGTAAGGAAGTATTATTTCATATTCTTCGGAAACAAATGTATTGCCATTTTCATCTTCAGAAATAATTTTATAAGGTATATTTTTTTTATCAAATTTATAATTGCTAAAATCAATTTCTATAGCATGATCTTCTAAAAAATCTTTGGAAACCTCAAATTCATATTTATCATTTATTTTAACTTTTGTTTTAATTGGCGAATAAGAGAAAAAATTCAATTTAAAAGTATGAGGTTTTTCGGGTGTTACATAAGCATCTAATATATTAATTTCAACCTCTTTCTTGAGAGAAAAAATCGGTATTGAAAGTAAAAAGATAATAAAGAAAACTTTTTCGATTAAATTTCTCATTGGTTTTATTTTTATTAAACTGATTGGTAAAAACAAATTTTTCTGAATTAAACACTCCTCAGTTTCTTCACAAACTTTGGTATATTTGTTTCAATATTAAAAATTATCTTTTAAATATAGGAAATTTATTTATGAAAATATTGGTTAGTAATGATGATGGAATTGGTGCCGAAGGAATTTTTCAGTTGGCGGATGCACTTAGTGAAATTGGTGATGTTACAGTTGTTGCTCCTATTTCAGAACAAAGTGCGGTTGGTCATTCTATTACCATGAATGTTCCATTAAGAGTGGTTGAATATAATATTAGAAATAAGTTTGTGGGTTATGCTGTAAATGGAACTCCAGCAGATTGTGTAAAATTTGGAATTAAGAATTTATTGCCTTCTCCACCAGATATTGTGGTTTCTGGAATTAACCACGGATCTAATACGGCAATCAGCATAATCTATTCTGGAACAGTATCAGCAGCTAGAGAAGCGGCAATAATGGATTGCCCTGCAATTGCGTTTTCCATAACAAATCATAAACCGAAACATTTTGAGTATGCTAGAAAAGTCGCTAAAGAATTAACATTAAAAGTGGCGGAACATGGACTTGAAAAAGGTACTCTGCTAAATGTTAATATTCCGGATATCCAAGAAAGCGAGGTAAAAGGAATTATTCCAACAAAACAAGGAACTTCCAAATGGGCGGATATTTATGAAAAAAGATTAGATCCCTATGGAAATAATTATTATTGGCTAACAGGCGAAATGATTGACTTTGAAGACGACATGAATTTTGATCATATTGCAATAAAAATAATTACGTTGCTGTAACACCGGTTCATTTTGATTTAACTGATTACAAAACTTATGATAAGTTAAAATCTTGGAACTTATCTTCTATAAAATAAATCTAAGTAACTTAATCATATTTAATTTTTCATCCCCCAATTGCATTGTACTTTTACGGGAATCCATTATCATTAATTTTTACTAAATGAATTTTTTTGAAAATCTAAATATTTCAATTTCCGGTAATCCAATTATACTTGTATTGGGTTTAGTGATAATTTTAACTTACACTTTTTTATTTACAGAACTACCTTACCTATCACAAATCTTTTTACAAAAGGCATATTAATTTTTATTAGAACTCTGGCTTTATTTTTATTATTTCTGCTTTTGTTTGATCCAATTATAAATTTAGTTTCAAAAGAAAAAGTTGAGCCGGTAAATTTAATTTTTGTTGATAATTCAAAATCAGTTAAAGAAATTAGCTCTACCGACGAAATAAGTAAAATAAACTCAGTAGTCAATTCCATCTATACAGATGTTGAAAACACAAAAATGTTTACATTTGCAGATAAAGTTAATGAACACAAGATTGATGATTCTATTTACTTTAGCGGGAAATCAACACAGTTTGATAATATTTTAAAAGTATTAAAATCCTCCCCAAATGTCGCCTCTGCAATAATTATAAGTGACGGAATTAATAATCAAGGTGAAGATCCAACTCAAGAAGCTTCAAATTTAGGCTTTCCAATCTTTACAATTGGATTAGGAGACACAACTTCAGAAGCTGACGTAAAAGTAGAAAAAATTACATCAAATGAATTTATTTATGCTGGAAGAGAAACTGAGATTGAAGTTGTAATCTCAAATAATAACCTTACCAACAAAAAGGTGAATGTTCAGTTAAGTGAAAATCAAAAACTTATTGCCCAAAAAGAAATAGTCCTAAGTTCAACAGAAATTAATAGAGTGCGTTTCCCTTATTCCAGCGAAATTGAAGGTGAACATAAATTACTTGTAAACTTAATTTCGAATGAAAATGAAAAAAATAAATCAAATAATTCTAAAATCGCTTTAGTAAATGTTTTAGCAACCAAAAAGAAAATTACAATTATTGCAGGAAGCCCAAGTGCAGATTTATCAATAGTTAAAAGTAGTTTGAACAAAAATGAAGATTACAATGTTACTTCTATCGTTCAATTAAATAGTTCCAGTTATGCAAATAATAGAAACGATTTTAAATTAGTTGAAGAAGCAGATATTCTTTTCTTAATAGGTTTCCCAAATGAAAATAGCAGTCCGGAATATGTTAGAAAAGTTGCTAATGAAATTTCAAAATCAAAAAAAGCAACATTCTTTATTTTCTCGCTTAATTTAGATTTTACAAAACTCGGCGATTTAAATAATATTTTACCCTTTAAGGTTTCTCAAATCTCGAATACATTTAAGGAAATACAAGTTAAAGCAAATGATTTAAAATATAGTTTATTGGGAAGCGGGAATGAAAATCTAAATGAATGGGAAAAACTTCCCCCAATCAACTTAAATCGATCAAAATACATTCCATCAATTGAGTCCCAAGTATTACTGGAAGACAATATTGCCAAGCAACCTATTTTATTTTCCAAATCACAAAATGGATCTAAAATAATAGTTCTTACCGCTGCCAATTTTTGGAAATGGAAATTGCAAACAGCCAACAAACAGTCTCAATTATTTGAAAATCTTTTAATAAATTCGGTAAAATGGCTTGGACTTAATAATGACGATCAAAAATTTACTTTAACCACCCCAAAACAAACATACAAACTTGGAGAAAAAATAATTTTCAGCGCAAGTTATTATGACGATACTTTTGAACCAATCAACAACGCAAGTATAGAGGTCAACATTTCAAATAGAGAAGCTGATCAAAGCATTCCGCTGACCCCATTAGGAAATGGTTTATATGAAGCGGAATTCAGCCCAAATGGCTCTGGTTCATTTAAATTTAGTGCAACCTCAGAAAATGTAATTTTATCATCAAATATTAACAATACTATACTTGTTGAGCCAATTGAATTGGAGACTTTTACAAAAAAATCTGATAGAAATTTTCTTAAAAACCTTTCTTACCAAACAAACGGTAGATATTATGTTTTAAAAAATGTGAACGGACTAAACGAAATATTAAATTTATTATATAATAATAAAATAAATGTGAAAAAAGTATAGATAATGAGTTGCGTTTGTCTTCTTTGAATATTATATTACTATTTATCATACTTCTCTTTTTGCAATTGAATGGATTATTAGAAAGGTTTTAAGAATGTTATAATAACTTTAGAGGTCATTATGGACTTTATCAAATTTGAACCAAAAGCATATTTTAGGAATTAAAGAAATTGACGATCAGCACCATGAAATTTACAAAACCGTAAGCCACTTATTTGAAATCCAAAAAAAAAAAAAAAAATAATACTAAAACTTATGGTTTACTTCTCACCCAATTAAAAGATCATTTTGAAACTGAAGAAAAACTTAATGAAGAAAAATGATGTTGTAGAATTTATCTCTCATAAACTTGAGCATGATAGAACATTACAGAAATACACAACTTATTATAATGAATTTCAGTTTTCAAAGTCTCCGCTAAATATTGAGATGTAAAATCACTAAAAAATTGGCTCGAAATTCATTTTGAAAAAAAAGATATTAAACTTCAACTTTTAGCAAGAAGAAATTAATATCGGTTTTGATTAATAGTAAAATTATTTCTTTATTCGATTTGTTTCTACCGCGTATTTGCCTTAATTGCGGAGAGAGCAATTAATACAGATTCAAACACAATTTGCGAAAAGTGTTTTAACCAATTAGAAATTGCTACACCAGAAAGAATTAAACTGGAATTCGAAAGGAAATTTTAAAAGAAAAACTTGTTAAAGACTTCTATTCCGCATTTGTATTTAAAGAAGATTCTGCGATTCAGAAAATGATTCATGGACTTAAGTACAACAAAAATTTTACGATAGGCAGTTATCTTGGAATAAAAACGGCTAAAGTGTTAGAAAATAAATTGAAATTTTGGCAGGCAGATTTAATAATGGCAATCCCTTGCATAAATTAAGAAAAGCTGAACGAGGCTTTAATCAAGCTGATATTATTGCAAAAGCAATTGGCAAAAGAGGAAAAAATAAAATTCAGCAAAAATATAATTCAGAGAATCCGTTTTACACAAACCCAAACAAAACTAAATTTAGTTGAACGAAAAGAAAATATGAAGGGTGCATTTAAAATTAGGAAAGCTAAATTAGTAAAGGATAAAAATATAATTCTTGTCGACGACGTTATAACGACAGGGAGCAACCGTTAGTGAATGTGCTAAAATATTATTAGAGAACGGAGCGAAAAATATTTATGCACTTTCAGTTGCAATTGCTGAATAATCTTTTTGAGCTAATTTTAATTTCACTAAACCAGGATTTTTTAGAACCCCAGAAGCTTTCTGAGTTCTGAGTTCTACATTATGAGTTGTTCTTTTTCACATACTTTCCGGAGCTTCCAAACTTAAAATTGTAAGTCCGTTTTTAAGAACCGTTTTAACCGCAATAATAAGTGCAATACGTGCTTCGGCTAAGTCTTTTGCACTGCCAATAATTCTGCATTCAGCATAAAATTTATGAAATAGTGCGGCCAAATTTTCTAAATAATTTGCAAATTTATGAGGCTCAAAATTTACTGCGGAGCTTCTTAAATCTTCTTCAAACCTGTGCAGATGTTTAATTATTTTTTGTTCAGAGTCTTCAGTTAATAAATCTAAATTCTCAAGTGAAAGTTTTAAATTTTGTTCTTGTGTTAATCTCAATATGGAAGCAATTCTTGCATGTGCATATTTTAAGTAGAAAACAGGATTTTCATCTGATTGTTTTTTTTTGCAACATCTAAATCAAAATTCATGTGTGAGGAATAATTTCTCATAATAAAAAAGTAACGTACAACGTCTTTACCAACTTCATCTACAAGTTCATCAAGTGTAATATAATTAGCCTTTCTAGTAGACATTTTAACAACTTCACCACCTTGCATAATAGTTACAAATTGATGAATTATAACTCTCACTTTTTCTTTTGAAAAATCCAAAGACTCAATCCCCAGCAAGTACATCCGGGTAAGTTGCGCTGTGATCAGAACCAAAAATATCTACAATTAAATCATAACCTCTATCATATTTGGTTTTGTGGTAAGCAATATCGGGCAATCTGTATGTCGGCTCTCCGGTAGATTTAACAATCACTTTATCAACATCTTGACCAAGCTCAGTAAACTTTAGCCAAACAGCGCCATCTTGTTTATACGATAGATTTTTCTCTTCAAAATATTTAATAAGATCATCGATATCTCCATTCTTATAAAGGTCATCTTCATTGTAGAATTTAGCAAATTCAATATCTATCCTTTTTAGTGTTTCTTTTATATCATTAAAAATTTCTTGTTCGGCAGTTATCTTAAAAATTTCATCATCAATTTTATTTTTAAAGTGTCTGAATATTCATCCTTAATTCGTTTTGCAATATCTTTTATGTATTCGCCTTGATAATATTCATCTTTAAATTCATTTTCTTCACCGAGTAGTTCTAAATAGCGCGCAGCAACTGATGAACCTAATACACGCATTTGTCTGCCTGCATTATTAAAATAATATTCTCTATCTACCGAATACCCGACAGCTTCTAAAAGATTTGCAATCGTATCACCAAGAACAGCATTTCGTCCGTGACCAACAGTTAGCGGTCCGGTTGGATTAGCAGAAACAAATTCTACATTTGCTTTTTTTTTCCACTAAACTCATTACTAAATCCGTATTTATCATTTTGCTGAACAATTTTATTTATTATAGCATTAACAAAACCTGGAGTGAAATAAAAATTTATAAATCCCGGTCCAGCAACCAAAACTTTAGAAATTATATTTTCATCTAACGGTAAATTTGAAATTATTTCATCTGCAATAGCTTTTGGATTCTTCTTTAATTCTTTTGTAAGTAACATTGCGATATTTGTTGATAAATCGCCATGAGAAGTTTCTTGAGGTACGTTAAACTGAAGTTCAACATTTTTTAAATATGATAATTTTTCTGCAGCTTGTGCAAACAAGTTTACTAAATATTCTTTCACATCATGCTCTTTAAATTTTTTGGAGGGTAAAATTAATTTGAATGTTTTCAATTTCAGTGATATCAGCATCACCCCAAAGTTTTTCTAAATTGTAATACGTTCTGGCATCTTTCTTAAACACATGAACCACAACATCAAAGTAATCCAACAAAACCCAATTAAGTGCATTGTAGCCCTCTTTGTTATGACATTTAATTCCATCCTTACGCAATTTTTTATCAATCTCATCTGCAATTGCTTTAACGTGAACATCATCAACATCGCCAGAACATATTATAAAATAATCTGCAACAGCAGAAAGATTTTTTAGATTTAACACTGTTATGTCAAATCCTTTTTTATCTTTGATAAGTTCTACAATTTCATCTACTAAGTTTTGTTCTTCCAAAATTAATCGCCGCCTGTTATTGGTTTTAGTTTATAATAATCTTTTCCTATTACTAATGAAACATCCAAAAAGTAATTATCATTTAACTGCTGAATTACTTTTTACATTCTCAATGCCTAATGCCTCAGCAACTTTGAATGCATTGGCTTTATTGCCAATTCTATCAATTACAAATGTTTCGTCAACATCAAAAGAAATATAATTGCCTATTTCTACTACATCAAAATTTTTTTGCTCGTAAAAATCTGTATATCTATCAGCAACTCCTGCAACACCGCATCCATTTAAAACGTCAAGTTGAATAATTTCTGCTGCAACATCTTTATTTTTTTGTTGTTCATCTATTTTTTCTGAACCTTTTACTAATTTAATATAAGCTGAATAAGATAAATATACAATTATAACAACCAGAAAAAAAAATTAGAATATTATAAAAAATATTCACTGTTGAAGTTTGAATATCAACTTTTGGAGAATTCTTTTTTTTTGATAGTTTTTTTCAAAGTGGTTCTGTTATTTTTTACTAAATATTAATTAGTAAAATATTAATTGTAAATTAAAAATTTTACAACTCTAAAAATAATAAAATATAACTTGAATGCCTATTTTACTAATCGAACCATCGATTGGAATATGGAGAAATTCTGCCATAACCATTACGGTTATAATAACTAAACGGAGAGTTTGAAAACATTAAACTAACATTAAAATCTTTAGAAGGGCGATAATTAATTTGTGCCCTATCTAAATAAAAACCATTTATTGATTTTGAAAATTGATCACCTAAAGTGTTATAAGGTGTATTTACCAAACTGGCATCAACTTCAATATTAAATTCTTCATTAAACTCATATGCCAAATGATTTGTATATGTACCAAGAGCCATTCCCTGATTACCAAAAGTTGAATAAGACATACCAAACGTGTGACTCATAGAAAAATTTTCCGGATTGATAAAACTAAAAAGTGAACTTACAGGATTGCTGCTTAAGATTCCTTGATTGAAATTTACTTTATTTTCATCACCTTTAAATTGCCCAAAAGCGACTGAAGTAATAAATAAAACAAAAATGTAAATTGTCTTTTTCATAATCGATTTAACCTTTGTAACAGTAAAAATGTTTCAATGAAATATAACTATTTTTTGTATTTATTACACTTCTACAATCATTTCTATTTCAACGGAGGCATCAATTGGTAAACCATTAACGCCAACAGCACTTCTAACGTGTTTGCCTTGCTCACCAAACAGCGCAACTAAGAGGTCAGAAGCTCCATTCGCAACTTTTGGTTGATCTGTAAATCCATCAGCACTGTTTACAAAAGCCGTGACTTTTACAATTCTTTTAATCTTACCCAAACTTCCTATTTCAGCTTTGATAACACTTAAACAATTAATTATGCATAACTTTGCAGCTTCTTTTCCCTCTTCTAAAGTTAAGTCTTTTCCTACTTTACCTTTAAATTTTAGTTCTCCGTTTAACAGAGTAATTTGTCCGGCAGTAAAAACCAAGTTGCCAACCTTTATAGCAGGAATGTAAGAGGCTAACGGTTTAGGTGCTTCTGGAATTAAAATACCTAATTCTTTTAATTTTTCTTCAACCATTTTTATTTCTCCCAATTATAATTGAAAAATAAGTCATTTTCTGAAATAAAAAAATCATAATTTTGAAAATTGTTAATTAGAATTAGGTTAAAGATGCACAAAGAAAAATTTGATGAACTTATAAAAATTATGCGTAGACTTAGAACAGAATGCTCATGGGATAAAGTTCAAACTTTTGATTCAATTAAAGCTGCAACTCTTGAAGAAACTTACGAAGTTTTAGAAGCTATTGATGATAAAAATTACGAAGAGTTAAAAAGTGAACTCGGCGATTTATTATTGCATATTGTTTTTCATTCAGTAATTGCCGAGGATGAAAATTTATTCACGATTAATGATGTAATTGATTCAATAAGTCAAAAATTAATTAGAAGGCATCCGCATGTTTTTGAAAATTTAGAAGTCGAGAACAATAAAGAAATTGAGCGGAATTGGGAAAAAATAAAAATGCAGGAAGGCAACAGAAAATCTATTCTGGATGGAATCCCAAAAAACTTACCTGAGCTTCAAAAAGCTGCAAGAATGCAAGAAAAAGTATCTAAAGTTGGCTTTGATTGGGAAAATAAAGAAGACGTCTGGAAAAAAGTAATTGAAGAAATTGAAGAAATGCATGAAAGTGAAGTAATTGGGGATAAAGATTTATTAGAAAATGAAATGGGAGATGTATTTTTTGCACTTATTAATTATTCAAGGTTTTTAGGAGTTAATCCAGAAAATGCACTAAGAAGAACAAATAAAAAATTTTTACAAAGATTTAATTATATTGAACAAAAACTCGGTGAGAAAAATAAATCAATCACTAATTCTAATTTGCAGGAGATGGATAAATACTGGGAAGAAAGTAAAAAGTATTTTAAATAATGAGAAAGAAATTATAATCTATCTAGCTTCTATTTTCAGATTCTCCGCCATTATATTTTTCATAGGCTTGTATAATATCTTTCACCAATTTATGGCGTACTACATCGGCTTTCTTGAAAAATACAAATCCAACTCCATCAACATCCATTAATATTTTTTTTACTAAAATTAATCCACTCTCCACTTTTTTGGGTAAATCAATTTGAGTAATATCGCCGGTAATTAGTGCTTTGGAATTTGGACCTATTCTAGTTAAAAACATTTTCATCTGATTATTGGTGCTGTTTTGAGCTTCGTCTAAAATTATATATGAATTATTTAATGTTCTGCCACGCATATATGCAAGCGGCACAATTTCAATGATATTTCTTTCCATATAATTTTTAAGCTGTTCATTAGGTAACATATCTTGAAGTGCATCATAAAGCGGACGTAAATAAGGATCTATTTTTTCCTTAAAATCTCCCGGTAAAAAACCTAAACTTTCACCAGCTTCAACCGCGGGGCGCGCTAAAACTATTTTTTTTACAACTCCTTTTTTTAATTGAGAAATTGCAAAAGCAACTGCAAGATAGGTTTTACCAGTTCCCGCAGGACCAATACCAAAGCAGATATCAAAAGAATTCATTGCTTTAACATATTCTAATTGAGTTTCTGTTTTAGCTTTTATAACATCTTTTTTTGTGTATAAAACTATTGAGTTATAGTCCTCATTGCTAATTATATCTCTTCCATTTAAAGTTAAATCTATTATAGTAGAAACATCCTCTTGTTTTAGTTTATTTGTTGTATTCAAAACATAAGTCATTTCTTTAAATATTTTTTCAATGGAATCAACTTCCTCAAGGGTTCCTTTCACAGTAGCAACATCTCCACGTATTGATATGGAAGAAGCAAATCTTTCTTCAAAAGGTTTTAGATTTGCATCGTTAAAGCCCAATAAGTTGAGCATATCAACATTCTCTAATTTTATTTTTTTTTCTATTTGCGTAATAACTTCCCCAAATTAAAAAAGGATACTCCAAAAGTTTTTAAATGCTTGGTTAAGCACTTAGTAAATCTTTCAGAATATCCTTAAAAAATTATACAACAATCAGCAACAAGTTTTATTGCATTGGTGCTGGTTTGTAGTTAGCTTTTAATTTTTGGTACTTAGCTGTTTCTTCTTCAGTTAAGTTAGGAACAGTAAGAACTTGTTTTGGATAAATTAAATCTGGATTTTTAATTTTATCTCTGTTTGCATTATAAATTTTTGGCCAAGCAAAACCATTTCCGTAATGATCTTTTTTCTTAGCAATTCCCCAAAGATGATCGCCACGAACAACATTATACATAATTTCTGTTGGAGCTTCTTGCCAAGCATCTAACATTTTTTGTAATTTACCGTGAACTAAATCATTGAAAGCTGGCAAAGCACTTAATTTGCTTGCTTTTAAAGCGTCTAACTCAGCTTGTCTTTCAGCTTTGGTTGGTTTTTTTGAAGAAATATCAGCCATTAATGCGTTAACTTTAGAATTATAATCTTCAACTTCTGCTGGTGTAGCACCAACTAAGTTATACATTTCTTTTTGGCATTCTTCAATAGCTTGTAGGGAATTTTTCTTTTCTTTTAGGCTATTAACTGATGATTGTAAACTTTCTAATTCTGCTGATAGATCAGCTTTTTCTTGTGATAATCTTGCAATTTCAGCTTCCCATTCGTCTGAAGTCATTTCTTCTTGTGCAAAAACACTTGATGAAAGAAAAACTAACAAAGCTAATAAAGCAAGAACATGCTTATAATGTTTCATTTAAATTACTCCTTTGTTTTTTAAAACTTTTTTATAAACCTAGTTTTTGTAAATTCTTTGTAGTAGCTTCTTTGTCTTTTGCACATTGTGCAAGTTTAGCTTCCATTTCAGCAACTTCTCTTTCGAGTTTTGTTTTTTCACTTTTTAAAGTGTTAACTTCAGTTCCTAATGCTGAAACTTCACTTCTTAAAGCATTTAGTTGTGCCATTTCTTCATCACCAATTCCGCCGCAGCCAGCAAGACTTAAAGAACCTGCTAAAAATACTACTGCTAACGAAGTAGTGATATGTTTCTTGATTTTGTTCATTTGTTAATCCTCCTAATGAAAAAAGATGATTTATTTGTTTGTGAAAAATTCTAATCCAAATATATAAAATTACATTACGAAAAATAAAACATTTTTTTATATAAAGCTAAATATTTCTTCTCTCAACAAAACTGGTAAAGTTATCTCCAGCTATTATAATATGGTCTAAAACCTTAATGTCTAGAATCTTACCGGCTTCAACTAAACGTTTTGTAATTGAAATATCTTCTCTGCTTGGCTCTGTATTTCCACTTGGATGATTATGAACCAAAAAGATATTCGCTGAGTTGTTATCAATTGCAACCTTAAAAACTTCTCTGGGGTGAACAATGCTTGAGTTAAGATTTCCTATTGAAATTTCTTCAAATTTAATGATTTGATTTGATGTATTCAAGCAAACTACTATAAATTTCTCTTTTATCTCATCACGTAAAATTGGAATAAATATTTCTGCAAGGTCTTCAGGTGAAGTTATTTTATTTGCTGAAAACCATTTATCCTGAAATTTTATTCTTCGTGCCAGCTCAAAAGCGGCAACTAATGTTGCTGCCTTGTCTTTTCCTATTCCGTTTGATTTTGTAAATGCCTCAACCGATTTTGATGCTAATATTTCTAATTTATCATTTTGCAATAAGGTTTGAGCAACTTCAATTACGGATTGACCTTTGGTTCCGGTTCTTAATAAAATTGCAATCAGTTCCGCAGCACTTAAACTTTGTGCTCCTCTTAAAATCAATTTTTCTCTAGGTCTATCATCAAAAGGTAAATCTTTAACTTTTAACATCTAAGACTATTCCCATTCAATTGTTGAAGGCGGTTTTGAGCTTATATCATAAACAACCCTATTAACACCCGCAACTTCTCTAATAATTTTATTCGAAACATGCTCAAGGAAATCATTATCAAACTTATACCAGTCAGCTGTCATTCCATCGCTTGATGTAACCGCACGAAGAACTACAACAGATTCATAAGTCCGTGCATCACCCATTACTCCTACTGATTGAACCGGAAGTAAAACTGCAAACGCTTGCCATATTTTATAATAAAGATCAAACTTTTTTAATTCATCTATAAATATTTTATCTACTTCTTTTAGAATACTTAATTTTGCTTCTGTTATTTCTCCTAAAACTCTAACCGCCAAGCCCGGACCGGGAAATGGATGACGATGAACAAATTCGTGTGGCAAACCTAATAGTTCGCCAATTTCTCTTACTTCGTCTTTAAACAATTCTCTAAAAGGCTCTATTAGTTTTAAATTCATTATTTCCGGTAAACCACCAACATTATGATGAGTTTTAATTTTGTGTGAAGCAGTACCTGTTGATGCTGATTCAATTACATCAGGATATAAAGTTCCTTGGACTAGAAAATCTGTATTTGGAATTTTATCAGACTCTTTTTCGAAGACTTCAATAAAGGTGTTGCCAATTATTTTTCTCTTTTTTTCCGGATCAGAAACGCCACTTAGTTTATGCAGAAACTCTTGCGAAGCATCAATATGGATAATTTTAAGATCAAAATTTTCTTCAAACATTTCAACAACTTTTATACTTTCATTTTTCCGCATCAATCCATTATCAACATGAACACATGTTAAGTTTTCTCCAATTGCTTTGTGTAAAAGCAAAGCAGCAACTGAGGAATCAACTCCTCCGCTAAGTGCACACAATACTTTAGCATCTTTAACTTTTTCTCTAATTGAATCAACTGCTTCGTCAATGAAATTTGCAGGAGTCCAATCTGGTTTGCATTTACAAATATCGAATAAAAAATTTCTTAAAATTTCTTTTCCATTCTCTGTGTGAGCGACTTCAGGATGAAACTGTAATGCATAAATTTTCTTTTCACTATTTGAGATTGAACAAATTGGTGAATTTTCTGTCTTAGAATCTACACTAAATCCTTCGGGAATTTTAGTTATATAATCACCATGACTCATCCAAACCACAGATTTATTTTTGACGTTTTTTAATATTTCATTATTAGTAATGATCTCAATACTTGCTTTCCCATATTCTCTATTCTTAGCAGGCTCCACCTTGCCTTTATAATTTAGTGTAATAAGCTGCATGCCGTAGCAAATTCCCAAAATTGGAATATTCAATTGGAATATTTCAGAATCAATCTGAGGTGAATTTTCTTCATATGCGCTGGTAGGTCCGCCGGAAAGAATTATTCCTTTGGGTTTAAGCTCTTTAATTTTTTTTAAAGAAGTGTAGAATGGATAAATTATTGAGCGAACGTTTTGTTCCCTAATTTTTCTTGCAATTAACTGTGTATATTGAGAACCAAAATCTAAGACAAGAATTGTATTGTGGCTTTGCATAATTATATTTTTATTGGTGATAAAATATGCCGAACTTCATAGACATATAAAATTCGGCAATAAGAAATTTTAGGCAGTAATTTGAGTTTGATATGATATGCTATCAAGCAGATCATTTAAATCATCAGAAGAAGTAAGTTCAATTTTTATTATCCAACCTTCGCCGTAAGGATCATTATTTATAAGCTCTGGTGAGTCTTCAAGTTTAGAATTAATCTCCAATACTTTTCCGTTGCATGGTGCAAATAAATCGCTGACAGTTTTTACGGCCTCTATTGTACCAAATGGATCACCCTTTGAAATTTCGGCCAAGTCGGAAGCAATGTCAACAAAAACTATATCACCTAATTCACCTTGAGCATATTCAGTAATACCAATAACAGCTTCTGTCCCGTCTACCTTAACCCATTCGTGATCTTTAGTATACTTTAAATTTTCTGGAATATTCATTTTATCCTCGTGTATTTATTTTGCAAAATATTTATCGATAAAAGAAGTATCGTAATCGGCAGCTCTGAACTTCTCATTTTCTAAAACTTCCATGTGAAAAGGAATTGTTGTTTTAATTCCATCAATTGCAAATTCTTCAAAGGCTCTAATGGCTCTTGCTATTGCGTGTTCTCTATCGCTTCCCCAAATAATTAATTTCGCAAGCAGTGAATCATAATTAGGAGGAACTTTATATTGATTATAAATGTGTGAATCTACTCTTACTCCAAATCCGCCAGGAAAATGCAAGTAATCTATTCTACCTGGTGACGGTCTAAAATTATTATCAGGATCCTCGGCATTAATTCTAAACTCAAAACAATGTCCGATTGGCTTTCCCGGTATTTGAGTAATTTTTTCGCCGGCTGCAACAATGATTTGTTGTTTTATCAAATCAATATTATTAACCATTTCAGTTACTGGATGCTCAACTTGAATTCTAGTGTTCATCTCAATAAAATAAAAATTTTGATTGTTATCCACTAAAAATTCTATTGTTCCAGCACCTTCATAATTTACTGACTTTGCACCTAGTATAGCCGCTTCTGACATTTTTCTTCTAGTTTCTTCGGATATAATTGGACTAGGTGTTTCTTCAATTAATTTTTGATGTCTTCTTTGAATTGTACAATCCCTTTCACCATAAGAATATACATTCCCAAATTGATCGCCAACGATCTGAATTTCTACATGATGTGGATTTTCAATAAACTTTTCTAAATAAAGCTCACCATTGTTGAACGCAGAAAGAGCTTCGTTACTTGCTGTTTGAAAAGCCTTTTGCATTTCCTCTTCTTTCCAAACAACGCGCATACCTTTTCCACCGCCGCCTGCAGATGCTTTTAGCATAAGGGGATAACCAATGCCTTCTGCAATTTTTTTAGCCTCCGCTATATCTGCAACAGCTCCATCACTGCCGGGAACGACCGGAACACCGCACTTTTTCATTGTAGATTTTGCAAAGGCCTTGTCGCCCATTTTATCTATCATATCAGGAGATGGACCAATAAATTTAATATTAGATTCACCACAAATTTCTGAAAATTCTGCGTTCTCAGCAAGAAACCCATAACCTGGGTGAATTGCATCTGCTCCGGTTACTTGAGCTGCTGAAATAATACTTGGGATTTTTAAATAACTTTCTTTTGAGATTGCCGGACCAATACAAACGGCCTCATCGGCAAATACAACGTGGAGTGAATCTTTATCAACTTCAGAATAAACTGCAACTGTTGGAATATTTAGCTCTTTGCAGGTTCTAATTATTCTTAGTGCAATTTCTCCTCTATTTGCAATTAGGATTTTTTTGAACAAAAGGGTTCTCCTAAATTAACTCTTTTCAATTTTGAATAGTGGTTGGTTGTATTCGACTGCTGTTCCGTCTTCAAGTAATATTTGGACAATTTTTCCACTCATATCGCATTCAATTTCATTCATTAATTTCATTGCTTCTACTATACATAAAACAGTTCCAGCATTAACTTGATCACCAACTTGAACATATGGATCTGCATCTGGTGCAGGTGAACGATAAAATGTTCCAACTATTGGTGAATTAATAATATGAATATTCTTTTCTTCTTGGGCAGCAGCTTCAACAATTGATTGAGAGCTATTTGATTCAGAGTTGCTTGGTTGAATACTTGGTTGCTGATAAGATACTACCGGCTGCATATTTCCTGAATTAGGTGCACCATTTTTTGAAATTTTTATTTTTAGATTACCTTCTTCAACCGAAAGCTTTGTTATTGTACTATTTTCAATAACTTTTATAAGTTTTTTTATTTCGTTTATGTCCATTGTACTCTCTTAAATTTTAATTCTTTCCATGTATTGTCCGGTTCTGGTATCAACTTTAAGAACATCACCTTCTTCAATAAACAAAGGTACATTTACACTTACACCGGTTTCCATTTTAGCTGGTTTCATTGCATTTGTTGCAGTGTTTCCTCTAAACCCTGGTTCAGTTTCAATTACTTTTAATTGAACAAATAAAGGAATTTCTAAAGTTACAATTTTATCTTGGTCATCCAATAACAATTCTACTTCTTCACCTTCTTTAAGGAATTTATCTCCCCCAGCAAATAATTCTTCCGTTACTGTAATTTGCTCATAAGTATCATTATCCATTAATACTAAACCGCCGGATTCTCTAAATAAGTATTGATATTTTCTTCGTTCAACCCTTACAGTTTCTACGCCTTCGCCAGATCTAAATGTATTATCTAAAACCTTTCCGGTTCTGATATTTTTTAACATTGTTCTAACAAATGCACCACCCTTACCAGGTTTAACGTGTTGGAATTCAATTATTGTATATAAATCATTTTTGAATTTAATGATTAAGCCATTTCTGAAATCTGATGTATCTGCCATATAATATTTTTTCTTATTGGAATTTTAATTTTTATAACTGTGATAAATACTTATCAACTTCTCTTGCTGCGTTAGTGTTTTTAAAATCATTTTTAATAGTTTCAAAAATATCTTTAGCTTTATCTGCGGAATTTGATTTGACATAATTTCTTCCAGCATTTAAAAGATATTCGGCTTCTTGAGATTCAATAGCATTAACTTTTGCAGCTTTTTGGTAATAATCAGCAGCTTTATCAAACTTGCCAAGTTGTTCATAACAAGCAGCTTGTCCAGCTAATGAACTTGATAAATGAAGTTTACTTTTTCCACCGTAATCTGAATAAGTGCTTAATGCTTTTTCAAATTTACCTAGTGAGAAGTAAGAATTTGCCAAGTAAATTTTAGCAATCTCACCTTGCTGTGTGCTTCCGTAATTATCTACTATAGAAGCTAAACCAACTAAATCGGTTCCAGCTTCACCATCAATAGCTTTCTGAAACTGCCCTTGATCATAAACTGGAATTATTTTTGCGAGCTGATTAGCCGCTTGAATACTATCATCTTCTTTTTTGCTGTTATACCAAAAAATTGCTAAAATCAATAGTGCAATTACGCCAGCTCCAATTAATAGTTTCTGCTGATTTTTTTGGAAAAAATCTTGGGATTTATAAAAACTTGTTACTAGCTGATCTTCTTGAAATTCTTTTTTACTGAGTTTTTTCTTTTTACCTATCATAATGTGATTTTTTGTTTACTGAATGCCAATGAAATTAAACGAGTAAAATAATAAATATTAATTTTCAATCCTAATGTGATTAGAAAAAATCCATGCCTTATTATTAGGTATAAACTTCCACTCTATACTGACCCGGTTTTTTAACAATAAAGTCACCTTCTGTATTTTCTATAGAACTTAACTGTTTTCCGTTATGAATAAGGATTATATTTGCTGATTTATTTGGAAGAATGACTTTTAGATTTACACTGGTTTTTAATTTTACAGATTCACCCATTTGAAAATGTTTTCCTCCGGTTTTAGCATAAAACTTAAACCCTTTTGCATCCCCATGATAATTATTTGAAACGAAACATGATCCATTTTCCAAACTCTTATATATTATTTCTTTAGCTGAATCAATACTTAAATTTTTTGCTCTTAACTTTTTATCAGTTAAAATGTGAGTCCTTATTGATTTAAACAGAACCTTATAAGGGAATACTTCAACCTCAACAAATCCTAAAACATTTACTTTATGAGCGTGAGCATCAATACCGCCAATACCAACAACCTTTCTTAGTCTATTAAGTTCATCCCACTTTTGTAAGGTTTTTTTGGAAGGAGAAATAACAGATTTTAAAGGGTGCACAAAATGACTGTATTTATTTTGTTCGGTTAATCCCTCCATCCATTCTGACATATGATTCCAAATTTCAATACCCGTAAACTCTCCGGCATCCCAGTCTGTCCAAGGATACGGTGGATGCTCCTTCATTGAATTTCTTTCTTCATGTGGATGGGCAATAAAACCAATTCCACCAGCATCTTTAACTTTTTTAACATAATCTTTTGCAGATTGGCGGGTTGAAAAAGTTTCAGAAATGTTCATTGCCAAATAATGATTTTTATTGACCTTATCGTTAAGTTCACAACCCACAAGTAATAAGGTTTGACCATACCATTTTTCATACCCTTCGTGTAGAGCTCTTAAGGTATTATGGTCTGTTAAAATTATAAAATCCAGCCCAACCTCATCGGCAGTTTGGGCTATTTTGGCAGGATCTCCGGAACCATCTGAAAATTTGGAGTGCATATGAATGGAACCGACATATTCATACATTTTAGTTTTCTAATATTTTTGAACGAAAATTAATTTTCAACTTCAAACAATGTTGAGTAATGTGTTGATTTATCTTTAATCAAATCTGAAAGTTTTGTCATCAGAATATCAACGCGTTCGTTTTCAATCTCATCGGAATCTTCCCAAGCTTGCTCGGTTTTATATACATAAATTTCTTGAAAACTATTTTCTTTTGACTTTTGCTCATAAACCGAATAACTTTCTAAACCATCTGATTTAACAATATTTTTTAATTCACGGACAATGTCCAAATATTCTACTCGTTTTTCCGGAATAATATCATAATTCACAGAAAATATAACTCTACCCATTTAATTCCTCATAATTGAAAAAATTGTAAGTGCCAATATAATTAATTTTTGCAGGTCCTGTTAAATTTATTTTAACAAATTCACTATTTTTTTTCTCAAAACTTACAGTCAAAATATCATTATCCTTTGTTAAAAATTTTATTGGCGGATTCAAGTTCAAGATTAAATTTGAAATAATGGCAGAGGCAACAGTTCCGGTTCCACAGGCAAATGTTTCTGCTTCAACTCCTCTTTCATAAGTTCTTATTTTAACATAATCCTCTTTCAACTTTATCACATTTACATTTGTTCCACTTGGATTATAAAAATCGGAATTTCTTATTTGATTACCTAAATTATGAAGATCGAAATTATCAAAATTTTCTTTGGTTAAAACTTTAAAATTATCCCAAAAAATTACTGTATGAGGAGAACCGTTGTTAACAAAATGAGTGTTTATTTTTTTAGAGTTAATTATAATTTCTTCATTTAATCTAATTTCATTTATTTTATTTAGATTAAACTGAATTGTGTTTTCATCAATTTTGCTTCCACAATAAACCTCATTGTTACATTTAAATTTTGTTTCAGTTTGACTAGAGACAAGATTGTCAATACCATATTTTATTGAGCACCTTGCTCCATTACCGCAAAGAGATCCAAGTGACCCATCAGAATTATAATATTCTAATTCAAAATCAAATTCATTATTTTTTTGATAAACAAAATACCATCTGCACCAATTCCTTTTCTTCTATCGCACATTTGCTTAATCAAATCTTCAGATAGAATAAAATCCAAATTAAGTTTTTGATCAATCAGAATAAAATCATTTCCAGCACCATTCATTTTTGTAAAGTTTATTTTCATAATTTTTATTAGTCTTGTTAATAGAGGATAACATATGTCAATTCCCAACATATGAAATTCGATATAAAAATTTTAAATAAACAAAAAGCATACTAAAATTTTTATTTAATAATATTGATTTTCTAAAAAAAACAATTCAATTTTGACGAATAAATTTAAAACTATATATTTATTATATAATTTACGAAAACGTTTTCAAAATTTGCAGCATATCAATTTACTAATTCAAGATATTCTGCTTTTTAATAAAGCTAGTATAATATAGATTTTTCTGTAAACCAATTATATAATTAAAATCAGAATTCCAATCATGACATTCGCAAATAATTCTCTTGCACAAAAACGCTTATCTGGATCATTACCAAAAATTGGAATTAGACCCGTAATAGATGGAAGAAGAAAAGGGGTAAGAGAATCTTTAGAGACCCAGACCATGAATATGGCAAAAAATGCAGCCAAATTTTTAAAAAAATAATCTCAGACATTCTAACGGTATGCCAATTGAATGCGTTATTGCAGATACAACAATTGGTGGGGTTCTTGAAGCAGAAAAAGCATCTGAAAAATTTACTAGAGAAGGAGTTGGAGTTTCAATAACCGTAACTCCAGCTTGGTGTTATGGAACCGAAGTAATGGATACAGATCCATTTTTACCTAAAGCTATCTGGGGATTTAATGGAACTGAAAGACCTGGTGCAGTATATCTTGCAGCTGCTTTAGCTGGTTACAATCAAAAAGGGCTACCGGCATTTAGCATTTACGGTAAAGATGTTCAAGATAGTAATGATACAAGCATTCCTGAGGATGTAAAACAAAAATTACTACATTTTGCCAAAGCCGGTCTTGCAGTAGCTGAAATGAAAAAATAAATCCTACTTGGCAATAGGAGGTGTATCTATGGGAATTGCTGGATCAATTGTCGATCAAGATTTTTTTCAAGATTATTTTGGTATGCGAACAGCAAGTATTGATATGACAGAATTAATAAGAAGAATAGATGAAGAAATTTTTGATAAAGCTGAATATGAAAAAGCACTTAAATGGGTTAAAGCTAATTGCATTGAAGAAGAAAATATAAATCCTAAAGAAAAACAGGCAGGTAGAAAGCAGAAAAATAAAGATTGGGAAACAGTTGTTAAAATGACAATTATCATAAGAGATTTAATGATCGGAAACCCAAAATTAAAATCATTAGGATTTGAAGAAGAGTCTAATGGTTATAATGCAATAATTTCTGGCTTTCAAGGGCAACGCCATTGGACTGATCATTTTCCAAATGGTGATTTTTCGGAGGCAATTTTAAATTCCTCTTTTGATTGGAATGGAATTAGAGAAGCTTTTGTAGTTGCAACTGAAAATGATAGTTTGAATGCTGTCTCAATGTTATTCGGTCATTTGCTAACTGATACAGCGCAAATATTTTCTGATGTGAGAACTTTTTGGAGTGCAGAATCTGTAAAACGAGTTGCAAACTACGATCTAAGTGGAACTGCGAAGAATGGAATAATTCATTTAATTAATTCAGGCTCAACCACGCTTGATGGAACCGGCAGACAAAAAGATGAAAATGGTAATTCAATAATGAAACCATTTTGGGATATTTCTGAAAACGACGTAAATGAATGTCTGAAAGCCACCAAATGGTGCCCAGCAAATTTAGAATATTTTAGAGGTGGTGGTTATTCATCTCAGTTTTTAACCACTGGTGAAATGCCCGTTACTATGAGTAGAATAAATATGATTAAAGGTTTAGGTCCAGTACTTCAAATTGCAGAAGGCTATACTGTTGATTTACCTTTAGAGGTTCATAATATTCTTGATCGAAGGACTGATCCCACCTGGCCAACTACTTGGTTTGTACCTGTACTTAATGGTAAAGGTCCTTTTAAAGAAGTGTATTCAGTTATGGCTAACTGGGGTGCTAATCATGGTGCTATAAGTTATGGACATATAGGGGATCAACTGATTACCCTTGCTTCAATGTTGAGAATCCCGGTTAATATGCATAATGTTCCTGATGAGAGAATTTTTAGACCTAGTGCTTGGAGTATGTTCGGAACAAATAATTTAGAAGCAGCAGATTATTTAGCTTGTAAAAATTATGGCCCTCTATATGGTTAATATCTAAAGGATTGTCATGTATCTAGAATGGGATAATAAAATTAAATTAATTAATTCAATCAATTTTCTTTTATAAGGAAAACTAAAAAAAAATAATTTATTGATTAAAAATTTACGTACTATAAATCCAAAAGACTCCAACTATAATAGCTATTGAGCTGAATGAATATCCAAGCCTTCGATATAATGAAGTACTTTTTTCAGAAAACTTATATGAAACAATTCCCAATATTTGAGAAAACGACACCATTGCCAAAATAGTACCTATTCCAAATGCCAATAAATATATTACGGCTTCATTTTTAGTTGGAAGCGCTAATGCCGGCAGTACACCTAAAAGATGTGAACTTCCTGCAAATCCATGTAAAATCCCAACAGCCATTGCAGTATGGCTATGAAAATGATTTTGTTTATTAGTAGCTGTTTTTTTTTCAACTTTTTTAAGATGATAATGTCGACTACCATCATGTTCATGTTCGTGAATATTTTTTCTAAATATTTTTTGTAATCCCCAAACACCAATTACTATAAGTATAAAACCAACAATTTTTTCACTATATGATGCCAACAAATTAATGGGAATAAATTCTCTAAAAATTAATAATAATATTCCCACCAAGTAAACTCCGCCAGTATGACCAATTCCCCATTTTAATCCAATCTTCCAACTTGATTTTTTATTTTCAACGGCGATAGGAGAAACGGCGGCTAAATGATCTGGTCCTGATAAGACATGGAAAAAACCCGCAAAAAGTCCTGTTAACAAAAGTAGCATAATAGAGTCCAACAAATAATTGTGTTAAATTAAAAATTTCTTATCAATCAAAATTAAATAAAAAAAGAAATAATATATCTTGGCATAATAGAAAATACTTTCCAATAAACTATTTTAGAGTAATCTTCGCAGCCCAATCTCGTGAAGATATATTTTCATCAAATGGAAAACTGCGTAAAATTATTTTACCTTTTGAATCAGCATTTATTATTTCTTTAATATGCCATTTGCCATTCTTTGTATCAAACCATTCAAAATAATATTCTTTAAGAGGGATGAAATTCAAAAGTATTGGTGTTACAGAATTATTTTCAAAATAGAGCAATGCAAAATCTTTTTTTAGAATTCCTCATCATATAAGCCCATCCATCCAATCCATCTAGTGGACTGTCAGGAGCTTTATTTGGAATAACATCTTCTCTTGAAGGTAATAGATCTTGAAATTTTTCACCCTCAGATAAAACGAAACTATTTAGGTGTTTCATATAATTTGCTGAATTATACCTGAAGGCATCCCATACATGTGGTCTTGCTCCTTCAGGCTCTCCGGTTGTTGTAATATCATATGCCGCGGTGCCATGAACATGTCCCGACAATCCTCCAGATAAAACAGAACCATACATTTGTGCTCTTGAGAAGTAATTGTCTCTTTCACTATTTGGAAATGGCTGTTCTCCATTGGGACTATTTATTTCATGCTTCCATCCAGTGTAATAAGGTTCGAAATTAATTCCTGGATAAGGGGGAACAAGGTTGAAAATTATTTCCAAAGAATCTGCTACCCTATGATCTCTTGGTTTATTGCCAACACTATGCATTGTTAGCCATGGACAATCTTTATTATGACCAAAAACTGTATAAGTTGAACTGCTTATTAAAGATGTTACAGGTTGACCAAAAGGCATTGCTCCATATTTTTCTAAATGATAATTTAATGCTTCGTTAAACTCTTCTGCAGTTAAACTAAAATCTTTTGGAATCCAATCTAAATGAATACCACTGAAAATAATGTTGTAAGCACCGTAGCGTGAGATTAAATATTGGAAAAAGTGAGAAAAAGTTTCGTTGAAATCAAAATATGCTTTCCATGATGGACCTACATCTCTTCTAACTGTCTCAAGCAATGAAACAAATCCTTGCTGAGATAAAAATTCCATCTTTTATCAAGACTCTTAAAATATTCCGGATTTATTCTTGTGAAATCTGAAACACCTTTATGATTGTTTGACATTTCAAAAGGCAGATTTCCATATTCATCACGCATATTCTTTGCAGTAAAAGAACCCCAATAACTTGAACCACCAGATGCATCCACTCCATCTGCATCTTTTACATCATATCCAAATTTTTCCCAAGCATTTCTAATATAAATATTATTTGAATCTGAGTAAGTACTTGGATTAATATCTGAATCCCAATTGGGGAAGCAAGAAATCAGCTGACTGAATTGAAGCCTTGTTTTTCCCTATACATCACCGCATCCTCAAATCCCATTCCGGGTCCAGGTTCGTAATTATCAGAAGTTTCAGCATTCCTAAAAGGTAATCTCCAAGTGCTTCCAGCTAACCATGTATCACCGATCATAAAGAATGGATTCCCATCAGCATATTGAAGTGCGTGACCATTTGGCGTTGCTCTTAAAAACCATTTCTATTTGGATTTTCTTTTTTTCTCGCTTGCAGTCCATTCAATCGCTTCAAAAGAACCGGTTTTATTATTAAGTCCCCGTCATCTTTTGATTTGAATTGCTCTTCCATTCCCATTCGCCAGGTTTGTGTAGCAACCACACGAAAAGTAAAATTATTGTCACCGTCCCAAAATCCGTAGACACGCTTTGAAAACCCAGGACCTTTTAGTTCAATCCAGCAAGTAACCTCCATGTAATGGTTTTGATATTCTTTTTCAGCTATTAATTTAATTTCCTTCATTTCCCAAACACATGAATAACATTTTTTATCTTTAGCTAAAACATGATTAGAAAAACTCGAAGTTAAGATTAAATACAAACTAAAAAGTAAAATTTTCTCAGCGAATGATTTCATCGATCTACCCTTACTTAATTGCCATTACTATTATTGAAATAAAGTTTAGCAGAATTGTTTTTTTATCTTGATTTTCTGATGCATAGAAAGAAACATCAACTGCTCCAAGAGGTCGGATTAATAATCCTTTTGTGGTTCCATCAATTAATCGCTGTAAAACTGGTTTAGATATTGTAATATAATTTTTTTTTTTCCAACTGGGCCTTCCACAACATCAAAGTCGTAAACCATCTGTGTGTTGAAAACATTAGAATACTTTTCATTTTGAGTTAATGTATTGTAAGTTACTGTACTTTGATCCCACAGCGGATCACCAGAAAGAATTTCTATAACTCTAACTTTACCAAACTCCATCCCAAAATCCTCTCCGAGTGCTTTAACATAATTGCCTCCAAGAGTAACCGATTGAGTAGTCAATTCCAGCAAACCAGCTTCAGTAATTTTTGCATTCTGATATTTTGAAAAATCCCATCTTAGAATTCCCCATTGATTAGCATTAATATCTAAGACATAAATATTTTCATTTCTTTCTTTAACGTGAAGATCATTAAAGTTTACCTCGGGGAAATCTAAATTAATAACACAGTCATGTTTAACAGCTAGCTGATTTGCAAAGTTTTTAAATTTGGAATTGGCGGATGATAAGGGACCAGTATTCCTTTATCTGGACCAGCTTCTTTTATATTCACGATATCTGCTCTGTAATAATCAATATCAATTTGATATTTTTCCAATCCATAATCTGTTGCGGCCATCTGAACATAAACAGTATCTCCAGGTTTCGCATCAAATTTTTTAGTCGTCATACTTATAACATGCCAGTTTGTTGTATCTGGAATATCGAACTCCATTAAATCAATGTGAAAATTTGTTGTCCTATTAGTGTTCACCATAAAGTTTAACCTCTACGAGGAGCGTTATGCACACGAACTTTTGCTTCAACTCTTAATTGATAATTTGGATCTTTCAATTTTGTTAAATCAAGCCACTTTGTAACATCACGTTTTATTAATGTCCAGTAAACATTGTATTTATCTTTTGTTCCATCAATAAATATTGTCGCATAATCTTCATGTGAATAAACTTCATTTCGGGGTTCCCATCGCCTACCATAGTAAACCAGCCATCAATTTTATCTTTTTTAAATTCATCAAGAAACTGGGCTTTGCTAGTGGTTATTGAGATTAGCAACAACACAATTATTTTTGCCATATATAATTTTGAGTTCATAATGAGTTCCCTCATTTTTATCGTTAATGCATTTAGTAGAATGTAAAGAATTGTATGGTTAATGATTGAGAAATAATATGTCCACAAGTATAATTTATTGTATGAACTTATTTACGATTTTTGTAACTGTTAATTATGCTTCTTGAAATTTTATTTGGATCTATTTGATTAGCTAATGCATATTTCATAATCTCATCAGATTCTGGTTTTATTTTTTCATTTCCATCCGGTGTTTTAGAAACTTTTACATTAAAGATTCCAAAATCGGTATTTACCTTTTTAAGTTCTCTGGAAAGTTCAATTCTTTTAACCGGATAGTATCTTAATCCAATAGTAGATGTAAAATTTAGAATAAAATCAGAAATCTTTTGTAAATCATTTTTTTTTACATAGCGCTCTTAATAAAAGCCCAGGTCTACCTTTCTTCATAATTACCTGTGTTATAAAAAAATCAATTGCTCCAATATTTAATAAGTGATTCTGGAATTCTAAACCCAAAAATTCATTATTCATATCATCTATATTTGTTTCAATAATAATTAAATCGTCCATATCTTCTATAATTTCCGAAACAGACAATCTTAATACGTTAGGTGAATTAAATTCTTTTTCTCCAGCGCCATATGCAGTCTGAATATCTTTAACAGAAATTTCTTCAAAACTTGGATTAAGATATTTTATAATTGCTGCACCGGTTGGAGTCAATCTTTCGCCATCCTCATCACCCTGTATATGGTATTCCTTCTATTATTAATTTTGTTGCAGGTGCAGGAACCGGTAATTTCCCATGGGCAGTATTTACAAAACCTTTCCCGGTTACCAAAGATGTCAAAAATGATTTTTCAATTTTAAGTTTATCTAAATAATATGCCGTACCGCATATATCAATAATTGAATCAACAGCTCCTACTTCGTGAAAATGAATATTTTCGATTGGAATGTTATGAACCTTTGCCTCGGCTTTCCCTATAATTTCAAAAATATCTAGCGCTATCTTTTTAGCATTACTTGATAGTGAAGATTTTTCAATTAAAGAAATTATATCTGTTAAATGTCTATGGTGATGCTGATGTATTTTTTCCACGACTTTTACATGCTTGCAAGCAATTCCATTTTTTTTTACATCCGAAATTTTTATTTCAGCTTGCTCATCAAAGTTTAGGATTGATGGTAAGTTTTTTAATTCCTCAAAACCATCTGTTAATTGAGCTAAAGCTCCTAAAAACATATCTCCACTTGCACCGGAAAAAGCTTCTATTTTTAATATTTTTGACATTATCTAAGACCTTTCACAATACGATATGCTGCAATAGCTGCACCATAGCCATTATCAATATTTGTTACAAGCAATCCGTTTGCACAGCTTGAAAGCATTGAGTTAAGAGCCGTATGACCTCCTTTTGCAACACCATAGCCAATACTTATTGGTACTGCAATTATTGGTTGAGGAAACAATCCACCAACTACTGTTGGTAATGCCCCTTCAAATCCAGCACAAACAATTAATACTTTTGCTTTATTTATTTCTTCTTTTCTATCTAATAATCTATGAACACCCGCAACACCAACATCTATGATTTTTTTTGCTTTCAACCCTAAAAATTCTGACGTATAAAATGCTTCGTTAACAACAAATTCATCAGAAGTGCCGCCAGAAAGAATTATTATATCAGGATTCCTTTTTTTATTTTTAGTTAAATTGCCAACAATACAGATACCAGATTTTAAATCATAAAAAACATTTTTAAATTTGTCTTTTATCTTTAAATACTTTTCTTCCTGTAGTTTTGTTAGTAGTGCATTAGGGCTATGCTTTAAAGTTTCTTCTAAAATATTAGAAAGTGTATCAACATCTTTGGATTCTCCGTATATAACTTCCGGAAAACCAATACGTGTTTTTCTATTATGATCTATATTGTAATTCATCAATAACTCTATTTAATTTACCAGAAACAAATCCTTCTTCATCAATTAAACACTGGGTATAACCTAGTTCAATCAATTCTTTTTCTATTTTGCTAAAAGAAGATTTTAATTTAGGTATGTCCTCTTTTGGTACTTCTATTTTTGCAATGCTGTTAGTTGTCCTAACTCTTACATCTTTAAATCCGAAACTATTAAGAATAGATTCTGCTTCTTCTACCCTTTTTAATTTTTCCTTTGTTATTGCTTCACCATATGGGAACCGACTACTTAAGCAAGGACTCGCAGGCTTATCCCAAACGGATAAATTAAAATGTTTAGCTAATTCCCTAATTGAATTTTTATCAATTTTACAGCTAATAAATGGACTGAAAATTTTATTTTCTGAGGCCGATTTTAATCCAGGACGATAATCTCCAAGATCTGAATAATTATTGCCGTTTACAATTTCAAAATCAGTGTATTTATCATTGCTTAAAATATGTAATGTATCATAAAGTTCACTTTTACAGAAATAACATCTGTTTATTGGATTTGACAAATAATTTTCATTATTAAGTTCATTTGTATGAACAATTTCATATTCAATATCATGCTCATTACAAAACTTTATTGCAACATCAAGATCTTTTCGTTTTAGACTTGGTGAATCTGAAATTACCGCAACAGCATTTTCTTTATCAAGATATTTTCTGCATAAAAATGATACTAAACAAGAATCTACACCGCCAGATAAGGCGATAATCGTCTTGTTATAGCTGTGAATCTCATGCTCTAATTTATTTAATAAAGATATTATATTTTGATTTTCTTTTGGCATATAAAAAATGTTTATGATAAAAATTAGATTATAATTTAGTGAATTATAATTGACTTACAAAAACGCATGGTGCTATTATAAAGTGGTCAAACAGCAAAATTGACCACTTTAAAGATTTCTTTCAATATTACTCTGCAATAAATGTTACTTTAGATTTATTGTTACAACTGATTTTGAAGGAAGTGTAACCGTAAGTTTTTTGTTCTCTAATTTGAAATTTGAAAAAGATTTTATGTTAACTTTTTCCGGTTTTCCAAAATCATTATAGTCGTTCATTTTCTCCGAAGTAATAATCTCACCTTTTACATTAGCAAAATTTGCTATTCCTCGTAAATCAATATCAACTATAATATCCTTATTAGGATTAACATTTGCCAACGATATATTTATATCTCCATTATTAGTTTGAGAAGCTGAAGAGGTTATTGATGGAATTTTTTTACCATTATATTCATAATCTTCAGACTCAATAGTTAATGGCAGCATAGTTGCATCTTGATGTACTTTATACATTTTAAAAAGATAAAATGTTGGTGTTTTAACTAGCTGCTCCGCTTTTGTTAAAATCATTGCCTGTAAAACATTAACTGTTTGTGCAATGTTTGCCATTTTAACTCTTTCAGCATTATTGTTAAAAATATTTAAATAAATAGCTCCCATTACCGCATCGCGTAAAGTATTTTGCTGATATAAAAATCCAGGATTTGTTCCAGGTTCAACTTCATACCAACTTCCCCATTCGTCTGCTATTAATCCTATTTTGTTGGTAGGATCATACTCGTCCATTAATGCGATGTGTTTTTTTAATCTATCATCAACTACGAATGTTGTTTCCATCATTCCGAACCAGCCGTCTTCCTTAAATTCTGTAGCAGAACTTTTCGGATTCCAACCAGGATAAACTGAGTAGTAATGAAATGAATATCCTTGAATCAAATGTCCAAATTTTTGTGTTTTTTTCATTACGGTTTCTGTCCAATCATAATCAGCATCTGTTCCGCCGCTTGCAACTTTAAAAAGATCTCTACCGTGCATAAATGTTGAATAACGTTTAAAGTTATCAGCATAATAAGCAGGTTCCATATTTCCTCCACATCCCCAGCTCTCATTTCCAACGGCCCAGTATTTAACATTCCAAGGTTTTTCACGCCCATTTTCTTTTCTCAATCTTGTCATTGGACTATCATTATTAGAGTTAACATATTCAACCCAATCTGATGCTTCCTTTAAAGTACCACTTCCAACATTAACACATATGTATGGTTCAGCACCTAATATTTCGCATAAATCCAAAAATTCATGAGTTCCAAAACTATTATCTTCAGTAACTCCTCCCCAATTAGTGTTAATTATTGATGGACGTTTTTCCCGAGGTCCAATTCCGTCCATCCAATGATAAGTATCAGCAAAACAACCTCCTGGCCAGCGAATTACGGGCGGATTAATGTCCTTTAAAGCTTCAATAATATCGTTTCTTAAACCTCGTGTATTTGGAATTGGAGAATCTTCGCCTACCCAAAATCCTTCATAAATACATCGTCCTAAATGTTCAGCAAAATGACCGTAAATATTTTTGTTAATTTTAACGGTTCCTAAATCTGCATTAATAATTATCTTATTCTCATTTTTATCAGCTGCTTGCAGTGTTAGCATACTAAAAACAATCAAAAAAAAGTAATATTTAAGCTTAAACATATTTAACTCCTATTTTATTTTTCTTATCATAATTTATTTTTCAATTCCCTTGTAACAATCTATCGGCGGCAATAACTGCAAACATATAATAAGCCGGAGCAGTTATAATATACTCTCGTTCCTGCCATAAAAAAGGCCAAACTTTATCTTCTGCATAATCAGGATTTACAAGATTAACTGCATTCCAAAATGTACCTCCTGGAATATAGCTCCAATCAGCTCTATTAGTACCGTACGCAACGATTGGAGAATTTACGCCAACACCGGAGACTAAACTATTTGTTGTGTTACCAGGTTTACAGCCTAAAAGATAATTAATAATTGAATATAAATATTCGGTTGAAAAAATCTCCGGCCAAGCTTTAATTAAATAGTATTGTGCAAATGCTACAAATTCAGTATGTTCCATCGGAGAATTAAATGGAGATTTTTTCATCATTTTATCAAACTCAATTTTATTGACTTTGGCAGCTTCAGTTACCGTTTCTCTAAACTCTTGGCAATTAACTTTATCAATAACACGTCCAACATTCCATCCAATTTTTTCAAATCCTTCAGCAACTTCATCTGCAAGTTTACAGAGTTCATTTTTATAATCCTCTTTATTAGTTGTAAGAATTAGTTCAACAAGTAAATCAATTTTGGAAGTATTAACTCTTCGGCCTTGGGCATATTGATTATCCCTCCATATATTTTCAGCAGCGTCAATACATTCTTTTGCTAAGTCTGGTTTATAATCTTGCAATACTCTTGAAGCTGCTGCTAAGCCAGCTGCCCCAACTAATTGAAAATGAGGTTCGGAAGAATTGAATACCAATCTATCATCTAAATCTGGGACTACTAATTCTGTTTTATCATGATTTAACTCCGGATCAAAAATGTTTGAATATCTACTTGCAACTTTTTTATACCAAAGCCCATCAATAGCTGCAGCTTTTTTACGCATTTCTTCGTTATCGAAAACTTTGTTATCTGTGTGAGTTTCGGCATCACCAAGGTGAACATATTGTCTTAGAGATGGTGCTATTATCCCCCTATATAAGCGTCCGAAATTCCTATACCCTGCTATAATAGTGAGAACACCATGTTCAACCTGCTGCAAAATATCTGGTTTTCCATCAGGATTAAAAAGTTCAACAAGTCTATCCTTTTGATCAACTAATGTCTCATCATTTTCGATTCCAAATTCTTCATATGCTGCGGCTAGAGCGATTACTGTCTCGGCTTGAGATTCTACTCTAAGATCATAATCGCCGGCATCATGCCAACCACCGATATTTAATCCTTCAACATGTTCTAAAGGTTTAAATGAAGTTAAGGTAGTTTTTTCTGCTTCATTATTATACCCATCAAAATGTTTTATATTTAACGGAGCAATTAATGCATCATCAAGATGACAAGCACCGTGCCATACTCTATATTTCTGATTAATTCTCATATGACACATTTGAATTGGAATAAAGTATTCTAAAGTAGGCTGCCAAACATTGTTTTTGTAAACACTTGAACTTATTTGAAATGGATTTGTCAAAAAGTCCCCATACTTTATTTGATACATTCCTTCTTCTTTTACATCATCAAAATTCAAAAGATAATAATTATATCTTAAGTATCTTCCCCAATTTTGTGGAAGTTCATCCTTAACAAATTTATATTTTCCATCCTCTTGCAATTTCAGTAGTTCAGCTTTCATGATATCGCTATCATTTTTATCCAACTCAATAAATGCTGTTTTAGGTTGATTTGGATGATACCCTACTTGTGAAATATGAACTATTGGATTTCTCTTCCAATTAGGAATTACATTAGGTGATATTTTCCAGACAATTGCATCCTTTGTTTTCCCAGCTGGAACCAGAGATCTTATAGTAAACCAACCATTGTTATGCTTAAGACTCCCATCCAGTAATAATAATTCTGTGTTTGAATTAATTACCATTCTCAATAGATCGCTTTCCGGAGCAACTACTAATTTACTTCCTTTAGCAAAAGGAACTGCTTCCACTTCTTTTTCTTCATTTAAGTAAGTTGGTCCACTAGCTTGACGTTGAAAGATTCCCGCTTTCCCATCAATCATATAAGTTTTACCATACAAATCACCTGGAAAGAGTTCTAGATTATAACCAACACGTCCAACCCAATTTGATGGAAGTGGTTTTTCTAGATCTACAGTAATTGTAAAACTTGATCCTTCTGCTTTAACTTTAACATTGTATTTTATATTTAAATCAGGATAAATAATTGGATTAAATCCTTGCTCTAACCTACTAGAATCAGGATAGCTACACGGCATACTAATTAAATTATTTGCCTTATCGACAATTCGGCTTGTTAGTTCAACTCCTTGCGGGCTAACTCCTCTTGCTTCATAGCCGATACCTAATTTTGGAATTGGCTGCCATTGACCTGGCGATGGACTCAATCTGAGTTCACCGTTAGTTGCAACACGGTTATCATGTTGAATTATTTCAACTCCCCCTTGATGACCTTCTGGGAAATGTGTTATTGTATACCAACACATTTAGACCAGGCATTTCAAAATATCCGTTTTCACCAATTTCCAAACCTAACTGCTGGCTAAAAAGAGAATTGGAATAGGCAAATAAGCAAAGACAGCTTAGAATAAACTGTAAAAACACTTTCAATTTCATTGATTTCTCCCTCTCTTTTTTTTAAGTATTATCATCAACATCTAATTAAATTCTAACTTTCATAAAGTTTATTTTGAAAGATACTTATCTGCAAATTTTAAAAAGTTTGCCAATTTGGTGCATTAGTATGTCCGCCGGAATGTTGACTAAATGCAATATCACCATAGACTAAAGGGGTTCCAATTGGGGGCATTTCATTAGTTCCTAAATCCTTTTTACCAAGAAGTTTATAAACTGGTCCAGCACCAACGGCTGCCATAAATTGCCCTTTTGCATCAACCCAATTGCCTTCTACTTCAGGTGAACCGCAACTAATAAATACCGGTCTTGGAGCACACATTGCAATTAGTTCATGAGCATCTATCGGAAGATCTTTTGTTGTCAAGGTTCCGGCATATTTTAAAAAATTCCCTGCCATCCAATGATATTCTCCTGTTGAGGCAACATTCTCAATTAATTCACCGAAATTCCGACGAAGCAAACTTGCACCACCTTCACCAGAAGATCCAATAAAACCTATTGCAAATCTTTGGTCATAAGCCAAAGTTACTAATGCAGCTTTACCATATCTTGAAAGTCCTTCGATACCAACTTTATTTCCATCAACATTTTTATCTGTTTTTAAATAATCTAAAGTTTTACTTGCCCCCCAAGCCCAAGCACGAAGCGTACCCCAATCATCTAATTTACGCGGTTGACCTTTGTTAACTAATCCGATTATTCCTTTAGTTAAACCAGCACCATTGTCATCTTGAAAACTTGTGGGAATTAAAATTGCGTATCCATAACCATGAGAAAGAATTTCTGATTTCCATTTATCAAAATCCGGAGGAAGTTTTGTTGAATCAAAATTGGGAAATTTGCTAAAATCATAACCAAAATGAATTATTACTGGTACGGGACTTTTTCTATCTTTAGGTGTAACAAGCGTAAGTTCAATGTCAACGTTAATTAATGGGTATTTAGTATCATCAATGTGCCCAATAATTTTTTTTGTGATTACTGGAATATCCGCAACTTTGTTATTTTCAACTTTGATAACATCCCATTTTACACCCGGAATATTTTGCGGCAATCTACCATAAATTTCTCTATCAAAATATTCTTTTATTTCTGGTCTACGTTGTTTCCACCACATTTCCGGTGTAATAACTATATGACCATTATTTAATTTTAACGGATCCGGAAGATTTGGGTATGGATTTGCCTTAGCTTCATCACTGTTAGCAGCGTTTGGTGCGTTAGGATTACCTGAAGGGCCTGGTCTTAGTGAATCTATATTAAGTAGTTTTAATAAACGTGCATGGTCTTCTTGAGCTGTTAAATTAATTGGTTGTTTTAGTGTATCAGAAATCGATTTGGATTGTGCAAAAAGTTGCAATGGAAGTATATATATGATTAAAAAGTAGTAAATATTTTTCATCTTTTTCATTTTAATTAACAATAGCTGGATTTTTAAGATCCAGCTATCGAATGATTTAATAGAATAATTTTATTTAAGTACAACAAGTTTTTTTATTGAGTTAAAACTTCCAGCATTAAGCTGATAAAAATATATACCGCTAGAGAGACTAACAGCATTAAATTCAATACTATATTGCCCTGGTGATTGAATTTTATTAACAAGAGTCTGCACTTCCTTCCAAGTATGTCATATACTTTCAATGTAACTTTTGTAGTATTTGCAATATTGTATCTTATATTTGTAGCAGGATTAAATGGATTGGGAAAGTTCTGTTCCAATTCAAAATTGTTTGGTAAAACTGAAATGTTTTCATTTACTCCAACTGGATTATCTTTAACGTATTGAGCCATCCAATCTAATGCAGGTCTTGCTTCCCCATCAGTATGCACAAGAAAACATGTTTTTTGCCACATTTGTCCTTCAAGATAGCCCCATAATGTAATGCCTTTTTTACTGCATTATGTTTCCATAAAATTGGGAATATCTTTTTATAAAGGTTTAATTGAGTGTTATCATTAGGTGTTCCTGAGTCACTATAATTACCTAAATCAAATTCAGAGATATAAACAGGCAGCCCTGTTGCTCCAAGTTTATTTAAATTATTTTTTAGTGTATTAGTATCAGCATTCTCAAATTCAAAACGATGACCTTGTACACCAATACCATCAATCAAATCTCTGTCTTTCAATAAATTAATTATTTTAAGATATGATGAGGTTGAATTATTATCATTAATAATTCCATAATCATTGAGAATCAACTTAGCATTTGGTAAATATTTTCTTGCTAATTCAAAAGATTTAATTACCCAATCCCAACCTGTTGCCCCGTTTCCGCCTAAGGCATTTTTATAGTTTGCTCTGCCATTTCCTCCATCTGGTGGATTGTGTGAAGCCAATGGTTCGTTTACTACGTCAATCATATCTATATTTGGATATCTTTCACCTACTTTTTTAATCCATGTCTCTATGTATTTAATTTGATTTGCTGAATCAAGATTTGAAATCCATGATGGTTGTTGCTGACCCCAAATTAATGTATGATTTTTAAAGATTAAGTTATTATTCATTGCATAATTATAAGCTCTATCTAATCCTGTCCAATTCCATTTTGTTGAGTCTTGTAAACTCGCAACAGAACCCCACTTTCCTGCATTACCGGGTGTTAATTGATTCCAATAATTAGCAAAGATATAATCTGGAACATCACCGTATGCGTTACCTAAAAATTTAGGAGAACCTTCGGCAAAAGGCGGCCCTTGATAAAACTTACTTGAATCAGGTTTCTCTATTGTTGCTGCTCCTGGTAATTCATTATCAAGATCATTAACAGTGTAAAATAAATGTGATTTTCCAAAAGCAAATTTATCAATGTAAAGACCATCTTCACGGCTGCCAATTTTAAATGTTTGTGTAAGACTATCTAAACTAACAGTAAATGGTTTTGAAGTAGTATCAACGGGAAAAAGATTTTTTGTGATATTAACCCACTTCCATATTTCAGAGCCCCCAGTCCCAATATCGTTTACAACATCATCAGCATTTGTAAAACCAGCACTTGCAAGTCCATTTAAAAACACCCAATCGCTTCTTGCAGTATCATTTTTTTCACCAAATCCTCTACCCGAAAAAAAACTATCATCATCAAATGTACCTGACCCAACTCTTATTCTGGCAAATAAATTATAGGTACCAGAATCTTGCAAAGCAACCTGATATGTTATCATACTATTTGTGTCTTCTGGAGCAGTTTGTCCCGTATAGTTTTTAGTAGTGGTAACATAGGTAATTTCACCAGCTTGCAGAGTTGAAAAATTAGTGCCGACCTTGCCAGATTCTGCTTCAACAATTATTGGTGTTTTACCAAAATTTTCATCAATAATTTTCAGATTATCTATATAAATTGGGTTCCCAGAATTAGATGAATAATTGAAGTGAATAGGAGCTCTGATATAAGATTGATTATCTGTTACAGTAAATGTCAATTTATATTCTTTCCACTGTGTTGTAAGATTAGCGGGACGAATAACTGCATACTCAGAATATGAATAATTTCCAACTGTGAAGGAAACTTGTGCACCTGGTTTTTCTGCTTTTGCCCAAATTGAATAATTATATTTTATTCCTGGAATAATAGGGATACTGTCTGAAACTACTTGTATATCCCATGGATTACTTCCTAGTCCATCAACAGTTACTTTTAAAGAACGGATCCCTTGCTCCACTGTATCATTAACAATCTCAAATATTGGCGGTGGAGTAATTCCTTCCGCAAACATAAGCCATCCGCTTGTACTACTAATTGCACCAGTATCAGAACTCTCAAATCCTCCATTTGTCACCAACTGGCAATATGAATTACCAGAAACGCTTAATAGAAAAAATAATGAGAGAACTGTTATAAATCGTAAACAATGATTTTTCATTTTCAACTCCATTAAAGTTTATTTAATTATGAGTAATTTCTTTGTACCATTAAAATTTTCAGATTCCAACCTATAATAATATACGCCGCTTGATAATCTTTTTCCGCTAAATGTTGATGTGTAATCACCAGCTTCTCTAATACCTTCATATAAAGTTTTTACTTCTTTACCTAAAAGATTAAACACTTTTAATGAAATGTAACTTTTCTTTGGCAAAGAATAATTTATACTTGTTGTAGGATTAAAAGGATTAGGATAGTTTTGATAAAGCAGTATTTTTTCAGGTAATGTTGAACTTTGATTTTTTATTCCTGTAAGAAGTGGTCGTATTTTATAAACAGATTTGCCAGCTGTTATAAATAAGGTTTTCCTATCGTTGTCGCCCCAAGTACAATTTGATGCTGAATTATTTACCGGCAGTTCTATCTTTCCTATTTGTTCACCAGCAGGTGAAATAATCCAAACAGCATTTGAACAAGTACAATATATATTTCCAGAAGTGTCAATCTTCATTCCATCGGCATAACCAAAAAAGATTGGTATAGTAAAAAATAATTTTTTATTAGTTATTGTAGAATCGTTAACCACATCCCAAACATATATTTTATGTTCCTGCGAATCGTTAACATAAAGTTTTGTTTCATCAAGAGAAAAACATATTCCATTCGGTAATGCTAATTTATCAAGAAATTGTATATTCCCTGAAGGGCTGATTCTATAAATTCCATTAAATGATAGTTCTTTTTGCTGACCTTGAGGAATATTAAAATCGGGATCAGTGAAAAAAATTGCCCCATCAGATTTAACAACTAAATCATTTGGACTATTAAATTTCTTACCTTCATAATTATCTGCAAGTGAGGTTTGTGTTCCATTCTTTCGAAACGAACAATCCTTCTTTTTCCCATTTGACCAGCAATTAAATTGCCGTTTAGATCATAAGTTAACCCATTTGTGCTATCAGATGGATTTAAATAAATTTCCTTACCTTTTCCCTCTGTCCATTTATATATAATATTTCCTTTAATATCTGAGAACAATAAACCAAGACTATCTGACCAAATTGGTCCTTCAGGTTGTTGTATTCCAGAAGTTATTTCTTCAACTTTTGCGTTAGTGTCAAGTAAGGATTGAGAAATTATCTTCGATTGAGACAGTATGAGAATAAAAAGAAAATAAAATTATAACATTTGTAAATCTCTTTTTACTAACATTTTCCCTTCAATATTATTTATTTCAATAAAAGCATGATTAATGATTTTTTCAAATAATTAATAATAGATTCATTTTATTTTAATAAAACCATTTTCTTCGTAAACTTAACCTTATCAGTTGTTAAACGGCAGAAATAAATTCCTAGACCTGGTATATTCTTTGAATAAAATTTAATCCTGATAATTACCGCTATTTTGTTTTCTATCAACAAAAATTTCATCAATTTTCCCAATATTATTATAAACTTCTAATTTGAACTTTTACTTGCTTTATCGGAATATTGTATATTCAATATTTGTTTCTGGATTAAATGGATTAGGATAATTTGTTAAATTAATTTTATAATCAGTTTTATTTTGTTCTTCAACAGCGCTTGGATTATTGGATATAAATGAAACTCCTTTGTCTGTAGCTATCCAAATATTATTTTTTTTCAACTTTTAATATCAAATATATTATTACTGATTAATCCATCTTCTTCTTGTAAATGATTCCCAAGAATTTTTATCTTGATAATTTTGATAGACCTTTTTTAGTACCAAACCACATGTTCCCTTCGTTATCTCTAACTATTGCCCTAACATAATTATCAATTATTTCACTTGAAAAAGTATTATACACCCACCAATTGTTGCTTTTAGAATTTTCTCCAAAAAAAGTAGCCGCTCCTTTTGTAGTTCCATACCAATAAAGAGTATCATCAGTAACATAAATTGTAAGAACAGTATCCGAAGGTAATGCACTCCATGAGTTTTCTATCCTTGATGCAGATGTAATTCCATCGACACCGTTATATTTCAATCTGCTTACACCACCACCTTCAGTAGCAATATGCACCCAATCATCTGGCAGCACTTTTAATGCGCTTACTTTACTGCTTTCTAAGCCGTTAGCTTCATTAAAATTATAAACATTCTTTTCTGTGATAACAGATAAACCTTTTGCAGTTCCTATCCAATTATTAGAAAATCCATCCAATTCTGCACTGTTCACTGTATCAGATAAAATTGAATTATTTTCTCGATTTATATAAACAGGGTCTCCAATAATTTCTGTGGAATCAACATTAAAGACTACTAAACCGGAATCCGATCCGACCCAAATATCTTTTGAATCAAAAGGAAGGAATGAAACTGTATTGAGCTTATTAACACTCAATAAAGACTCATCTGTAAACACTTGCCAAACGTCATTCTTATATGCTGCAAGTCCACTATCTGTTGCAAACCAGATAGTGCCATCGTTACTTACAGCAATTGAATTAACAATGTTATTTGGCAATCCACTATTTGAAGATGTAAAAGATTTCCATGTTTGTGCAAATGAATAGTTAACTGACAATATTAAAAACACTAGGGACAATAATTTTAATTTATTCATTTTATTTAACCAATATCATTTTTCTAGATTCAGAGTAAAGTTTATTATCAATATTAGCGGTGATCTTATAAATATAGATACCACTACCAACTGGTGATTCGACATAATTAGTACTATTCCAATCGAGACTATATGTACCAGATGAAAGTTTTTCATCAACCAATACTTTGACCAACCTGCCTAGTGCATCATAAATCTCAAGTTTTACATCTGATCCTTCATTAAGAGCAAAAGAAATAGTCGTTGAGGGATTGAAAGGGTTTGGATAATTCTGGTTTAATTGAAAGTTATTTGAAATTGTTTCTTCTCTAACACTAACAACCACTAAATTATTAACTAAAATCTCATCAGTATATTCAGAATTTAGTGATAAGTTATATGCTCGTACTCTATAATAATAACTTGAGACTATTTTATCGGTAGTATCTGTATATGAAGTTTGATTAGCTGCAACTGTATCTAAAACAATATATTCAGCATTATCAGAATTTTCTTTTCTTTCAATAATAAAACCTTCTTCTTCATTTGAATTATCGGTCCAACTAAGTTCAACATTGGATTCATTTGAAACCTTAGAAATAAGTCCTGATGGAGATGAAAGAACAGAAACCACAACTCCTTCTACTTTTACTAGTTCAATTCCATCACCAGTTCCTAAGTTTTTTGAATATTCTTTATCAGTTTCATTATTCCAATGTTCGTGAGTACCCAGACTTCCAATTAAAGTACCATCATTTTCGGGATCATACTGAATTCCTTCTGGCCAATTAGAAGAATCTGCCGCTTGTCTCAGATAATCACAAACGCCATCCGCCTGTATTGTTTCTAAAACATCACCATTGTAAAAAACAAATCCTTCAGGATATCTTTCACGAGTAAATTCATTTCTAACAAAATCATAACCAACAGATTCTATAGCGACAGGATCGAATGATGCTATTACAGAAGAGGTCCAATCATTATTAAAAGGAGCCATTTGCCATTTATGGGGGTTAGCTAGTTCGTGATGTGTACCCCAAAGTGCATCCATAATATAAAATAAGTTTTTGCCGCCTAATATTTCATGTCCCATTAAATCTACTTGTACTCTATATAATCCATAGCCAGGTCTTTTTGATAATCCTGTTTCACCCGGATCCATCAAGCCATTATGTAAATGATTTGCACCATCTCGTGTATGAGAACCAAAATGATTTTTAGCAAACATTGTTACACCACCTCTTATATGACCTTTCATCTGAGGTAGATTTAACATGTATTCCATTTCTTCAAATATTTTATACAATTTATCTTCATATACTGGGGCCCCACTATTTGCAACATCAACTAAGACAGTTCCTCTATCAGAATATTTTACCAAAGGAGCAGTGCCTTTCTCAGCTAATTCCCTTCCAAGGTTTGTATGTCCTGTATGATCCAAATAATGTATATTAGGAAAGTCTGAACTTAAATATTCATATATATGTTTATAGACAAATTTCATTGGATCCCCAATGTAAATATCTTCTTGCAGAACCCTCACAACATCAACAAGCTGACGTAGAATAGCTTTCATAAATTGAGGAGTTGTTTCAGAAAGTCCATAATTTGAATTAACACCTCCCCATGAACTATAAACCTTTGATAAATCACCATCATTGTAATTACCCCACCATGCGCTAGTTGCATTTATTTTAAGAAATATTTTTTCACCGGTTTGGTATCCAACTTCACCTTTTCCTCGTTTATTGTTATGGAATTTAAAATAGCGTCCCATGCAGAAGAATCTGATGTTGTCCCGGTTAATGAATGAATTACTTCCGAAACCATCGCATCCACCACATCTTGATTAGTATTTTCTGGCGCAAAATAGGAATGACCTTCTGCCATTGGATCACAGTTTTCATTTGTTGCAGCTGGATCATGAACCCAAACAACTCTACCTGGAAATATTCCAACGGGAGTTCCCATTGGCTGGTTTGGTTCTAAAACAGCTTGTTTAAATACTTTATTATCTTTCGATCCTGCATATGATTCCAATCCATATTGGCTAAATGCAACTGCTCCGAATACAACTCCTATCACAAGAAAGATTGCGGTTCTAAAATATGAAGAGTTCAGATAAGCAGATTTCATACTAGTAAATGCTTTTATTGATACTCCTAATCCAACTAACCAAATAACAAAACTTGAAGCAATAGGTGTTGCGACTTTCATACAAGGATAAGCAGCTCTGCTAGGTTTTGGAATAACGCGGAGTATAATCCATGCAAGTGCTGCCAAACCAACAAATGGAAAAAGGATTTTGTAAAAACCTTTTGGTAATATAAACTTTCTAATCCTTCCGGTTTTTGGACAAACTTTTACAAACTTTTGAAAAATGTATTCATAGTTACTCCTCTATTTATCTGTCTCAATTAGGGTTTAAAAGAAATTGTTCATGTATTTCTTAAACCTCTAAAATAAATTTAACTTGTACTTTAGCAAGAAAAAATAATAGCGCTATTATTCCTCTAACTTTGTATTTTACAAATAATTTAGAAAGATCAAATATTATTTTTAATTTCATTACAATATAAAATACTTTTACTCTTTTATTTCAGAGCAATATTTTGCTCCGCAACGATAACATACCGCCAGTGTTTTTTTCTTCTGTACTTTCTAAACATTTCTGCTTTTTCAGAATTCCATATTTCTTCAATCGAATTATTTTTCACATTTCCGAAAACATAATCTGGGAAATCAATACAGAAATTAGCATCGCCATTTGGCTGAATATCTATAAGACTTTCTATATTCATGCATTTTTCTGTTCCAACAACAGTATGACTATTATCAAACCATTCTTTATACTCTTCTATTGTAAAAGGCATAAAAGGAAAATTCTCAATTCCATTTAATTTTGAAAATATATATTTTTCATATTGTGCATTAAATAATTCAAAATCGATTCCGGAATTTTCATTTTGAAATCCTTTCCATGAATAGGCATGAGTATCAAAGAGTTCGTTTAATTCAAATTCATATTCTTTGCCAACTTCAGAATTGAAAAAATAATATGGCACAATATTGATTGATTTTATTCCCATTTCCTTGCAACGTTTGGCATTTCGCCTAATCCTTGATATGAATATTTACTAATTGTAAAACAAATACTTTTGCTAAGTGGTTTGTTATATTTTTCCTCAAGTTCATTAAATAAAGCAATATTGGTTTTAATTTTTTTATAACTTCCTTCAATTCCGCGTACTTCATCATGGATGTGTTCCGGACCATCGACAGAAAAAGTAATATGCATATTTCCCAATTGAACAAGTTCTTCAGCATATTTTTCAATCATCGTTCCATTTGTATCAATTGAGAGAAATAATTTTTACTATTTGCATATTTTATTAAATCCATAATTTGGGGAAAGAAAATGGTTCTCCTCCCTAATTAAAATGAATCTAATTTTATGTTTAGAAATTTCATCAATAAGTTTTTTCCAGACTTCTAAATCTAATTGCGGATTTGCTTCAACAATTTTATTTTTCAAATATCCGGTTTCACTCCACTGTCCGCACATTTTACATCTGAGATTGCATGCATTCAAAAGTGTAAATGAAATAATTTTTGGAAAACTCATATCAGCATTCCTATTCAGTTTATTTTAACAATTCTCTAACTGCGTTTGCCAAGAAAATATAATCAGCTGAACCGCCGATTGTCACCTCATTTTCTCCCCACAAGAAAGGCCAATCATCTTTGTTTTCAAGAAAATCCGGTTTGAGCAGCATTACACCAGGAACAATTCCTCCGGCGATTGTTGTGAAATCTGCTCTGTTATTTCCATAAGCAACTTTCTTCGATTTAGTGCCAACTGCGCTTACGAAAGAAAGATTAGAATATGGATGACATCCAAAAATATAATTTGCCCCTTTTATAACATCTTCTTTTGTCATAATATCTGGATATAATTTATAAGCAAAATAATTTGTAATTGCAGTTGCCACAACATTACCACTGCCGCCCCAACCGCCGGTTGCTATTGGCATTCCATATGGATTTTTCTTTTCTAACTCTGTTAAATAATTTTTATACTTGATTACATAATCTCTTAATTTTGTTTTGAATTCACCATCCATATAAGGAACAGCTTTTAAAACTACTTTAATACTTCTACTCAAGAAAAACTTGGATCAATGTGCGGATCATCTATTTTAGGTGGTTCAAGAATTGCCCATATTTTTTCTGAAAATCTATCAGCATATTTTTGCTCTTTTGTAGTTATATATAATTGAAGAACCGCCTCAATGTCAGCACCTCTAGCCCATCTTGTCCACCATGGATTATCATCTTTAATAGGTTTTTTAAGGATTTCATCGGCTTCATCTAATAACCTTTTTGCATTTGTCAAACTTCGATTTGCAAGATCATCATTATACCCTTTTAAAGTGCGAGCAGCTTCTGCAAGCGTTGCAGCGGTTTGAAAATCTAAAAAAGGTAATCGTGTAGTGAATGCCCAACGGTCATCCATTGTTCCACTTGATTTTCCGTCTGTTTCATATGGCTTCAAATTTGGATTATAAGGAAGATTATCAGTTTCAGTCATTGCATCACCAAGATGATGATATTGATGTAAATTTGGAACTATAATTCCCATTACCGGGTGACCAATATTTTCACATTGTGCAACAAGGTTCAACGTTCCATGCTCAATTTGCTGGAGAATATCGATTTTACCATCAGGGCGATGAATATCCACATAACAAGTTTTCTGATCTATAAATGTTTGATCACGCTCAACTTTGAATTTTTCCCAAGTATCAATAAAACTTGAAATAACATGATTATGTGAGCCGGTTTGAATATCAAAATCACCTGCATCAAACCAGCCGCCAATTGCCATATTAGGAATTCTTTCATATGGTTTATACTTTGTGTCTGTTGTATCTCCCATCTTATAACCATCAAAATGTTGATGGTTAAGCGGCGCTTGAAGACAATCATCCTTATAAGGCTCTCCGTGCCAAACTCTATAAGCTTCGTTTACTTGCATATGATCCATTTGAACTGGGAACCAAACATCCATTGTTGGATGCCAAACATCGTCATAAACATTTTTATTAATTCTAAAAGTATTTGTTTTGTTATCACCATACTGGATATAGTAAATTCCGGATTCTTTAACTGAACTAAAATCAAATTTTGCATAATTATATCTTAGATATTTTCCCCATTCTATCACATCACCATTAAATTTCTCAACAGATTTTCCATCTGAAGTAATTTGAAATACTTTTGCATTATTTAATTGAGTATCATTTTTATCTAATTCTATAACAGCAACTTTTTCTTGATTTGGAGTATAGCCAACTTGTGAGAAACCAATATTTGGTTTTCTAACCCAATTTGGGATTGTATTTGCTTCAAGATACCACTCAAGAACTTTTCCAGTTTTATTAACTGGAAGAAGGCTTCTTACAATAAACCAGCCATTTTGTGCAACATTGCGACCATCTAATAACATAATTTCTGCATCTAAACTTTTTATTGTTACAAAACTCTCTGGGCATTCAGGCGATAAAACAATTGTTTTTCCTTTTGCTAATGGCTCCGGAACAATAAATTCGCCTTGTCCTCTATCATCAAAAGTTGTGTGACCAGCAAACTGTGTAATTTTATTTTTTATTGATTCAATCGTAGTATTACCAGCAGGATATCTTGGGAAATTCCCGCCATTACCATCAACCATATATGTTTTTTCAAAATACGTTGAAGGCAAAAATTCTAAATTAAATCCCGCACGTCCTTCAAGTTTTTCTGGTACCGGAGTATCTAGATATACACTTATCAACACACCATTATCTTTTGCAATTACATTAATTTTAGAAGTAAAATCGAATTCTTCATATTTTAAAACAACATTAATACTATTTTTTTCTTTATCAACTTTTCGATCAACCATCATTGGGACTAAATCCCATTGTTCCGGTGTGTTTGCTAATCTTACTGCCCCTCCTGTAGATGTTCTAATGCCATGCTGAATTAACTCAATACCAGCAGTTTTTTCATCAAAAAACATTCCATTATATTGATTGCTGAAAACTAAAACATTAATGCCTTGTGCTTCAAAATAATCTGATTCATTTAGTTTTAGATTTTGTGCAAATGAAATATTTGTTAAAATTGCCAGAGCAACTACAATAACTTTAATAAAAATTATTTTATTCATAATGATTTCTCCATATTCCAATCTTAAAAGTTTCTTATACTTTTGATTTTGTTTAATATTATTCTTCATCTTTCCCTTACATTTATGTTATTAAAAAATTATTAACTAATTTATTCCAAAATAAATTTTAAATTTTTTCCGCGCTAGTTCTAAACCAATTGAAATCAACATAACCTCCAAGTTCCTTTGTAGCATAGTTGAATAAACAAAATTTATTTCCGGTGAATATTTTTAAACTGAATCTCATTTTTAATTCATCACCAATTTTTGTAAAATTTTTGTTATCAACACTATATGAAAATAATGCGCTTCCGGTTCCAGCTGGAGCATTCCCGGTAAAAATATCAGCAGCGCCAGTTCCGTATATAGCGTTTGCTTTTAAATAAATTTTATCTACTTTAACTTCAGAAGAATCAATCATTTTACCATTATTAACCATTATCACATATTTTTTATTTTTAATCTTTTTTATTCCAATATATGCATATGGGTCTTGGAAAACAGCTAATCCAGCTATATCACCATCTTTCATATTTTTAAAATTTAACTCTGTTGTTCCAACTGAGGCTAACGTATCTGAATAATAAGCAAACATTCTTTGTGTTAAAGTATTTTGAGCTTTTTGTAAGCTATCAACAACTTTAACAGTTTTTAATCTAAGTGAACCGGGATTTTCTAGAAGCGACCATTTAGCTGAATCGGGATTATGATTCCATCCCCACTGCATTCCTAGCTTATGAGTATTAAACTCATCTGACGTAGGAAATATTTTTATTGGATAATCTTTTCCTACATTTGGCTTTTTATATGTTACAACTGCTTTTCCATCAACACCAACCATTGGCCAGCCGTCAATCCAAGTTACTGGTTGCAATGAAGGGAACCGACCAAAAGGTCCGCTATCAACAAATAACATAGTCCACCATTCACCGGTCTGAGTTTTAATTAATGCTCCCTGATGAATTCCAAAATTTGGTCCGTGTGTTTTTTCACTAATTACAATTTTTTGTTCATATGGACCGTAAATATTATTTGAACGAAGCGCAACTTGAATTCCGTCTAAACCTCCATAAGTACAATACAAATAATAGTATCCGTTAATTTTATAAACATGCGTTCCTTCTAATCCTTTACGAATATCACCAACATAAATTAGAGAGTCGTTACTTATCGGAGCAAAATTTTCATCAACTTCCGTCATTCTAATTTCATTATACCCGTGAGCGACATATATTCTTCCATCTTCATCAAAGAATAATCCAGCATCATAAAATGCTTTCGGTAATTTTTTAATTTCCCAAGGGCCTTCAGCTTTTTCTGATGAACATATAAATCCACCTTCATCTAAAGTCACGAATAATAAATAGAATTTACCTTTATTATATTTTATACTCGTTGCCCACTGCCCATGACCATATCTTTTACAACCATTCAAATTATAGCAAGGGCTAAAATCAAATCTTGGAACAGCATTACTGCAATATTCCCAATTAACTAAATCTTTTGATTTGATTACAGTAACTCCGGGGAAAACAAACATAGTTGTGGTAACCATATAATAAGTATCATCCACAAGAATTACGTCGGGATCGGGGAAATCTGCAGCAATAACCGGATTTGTAAATGTTCCATCACCGTTATCACTGTGGAGTTTTTGTGCAAATAAATTATTCCCTACAGACGATAATATTATCATCAGCAATATTATTTTAATATTGTTCAAATTTTTAATCATAATTTTCTCACTTACTCTATAAAATTTATTTTTCTATTTTTATTCGTATTACTGATAAAGACATTGCCGGTGCATCGTAATTAAATTTTGATTGAATACTTATTATTGATTTTTCTGGTTTAACATTATCAAGATTCTCAAATGTATCATCTTCAGCATCACCTGATAAAATTGTTTTCTCGGCTTCTGAATTAATATTAAAATTTGATAAATCAATTTTCATGTATTTTGAATCGGAACTTGCATTAACTAATTTTAAAATTAAATCTCCGGTTTCACTATCCTTAACGCATGATGAAGCTAACGATGTATCATTTTTATCGAAAGAAATAACATTATCAAAATATAAATCACCTTGATTTATCATAAATAATTTTTGCACATAATAATTTGGTGTTAAACAAATTTTTGTATTATCATAAAATATCATATCACTTCGCCATTGGGTAAAATCTTTTTTCGCTAATAATGGAGCGTATGAAGCCATAACAACTAAATCGCCATTTCTTTCAAGTGAAGTTAGATATACGGCTTCAGCAATTGCATTTATCATTTTGTTTCCCCAAGAAGCATATTCACCCAAATATACTTTTGAAGAATTTCTATCATATTTATCATAACGATACTGATTAGCTAAAAGCCAATTTGGATCAACATAATAATGTTCATCAACGATTGGGATTTTCAATTCTTTTGCTAATTCCCATCCTTTATCAAAATCATCTCCACTGTGAAATGGTCCAACCGTACCAACTATTGTTATTTCAGGATGTTTTAATTTTACAGTTTCATATATCATTTTAAATCTTTCTTCAAATTCCAGGGTAATTTTATCTTCATTTCCAATACCAATAAATTCAAGATTAAATGATTCCGGATGTCCTGCTTCGGCTCTCATTTTTCCCCAATGTTGAAGTTATGGGTCCATTTGCCCATTCAACTAAATCAAGAACTTCTTGAATATATTCATCCATTTCATTTATCTGTAATGCCTTTTGACCAGTCCCTCCGATCCTCCAAGTTCCTCCGGAATTCTGACAACTTACAGCAGCAGGCAATACCGGTAAAGGCTTTGCACCAATATCTTCACAAAATTGAAAATACTCAAAGTAACCTAATCCAGTAGTCTGGTGATAACCCCAAATATTTCTCTGTTCTTTTCTTTGTTCAATTGGACCGATGGTATTTTTCCATCTATACATATTTCCTAAACCATCACCATGAACAAGACATCCGCCTGGGAAACGAATAAACTTAGGCTTCATATCGGCTAGTACTTGCGCGAGATCATTTCTTAATCCGTTTGGGCGGTTTAGAAAAAGTTTTTTCTGGGAAAAGTGAAACTACATCTATCGCTAGTTTACCTTTTGTAGTTGCTAGAATAACTAATGTTGCGCTATCACTATTTTCTGAAACAATAAAACTGGTTGAGTACTTTTGCCAATCCTTTGAAGAAGTTATAATTTGATTTTCTACATATTTTGTTTTGCCTGATGGACTTTGCAAACTTACTTTGAAATTAATTGGCTCTTCTGAATACTGGCGTACAAAAAAGTTAAATTATATTTGTCACCGGCATTAATTACCATTCCGTTAAATCCGATATTTTTTAAACCAACTCCGGAATCACCAATATAATTCGCTTCATTACCAACATGTTCAACATCGAGAACGACGTAATGCAGATTATTTGGATGAATAGGTGAATTTGTTTCCACACTAATTCTTCCGTAAGAAAACCCAGGTGAAATATATTCCCAAAAAGAAAGTGGATTCCAACTTTTTGCTCTGTTGGATTATATTCAAACGAACGATTTTGAATAAGCTCTGCGTAAAATCCACCATCAACAGCATAATTTATATCTTCAAAAAATAATCCAAATAAATTGGAGCTAATTTTTTTTCCATTATTAGTTGATTGTGAAAATATCAGAGAAGTAAATAACACAAAAAAAAAAAAAGATTTGATATATTTTTTGTTATGCTCATTTCTAAGTGGAAAAATATTTTACCTTGATTTTTCATTCTGTTAATAATATTTTATTTGAATAATATTTGAGTAAATTTATATAAATCATGTCTCCAAACCGGCCAAGTATGTCCGCCAGGATATTCACTGTATTGATATTTTATTTTCATTTCATCAAATTTTTGCATCATTAATTGGCAATTATTGTAAGCAATATCTTCTTTACCACCACCATCGAAATCCAAAATAATTTTAAATTGTCATTTATTTTATCAGAATTGATTTTCATTAAATCATATTGAGAAGTTGCTAAGTCTTTTTGCATTGGCTGAATCCAGCCTGAACTAAATACTCCTAAGTATGAAAACAAATCTGTATTGTTTATTCCGGCATAAAGTGTTTGAAGTCCGCCCATTGATAATCCGGCAAGTGCACGATTTTTGGAATCTGTTTTAACCCGATAATTATTCTCAATAAATGGAATCGCTGATTTTGTTAATTCTGTTTCAAACAGTTTTAACACTTGGTCACCAAACATTGGCGCATCAATATTTCCATCGGGCATTACTATAAGCATCGGGACTGCTTTTTTATCGGCAATTAAATTGTCAAGAATTAAATCCGTTTTACCTTGAATTGCCCAGCCCCGTTCATCTTCACCGCCTCCGTGTAAAATATAAAGTGCTGGATATTTTTCATTTACATTTTGATCATAACCAGGAGGAGTATAAATATAAACTTGCCGCCATTTATTCAGTAAATTGGAATAATATTTTTTAATTCTTATATCGCCATGAGGTATATCTTTTAATTCATAATAAAAATCATTCTTCTGTGGAATCTCAATCCCGGAAGCCATTCGTCCCATTCCGTAAAAAGTTTCACTTGCCGGATCAGCAACGGCAACGCCATCAATCAATAATGAATAGTAATGAAAACCTTCACTAATTGTATCGGTAGTAATTTCCCAAACACCACTTGTATCTTTTACCATGTCATATTTTTTGCCTAAATCAATTTGAACTTTTTTTGCAGCAGGGGCTTTTACTTGAAATATCACTCTATTATCCGGTAAAATCTGCGGATACTTTGCCCTTCTAACATTTGATGAAGCTGGTATACCCACAAGACTGTACTCATTAAACTTTGATACATCCACTGGTTTGAATAATAATTGTGAAAACATATATAAGCCGTTTTTCCAAACTTTAAAATCGTGCACTCCAGGTTCTAAGTAAAAAATATGGGGAATATCATTATCTCTTGCAAATTCATGTGTTCTTGTACTGAATGGAATTAAGCCGTCATTATCTCCACAAGAAATCCAAAGGAGTTTTAATTTCTTTTTTGATTCCTCTGGATTTGGAAAAAGTTCCTCCGGTTTCTTTGTATTGGGAGCTGAAGAAAATCCACCAACCCAAGCAAACTTATCTAAATTACCAAGTCCGAAATTTAATGATTGACCGCCACCCATTGATAAACCAGCGATAGCACGATTTTCCCTATCTCTAAAAACTGGAAAAGAATTTTCAATAAATGGGATAAGGTCATTTAATAAATCTTTTTCAAAATTAGCGAAGGCATCAACTTTTTCTTTATCGAAAATATTTCCTATTGCTCGATCATCTTTCATTGCTCTGCCGTTTGGCATAACAACAATCATAGGCTCAATTTTATTTTCAGCGTAAAGATTATCCAATATAATTTCCGGGTGACCACCGTTTATCCATTCTTTTTCATCACCACCAATACCATGTAAAAGATATAGCACTGGGTATTCTTTATCTTTTGAATAACCTGGTGGCAAATAAATCATTGCTTTACGTTTTTTGCCAATAGTTTCCGAATTGTAATAAACGGAATCAATTTTTCCGTGAACAACATCTTTACGAAAAGTATCAAACCCTTGTGGTGCTTGTTTTTCTATTTCTTGAGAGTAAGTGGAAATTCCAATTAAACTAAAGAAAGTAATTAAGAAGATTAACTTCCTCATAATGCTCCTAATTATTTAATTTTATTCATAGTATTCATTTAAAGTACCTTAGAGAAAATCATTTAATTAGAATTCGTTCTCAGTAACCTTACCATATAAACAGCGCCTGCAGTAGTTTCTTTAAATGATTGGAATTTAACTCTTACATTTTTTTTATTCTCTATCATTGACTTAGGTATTTCATAAACAATATCCTTAAAAAGGGACTGGTTCCACCTGCCAGTATTATCTTCAGTCACTAATTTTTCATCGTCAATGTAAATCTCAAATTTTCGATTGCCCCATTCGGCACCCCAGTAACGAACATATAAACTCAAATTTGATTCGTAGTTTGTAAATAGATTATAACTAAAATACCCACCGTCACTTGCTTCTCGCCAAAATTCATCCAAATTATTGCCTGTATTAGAATTTTCAATTTGCATAGAGTGATCGGTTTCCGGTTGTTGTTCACCAGTAGCCACAAAATCAACCGTACGCTTCTCAAGCAGAAGTTTTTCTTTTTCAATATTTGCCAATGACTCTAAATATGTTTGGTATTCGTCAGGTGTTAAAGCCAGCCAATACATCATATATTTAGCATCATGGATTTGAAAAAATGGTTGCAAAGTAAGGTCTGCTTTATTAATCATTTTAACATCTAACTTGAAGTTTAACGATTTGTCTTTAACCGATACTAATTTATCCGCAATATTTTGAATGTTATCTTCAATTAAAATAGGAGCTTTATCAACAGGCAAATATTCACCAGCTGCATATTGGCTCCAACGACCGTCATCTGCAATCAAACCTTTTAAATTTTCTGTCCCAGTTTTTGCGCTTAGTAAAATTGGTCCATGCATAAAAGCAATATACTCATGTACATTCGGCATTTGTTCAACGGTATTATGCATCGGGAACCTAATTTGAACTACATCTCCTTTGTTCCATTCCCTATCAATACAAACATAAGATGAAGGATTTGTATCATATGAAACATTATTTCCGTTAACTGTAATTTTTAACATGTTCTCACTTACCCATGACGGATAGCGTACCATTAATTTAAATTTTGAGTTACCTTCATCTATTGTTAGTGTAGTTTCCTCCTCAAAAGGAAAAATTGTTTCTTGTTTGATCTTTACACTCTTCTCTTTCCAATTAAGCTCGGAAGCAATAAAAAGATTTAGGAACAGTGAATCGTTTGAATGAGTGTAGATAAACTGATTGTATTTGCTATGGTTCTCCATACCTGTACCCACACAGCACCACATTGCTTCATTGGGTGCGGAGTAAACTCTATAATGACGTGGACGTGCTGGAGTAAAATATACATATCCGCCATGCACAGGATGTTGGGTTGAAAGGATGTGATTGAATATTGTACGTTCGTAATAATCTACATATTTTGCCGAAGGATGTACTCTGAACAAATCCTCAGTTAATTTAAGCACATTATAGGAATTGCATGATTCCGGTCCATCATTTACATTTACAAAATCAATACATGCATCCTTACTAGGGAAATGTTCTCTTCTGCTATTTCCTCCAAAAGCAAGAGAACGGTTCTCAGTAACTGTTTCCCAAAAGAATTTTGCGGCATTATAATACTTCTCCTCATCACTTAGTTCGGCTATTCTTTCGAATCCCACAAATTTTGGTATTTGGGTATTTGCATGTTTATTGTCTAAATTATCAATTCCTTCAGATAATGGATCTAATAGAGCTTTGTGTGAGTATTTCTCTGCAGCAATAAGATATTTTTCATCACCCGTAATTTGATATGCATCAGCAAACATTTCGTTCATACCGCCATGCTCCATATTCAGCATTTTCTGCATCTGCTCATCAGATAAATCTGAAGTAAGTGTAATTCCCCAATCACAAAATTTGAGAAACATTTCTTTGGCATCTTCAGAATCGCAATAGAGCCATGCATCACGAAGTCCAGCATACATTTTATGAAGATTATAGAAAGGAGCCCAAGAAGAGAAGTAGACGCTAAAATCTCCCTTCTTAAAAGTAGACCATAATTTACTGCTGTTTGGAAATCCCCCAGCATAACCGACGCCCCACTCTGAATTGTTTACAGCATTTGCTTCCTGGCATTCCTTAATTTCTGAAAGGATATATTCCATTCTTTGCTTACACTCATCATTACCTGTGGAGGCATAATTCATAGCCATTGCAGATAGATAGTGACCTGCAATATGACCATCCAAACCTTCCCAGTTAGGATAACTTTCTGTTTTTTTTGATAGACCCGCTTCTTTACGATAAGGAGCTAGTAAGCGATCAACATCATATTGCAATAGAACACTTATATTCAGATCTCTTGCATCTTTGAAACGGCTATCCAGCAACTTTACGTCTGATAGCGCAAACTCATTTGAGTAAAGCTGACTTTGAGCTAATAGCTGAGATATCCATAGAGCTAGAATAGTAATTAGCAAATATTTCATTCTGTTATTCTTCATATTCCTGCCGTCACTTTAATTATATCCTAATTATTTGCAAAAAATTTTACTTACTGAATTGATACCTTTATATTCCTTAATTTTTTACTATCCGAAGTATTGCCATACATTATTTCATAATCTCCTGGTTCCACTGTCATCATAACTTTTTGCCTGTTATAAAATTCAAATGAATCATAAGGCAGTTCAATAATTGCTTCAGAAGATTTACCAGACTCAACATTTACTCTCTTAAATCCTTTCAATGTCTTAATTGGACCATCACTATCATCTTTTTTTCGTACATAAACTTGAACTATTTCAGTTCCATCAGTGTTACCGGTGTTTGAAACTGGAATCACCATTTTAATACTTCCATTTTCATTTAAGGTGTTGGAACTTATTTTGGCATCGCCAATTGAGAAAGTTGTATAACTAAGTCCATAACCAAATGGGAATAGAGCATCTTCCATAAAACGGTAAGTCCGACCTTTCATTGAATAATCTTCGAAGTCAGGCAATTGATCAGAAGTTTTATAAAAAGTAATCGGAAGTTTACCAGATGGATTATAATCACCAAAGAGTACGTCTGCAACTGCTTGTCCCCCAGACTCACCACCATACCATGCTTGAAGAATAGCATCACATGTTTCCGTTTCCGGAGTTAGTGCAATTGCGGAACCGGAACAATTAACGTAAACAACTTTTTTTCCTGAGTCTTTCAAAGCTTTCAGACAATTACGCTGCACTGATGGTAGTTCAATATTAGTTCGGTCACCTCCTTTGAATCCTGGGTAAGAAACAGGCATTTCTTCTCCCTCAAGAATTGTAGAAAGTCCGCCTACAAAAATGACAACTTCAATATCCTTAACTTTGTTTATGAGTTCTGTATAAACAACATCAATTTCTTTACCTAAATTGAATTCTAAGTTGGCCTGCCAATTATTCATCTGGGTATAAAGTATTTCAATATTATATTTTTTGCCAGCTTCCACGTGGTAAGGATGTTTTGATGGAAGCGTACGCCAGTTAACATATTTTACTATTGATTCGCCATTTACAATTACTTCGAGAGCACCGGTTGCCCCGCATTTGAAAACAATCTCTTCACTTATAGCTGGAGTAAACTCTGTTTCATACTTTGCTGAGAAGCCTTCCAATTTTACACCCGAGGCAAATTCATGCTGTCCTGCAGTTGTTAATTTTATAGGATTTTTAATTTGTTGTGTAATAACTGCATCCCCTTCACGATTTGGATTATTCCAGTATGTGACTTTAAAACCTTGTTTGTCATTAAAAGAACATTGTGGGAAATAACTATCTGTTACTTTATCTTCAACAAGGTCACAGCCTTTGTCATAAATTATTTTTTCACTCGATACTTTAGATTTGATTCCATCAAGAATTGTTATTGTTCGTATTGGAACTCCGTTATAGTTACCCCAAAGCATTGGTTTGTCATCAGCGTTTGGACCAATTACAGCTATTTTCTCGATTGATTTATCTAGAGGAAGAATATTGTTTTTATTTTGGAGAAGAACCATAGACTCAAGAGCCATATCAAGTGCGAGTTTCCTATGTTCTTCATTATTAATAATTGAAGCAGGTATTTTCGACCATGGTACTAATTCGTCATCATCCATTTCACCTAAATCAAAACGACCGATTAATGCACGTTTTAAACGTTCATTTACCTCTTCTTCTTTCACCAAACCCCTTTTAACTGCTTCAGGTATGTTTCTATATAAATGATTTTCCCATTGGCATTCAACATCGGTACCAGCCAATACCCCTTTAGCGGCTGCATGAACGGGCGTTGATGAAACTTTGTGACTAGTGTAAAAATCGGATATAGCTCCACAATCGGAAACGACCATATGTTTATATCCCCATTCATCACGAAGAATTGTTTGAAGTAAACGCGTATTCCCGCAGCAGGGCTCGTCATCCAATCGTTGATAAGCACACATAACTTGGCGAACATCTGCTTCTTGAACTAATGATTTGAATGCCGGTAAATAAGTTTCCCACAAGTCACGCGGATCGACATCATTTAGATTGATTTCGTGCCGGCTCCACTCTGGTCCCGAGTGAACTGCATAATGTTTTGCACAAGCAAGTAACTTTTTATATTTTGAATCTTTGGGTCCCTGTAAACCTTTCACAACGGAAACACCCATCCGTGACATTAAGTAAGGATCTTCACCGTAAGTTTCCTGTCCTCTGCCCCATCTTGGATCACGAAATATATTAACATTAGGTGTCCAAACAGATAGGCTTAGAAAACGTTTATTTTTTTCTCCATTTCTAATCGCCTCATGATACTTAGCTCTTGTCTCATCAGATGTTGCCTCAAATATTTTATACATAAGTTCATCATCAAAAGATGCGGCCATTCCTATTGGTTCGGGAAAAACCGTTACATCATTGTTGTTAGCGAGTCCATGCAATGCTTCACTCCACCAATTAAAGTTTTTTATGCCCAGACGTGGTATTGCTTCTGATACATCACACATTAATATTGCCTTTTCTTCCAAAGTTAAGCGGGAGATTAAATCCTCAGCGCGTTCTTCCGAACTTAAGTTTGGATTCTGAAATGGCATTGTCTGTGCCAATAAATTTAATGCTATTAAAAAATATAAAACTGTAACAAGAATTCTTTTCATGTTAAATCACCCTGATTTTTTTTTATTTATTTTTAGAACAAATCCGCTGTTTGGTTTCACAACTATTTTATTTGTTTTTAAAAACGATATCTCTTCCTGAATAAGATTTTCTGAATCGACAGAATCTGTTATAATTTTCCCTTTGGAACTCTTATTAATAAACGGCAAATTCAAAGTTATTGTTCGATCTTCAGATTCGCCATTTATGCATGCTATATACCATTCATTCCCAGATTTTCTAGCAAGAACAACATACTTACCTGGATAGCCATCAATAAATTTCACATCTTCCCATCTTTCCGGCAATGTTTTCATAAACTCTTGAACAAAATCTTTTTGTGTATTCATACCTTTTGGTGTTTCTGCTATATGTTGAATTCCAGATGTAAATAAAACAGATAAAGCAATTTCAAATCCTTTTGTTGTTTTACGATTTATATTTGGAATTCCAGAAAAATTAACCGGAGTAAAATCCATCGGATCAAATAAATTTCTTGTAAATGGAATCATTGCACAATGCGATGGTTGTTGATCGGCATTAGATTGATCAAAAGTTACATATTCTTCACCACGAATAGATTCCATGCTGACTAAATTTGGATATGTTCTATACCAACCTCGCGGTAAAGTACAACCATGAAAATTTACTGCAATTTTATAATCAGCTGCATCTTTCAAAATATCAATATAATATTTCATCATTGATTGACCATCACCCCCAAAGAAATCTACTTTTATACCGGCAATTCCCATTTCATGTATCTTTTGTAATTCGTTTCTTCTTATTTCTTTTGATGACATTTTATCACGCGGAGTTAACGGAGTGGTGTTCCAATCACCAGCAGAATTATACCATAATAATATTTTAACATTTTTTGTTTTAGCATAATCAGCTAGTTCTTTTATTTTTTCATATCCAATTTGAGTATCCCAAAGTGCATCTATCAGGCAATATTCCCAATTCATTTTTGAAGCAAAATCAATAAATCTTTTTTGAGTATCAAAATTTGTAGAATCATCTTTAAGAATTACCCAGCTCCAAGAAGCTATACCGGGTTTTAGCCAAGAGGAAACATCATATTTTTGAGGAATTGCTAAATCAGTTCCAATTGTTGATTCTACAAGTCCGCCCAAGTTTTCTGAAATTGCTATAACTCGCCAGGGTGTAAACCACGGCAAAGTTGATTCTGGTAATGCGGATTCATTTCCTCTTACTTCTTGCGGTTGAGGAAATTGAACTGAATATTCTCCATCCGGAGAAAACTGACTTAAACGAGTTCCACAATAATTTGTATCAACTGCTGTCTCAGTAATACTTACCCAATAATTTTTATAATTGAATAGTGCCGGCAAAACCCATCCAGCTTGATAAGGAGAAACTGTTCCAACTGGAATTTCCATCTGGTAATATTCTTCATAAGAAGGCTGTGAAAAACTCCAGCCAGTTCTTGCATCCGGACAAGGCTGCAAAAATGCTTTGGTAGAAGTATCAAAATGAAAAGATGTTGTTTCATTATAAATTTTTAATTTCGCATCTGAATTTTCAGGAAAGTGATATCTAAATGCAACGCCATCATTCGATACTTGGAAAATAATTTCTATTTTTTTTGAATCAGAATTTCTTAAATAAAATATTTTTTTATTTGCTGAATAATTGCATTCTAATCTTTTTACATGAAGAAGTTTATAATTATCATTTACAACTGTAACATTTGAAACTGAATCAAGAATTAAATCAGCAGAAAAATTTCCATCACTTCTCACAACTCCCAATTTAGACTGCTTAAAAATTGATTCACCCAAACTTGAAATTGAATAGACTGGTTCACCATTTTCAGTTAACCAAAAATTTATTGAGAGTTTTTCGTTTGGACTTTTCAAATCATATATTTTATTTCCAAAAGAATCTTGAGCAAAACCTATTACTATAACTATAATAAGTAATCTGAACATTTTCATTTTTCCTCTATTGTAATATTTTTATTTTTTTTATCACGAAAAATTATTTGAATAACTTTTGTAAAATTATGCTCAGATAAACTTTGCAATTCATCCAAGTATGTCCGCCTTCTGAAATATATTTTTCATATTTAATTTTCTTTTCATCAAGAACTTTTAAGTAATCCAACACAACTGCATATAAAAAATCTTCTTTGCCAACACCGATCCAAAATAATTTTAATTGTTGATTAGTAAGATTTGGATCAGCAAACGCTCCGGCATTATTTCTATCAAACTCTTCTTTCAACATTCCGGGAGCAAATCCGCAAACCCAGCTAAATTTGTCTTGATTATTCAAACCGAGATATAAAGTTTCTCCGCCGCCGCCGGAAAATCCTGCAATTGCATAATTGTCTTTACCTTCTTTTATTCTATAATTTTCCTGAACAAATAGCATGAGATTGTTAAAAAAATCTTTTTTAAATTCTTGTAGATTTTCCCAATTTCTTAAACTTCCGGAAGATTTACTAATCGCCGGATAAGCTCTTCCATACGGCATCACAATAATCATTGGCTCAGCTTTTTGCTGATTAATTAAGTTATCCAAAATGATATTTGCTCTTCCTACTTTCGTCCAAGTCTCTTCTGTATCTGTTGTTCCATGAAGTAAGAAAAGCACTGGATATTTTTTATCAATATTTTTTTCATAATCTGGCGGAGTATAAATTACAACGGGACGTATGCCAAGTTCCTCAGAATAATAATAACGATATGAAACTGTTCCATGTCGTACATTTCTCACTGAATGAATTAGCGGTGTTTTATCATTAATTTCTACAACACTGTTTTGAAATCCTTCATTTGGAAATATTGCTGAATTATTTGGATCTGCAACACTTATTCCATCAACAATAAAACAGTACGGATACATATCTGGTTTTACCGGACCAACTGTTAGGCTCCAAATTCCCAGAGAATCTTTTTTCATTAATATTGGCTGTTTTTCAAATTGAGCATTTAATTTTACTTCTTTTGCGGAAGGTGCATGGAAATTAAACGTAACTGTAAAATCGTTATTTACTTGTGGAGAAATGACAACCGGTCGGTTTCCAAATTGCGCGAAATAAATATTCGTAAATAATAAAGTCAGAATAAAAATGTGCAGAAATAATTTTTTTCCAGTTTTCATAATTCCCTTCGTTTAATATTTAGTTTAACTTTTTCAACCATTTTATAATTGGTTTCATCCATTCTTCAGTTGGTTGAGATAACACAAATCCATGATTCCCTCTGGGATAAATATGCATCTCTGCCGGAATATTATTTTTTTTCAAAGATTTATAATATTCCAAACTATTTTCCACATCAACAACTTTGTCATCTCCAGCGTGCGTAATATATGCTGGAGGTGTGTTTTCATTTACTTTCAATTCATTTGAATAAAAATCAATTAAATCTTTTGTTGGATTTTTACCTAATAAATTTTCTCTCGATCCCAAATGAGTTAATTTATCTTGCATACTAATTACGGGATAGATTAATATTTGAAAATCCGGACGCAAATTAATGTTGTTTGAATTTTCTATTATTTGCATATCAAAATGCGTTGCAGCTGTTGAAGCTAAATGCCCACCGGCCGAAAAACCCATAATTCCAACTTTGTTTTTATCAATTCCCCATTTTTCAGAATTTTCTCTAACTAATTTTATTGCTTGAAGTGCATCTTGAAGCGGACCAACTTTTTTATCAATCATTATAGAATCATTCGGAAGACGATATTTTAGCAAAAATGCATTCACTCCATTATTAGCAAATTCTTTTGCAGTTTTTATTCCTTCCATTTCATAAACTACAACACCATAACCGCCGCCGGGACAAATAACAACAGCTGTTCCCGTTTGTTTTTCTTTTTCGGGAGGATATATTTCTAAAGTCGGATTTGTTACGTTCGAGAACATTCCGTTTTTATATTCTTCTTTTATGGTAGATTCTTTCGAATTAGGAATTTCTCCAGAATACAAATCAATAATTTCTTGAGCTTTAGTTAAAAGAAGTTATCACCAAAAATATTAATATAAATTTTTTAGCTAATTTCATTTTTATCTTCCGGTAAATTTATTTTGTATATCTGAACAACAACTGAGCAAAATTGATATAAACTTCTTCTCCATGTTAACCATTCATGCGCTGTAACTGGAGATTCATAATATACATGATCAATTCCAGCCTCATCTAACATTTTACGAAATGCTCCAACAGATTCCGGAAAAGGTTTTGGTTCTTTTGTTCCTAATCCTAACCAGAATAAATTAATTTTTTCTTTCAAGTTATTTCCGTCATTAAAAATTCCATTCATAAATGTTTCACGGTCAATTTTATCGCTTTTTGGATAATTTGATGTTCCACTAAATCCGCCGATATAAGAAAATTTATCAAGATTATTCATGGTAATTCGTATTGTTTGATTTGCACCCATTGAAAGTCCGGCCATTGCTCTATAATCGCGATCAGCAATTGTTCTATAAGTTGAATCAATCATTGGAATTACTTCTTTAATTAGTACTTCTTCAAATACAAATTTTGGAGGAGTATTTTTTATCAGAATTTTGAGATTCTTCAAACGCATAACCGTTATCCATTACAATAATCATTGGGACAGCTTTATTTCCTGAAATTAAATTATCCATGATCAAATTTGCATAACCTTGATTTTTCCATCCTGTTTCATCTTCCCAGCTTCCATGCTGCAAGTACAAAACAGGAAATAACGAGCGGAAGTGTTTTTATTATAATTAGGAGGTGTATAAACAAAACATCTCCGCCATTTGTTAGTAATTTTAGAAAAGTAATATTGTTCACAAACATTGCCGTGTGGAACATTTTTTAATTCATAGAAAATCTTATCATTTGCCGGAATTTCAATTCCGCTTCCCCAACGCCCAGCGCCATAATAATATTTTGTACCAGGATCTGGAACTGCAGCGCCATCAACCCAAATTTGATAATAATGAAATCCTTCATCTTGCGGAGCAGATTCGCCAGTCCACACACCGTTTTTATCCATTGTCATTTCATACTTAACTCCGCCTATATCCAACAGCACCTTATTTGCTTTAGATGCTGAAATTCTAGCTCTAACTCGTCCTTCTGAGTTAACTTGAGGATATTCTTTTCCCGGTTGATTCGTAGAAGAAGGTTTGAAATCTTCTTTAATATTTGAATCTTCCGTTTGCGCAAAACATAATGAACCTAATAAGATCATAAGAAAAACTATTAAAACTGTTTTGTATTGTTTCATTCCTATTCCTTATTAGTTTTGAAATACTAACTGTGCAAATTCATATAAACTACGTCTCCAGCTTTGCCATTCATGAGCAGTTTTAGGAGAAACATAAAAGTGAGCATTGATGCCTTCTTTAGCAATTGCTTCTGTAGCCTCCTCAGGATTTCCACCCCAGGAGTAACCGTTTTCTCTCATACGATCAATCTCACGTCCGCCGAAGCTTACAAATACTAGTTTTACTTTATCTTTAAAACCGGGAGTATTATTCACATCATCAAGACTTATACTACCACCACTGAAAAGACCGATATGAGAAAAGGTATCAAGATTTGCTAACGTAATTAATTTAGTCTCAAAGCCGCCCATTGAAAGTCCGGCCATCGCGCAGTTTGGTTGATCCGTTAGTGTGCGGAAATGTTTTTCTATATAAGGAATAAGTTCATCAACAAGAACTGATTGAAAGGGTTTGATATCAAAATTCCTGAGACCCCCGATTTTAACTTCATTTGTCATACCGTAGGTCATTACAATAATAAACGGTTTAGCTTTGCCTTCAGCAATAAGATTATCCATAATTAAATTTGCTTTACCTTGATTAGGCCAGCCGAATTCATTTTCGCCCCATCCGTGCTGAAGATAAAGTACAGGATAACTTTTATCCAAATCTTTTTCGTATCCAGGAGGTGTGTAAACAAATGCTCTACGATCAATATCTGTGCTCTTCGAAGGGAAAAGAATTTCTCTCGTCTGACCATGAGGTACATCTTTGAGTGCAAAAATATCTTCATCATGTGCAGGAATATCTATTCCGCTACCCCAACGCATTGCACCATAATAGTATTTACTATTTGGATCCGGAACTGCGGCTCCATCTACCCAAAGTTGATAATAGTGAAATCCTTCATCTTGCGGAGCAGATTCACCTATCCAAACACCATTTTCATCCTTTGTTAGATTGTATTTTACTGCACTTATATCAAGTTGAACCGTATCTGCTTCTGGTGCAGATATTTGTGTACGAATTCTTCCCTCTGAATTAACCTGAGGATATTCTTTACCCGGTTGAGCATTAGGTGCTGTTTTAAAGTCTTCTTTAACTGCTTCTTGATCCGTTTGCGCAAAACACAATGACCCTGAAAATGTAAGTAATATCACTATAAAATAAGCTAACTGCTTTCTCATAATTATTCTCCTTTATTCATTAAAGATTAGTTGAGCAAATTCATGTAAGCTTCGTCGCCAACTTTGCCACTCGTGTGCAGTTAACGGTGAAACGTAATAATGAGAATCTATTCCAATATTTTTTAACGCTTCAATATCTGCTTTGGGATTTCCGCCGAAACGGGTTTCACCGTTTTCATCAAGTTCTCGGCTACCATAACTGACAAATAGAAGTTTTACTTTATCTTTGAATTCTGGGGAATTCTCAACATCTTCCACAGTTATACTGCCGCCGCTGAATAAACCCACATAAGAGAATACATCGGGAGTGGAAAGTGTTATGATTTTTGTTTGCATACCCCCCATTGAAAGACCTGACATTGCACGGTGCTGTTGATCAGCAAGCGTACGGAAATTAGTATCGATCATGGGAATAATATCTTGGAGCAGTGTTTTTGTAAAACCGTCGGCCCAACCTTTTGGAGGCCAGCTTCCTGGAGCAGGACGCTCGCCGGGTTTGGGTCTTGGAACATTCTCAGGCCAGCGCCAAGCACCATTATCCATTACAATAATAAATGGTTTGGCTTTTCCATCAGCAATCAAGTTATCCATAATGAGACCAGTCTTACCTTGATTAGTCCAGCCAGTCTCATCTTCTCCGCCACCGTGTTGAAGATATAGTACCGGATAACGTTTCAAAGTGTTTGTCTCATAATCCGGTGGTGTGTAAACAAAACAGCGTCTTATACTGTAATTGGTTTTTGAATAATAGAGTTTTTCGACGATTTGTCCGTGAGGTACATTTTTTAAAGCATAGAATTCTTGATCCTTTGCCGGAATTTCTATACCGCTTCCCCAACGGCTGGCACCATAGAAGTATTTACTTCTCGGATCAGGGACTGCTGCCCCGTCAACCCAAAGTTGATAGTAATGAAATCCTTCATCTTGTCGGTCGGAATCGCCTGTCCATACACCATTTTCATCTTTTACTAAATCATATTTTACCGCGCTTATGTCTAGTTGAACTTTGTGTGCTTCCGGTGCTGATATTTGTGCACGAACTCTTCCTTCGGAATTTACTTGAGGATATTCTTTACCGGGCTGATTAGTAGATGCTGGTTTGAAATCCTCCTTAACAGTTTTTTGGTCCGTTTGTGCAAAACAAAGGCTCCCCGAAAAAGTGAGTAATAAAACCACTAAGAATAATAGATTTCTTTTCATTAAAGTTCTCCTATAGTTAAATAAAAATCAAATAAGCCCTATTTATATTTGCTTTCATTTATTGATAATGGATTTGAGTTTATTCTCACAATTTTTTTTGCTTTTTTAAAAAAAATATTTTTGCAATTATTTTAATATTCAATAGTTTGTTTTGTCCATGTCGGCCCTTTTATATAAAACATCCCGTTTTTATAGTATACGGGTTCATAACCCATTTGAGGAGTTAACTCCCATGATTCAAAAGTTTGGCTATAAGGATAAGGCCGTTTCTCATACATCATATAATGACATGAACTCCACAACTTTCCATCCGGTCCTTCGAATAAAGCATTATGCCCGGTTTCACAATATGGGTCTTCGCTGTCCTGGAATTTTAAATTATCATAACCACCTCCGATTGCAAGTTCCGGGCGGTAACCTTTCTTTCGTGTACCGAATATAGGTTCACGCGATGCAAACTCCCACGGACCAAGCGGATTTTCGGATTTGAGTAAACCAACTTCATAACCTCGCGTCCATGAAGAAAAAAACATAAAATAAATTCCATCTCTTTTCACAACGAATGGTCCTTCTATTCCACCTTCTGTCCATTCAGGATTACCGGGTGATCTTTTATCAAGAAATTTTTCTATTTCACCAACGAGTTTACCGGAAGGTAAATCGATCTTTGCCTGGAAAAGCCCGTTACCACTGCAGTAAAGGTAAGTCTGACCATCTTCGTCTTCGTATAAAGTTGCGTCATTGTTATACTGAGGAGTTAATGGACCATTGACAAGTTTGTAAGGACCCGTTACTTCATCGGCTGAAAATAACCAAATGCTGTGAGTGCTCATCCCTTTGGGATCTTCTTCAGTAACTTTCCCGCTATTTACCGTAAGCCAATATTTATTTTGTATGAAATGAATCTCAGGCGCCCAGAAGCGTCCGTTATATGGGCAATCCAGCGGCAGTTTACTTGCATCAATTATCCATGAATGCATTTCCCAGTTTATAAGATCGTCGGATACTAATAATCTTACACCGGGATTTGGACCGGTCCAAACAGGAAGCGAAGTCCCTGTACAATACCACTTTTCTCCAACCTTTATTATACAATGATCACGCATTGCAATAGATGTATCTCTAGTAATTGGGTTAGTATAAGTAAAAACTTGATTATCCAGATTTACATTTAAAGAATTATTAATTTCATTATTTTGTGCAATACAAATAATTGAAAATCCTATTAAGCTACAGAATATCATTAACTTAGAACACATATCAACCTTAATTTGTTTTTACTATTTCATTCAAACGTAATCCAGTTTTATCCCAAATAAAAAACCAGATGTTTAATGCCATACTTTTTTTATGAAAAGAACTTCAGTATTATTCTATATACATATTCCAATTTTTAATTCAACTTTTCAAAAACCATTTTATCTAAATTAAAAGGGCCGCTGTCAAAAAAGACTTTTAAAATATGCTCACCGGCTTTGAGTTCAATTGTTTTTTCTATTTCAGTCCAGTTTTGAAATCCTGATGTATTTGGGACAGATATATTTCCTGTCTTGTTTTCACCATCAAATTCGAGACCCATCTTAGCATTATCAGAAATAGTAGCTGTATGGAATGTTATCTTATAAGTTGCATCCTTACTTACATTTACTGTATATGTGACCCATTCACCGGCATTGATCCATCCCAAGTTATAACCACCCTCAGAACACTTATCAATATCAACACCTTCAGTTGGGCGATAATTTCCGCCTTGATTTACTTCATCGGAATCATGATATGCTTCATCCGGACAGCCGATATCATAATCCTCTGCTTCAATTATTCCAGGAATGGTATTTGGTTTATAGGGTGATCTTTGGATTTCGCATACTTCTATAAACTTCCACTTGAACGAAGTAGTATTTTCTGAATTTATTAATTCTGCATTGTTATCCCCGGCAATGGTTCCGTTAACAGATAACATCATATTTGGAAATTGTTTGTTCGATACTATGTAATTCCCATTTCGCGCATCATCTATTTTCCAAATTTGATTGTCCCCACTAGAAGAATTCGAAACTGTTAAATCTTTACTCGAATTACTGCATCCAAGCACAATGTTTGCATTTTCACGGTTTGATATTTTATAATAACCTTTTCCAATATTATCTAACTTCCATTGATTTACAGAATCATCTCTATTATCATCAAGTTTTAGATCTGATCCAAGCATCAAATTACCGTCATTATTTTCCGGAATTAAGTAATAGTGAGCTGAACTATTTAGACTAGCATAATTATCAAGCGGTGGAATATCGCCTTCAAAATTCAATTTAATAACATATGCCAAATCTTCGAATGATTTTTCAGGAAGGGAAATAATCAATCCGTTAGCATCTTGATTGAAATATAAAGGAAGATAATTCCCGGCTTCGCCGTTAATAATTTCTACGGATTTCAAATTCCTTAAATCTATTCTATCTTGCGATAATGACCTAAGAATAATTTCTTTCTTATTGTTTTCCCATCCGAGCAAAATTGCGTATAGGGTTGAATTGTCTTTTGATTTTGTAAAGCGTGCATCTTTATATGTCCCTTCTGCTGGAGCTGTAAACACACCATGACCGCTTCCCATTTTAGTAGGACCTTCACCATACTTCTCCCAAGCACGCGTGGCATATACAGATTCACCATATTTTTTTAACCATGCACCCATTGCAAGCAAAATATCTTTTTGTTCAACCGGAATTGTACCGTCTGCTTTAGGTGAAATATTTAGAAGTAAGTTTCCGTTTTTACTTACTCTATCCAAAAATCCATGTAAAACCTGTTTAGTTGAGTAATATCCTATTCCCTCTGTATAACACCAGCTGGAAGAACTAATAGCATCATCGGTCAACCAATAATTTTCCATTATATCGGAAGGACCGCCTCTTTCGTAATCTAATACAGCGCATTTTGTATTCAATCCATCTTTATATGTAGCAACAACATCTTTTCCCCATTTTTGTGCTTTATTATAATAGTATGATAAGAATCCAAGAAGATTTGGTTTAGAAATCAGATGCAGATTAAAGTCCTGCCAAATAATATCCGGTTTATATTTATCAATAATTTCCATGTGTTTTAACAGCCATATTTCTTCATTCTTCTCCTTCCCAAACTGACCAAAAAGAATCTGAAGTTTTGGGTCACTAGTCTTAGGAACAGCCTCATAGAATCCAGAAATATTATAAGCATGATGCATAGAAAGAATAACTTTCATATTTTTTTTGCGAATTGCATCTGTAAGTAGACCAACTAAATCAAGCTTGGGACCCATAACTTTTACATTCCAAGGATTCACCTCACTGGCCCACATAGAAAAACCATCATGATGTTCTGCAACAGGCCCTGCAAATCTAGCACCTGCATCAGCAAACAACTGTGCCCATTCATCAGGATCAAACTTTCCGCCTTCATCTTTGAGTTTTGGGGCAAACTTTACAAAATTACCCTTTAAATCCTCTGCTCCAGAAATGAAGTTGTTGTAAGGCCATTCAGTAACTTCACCATAAGTTTTAATGTGATGTAAATTTTCAGCTGATCCCTCTAAATACATACTTCTGGGGTACCACTCATTTGCAAAAGCAGGCACAGAATAAACGCCCCAGTGAAAGTAGATACCGAATTTTGCATCCATAAACCATTCTGGAACTGGATTGACCTTTTCCAATGATTCTAATGTTGGTTGATAATCAATATTTTGCGATAATACATTAACGGTCAAGCTTAGGATAAAAATTAAAGTGATCACGATTTGTTTATTATTCATTTTTCTGTACCGCTATTGTTATTCGTTCATTTTTAATATATTAATCTTATTTACCAAACATCTTCATTTTCTCTAATTAGTAGGTATCCATATTACTGAAAAAGAGTTAGCAGGGAAATATTTACTAATTACATCACCGTTAATTTTAATACTTCTTCTAATGGATAAACATTTTTTGCCTTACGTGTTATCGTGTAATTAGTCCACGAAGTATCTCCAACAAATGCAGTTACATTCGGAACAGTTGCCGATAGCCTCAATACACCATCCTTAGCTGACCATTCTCCGTTTCTTGTTTTCTTCCAGTCATCTATACCATTCGGAAAATTAGTTTCATATAAAACTTTGTCTTCAGGTGAAACAACCTTAAAATCTTTGAGCTCAGCCGAATTATTCCATGTCCCATCTCAATAAGGATTTTAAGTAGTTCATGACTCAAAATATTTGGTATATTCTTCAACCACTTCCTATTTTATTTCTTCATCAAATACAACTGCAACTTTTCCGCATTTACCGCTTGCCATCAACGAATAGGCATTAGCAACATCATCAAGTTGAAATCTATGAGTTATTAGGGTTTCCGGTTTAATATTCCACCTAACAAGTCTCTCAACAAGTTCTTCCATCCTCCAAATATTTGTAACCCATGATCCATATATTGTCTTCTGATCATGAATTATATCTCTTGAAGGTTCGAACTCGCAAGTCCCTCCTTCACCTAGAAAAACAATTTTACCCCATTTCCTAGCTGCTTGAATACAAGTAAGTCTTGCTCTGTTATTAGCTGAACAATCAATTGATTTTTCAACACCATTGCCATTAGTTAACTCTCTTATAGCTTTAACATTATGCTCATCTGCTTTTAATACATTATCAAAGTATCCTGAATTCTTAGCGATTGAAATCCTTTCTTCAATTACTTCAATACCATATATTTTTTCTGCTCCCATCGCTTTGCAAAGCATGGCTGAAGCTAATCCAACAGGTCCTAATCCAGTTATTAATACAGCATCATTTCCGCTAATTCCAATTTTCTCCAATCCTTCGTATACTGTCCCAAATCCGCAGGCAACTTGAGCTCCATCTGAATAACTAAGTTCATCAGGTAAATGAACAAGATCTTTTTCTTCTGCAAGTAAAAACTCAGCCATTCCGCCGTCTCTCTGCCAACCATAAGCTCTTCTATATTCGCTGGTGCATGAAATCATATAACCTCTTCTACAATCATTACAAACGCCGCATCCTGAAATATGATAAACAATTACTCTATCATCTTTTTTGAATCTTCTGCAGCCAGGTCCTGTTTCTACAATTTGTCCGCAAGGTTCGTGACCTGCAATCATACCAGTTTGATATCCTTCAGGACCTTTGCCTAAATGTTCATGATAAATACATCTAATATCTGACCCGCAAATTGTCGAGGATTTCATTTTAATAAGAACTTCACCATGCTTTGGTGTCGGAATATCAAATTCTTTAACATGAGCACTGCTGTCGCCAGGAAGTATTGCACCTTTCATTTTCATTTTTACAATATCCTTTTAATTTTTATATTAATATTAAGTTGTAATCTCACCATTTAAATCCCATAGGTCTTCCCAAGATTGAGCATCACTCCATAAAAAACTTGTCCTTTTATTAACCTGCAGTTTTTATCAATCTTAGAAATTTCCTTCATTTCATCATTACTTAATTCTACAATCATAGCTGAAGAAAGATTTTCCAAATAATGGTTTATAGAAAAAGGAATTGGAACCTGTCCTCTCTGTATAGCCCATTTAAGAGCAACCTGCGCAGAAGTTACACCATGTTTTTTTGCAATCTCTTTTAAAACAGGATCTTCCAGATCAACAGTATCATCAGGTGTTCTATCTCTATCGGGTCTTCCGGGAGAACCAATAGGACAATATGCAATGGGTTGAATATCATTCTCTACACAAAAATCAAATAATTCCTTTTGTTGAAAATGAGGATGTAATTCCATTTCGTTGCATAGAGGTTTAATTTTGGCATCGCTCAATAATAATTTCAATTTCGGAATCGTCATGTTTGAAGTTCCAATATTCTTGACTAATCCCAAGTCAACCAATTCTTCCATCTGCTTCCATGTCTTCATAAAATTTTCATGAATATAAGGTTTTGCATTTGGATTCCTTGAAGAAACATCACATTTGGGTGGATGATAATTTGGAAACGGCCAATGCACTAAATAAAGGTCTAAATAATCGAGTTGAAGATCGCTTAGCGATTGTTTGCACGATTCCACCACATTATCATGCATATCATTCCATACTTTTGAAGTGATCCAAAAGTCTTTACGATTAAATTCATTATTACTAAATATTTTCTTTAATGCTTCACCAATGTTTTTCTCATTGCCATAGACTGAAGCGCAATCTATATGCCGATACCCTGAATATATTGCTTTTTCCACAGTATCTGCAATAACTTCTCCGTTAACCGAATCTGACCCAAAAGTACCAAAACCAATTGATGGTATTTTATCACCATTACTAAGTGCAAATGATGGAACATTTATATTTTTAATACTTTCTGTTTTTTCATTATTACTCATAATCAGCATCCAATTTTAATCTGTACAATCATTTATTCAATTCCTTTTGTATTTCTAATTTTAGAGCTTTAGCTTTTGGGTAATTCTGATCGACTTCCAAACACTTAATAATATATGTCTTAGCCGATTCAAAATTATTAATTTTGGAATAAGCATAAGAAAGATTATACATTATTAATGGATTGTTCGGATTTGATTTTAGAGCATTGGATAAATATTTGATTGATTCATCATATCTTTCTAAGTAAAGCATTATTATTCCAATTCTTTTGGGAGTATAATCAGCCAGATCCAATTTTTTTTGGTTATAGAAATATGTGATTAAGGTATTAAAATCTTTTAGAACAGGATATTGGTAAAGCAAAGTATTAATATGTCCCATATAACTTTTAATATCATCTCTTGTTAAATAAGATTTAGCTGCAAGTAAATGTGAGTCTGTCCATGATAAACCTTCTATTTTATAAACAGCAATAGAATCGTTTAAATCCTTTGGTTGGAGCATATTTAAAAAATCTTTGTGTTGAAACTCCGTGATTACCCTGCTATTTTTTACATAAGGCCAATTACGTTTTAACAAAGTGATATTATAATTACCAATAACGGAATCTAGTTTTGTAAACACAAAATTGGATTTAGTAAGATTATCTTGTTCATCAAACTGAATTTTGGCATTTTCTGTTTTGGGAAGATATCCATTCTTTTCCATGCAATTGTAAAACGCTTTTCCAATTAGTTGATACCCTTCAACATTTGGGTGCAGATGATCTACAATTAAATTGTCACCTGTAATTCCACCCTGACTCGCAGAATTAAATATTGAATCCATCGACACAGTTGCTACATTAAATTCTTTTCCCAATTCATCAATAATCAAATTCATTTTTGATGGTGCTCTAAACCTAAGTGCATCAAGGTCTTTTGCTAATCTGAAACGAGACTCTGCCTTACTAAAATTGTGATTATTAAATTCTTCTCCAGCTTCTTTATAAACTTGATCTGCATTTGAAGATCCAGGAGTTGTCGCAGAAATAAAAGGTTTTTGATCTTTTAAATTGCTAACCAGTTTACCTATTATTACAGGCACACTCTTTTTCTTTGCATAATTGTAAAATGTCTGTTAGATTGTCCTCAAATTGCTCAAGCCCGGCATTATACACATCAGAATCTAAAATAATATTTTTGTCTTTTGCCATCTCTGACATCAGCGTGCCAGATGATTTTATATTTTCTGATGAAAAGAATAATGATGTAACCCAATGAATTGAATTGCGTACAAATTGAGTAGTTTTAAAATTATTTAGATACAATATTAAATTTATCAGATTTCGAGAAGAACCAAATGATTGAACTGAACCAACACCCAAAGCTCCATAATATTCATTGTGTCCGGCATAAATCAAAATTAAGTCCGGCTTTTGATCCAATACACCAGGTAAAAGGTCTAACAAAGTGTAAGAGTTTACAGCAGTCATACCTAAATTGATAACCTCAATGTGCGTATTCGGATAGACTAATTCTAATCTTTTTCGAACATAACGTGAAAAAGATCCCATCGGACTAAAAGGATATCCTTCTGCACTGCTTCCGCCTAAAATAAAAACTCTAAAAGAATTTTGCTTTTTTTTGTATGTCAAAATAATCTTCACTTGTTGTGGGGTTGAAATCACCGCTTGTAAAATATTTTTTGCTAATATTTGAGTTAATTACATATTTACCTTCTCCAGCATCAATCCATTGAGTAAAATCATAACCATAATTAATGTTTCTCAAAAATATTTCTAGAAGGATTAAAAAATATTATAGGCAAAAAGATTAAAACTGCATAAAACCATTTGGGTGTTTTTTTTGTGGAAGCATTTATAATTTTTTAACTTCAAAAATAGGTACATTATATTTCTTTGAGATTTCGTGCACTGAAAGCTTATCTTTATCTGCAAAGATTTGGTTTTTATTTCTTTTGATATTTTAATATTTTGTATCAAATCCGTTGTGTTCTTGAACTTAAAAAACAAAAATGATTAAGTACAAACTTAAGCCCGTAAAAAACTTAAAGTAAAACCATAAATCATTGATAGAATAACTGCCGATACTGAACCGAGAACGGAAAAAATTCCGTTAACACCATACATCCATGGAATATATTTGATGAGATCGTTATTCTTTAATATTTGTATTCCGGTTGGGAAAGGAATTCCGAGAAAAAAAATCCTAAAGGTAATAATAAGATAAAAGAAACAATAGCCCGTAAAGCTAGTCCATAAGCAAGCAAGCGGATTTAAAACTAACGGATGTATAAAAAATAAAATCACTCCGGTAATTACAATCAAACCAGAAATCCACTTAAGGCGTTTTATAATATTATCGGGAAATATTTTCCCGCCAAAAAACTGCCAATTCCCATACCAACAAGCAAGGAACCAAGCAGAATAGATAAAGCAATTGTTGGCGAACCCAAATAAAGAATAAATTTTTGCAGTAACGCTATTTCCAAAACCATGAATCCAAAGCCAATACTAATAAAAACAAAAAGTGGTAGAAAAACATTTTCCTTTTTTTTTTTTTAATATTTTTTTAGATATTGATTTTATTTTCTTTAATGGAATTGCTACTGATAATATGGCAATAATCAATACTGAAAATAATAGGTATTTCAAATCATCTGGTAAGTCCTTTTTTACCTTATAAAAATATGGACTATCATCTAGTACTGGTGAAATATCAGAACTATTCTTTTGCGATTAATTCTTCCAGTGAGCTTCTACCATCTTTAAGAGTTTTTAAAAGAATATTTTCAATTTGATTATTTCCCGGAATTTTTACAAAAGGTAAATACGCTATTTTTTGGCAAATCTGCAGGAAATGTATTTGCAATTTTGATAATATTGTTAATCTCATCAATTTTATAAGCTGATTTTTAATTACTAAAGTTGGCGAATTTTCATCTCCAATACTTAAAAATGATTTACTGCATTTGAATAACTTATTCCATTTTCTTCAAATGCATATAAAGCAGTAACAATAAGTCTAACAAGTTCCCACTTATTATGGACTGTAAAAATCAACTGCCCATTCAGAGTTAATATTTTTAAATAATCTTTAATTGCCTCAACAGTTAAAAGATAATTTTCATTAGAAGCAATTCCATCAATAATTTGAAACTGTTCAGTGGAGGGAAGAGCTAAAACAATTATATTGAAAAAGTTCATTGGATCTTTTAATAAAATGTCTTCCTTCTGCAATTTCAATTTTTACATTTGGAAAGTCTGTATAAATACCACCGTTATATTCTTTATACTTTTTTACTATATCAACAAAATCGGGATTTATTTCAACCCCGATAATATTCTGTACATTGCTAAGAATTCCCGAAAGAATTTCTTTTCCTCCACCAGGACCAATAACCAGCATATTTTCTTTTTCTTCTTTATTCAAGAATAAAATTGGAATGGTTGTAGAATTGCGGATTAATAAATCATTAAGTCTAGTATCGTGATTTTCAATGTTTCCGTTGAACCTCAACATTTCTGTACCAGCGGAACCATCAATAAAAAGCTGTTTTACAATATCTTGTTTATTAAATTCAACCAGATCAGATCTTCCGTTTATACTCCATCTGCTTTCAACTATATCAGGCATAATATTCGTGTGATCATAAATATGATAAAAGTCTTTTTCAGGAAAATTGCCAATAGGAATTTTACCGAGTAATTCATTTTTCCCAAAAACTGTTAACCCAATTCCAAGTAAGAAAAGTCCAATAGAAAACAATATTTTTATTCTCTTATTAATACTTAAAAAGCTAATTGCCGAAACAAATAATACGAGTGCCAGCAACAATACTGCATTTGCGGCATTGAATAAACTGAAAATAAAAATTGATCCAGCAGATCCTAGCGCTGCTCCGATAAGATCCGATGCATAAATTTTAAAACCGGAATTTGCAAAGTTTTTAAAAAATTCTGAATAAATAATTCCTGCAAAAAAGAAAGGGATAAAAAGTAGAAAAAAATAAATAAACTGATTTGTTATTGATAAAAAGATTACAACTAAAATAAATAAAATAAGAGAAATGCCAGTGAGAAAAATGAACAAACTAAATATTTTACGATTTTCAATTTTTGTTTCATCGGGTTTAATTTTGTAAAATGAATAAACCCCGCCACAGCCAAGACCTAAGATAGATAAGGATAAAATTATAAAAGCAAAATTCTGAACAAAAATAACAGAAGAAATTCTTGTGGATAAAATTTCAAAGCAAATAATTACTGCGGAGATTATAAGAATATTTAAATTTGCTATTTTAGAATTGTTCATTTCTATTTAGCCACTACTGCCTGAGATAAAACGTCTTCAAAAACTTTGACATTGTATTTCCGCCTTAATGTTGAATTAACTTCATCAGTAATTTTTTGGCGATAGAAATCTTTAAACTCTTCATTTATTCTTTTACCTTGTACTTCATCATATGTAAGTTGTTTTTCTGGTTGAATATGAATTGCCTTAATCACTGCAAACTGAACTCCCTTCTCATCATCCTTAAATTTAATGGGTCCATCGACTTCGTTCAACTCCAATTTGAAGGCAGCTTCAGCAAGATATGGAGGTTCTTGACTCCTAAATGAATTCAGTGTTCCGTCCCTTTCCCGGATGAATGTTTTAACAAACCATCTGTCTGATACTTTCTCAAATGGAGTACCATTATTTATTACATTTATTTCCTCAGCAGCTTTATTACTATCAGAATATATTCTAGTATAAATATTTATTTTTTTCAGTTGATAGAATATTGAATCTTTTTGGTCATCGTAAAATTTCTTCAGAGCTTCAGGAGTTGCTTCGGGTATACTTCCCTCAATAATTTCCTTATTGTATAAATATGACAGTTTACTTTTAATTACTAGATTATCTGAATATGGACTAATCATTTTTTCTTCTAAGCCATTTTTTTGGGCAGCCGTTACAACATTGGCATCGTAAATAGCATCTGTAATGAATTCTTTAACACTTTTAGAATTTAATTGGATATTGGGATTTAATATTACAACTTCATTTAGTAATCTTAAAAATTCTTTTAAATCTACAATCCCTTTATTATACGATAATATTTCAAAATTATTTCCACTAGAAATAGCATTTTGCATAGTATCTTTATATGCTCCACCAAAAAACTCATGAGTATTAGACCATTCAACTATTTGTTTCAAGCTAGGTTCATTCCATTTTATAGAGCTATAATCAATCAATTCACTTCTAAAGTCAGCATACTCCTTACTATAAACCTGATTATATCCTTGTTTAAGGTCCGAAAATATTTTTTCTTTAATATCTTCAAATGGCTCTAATTTGATTTTTTTAATATCAATAGCCTTTTACTACATGAATTCCATCATAGGCTTGAATGACTTGAGTAGATCCTTTTGTAACTTAAAAGACACAAAAGCTATTGGATCATTCATACTTTGTGACCATGTTACTTTTTTAACATTATTTCTTATAGAATTTTCTTTTATGAGTTTGTCTATATTATTATTATTCTTAATAATACTTTGCTCAATATCTAAAGCTAATGTTTTCAGTGAATCTAGTTTCTGTTCAGAGAAATTTTCGGAAATTGGTATTACTATTTCATTAATAATTATTTCATTATCCATTTCTTTATATGCTTTATAGGCAGTGCTATCATTTACATATTTTGCACAAATACTTCATCAAAGAAAACATTGATAATTTCATAATTCAAATACGGTCTTATCTCACTCATAAGTTCGCTATTTTCATTCAGCTTTCTATCAAAGAAATCAAATCGTTTTAATTGATTATTCACCAAATCTTTTAAAGCATTATTATAGATTTGAGTTCTATCTCTATATTTTCTATTGTATTGCCAATCTGCAATATACTTGTTGAGATCAGCCAAAGTAACTTTATAATCTTTGCCTATCTCAGCTACTACTCTATTGTCATCACTAATATTATCTTGGCCTTTTGAACATCCAACAAATATAAAAGATAATAATAGTACAAATAAATATTGCCTTAATTTCACCAGTTGCTTCAATATAAGATCGCTCATAGCTAAAAACTCTTTTTATGAATAAAACTTAAATCACTCTAAATTTAATAATAAACCCCGGCAAAATTCAACTACCGGGGTTTTTTAGAATAGTAGTTATCAATAACAAGGAAATTATTTAATTAATAACATTTTCTTTGTTTGTACGAAATTGCCAGCATCTAATTTATAGAAATAAACTCCACTTGATAGTTTTGAACCATCGAAATTTATTTTATAGTTAGCAGCATTTTTGTATTCATTAACTAATGTAACAACTTCTTGACCAACAGCATTATAAACTTTCAATGTAAACATTTGCAGATGCAGGAATTGAGAAGTTAATAACTGTTGTAGGGTTAAATGGGTTAGGATAGTTTTGATCTAAACTGAATTTTACAGGCACACCTTCAACTTTTCAACCAGTAACAAGTCCATTAAGAGTACTTTTGTGAATTACTGCATATTCAGCATCTCTTTGCCCCATCCATTCTGTATATTTGGCTGGGAACCAAGCTAAATCACCAACAGGAAAACCACCAAGACCACCTGTTAATAAATCTGCATCATCATATGAAAGATCAATTGGAGTCGGCCAGTCTGCATATATGAAATTTTCTGCTTCCGGATTGTTTGGTTGACGCCAAGCAGCTAAAGAACCAGAATATGTAGTATCAACAGTTGCAATCGAAAATTCTTTCAATACTTGAAGCTGATCAGTGAATAAAACATCAGTCTCTGCAAAATTAGGAAGTTTTGAATACCATGTTCCATTTGTTAATTTAGGATAAGTAGCATCATCAGCAAACATTGCAGCAGTTCTTGTGTTCATCGGGATCATTTGTGAAACCCAATCAGTCATACCATTTACTTGATTAGTATTTAGTGTTGTTGCAACATCACTTAAACTTGGGTCCCAATAAGTTAAGTTTTTATCTGCATAGAAAGATGCACCGTTTGCCAAAAATGTAGAATCGGCATATAAATTAACAACACCCATTGGCAAGCCTTCAGGATCAACTTCACCGGCATCAGCACCAATTAACACAGCTGACATTCCTTGCACATTAGTATTAACAAAAATATTGTTTGTAACACTATAATTTGGATGTCCACCTCTATTCATTAGAGGAACTGCACTACAGTTTATAAAGTTATTGTGATTGAAAACTATTCTGTTAATTACATAATTATCTCTTGATTTATACAAAAGACCTTGAACGTTAACGTGTGTATTATTTTCAACCCAAATTGTATCTTGGTTTGAGAAGAAATCCAACACACCACCATTACGGCGGCAAGTATGACCTAACAAGTTTACAAAATAATTATTTGTAAAGAATATTCTTGAATCTGCAGGCTGACCACCAATAACTGTCCAAAGGTTGTGTTCAATAATACAGTTTTCAACTTGTATTCTCATTCCTGGGCCTGCCAAACCGAAGCAATTCCATCCAAGACCACCAGCAGCATTACCAACAGCCATATTTACATTTTTCACAAGAAGATCTGAACCACTATTAATAAATGGAGTTGTATTTCCACCTTCCAACACAGCACCAGAAATAACTGGCGGGGCATCGCCTTTACTTGTTTTTACAGATTCGGTTGTTTCACCCATAATAATTGTTTTTTGTGTTGCAGAAGTTGTTGGGTTATTTGCCAGTGAATAATTACCATTTGCTTTTAATACATAAACACGTCCAGCAGGTACATCAACTGTATCATCATTTATTACTGAAAATAGTGTGTTTATTGCACCAAAATCGATATCATCTTTAATTACAAGAGAATCTCCACGATGCTCTAGAATGTAATCTTCCAATGTTTGTGAAAAAATGGAAGTCAATGGTAATAATGCAATTACCATCAGAAGTAAAAAAAACTTTCTCATAATTTTCTCCTTTTTAAATATTTGATTTAATGAGATTAAGGGTTTTAAAAAAATATTTGCTTGTTTATAACTTTCTCCTCCTTTTGTTTATTATATTATTGTTAAATTAGTTAAAAATTATACCTTAAATTAAGCTGATAAATTGTTGGTGGATATAAAACCGAAACTAAGTTCTCCGTTATCGGAGCATCTTTTTTAAGTCTAAATTTCCTAAATGATTCAATTCCATTATGGAAAATATTTAATCCATTAAGTGATAAACTTAAACCTTTAACAGGTAGATCTTGTTTCATTGTAAAATCCCATCTATAAATATTTCCGGTATATGAAGTTTCTTCTGGTCTAGTCCCAATAGAGTTTAACACATTTCCTCTCATATTAAATGATAAACGACCTGAAAATCCTTTATAATCAATACCTAAAGCAATATTAATTACATCGTCTGCTTGCTGCACTAACCTTCCACTGTATACAGTATCAGATGTTGTGTAATAAGTTATAGTTTTACGAGGATTATCTGGATCTGGAACTGTCACTGGTATATTTCTGATTATACGATAATTAATATTTGATCTGGATTTTGTATAATTTACATTTAATACAAGTGAATTTAATGGATTTGGTAAATACCAAAAGTTTGTTTGCCAAGATAATTCAACACCTCTTATAAAACCTAAGTTCGGATTATTCAATGTTGTGTTAACAATATCCGAAGATTTAGTTTTATATTGAAAATCGTTCCATAAAAGTGCTGAATCCGGCATGAAAATATTACCGCCATACAGATCAATATTTCCATAATATATTCCTGTTCTGTACTGAGCATCTTCTAACTCTTTATAGAATCCATTAACAGTAAAAAGACCAACAATATTACTGTAAACAGATGCAATAATATCTAAGTTTTTTGCCATTGTTGGTTTTAGATTAGGATTACCAATTTGATAGTTACTGCCCGGGAAAACAGTCATTTTTGGAATAATTGAAGAATAATCCGGACGTACAATACTGTTCGTATAAGCAAATCTAATATCCGACCAATCATTAACTTGATATTTTAGATGTAAGTTTGGGAAGTAATTTATATCATATCTATCAACATTGTAATAATCATAAGGAACATCTACAGTTCCTACTTTTGTACTAATTGCATCACCATAAACACTATGTGTAACAAAAGTAAATTGAGCACGATAATTCATATTATAATTTTCATAACGAAGACCGGCAATTAAAGTAAGGTTTCTATAGAAATTAAAAGTACCCATAATATAACCCGCCGCGAAAGCTTCTGATCCATTCCAATCATCTCTCCAACTGTCATCCTTTTTCAAAGCAGATTCCCAGCCGGTCTCGGCCAAAGAAAGCCAATCGTCATAAATATCTGTATTTATAACATATTTAAACCCATTTTTAAAATCATATTGATCGCTTAGATAATTTTTCCCTCTATCAAAATCATCGTCTAAAACATCAGTTAATCTCATTCTATTTTCAGCATCTCTATGTATAGGGAAGAAATCTTCTACTCTATTATATGTATCATCATCAGATGAACCGGAGAAAGTTCTATCAAAATCATTCACACGTGTTGTCTTTACATATTTTCCACCAGTTTTAAATGTTGCAGTAATATCTTTGGAAAAATTAACAGGTGTCGAAACATCAAACGAGGTATTATATAAATGCTGATTAAATCTATTTTTAATAGAGGATACCCAACCTTCCAAAGTCGCACTATCAGCATCAGAAGTATTTAGATTATCAAAAATTGCGTAAGCCCTTTGTAAAGTTAACCCAGCTTCAGCAGCTGCAGAATTATATCTAATTGGTAAACCATCGGAACCAACTCCAAAAGGTGCTTTAAAGCTACTCACATTATTAAAGTCAGTCCATCCGTTACCGGGACCCCAAGGTGAATAAGCATTTCTAGTATACTGATTTGTACTTGAATGTGCTAAACTTGCTTCAACTTTAAAGTCACCAAAATTATTTTCAGCTTGGAGAGCATTGATCCATAAATCTCTTCCAAACTTATTTCTATCAATAGTGTAATGAACATTTGTACCGTCAAAATCTAATGACATAATATTATTTCGCTGGTCTGTAAAATTACCTGCATAAGTATTTTGAAGAACAATTTTTCCGTTTGGAAGCTTATAATCCAAAATAAGACTACCGCCAGATATATCGACAATGCTTCTACCATATCCAAAATTGGCACTATTCGTTAAGTAAGCAGACTGTCCATATGCCAAATTACTTGATCCGTCTCGAGTAAGTCCAATTGAAGCTGTTTGATTTCCTCCATCTGAACGATCAGCATTTGCTTGCAAAAATACACCTAATTTATCGTCAAAAAATCTATTGCTTACGCTTCCCCAAAATTTATAATTATTATAATTTCTATCTGAATAATTATAATTCCCCTGTGTAAGAACATCAAAGTGAAGGTCAGATGGTGCTTCCATTAATTTTAGATTAACAACTCCCCCAATTGTATTTGCATCCATATCAGGTGTAATTGCTTTTATAACCTCAATACTGGAAATCATACTTGATGAAATAAAACCAAGATTTGTTGAACGGGTTTCCATATTTGTTGATGGTAATTGAATACCATTAATTAAAACCTGATTTAATTTTGATTCCATACCACGAATTACAACTTCATCTCCATTCATAAGTGAAACACCCGGTAAACGACTAAGTGCTGTTGCAGCATTATCATCCGGCAATTCACGGATCTGGTCAGAAGAAACTACGTTTTTAATTGTATTTGATGTTAATTGCCTGTTTATAGCTTCCAACTGCCCCGATGCTTGACCAGTAACAGTTACAGTACCACTCTCAATTGTTTTAAGATCAAGATAAAAATCTTGTTCAAGTGTTTTATTTCCCGCAATATTAATTTCCAAGGTTTTAGAATTATACCCAATGTATGATACTTCAATGGTGTATGAACCAACAGGTATGTTTCGAACAATAAAACCTCCTTCCAAATCTGATGCTGCTCCTAAACTTGTCCCTTTAATTGTAATATTTGCACCAAGTAAAGGTTCGGAAGTAGCTGTATCAAATACTCTACCTTGTATATTTCCCGATTGTGCAAATATTGTTGATTCTAAAAGAAAAAAGACTACAAGACCAACAAACAGAATTACCTTATTATTATTTGTACAAAAATTTATACTCATTTTTCCTCCAAAATATTTAAGAATTTTTACTTTCAGTTATTTAATACAAATATATTATCTAATAAATACTAAACCTACATAATTTTATTTTTTGCTAAAACAATACATAAAATATTAATTATATTTTCACCATTTTCAAAACAATAAATTGCGAATATTTAATACATAAAAAATGAAGCAGCATCTCAAAAACTTAAATCAATTATTTTATTCAATATAAAATTGATTTGGAGGCAATATTATTTGAGGGAGCTGCTCCACTACCTATTGTTATTAAATTTGCACAATTTTTTTCAATTCTATCTTTTACTCAACAACTAAAATAAGTTTCACTAAATCTTCGTCTTTTGATGAACTCCCCACCATTAACTCAAATTCTCCAGCTTCAACTATATATTCCATATCAATATTTGTAAATGCTAATTCTTTTTTAGAAATATCAAATGAAACCGTCTTCTTCTCACCAGCTTCTAAAAATATTTTCTCAAATCCTTCAACTCTTTTACCGGTCTTGTTACACTGCTTACCAAATCTCTAATGTATAACTGCACAACTTCACTTCCGGCTACATTTCCAGTATTTGTAATATCAACTGAAATTTTTGTACATGAATTTTTCTTTATTATTTTATCTTTCAGATTAATATTACTTAATTTAAAAGTTGTATAACTCTTACCATATCCAAATGGATAAAGAGGAGTTATATCATCAAATAAATATCCTCTTCTTGATGATGGTTTATGATTGTAATGACATGGTATATGCCCTACTGATCTGGGTATCGAGATAGGTAATTTTCCACTTGGATTTACATCCCCAAATAATACATCTGCAACAGCATTGCCATTTTCTTGACCCAAATACCAGCATTCTAATATTGCCGGTACATTTTCATTTATATAATTAAATGAATTTGGTCTGCCGTTAAAAAGCAATACTACAACCGGTTTTCCAGTTTTTAATATTTCTGATACTAACTCATTCTGCATTCCGACTAAATCTAAACTTGTTCTATCACCTAAATGATCTTTTTGCCATGCTTCTCTTGATGTCTGTTCATTACCACCCAAGACCAAAACTACTACATCAGATTTTTCTGCTGTTTTTACAGCTTCCTTAATTAGCTTTTTATCTTCTGCTGGATCTGATAATGTAACAGCATCTTCTTCCCATGATCCGCCTATTGTTATTTTACAGCCTTCGCTATAAAGTATTTTCAAATTTTCTTTGACTTTATTTTTTATCCCTTGAAGCACTGTTGTGTGTTCTTTTGGTTTTCCACTGTATCCGCCAAGTAAAACTCTATCTGCGTTTGGACCTATTACGGCTATAGTTTTTTTATCGTTAACATTTAACGGGAGTATGTTGTTATTATTTTTTAACAAAATAATTGTTTCGTGTGCAGCTTGCAAAGCAATTTTTTTGTCTTGCTCTAGTTTATCTTCATTTTGTATTAGTAGTGGATCTACATATGGATCTTCAAATAAACCCATTTGAAATTTTGCCCGAAGCATTGGGGCTACTAATTCATCTATTACTGTTTCACTTAGTTTTCCGCTTTCTACAAGATCAATTAAATTTGGGTAACAATCAATTTCTGGAAGCTCTAAATTTACCCCAGCCATTGCAGCCAAATAAGCTGCATCAACTTTATCTTTTGCGACTGAGTGACTTACTGTTTCATCCTTTTTGTTCAACTCGGTTATTGCATAATAATCAGAAACTACATATCCATCAAATTTCCATTCGTCTCTTAATACTTTTCTTAGAAGCCATTTATTTGCATGTGAGGGGACTCCATCTATCTCATTATAGGACGCCATTACAGATAATGGTTTTGTCTCTTTTATTACTTCTTTAAATGGTGCAAGAAATGTATCCCTTAGTACTCTTTCTGAAAAATTTGCAGGTCCGCAGTTTGACCCTGATTCCGGCTGACCATGCGCTGCAAAATGCTTTAGTGTTGCTATTACTCTCTTCTTATCAAGAAAATCTTGATCCCCTTGAAATCCTCTTATTGCGGCCTTGCTCATCTCCGCTATTAAATGGGGATCTTCTCCAAATGTTTCTTCTACTCTTCCCCATCTTGGATCTCTTGCAACATCTACTACCGGAGTTAGGGCTTGGTGTGCACCTCGCTTTCTCGTATCTTCTGCTATTGCTGTGTATATCTTTTCTATTAGTTCTGGGTTGAATGTGGAAGCAAGCCCTATTGGTTGAGGATAGCTTGTTGCTTCTTTTGCTGCTAATCCATGCAAGCATTCTTCATGTATTATTGCCGGTATGCCTAATCTCGTTTCTTCTCTAAAATACTTCTGAAGTGCGTTGGCCATCTCAGCCATCTCTATGGGACTTAATCCACCATTAGCATCGCTTAGTCTTCCTATTTGTCCAATTCCGTCTTTAAAGTTTGTCCTAATCTTGCCATAATCAAGGTTGCCATCATTATCTAAATATATTTTATCTTGCTTACCCCACACTCCCATCATCTGCGCTACTTTTTCTTTAAGCGTCATTTTACTTAGTAAATCTTCCGTTCTTTTTTCTAACGAAATACCCTGACTCTTATAATCAACAATTTCTACTTGTTTTTTAGTCTTAATTAATGTCAATTTTTCATTCATTTATTTTTTCGCTCTTATCTGAATACTTAATTTATTTTATATGCTTTTTTTTCAAACATTATTTTCTATACAACTCTTAAAACAGCTATTCCATTTATGGAATTTTCGCACTTCTGAGTAAAACTATGATTAAAGTATTTTCTATCGATTATTGGAGTATTGATGGTTGAACGATTGGTTTTCGTTTGGGATGAAAACAAGTATTGTATTGCAGTTTTGATTATTAAAATCAAAAAAATGATTTGCTCTTGGAAAATTCTTTTAAACGAATGCTATAATCTTTGTTTATCATGCTAGCCCCTTTATTACATTGTAATAAAAACACGATTTATTTTAATAGCTAAAACAACAATACTATTAGAGATACTAATTATTTATTCTATCTTGATTTTATTAAATAAACCAGTAAAAAACAAATTGAAACGATTCAATAATATTAGAAAAAAAACTTTTTACTCTCAAAATCAAAACTTACAATACCTCTTCAATTAAAAATATGCTCAATTGAGGAGAAACAAATATTAATATATGTTAATTTTACATTTATAATGCAAGATAAGACCTTTGACAAAAAAAAGATAACCAAATTTCACAATTTTATAACCATATCGCGAAATTTTACAAAATAAATTTATCCATTTAAAACTGATATTAAATACACTTATTTTGCTTACGAAATTGCTGAAGACTTACTCCATTCTCTTTCTTAAAAAATCGTGATATGTGCTCCGGACCAATAAAATCAATAGTTCCTGTAATTTCTGAAATTGATAGATTTGTTTCAATGAGCATTGTCTTAATAAGCTCATTTCTAATTCTACTAATTTCTTCATTTATGGTTCTATTCAATAACTTCCTAAAACGTAATTCTAAGGTTCGTCTTCCAAGACAAGTTTGATCAACAACATCCTGGATGTAAATTTTATTTCTTGCATTTTCTTTTATAAAACGAATAGCTGCGATAACATCTTTATCCTTCATTGCATATATATCAGTAGATTCTCTTTTAACCACATGACTAGCCGAAACTATGATATCATCAATTTTTCTATCATTGGTTCGCATCATCCTATCAAGTGCTTCGGCCGCATAATAACCGGCTTTTTCTGTATTCAATGCCACACTTGATAACGGCGGATCAGACAGTTCACATACGAGAACATCATTATCAACACCAATTACTGAAACTTCATCAGGAACGCTAAATTCAAGGATTTTACACATATCTAAAACCTGTTGAGCACGATCATCATTACATGCCATTATTCCTATTGGCTTGGGTAAACTAATTAACCATCTTTTGAGATCTACTTGCTCTTTACTCCAAGAATTTTGGACGAATTTTGAGGATTTATATTTATGCACATCATGTCCATAATTTTTTAATATTTTTTCGAAGTAGTATTTTCTATCATTTGACCACTGTAAATCATCCCATCCACAGTAAGCAAAATCCTTTAATCCTTTACTAATCAAGTGTTCAACTGCGAGCCTCACGATTGATTCAGACTCAGTAATAATTGCTGGCATTTTTTCAACTCTATTGGGTTCATGTAACGCCAATATTGTGGGTAAATTCAAGTTCATTAGATCAGATCTAATTACTGAATTACGCATAATTATACCATCCGCCTCAAAATTCTTTAATCGAGGAATTGAGGATTTTAAGCCACGATGATCTCTATAAAATTCCCAGGGACCGTTTATTCTAGAGTACCTAGCAACCCCATAAAGAAGATCCCTGCCAAACGCTCTAGAAGTCTCAATAAGAAGAATTACTCTTTTCAACTTTCCCATTTATATTTAGACCATAAAAATTTCTAAAAAAATTGTTCAATTACAGTAACTAACAAAAAACTAACTTTATTATTATATCTTTTTTTTTAAAATAATAAAATCAATATTTTTTTTCAGCAAAGTATCAAAATTTATTTTTGGAACTAGTTTGATTTTAGTATATACCGTTTTGGTATTTGACTCAAATTAAAAAGATATTCAAATTCAAATTACAATCAAAGAAATTTATTTTAGCGTTAATGCAATAACAATTATTTTGTTACATAATTTAAAGCATAAAGACCATTAGATAAGACAAATCAAATTTTCAGTCTATTCCGATGTTACATTTTAAGTCTTTAAGTTTCAGTAAAAATTTGTTATTAAATTAGAATTGATTATTTCTTATTGCAGAATTTCATAACTAAATATATTAATCGTTAGGACGTTGCGAGACAACATCCTTTCTTATCACTTAAATAAATATTTGTGGAGGTGGCGGGAGTCGAACCCGCGTCCGAAGAAACCTTTCAGAGAACGTCTACGCACATAGTCTGTTATTTAAATTTCGAAAACTAAGCCCAAACAGACATGGTTTCAATTTTCTATCCCTGTTAAAGTTTCGCTTCATCTACCAAGAAACTCGAATCCACTAGTGCACCTAACGGCGTTCATCCTAATTTCGGCACACACAAACTAGGTGAACGGCTACTTACAAATTAAGCAGCTAATGCGTAGTTATAGTCGTCGTCTCGACTTTGTCCCGTCGTTTAACGTGTCTACGGAGAACACGGTGCGCAGTTCAAAGAACAAATAACCCCGTCGAAGCCAATTTCACCCCCGAGTGTTCCATTCAATTTCTGGTGTTGATGTTACGTGGTTTTCATAACGTGCTAATACAAATAGCAAGTCTGATAATCGATTTACATAAACTATAATATTATTATTTATGTTTTCTTTTTGTTTAAGTTCAACAATAATTCTTTCTGCCCTTCTGCAAATTGTTCTTGCAAAATGAAAATGAGCAGAGCCTTTTGATCCGCCCGGTAAAATAAAATTTTTCAATGGAGGCAGATTTTCATCTAATTTGTCAATATAAGCTTCTAAAACATTTATTTCTTCAGTTGTAATCTTTTTTATTGCACTACTTTTTACATTTTCTGGTGAGGCAAGTTCCGCCCCAATTTGAAATAAGTTATTTTGAATTTTACTTAAAACTTTTTTTGATTCAGAATTCAACTCATAAGTAAGAGTAATTCCAAGCAAAGCATTCAATTCATCAATTGTACCGTAAGCTTCAATTCTAATATTGTTTTTTAAAACTCTCTCACCACCAAATAAACTTGTATTTCCTTCGTCTCCAGTTTTTGTATATATTTTCATAATTAATCTAATAATCTAATTTTATATTTTTGATTTAGCTTATCTTTTGGAGATAGTTCAAATTCTTTTACTTTTTTCAATGAATGATTTTTTAAAATAGCCCAATCCTTCGAACTCATTGTTTTCGTGGTTCTTTGTAAGTGTTGTGATAATTGTAACTAATTCTTTTTCGGTTGAGAAAAGTTCAGCGGGTAAAATTAAGTCATTATTGTTAATAACAAAGCGCTTTAAATATTTTTGCACTTTATCATATGTATCTAATCTAGCAATTACCTCTTGACCAATATAGCAACCTTTTTTAAAACTAACATCATCTAGTAAATTTGCTTCATGTGGATTGTAGTTATCACTAATCTCTTTGCCGAATTTTAAAACTTTATTTATTACTCTATATCTATCAAAAGAATCTTCACCAATCATTTCTAAATCAAAGACACTTTTATGGCTTAACAAATAGTCTAATAAAATTTCTGAGTTTTCAACCTCAGAGACCAACCAATAAAGACTTTCTCCACTTAGCGCTTTTTTCTTTAATAGATGTGCTGGAGTTTCCTCAATAAAAACCTTGTGGAGTTTGTTATCGGTGAGTTCATCAACATCTTTTCCACAAATTAGTGTTAAGTAGGATTCGGCTTGCGGACCAATAATATCAAGTATCAAAAACTTGTTTGTGTAATTTTCAATTTTAACATCTTCTGTAATTATATATCTATCTATCCATCTTGCAAGCACTGCATCATTAAATTTACTTCCAACTAGAAAATAATTATCCTCAAATTTTATTAAAGCAGTCCTATCAATCAATCGACCTTTTCATTAGTAAATAATGTACTAACATAATGAAATGGTTCAAGCTTACTTACATCGTTTGTTGTAATTCTTTGAAGAAAATTTAGAACATCCTTGCCGGAAAGTTTGATTACCGCCGATTCTGATCTGTTGTAAATTCCAACTCCATATTGAACTGAGTTGTTTTCTTGATCAACTGTAGAATAAATTTTCACAGTCCCATCTTCGGAGAATGTTATATTTTCAAATTTATTTTTAAAATATGATTTTACGCTATCCAATACTTACCCTTTATTTTTAACTATTTATTTAACTGAGAAAATTCATCTAAAAAGTATGCAGAACTTAAAACGCCAAGTTCAAAACTCTTAAGACTAAAATGCTCGTTTGGTGAATGAATGTTATCTGAGTCTAAACCCAATCCCATCAAGATTGCCGGAGCATTAAGTAGCTTTACAAAATCTACTACTATTGGAATTGAACCGCCTTCTCTTGTGTACACAGTTTTTTTACCAAACGCTTTAGACGTTGCCTTTGAAGCCGCTAATATTGCCGGATCATCAAGTGGAATAACAACTGGAGATCCGCCATGCATAGCAGTGATTTTTACTTTTACACTTTTAGGGACCAGAGTTTTTACATATTTTGTAAATTCTTTTGCAATTAGATCGGGATTCTGATTTGGAACTAGGCGCATACTAATTTTAGCTGTTGCTTTTGATGGCAAAACTGTTTTTGCACCTTCCTCTGTAAATCCACCCCATATTCCATTACAATCTAAAGTTGGTCTGCCCCACAACCTTTGCAATGTGTTAAATCCTTTTTCACCCTGAAGTTCATTTACACCCAATTCTTTTGCATATTTGGCATCAGAGAAATTTAAGCTCTTTATATTGGCATTTTCTTTTTTTGTAAATGGAATAACATCTTTATAAAAATTTGGGATTGTTATTTTTCCATTTTTATCTTGAAGCTTGTTTATCAATTTTGCTAATTCATTAATTGGATTTGCAACGGAACCACCAAAACTACCTGAATGTAAATCTTTATTTGGTCCGGTTATTTCAACTTCCATATAAGCCAAGCCTCGTAAGCCATAATTAATTGTTGGAATTCCTTCTGCATATAGACTTGTATCTGAGATTAAGACTGCATCGCACTTAAGTAATTTTTGATTTTTCTTCAAAAATAATTCTAAGTTTTCGCTGCCAATTTCTTCTTCGCCTTCAATTAAAAATTTAACATTTACAGGAAGCTTCTTTTGTGTTTTCATAAAGGCTTCTACACTTTTTATGTGCACAAAATTTTGTCCTTTATTGTCATTAGCTCCCCTAGCCCAAATTTTACCGCCTTTAACAACCGGTTCAAAAGGATCTGACTTCCATAACTTAATTGGATCCACGGGTTGAACATCATAATGACCATAAACTAAAACTGTAGGTTTTCCAGGAGCTTTAAGCCACTCAGCATAAACAAGTGGGTGTCCTTTTGTTGGAATGATTTTAACTTTCGTCATTCCTGCATCTTTTAGTTTATTAGAAACAAATTTTGCACAGGTCAACATATCTTTTTTATGTGAACTTGATGTTGAAACACTTGGAATTCTTAAGTAGTCTTTCAATTCGTTTATATAATTTTCTTTGTTGCTCTTAATGTGATTGATAACCTCTTTCACAATAATCTCCTTTTAATTTAAGATGCAAAAACGCTAAACTCTAATTTAAGAAAATCTTTTTGATTTTGATAGACATAACATTTTCCTATTGCATTTAATAATAAATTGTAAAAAAGATTACTTATTTTTAAAAATTAATAATTAATAATTTATGATCCTTTTTAGATACATATCAAAAAAAATTTACTGCTGCCATTTGTGTTTGCACTATTTACATTAATGTCGGTTTTTATGCTCCAGTTTTTAATGAAGATTGCTGATAAACTTGTTGGCAAAGGCTTAAGCATAATTGTAATTTCTAAACTTGTAATTTATAGTTTAAGCTGGATGTTTGTGCTAGCAGTTCCTATGGCCGTATTAATTGCTACTCTAATGGCTTTTGGAAGTATGGCTCAAAATAATGAAGTAGCTATTATGAAGGCTTCTGGAATTAGTCTTTACAAAATGATGGTTCCGCCAGTTTTAGGAAGCATTTTAATTGCTTTTCTCTTGGTACAGTTTAATAACAATGTTTACCCCAATGCTAATCATGCCTTGCGAGTGTTAACTCAAGATATTTCTAATCAGAAACCAACATTATCGTTAGTTCCGGGAGTTTTTCACAAGATATACCCCGTTATTCATTATTGGCAAGAGAGATTGACCCCAAAACAAATAAAATGACAAACCTTACTATTTATGATTATTCCTCTGCACAAAGCTTTAATGTAGTAACAGCTAAACGTGGGGAAATTTATTTTACAGCGAATAGAAAAAAATTAATATTAAATCTTTTTGATGGAGAAATACATACCTCTAATGTTAATGACTTTAAACCTTATAGAAAATTAGAATTTAAGAATCATAAAATTGCAATGGATGCAGATCAGTTTTCATTGAGTGAATCAGCTGGAGGCGGAAGACGTGGCGATAGAGAATTAAGTGCCGGTGCAATTTTAGGTTTGGTAGATAGCGTTTCAAAATTAAATGATCTTGAAATCAAAAGATTAGATTCAAGAATTAATTCTGATTTTATAAAAGATACTACTCATTTTTTTCCTGTTGAGAAAAGACAACAAAGCATAAAAATAACGCTCTATCATGTTGAAGATAAAATTAGAGCCGCAAGAAATGCTTTGACTCCAATGTTAAGGAGAATAGAAAACAATCACAAAAAAATGAATAGCTATTGGGTTGAAATTCATAAAAAATATTCAATTCCTTTTGCTTGTATTGTATTTGTATTAATTGGCGCTCCGCTTGGAACAATGACCCGGAAAGGAGGACTTGGAGTTGCGGCAGCAATTAGTCTGGGTTTCTTTCTTGTGTACTGGGCATTTTTAATTGGCGGAGAAAAACTTTCCGATAGAGGTTTGCTTTCTCCATTTTGGGGGACTTGGACAGCCAACATTGTGTTAGGAATTCTTGGAATTGTTTTAGTTCGAAAAAGCGCCAAAGAAAGAGTTGAACTTAATTTTGATTTTCTCAAAAAATTTATTCCTAAAAGTTGGAGAAATACCTCTGAAAATAATTGATAAATATATAATCAAACAATTTCTCCAAACTGTTTTATTTGGACTTTTAACTTTTACATTAATATTTGTCGTAATTGATATGATGGAAAAGTTGGACGATTTTATTGATGCAAATGCAAGCTATAGTGTTGTTCTTGAATATTACTTTGTTTTCATTCCGGAAATTATTCGGCTTATGCTTCCGGTAGCTGTTATGCTTGCCGGACTTTTTACAGTTGGTAAACTTTCAACACAAAATGAATTAACTGCAATTAAGTCAAGTGGAGTAAGTTTTTACAGATTTACAGTCCCATTTATGGTAACTGCGTTGCTAATCAGTTTCATTGCAATTTATTTTGGCGGTTTTGTTGTTCCTGAAGCTAACAAACAAAGAATTTTTATTGAGCAGAATTATTTAAAAAAAGGATTGGTTAGTTCCGGCAGCAATATTTATTTTCAGGATACATCAACTAGAATTGTAACAATTTCTTATTTCAATGTTAAGATGGGAAAAGCCAATAGAATTAGTATTCAGGAGTTTGATAATAAAGATGTTACTAAAATGATTTCAAGAATTGATGCCATTTCTATGACCTACGATTCAGCAAATACAAGTTGGATTATGAATGATGGAGTTCAAAGGTATTTTTTTGGCGGAAAAGATTCTGTAAATAATTTTAAGGAATTAAATATTAGTTATCTCAGTTTTACTCCAAGTGAAATTATTCAAAAACAGAAGATCCCAGATGAAATGACTTTACCGGAATTGGAAAAATATGCCGCAACCCAATTAAATGCTGGCGCAGACCCAACAAGAGTTGAAATTGAATATCATTCTAGAATTGCTTTTGCTTTTGCAAGTTTTGTTGTAATACTTTTTGGCTTAACAATTTCAGCAGATAAAAGAAAAGGCGGTACAGCAATTCAATTTGGAATAAGTGTATTGCTTACTTTTATTTATTTAGTATTTATGAAAGTTAGTCAGGCTTTTGGAAAGAATGGAGTTTTAAATCCAATACTAACAGCGTGGGCAGCAAATATACTATTTTTTGTAGCCGGAATATTTAATTTAATTAAAATGAAAAAATAATATTAAAATTTCCATCTGCTTGAGATTGCAAACCCCAGTCTTTTTGCATTATTTCCATCAAATATTGAATGAACATAAGAAGTCGCAAAATCAAAATCAATAAGTCCTGAATTAAATCCTAAACCCATAGCCCAATTAAACTTATCATAACCGCCAACTGAAATTCCGCTTCTTAAATTAATCCAATTAATTGGGGCCCACTCCGCACCCAATGAAAATCTAGGATCCGTGCTATTTGCCGGCATATTATTAAATCCCTGATGATAATTAAATCCAATAAATAATTTACCTGGGAATTTACCTTTAAGGAATTTATCAACTTGAAATCCAACTCCAATTTTCATTGCTGTTGCCAGACTTGTTGAAAATGATGATGTATATTGACCTTCACCACTAATTGCATTTGTTAAGGAATCAGCTAAACCCTTATCTGTTACATCTTCTAAAAGATAAGAAGCATTTGAAGTATATTCCACAGTTCCCTCTTTCCAATTTATACTGCCTAAATCAGTTAATGCAAAAGCAATGGACCAGGATTTGTTTAGTTCTGAATGAAAACCTAAATCAACTCCAAAACCGGTTCCGGCAGGCTTGTTGAACAATCCAATATTTGAATTTCTTTCAATTTCATCATCTTCAAAATCATGTTTAATTCCAAAATCCGGCGAGGAAGCAACCAACATTTTGGAATTTCCATTTACTAAAATATTATAATTGCTTTTTGTTTCTAATGTAGTGGAAATTTCTTCAACTCCAGCATAAAAATAACCATGAACCATTTTTACGGTTAATCCTGCTGTAAAACTTTTAAATGCATCGGGAAAGTATTTTGATAAATCTTTCGCAAATGAGAGTGTATAATTTCTTAGATACCATGATTTAATATCTAAATCTTTTAAATCAAAAACTTTCTCAGATTCATTGCCAAAAAGAAATAGTTCAAATATTTGTTTTGGCAAACTAACATTTGCACTTGTTATGTCTTGTATCGAAAATGCAAATGCACCAAGATCTTTTGAAGGGTAGAATGAAGCGGATAATAAAGTAGTTCCAAAATTTGTATTAATTGAGGAACCTTGATCAAAGAGTCCTAAAAATTTATTCTTTTCTGCCGCATCTAGGTATCTGCCGATTAAATTCCCGCTGCCATCTTTAACCCCAGTAAAATAGTACTGATAATCATTAAGAGAAAAGAAATCATTACCTGCAGAAAAATTTAAATTAGGGAAAGGAAGAACAGTTGAGATTTCAATTTTATGTCCTTGTTCCAAAGCTAAATTTGCCGGATTAACTCCAATAGCATAAACTCCTCTCGCAGAAATTGCATTTGTTCCAGCCATTGAAACATTTTTTGCATCAACAGAACCAAAAGAACCGAAACCTTGACCAAAGACAAAATTGCAGATAATTACGTTAAGAATTATAAATTTTATTAAAACTTTCATTTAATCTCCTAATTAAAATCAGCTCTATAACTTGCATTAGCTTTTACGCTAAAGTTAATTTTATTAGATGTTCTAAATTTTACATTTTGATTTGCCGCATTTGTTGTAGCAAATGAAAATGATATTTGCATATATGGATTTTTTATAAACTTTATTACATCTTCATTAAAAAGCTGTAAGGTCTGTTCAATCACACCGACTTGTAAAACTTCACCATCGCTTGAGACCTGCGGATTTGGAATTTCCAAGTATTCTTTTTCATTGTAAATAGTTGGTAGTTTAAGGACAGCATTATAATTTGAGTCAAGTACAGTTGCGGTAAATTTAATTCCAACAGGTACACCATTTTCAACTGAGAACGTAATTTCTCCATAATTTACTCTTTCAAAATCATCTTCACTTACATCACCTAAATCTATTGAAAGGGTATCTAAAAATGTGCCTGCCGAAATTCCGATATTTAGTGGAATTTCAAAATTCATTGATCCAAATATTGAGTCCATTGAAGAAATGGTTCCAGTTTCAAATAATGGGTTTAGAATTCCTGAACCTGCCATTGTAAATGTATTTGGTAAATCATTAGTATACCCATTTACTAATTCAGTTAAGTCTATGTTAGTTGCTTTTTGAGAAGGCAGTAATATATTTTCTAGATTAATTGAATGAGATTCGCTGCCGTTACTTGAGCTCAGTTTACCATTTAAAGCAAATTTAAGATCAGCAGAAGTTTGAAGATTTAATTTTACTTTTGCACCTTTAAAATCAACAGATCCAAATTTTAGTTGATCATCAAAATCACCATAATTTATATCAAAGCTGCTTTCATTAATATCAAATGTAGTTGGCTTAAACCTACCAGTAAAAGATTTAAAACTTAATCCACTAAAATTAAAATCAAATGAGATACTATCATTTTTAGAAATAGTTGATACTTCTCCAGTTGAGTCAGTAACCACCTGAATTGTATAAACCAAATCAGATGTAACCTCGCCTGGATTATTAGAGGAAATCGTCCAATCGGTTAAACTTTCAATCTCTATATTCTTTGCTGATTCATTTCTATTCAATGGGATATTTATAGAAAATGGATTTTGGTCTGGATCAAGAAGGTTTTCAAAATTTACGGTCGCATGTAAATTAACATCCATATTGTTATTAACCGTAATATTGGCACTTCCTTTTTTTATTAGAGCATGTTCAATTTGAGTTGAATCATCAAGAGAAATTGAATTTGAAAATTCTAAATACTGACTTGGCAGAGGAGCGGTTGCAGAGCTAATTACCAATTTATCAAACAAAGCTAAAATTGTCGTTCCACCATCAATAGGGATTATTACTTCTTCTCCATTGCTGCCAACACTGTAAATAGTACCAACGTATTCAAGTTCATTAGTAATTTCAACATTTTGAAGTGCTGGAAAGGAAACTGAATCTACAGTAAATTTTCGGATTTTTACCCAGTCACTTACTGAGTTGGATCTTTCTGCAATAATACTTTTATCAATTTTATTTCTAATTACTATTCCGCGTAATGTAATATTAACAGGTAAATTATTGAATATCACACAAATTTCAAATTCACCTTTTTCAAGGAATATTTTTTCAACAGTTTCAATTCCAGGTATATCGATTGTAACATTACCTTCTTGTTCTGGAAATAATTGAGAAGAGCCATTAGTTACATTTTCTGTCCACTCTTCTACTTTAATATTTGTAGCGGTTGGAAGTGGAACATTAACTTTTACGTTTCCTAATAAATGTGTCGTATTTGTATGAAGAGATTTAAGTTTGAGTTGATTCTCAATTTTTATTGTTGAAACAAATTGAGTATCTCCAAAATAAATTAGTCCTAAATTTGAAGGATCTTGAGATGATTTAAGAAATGAACTATCTTGTTCAACTAATTCTAATAAGGAATATTCCTTCTTTGTTATTGGAATATTTACATCAACATCCCAAGTTGGACTTACAAATTCATCTGGGCTGTCAAAACATCCTGTAAAAAAAATCACAAGAATAGTTAGAAGAATTGTTTTAAAAAGTTGTTTGACAAAATTTCATTTGTAGTCCTATAAATTTTTATTTAATAACCATCATTTTTTTTAGTTTGAATAAAATTTCCATATTGCAATCGGTAATAATATATGCCACTAGTTAGCGAACTGGCATCAAAGTTAACTTCATAAATGCCAGGCACTTGATTTTGATTTACAAGTGTTTTGACTTCTTCACCTAAAACATCATAAACTCTTAAATTTACATAACTTACAGTGCTATTAGAATTTGATGTTTTATTTATAGAGTACTTTATTATTGTAGTTGGATTAAAAGGATTTGGATAGTTTTGATAAAGTTCAAATTTAAGTGGGGCTCCATTGGTTTCATCAATTTTTATGCTGCTTACAGTCGACTTTGAAGCTTCAAGACTTCGTTTTCTTCCGCCTCCAATTCTTGAAAGATGGATTGATTTAAAAGTGATTGAATCTGGAGTTTCAATGGTTTCTATACCATTTGAATTCCAGTCTTCCACTTTTTTTTTCATCAAATTCATTTTCTAAAAAAGCAAATCCGAGACTATCATCGGTTCCAATTTCGGTAATATTTAAAAATTTAATAAGTTCTTCGGATTTTGGAAGAGAAAAAATTGCATGATATCCTTCATTGAAATAATAGCTTGAATCTTCCGGGTAAAAATTTGAATCCGGTAATTCCCAAATTCTTATTTCAAAATAAGAAAATAAAGTATCAGCATCCTCACCCAGGTTCCTATAAATACCCTCATTAGATTTCATATTTCTGATAAAAATTTTCATTATTATGTCATTATCTAAAGCACCGTATTCAATTCCAAATCTTCCACCAGTTAATGCATTATATAAATCTTGATAAAGTGAAAAATCAATTGGTGACGAAGGCAAGATGACTTCTGGTATTGTAAAACTTTCTCCCTCTTTAAATACCCCTCATCCACTTTTGTATCAACTGTGCCGAAGGACACAGACTTCTCAAAACAGACTATAATTTACACTATTAGAATCTTGCGCATTTATTACTGAAGCAACAATATAAACTGCGCACAAAAATATAGCTCTTACTGAAAATTGCATTATTCTCCCAAAGATGTAAATATTACCGATATTCAATTAAATGGAATAATATCAGAAGTCAAGCAATGAATCTGAATTGATTAAGTGAATATGGATTATAAGATAATCGTAATTTTAACCGATTTGTTTATATTGGAAAGATGAATTTACTGCGGAATTATTTATTACCCTACTTCTAATTGTACCGTTATCTCTGTTTAAACCTTTAACAAAATACATATCAATGCTCCCTTTACCTTTGGTCTCAACTTTACCTCTATATTCGCATTCAAATTTATCTCTGACAAGCATATAAGTATAACCAGAAATGTTAATTTCAGCGGGTTGGCCTGAACTTTCCATTCTGCTAGCAATATTTACTGTGTCACCCCAAACATCATAAGTGAATTTTTTAGTTCCTACCACACCAGCTACTACACTGCCAGAGTGAATTCCTAAACGCATTTCCCACTTTATTGCAGAAGTTTTGTTTCTTTCTTTAATCATTTTTTGAAATTCAATTGCCGCATAAACAATTTTAATTGCATGATCATTTACTTCATTAGGAATTCCGCATGCCGCCATGTAAGAATCACCAATAGTTTTTAATTTTTCTAAACCATATTTATCGATAAGTTTATCAAATCCTTTAAAAATATCATTTAATTCATTAACCAATTCTTCAGGCGGGAGCACGCTTGTTGTGTATGTAAATGCCTTAAAATCAGTAAATAATATTGAAACATTTGTGAACTTACGTGGCTTAACTTTGCCGTAAACTTTCAATTCATTAACCAAGCTTGCAGGAAGAATATTATGTAAAAGTTCATCACTTTTATTTTTTTCAATTTCGAGTTCGCTTGTTCTCTTTTTTACCATTCCCTCCAAAGCTAAATTACGTTTTATAACTCGCTGTGTTTTTATATGATATAAAGTATAGGCAGAAATTAAAATAATAAGAGCTATTAAAGTTATAAACCACCAAGTTTTATAAAAAGGAGATGATATTGTAAAACTGCTTAATATTTTTGCTTCTCCGGTAATGTTATCGCTATTTCTTGCACGAACCCAAAAATTATATGTGCCAGGAGGTAATGCTCTATACGTAACTGTATGTTCCTTTGTCTCAGACCAAACATTTTCAATTCCATCCAGTTTAAATTCAAAAACTATTCGTTCAGGGTTGATAAACGAAACACTGTAAAATTCAAATGCAATATTGTTTTGATCATAATCAAGTACATCAGAATTAAAAGGCTTGAGTTCATTTTCGTTTTGCCCATCTGATACTTTTGAGCTTGTTAAAAATACTGGAGGTTTTTCTTCAAGAGTTTCTTTATTTGGATCAATTTTGATAACTCCATTCTGAGTGCCGAACCAGAGAAATCCACTTTTATCCTTAAAGTATGCTCCTTGGTTAAGTTCTTTTGCTGGAACCCCTTCTGTTTTTGTTAAGTAGCGGAACTTGATTTTATTTTCTTTTTCTAATTTGCTGTTATTCAAAATTGAGATACCGTTTAAGGTACCCGCATAAAGTTTGTGATTATCCTCCAAAATAAAATAACAAATATTATTTGTTAGTCCGTCTTTCTCAGTTATTGTGGAAAACTTTTTACCATCATATTTGCAAAGTCCACCACCATCTGTTCCAAACCAAAAATTTCCAAATTCATCTTGAGTAACAGAAAAGATATTATTTACAGGCAAACCTTTAGTTGTATCAATTTGTTCAAAACTTCTACCATTATATTTTAGCACGCCAGTGTGGTGGGTAGCAAACCATAGATTGCCCTGCTTATCTTCGTATATGTCATTAACAAGGGATTTCTCAAACCCATTCACATTTGCTACTACTTCAGTAAATGTTTTTTCAACCGGATCATATTTAGTAATTCCTTCTTGGGCCCCAATCCATATATAACCTTTGGTATCTTCAAAAACTTTTAGTACGTAATCGTTTTTTAATCCATTTTTTCTATTATATGATTCTATTCCATCTTTGCCAAATTTGGTAATACCACTTAAGGTACCGAACCATAGATTTTTATGACTATCATATAAAATTGATCCCAAATTATTACTTATTAGTCCAGAGGCAGTTGTTAGTCTGCTAAAGTAGCCGTTTTCATAAACTGAAATGCCTTTATCATAATGCCCAAAGTACATTTTACCTTTATCATCTTGTGCCATTGGATAAACTGCTTTATCAGCTAAACCATTGTATGTTGAATAAATTTCAAACCAATCTGCTGGCAAACGACTGACTCCGCCAAGAAAAGTTCCAAACCAAAGATCCCCTCTTTTATCAAGAAATCCACATCTAATCTCATCACTTTCAAGCCCGGCATGCCTAAAGATTTTTCTTCCATCGTATCGTAAAATTCCGTCATTATAAAGTCCCAGCCAAATATCCCCATGGGCATCTTCAAGTATTACGCTTACTTCTTCTTCAGGAAAACCTTCTTTTGGTGAAAAATTAAAGAACATTTTTCCATTAAAAGTTGTTACACCTCTATCTGTTCCAATCCAAAGAAGACCATTTTTATCTTCATAAATTGTTGTGGCATTATTACTTAAAAGTCCATCTTTTTGATTATAAATAATAAATTCTCTACCATTGTATTTAATTATCCCTTTATCAGCTGAGGAAAACCAAATGTTTCCTTTAGAATCTGTCATAACATCAGTGAGCTTATCACTTGGGAAGCCAGTTTCTAATGTGAATTGTATTATTTTATTCCCTTCAAATTTACATGCGCCACCATATCTAGTTGCAATCCATATATTACCATCATTATCTTCAGTAATTCCCAAAATAAAATCATCACTTAAACCATTTGCAGTAGTAAAATTTTTAATTTCATTTTCATACAAAATTGAGATGCCGCCGTTTGTTCCAATCCACAAGCTTTTATGACTATCAATAAATAGAGATGGTACATTATTACCTGCAAGTCCATCTGCTAAGCTGTAAGTTTTAACTTTAAGCCCATCAAATCTTCCGATTCCAGCCTCGGTTCCAAACCAAATAAATCCATCTGAATCTTGAACTATATCATAGACTGTGCTTTGAGGTAAACCGTTGTCTGTGGAGTAATGCTGAAAGTTTAAAGATTGTCCATAGAACGCATTCGCATTCAATGCGCCGAATAATAGCGCCATGATTATATGTGAGAAAAATTTGTGCAATATTTAATCTTTTTGGTTTATTATCGGCAAAATTTCCGTTTGTATTAGTCTTAATTTATTTTTTCATCTTTATTAAAATTTGTGAAACCAAATTGTGGAGAACCTTGTCCTTCAATATTTATTTCTCCAAATCTTTTTTCAAACTTTGTGATGTTATCTTGAAGAGCTTTTAAGAGCATTTTTGCGTGTTGTGGGGTTGTAATTATTCGTGCATGCACTTTTGCTTTTGGAGCACCAGGAACTACTCTTGTAAAATCAATAATAAATTCAGCGGGAGAATGAGTTATTATTGCCAAATTTGAATAAATACCTTCAGCTTCTTTCTCGCCTAATTCAATATTAATTTGTTGTGACTTATTTTCTTTGTTTTTTTCCATTATGTACCTCAATTAAATGAAAAGCCCATAGGTTGTCAAGCAGACAAAATATGGGCTCTTAAAATGATAAAAAATTATTAGTTATTTGTATGTATCAGCTTTTTTAAATGCTTGTTCAGATTTTTCTGCCATTCCTAAATTAGCATATACTTTTCCGAGTAAATCCCAAACAGCTCCTTCTTCTTCGTTTAAGGTTAAGAATTTCTCTAAAAGTGGTAAAGCTTGTTGAAACTTAGTTTTGAATTCTTCCGATTTAGTTTCATTTGCTTCAGCTTCTTCTCTTATTGTTGCTCCCCATTTTACATATGTTACTGCTAAGTTATAAAGAGCATTTTCATAATCAGGATCAATTTCAATTGCTTTTTTAAGCTGCACTTCTGCTTCAGGATACTCTTCTGCATTTAATAAAAGAGATCCATAGTTATATCTGTAAAATTTATTTTCTGGTTCTTGTATTACACCCTCTTTGAAAGCATCTTTAGCAACATCTAATTTTTCTGCTGCAATATATGCGTTTGATAAAAGAAGCAAAATATTTCCATCGCTTGCATGAATTTTTCTTCCTTCTTCTAAAACTTTAATTGCTTTTTCAAAATTAACATTTGCTGCATCTTTAGCTCCGCCATCTCTTTGATCTAAACCTTTCTGAAGATAAATTTCGCCAATAGCAGCATAAGAATCTGCATCTTTCGTTAATTCAATAAGTTTTTGATAAGGTTCGATTGCTGCTTCTCTATTGCCCATATTTATGTAAGCATAAGCTAAATTTTTATAAGTATCTGCTGAATCTGGTTCTGCGGCAATAGCACCATTAAACTTATCAATAGCTTGTTGAAATATAACATTTGCACTATCAGTATCACCGGCTTTTGCACCTTTATTAAACAACTGAACACCTTTGTTAAATCCATCTGCCCAATGATATTTTCTTGATTCAGAAATTTGTTTTTCAAATTTGTTGCTCACTGCTAATGACTTTTTATAATTATCCAGCATTGAAGTTATGTCGCCCTGTTCGCCTTGAATATATCCTAATAAATAAAAACCTTCATCGCTTGCTGGATTTTTTTCAACTTCTCTTTGTAATGATTCCATAGCTTTTTCATAATTATTTTGCTGAATGTAAAGCTTTGCACTTGTCAATTCAGTTGATGAACATTGGAAAGCTGAAAATCCCAATGCCATTGAAATCAATAATACAATACTTATGATCCTCTTCATGTATACCTCTTTTTTATTTTTGAAAACTTATTTTGATTACCATTTTTTTTTACTATTCATAAAATTAACATATTCTTAAATATTTTGCTTTAGATTATTTTAATAATTACAAATTTATTTTAATCGGTCTATTTAAATATACTCGATTGCTTTTACTTTCTAAAAAGAATATTTTTAATAACTAAAATTAAGGCAATTATGACTTCCGAAAAGATTATCCGTGCAGTTCCCAAAGTATTACTTCATGATCATTTAGACGGCGGATTAAGACCAGAAACAATTATTGAATTAGCCGAGAAGCAGAAGTACAAAAATCTTCCAACTAAAAATCCAAAAGAGTTAGCTGAATGGTTTCATCGCGGAGCTAACAAAGGTAATTTGGTTGAGTATTTACAAGGTTTTGAGCACACTTGTGCATTAATGCAAACTAAGGAATCTCTTGAAAGAATTGCATATGAGATGATGGAAGATATGCATAAGGATGGTATCTGCTACGTTGAAACTAGGTTTGCGCCAATTCTACATTTAGAAAAAAAATTACATTATGATGATGTAGTAGATGCAGTTTTAGCCGGATTAGAACGTGGTAAAGAAGATTTTGGAGTTGGTTATGGTCTAATTCTCTGCGGTATGAGAAATATGAAAAAATCTTTGGAGATTGCAGAACTTGCGGTAAATTACCGAAATAAAGGAGTTGTTGGTTTTCGATTTGGCTGGAGAAGAAGGTGGGTATCCTCCAAAAGATCATTTAGAGGCTTTTCAATTTATACAAAGAGAAAATTTTAATATTACAATTCATGCTGGTGAAGCTTTTGGAAAAAGAATCAATTTGGCAGGCAATACAATTTTGCGGCGCACATAGAATTGGACATGCCACTAGATTGTTAGAGGATGTTGTAGTTGATAAGAAAGGTGAGGTAATTTCTTTAGGTGAATTATCTCAATATGTTTTAGACAAAAGATTACCTCTTGAAATTTGCTTGCTAAGTAATGTTCACACTGGCGCGGTGGATAAAATTGAGAATCACCCTTTTAGCATTTTTTTAAAAAGAAAGTTTAGGGTTTTTCTAAATACTGATGACAGATTAATGAGCGACACAACTTTAACAAAAGAATATTTAACCGCAACAAAAGTATTTGGAATTACTCTTGATGATATTGAAAGATTAAATATAAATGCAATGAAATCTGCATTTATTCCATATGAAGAAAGAATCAATTATATATATAATGTAATTAAACCCGGTTACCAAAAAAATAGAGAAAAATTACTCTCGTTAAAAGATTAAAACTATGAAAAAATTATTCAAAAATTATGAGTTTGAACTCGATAAAAATCAGAAGAAAATTTTGTCAAGCTTTGCAAAACAAGCGGTTAAACAAATGGAAGGCGATGATAAATTAGTTTCAGAGGTCAGAGTTTTTAATTCTGTTATTGATAAACTAGGTTCTGCTGATGATAAAGTAAAATTTACAAAAGAAGAAAAAACTAGACTCACATTCCAGCTAAAAGAAAACACCAAACATTTGCAAAAAAAAGTAGATGGTAGCTGGTTTCTTACAAGATGGTTTTATAGAAATATGTTTAATCAATACAATAATATTTTATCAATTTTTGCCGATTAAGAAAAATGCATAAAAATATTAAAGCTTCAACTGGAAATGAAATTAGCTGCAAAGGATGGATTCAGGAAGCTGCTCTAAGAATGTTGATGAATAATCTTGATACGGACGTTGCTGAAAATCCAGATGAGTTAATAATTTACGGCGGATCAGGAAAAGCTGCAAGAAATTGGGATGCTTATGATGCTATTGTTGAATCATTAAAAAATTTAGAAAATGATGAAACGCTTTTGGTGCAATCCGGAAAACCTGTTGCAGTATTCAAAACTCATTCAAATGCACCTCGTGTTATAATTTCTAATTCTATGCTCGTGCCCGATTGGGCAAACTGGGAAGAATTTAGAAGACTTGAAAAACTTGGTTTAACAATGTACGGTCAAATGACTGCTGGTAGTTGGATTTACATTGGAACCCAAGGCATTCTTCAAGGGACCTATGAAACGTTTGCAGAATGTGCCAGACAGCATTTTAACGGCACATTAGAAGGCAAGTTCCTCCTAACTGCTGGAATTGGCGGAATGGGTGGCGCTCAGCCTCTTGCAGCAACTATGAACGGCGCAGCTTGCCTTGGAATTGACGTTGATATTACCAGATTACAAAAAAGGTTTGATACAAAGTATTTAGACTTAATTGCAAATAATCTTGATGAAGCACTTGAATTAGTTCTTGAGGCAAAGAAAATAAAGAAACCAATTTCTGTAGGTTTAGTCGGTAATGCCGCAGAGGTTCTTCCTGAAATATTAAAGAGAAATATTATTCCCGATGTCCTAACAGATCAAACATCTGCTCATGATACATTAAATGGATATGTACCCATGGGAATGAGTTTTGAAGATGCTTTGGAATTAAGAAAAAATAATCCCGATGAATATATTAAGAAATCAAAACTTACCATTGTAAAACATGTTGAAGCAATGCTGGAAATGCAAAAACGGGGTGCAATCACTTTTGATTATGGAAATAATATTAGGGGTGAAGCGAAAGAAAATGGACTAGAAAATGCATTTGATTTTCCCGGATTTGTGCCGGCTTATATTCGTCCACTTTTCTGTGATGGAAAAGGTCCATTCCGTTGGGTAGCTCTTTCTGGGGATCCGAATGATATATATGAAACTGATAAAGCAATATTAGAAAATTTCCCTAATGATAAAGCACTTGTAAGATGGATAAAACTTGCACAAGAAAAAGTAGAATTTCAAGGGTTGCCCGCAAGAATTTGTTGGTTAGGTTATGGTGAACGTGCAAAGATGGGAAAAATATTTAATCAATTAGTTGCCGATGGGAAAGTAAAAGCACCTATTGTTATTGGTCGAGATCACCTCGACTGCGGCTCTGTTGCATCGCCTTACAGAGAAACTGAGACAATGAAAGACGGAAGTGATGCAATTGCTGATTGGCCAATTTTAAATGCAATGCTAAATTCCATTGGAGGAGCAAGTTGGGTTTCTGTTCATCATGGTGGTGGTGTAGGAATTGGAAAATCAATTCACGCAGGAATGGTAATAGTTGCTGATGGGACTAAGGAAGCTGAAGAACGATTAGAAAGAGTGTTAACTTATGATCCCGGAATGGGAATTGTTAGACATGCAGATGCAGGATACGAAAGAGCGATTAATAACGCAAAAATAAATAATGTAAAAATTCCAATGATGAAATAAATATAAGAGGAAAACTCAATGAAGGTTTTAATAGCAGATTCTTTACCGGAAGTTTATGTTGAAAAATTAAGAAAAAATAATTTAGAAGTAATTCTTAATCCCAAGTTAGGAGAAAATGATTTACCTGAAGCAGCAAAAGATGTTGAAATTATTGTAGTTCGTTCAACAAAAGTAAACGAAAAAACAATTCTTGGAGCAAAAAAATTAAATCTCATAGTCAGAGCCGGCGCAGGTTACAACAACATTGATGTTGCCGCTGCAAATAGAAGAGGCGTATACGTTGCCAATTGCCCTGGTAAAAATGCCCAAGCTGTTGCAGAGCTTGCAATTGGATTGATGATTTCAATTGACAGACAAATTCCAAACAATGTAAGCGATTTTAAAAATGGAATTTGGAACAAGGCAAAATATTCTAAAGCAAAAGGTTTATATGGAAAAACTTTGGCAATTGTTGGAATGGGAAATATTGGAAAAGAAGTTGCTATACGAGCTAACGCAATGGGAATGAGCGTTTATGGTAAAGATATTTCCAGAATTGAAGGTGTTGCTTATAAAGATTTTTCTGAGTTCGATCAAGTTCTACCTCTTGCTGATGTAATTAGTTTGCATCTTCCGGTAACTCCTCAAACAAAGGGAATGTTTGATGATAAAATGTTTGGTTATATGAAAGAAGGCGCAATCTTAATTAACACTTCCAGATCCGAAGTGATTAACGAAGAAGCATTAATTAAAGCTGTAAAAGAAAAAAATATTAGAGTAGGCTTGGATGTTTTTTCAGGAGAGCCAGAGGGAAAAGATGGAAGTGTAGCTTCCAAATTGCAAGAGCTTGAAAACGTTTATATCACCCATCACATTGGTGCATCAACAGAGCAAGCACAAAATGCAGTTGCAGATGAAACTGTAAAAATTATAATGCAGTATATCGATTCAGGTACTATTGCACACTGGGTAAATAAAGCAAGAGTTTCTTCATCATATTACCAACTATCAGTAAAGCACTTTGATAAACCCGGAGTTTTAGCATCAATTATGGATGTATTAAGACAAGGTGATATTAATATTGAGGAAGTTGAAAATATAATTTTTGATGGCGGCTTAGTTGCGCTCTGCACAATGAAACTGGTTGATCCGGCAACAAGCAATATGCTTGAAGCCATTAGAAGAAATCCAAATGTGCTAACTGTTTCTCATACAGCTTCTGCATAAATGATTTTTTGTAGCGCAGACATTGTTGTTTGCGCTACAATTTGATTACACAAACTTTACATCAAACAAATCATCAATAATTTGATGATAATATAATAGTCTTATAAGCTGATTATAACCTTCTATTTGATCCACATTAAAATTAAAGTCTATTAAGAATTGATTTGAATAAATAAAATCATTTATTTCATCACCAAGATTAATTTTCTCAAGAATCTTTGGTAGTTTCTCAACAATGGTTTTATTAAAATCTTCACTTTGTAAATGAAATTTATTAATAATTTCTTCATCTCTTGAAACCACTAAATAATTAACATATGGATACTCTAAAAAATCTGAGATATATTCCGAGAAACTATTTCCAATTTTAAATTTTTCATTCCGCCAATTTAGATTACCAGTTAACAAATAATTTTTATTCTCGTCAAAATTTTCGCTAACATCTAATCCAATTTTGGGTTCTATATTATAAATTTCTTTAAAATTATTTTAGAAAGAATAACCTCATTACTGCTAACATCCTTTTAACAAAAGTGATTTGAATTCTTGATCACTTTTGGAATAATACAAATAAGCATTTGAGAGCAATCCGGAAAAGCTAAAAGCAATTTTACTTGATACTAATAAATCTTTATGATTTATTAAATCTAATGAAGGTATAATTGCTAATGCATCTTTTGTCATCAATAATTCTTGAGTAACCAAAGATGATTCTTTTAAAATTAATTCGGGTCTATTTTTTTCAGGAAGTGATAAATAAAAAATCGTTGAAAAAATATTATTCGGTGCTATTAATTTCATGAAAGTACAAATAAAAAGTCCGGCTTTACCGGACTTTCAGAAAGTTTATTTTAGATTTTTTGATTTGATACGAGCTGCTTTACCAGAAAGATTTCTGAGATAATATAGTTTAGCTCTTCTAACTTTTCCTTGTCTTATCACTTCAATTTTTGCAATTTTTGGTGAATTGATTGGGAAAATTCTCTCAACCCCTACGCCGCTAGAAATTTTACGAACAGTAAAAGTTTTGCTGTTTCCACCGCCTCTAATACTAATTACATCGCCTTCAAATGGCTGAATTCTTTCTTTGTTACCTTCTATTACGCGAACATGAACTTTAACTCTATCACCAGAATTAAAATTCGGCAAATCATCTCTGTGCTGTTCGGCGGTTAACTCTTGCATCTTATCCATTTCTACTCCAAACTATTTATTTTTTTCCAATTTTCAGTTAAACTTTTTGATTTTTCTTCTTTCCAATTTTTAATTTCCTTTTCGTTTCCGGAAAGTAAAACTTGTGGAACTTTAATTCCTTTATATTCTGCGGGTCTTGTATAATTTGGAGCTTCAATAATTTCTCCATCCATAAATGAATCATTTAACATTGAGCCGCTATCGCCAATTGCACCCGGTAAAATTCTTACAATTGAATCTGTAATTATAAGCGCAAGTAATTCTCCTCCGCTTAAAATAAAATTACCAATTGATACTTCGTCTGTGGCAAATGTTTCTCTAACTCTGTCATCAATACCTTTATAATGCCCTGCTATTATTATAATATTTTGAGCAAGTGAGAACTTATTTGCTAATTTTTGATTATAAACTTTCCCTTTTGGAGTTGTAAAAATAATGTGATCATATTGCCGTTCACTTTGAAGCTTTTCAATACACTCAAAAAAAGGTTCGGGTTTAAGCAACATTCCCGGACCTCCGCCAAAAGGTTTATCATCAATTTGTTTATAATTATTTTTTGCAAAATCTCTAAGATTATGAACAACAACTTGTACCGATTTTTTTTCAATAGCTCTTTTAATAATACTTGTATTAAGAGTGCTAGTTAAAGAATCCGGCACCGCAGAAATAATATCAATTCTCATATCTAAATATTTCCGCTTCTTCTGAAAGAATTATTTTTTTCTCATTAGTTAAAACTTCATTAAAGAATTTTTTAACCGCAGGAATTAAAACCTCTCTTTCATCCTTAGTTTTAATAACATAAACGTCTTGGTTTTGCACGTTTAAAATATCAATCAATTTACCAAAGAACTCTTTACCAAAATAAACTTCACTATCAATTAGATCGTGTATATAAAAAGAATCTTCAGGAAGCTCATAAAGATTTTCAGAATCGACATATAATTTATTATTTAGCAAAAACCGTACGTCTTCTGTTGTATTAAATCTTTCGAATTTTAATACAATTTTATCATCAATTTGTTTGGACTTTTCAATTAACAATTCTTTCTTTTTGCCAAAAAAATCCACATAAACTTTCTTAAGCTTTAAAAAACGCTCAGGAAAATCTGAGAAAGATTTAATAATAACGGCACCTTCGTAATCGTAAAAATCAATTATTTCCGCTATTAAAAAAAAATCACTCAATCAATTAATCAAGAATTTTGAGTATTGCTCTTTTACCTTCTTTAGCTGCAATAGCAGTAAGAAGAGTTCTCATTGCTTGCGCCGTCTTACCTTGTTTGCCAATAACTTTACCAACATCATCGGCGCTGACCTTAAGAGTAAGCTCTACGGTATTTTCGTTGGGCATAGTTTCCTCGATGCTGACGCCATCAGGACTATCGACCAAGTGCTTAGCAATAAATTCAACGAATTCTTTCATGAGACTACCTATAGATTATTTGAGAAATAGGATACTCTTAATTAACTAAGCTGTGTTTCTAAAAGAAATTTATTCTGAATCAGATTCAGTTTTTGTTTCGCCTTCAGAAACCTCTTCAGAAGCGGTATCCTTAACTTCTGCGGCTTTAGCTTCTTTCTCTGCTAATTCCTTTGCTTCTTTCTCTTTAGCTTCTTTTTCTTTTAATTCTTGCTCTAATTTTTTCTTTTCAGCTTCTGCTTTTTCTTGCTTCTTTTTTTCTGCTTTTGCTTTTTTATCAGCGTGAGCATTAGCTTGAACATTATTCCATTCATCTAATTTTGCAGTAATTTCTTCTTCAGAAAGACCTTGCTTTGTAAGTTCTTTCTTTAGCAAAATTCCCTCTTTATTAAGCAAGTTTCTTACTGTAGTAGTTGGTTGAGCTCCAACGCCTAACCAATATAAAGCTCTTTCTTCATCTAACTCTACAGTTGCAGGATCAGTTTTGGGATTATATGATCCAATAGCTTCAATATACTTGCCATCTCTTGGTGAACGAACATCTGCAGCTACAACTTTATAAATAGGTTGTCTCTTTTTGCCCATTCTGCGTAATCTTAACTTAACAGCCAAATTAAATTATCCTCCGATATATTACATTAATTAAATTTCATATTATTAAAATTTCCTAAAAGCTTTTTACCGCCTTTACCACTAAATTTTTTCATCATTTTTTGCATTTCGCCATATTGTTTTATTAGGCGATTTACTTCTTGAATTGAATTACCGCTTCCTCTAGCAATTCTTTTTCTTCTATTTCCATTCAATATTTTTGGTTTCGATCTTTCCTCTTTTGTCATTGATTGAATTATTGATTCAACCTTAACCAATTGTTTATCGTCAACATCGGCATTTTTCATTGCCGAACTAACGCCGGGAATCATGCTCATCAATGATTTTAAAGAACCCATTTTCTTGATCATCTTAATTTGCTTAAGAAAATCTTCAAAGTCAAATTTATTTGTAAGTAATTTTTTTTCTAAATCCTCTGCTTCTCTATCATCAAATTGTGATTGAGCCTTTTCAACAAGCGAAATTACATCACCACGACCAATAATCCTAGAAGCTAAACGATCAGGATGAAAAATTTCAATACTATCGAGCTTCTCACCCATGCTCACAAATTTAATTGGTTTTTCAACAACGGATTTAATTGATAACGCTGCACCGCCTCTTGAATCGCCATCTAACTTTGTAAGAACAACTCCATCAAAATTTACAACATCATTAAATGCTTTTGCAGAATTTACTGCATCCTGTCCAGTCATTGAATCAACAACAAATAATATTTCTGTTGGATTCACTTTACTTTTGATTGCATGAATTTCATTCATTAAGTTTTCATCAACATGCAACCTACCAGCAGTATCAATAATTACAGTATTCAAAGAACTTTCTTTTGCAAACTTTATTGATTCTTCAGCAATTTTTACTGCATCCTTACTTCCGTCAATACTAAAAACCGGAACATCAATCTGTTTGCCTAACAATTTCAATTGCTCAATTGCAGCCGGTCTATATATATCAGCAGCAGCAAGTAAAACTTTTCTATTTTTTTCTTTAAGGTATCTTGCCAATTTTCCGCTAAAAGTTGTTTTACCGGAACCTTGCAATCCAACCATCAATATTATTGTTGGTCCACTTGGATTAATTTTTAATTCTTGTTGAGTGGAACCCATTAATTCAGTTAACTCATCATAAATTATTTTTGTGATAAGTTGACCTGGAGTTACTGAAGCAAGAACCTCTTTACCCAAAGCTTTTTCTTTTACAGAATCAATAAAAGTTTTTGCAACCTTGTAATTTACATCAGCATCTAAAAGAACACGTCTAATTTCTCTAAGAGTTTCTGAAATATTATTTTCAGAAATTCTTCCTTGCCCGGTTACTTTTTTAAGAGCTTTTTCAAATTTTAAAGTAATATCTTCGAGCATAATTAAATATTCATAATTTTTAAGAACAAACTAAGCATTTTGCAACGCATTTGCACCGGAAACGATTTCCAAGATTTCTGTTGTTATAGCAGATTGTCTTTCTTTATTGTATTTAATCTGCAATGTTCTAATCATTTCTTTTGCATTATCAGTAGCCATTTCCATAGCAGTCATTCTGGCACCAAGCTCTGCTGCATAGGAATCTAAAAGAACAGTCCAAAATTGACCTTTTAAATGTCTTGGCAATAATGAATCTAAAATTTCTTTTTGATTCGGTTCGTAAATGTACTCAATATGTTTCTCATTTTCATCATCTTCATTTGCTAAACTTGGAATTGGTAAAAATTGCTTTGCATTCACTTTTTGCTGAATTACCGACTTAAACTCATTGTAGACGATAACAACTTTGTCAATTTCATCTTTTAAATATCTTGATGTTAATTCATTTGTCAAGGCTGCAGCAAATTCAAATTCCAAGTTAGAAAATATTCCCGGATATGAACCAACAACTTTATACTTGTCATTTCTTAGAAAATAATCGTTACCTTTTTTGCCAACGCAATATAGATCAACCTTTCCTTGATCCATTAAATTTTTTAATTCACCTTGAAGCAATTCTTCAGCTTCTCGAATTGCATTCATGTTAAAACCGCCGCATAATCCTCTATCTGAAGTAACAACAACAAGAGCCACCGATTTTTGTTCTCTTTCAGAAAATAACGGATTATTGGATGCTCCTAAGCTTTTCAAAAGGTGACTTAAAACTTCTTCCATTTTTCTGGCATATGGTTTTGCATTAATGATATTTTCTTGTGCACGTCGTAATCGTGCAGCGGCAACCATTTTCATTGCCTTTGTAATTTGTTGGGTATTTTTTACTCCAACAATTCTCTGTTTAATATCTCTTAATGTTGCCATACTTTATATTAGCTATTCACTTTTCTTAAACTTTGATTGAAAATCTGTAATAGTTTTTTTAATTGTTGCGTTTAATTCATCACTAATTTGTTTTTTGGTTCTAATTTCTTCAAAAATATTTTTGTTATTAACTTCAATAAATTCCAACATTTCACTTTGAAATCTTTTTATATCTTTTACACTTATTGATTCCATAAAACCATTAGTTGCTGCAAAAATACTAATAACTTGTTTTTCAACAGGTAGTGGTTCATACTGTCCTTGCTTCAACAATTCAACCAATCTTTCTCCCTTTGCTAAAGTTCTTTGGGTGGCCTGATCTAAATCAGAACCAAACTTTGCAAAAGCTTCTAATTCACGATATTGTGCAAGATCTAATTTTAAAGAGCCTGCTACTTTTTTCATTGCCTTAATTTGAGCATTTCCACCAACACGCGAAACACTTATACCAACGTTAATTGCAGGGCGAACACCCGCGTTAAATAAATTTGGTTCAAGATAAATTTGACCATCAGTAATTGAAATAACATTAGTAGGAATATAAGCAGAAACGTCACCCTGCTGAGTTTCAATAATCGGAAGTGAAGTTAAACTGCCGCCGCCAAGTTCATCACTTAGTTTTGAAGCTCTTTCTAACAACCTTGAATGAAGATAAAAAATATCTCCAGGATATGCTTCGCGTCCAGGAGGTCTTTTTAATAGTAAAGAAAGTTCTCTGTAAGCAACAGCTTGTTTAGATAAATCATCATAAACAGTTAATGCATGTTTTCCATTATCTCTAAAAAATTCTGCAAGAGTTGCACCAGCATAAGGTGCAATATATTGAAGCGGGGCTGGGTCCGAAGACGAGGCAGAAACCACAGTTGTAAATTCCATTGCACCATGTTCTTCTAATTTATTTACTACCTGAGCAACTGTTGATGCTTTTTGACCAATTGCAACATAAACACAATAAACTGGTTTTACCCCACTTTGTTTTGCTTCTTCAGTATGTGTAGTTTTTTGATTAATTATTGTATCTATTGCTACGGCAGTTTTACCAGTTTGTCTATCTCCAATAATTAATTCTCTTTGTCCGCGACCAATTGGAATCATAGCATCAATAGCTGCAATACCAGTTTGAAGCGGTTCTGTAACGGGCTGTCTAGCAACAACGCCCAAAGCTTTTCTTTCAATAGGTAAAAATTGTTTTGATTGAATTGGACCCTTACCATCAATTGGAATTCCTAGCGGAGTAATAACTCTACCAAGAAATTCTTCTCCAACTGGAATTGATGCAACACGTTTTGTTCTTTTTACAGTATCGCCTTCTTTAATTAGCGAACTATCTCCAAACAAAACACAGCCAACACTGTCTTCATCAAGGTTAAGAACCATTCCAACAATCTCGTGAGGAAATTCTACAAGTTCACTTGCCATTACTTGTGAGAGCCCATAAACTTGGGCAATTCCATCACCGACCGACAATACTGTGCCGACATCATAAATATCAACTTCATTATCAAAACCGGAAAGTTGTTTTCTCAGTATCGCAGAAACTTCATCGGGTCTAACTTGAGCCATTATTTTTACCTTATTAACTTTATTAGATTAATTATTTAAATAACTTTCTTCGAACAATTTTTTCTTTAATAATTCCAATTGATGTTGAATTGAAGCATCAATAACAGTATCTGTAAATCTAGCTTTAAATCCTCCAATTATGGAATTATCAATTTCAAATTGAGCTATAATTTTTTTTGTTTAATATTTCATTAAGCTTAATTTTTATATTTTCTTTTTGCGTTTCACTCAGTTCAATTGCACTTACAACATTAACTTTAACTTGATTCAATTTAATGTCAGCAAGGCTCAGAAATCTTTTTCCAATATCAAAAAGAAAATTTTCTCTTCCTTTCTGAACAAGAAATTTTAAGAAATCATTTACATCTTTTGAAATATGAGCGCTAAATAAATCATTAAGGATTGCCAGTTTTTTCTCAGATTTCACAACGGGATTTTTAAGCAAATTTCTTAACTCTTTTGAATCAATTAATGTATTATTAATAAAATTCAAATCCTCAACAATTTTATTAAATGAATTGTTAGATTCCCCAATGCTCATAAGAGCATTAGCATATCTGGAAGAAATTACAAATTCACTCATTGTTTAATTCTTTGATAAATCATTAATAAAATCATTAACTATTTTTTCTTGTCTATCTTTATCCAAATTGCTTCTTAAAATTTTCTCAGCAGCTTGCACAGCAATTGAAGCAACTTCACCTTTTAAGCTGTTAAATGCCTCAACATTTTTTCTTTCAATTTCTAAAGAGGCATCTGTAATTAATTTTTTAGCTTCTTTTTTACTTTCTTCAATAATTTGAGATTTTAAATTTTCAGCATAATCTCTGCCTTGTGCAATAACTTTCTGAGCTTCTTCTTCTGCTTTGGCTAAGTTTTGTCTGTTAAGTTCAAGTAATTCTTCAGCTTCTTTTTTAGCGGTTTCTGCTCTTTCAACCGATTCTTTTATAAAATTCTCTCTTTCATTTAATGAAGTTAGAATTGGCTTCCATGCCATTTTTTTGAGAATTAATAAAAGTAATACAAATGTTATAACAGTCCAAAATATTAATCCCGGATTAACATCCAATAAACTGCCTGAACTTTCTCCACCAGAAAAAAGCATCATTAACGAAGAAATAAATGCCATCATCATTATTCCCTTTTTAAATTATTTTTGTGAGATAAATCTTTCTCAAAAAGATAATTATTTAAGTGCCAATAAAATACAGATTACAAGTGCAAAAAGTGAAATACCTTCAATAAGGGCAGCTGCAATAATCATTGAAGTTCTGATATCACCGGAAGCTTCTGGTTGACGTCCACTTGCGTCCATTGCTGCCGCTGCTAGTTTTCCGATTCCTAAAGCACCGCCGAATATTGTTAATCCTGCGCCAAGTCCTGCTGCTAAATAGGCAAATTCCATTTATGATTCTCCTTAAGTTAAAATAAATTATTAGTGATCTTGATGAACAGCCATCCCAATAAATAGAGACGACAACATTGTAAAAATATATGCTTGAATAAGAGCTACTAAAATTTCAAGCAAGTATATAAATAAAGCAAATGCTACCGAAACCGGTGCAACAAAGTACGTATGTAAAATAAAAATCAATCCCAATAGAGCCATTATTACAATGTGACCTGCGGTCATATTTGCAAATAACCTAATTGCCAAAGCAAATGGTTTTGTGAATAGACCTAAGATTTCAACGACAAACATAATTGGTAAAAGCCAGGCAGGAACTCCACCAGGAATTAAACCTTTAAAATATCCAAAAGCTCCGTTTTTCATTATTCCACCAGCTTGAATAACGAAAAAAGAAATAACTGCTAGAGTTGCAGTTACTGAAATATTGCTCGTTGCAGTTGCTCCATAAGGTAATAACCCCAAAAAATTACTAACAAGTATGAAGAAAAAAACTGTTAATAAATAAGGCAAAAATTTCTCGTAACCTTTTCCAATTGTGGGTTTAGCGATTTCATCTCTTACAAAAACAATTAAGAGTTCCATAATATTAGATAGTCCTTTTGGCAAGAACGATTTCTTATAAGATTTTGAAACAAAATAAAATGTTGTGATTAAAAGAGCGAAAGCTATCCACATAAAAACAACGTGTTTTGTAATAGAAATATCAAAACCGAACAAACTTAAATGCGGTAATTGAACAGTAATAAAAGGTAACTCTAAAGTGCTACTATCCAAAATATGATGCATAATCCAACCGGCACTGCTTTCTTCTTTAGCAACAACAGTGTTTAGTGTATCAGCAACGGTTTTTATTTCTTCAGAATACATCGTTTTTTATTGTTTTTTTACAGTTTTTATATAAAAAAATACTTCAAATATTAAGCTAACAAAATAAAATATAAAGAATATAAATATAAACGCATATTCATCAATATTCAAGAATTTTATTACTATAACAAAAGCAATTAAAAGACTAATTAATCTTATAGTTAGCCCACCTAAGTTGTAAATAAGGAAAGATGAATTGCCAGATTTATGCGAAAGTTGAAATAATTTTACTGCTGCTATTGCATTAATTAGATTTAAAACGCCCGCATATACTGATGAAGTTAAAAAAAGCTGAGAAATAGAATTTGTATAATATAGAATTGTTATAACAGCAAAGACTAATACATATAAAAACATTATTCTTTTTTTAAAAAAATATTCACTTTTTTCTTCTTATTCAAATTAATGGTGGATTTTATTACATTATAAATACCTGCAAATCCACCCAGAAAACTAAAGACTATTGTAAGTATAGGCTCAATTTGAAATTTTTCATCGAGCCATCTACCAAGAAAAAACATTAAAATAATTGTTGCAGCTAATTGAGTTCCTAAGCCTAAATAAGGGCCAATTTCCTCATAAGTTTTTTTTAACCTTTTGTCTTCGTTGTTAGTCGGCTGCATTTGTTGATGAAGAACTGCTGTATGATGAAGATTGAGTCATTGAACTTTTTCCATCAAACTTTGCGCCTTCTTCTATTACTAAAATTTTTGTTATAATATCACCTTTTATAACACATGTTGATTCTAGTGTGAGTTTATCTTCTATTTTTAGAATTCCTTCAACTTTACCGCTGGCTGTCATATTTTTTGCAGTAACTTCGCCCTTTATTTCTGCAGAATTACCCAAAGTTAAGTTACCCTTTACAGAAACATCACCAATTATTTTTCCATCAATTCTAACATTTCCGTTGCTGGTAATTTTTCCTTCAATGTTTACGCCATCACTAAGTATACTAACATCTTCGGAATAACCGTTTTCTTTTTTTGACATATTTTTTGATCCTATCATTTTATAAAAAACTCCTTAGGGTTTATTGGTCTACCATCTTTCCAAATTTCAAAATGAAGATGAGGACCGGTTGTGTTTTTGCCGGTATTTCCACTTAATCCAATCAATTCACCTTGTACAACAACGTCCCTTTCTTTTTTTATTATTTGAGAGCAATGTTTATAAATAGTTATATAACCATTATCGTGTTGAATAATAATTTTGTTACCATCATCAAGAGTAAAATCAGCAAAAATAATTACACCTCCGTTTGCCGCAAAAACTGATGACCCGCTCGTAACTGCAAAATCAATTCCAAAATGTCCCTCTTCCGGATTAAATTCATTTATAATTAAACCCTTGCTTGGCTTAATAAAAATAGTTTTTACTTCGGAATCATTCAAGAAATATTTTGTAAAAAGACCCGTAAAAGCAGCATAAATATTTCCGCCGTAAGGTAAATTTTCTAACGGTTCATATTTTAGACTATCATAGATAGCATCGGTAGAGTCAATAGAATCAGATGTTGCTAAAATAAATGCATATTCTAATTTTTTATTGGTAGATGAAATTGACTCTAATTCTTTTGTTAAAAATACAATTTTCTTTTCCAACTCAACACTTCTTGCAGCTTGAGTTCTTAATTCAGAATTTTCATAAAGGAAAACCACATTTTTAAGCGGAGTAAAACTTAGCATGGACAATGTAAGTAGCATAATAAATAATGCTAGAATTATAAAATATAATACTAATTGCGAAAATTTAAATCGGTAACGAACCGTTTCTCCATTCGGAAAGTTTGGAGTGATGTAAACCGTTGATTTAAATATTTCCTTAAAATTTAATTTCATTGTTGTTACTTTTTTTTAATTTATAAATATAGTAAGAAATAGAAACTAAAATTTTGGATTTTTTATTCACTATTGTGGGTTTAAGCTGTATTTTTTTGCGGGATTTACAGTTTGATTTAGGTTTTAATTTAATACTTCCAAATATCATGCATCCAAAGCCACTGATCAGGATATTTTCTGATTATACTTTCTAATTTTTTCATATACATTTGATTGAAAGATTTTATCAATTCCTCCTTATTACTTAATTCAGTTTTATAATTAAGTTCTTCAATAACAAATTTATACTTAAAGTTGGGCTGTCTTATGCAAAAAATTACTACTACCGGACATTTTGTTTTAATAGCTATTGAAGCAGTTCCAATAAAAGTAGAAGTTTGCTGGCCAAAAAATTCTACCCGCAATCCTTCAGTTCTAGGACCACGTTGATCTCCAACAATTCCAACCATTTCATTATTTCTTATTACTGTAATTAATTCTCTAGCTGATTTTATGCCTACTGAAATTTGTTTGTTGCCAAATCTCTCTCTGGTATCTTTTAACCAATTTTTAACATAGGGATTTTTTTGCTTCTTAATTAGAACTTTAATGCTTTCATTCAAATAAACACCTGCCGCAATTGCTCCCAGTTCCCAATTTCCAATATGTGCTGTTAAGAGAATTAGTCCTTTACCTTCATCTAACTTACTTTTAACTACTTCAATTCCCTCTGGCAGAATTAATGAGTGAATTTCTTCTTTAACAAAATTTTTGAAATTAAAAATTTCTAAAAATGAAATTGCAGCACTTCTATAATTTTTTTGGGCTAATTGTTTAATTGCTTTTGGGTTTAATTCCGGGAAAGCTTTGGAGAGGTTTGTGATTACAACTTTTCTTCTAATTCTTAAAATTCGAAAAAAAATAAAAGCTAAAATTTGGGAGGAATATCTTATTGAGCTAAAACCAAAGATACTTAATAAATTTCCGGCAAAAATAAATAAGTAGTATTCAATCTTATGTTTATTAAGCATATTTAATTTTAATTTGCACTAATTCTATACATCCAATTTGGGTCCTGCAGTTCGCCGCGTTTTGTTGAATGAATTAATTCATAATAATTATATCCGCTAAAATCTCCAAATACAAAAGTAACTCCACCTTCAATGTTGTTGTAGGACCATATTTCGTATGGTTTTGTGTTTGTTTCATTCGGATATCTATCAATTTCATCCGGTTCACCATAAAGAACCAACACTCTGCCTCTATCTGTTTTATAACCAGGGGCTGACATGGTTCTATAACGAGCATTTGCAGTTTCAATTCTTGATAAATATAGTCGCTTAAATTCATTTAACTGAGTTTCAGGTGAATCATCTCTTTTCTTCCAAAATTTAAATAAAAACTCTCTTTTAGTATTAAGTGAATCCAACTTTTTGTATTCATCTCTCTCAAATCCTTGAGCCAGATATTTAGATTTTTCAAAAAGATCATCACACTCTTCTACTCCCAAAACTCCAAACTCGCTGCTCATATAATCAGCACTTGCCAAATTTGTTTGAACAACCTTGACACCCGGATTTACCAAAAAGAATTTTTTGCTTGAAGAAGTAAAATTATTAGAATTTCCCTCATTTAACTTTAGAACAAAAGTGTATGTGTCTGTTGGGTATTTACTTAAATTAAGTATTCCAGCTTCAACAATTGATTCCCTTGCCGTACTAATTTCTTTTGATGATTCATATACTAAATTATTTTTACTATTAAAGAGCTTTTTATTTAAAGTAATTTTTACACCGGCATAACGTTGAAGGTTATAAAGTTCTGAATAGTAAAATAATATTGGGGGCTTTTTCGGAATAAATTATTGAAGGGTTTGGGAAAACTTCTAATGTGTTTTTATAAAATATTGAATTCTTATTACCATTTTCATTTATTATTCTACTGGCTAGTTCAATATCACTAATTGCAAATTTTGTTCTATGAAGGGGATTTACTTCAATTCTCTCTGAATAATCTTTTCGGCTCTTTGCATTTACAAGATCTTCAACACTAATATCAAGATTGTATGCACCTCTTTTTAAATTAAATCCAATTACACCCAGTAAAGCTTTTCCATTCCGGTACTCGGCAGAGTCTTTAACGGGTTGAGAAAAACCCCAATCTTTGTTAACTATTAATTCGTCTGTATTATTATTTTGTATTTGAATGTGCATCTTGGCTTTTATTTTTAGCCCGCTGTCATCTTTTACCAATTTAAAATCTGCCGGAATAAACGAGTAATAAATTTCTAAGTAATTACTGGTTGAATCATATTTAAATTGTGCATAGTCAAAATCAAAACGAATTGTGTTCTGTGAAAAGACAAATTGAGCAAAAAATAAAAAAAGAAGTACGGTTTTTTTCATATTAATAATTTTTTATCTAAAATAATGAATAATATAAACTTACTCAATTATATTAATTTCTTCCATATATTGAAAGTCTATCACCCCAATTTTGATTTCTTATTTCACCTAATTTTGTTGAATGCAGAAGTTCATAATCAAATCCACCCATTGTATCGCCAAAGACAAACATAACGCCATTTTCAATAGAGTCATAATACCAAATTTCATATGGTTTAAGTTCAGAATCTGAATTAAATGAGTCTGTACGATCAGGCATTCCGTAAAGCAAAATCACTCTGCCTCTATCAGTTTTATAGCCTTCTTTAAATTTATTTCCAAAGTTGTTATTTACATACTCTAGTTTTTCCATATACTTTACTTTAACTTCATTTGAAGCAGTTTTGGGATCAGCATCTCTTCGTTTCCAAAAATCATAAAGAAATTTTCTTTTTGCATCTAAATGAGTTAATTTATCATAAAGCTTTACTTCAGATGGAGCAGCAATATATTTTGAGACTTCAAAATTATAATCACATTCATCTTCATTCATTAAATCAAATTCACCACCTGCTAAACTTTGTTCGGCATCATGTTCTTCAACTACATTAGGATTGTAAATGTAAAACTTCTTTGAACTGCTTGCTAGCAATTGATTTTTTGAATTAACAATATTTAATGAAAGAGTATATCCGCCGGAAACAAATTTTGCTACATTTAATAATCCAACTTTTACAATCGATCCATTTATGGTTGGCAGTTTTTCTTCGTCAGAATAAGTTATGATTTCATTTTTATGAACAATTCTTTTTAATTTAAGATCAGTCTCACCCGAATCAAGTTTATTATAAATCTCTGAATAATAAAAAATTACAGGTAAACTGGAGCCATAAATACTTTTAGGATTTGGAACAGCTTCTAAGCCATTTTTAAAATATAATGAACTTGGATTTGCTCCATCCTTTAAAATATTTGAGCAAAGCTCAATGTCACTTATAGTAATTTCATCGGTATTAAAAGAATTAAATACAATATTCTCACTAAAACTTTTTTCTGTATTTGCTTGGTTATTATCAGAAGCGGTCAGATTTAAATTATAATTTCCTAAAGGAACTTTATAGCTTAAAACTCCAACCAAATCTTGACTTAAAAAATCTACCGATCTTTGATCGATAATTGAATTTAGATTATAATTCTCATCAATAATTTTTTCATTTTTTTTGTTAGTTAATGAAAGTGTTAGGTTTGCAGAAATAAAATCTCCTGAATCTGTTTTGGAGACAGTTAAAGTTTTCTGAGTTAGCGAATAGTAAACTTCTAAATAACAACTTGCTTCATCGTAATTAAATTTAGCGTAATCAAAATCAAATCCAACTTTGTCTTGAGCCATTATTATTAATGGCAAAAGAAATATTGAAATGATTAAAAAGTTAATTTTTTGTTTCATATTACCTCTAAAATATTTGTTAAAAGTTCTTTAAGAACAAAAAAAATCCTGAGCCTAAATAAATAGACTCAGGAAATTTAATAATAATTGACTTCACTAACAGTGCAATTATTCGATACCTAATGATAATGAAATCAAGTGAGTATCATCAAAGAACTCTGCAGGAAGGTATGCATAATCTATCATCACACCAACACCGCCAAGGTTATAGTTTAACCCAAAACCAACACTAAATTTATAAAGCACTTCGCTGGCATCATATTCAGTAGTATAGTTATAACCGCCTCTAAAGAATAAAAGGTTATCATAATTGTACTCTGCGCCAACTTTATACTGGTCTGTATAGAAGTTATGGTTTTGGAAAGATCCAACAAGGTTTAACGCATTTTGTGAATCGATCGCAAGTTCATAACCTAAACCAATATCAAGTGTTGTTGGTAAAGAAAAACTAGCAGCATCTATTTTATAGAACTGTTCGCCTCTTCTTTGTGAAGCATCTGTAGCTTGTGTCCACAATCCAGAACCATCAAATTTCATGTCAGCACCAATATTTTTAAGAATTACTGCCATGCTGAATCCGTCAATTCCGCCTAACTGAGAATAAGTTACACCGAAATCAAAGGCCATTCCAGATGCACTAACTAAATCAATATTTTCAGTAACATAGTTAATGTTTGCACCTACAGAAACTCTATCACTCAACATCTTTGAGTAAGATAACCCAATTGTTGTGTATTGAGGTGAAAAAGTCTGTCCAGTACCATCAGGATTTATGGTTGTGGTTTTAATAATATCGCCGATTGCCAGTGATTTAATACTGAATGCAAGGCTTCCGAAATCTTCGAAACTAACGCCAATTGCACCATATTGAATACCAATATCAGCAATGTAAGTCATATGAGAAGCCATTACATCAACAGAATTACTGGTTCTTGCTATGTTAGCCGGATTCCAGAATATAGCATCCACACCAACTGAATTTGTTAAATTAGCGCTGCCCATTGCTAAGCCTCTACCTCCAACTGGAATAAGAAGCTCGGTAGCGCCTGCTGTTCCGATTCTGTCTGCTTGTGCAAATAACGAGCCAGTAGCAATGAACATCAGAATCATAAGAATTAAATTTATTTTCTTCATTTTTTTCTCCTTTAAATATTAAACACTAAAATCTATCAAGAATTTGTGTTTCCTGAATTATTGCTACTTTGAGTACTTTTGTTTTTCCTAGTTCCGGCATATCTATATAAGCTATATAAATACCGCTCGCAACGGGTAAGCCTCTTTCGTTACTTAGATTCCATCTTGCAAGTTGAGACTGATCATCTTTCACAACTGTCTTCACTAACTGTCCACCCATATTAAACAATCTAATAGTAGCTTTAGCAGGCAAATGATTAAAGGTTACATATCTTTGATATTTATTTATTTCGTTTGGATTCACTCCATAATATGGATTTGGGAATACATTCACTTCTTTAACATCTTGTGCAGCTTTGGTTGCATCGTAACTTGTATAACCAGGAGCTGTTAATGTAAATACATCTTTACCTACCTGTATTGGATTAGGATAAGATATTTTTATAACATCACCAGTTGTAAAAGTTGACAGATAGATAACCCAGTTCCATGTAGCGAAATTAGTTACATCATCTGACAGCGGATCTAATGCATCTGGACTATAGTCAGTATTAACAACCCATGCATAGACTCTATTATCAGTATTCCAGATCTTTCCGCCATCAACAGTTGGATTTCCGGAACGATCCCACATCAGAAGATTTACCTGTTTATTTTCGTCGGTATTCCATACTTCGAAAGGCACTTTAAGAGCAAATGGTTCTGCCACTCCTGGATTAGGATTTAGCGGATGATCTGCAATTGAATAACCGCTGGCTCCAACTATAGTAACAAAAGAACCACCAGATGTACTTCAAGATTTAATCCATTTATTACCTCATTACCCAATACGCCTGTCCACCTGATTTCATAATCTTGCTGAAGTAAATCAACATCTGTAGTACCACCTGCACCATCTACATATCCTGCAGGTCCTAAAGAAGCTGCAACTGTTCCATCAGGATAACCGAAATATGTAAAATCAGTAAATATATAATCGTCACCAACCCATCGCACACCATTAAATGGCAATTTAGTACCATTCAGTGTTACACTAGCAGTAGCTGAAGCAATAGTTGATGGGGCACCGTAACTTCCATCAATATTAAACTGCAAACCTTCAGCAATTGGACCTGCTTCTAAACCAACATCTTCACCAGTAAAATAATCCACTCCGCTAAGAACTTTTTGGTCCTCAATAACAACTTTATCTGTTGTAGTGTTTCTAACATTCCAGTGTTGCTCAGTTTTGAATTGATATCCTACTGTTCCATCCAATGTTGTAGTACCAACACCGTTAACAGTTCCCGAACCTAAATTATAATATTGAGGATCTGTTGCAGCATAAGCTTCGGACCATCCATCATCAAAAATTACAAAACTAACTGAAAAAGTTGGATCAACAGCATTTATGTTTACTGAGAAGTCTTCTCCACCGGCAAATTCACCATCTGCGGTTGTATCATTACTTCCCCAAGTAACTGTTTGGCCTTCAATTACAGGATGAATTGTGGTACCATAAGCATTGCCAATAGCATCGGCAGCACTATTTATTTGGATTCCATCAGGGAATGTAATGCTTAATCCATCAGCATAGTTATAATCTGGTGCTTGGTTATCATACACAAAATGAAGATCAAGTGTATTACCCGGAGCATAAATTGTAGGTTGTGCAACTAATTTGGAAGGTAGTTGATCAGCAGGTTTATTTAAACTATTACCAATTGAATCTGGGAAATTAGTTTTTTTCCATTTTCCATCTTTGTCTAAATAATAATGTTGTTGATCAAAAAATACTTCATAGTTATCGCCGGTAAGATCTTTTGGCGCAACTATATTAACATCAACAGAAGCATTAGCAGTTCCTTGTTTGTGAGTAACTGTAACAGTTTCACCAAATTTGCTTCCTATAATTTCACCAGGTTTTTCAGATTCTGGTAAAACTTCGAATACAGTAAATGGATTTTCCAATGAATTAGGAACGCTCAAACTATCTGGATTATAAGAATATGCAGTAACTGCAAAATAGTAAGGTGTTCCGTTTTCTAATTGGTTATTAGTTATATAATCTTTTTGTAATTCTTATATTTCTTTCAACACCGTAATCGCCGCCATATTGTTGAGGAAGCATTAATGTTACGCCAGATGCAGGATCAACTTCCTGATCAAGAATAACTTTTACACCGTCAACTTTATCGAAAGTAGCTATTCTAACCGCTTCTTCTTTTGTAGCTGATTTGTTTGGTAGTTGATAGACATTGTAACCTTGGAAAGTAAAAGTTCCATGATTAGCAATACCAGGGACTTCATAATCAACTTCTGTTTCCATTACTCTTTGTTGATCATCACCCCAGTTAATTAAAATTTCATTGCTATAACCAGCAGCGTTAACAACTGGAGCTGGAGGAGGTGAAGGTAATTCAAAGAAATTATCGTATGCTGATTGAGCAATTTCATCATTTATCTTAAGTAAATTAACTGCTTGCAATCTATCAATTCCCGGTGTTCCACCAGCAATCAATTCAGCAACCACAACTTCTTGTGTATCGCCAACAGCCATTGTAAAAGGACCGGCAACCATACCGTCTCTTCTATCACCAGGAGCATGTTGAATACCATCAACCCAGCCTTCACCGGTAATAGGATCTCCGGAAAGTGTGAATTTAGTGGCTTCGCCGGTATTTGGATCTGTAAAAGGAGAACCAGTATTTGTGATACGTCCTCTAAATAAATTATGGAAACCTAAAGTTCCATCGTTATAACTACCTAAGTCAGGATCAGTATAAACATCATTACCATTAATGAAGAAATAGTGAGCAGACATTGGAAGGTTAGTGTAACCTTTTCTTACTTTATTATTAAATATTGCTTCGTCTGTAGGAGCACCAGGAACTATTGGTCCTTGGAAAAAGTCAAAGCCAAGTGCTGGAGGATTTTCGCCGTAAACAGCATCAGAAGCAGCACCATTATAAGTATACATCATGGAAAGAGGAATGCTACAAGCTGAAAGATCATCACCAGCATCACCTAAATCCACATCTGACCACATAGATACATACATTGAGTCAAAAGCAAATTGACCTTTATTAATCAATGTATATTTTCTAAAAATAACATTACCGAGAGCACCGCCTAAAGCATAGCCCCAGTATGTTGCTTGCATTTCAATTCCCATAGGATCTGAACCATACATACTAATTGTTGTTGTAGGATCGAAGTCATTAGCTACAAACCAAACTGTTTGGTTAGCGCCTGGGAAACCAGGAATATCAATATTTGGATCGTATGAACCGTCTGCATCAACATCTTCATAAGGAGCACCGAATTCAGCTGGCCATTCGTTCCAGTCTTTTTCATATTGAGCTCTTATTTCTGCTTCGGAACCTTCACCATCATTAATTTCACTGATCATGCTTCCGTTTTTCCAATTATCACGAACTCTATAAATTCTTACATGAGGTTCATCAACATCTTCACGAACGCCATTGATTACTGCACCTGGTAATAAACCTTGTGAGTAGGTTGAACCACCAACTCTTTTTTGACCATTAACATCAGCTCCCCAAACTAATCCGGATTGGAAAACTGCAGCTTTATTACTTCCCTTAGGATAAATAAAACCTGAATTTCCGTTTGGATCTAAATCGGAATTACCGTTGTTATATAACCAAGTTGAAATATTATTAATATTCAATCTTGTTCTTGAGGGAGCTCCGGTTGTTTTACTTAAACCTTTCCCCTTGCTATTTTTTTCTGCTTCAGCTCCTATTTCTACCGTTAAAAATACAAGTATCAGGAAGATGAAGAGAATTTTTACTTTATTATAATTCATATGTTTAACTCCTATAACTTTTAATTTCTCTAGAAAGAATGATTAATACTCTAACCTAATACCTAATAATATTTGTCGGGCATTTGAATAGAAGCCACTATAATCAACATTTAAAGAGTTATATATATCTCCATACACTGCACCGTATGTTTCCACTTCTTTTCCACCAAGATCAGGATCAGCTATATAACCATCATCATCTGCTGCACCTGTTCGTATAAATACATCATCAACATTTCTGTTATCAAACAAGTTTAAAACTCTTACATAAATGTTTGCAAAGAGCTCATCATAAATTCTGAAAGACTTATCAATTTTAAGATCTACATTAAATGTAGAAGGAGTAAAAGAAGAATTTAATGGCTCTAATGGTTGTCTAAATCTTGCATCAGTTTCAATATTGGCATTACCAATACCTCTTGTAAATGGGTGACCGCTAGCAAATGTTGCTAATACTGAAACACCTAATTGCTCTAAGGCAGCCGGACCATCATCAATTCCAAATCTATAATCTAAGAAGAAGCTACCTTTGAATGGTCTATCATATGTTAAAGGAGCAACATAATTTGGTCTAAAGATTGTAACTCCATCAAGAGGAGCACCAACTATACCAGAATTACTATTTGGATTTGTTCCAGTACCTGCAGCATCTTGGAATGAAAATGATGCTGAACCGCTTAATCTTTCATAACGACGCATGGTTAATTGCAATTCAACACCTTTTGTTGTTGCAAAATCGCCATTTGTTTTTGTGTTATATGATTGATAAGCTGAATTATTATCTGTCTCTTGTAGAGCAAAATAAATTTGACCTTTTACGTCATCATAAAATCCAGTAATATCAAAAGCCATAAAGTCAGTCAATTGTTGTCTAAAACCAAATTCATAGTGTGTTTTTCTGATTGGTCTTAAGTTGTTACCAGTTGGATCTGAGAAGAAGAAGCTTTGACCCATTTCATAAGCTAAACTATGATATCCTAAATAAGCTTCGCCTAATGAAGGTTGTTGAACATATTTACCAAAACCAGCATGGAAAACAGTTCTGTCTGTAACTGGGAATGAAACGCTCATTCTTGGGCTTAGAGAACTGAAAGTTGGAACTTTTTCAAATTGATTCATATCCAAATTACCGCTATTCCAAACTTTAGAAATTGCAAGGTCAGGTAAAGTTGGGTCTTTCAATTGTAAATTGTCCATATCAAAATAATCATATCTTAGGCCAAGGTTTAAGATAATGTCATCAAACTCAATTTTATCTTGAACATAAAATCCAACTTCAACTGGTTTATGAGGAGCATAAAAATCACCATTAACACCGTTGACTTCTCCGCCGCCATCAAATTTGTTACCAAAAACATCGTAACCGTAGTTATTAACCCCAGCACTATAAAGTAATTTTGCTTTTTCAGCATCTATTTGTGCCTGAGTTGGGTTACTGCCTAATTTTGCAACAGCATCTGCCAAGTTACGTGCATAACCGGCTTGACCAGTTCTAGTTGACCAATATCTTAAAGTACTTTGTTTAAATTCACCACCAATTTTAATATTGTGGTTTTTAGAAGGCAAATAAGTTAAATCAAATCTACCTGTAATTCCCTGCTGATCGTATTTATAAGTATTTGCAGCTAAGGCTCCATCAGCATCAAAGTTAAAACCAAAAATATTATAATCAGTCGGTTCAATGTACCTTGTAACATTAGCGCCTAAATTTTTCCAAGCATCTATTTCTCTAGCTTTTCTTACCCATACATTGCCGGCTTGAGCATTAGCAACGCTATCTCCGTAAGCCCAAAAATCGGTTCCTAGATATGGATCAGATCTTTCTAGATTATTAATTGTAAGACCACCTGTAACTTCGTAGAATAAATTGCTGCTTACAACGTGTTTAATTTTTAAGCTGAAGCTACCATTATTAAAATCATCTGTTGAAACTCTAGAATTAGCTAATTCTAAAACATCAGATGCGCTTGCATCATTCCAACCATTTGTAAATGTTCCAGAAAGTCTAACTAAGATTGGATTAAAATCCATAGTGACAGTACCGGAATGAGTGTAAGCTTCTCTTAATTGGTTATTACGAACACCTTTTGGATAAACCAAATTGATTGAATCATTATAGATAGGATTAGCATCAAGACCAGCTCCAATATAACCATAATCAAAACCAGGATAGCCTTTATGAGCAGTACTTCTATCAAAATTATAGTTTAGGTTATAGAAAAACTTAATTTGGTTTTCCATAATTGGACCACTTAATGAAAAGCTTGTTTCATTATTGCCATACCAATAAGCACCTAATCTTTGTGATTGATTTTTGAAATTATCTTTTGATTCAAAACCAATGTTATCGGTAATATATTCAACACTTGCGTGTATGTCGTTAGTACCAGATCTTAATTGGGAACGAATAATACCTGCGTTAGAACCACCAAACTCGGCAGTAAATCCACCAGTCTCAACTTGAAGTTCCTCAACAGCATCATTGGAAATAGTTACCGCTCTGTTTCCTGTTTCAGGGTTAGCAATACTAACACCTTCAAGATAGTAACCAACTTCATCAGGACGGCTACCTCTAATATGTATTTCATTATCACTATCAACAATAACACCCGCTTGTAAACCAAGAATATTTGTAACTCCCCTAACCGGCAAATTTGAAATATCTTCACCGGATACATTTCTTATTGAGCTTGTTGCATCTTTAGTGATAAGAGGTTTTTGTGCAATGATTGTAACGGTACCAACTGAAATTTCTTCTGCTGGTAATTGAAAATCTACTTCTGTGGTAAGATCCAAGCTAATTCTTACATTTGTCATTGTAACTGCTTGGTAACCAAGGTAACTAGCTTTAACAGTGTAAACACCAGCATCGAGGTTATTAATTGTAAAATCACCATTTATGTCAGTTGCAGCGCCAAGACTTGTACCTACTACAATTACGTTAGCGCCAACCAAAGCTTCGGTGGTGGTAATATCTGTTACTTTACCTTTAATTCTTCCATCACCAGCAAATAGTATTGCCGGAATTAAGGCAAAGAGTAATAACACGTAAATAATTTTACGATTCATATTTTTCTCCTAAATTAGTTTATTTGTTAAGCGTTTGTACAAATAATGTTTAACAACTATTCATTAAGACCTCCGTCTTTTTCATTTATATAATATGACTTATTTATCAGAATATAGAATATTAAAAAAAATTGGTAAAAATTACAAATTTTATTTGGACAAAAATTACCCTATATACCAGATAATACAAAAATATCTGTTTTATTGACCAAATTTCAATTCATTAATTGAGTAGCATTTTTAATAATCAATAAAAATCAAAATTTACTTCACCGTTACCAGAAATAATTATGGTGAAAATTAAACTTTAAGTTTATACTTTGTTCATCTTATCAACAAAAACAGCTTTAGGAACAGCTCCAATAATTGTGTCTTTAACTTCGCCATTTTTAAGTAATAAAACAGTCGGTATACTCCTAACACCGTATTTTATTGCCGTCTGCTGATTTGTGTCAACATCCAGTTTTCCAATTTTAAATTTGCCGTTATATTCTGCTGCCAACTCTTCAACTATTGGTGCAATCATTTTGCATGGTCCACACCAAGCTGCCCAAAAATCAATAAGCACAGGCAGTTCAGATTTTATTGCTTCCGTTTCAAAATTATCATCTGTAAATGTAAATGGTTTCATAATTTATAGCTCCTTCTAAAAATTTGATTACATAACGCCTTTTTTCTTAAGTACATCTCTGGCAATTATTGTTTTTTGAATTTCGTTTGTGCCCTCAAAAATTCTATTTATTCTTGAATCGCGATAAAATCTTTCAATAGGCAACTCTCTTGAATAGCCCATACCACCATGTATTTGAACTGCTCTATCAGCTATTTCATCAAGAGATTCTGAACAGTATAATTTAACCATAGCAGTTTGTCGGGAAATATTTTTACCTTTATCATAATCAACAGCAGTTCTATAAACAATGGATTCCATATTATAAATCATAGTTGCCATTTCTGCTAAATAAAATTGTATAGCTTGAAAGTGACTAATTGGTTCATCAAACTGTTCTCTCTCTTTTGCATAATTTGTTGACAACTCCAATAGTTCCTTAGCAGCACCAAGACAAGCAGCACCCAAGCCTAGTCTGCCCGCATCAAGAGTTTTCATTGCAATTAAAAATCCTCTTCCATCAATACCAATTAAATTTTCTTGTGGTACTTTTACATTATCAAATGTAATTGCATTTGTTGTACTTCCCTTTATTCCCATTTTCTTTTCGGGTGGTCCGGCAAAAAAACCCGGAGTATTTGTTTCCACAATAAAAGCACTAATGCCTTTTGGAGTTCGTGCAAAAACGGAAACTATATCAGCAATTCCTCCATTTGTTATCCATAATTTTTCCCCATTAAGAACCCAATATCCATCAACTAATTCAGCTTTTGTTTTTAGGTTAAATGAATCTGAACCGGCTTGAGCTTCTGTTAAACAAAATGCTGCTAATTTTTCTCCAGAAGCTAGAGGGGTTAAATATTTTTGTTTTTGTTCTTCATTACCGCCAAGATAGATTACGTTAGCACCAATAGATTGATGTGCACCAATCATTGTTGCAGTTGACATACATCCACGGGCAATTTCTTCCTGGGAAATACAATAACCAATCTCTCCAAATCCGCCACCGCCGTATTCCTCCGGAAATGCTATTCCTAATGCACCTAACTCGCCAAGTTGTTTTATTAATTTTTCCGGTATCTTTGCTTCTTCATCAATTTTAGCGGCAATAGGTTTAATTTCCTTGTTAGTAAAATCTCTAACAACTTCACGCCACATTTCTTGCTCTTCAGTAAATCCAAATTCAAACATAAATTTCCTTATTTAATGGGTTTACAAACAATATCTCCAGTATAACTTACGTTGTATTCTCCGCCGTCAACACCAATTACATTGCCCGTCATCCAATCTGCTTCCGGCTGGCAAAATAGAACTATTGCTCTGGCAACTTCTTCGGGTGTGGTTAATTTACCCATTGGATTTTTTCCTTTTGCTGCATTAAGCATTGCTTCATTACCCGGTATTTTTCTTACTGCAGGAGTATCTGTTACTCCAGCCATAATTGCATTACAAGTTATCTTCATTGAACCAAGTTCAACAGATAGTTGACGAATGTGCGCTTCCACTGCAGCTTTAGCAGCGGACACTGCTCCATAGGATGGAATAACCTGCATAGAGCCTGCACTAGTTAATGTAAAAATTCTACCTCCCTTCGCTAATAAATCTCTTTGGACCAATCCTTGTGTCCAATAAACAAGCGAATGCGCCATAACATCAAGAGTCATTTCCATTTGAGATTTGTTTATGCAGTCATTTGGAGATTTAGTGATAAACGGTTTTAAAGTTCCAAAAGCAAGTGAATGGATCAGTACATTAATTAACGGATGCTCTTTAATAGCGAATCTTTCTTTAATTTCATCTAAAGTATCATTTCTTTTTAATTGATCAGCTGCGTTCATGTTAAAGAAAACAGCTTTCTGTCCGTACTTTTCAATTTTTTTTATTATAAGCGCAACTTTATGCATTGTGCTTTGACGGTCTAAATGGATTCCGATTATATTATATCCATTCTTTGCTAGCTCAATAGCTGAAGCACCGCCAAATCCACTTGAGGCGCCAAGAATTAAGGCCCATTTTTGTGTCATGATTTCCTTTTATTTATAGATTGAAAAAGAAAGTTATAAAAATAAAAAAGCTAAATCAAATTGAAAGAATACTGTTCTTTTTTATTAAGTCTGATAAGCAATTGCATCTTCACCTAATAAATTTTGCAAACCTAAAATTAAATGGTCGGTAATACTAATTTTATTATCAATAATATACCTTTTTGAAGAACCATTTGTTCTTACATAAATTACAACAGGTACAGTTCCTGAATATTTTTCAAAAATGGTTTTAATTTTTAAAACTGTCTCGGGAGTATGTTTTTCAACATCCATTAGGATACCCAAACTTTTGGTAAATTTTCCGGCTACTTCAGAAAGGGCAATTACATCTTCTGCATGAAGTTTCACTGAGTCACCGCTGCTTTCCAGCTTTCCCATAACCATAATTGTGGATTCCGGAACAATCAATTCCCCGACCTCAGCGTAAACTTTACCGAACATAATACATTCGCAAGAACCGCTGAAATCATCAAGTTTAAAGAATGCCATGTTTCTTCCGGATTTATCCATTCTAGTTCTTATTGATGTTACAACTCCACAAGCTCTAACAAATTCTTCATTTTTAAAAGTATCAGGATCACCAAGTTTTATTGTGGAGAATGAATTATACTCAGTTTCATATTTTCTTAAAGGATGGTCTGATAAATAAAATCCGAGAGCCTCTCTCTCTTTGGCTAAAGCATATTTTTGTTCCCACTCATCAACATCTGGGAAATCTGGTTCTGCAAAATGTTCATCTTCAACATCGCCAAATAAACTATTAACTTTACTCAATTTGGCAGCTTGAACTTTGCTTCCAAAAGATAAAGCATTTTCAATTGAAGCAAAATTTTTGGCTCTGCCACCTTTTATGGAATCGAACGAACCGGCAAGCACTAGTCCTTCCAGGGCTCTTTTATTTACTACTCTTGTATCAATGTTTGATGTAAAATCATAAATACTTTTAAAATTTCTACCTAAATTTTTATGGGCTCTTTCAATTTCTTTAACTGCATTAATCCCAACATTTTTTATCGCCGACATACCAAAAACTATTTCACCTTTATCCACAGTGAATTTTACTGATGGTCGGTTTATATTGGGAACCATAACATGAATTTTTAATTTTCTGCAATCTTCTAAAAGCAGTGTAACTTTATCAGGATTTCCAAATTCATTAGTTAAGTTGGCGGCTAAAAATTCTGCGGTATAATTTGCTTTAAGATATGCCGTTTGATAAGCAACAATACTGTAGGCCACAGCATGACTTTTATTAAATCCGTAGTTTGCAAATTTATCAATTACAACAAATATTTCTTCGGCAATTTTCTTAGGGATACTATTTTTAATTGCACCTTCAACAAATTTATTTTTTTGCCTAGCCATTTCATCAAGATCTTTTTTCCCCATTGCCCTTCTCAAAATATCAGCTTCTGCTAAGGACATACCGGCAATTTTATTTGCAATTTGTATTACTTGTTCTTGATAAACAATAATTCCATAAGTCTCGCTTAAAATTTCTGCCAATAAAGGATGAAGATATTCAATTGGTTTACGACCATGCTTTCGGTCAACAAAATCAGCAATAAAATCCATTGGACCAGGACGATATAACGCATTCATTGCAGATAAATCTTTGATACTTGTGGGTTTTAAATTTTTGAGATGCTCTTTCATAGGAGCAGACTCAAACTGAAAAACACCAGTGGTTTGTCCATTTGAAAATAACTTATATGTTTTTTCATCATCAACTGGAATTGAATCAACATCAATAGTTATGTTGTGTGATATTTTAATTAAATCAATTGTATCGCGAATAATTGTCAGCGTTCTTAATCCAAGGAAATCCATTTTAAGAATTCCAGCTGAATCAAGTTCTTTCATATTATATTGAGTAACTAAATCACCATTTGCTCCAGCAGATGCCAATGGGACCAAATCACTTACTTCTCCAGGAGTAATAACAACACCGGCAGCATGCTTACTCGCATTACGATTCATGCCTTCCAATATTCTGGCATATTTTAGTAAGTCAACAATTTGCGTATCCTTTGATTCTTTAACCCACTTTAATTCCGGTACCTCATCAAGTGCTTGATCAATTGTAAAAACTCTTCCAAATTTTGAGGGAATCCATTTAGTAATGTTGTTTACAGTAGGAATCGGTATTCCTAAAACTCTGGCAACATCACGCAGAACCGCCTTTGATGAAAGTCTATTAAACGTTACTATTTGACTAACAGAATTTTCACCATACTTTTCTTTAACATAATCAATTACTTCGCCACGTTGATCGTCGGCAAAATCAATATCAATATCGGGCATGGATTTTCTTGCGGGGTTTAAAAACCTTTCAAAGAGTAAATCGTATTCCAACGGGTTAACATTTGTAATACCAAGTGCATAAGCAATTAAACTGCCTGCTGCACTTCCTCTTCCCGGTCCAACAGGTATTCCTTTTTTCTTTGCAGCGTTAATAAAATCTTGAGTGATTAAAAAATAACCCGAGTAACCCATCGATTTAATTATTCCAGCTTCATAATTAAATCTATCTTCAATATTGGTATTAATCTTACTAAATCTTTTATTTAATCCTTCACGGGCAAGAATTTCAAAATAATCATCTAAATCTTTAGCATTTGATTCTTTGGGAATTGGAAATATTGGGTAATGAAATTTTTCAAAATCTAAACTTACATTTACTTTTTCTTCAATAGCCAAAGTATTTTCGATCGCCCCTTTATAGGAGCCAAACAAATCTTTCATTTGATTTGAAGATTTAAAATAAATTTCATCAGTGCTATACCGCAGATTTCTATAGTCTTTATTACCGGTTTTATCAGACAGAAGCAGTAAAATATTGTGCGCAATTGAATGTTCTTTTTCTATGTAATGAATGTCATTTGTGGCAATCATTGGAATGCCAAGTTCTATAGATAGCTTTGGAACGCCTTCCAGCACTGCTTTATCTTCAACTTGATTATGATCTTGAAGTTCTAAATAAAAATCATTACCAAATATGTTTTGGAGAATGATAGCATTCTCTTTTGCTTTTTGGTAATCCCCGTTAAGCAGAGGTGCTGCTATTGGTCCGGCCAAACATGCTGAGGTACAAATTAATCCTTCAGACTTTTCTCTTAATAAATCAAGATCAATTCTCGGTTTGTAGTAGAATCCTTCTGTAAAACCTTGAGTGGTAAGTTTTAATAAATTTTTATAACCAATATCATTTTTTGCAATTATGACTAAATGATTATAGTGTTTAGATCTTTTACGACCAACACCCGCTTCGCCTCTATCAAATCTGCTGCCTTCAAAGTTTACATATGCTTCAACACCAATAATAGGTTTAATGTTTGCTTTTTTTGCTTTCTTATAAAATTCAGAAATACCATACATTACTCCGTGATCTGTAAGAGCAAGAGCGTGCATTTTATTTTCTTGTGTTGCTTTTATAAGAGAATCAATTGTACAAGCGGCATCTTGTAAGCTATAATGAGAATGGTTATGAAGATGAACAAAATCACACATAAATTTGTTATACCAAAATATATTAAGATAATAAACTAAAAATTAGAGAATTCAAAAAACTAATAATAATTTACAAAGAAATAACCCATCAAAACTCCATTTTAAAATCCGAAAAAAAAGATATTATCTAAATTTGAATTTTATGGGCAGTTACTTAGGTTTTACCGGTATGACCAAAACCGCCTTCGCCTCGATCAGATGAATTTAGATTAGTTGTTTCTCTTACGTTTGCTAAAATTACTTCGGCTAAAACTAATTGAGCAATTCTTTCGCCTCTTTTAATTATAAAATCTTCTTCGCTAAAATTAAAGAGAATAATTTTTACTTCGCCACGGTAATCAGAATCAATAGTTCCAGGTGAATTTAATACTCCTATTCCGTGCTTGGCTGCAAGTCCGCTTCTTGGCCTAACTTGAATTTCATATCCTAATGGAATTTCGATAGATAAATTAGTTGGGACTAGATTAACTTTTCCAGCTTTAATATTTAATTCATTTTCAATTGCCGCTCTCACATCCATTCCTGAACTTCCTTCTGTGGAATAAGAGGGCAAAGCAATATCATCAAACGAATTTGAAATACGCTTTATTAATAAATTTACTTTTTTCATTAGTTTTTGGAATAAATAATGGTAGAAATCGTCAAGTGAATTTATAAAAAATTATTGTAACTAAAAACTTGCGAGGAAAAAACTAAAAATATTTTTGTGAATAATTGATTGAAAGTCTGAAATTTTTCACTTCCTCATTAACATTCTTATTGATGCTTTTATATCATTTGGTTTTATAATTTTTAACACAAAAAATAGAATCACAAAGATAGCTAGCAAGATTAGTTTAATAGAAAATGTCAATCCAGAGGTAAAAGTAAAATAGTAAAATATTGTAGAAATTAGAACAATCACAAACATCACTTTTAGAATTAAATCAAACTCATAATCGATTTTATAAAATCTTTGTGAAACAATAAAAATTCCTATTGCCATTACAATGTAACTTAACAATGTAGAAATAGCACCGCCGAGAATCCCAATTTGAGGGACTAAAATAAAATTACTTACAATGTTCAATAATGCACCAACACCCGTAATAACAGGCAGATATTTGGTTTTTTCTTCGAGGTAAATTCCTGCAATAAAATTAATATACAAACCGTGGAAAATATAAGCTAACAAAATTATTGGAACGATGTGAATTCCTACTAAATAATCTTTTCCAATCAAACTTCTTCCCGGTAAAAATTGAAAGCGAGCAATATCTTCAATAAATAGGGAAAGAACAACCCACATAAAACTTGCAAAAATTAAAAATAGACTTAACACTTTGGAAAATATTTTTTTAGCATTTTCTGCTTTTGCATTTGTTAAGAAAAAAGGCTGCCAAGCATAATGAAACATAGATACAAACAACATCATAAAAATGCCAAGTTTATAATTTGCTCTGTAAATCCCTAAAGTTGATTCATCAGTTAAGCCTCTTATAATTGGCACGTCAACAACCTGAACAATCATGGAAGCCACACTTGCCGGTAAATAAGTTATTCCAAAAAAGAGCATTTTTTTAAGATAAGATTTATCTATTGAGAAATCTAAATTTGAGATTATGGTTGGAATTAATACCACAAAAGAGAATGCCGATGCCGCCAAATTGCTAATGAAAATAGCTTCAATTCCAAATTTGTATTTTAGAATTAAAGTAAAATTTAGTCCAACATTAATGAGAATATTAATAATTTTTATCAACGCAAATTTTGAGGCTTTTCTTTTCAACCGCAATTCAGAAAAAGGAATCAAGGTTGCAGTATCAAGAAAAAAGTATTACTATTACGTATAAAAAAATATATTGGAGTAATTTGTTAGGTCAGCTTCGTAAGCAAGCCATTTATGTATTAAAACTAAAATTACACTAAAAGCTAAAGTTGTAATTGTAACGAAAATATAGCCCGTTGAAAAAACTGTCCGCTCATCTTTTTCGTTTACGGTGGCAAATTTCATAAAGGCCGCGTCCATTCCATAAATATAGACTATGTTGGCAAATGCCAAAAACGCATAAAGATATGATTGAATTCCAAATTCTTGAGTGGTAAAAACATTTGTGTAAAAAGGGACTAAAATAAATCCCAGAAACCTCCCAACAATTGTGCTGATGCCATAAAGAGCTGTGTCTTTAGTAAGTTCTTTAATTTTATCAAGCATAATTTATCTTCATTTGGGAATGATATTTACTGGAAATATTTTTTTAATGCATCAATATAAATTTGTGGTGGTTTTGTTGGTCTTTTAGTTTCTTCACGTATAAACATATGAGATGTAAATCCGGTTACAATTATTTCATCTGCATTTTCTTTTTTGATGGAATACTCAATATACACTTTTGCAGAATTGATCTCATTAATAGAAGCTGTAATTTCTAGAACGTCATCATAATAGGCAGGACTTTTATATTTTACACCTGCTTCTATCAGTGGAAGTTGATAACCCGCTTTTTCTAATTCAGAGTATGCTAGTCCGCAACTTCTTAACAATTCAGTTCTTCCAACTTCAAAATATTCAAGATATTTTCCATTATAAACAAATTGCATTTTGTCAGTATCGGCATATCTAACTCTAATTGAGGTTGTATTTTGAAGCATAAATTATTCCTCGTAAACTCCCATCTTTCCAAATTTATCAATTCGGTTAGAAACAAGTTTATCCGGTTTTATTTTTTTAAGAACACTAATTTCCTCAAGCAAAATATCTTTTAGAGTTGCCGCAATTTTTTTGTGATCTTTGTGAGCTCCGCCTAAAGGCTCTGGAACTATTCGATCGATAATTTTTTGTTCCATTAAATCTGGAGCGGTTAATTTTAAAGCTTCGGCAGCTTGTTCTTTATATTCCCAGCTTCGCCATAAAATACTTGAACATGATTCGGGACTAATAACAGAATACCAAGTATTCTCTAACATTAAAATTCTATCTCCAACACCCATTCCTAATGCTCCGCCGCTTGCGCCTTCACCAATAATAACAACAATTATTGGAACTTTTAATCTGCTCATTTCTAATAAATTTCTAGCAATTGCTTCGGCTTGCCCTCTCTCTTCAGCTTCAATACCTGGATAAGCGCCCGGTGTATCTAACAAAGTTATAACCGGTTTATTAAATTTTTCGGCAAGTTTCATTAGCCGTAATGCTTTTCTGTAACCTTCGGGATTCGGCATTCCGAAATTTCTTTCTAAGTTAGATTTAGTATCTCGCCCTTTTTGATGGCCAATTATCATAACTTTTTCATCACCTAACATTGCAAAACCGCCAACTACAGCTTTATCATCTTTAAATTGTCTGTCCCCGTGGAGCTCAATAAAATTATCTGTCATTAAAAAAATATAATCAAGCGTATAAGGTCTTTCGGGATGTCTGGCTAGTTGAACTCTTTGCCAGCGGGTTAGATTGTCATAAATGTTTTTTTTAAGTAAATGGACTTTACTTTCAAGATTATCAATCTCAGATTTTATATCAAGATTATCTTCCAGCTTTTTCATTTCTTCAATTTTTTCTTCCAGCTCAAAGATTGGCTTTTCAAATTCTAATATATTTTTTGCCATTGCCACCCCAAGTTTTTAAAACATTTTTGCAAACGTTTTTCCTAATATTTCTAAATCTAACCATATATTTTGATTTTTTGCATAAAATAAATTTATACGATTATTTTCTTCTAAATCTGCATCTTCTAAATTATCAATAAACCAAAATCCTGTGATACCTAATTTACCCAAAAATAATTCCTCATAATAATTTTGATTTTTGGGACCTACAAAACTTTTCCGTCCAATAAATACAATTGGCAACTGTATAATCATTTTAACAAACTCAGATGTTTGATTAGAGATTTTGGAATATAGCCATCCATCCAAAGGAAAAACAAAAATCATCAAAATTGTTGATAGTACGAGATCAAAAAATCTCTTTATAAATTTATGAGTAAACATTGATATATTATATTGTACTTTTAGAAGTGGGACATTATCAATATGAGTTATGTTTGATTTACCAACCATAAAATCTAATTCACTACCTGACATCATAAAATTTACATTTTCACCTTGGCATTGGGAAACTGTTGAAAAATATTTTATCAAACCCAATACTTTCTGTTGAAAAATTACATTATTAATTTCGTTATCCCTTATAACCTTTTTCAAATTATCAATACTTCCAATAACTTTTACATTATCAAATTTATTACCAATTTCCTTTATGCTCAAGCCAATTAGGCCAATAAGTTTATATTGACTTGTTAAATTTGATTTTAATTTATGCATTAAATTAATCGATTTTTGGTCAACTCCAACCAAAACTGTTTTCTTTTGGTGAATCACTTTCCGAGTTTTGCTTAAAAATCGTAAGTTTAAAATAATTCTCCATAAAGATAAAACTATAACAGAAAAAAGTGTAGGTGAGTAGAACAACAACTCGGCTAAATGCATATTCTTTTAAGAAAAAAGTAAGCGATGTAATTATTACCAATCCAAATATTAATGATAAAAAACTTTTTAAAACAGAAAGAGAATTTCTTTTGTATGCTCCAAAAATTCCAGAAATTATTATTTGAATTACAGCTGGAAAAACATAAACCCAAGGTTTGTAAATTTCCGGAAAATCCAGGCCAATTCTCTTTTATATGTGCAGTTTTTCCGAAAACATTAATAAAAGAATATAAAAAACAAAATCTAGAATAACTCCAATGAATATTAGCTTATTACGATTTGCAAATGCCGCTGATTTTCGCAAAATAATTGCAAATTGGAGAATTGCCTGAACAATAAATGAAGATGAAAAATGTTTCTTTACAAACAGATGCATGGCGTTGTAAAAATTTTAGTTTCATCAATTTTACTTCGTTTTGTACTTTCACACCTTTATAATGTATTATTTCTGTGTTATGTACATAAAAAACTTTTAATCCGGCTTTTTGAATTCTATAACACAAATCTAAATCTTCGCCATACATAAAAAAATCAGTATCAAATCCGCCAATCAAATTATATGCTTCTCTGGTTATCATCATAAATGAACCGGAGATTGCATCAACTTCATATGATAGATTTTCATCAAGATAGGTTAGATTATATTTTGCAAATAATTTACTTTTAGGGAAAAGTTTACTTAAACCACTAACCTTTGTGAAGGAGACCCATGGTTTAGGGAAACTTCTTCTGCAAGCTAATTGTAAAGAACCATCCGGGTTTAAAACTTTACAACCAGCCATTCCAACGGTCTTGTTTTCTTTTAGAAAGTTTATCATCTCAGTAAAAGTATTTTCTCTCACCAGGGTATCTGGATTTATCAAAAGAATATACTTCCCTTGTGATATTTCTAAAGCTTGGTTATTTGCCGATCCAAAGCCAACATTTACTTTATTTTGAATTGTTATTACGGAAGGGTATTTTTCATTTATTACTGGTATGCTTCCATCATCAGAATTATTATCAACAACAATAATTTCAGTTGTAATATTTTTTGCCGCTTGCTGAATTGAATCTAGCAAGTTTAGTAAAAATTCTTTTACGTTATAGTTTACAATTATTATTGAAAGATCAATCATTGTTTATTTTAATATTCCAAGCATATGTCTAAACCTTAATTTCCATACACGTGTTATAGCTTCGCGAACAATTTTTTTTGACATTTTAGATGTACCGGCAACACGATCCATAAAAATTATTGAGACTTCTTTTAGTTTAAATCCTTTTATCCATGCTTTATAATTCATCTCAATTTGAAAAGCATATCCATTTGATTTAATATGATCCAAATCAATGGCTTCCAAAACTTCTCTTCTAAAAGCTTTGAATCCGCCAGTGCTGTCTTTAATTGGAAGACCGGTAATAATTTTTGTATAATAATTTGCAAAGTAACTAAGAAGTAATCTGCGCATCGGCCAATTTATTACATTTACTCCTTGAATATATCTGCTTCCAATAATTAAATCATACTCGTTTAAATATTTTCTAAAATTAGAAATTTCTTTTGGGTCATGAGAATAATCCGCATCCATTTGAAAAGCAACATCGTAGCCATTTGCAAGTATATATCTGTAACCTTCCACATAGGCGGTTCCCAAACCAAGTTTGCCTTTTCTGGTAATAAGCTTTATTCTTGAATTTTTCTTGCTCAATTCTTCAATATACTTTCCGGTTCCATCAGGTGAATTATCATCAACAATCAAAATATCCAAATCGGAATAGAGATCAAGAACTTGTGGAATAAGTTTTTGAATGTTATTAAACTCATTATAAGTTGGAATAATTACTATTTGTTTCACTCGAAATGCCCCTTGCCAAATAAGACGACAAAAATTGTTCTAAATAATATTTTAAAATCCATTCTTAAAGACATAGTCTCAATATAAAATAAATCGAATCTAAGTTTTGTATGCACATCTTCCACTGTTTCATCATATTTATGTTTAACTTGTGCCCACCCAGTTACTCCGGGTCTTACCTTTAATCTGCGTTTATAAAGCGGAATTTCTTTCGCAAGTTTTTCCACAAAGAAAGGCCTCTCTGGTCTAGGTCCAACCAAACTCATTTCACCTTTCAGCACATTAAACATCTGCGGAATTTCATCAATTCTCACTTTTCTAATTAATTTTCCAACGCCCGTAATTCTTGGATCATCTTTTTGCGACCATACTGGACCGGTAATTTTTTCAGCATCTGTAACCATGGATCTAAATTTATATACTTTAAACAACTCCCCATTTTGTCCAGTTCTCTCTTGCTTAAAAATTATGGGTCCTTTACTATCCAATTTAATCCATATTGATGTAATAATAATTACAGGAAAAGAGATAATTAAAACAACAAAGGAAAACAAAATATCTAAAAATCTTTTAACCTTTTTTTCCCATTCAGGCATCAATTGCGGCATAATATCAATTAGAGGGAAGCCATAAATTTGACTAGTACGAGCCTGCCCGCTAATGATTTCGTAAAGATCGGGGACAATTTTTAGATTAACTTTTTCATCTTCACATTTACTAATTACCTCAATTAAAACGTCATCCTCATGTTTATCAAGAGAAAGAATAACTTCTTGCGCATTAACTTTTTTAATTACTTTTTCAACATTATGAACACTATCTAGAACTTCAACACCGTCAAATTTTTTACCAATATTTTTATCTTTCACTGCAACGTATCCAACAACATCCAACCCTAATCCTCTATACTTCTGAATTTTTCTATGAATATCTTTTGCCTTTGGATTAAAGCCAACAATAATTGCATTTCTTCGTCCAACTCCTTTAATTAATAATCTGCGCTGCAAACTTCGAACAAACAACCTACCAAAACCGACAAAAAATAAAAACATTCCCCAATAGAAAAAGATTAAAAATCGATTGCCGGTTTGTTCATTATGCATTAAGTCATCAGATAAAATTAGCGTGAACAAAATGAATATTCCAGCGAAAGAAGCTTTGAACAATGAAGTTAATTCATCAAAGCGTGAACTCGCAAACCAAGTTCTGTACATCCCGACAAAAGTAAATATAAGCAGCCAATAGAAATAAATTATTATCATGCTTACAAAGAACTCAGGCGAAGTGAAAATATTAAACAAGCCCGATTCAACCCGAACAAAGTAATAAACAAGCCAAGTTAAATTGATTGTTATAAAATCAATTCCGACAACAAATATTTTTTCTAGTTTTTGCTCAAATTAAAATTTTGCTATAATTCTTTTCAAATTATTCTCAGAACTCGTTAATCATAATTTCTAAGATTGTTTTACAACTTTAAAAGTTAATAAGTGTCATTCCAAATTTTAAGTATTAGAAAACAAATTAGATATATAAAAAAGTTTAAATATAATATTTTGTTTGCGGAAATTTGTTAAAAAGAAATGATTTTTTGAAAAATGATCGTTTTAGAAGTGATTGAGCCAAGTTTAAAAATATTTAATGCTTTCTAAAAAATCTAATTTATAATTTAGTTTATATGTAAGTAGTCAAAACAAAAAAAGCCGCTCAATTAAATTAAGCGGCTTTGGCATTTAGTATCTATTAAAAACTAAAGCTTTTTAATAACTTTTGCAGGAACTCCGGCAACAACTGTATTTGCGGGAACGTCTTTAGTTACAACAGCACCAGCTCCAACAATTGAATTTTCACCAATAGTTATTCCGCACATAATTGTTGAAGAAGAACCAATAGAAGCGCCATTTTTAACAAATGTTTCTTCAAGTTTCCAATCTGCATCTGTTTGCAAACTTCCATCTGGATTGACGGCACGCGGCATTTTATCATTAATAAAAGTTACATTATGCCCAACAAAAACCCCATCTCCAATATGCACACCTTCACAAATAAATGTGTGGGATGATATTTTACAATTTTTGCCGATTGTTGCGCCTCTTTGAATTTCTACAAAAGTGCCTACTTTACTTCCGTCATCAATTGAGCAACCGTAAAGATTAACAAAATCAAATATCTTAACGTCTTTGCCCAGTTTTACATTATTTATATTTTTCTTTTCCATTCTATTATTTCCAGAAATTATTTTGCATATTCATATTGATTAATTTCAATAAGTTTACCTTTATTCTTTATTGATTTTTCGCTAGCTTCAAGAATTTTTACAACATTTAAACCATCTTTACCGCTAGTTAAAGGATCCCTATTTTCATTTATTGCTTTAATAAATTCAGCGGCACCAAGTGATAAGGCCTCAGTTGCTTGAACTTTTGGCGAATGCATATCGCCCATTCTATATTGAACTAAAGCTTCATGAATTTTTTCTTTTGATGACATTTCAACACCGGCATCGTATATTTTAATCTTCTCAAAGTTTTCCATATCATCAAAAACTAACATTTTCTTATCCCCGCCAACCAGCATTTTCCTAATTTTGACTGGTGAAGTCCAATTGACATGGAAATGAGCGAAACAATTATCTTCAAAATATACAGAAAGATGAGCAACATTTTCATGATCGTAATAATTAGCAATTCCATGCGCGGAAACCGCAACTACTTTTGAATTAGGCATAAGATAATTCATAATTGAAATATCATGCGGAGCTAAATCCCAAATTACATTAACGTCATGCTGAAACAAACCCAGGTTGATTCTTACCGAGTCAAAATATCTTATTGCTCCAATCTCACCAGAATCAACAAGATCTCTCATTTTCTGAACGGCACCGGTATAAATAAATGTGTGATCAACAAAAATCTTTAAATTCTTTTTTTCTGCCAATTCAATTAGTTGAATTGATTCTGCAGAAGTTGCGGTAAAAGGCTTTTCTACCCAAATATTTTTACCGGCATCTAAAGCCATCTTGCCAAATTTAAAGTGTGTATCAACTGGCGTTGATATTGCAACAATATCGATATCTTTTTTTAACATTTCATTGTAGTCCTTTAGCAGTTCTGCTGCGGGAAATCTACTCTTAATAAAATTCAACCTGTCGTCACTTAAATCACAGCCGTAAACTGTTTTAACTTCAGGATGCGACATAAAATTACGAATTAGATTTGGGCCCCAATAGCCTAAGCCAATTATGCCTACTTTCATTATTACCTCTAATATAATTTAATATTTATAACTTCATTATTTAAAAAATGCATGTACTTTTTCTGATATATAATTTAATTGTTCATCTGTTAATTCAGGGTACATTGGTAATGATAAACCTTGTTCGGCTAATTCTTCAGTAATAGGAAAATCACCATACTTATAACCTAAGCCGGCAAAACATTTTTGTTGATGCAATGGAAGCGGATAATGTAATCCAGACGCTATATCATTATCGCCAAGATGTTTTTGAAGTCTATCTCTATTGGCCGTTCTTGCCTCTCCGTCTTTTCCTTTTACTTGAATTACAAACAAATGATAAACATGTTTTGCATAATCCATTTCTGTAGGAAGTTTTATTCCATCAATATCAGAAAGCAATTCTCTGTATTTTGCAGCAACTCTTCTTCTTCCGTCTGTCCATTTATTCAAATGGTTTAACTTTACTCCAAGTACTGCGCCTTGTATTCCTTCCATTCTATAATTGTGACCTAAAATTTCATGGTTGTATTTTTCTTTACCACCATGATCTCTAATCATTTTAGACGTAGTTGCAAGCTCATCATTATTAGTTGTAATTGCTCCACCTTCCCCGTAAGCACCTAAATTTTTACCTGGATAAAAACTATAAGAAGCAATATCAGAAAGTGCCCCAATCCGTTTACCTTTATACTCTGCAAAATGAGACTGTGCCGCATCTTCCAATAAAAACAATTTATGTTTTTTTGCGATTTCATTCAACGGATCCATATCAGCAGCTTGTCCATATAAATGAACTGCAACAATAGCTTTAGTTTTAGGAGTGATGGCTGCTTCAACTTTTTTGGGATCAATGTTGTAACTTTCAGGATCACAATCAACAAAAACTGGAGTTGCACCGCAAAGTGTTGCTCCCCATGCAGTGGCAATAAATGTATTTGCAGGAATAATTACTTCATCACCAGCGCCAATACCTAATGCCCAAAGGGCTACGTGGTTTCCATCTGTTCCTGAACTTAATGCAACGCAATGTTTTGCGCCATTTTCGCTCGCAAATTTTGCTTCAAAATCAAAAACCGGTTTTCCTAATACATAAGCAGTATTTTCAAGTACATTATGGATTTCTGGCAATACTTCATCTTTAATGCTGTTGTATTGAGCTTTCAAATCAAGAAAAGGGACTTTCATAAAATAAACCTCCTAAATGGAAATAATAATTATTTTTTTGTTGAAATAAGTAGAACAAAATAAATGGAACCAAATAAAAACTTCTAAAAAAACACATATTTTTAAAATGTGATTCAAAACAAGTCACATTATTTATACTTAAGTAAAATTAGTTGATTCTCAGATCTAATAAAACACTTTTTAATTAAGTTATATTATTATTGTCGGTAATTTTTGTGAGATTTTGAGACAGTTTTGATAATTATTAACACTTATTCTCAAAAAACTTTGACTAAACCTTAATTTTAAAGTTATATTTTCTATATAAGTAAAAGATACCAACGAAATGTTTTAGTGATATTTTAGAAAATAAGTTTTTTTTTATTACGTAATTCTTTGTTCATGATGTATTATTTGTGTAAATGGATAGTAAAAAACTTTCCAACCAGCTTTCCATGTTCTAAGACAAAAATCGATATCTTCTGGACCGTAAAATATTTTGTCATCATACATACCAATTTTTTCAATTACTGTTCTTCTAGAAAATTGGCAAGCACCAATTAAATAATCAACCTCTCTAATTTCATTATGGTCCCAATCTTGATATGTATGATGACGAAGAGTTTTGAATTTCTGATTTTTTCATTCCATTCAAGTCTTCTAAACACGAACGCCAATAGTGTTGGAAATCTTTTTACATGATGTTTGTAATAGTAAATTTTGATCGACTAATTTGCTTCCAACTAATCCGCATGATGGATTTTCTTCCATAAATTTGTAAAGTTTGAAAATGCTATTGTCAATCAATTCCATATCAGCATCAAGAATTAAAATATAATCTCCATTGGTTTCCTTTATTCCTTGATTTCTTGCTGGTGCAACACCTCTATTTTCAGAATTTTTAATAAGCTTTACTTGATTAAATTCATCCTCAATCATTTTTGAAGTACCATCAGTTGAATTATTATCAATTACAATAACTTCAAAACTTATATCTTCTGTAAACTTATAAATTGTCTCAAGACACTTCTGCAAAAGATCTTTCATTTGCCAAGTGATTATAACTATACTAACATTAACTTTAGAATTATTCATTTTTTTTTTTTTTTCAGCATCTAATGAATTAAAAATATTTACAATTTGTTGAGCAGTTTTTTCTAAATTAAACTTCTTCGCTTGTTCGATACCTTGTTGACTAATTTTATTATAAAATTGGTCATCAGATAAAAGTTTTAATATATCTTTTGTCATGCCTTCATAATCATTTGGGTTATGAAGTAATCCTCCAACACCAACTACTTCACTTAAAGAAGTATTGTCAGAAGCAATTACAGGAAGTCCACATTGCATTGCTTCTAGAGGAGGATAACCAAATCCTTCGTAAAAAGATGGGAATAGAAACACATTTGAAATATTATATAATTTCTTCAAAAGCTCATCATCTACATTTGATAAATGGGTTACATTTTCTCTCTTATTTATTTCATAAATTATTTTTTCACTACCATAACCAAATTTACCAACAAGTATAAATCCAACATCTTTATTTACTTCTTTAACTTTATCAGCAACTTTTAAAATACCAAAAATATTTTTACGGTTTTCAATCATTCCAACATATAAAACATTTTTTGGCAAGTCTATTTATTTTTTTTATTTCATTTTTTTCATCTTCTGTTAAATCTAATTTAATAAAATCACTATTAGCTGATTGGAGAATTACTTTTACTTTATCTGAATTTATTTTGTAATGTTTCAAAATATCTTTTTTAGAAAATACAGAAATTGTAATTATTATATCGCTAATCCGGATAGAAAAAATATGCGAAGAACTGTAAATATTTTCTGTAAATATACGGTAGGAAATTAGGATCAGCTTTATAAATCACATCATGTACAACAGAAATATATTTACATGGTCTAATTTTAATAAGTGGAACAATTTGGTTAACTGAAAACAATAAATCAATTTTATTTTTCCTTAAATAAAAAGATAAAATAAAATTGCTCCATATTGGCGAAAATATTTTTTGAGGAAGAAAATTTTTATAGTAGGTATATTCTTATAAAAATTTTTTATCATGATTTATTGTTTCGTAAGTAAATAAATAATATTCATTTTTTGTATCGATTTTTGGTATTTCATTTAATAATAGCATTAATGATCGACCAATTCCGGTAATTCTACGTTCTAAAAGTCTGGCATCAATTGCTATTTTCATTCTTATAAATAAATATATTGAAATCGTAATATTGAATAGTTTATTAGATATTTAAAAAATAATTATACAAAGATAAGTAGTTCTTATTGGAAGTTAAAGCAACAAATAGATTAAATAAGATCAATATTGGTCCGCCTAGAAAGCATTATTTTTAAAACCATTTTTAAGTAATTGAACAAATGCATTTATTTTTTGTTTGGATTTATTTGGATTGACCAAAAATAAAATTGACCAGATTACAATTTGTGAAAATATTTGTAAATAAAGTAATATTTTCATGATCACTTTATTAATTGATATATAATTTTTACTCACAAAAAGAAATTTACTTGTGTATGTTCTAATAGTATACAAAGTATAATTTTTCTTTCCTGAAACGCTACCGATGTGATGTATTGATAATTTTGGCAAATAAATTATTTTATAATTTTTATTTGAAACTCTTTTACACAGATCTACCTCCTCAAAAAACATAAAATAGTCTTTGTCAAAACCATTTATTTCTTTGAAAATATCTGCACGAATAAATAAACAAGCTCCTAAAATCCAATCAACATTAAATATATTTTTATCGTTTATCTTGGTTAACCAATGAACCATAAATCCTTCTAAAAAAACATTTAAGCCAAAGAGTGCAAAAACTTCAAAAAAATGTTCGGGAAAAAACCAGCAGAAAAATCGAAAAAAGGTTTACGTATTTGTTGTTTTGGTCCAATTATTCCTACCGATTTATCTTCACTATATAATTTAAGAATTGGCGTAAAAATATCTTCTATTATAATTGTATCCGGATTTAAAAAACAGACATATTTACCCCTTGCAAATTTAAATCCATAATTACAACCTTTACCAAAACCTAAATTTTCATCCAAATAATGAAATGTTATTTTCTCTGATTTAAATTTGGATTCAATGTTTACTAAATCTCTTTTGGGTGAATTATTATCAACAATTATTATTTCATAGCTAAAATTATTTATTGTTTTTGCAACTTTTTTAAAACTAACTAGACAGTTATCGATTTCTTTTGAAAGATTATAATTTATTATAATAATTGAAAAATCTATTTCGGGGAAAGTAGTCATTTAATTTTAACTTTGTTTGGATTTAAAAGCAAATTTAATTTAGAAAATAAAAACTCTTTTTCAACACTTTTCAAAAAGTAGTTCCACGTTATATATATAAAAAATTAAAAGAGTAAAAAAACACGAAAATTGATTTTAAACAGAAGACTATCAATAAAAATTGTTGAAACAGTTAAAAATGAAATTAAAAAGAAAATTATAACTGTTTTATTTAGATTGAAATTCAAGTTAGATAACTTTAGTTTTCCCGCAACAAAAAATAAAATCAAAGAATCAATGATCATACGTATCATCCAAACTAAAGCAACACCGTAGATACCTGTTGATATTGTCATAAAATATATTGCAACTAAAAATAAAGGTAATTCAACCAATTGAATTTTTGCCGTGATATCGGGTCTTCCAATTCCTTCAATAAATGCGTAAGGAATGTAAGCAAGACTGTTAAATAATACGCCAACGGCAAGTAAACGTAAAATAACTGTGCTTTGAACTGCAAAACGAGCACCAAGCCATAATGCCAATCCTTCGCTGGCAAATGCAAATATTATAAAAAGAATTGGAAATAAGATGATAAAAATATATTTAACCGCCTGAGTTGAAATTTTCTTTGTAAAGTCTGGATCACTTAAGAAACTTGCTGAAATTGCCGGAAAAAGTACTCCTGCGATAGCCCCAGGAATTAATAATAATTTTGAAACAACCTCATAAGGCGTTGCATAAAAAGTTATTGCTTCTGCAGAAACTAAAGCTCCAATTAAAAATCTATCTGAATAAACAAAGAATGGGACAATAAAATTTGATACAGTAATCCAACCACTAAATTTTAGAATTGGTTTTATCATTTCAAATTTGAATTCGATCTTACTGCTTAAATTTTCATTTAATCTGAATGATTGCTTAAAATAGGAAATCCAAATTATTACTCTAATAATTGCTAAAAATAATACAATCCAGAATAAATTATTAGTAAAAATCAAGCAAATAAGTGGAACAAGAAATGATGAAATTCCTAAAATTGTCCTTAAGACATTAATAACAGCAAACTTTTGATAAGCTTCCAAAACTCCACGAATTCCAGCAGTTGTGGTGACAATGGGAATTGAAATTATTAGAATATAAAATGCATTGAGGGCTTCGTCTTGAAGCGATTCGGAAATCTTAAATAAGTTTTGAACTAGATATGGCGCAAAGAATAATAATATAATGGTTATAAAAACACTTACTGCCAGCATCATAAAAAAAGAAGTCCAAAAAATCGATGGGATCTCTTCTGTGCAATCAATCCCAATTTTTTCCGCAACAATTTTTGTTAGAGCTCTGCCGATACCAAAGTCAAAAAAACTAAAATAACCAATAATTACCCAAGCTAATGTTAATATTCCAAACTTTTCATCGCCTAGGTTTTTAATTAATACTGGAATTATGATTAGCGCAAGCAAAAGAGGAAGTCCATACCCTAGTAGATTAAAAATTACATTTTTAGCAATTAGAGTTCCGCTTGAAATATTTTGTAAACTTTTTCTTTCTTTCACGAATTAGCAGATTAATTTTACTTTTGAATTGCGGATTGATAATCTATTAGAATTGGTAAAAAAAGAAGTGTTAAAAATTGGCTAAAAACCATTGATTTAGTCTTGTAACCATCATTAAAAAAGTGAACCCAATAATAATATAAAGGTACACCAAAAAAACCAAAGTAAATAAACTTTTATTTTCGTGAAACTTAAACCACAACCATGTAATTATTAATCCTAATAAATAAGGAACTAACAGAACACCAGTTGTTCCAAAATCTGCATGAAGTTCTCTAATATAAGTTCCTGTATTCGTCCACATCGGAATATAGTAACCCTTTTGAAAAAAGAAGGTTTTTCCGCTAATTTTAAACTTGCAAGAATATCATAAACTAGTCTAAAACTATTTTGTCCAAAATTAGCAAATTCTTTTTCAAGTTCCAGATATTTACTAAAAACTCCGAATATCGCTACTTAAATATAAATATACTGAAGGGGTTAATATTACATTTTCTTGCATTGATTTTAACTGACCACTTGTACCGGAAAATTTTTCATTAACACCTCTAAAAGTACGAACAACAGAAGCAGCAGTAATAAGAAGTATAACAAGTAAAACAGCAGCAGCTAATGTAGCATTTTTAATAGAAAATTTGAAGCGTTTTTTTTTATCTGTATTTAATAGGCTTCTAAATAGAAAAAAATGTAACCAGGAATTGCATTGTCGAGAAAAACATTTCTCCTCTCCCAAAATAAGTCAATTCTTTAAGTATTATACATAGAATTGGGAAAAATGATAAAAACGAAAATTTCCCTCTATAAGCAGTATAAACACCAGATAGAAAAACTCCAACGTAAATAAAAGCAGGAAGAATAGGTATAAATTCCTTTATTTCTCCATTTACATTCATTCTATAAATAACTGCTGCTTTCAATAAAACTGCCTCAATGCTTCCGAACATTCCTATTAACACATACCAGCGCTGAAGTGCAACAAACAAACCAATTAAACTAAAAAAAAAATCACAGAGTATTTTAGCATTTTACCTTTATCAGCAAATATTGGTAAATATAAATCAGTCTTTGGCAGGTTGAGCGACCATCCGTGATTTAAGTTTTTTGCGCTCAGAAAAGTAATAATACCCAAAACAAAAGATAAAAAAAGAAGCAAAAAGGAAGAACCAAGCAAGGGAATAATATCCGGATATGCTAGCAGTTTTAATTCGTATAGAAAAGTTAATCCACCCATAATAATTGAATACATGGTGAGATGATTAACCCAATTCTTAAAAATCATTTTTCCAAGAATCATTCCTAATATTGTTGTTACAAATACAAGTAGTAAACTCATAACATTCTCAGAATTTCATTTTGTATAATTTTATTATTCTATTTGCAAAATTAGATTGCTTTTGCTGAATAATATTATCATACTTTTCTAATCCGATAACTTTTTCATTTGCAAAAACTAAAGGAATTAAAATAAAACTTAATAGGAATAATGAACCAAGAATGATTACAGATTTCTTCGGAGAATATTTCAATTGAGGCGCAACAGCTTTATCGACAACTAATAATGTTGGTATACTTTTTGTTCATCAAGTTTTGCTTGTTCGAATATTGGTAATGAGAATTCCATAATCTTACTTTGAATTTCTACTTCTCTAAATAATCTATAATATTCAATAATCATATCAGGGCTTTTTTTTAAATGGAAATAAAACATTTGAAGTGGAGATAGTTTGTCAGCATATTTTAGCTCATTAACTTTTTTTCTTAAAACAGTTACTTCTGAAAGTAGGTTTGTGTATTGAGGCGAACTTTCTCCACTTGTTGCTTTTAACATATCAAGCATAAGTTCTCTTTGTGTTAACAAACCCTCAATCTCTGCAGCTGCTTTTACAGATGCCTCAAGTTGTTCAGGCACCGCAAATATTCCATACTTTTTTTGAAAAGTATACATCGAATCTTCTGCACTTTTCAAATCATCAATGTTTTTTGATATCTTCTTTCCACAAAAATTCTATTATTTTTTTGCATTTCTAATAGCAAGCTCAATATTTACACTATCTGCTAAATAGACAAAATAATTTGCTATTTCAGCACTTAGTTCTGGACTTTTTGTTAACAACACTTATTTCAACCATACCGTATTCATTCGGTTCAAAAGATAAATCACCAGACATACTTTTAATTAACTTATCGTAATTTCGCTCTTCATCCTCATCATAATATTCATAGAGGTTAAATTTATTCACTACTTTTTTCAATAATTGTCCTACTGTTTAACAATCCAAGAATTAAATCCTCATCAGTAGAAGACATTCCAAATAATTTTGGCACCCAAAGACATTGTTGAACCACCTGAAATTAATCCACTTAATCCACCTAACCCCATACTACTTTCCGGTGCTAAAATGACTGCTGCTGTTGCTCTATAAGTTTTAGGAATTAAAAATGATATAGTTGTTGCAATTATTCCAACTATCAATAAATTTATTATTAAAAACTTTTTCCACTTATAAAAGTACACTAAGATAATCTGTAAAAGTTAGGTTCTCTTTCATTAAAACTCTGTTTTATTTTGAAAATTATGATAAAATAATAATTAAGTCTGCTATAAAATTTTATTTTCCTATCTGTGTTAAAAAGTAAATAGACTGTTGCAACGGATCCAATAATACTAGCAACTGTTGCTATTCTCTGCAAATAAAATCCTGTGCTCTGTGGTGGATCTTTTTTAACATAAAGATAATCACCCGGTTCTATTAAAGATTTTTCAGTTTCAGTTACATTAATCCACTCTCTTGATTTCCTTTAATCAAATAAAGCTCATCATCGCCTTCAGCAATTTCAGAATAACCTCCCGCACCATCAATATAATCTTTCACACTTTTTTTTCGTCAAATTTATAATAACCGCTATTGCCAACTCCGCCCCAAACATAAATTTCATTTCGTGCTTCAGGAATCACAATTGCATCTCCGTCTTTTACTATATAATTACTTTCCAATGATGCCGGATCATTTAAATTTCTGAAATCAATTTGGGAATATCCTTCTAGAACTCGCAGCGAATTATCAATGTTAAAAAATAAAGTATCTTCTAATGTTATATTAGCCGATCTATACATTTTAAGAAGTTCCAGGCTTTTAATATTTAGAAGTTTTTGCTCTTCATCTAAACTTAATTCAACTCCATTTAGTTTTTGTTCAATCGCTTTTTTTTGCAATATTGAAATTGTATTATAATTCCTAATAAATTCAGCAAATTTTAATGATGCATTCTCTCTGTTATTCCACCAGCCTTTTTAATAACTTCTGAAAGAGTGGTATTATTTTGAGTTATATAAATTTTCCTGGTCTTTTAACTTCGCCCAATACCAAAACACTGTAATCCTTCTTCTTATTTTCATCACTTAAAATTTTAATTCTATCCCTCTCAAAAGGATTGGATTTTCACTTAAACTAAAATTTAGTAATTGTTCATTCAAGCCATTATTACTTAATCGTGAGATTTGTGCGCTATCAATATTTGTATATGCTGGATTTAGTCCTCTTGCAAATAAAATTGCATCAGAAAGTTTATCACCATCAACAAATTGAAATTTAACTTCCTTGTTTACAGCACCGGAAATATCAATAAAATTTCTTTCCAAATCCAAAGCAGGAAAAAATTATTACATCGTCGTTATTGAGATATGGATTAAAACTGAAATCACCGGTTGCTCTAAATTTTACTAAATCAATTTTAATTTCTTCACCAGAAAATCTTTTTAAGATAATATCTCTTTTGGCAAAATTATCAATATTGGATTTTAATAAACCGAGTAATTTTTCATCAGGTGTTGTTCTAAATATTTCGGCTTTGTATTCACTAGAAATTCTTGTAATAAATTGGTCTACTCTTTCCGTTCTAGAAGCCGGATAAGTGCCAGCTAACGGGAAATCTCCTCCAATTGTTACATTTCAAATAAAATGATTGTAGTCTTGAATCACTTTCATCATTTTTTTTTGAAGATTGCGCAGAAGTATTTTTTAAAAATGCAAAAAATAATATTGCAATAATTATTTGCAAGCTTTTATTAAACAATTTATCGTTTCCCATATTGTGTTTGATAATAATCTTTATAACTTCCGTTAATAATTTTTTCCCACCAATTTTTATTATCTAAATACCAATCTATGGTATTTTCTATTGCACTTTCAAAATTAAATTTTGGTGACCATCCAAGCTCATTTTGAATTTTACTTGAATCAATTGCATATCTTCTATCATGTCCAAGTCTGTCCGTTACATATTCAATTAAAGTTTCATCCTTGCCAAGCTTATCTAAAATCAGTTTTACGATTTTAATATTTGGCATTTCTCTGCTTGCACCAATGTTATAAACTTCACCAACTTTACCTTTTTCCAAAACCAAACTAATTGCTTTATTGTGATCAATCACGTAAATCCAATCTCTCACATTCATACCATCGCCATAAACTGGTAGTTTTTTGTTGTTAAGTGCATTTATAATCATAAGGGGAATTAATTTCTCAGGAAACTGAAACTGACCATAATTATTTGAACATCTTGTAATTACCACTGGTAAATCATAAGTGTGATAAAATGAAAGTGCCATCATATCGGCAGAAGCTTTACTTGATGAATATGGACTATTTGGCGAAAGCGGAGTTTGCTCAGTGAACAAACCAGTTGCGCCAAGACTTCCATAAACTTCATCTGTTGAAACTTGCAAAAACTTTTCAACTCCAAATCTTTTTGCAGCTTCGAGCAGAACATTAGTTCCAATCACATTGGTAGTGAAAAATATTTCAGAGCCAAGAATACTTCTATCAACATGAGATTCAGCAGCAAAGTTTACAACAAAATCAAATTTATACTTTTGAAATAAATAATCAATAAGCTCTGCATTTGTAATATCACCTTTTACAAAGGAATAATTTTTATTTGCTTGAACAGATTTTAGATTTTCTAAATTGCCTGCATAGGTGAGTTTATCAATGTTAACAATCTTAAAATCATCCCGTTCACTTAAAACTGAGTTGATATAATTACTCCCAATAAATCCAGCACCGCCAGTTACTAATATTGTTTTCATATTTTTAAAATGCAAAAAGTCCTATATAAATTCCTGTTTGTATAAAAAATCCATCCCCGTTAAAACTTGATGGAACATTATTCAATTGTTTTCCGTTTGCTGATTCCCAATTACTGCCCAATGTAAATTGATATCCCAGACCAGCACGAATTGCAATGAATCTATTTACAGGCACATCAATGTTAACAGTTGGTGAAATTAAGAAAAACGAGTTACTTAAGTTATAATTTTTATTATCATCATTCTCATTTTCTATAACTTTTTGCCAAATATTATTCCAGTTAACTTCACCCGAATTCTGATAGATATCAATATCCAAAGAACCACCACCAATCATAATACCAGCAGATAAAGCCATATTTTTTACAAACGGCATAGTGTATTCAATTGTTGCAGCACCACCTCCAAGGGAATAAACTACTTCATTATCAAAACCATTCACATTACTGGTTTCAGATTGTAAACCACTAAATCCAATTCCCCCATACGAAGATTGTCAATAATCATAACATATGCATATCCACCACCACCCCAAGCATAGATGGGTCCACTTAATTCTTTCATTCCTAATTGGGTAATGTTTGCGTTAATGTCATCAAAATTAGGAAACAAAATAATTGGAGAAAATCCGCCGGCTCCTCCAAATTTTGCTATCCATCCAATTTGATTTTCAGATTGGGCAAATATAAAAGATGTAAAAAGGAGAATTATAATTATGCTTTTTTTCATAAATTCCGTTTTTTTCAATCTTTAATTTAATAATTATTATCTGTAATAAAAAACAAGAAGTGAAGTAAGAATTGAACGTAAAAATAGGTAACTATTTCAAATTAAAAGAATTATTCAAATTTTTATATATTTGCAAATAATAAAAAGGCTGAGCTGATTTCTTGGGTAATTGACGAGATCACCAACAACAAGGATGAAATAGCCAGCCTTTTTAATTTTTATTTTAGTCCATCATCATTCTAAGAAAAGATGAACCGCCTCTTTCTCTTTTATCGTCTTTATTTTCTTCTGCTTTAACGGTTTCAAAAGCGTCTAATTGTTCAATTTTAAATCCGCTTCTTGGAACATTTTTTTCTTCTGGTAATATTTTATTTGTTCCTTTTACCCTAAAAATTGTAGGAGTATCCAATTCCTCTTGAGCTGCTGGAATATCAAAATTTTCAACAGTATAACCTGCAAATTTATCTTCTTTTTCTTTTTTAATTTCTTTTTTCTCAGCAACGAATTTGCTTTCTGTCTTATGGCTATCTCCAAATCCGGTTGCAATTACTGTATAAGAGACACTGTCATTCATTTCTTCTTTGCTAACCCAACCGAAAATAACATTAGCTTCTTCGCCGGCTGCTTCATATATAACTTTATTACCTTCATCAATTTCTTGCATAGTTAAATCATCTGAACCAGTAACATTAAGTAATATATTCTTAGCACCTTTAATGCTTATACCATCTAACAAAGGTGATGAAATTGCTTTTTGCGCAGCTTCTATAGCTCTGTTTTCTCCACTTGCTGTGCCGGATCCCATCATTGCTTCACCACTTGAATTCATGACCGATCTTACATCTGCAAAGTCAACATTAATTATTCCAGGAATTGTAATGATATCTGCAATACCTCTTGTGGCATCATGCAAAACTTCATTTGGCTTTTCAAATGCAGTTCGTGCTGATACTGTTGCATCTAGAATGCTTAAAAGTCTATCATTAGGGATTACAATTAAACTATCAACACTTCTTCTTAAATCATGTATTCCTTCTTCTGCATTTAACATTCTACGTTTACCTTCCCACTTAAAAGGTTTTGTCACAATGCCAATAACAAGTGCACCAAGACTTTTTGCAATTGCAGCAACTACAGGAGCGCCGCCGGTACCAGTTCCGCCGCCCATTCCAGCAGTTACAAAAACCATATCGCTGCCTTCTAAAATTTTTGTAATTTTTTCTCTATCTTCCTCAATAGCTTTACGTCCAACATTAGGATCTGCACCAGCACCTAATCCCCTTGTAATGTTAGTACCAATTTGAATTTTATAATTTGCGCTGCTCATTTTAAGAACTTGTGCATCGGTGTTAACTGCCACGTACTCAACGCCTTTTAATCCCTTCAGCATCATACTTTCAATTGCATTACAGCCGCCGCCGCCAACACCAACTACTTTTAGTTGTGCAGAAAGTATTTCTTCTCTGTCCAGTGTTAAAAAATTCGCCATGTGAATCCTCCTTGTTGTTTGTTAGTTTATAATTCGTCAAAAAACTCTTGTACTTTCTTAAAAAATTTACCTATTGCTAAATTGTTAACCTTTGTTTTTGTTTTAATGTTAAACATTGCTTGAGAACTAGTTGTACCTGGTACTCCCCTTATTAAACCAGCCACAGTCGCAAATTCGGGACTCTCAATTTCGTTTGATAAACCAGCGCCTAAATCCAATGGCAAACCAATTCTAGTTGGTAAACCAAAAATTTCTTCGGCTAATTGAGTTATTCCATTTAACAAAGAACCACCACCGGTTAATACTATTCCGGCTTTTATTTTATTTTTAAATCCTGCTTGACGCAATTCATTATCAATTAACGTAAACAGTTCTTTCATTCTTAAATGAATAATTTGTGTAAGCAATGAAATTGGAATTTTAACATTTCCTCTTCCGCCAACACCTTTTGTATATATATCTTCATCTTTAATAATTGCATCTTCTAAAGCATACCCATGTTCTTTCTTTAACTTCTCTGCTTCTTCTGTTACAATTCCAAGTGTTTCTCTAATATCATTAGTAACTTGGTTTCCAGCAACTCCAATTACCTTAGTATATTTTATACTCTTATCATGGAATACAGCAATATCAGTGGTACCGCCACCAATATCTATAAAGCAACGCCTAAATCTTTTTCGCTTTCCTCAAGCACTGAAACACTAGATGCAATTGGCTGAAGAATATAATCTTGAACTGTATAGCCGGCTCGCTCTACTGATTTTTTAATATTCTGCATTGCTGGAACTGATGCAAGTACAACATGATTCAATGCTTCTAATCTACTTCCGCACATTCCAATTGGATTTTCAATTCCGCCTTGATGATCGATATAAAATTCTTCCGGAATGATATGTAAAATTTGTCTGTCCTCAGGAATTCTAATTGTCTTTACATCGGCTTTTAATCTGTCAATATCTGCTTGCGTAATTTCTTTATCCGGATTATTTATAGTTATATAATTTCTATGTCGGAGACTTGTAATGTGTTCTCCCTGCAACTCCAACGTTTACAGTTCTAATATCAATATCAGCACGATTTGAAGCAATAGTCATGGCAGCTTTAATAGCTTCGGCAGTTTTAGCAATATTGGCAACCAAACCTCTATTCAAGCCGTCGGAAGGCGCAACTCCAAATCCAAGAATATCAATTTTATTCTCGTGTTGTTCAGCAATTACAGCACCTACTTTGGTAGTTCCTAAATCTAAACCGGCTATAATATTTTTTTTTCATTTTTCCCTCATTTGCAACTAATTTATTATCAAATCCTAAGTACACAAGATCATTAAATCTTAGATCAAGATAATCCAAGTATTGCGATAAATTATTTCCGCGCAAATGTTTCAATATTTTTGATAGATAAACAGTTTTTTCAATTTCATTTTGATTGCCAAAGTAAATTGGCATTTGTAAATCTGAAACTGTTAAAGTTATACTTTGACCTTTATTTAAATTAATTTCTGATATTTGTTCGCACAATTCCTTATCGTAAAGTTCTGCAGCTGTAATAATATTTAGGGCTTTCATTAAATCCTTAAATTTTGCTGCATGATGAAATACAGCAACTTCATCTTGAGGACTTAAATTAACAATCACCGGCAAATCAATGCTTTGAGTTGATGGAAGTAACGGTACAATTTCTGCTTCATCTGTAATCATAAATTGTTTATTATTTACGAGTAAGACCGCTTCCATTTTTTTTTCGTACAGAGTTGCTTTAACTAATCCGCGTTCAACAACCGAGATATCTATATTGCTAATAAATGGATGTTTCTCTAGACGATCTTGAATTACTGTTATAGAAATTTTGGGATCATTTTTTATATTCGAAAGATTTGCAGTTTCAAGATACTGAGCAACACTTAAATATTTTCCACCCTCAATTTCAATTCTATTAATTGTATTGAATTCGCTTTTCTCCAAAGAGAATGCAAGCAATACCAGTATTGATATAACTACTATTAGCAATATTGAATGCTTTATGTTGCTTATTGTTTTCATTTATTTTTTTGCTTTAATTCTTCAACAAACTTTTCGCCAAATTTCCAGATATCTCCAGCACCCATTGTTATTACTATATCATTTTGCTTAGTAATTTTACTTAACAGAGCCGGAATATTATTTTTATCGGGTTCATAAAAAACATTTTTATGTCCAAAATCTTTGGCAGCATCAGCAATCATTTTACCGCTAATTCCTTCAATTGGCTTTTCTCTAGCGGGATAGACATCTGTGCAAATGAATACATCAGAGTTTAAAAATGATCTACCAAACTCAGCATAAAAATCTCTCGTTCTAGAATATAAATGAGGCTGAAAAACGGCTACAAGTCTTCGTTTCCAACCAGTTCTGATTCCATTTAAGGTTGCTGTGGTTTCTGTTGGGTGATGTGCATAATCATCAACTACCATTATTCCGTTATCATATTTTTTTTCAAATCTTCTGTAAACTCCTGAGAAAGCACCCAAAGCAGTTTTAATTACTTCAAAGCTTACGCCCATTTCTTTTGCTATTGTAACTGCGACCAAACTATTTTTCACATAGTGTAGTCCGGGTAAATTTATTTTTATTTTTCCAAGCTCTTCGCCTTTATAAATAACAGTGTACTCACTCTGGTTCTGATTAAATGTAATATCCACAGCCCGAACATCTGCTTGAGGTGATATACCATAAGTAATAATTGTCTTTCTAATTTTTGGTATTATATCTTGTAGAGCAGGTTCATCTAAACATAAAACAACAAATCCGTAAAAAGGGACTTTGTTTGCAAATTGAATAAATGCAGATTTTATATCATCCAAATCTTTGTAAGTATCAAGATGTTCTTTTTCAAGAGTTGTAATTGCAGCAATACTTGGTGTTAGTTGTAAAAACGTTCTGTCAAATTCGTCTGCCTCAACAACAATATACTCTCCATTACCCAATCGGGCATTGGTTCCACCAAGACTGCTTAATTTTCCTCCAACAATTATGGTCGGATCAATTCCGCCTTCAGTTAAAACTAAACCAACCATTGAAGTAGTGCTAGTTTTACCATGAGTTCCAGCAATTCCAATTCCGTTTTTCATTCGCATTGTTTCAGCTAGCATTTCAGCACGTTTAATTGTAGGAATTTTTCTCTCAATTGCCTCTTTAACTTCAGCATTTTCCAAGTTAACTGCCGATGAATAAACTACTAAATCGACATCTTTAATATTTTCTTTTGCATGCCCTTCATAAATTTCCATGCCCAAACTTTGTAACCTCTCGGTAATTTCAGTTAGTGCCATATCAGAACCGGAAACTTTGAAACCTTGATTAACAAGTATCTCAGCTAATCCGCTCATTCCAATTCCGCCAATTCCCACAAAATGTATTTTTTTAATTATGTTTTTAAACATTTATCTCTCTTAATTTTTCCAAGTTGATTCTGCTAAATTTATCACGTCGATCGCAATATCTTTTGCAGCATTGGGTTTAGAATACCTTTTAATATTTTTTCTAAGCCTTTGGAGAAGCTCATCATTAGTAATTGAGCTTATAACTGATTCACCTAATTTATTTTCTAAACTATCGTCTTCCAATAAGAGTGCGGCATCATTATCAAAAAGTGATTTTGCATTTTTAAATTGATGATTTGCCGCAACATTTTTTGAAGGAACAAATAAAACCGGTAAACCCAAATAGGCAACTTCTGCTATTGTAGTTGCACCGGCTCGTGCTAAAACTAAATTACAAGCAGAGTAAGCCATTTCCATTTCAGCAATAAATGAAAGCACTTTTGTACTTTCACTTTCAAATTCTTTATACTTATCAAAATAAAGCTCACCCGTCTGCCAAATAATTTGAATATCAGATTGAGCAAATAATTCCAAATTTGCTTTTACAGCATTATTTATTGAAGCTGCACCAAGACTACCGCCTAAAACTAAAAGTGTTTTCTTATTTTCACTCAAATTATAGTGTTTAAGGGAAGCTATTCTATCTTGAGTCCTTAAAGTTGTTCTGATCGGATTACCAGTTAATTTCAATTTAGATTGATCTTTAAAATATTTTTTTGAGTCTTCAAAACTTAAATGGATTTGATCGGCTCGTTTTTCTAACATTCTATTAGTTATACCAGGAAAACTATTCTGTTCTAATAGAGTTATTTTTGCTCCGAATAATTTTGCCATAGAAATTACTGGTCCAGAAACATAAGCTCCTGCCCCAATTGCGACTCTTGGTTTAAAACTCATATTGATAAAAAATGACTGTATCGTTCCAACAACTAATTTTATTGGGAATAATAGATTTTTAAATGTTAGCTTTCTTGAGAAACCGCTTATCCAAATAGTTTTAAATTTATATCCAAGTTTAGGAATTACCCGTGCCTCAATTTTTTTCTTTGTGCCAACAAATAAAATATTAGACTCAGGCTTAAGAATTTTTATTTGTTCAGCAACAGCGACTGCCGGATACAAATGACCCCCAGTTCCTCCGGCAGCAAAAATAAAATTGTAATTATTTTTCACGCTCTTGCCTTTTTTATTTTTTTATGTTTATCTGCCAGTAATGCAATATTGATTAAAATCCCAAGTGAAATCGAAAATATAATAATTGATGTTCCGCCAAAGCTTATAAACGGAAGTGTTATACCAGTTGTTGGTAAAAGACCAACACCAACAGCTACATGAATAAATGCGCTCATTACAATTGTGAAAGAAATACCAAAAGCCAGTAATTGTCCAAATTCATCTTTAGCCTTTTTTGCAATTAGGAGTCCAACAAAGAATATTGCCATATAAGCAAATAAAATAGCCAGGGCACCAAAGAATCCAAGTTCCTCACCAACTACTGAAAACACAAAATCATTATGCGGTTCTGGCAAAAACAAATCACTTTGACGGCTTTGACCAATTCCCAAACCAAATAAACCACCGCTACCTAAGGCAATTTTTGATTGAAGAACTTGCAAGTTTATACTTCCCCCTTCTGTCAAACTATTTATGAAAGTTAAAATCCTTCCTCGTGAATGAGGGAACATCATTGCGCCGGCTCCACCTAAAACTGCTAACCCACCAACAATGCCCCCAAGATGCAGAACTCTTGCACCACCAACGTATAATAGAATAAATGAAGTTGCAGCAACTATTATGGTTGTACTAACGTTTGGCTGCAAAAATATTAATAAGCATACGGCACCAATCCATAAAAGCATATACTGCAAACCTTTTTTAAAATCTTTTATATTATCTCCTTTGTTTTCAATCATTGCAGCAAGATGAATTAGCAAAAATATCTTTGCAAATTCAGAGGGTTGAAAACTTACAAACCCTAAATTCATCCAACGTGAAGCTCCTTTAACAGCAGGTGAAAAAAGTGTGTAGAATAACGCAAGAACAGTTCCCAACAACAACCATTTACTAATTTTCTTATAATGTTTATAAGGAATAATTGCAAAGAAGATAAACGCAGCAATAGAGAAAGCTACTTTTCCCATGTGCGAAATAAAGAAGCTATACCCCTCTTGCAGAAAAAATTACAATTGTACCAAGAGTTATTAGAAACAAAACAATGCCAATTAATATTCTAGATAAATTTTTCATTTATAAACTATTCACCGCTATTTTAAATTTGTTACCCCGATCTTCATAATTTTTATACATATCAAAACTTGCACACGCTGGCGAAAGCAAGAATACATCACCCGAAGTACCTTCTTCAAGTCCTTTATTTATTGCTTCATCAAGTGATTCAACTATTTCCACCGGTTTTATTGTTTTAAAGAAATCATATACTTTTTCTGAAGATGATCCAATTGTGTAAATCTTTTTTACTCTTTTTTTTACTTCTTATTTAATCTCGTTATAATAGTTACCTTTATCCTTTCCACCTAAGATCAAATAAATTGGTTCGTTAAAACTTCTTAACGCGTACCAAACTGAATTTACATTGGTGGCTTTTGAATCATTAATAAATTTTATTCCATTAATTTCCTTAACAAATTCTAATCTGTGTTCAACACCTTTAAAAGTTTTTAGAGCTTCGCAAATAACCTCTTTAGAGATACCCAAATTCATTGCGAGAGAAATCACCGACATAGCATTCATTAAATTATGTTCACCTTTTAGCGAAAGATCTTCAACATTACAAACCTCTTCCTCATTTCCATTATCAGAATAAATTATCCAATCTTCATCAACATAGCAGCCTTTACTCAAACCCTTTTCAATTGAGAATGCCAATAGATTTGTTTTATCTGAAACATAACCAACCGGAATATTTTCATCATCGCCGTTATAAATAAATGTATTTCCAGTGCTTTGATTTTTTGTTATCCGCATTTTAGATTTTATATATAAGTCAAATCTATTTTCATATCTATCCAGATGATCGGGAGTTATGTTTAGCATAATTGCATAGTTAGGCCTAAATTGGTCAATAAAATCAAGCTGAAAACTTGAGACTTCCAATGCAACATAGTCTGCTTTAGTCATAGTGCTAACAATTTCTGAAAACGGAATTCCAATGTTGCCAGCTGAAAAACAATTAATTCCAGCCGAGTTTAATAAGTGAGCGCACAAAGAAGTTGTTGTTGTTTTTCCATTAGTGCCGCTTATTGCTATAATATTACCTTCACAAAACCAGTATGCAAATTCAATTTCACTTATAACTTTTATTCCCTTTGATAAAGCTTTAACAATAACTTCTGAGTTTGAAGGAACTCCAGGACTTGTAATTATAAAATCACAATCAAAAACTTTTTCAGAATGTAAACCTAGTTCATATTTTATGTTAAGCTCATCAAGCACAGAAAGATTTTCCCTTATTTCTAAATTATCAGACATATCACTTACAAATGGAATTGCCCCTTTTGCTGCAGCCAATTTAGCTGAACTAATTCCGCTTCTTACTGCCCCAAGAATACTGATTTTATTACCCTTTATATTCATTAACGTATTTTAAATGAAGCTAAACTTATGATTGCTAAAATTATTGTTATTATGTAAAATCTTATTACAATTTTTGGTTCTGCCCATCCCAACAATTCATAGTGATGATGAAGAGGAGCCATTTTAAAGACTCTTTTCCCTACTCCGGTTTTCTTTTTAGTATACTTAAAATAAAGTCTTTGAATAATCACAGAAATTGTTTCAAGAAAAAAGACACCACCTAAAATTGGAATAAGCAATTCTTTTTTTATTAAAATGGCAATAATTCCAAAAGCACCTCCCAGAGCTAATGAACCTGTATCACCCATAAATATTTGTGCAGGGTAAAAGTTAAACCAAAGAAACCCTAAACCGGCGCCAATGAACGCTGCAATAAATACTGTAAGCTCACCTGATCCCGGCAAGTAGATAACATTTAGATAATCGGCATAAATTCTATTACCGGAGACATAACTTAAAACTCCAACTGCCAGCATCACTATTAACATTGAACCAATTGCTAATCCGTCTAGTCCGTCCGTTAAATTAACGGCATTAGAAGTTGCAGTAATTATAAAAATTACCATTGGTATATAAAGCAATGCGAAATCAAAATTTAGATTTTTCATAAATGGCAAAGTTGTTTGAGTATTGTATTCTGCAAATTCCGGTAAAAAATAAATTGCACAACCAACAAATAAACCAATCAATACTTGACCTAACAGCTTATAACGAGCAATTAATCCTTGCGATTTTTTCATTACAACTTTTAAGTAATCATCAACAAAACCAACAAAACCGAGCCAAAGTGTCCCAACCAAAACCAACAATATATATGTGCTGTTGATATCAGCCCAAAGTAAAACTGGAACTATAACTGAGAACAAAATTATTATTCCGCCCATTGTTGGAGTACCGGCTTTTAATTTGTGAGTTTGCGGACCAAGTTCTCTAATAGTTTCGCCAATTTGTTTTTTACGCAAATAATTAATTATTTTAGGCCCGACAAAAAACGCAAGAAACAATGCTGTTATTGCCGCTAATGATGATCTGAACGAAAGAAATTTAAAGACTCCAAATCCAGGTGGCGCATATAAATCATTTATATAGTTAAATAGATGATATAACATTATGCTGCTTTCCTTTTTAGTATTTCAACAAATTCTTCCATCTTCATTCCACGGGAACCTTTAACAACAATAACTGAATCTTTTACAGCCATATTTCTTATAAAATCATTCATCTTCTGTCTATTACTAAAATGATGCTTACTAATCTTTGACGAATTTATTTTATTGCTTAGATGAGTTGTATTTTTTCCAATAGTTAAAATCAGATTGATTTTTGCTTTTACAATGCTTGATGCAAGCTGTTCATGATGCCATTTTGCATTTTCACCTAATTCAAACATATCGCCAAGAATTAAAATTTTATTTTTTCTCTTTTTAAATTTTGATAAAACATCAAGGGCATTCTTTACACTTTCCGGATTTGCATTATATGTATCATCAATAAGAGAAAAGATTTTATTCTCAATCAATTCCAATCTGCCATGAACTTCTTTTATTGTTTTGATAGAATTAAGAATTACTTTTTTAGTTAATCCTACTTTTAATGCAATGCTAACTGCAGCAAGAATATTTTGAGTATTTGCATTACCTAAAATTGGCAGAGTAAAATTTAAGTTTCTCTTCCCATCAGAAATTTTAATTTTAGCCATTGCGTCATCAGTAAAGCTAAGCAGAGCTTGATGTATATTAGCTTTACCTTTTGATCCAAATGTGATTACATTTTTATAATTTTTCTTTTTGCTTCTTAAAAGTTTGTCGTCATTATTTACGAAAACAGAACCATCATTCTTAACATTGTTGAAAAGGGCGATTTTCTCTTCTAAAACTTTTTCTTTAGTATGCAAAAACTCAAGATGTGATGATCCAATATTTGTAATTATTGCATAATCCGGTTGAGCAATTTTTGCTGTATATTCAATTTCACCTATATGATTTGAACCATGTTCAAGTACCATAAAATCAGTATCTGGTGGAGTTGATAAAATTGTTAAAGGCACTCCAATATTATTATTATTGTTTGCCAAAGTTTTATGGACTTTATACTTTGCAGAAAGCAAATGGGCAATCATTTCTTTGGTTGTCGTTTTTCCATTGCTTCCTGTAATTGAAATCACTTTTCCGGTAAATTTATTTCTCCAAACATTTGCAAGTTCACCATATGCTGTAATAGTGTTTCTAACGGAAATTATTGGGATATTCAAATTTTCCAATTGAGTTAACTTCCTGTTATTTACTACAACGGCCTTTGCCCCTTTCTTTATTGCCTCATCAATATAGTTGTGACCGTCGAAAGATTTACCTTTTATTGCAACGTAAATAGAATTCTTTTTAATAGTTCTTGTGTCAATTGAAACCGAAGTAACCGATTTATATAAATCGGGATTATAAATTACCGCAGTTGATAAACTAAATATGTCTTCTAAAGTTATTTTCATTTATAAGTATTTCTCTGCGGTTTCTTTATCTGAAAAAAAATTTCTAACGCCATTAATTTCTTGATAATTTTCATGACCTTTACCTGCAATTAATATCACAGCATTTTCTTCACTATCAGTAATTGCTGATTTTATTGCTTCTTCTCTATTTTCGATTACATTGTAATTCTTTGTGTTTAGATTCTTAGTTATATCATTTATAATATCAAAAGGATTTTCACTTCTTGGATTATCTGACGTGACATAAACAAAGCTGCTATTTTCAACAGCAATTTTTCCCATAATTGGTCGCTTTGTTTTATCCCTATCTCCGCCGCATCCAAAAACCGTATAAATTGGTCTTTCACTTTTTACAATATGCTTAATTGCATTAAGAGCTTGATTCAAGCTATCAGCAGTGTGAGAATAATCAATAATTACTCTTTTATTTCCAGAGGCAATAACTTCAAATCTTCCTGGAACTTGTGGAGTTGAGTAAATTCCCTCTATCGCATTTTCTACTGAAACATTTGAGTAAATGGCTGAGCCAATTGCAGCGATTGCGTTATATGCATTGAATGTTCCAATAAGTTCGGTTTCCACATCATATTTTTTTTCTTGATAAATAAATCTGAACTTTGTCCCATCTAAATTGTATTCAACATTTTCAACTTTAAAATCTGCTTCAGTTTTTAATGAATAAGAAATTTTTTCAGCTACAGAAGATCTTAACATTGATTCGTAATTTTTATCATCCTTATTGTAAATTATTTTTGCAGTTGGTTTAAGTGATTGAAAAAATTTGCTTTTCGCAGCCATATAATTTTCAAATGTTTCATGAAAATCCAAATGATCTGATGTTATATTTGTGAAAACTCCAATATTAAAATCTAAGTTTGCAATTCTATTCAATTCAACAGCATGTGAAGAAACTTCCATAACACAATTTGAGCAATGTTCTTTTACCATTTCGCTCATAAGATTATTAATAATATGACTTTCAGGAGTTGTAAGTTTTGTGGAGATTTTTTTTTCTCCAATCATGTTTTTGTTTGTGCCGATAAGTCCGGTTTTCATTCCGGCGGTTTCAAAAATATTTTTCAAAAAATATGAGGTTGTAGTTTTCCCTTTTGTACCAGTAATTCCCACCAAGTTTAATTTTGATGATGGATTTCCATAAAATACATTGGCAATTTGAGCTAAGGCTTCTCTCGAATTTTTAACCAAAATTTTTGCAACTTTACTTGAAGAAATAAGCTGATCAATACCAGGTTGGTCTTCATCCATTACAACTGCTGAGGCACCATTACTTATTGCCTGCGGAATAAATTTATGTCCATCTGTCTTAAAACCTTTTAAAGCAAAAAATATTGTGCCATTTTTACAATTTCTTGAGTCAATTGAAATATTATCAATTTCTAATTGTTCGGCTGAGCCAACAAACTGAGTTACGGGAATGTTATTTAATATTTCATGAAGCAGCATTTATTTCTTACCAATTTTTTCATTTGAACATATAATTTGACAATTCATGCCGCTAACAATTGGAGTACCCGGTTTAACGCTTTGTTTTACAATTCTACCATTCCCTTCAATTGTATATTTAATATCAAGTTCGCTTAATAATGAAATTGCTTCTCTTATAGATTTTGTATTCAGGTTTGGCATTATTGAACGATTTATTTTTTCTTTATTACTTACTTCAATTGGTTCGTCTGAAACATCAGCAAAGGAAATTAGATCATCACGTTCATCGGTAATATTTATCTCTGTAATTAAATTTTTGATTAGTTCATTTCGTTCAATTTTATTTTTATTTCTTTTTATACTGAAATCTGTTTCTAAAATTTTACTTGTTATATTTTTAAAAATTGGTGCGGCAACTTGTCCGCCGTATCTGCCTAATTCTGGTGAATCAATTAACACAAAACAAATAATTTGTGGATCATCTGCCGGGAAAAAACCGATAAAAGATGAGTTATAATCTCTGCTGGAATATTTTCCGTTTATTAATTTTTGTGCCGTTCCGGTTTTCCCACCAACATAAACGTGTTCTTGCTGAGCATTAGATCCGGTTCCCTTTTCCACAACACCCGTCATAATATCTCTCATTTCAGCAGAAGTTTTTTCACTGATCACTTGTCTAATTTTTTTTGAGTCAAATTCTTCCTCGATTTCACCCTTTGCATTTATTATTCTTTTAAGAATATATGGTTGTAAAAGATTACCTCCATTTATTAATGCTGCATATGCCATTATCATTTGAATTGGAGTTGTGGAAATTTCATATCCATGTGAAATAAATGCTTTACTTATGCCAGAAAACTGATTTGGTTTTTTCAAATTTCCTCTTGTTTCACCAATCAAATCGATAGAAGTTAAATTTCCAAATCCAAAATCTCTTATTCCTTTGTAGAAATCATTGTCATCAATTTTATCACTTAACTTTACCATACCGATATTACTGGATTGTTCAAGAACTTCTCGAACAGTCAAACTTTCAAACTTATGGGTATCTCTAATCCAAGCACCCTTGATTTTATATTTACCATTTTCTGTATTAATTACTTTAGTCTCATCAACAATATTATTATCTAATAATATCGAAAGAACTATTGATTTCATTGTGGAACCGGGTTCGTATGTATCCGTTAAAGCTCTGTTCCTTTTTGCAAATTCTGATGCTGTATTATATTCAGTTGGATCAAAATCGGGAACATTAGCTATTGCTAATATTTCTCCCGTTTTAGGGTTTGCAATTATTCCTATTCCGGATTTTCCTTTATAATTTTTTACACCCTCATAAAGTTCATTTACCAGAATCTTCTGATACACTTTATCAATAGTAAGCTGAAAAGACTTTCCGGATATAGGTGAAACTGAATTATCATAATCAATTGAAACAGTTTTACCTATTGCGTTATTCTCAATATGCAGTTCGCCATTTTCGCCGCGAAGTTGTTCATTATATAACTTCTCAATGCCGGATAAACCTTCACATTGTCTATCCACGTAACCTAAAATATGTGCTGTATAATTTTTGTATGGATAAACTCTAGTGTAATCTTCTACTTTGTAAAATCCATCAACAACAAAATCCTCTAGTAGAAGCGCTTTATCTTGCGATATTTTTTTTTCAAGACAGACATTCCCTTTTCCTTTATTTATTATGCTGAGATATTTATTAGGGTTTGTTTTAAAAATTTTCGCAAGTTCCTTAGCTAGTTTTTGTTTATTCTTAGATTTATTTTTAAGCATTCTAGCATCGGCAAACAAAGAAACATCATCTTTAGTATAAGCTAATATTTCACTGTTTCTATCATAAATAATTCCACGCTCAGCCTTAACTGTATGAATCTTATTCTGCTGTTTATCAGCTTTAGCTTTATAGCTACTGTGAGCACCAATTTGCACAGTAAAAAGTTTAGCCACTAGACCGACGAAGCCAACCAATACAAAGAAAGAAATAACAAGTGCTCTGGAGTTAATCATATTTTTTATTAATAAACTTTTTTATGTTATTTATTTGATTTTTATTAACGGAAATTGTGCTTAAGTTATCAATACGAACAAGATCAAATTTATCTTTAGCTTTCTTTACCACTTCATCTTCCGAAGTAAGTTTTTGATACTCAACTCTTTGCACTTCCAATTTATTTTCTTTTTCTCTAAGTTCTTCTAACCTAGTATTTTTAAGAGCATTTAAGTCTTTAATTCCTTTTATAAAAAACATGTATGCAAATAGCAGCGGTGCAATTGTAAAAAGAACGATGAACATACTTTTAAAAAAACTACCTCTTTGTTTCTTCATATTTTTTGCGCCACTCTTAATTTTGCGCTCCTTGCTCTTGGATTGCTTTTTACTTCACTTTCTCCAGCTATTATTGGCTTTCTGGTTATAATGTTTAATGTACTTTTTTTATCACATGTGCAAATAGGCATCTCAGGTGGACAAACACATTTTAATGACGCATGCTTAAAGAAGTCTTTTACAATTCTATCTTCCAAAGAGTGATAAGAAAGAATTACAATTCTTCCTCCTTCATTAAGCAGCTCAACGGATTTTTCTAGAAATAACTTTAGTTCCTCAAGTTCATTGTTTACATAAATTCTTAACGCTTGAAAAACTCTAGATAATGTTTTATTTAAATTTTTTACTGGCACAACTTTTTGTATAATTTCTTTTAGTTGAGTTGTTGTTTTAATAAACTTAATTTCTCTTTCGGTAATTATATTTCTTGCAATTCTTCTTGAATTTTTCTCTTCGCCATATTTATAAATTACATCGGCAATCTCATTGGCTTCTGCCTGATTAATAAATTTAAAAGCAGGTTCGCCAACCGACTTGTTCATTCTAAGATCAAGATCAGCTTCTTCCCTATAAGTAAACCCCGCCTCTTTATTATCAAACTGAAAGGATGAAACACCTAAATCTGCAAAAATGCCGTCATAGCCAATTACATTTTCCATTAGTGAAATATTTTTTATTTCGGTAAAGCTGGAATTGTAAATTGTAATTCTTTCATCACCGGAAAATTTTTCTTCACAATGATTAAAGGCTGCAACATCTTTATCAGTTGCAATTACTTTTGCATTTTTATTTAATTGATTTAAAAAAAAAGAAGTATGACCGCCGAAACCCAAAGTGCCGTCGAAGTAAGTACCGGAAAGGTTTGTTAATAATAAATCAGAAGTTTCCTTTAATAGAACCGGTACATGAAAAACCATACGCTATGTACCCATAACTTGTTTTGCAATTTCCTCGAATGTGAGATCGCTGGTTTTTATATACTCCTCATAAACATTGGGGTTCCAAATTTCAATTCTTTTTATTGCTCCAAGAATCAGAACTTCTTTATCTATTTCAGCATATTCTATTAAAGTTTTTGGTATTGATAACCTTGCTTGTGTATCAAGTTTATCTTCTGCTGCCTGCTGCATAAACATTCTTAGGAACATTGCTTCTTTTGGTTCAAAATTATTCAAACTATTTAATTTTTCTTGAACCAAATCTTCCCATAGATTCATAGGGTAAACATCTATACATTTCCCAGTTCCTCTTGTCATAACAAAAGAATCGTTTGCTTTCGGATCGACAAATTTTCGCAACTTAGCTGGAATACTAATTCTATTTTTTGCGTCAATCGAGTATTTAAAACTGCCTATAAACATTCATTCTTACCATAATTTGGGAATCTTCAACACTTTTACCCACTACTCGTAAAATAATGCTTTTATAGTTCAAAAGTCAAGGTTTTTTTTCAAATAAAACTATTTTTTTGGTAAATAATTTCAATATGAAATGATATTAATTCGGACGAATGTTAAGAGAAAGATTTATTTTTGTTATAATGATTTTAAGAATTAGATATCACTAAAACTTTTGCTCTAATTTTATCAATCAATATTTAAAATTTAAAAAGTGAAAAATATTAAAAATGATTTTGGAAGCACTTTTTTGTCATTAATTAGGGAAATAATAACCTTATAATTTTAGCTGTTAACATTTACAAATAAACTGATAAAAATGATATATTTTCAATTCAGATTATTAGTTTTATTGTATGAATATATTTACTGTTGAAGAAGAAAGACAAAAATTATTAGTTTCCCTTTCTAATGAGAAATCACCTCGAATAATTTTATTTGAAATTTGTGCATTCTCAAATAAAGTTTTTAACTTAAATGAACAAAATATTCATGCAGCGTTCATCCCTGAATTTATAAAAGACATAAAAATAGCATTAGAAAATTTTACAGCTTTTGGAATTAAACTCCAACTTTCCAAAAATTTAATTCATATAGTTGAAAAGGTTTTACCATTCGCAAATCCGGAAGACACTACATCAATTAAAATAAATCTACAGAGAATAAAAAATGAAATTGGAATACTTAATAATATTCTTTCAGGTAATTTTAATTTTAATGATGAAAATGGCATTATCAGTTTTCCTGTAATTGAACAGACTGAAAATGTAAATTATGACAATGGACTGCTTGAAGAATTAATAATTTCATTCGGAGGAACTAAAAACAAAAATAAAACCGAATTTATACTTAGTCCTAGCCTGCCAAACATAGATGAAAAATTATATAATCAATTAAATAATTCATGGCAATTTGCCGTAAATTTTTTATCAACAATAACTAAAAGAAAAATTCCACATTTTGACGTGTACGTTAGATTTAAAAATAAATTTGGAATCTATGAGGGAAATTCACTTGGAACTGCTTTAACTATTGGCTTTATTCAGCAATTGATTATTTATTTTGATTTGTTGGAAATCTGTAAAATTAAGTCTTCAATTTTAACAACCGGTTCGGTAAATGAGCAAGGTGATATATTTTCCGTATCAAAAAATATTATTGAACAAAAAACTAAAGTGGCTTTTTATTCAAACACACAGAAGTTTGTTGTTGCCGAAGCGGATAAAATATTTGCAAAAAATATTGTTAAACAAGAACAAAAAAAATATCCAAATCGTAATCTTGAAATTATTGGTGTGAGCAATTTAAATGAAATTTTTAATCGCCGAGATATTATTGAAATCAAAAAACAAAATCCAATTAGTTGGGGAAGTAAAAAAGTACTTAAAAATAAAATTGCTGTAACAAGCCTTGCTGCTTTACTGACTATATTGGGGTTTATCTATTTTGATAAGGATGTAAATCCTGTAAGTGTTGAAATAGTTAAGGATGCTTTCCTTGTAAAGAATAGTAAAAATGAGATCTTGTGGAAAAAAGAAACTGTACTTCTTGAAGCACAGCAGTATGGTTTTGCACCTTATAATTTTTATAGAATTTTAGATGTTGATAATGATGGTAAAAATGAAGTTATTTTTGTTCATCTTAATAATTATAAATCTCTTGCACTATTTAATTATAAGGGCGAATTAAAATGGGATTATAATCATAAAGACTCAGTTGAAACAAGTTATGAAAAGTTTATTGGTAATTTTTACTTTAATGGTATAATAGATACGGTTCATAGTGATAATAAAATTGCCATCCTAGCTTATTGCCAACATCAAAATTATTATCCGAATGGAATTTTAAAAATAGATTGTAAAACCGGCAAACCTTTTGGCGATATTTTGTGGCATCCTGGGGGAATTACAGGAGCCGTTTTACACGACTTAAATAATGACGGAAAAAAAAAAAGAAATTGTAGCAAACGGAATTTCTAATGGAATGCATAGAGCTTTTTTATTTTCTATTGATTACGATAAAATGGCAGGAAAAATTCCAAGTGCACAAAATTATACTTTCTTAAATATACCTCTTGCAGATTTTAATAAATATATTTTATTCCCAAGATCTGATGTAGCCGAGTTATATTATTGTAAATATAATATGGGTTTTCCATATCCAAGTATTTTCACAAATTTAGTCGGTGTAAATATTATTGAACCAAACTCTGAAGCAACAAAAGCCGTCTTTCACTATAAGGTGGAATTAGATCACAATTTAGTTCCTGTTCATATAGTTATTGGAGATGATGCAACAGTTACTCGAGATAAACTCATAAAAGAAGGGCTTCTTAAACCACCTATGACTGACACTTATGAATATCGAGAAGATATAATTAGTAAAATTGAATATTGGGATGGAGAAAAATTTGTAAGATTCTTTCCCCATTAATAATTGGTTAAAAATAAAAACTAATTTTTACTTTCCCTTCTGCTCACAATTACAGAAGCGGCTGTCCCAACAAATAAAATTCCCGCAATTACACTTAAAGAAACTAAAGTTGGAATTGGATAACTATGAGATAACAACATTTTAACTCCAACAAATGCGAGCACAAAAACCAAACTTAATTTTAGATATTTAAATTTGTCCATCATTGCTGCAAGTGCAAAATAGAGTGATCTTAATCCAAGAATTGCAAAAATATTTGAGGTAAAAATTATATAAGAATCTGTTGTAACTGCAAAAATAGCCGGAATAGAATCAATTGCAAATAATACATCAGTGCTTTCAATGACCAATAAAACAAGAAACAATGGAGTTATAGCTTTTTTGAATTTATTCTCGTAAAAATTTATGTCCAACAAAATTTGTTGAAACAGGATAAAATTTACGAGCGATTCTAATTAAAATATTTCTTTCCGGATCAATTTGCTCATCATCGGAAAGAAGCATTTTTATTGCTGTTATAATTAATAATCCTCCAAAGACAAAAATCATCCAGCTAAACTGTTGGATCAAAGCAGCGCCTGCAATAATCATAATCCCGCGTAAAATTAATGCTCCTAAAATTCCCCAAAATAAAACTCTATGCTGATAAATATTGGGAACTTTGAAGTAAGCAAAAATCAATGCAATAACAAAAATATTATCTAGGCTAAGCGATTTTTCTATTATGTAACCAGTAAAATATTTTAAAGCTGCGTCCACACCACTTTCAACACTGGTGGCATGAACTCCAATACCTAGCCAATGATTTTCATAGGCGTAATAAATAAAAACGTTAAAGACCAATGACAGAGCGATCCAAAAAGTGTCCAGAGCAAAGCTTCCCTTGTTCCAATAACGTGCTCTTTTTTTTATGAAATACGCCTAAGTCTAGAGCAAGTAGAATTATTACAATTACAATAAATCCCAACCAAAATAAATACATTTATTAAAAGCCGCTCCTGAATGAAAAAATATTACTTAAATAATGAGTTGAAAGTTATAAGAAATTGGTGTGATAAAAAATTGATTTTGATGCATTGTTTTTGAAATATGTTTCTGAATTTTTTAAATCGTTAAATAAATAAATTATTTCACTTAAAGTGCACAAAAATGTTGATACTTACTTTTTATTATTACTCTGCTTAATACTAATATCTTGGAAGTTATTGGTAGGATAAAAAGTTTGTTTTAAATTTGAAAAATTAGTAACCGAGCCAACTGGGGGAGTCGAACCCCCGACCTGCTCATTACGAATGAGCTGCTCTACCAACTGAGCTAAGTTGGCGACCCAATTACCAAAAATTACTATTTACCTTTTTTCTTATGTCTATTCTTTCTTAATCTTTTCTTTCTTTTGTGAGTAGCCATTTTATGACGTTTTCTTTTCTTACCGCAAGGCATGTTCTCGCTCCTAGTTATTTGTTTTTAATAATTCTTCAGCTTTCATTCCAATGTTAGAAGTTGGATCAATATCTCTAGCCTTCTTCCACCATTCTTTTGCTTTTGTAATATTTTGATTTGAAAAGTTTACAATACCTAAATTGAAATTTGCAATTTGATGATTGGGGTTTATTTTTACAGCACTTTCAATAATAGATATCGATTTATCATATTGTTTTAATTCAAAGTAGCAAACACCCAAATCAACTATAACATCAGTATTATCCGGATGTAGTTTTAAATATTTTTCATACTGAACAATTGCTCTATCATGAAATCCATTATCGTTCAGCATATGACCTAAATTTAATACCGCCTCATGATTATCTGGGTTATTTTTTACAATTTCTTCAAGTTTATTTATTTCGTTAATTTTACTCAAATCAGCAGCAGGGGCTTGCGGTTGAGAGTTCATATTATTTTCTGTGTGAACATGTTGAACTACAGCATCTGCTGAATCAAACAAGCCAGAAGCAATTAGCAGAAATACCCCAAAAGCTAAGAGTGCTACTAATGTGGTTATTAACTGAAATGATGAAAATTCTTTTTTATTTGTTTTTATCATAATTTTATTTCTAAATATAATTAATTAACCTTCGTTCTCTGAACTTTTCATTCCTCTATCAACAGCTAATTTAAAATCTTTGGAAAACTTAAAAACCGGGACATAATGCTCGGGGACATAAACTTTTTCTCCGGTTCTCGGATTTCTTGCATAGCGTGCATCTTTTTTCTTTGTTCTATAACTTCCAAATCCTCTTATTTCAATCCCGTTTCCTTCTCTTAAAGATTGAATTACAGTATTTAAAAAACCTTCAATTATAGCTTCAGTTTCCAATTTAGTTAACCCAGTGCCTGAAGCAACTTTTTCTACAATGTCAGCTTTAGTCATATTTTAAATTTCCATTTTGGTTATTTCTTCAATCAAGCTTAGAAAGATAGGAAAGATTTTAGATTAAATCAAACAATCAATTCTTATAAATCAATAAAAAACAAGCAGTTAGGATTTTTTGGGTTTTTATTTTTTCCAAATCAACATTAAATATCAACCTAACTCTTTGTTTATAAATTCGGTAAGTGGTTTCAGTTGTTCTTCTTTTTTGGAATCTAAATTTTTAATGCTGGACAACCTATATTTAACAGTGTTATAATGTTGTTTTTCAAAGCTAACTAATGTGTTTAATATTTGTGAATCTTGTTTATAAGTATTCTCAAATTTAGTTTCTTTAATTTCATCTATCAGTCCGGTTTCTATCTTTAGAGCATTATTAATTAGCTCAATGCTTTCATCAAACTTTCCACTATCCGCTGCAATTTTAATTTGTTTTTGGGCTTCAGCTATATTATTATCTGCTAAATTTATTTTTGAGTTCAATAAAAAGAATTCTTCACTTTGTGCAGTATCTTTTATTTTTGATAGCTCAAATTTTGCATCATCTAATTTTCCTAATTCTAATAATGCCCTGGTTTTTAAAGTTATCGCTTTCTCATTAAGCGGTTGAAGATTAAGATACTTATCTATTGATTTTATAGAATCTTCAAAATTATTGTTAATAAACTCAATAATTCCCTTCTGAAGGAATGCATCGCTTAGTTCCGGATTTTTTTCGGTTGCAGTTGTTAAATTTTTAATAGCATTTGTAAAATCATTCATTTTAGATTCTACAAAGCCAAGTTGGTAATATAAAGTTGCTTCATCTGGAGCAATTGAAATGGCTTTTTCTAAATCATTTTTTGCGCCTTCAAAATTGTAAATAGTATTTTTGATTGCTGCATTTTTAATAAGCGCAGTAACATTGTTAGGATCTTTAGTTAAATACAAATCTAAATCTTCGGCTGCACATTCATAATTTTTAGAAATAATATTCAATTCTGATTTTAAAAGAATAGCACCTTTATCGTTTGGATCCAGCTCCAATGCTTTTTCCAAAGTAGTTTTTGAATCGTAAAATTCTCCGATTGCAAATTCAATTTTAGCCTTGTTGAAGTAATATCTTCCATTTTCCGGTTCAAGTCTAATAGCATATTCAAAATCTTCGAGCGCTTCTTTTTCATCTTCCAGCTCACTGTTAATTAAGCCTCTAAAATTGAATAAGTAAGATTTATTTGGAAAAAGTTCAATTGCTATATCAAGATCTTCAAGCGATTCATTATATTTTTTTACTCCAAAATAAATTAGTGAACGTAAATATCGTATATTAAAATTTTTCGGATTTCTTTCACACATTCGATCAGCTAAAATTAAGGCAGCTTCAAATTCGCCGCAAAAATATTTTATTCTGGCATTAAAATATTGTATTTCAGTTTCATCTGGGCTAGACATATAATATTTATCCGCATATTCTGAAGCAGATTTAAAATCGTTTGTTTTCAAAAATATTTTTGCCAAGTAATAGTTTGAGAGCGAATTGTAATCAGGATTAATTTTCTCTAAAGTTAAAAAATCATTTTTAGAATCGTTGTAATGTTTTGCATTGTAAAGAACAATTCCTCTGTTGAATAAGGCTTCTTCATTCTTTTTATCAAGTTCTAATGCATATGTAAAATCTTTAATTGCAGTAAAATAGTTCTCGCTTAATAAATTTGCTTTACCATTTTCAATTATTAGATTTATTTTCTTTTTATTAAAAATTTTATTAAAAAGAGCCACTGCCACCCCAATTTTTTATATCAATATTGTTTACTTGAATGATAGAAAAAAATAAGTTATAATTTATAGCATAAAAAAGAAATATGCAATTTTATACATGTGAAGAAAAAAACTAAATATGATAAAGTTTTTTGATGACTACTACAAAAGTAAGGATTATGAATAATTTTTAACTTTACCAAAGATAAGCAATGTGGATTAATTGATAACTTTGCGCCTTAGTTATATATTTTAAATGCGAAGGCGCAAAGTTGAAATATTATTTTCTGGCATGCCGCTCTAGAAAAGAGCTATGACTCATAACTGCAAAACTATCTACAGCTTTTAATTCATCAATATTTACACAATTCATATAACTCATAGAACTTCTAAGTCCATCTGAAATTGAATCAATTACAGCTTTAACAGGTCCTTTATAAGGAATCATGGTTTCTTCGCCCTCAATAAATTCATTTTTCATTTTAACACCAAATGAAGCTGATCCTCTATATTTTTTCCAAAGCTGGTCATTATATTTTATAACCTCGCCAGGAGCTTCTTTTGTTCCAGCTAACATTCTACCCAACATAACTACATCAGCGCCAAGAGCCAAAGCCTTAGCCACATCTCCAGGACTTTTTATGCCACCATCTGCAATAAGTTCAATATTTAATTGTTTTATTTCTCTTGCAAAATATAAATCTATTAACGATGATGCCTGTCCAATGCCAATGCCGGTTTGAATAGATGTTGTACACATACTGCCGCCACCAATTCCAATCCTCACTGCGTCAGCACCAGCATCAACTAATTGATTGAGTGAACTTCCTTCTGCGACATTTCCTACTATTACTTTAACATTGTGCTTGCTTTTTATGGACTCACATTTTCTTAAAACTGTACTATTATTAGCATTTGCAGTATCTATGCAAATAATAAAATTTCTTTCTGCTAATTTTGCAATTGAATCTTCATCATAATTCAGGCTTATTGAAACTGCGGAAATTCCATTTCCATTAGTTTTAAAAACTCCATCAAGCGAGGAATCAAATCTATTTACAATACCAATACAACCCATTTTCTCTAAGGATTCTGCCATATTTAGCCCAGTCACAGAGTCCATTGGACTTGCAAGAACCGGCAATAATAATTTCTTTCCTAAAAATTCAGTATTAGTTTTTGCTTCCGTTCTACTTTTAATTCTGGAAACTTCACTAGGAACTAAACTTAAATCGTCATAAGTCAAAGAGAGATCATAATTATTTAACTCTCTTTTAGTAAATAATTTCATAAAAACTCCAATAATTATTCAGCAAGAAGAGCTTCCATTTTATCTAATAGTTCATTCATTTTATTAACAACAGCTAAAACCGGTTTTGGCGAAGTCATATCAACTCCTGCAGTTTTTAATACATCAATTGGATATTGTGAACTGCCCGCTTTTAGGAATGATAAAAATCTATCAATTGCAGGTTGACCTTCATTTTTAATTTGCGCAACTAACTCTTGTGAAGCCGCATAACTTGTTGCATATTGATAAACATAAAAATTGTAATAAAAATGAGGAATACGTGCCCATGTATATGTTTCCTCATTATCAACAACCATTTCCGGTCCCCAATATTTTTGGTACATATCTCCATAAAGTTTACATAAAAGTTCCGGAGTAAGTGCTTCACCTGCTTCTGTTTTTTGATGTGCTAATTGCTCATATTCTGCGAATCTGGTTTGACGATAAAATGTTTGAGTCATACCATTTAGTTGTTTTTCAATCAACGCTAATTTTTCTTCTTTACTTTCTGCATTTTCAATTAAATAATCAAGAAGCAAAGCTTCGTTTGCAGTTGAGGCAACTTCAGCAACAAAGATTGAATAATTGGCATATGGATAAGGCTGATTTTTCTCAGTGTAATAAGAATGCATATTATGACCCATCTCATGCGCAAATGTAAAAACATCATTGAGCTGATCAGACCAATTTAGAAGCACGTAAGGATGAACACCATAAGAAACGCCTGATGAATAAGCACCGCTTCGCTTTCCTTTTGTTTCATGAACATCAATCCATCTATTATTAAAAGCAAGATTTAGACTCTTTAAATAATCTTCGCCTAACGGTTTTAATGCTTTTAACAATATTTCTTTTGATTGATCATAATTATATTCTTTTTTAACTGATGGAAACAAAGTTACATATGTATCGTAAGGATGTAATTCGTCAATACCCAAAATTTTCTTTTTTAATTTTCCCCATCTATGCAATGGTTCTAAGTTTTGCCCAACTGTGTTGACTAAATTATCATATACTTCAAGAGGAACATTATTTGGATCAAGAGAGGCTTCCCTGGTTGATTTATAATTTCTTGCTTTAGCATTAAACATTGCTGATTTTATATTTCCATTAAAAAGTGCAACTAATGTATTTTTGTAATCTTCAAATGGTTTATACAATCCTTTGTAAACCCTTTCTCTGTAAGCTCTATCTGTTGAGTACATTGCTGCGCCGTATCTTCCATGCGAAATTTTAATGTCATTTCCGTTCTCATCTTTTACAGTTGGGAATTGAATATCTGCATTATTAAACATTCCAAAAACAGTTTCGGGAACATCTCTTACTGGTCCGGCTAATGCCATTAACTCTTCTTCTTTTGGAGTTAGTGTGTGTGCTTTTGTTCTTAATAAATCTTCAAATTGATGTTTATAAACTTTTAGACCTTCTTCATTTTTTACAAAGCTCCAAATTTTATCTTCGGGTATTGCTAGTATTTCAGGCCGGATGTAAGAACTGGCAGCAGATAAGTTTGAGGCAAGTGCTGATATTCTTTCATACCTAGCTTGGTTTTCCGCAACTCCTAAATCTAAATCTTTTGCGAGCGAGGCATATAAATAGAGTCGACTAATTTTAATACCAACTTCGTCATCAAACTTTATACATGCTAATAAGTCTTGGGCAGAGTTACTAAGTTTTCCTTCAAAGGTTTTATATTTCTCAATAGCCTTTTCAGCCCATTTAAAATCAGCTTCCCAAAGTTCTGGAGTTTTGTAAATATCCTCAAGATTCCAAGTTTGTTCAACTGAAATCTCACTTCTTAATGGCAGTTCGCCATTTGTTTGTGCAATTTTATCATTGCTGCTAAATAGATTTACTAAAAATGTCAAAATTATAATACTCCTTGCTATTTGATTAATTAATATTTTTTTCTTCATTTTACTCCTCAAGTTAAAATTATTTTATAGGATAAAGTTAAGCAAAGTTAAAGGAATTCTAAAATTGTTTCAGAAGGGAATTATTTTAGAATTGACATTCTTCTAAAAGATAAAATTCCATATTTTTGCATCCGGGCTTTACTTCCTCAAACTGTTTATTTCTGATTTTGTTAACTGAATCATTGATTACGTACCCAAACTCTATAACTTCATTTTTATTTACAGATTTTGAAACTGAAAAAGTATCATCACGGATAAAAATTAATGAAAGCTGATAATTATTTATTTGTGGAAATTTACTAGATAAAATATAGGCGTAAAACATAAGCTGATTTAAATAAGTTTCACTTTTCTCTTTAATATTTTTTTTGGAAATTTTATCGGTTTTATAATCAGTAATAATTATTTTATCGTTTTCGATAATGAGTTTATCAATTATCCCATAAAGGTAATAATCATTTTCACGTTTATAAATTTCAATTTCATTTTGATAATTTTTTAATTGAGAAATTTTCTTGAATGATTTTGAATTATAAAAACCTTCAATCAAATCAATAATTTCATTTCTTAATTTATTTTTAGAAACTTTATTGTAAGAAATTAATTCATCTTCCATTTCTATACTAAAATCAATTTCATTTTTCAGTAAGTTGTGTTCAGTTCCCTTCTCCAAAATTGAATGAACAATTTTACCTAAAATATTTCCTGGAACGTTTTCCTCTTCCTCTTTACTATTAAATTCGTATTCATCAGCATCTTTAAATAATTTTGTCAACTCGCCATAACCGAATTCATATGTCAATTGATATTTACGAGGACATTGTAAAAACAAACTTATCTTTGAAGCAGAAATTATTTCATTCTTTTCTTTGCTTTTAATTTTCTCTAACATAAATTTATAATTACTGGTCTGGTCTCTTTTAGCAATGTCAATGGGCAATTCAGCAAGTTCAACATTATGTGAAATCTCTATTTCGGTTTCCAGATTTTCAATTGTTGTAACATAATTATTTTCTTGGAATTTCATAAATTCAAGAGGACCCGAAAGCAACTGCGTTTCATCACTTAGATTAATATTCATCGCATTTATAATCATTTCCGCAAAGGAATTTTTAATTAATTTATCTCCCTTATATCTCATCGAAATAATTAAATGTTCTTCTGCTCTCGTAATGGCAACGTATAATAGTCTTTTCAATTCAGCATTAGATTTTTTATTTTGAAAATAATTATAAAGTCCAACTATTGGTGCTTGCTGAAAATCCTCAAAATAATTATTTCTAATTGGAAGTTTTGCTAAAATTCCAAATTCTTTATCGATTGTAATATCTTTTGATTTTAACGATTCATTAATTTTATCTTGATTAGTTTTGTAAAGAATTACAACTTTAAACTCCAAACCTTTTGATTGATGAATCGTCATTATTTTTACTGAGTTCTCAGTATCATCAAGTTCAGCGTGACCTTCGTCTTCAGTATTATTGATTGCATCTTGCAAGTAATTTGTAAAATCGTATAAAGTATTAAATCCTTGTTCATTTATTTTTATTGCATGCTGAATTAATTTTTCTAAATTTGCTATTTCTTGTTTGCCATTTGACTTATTGGCAATATAGCTCCAATATCCGGTTTCATTGTGTATGGTTCTAAGCAGCTCACTAATTTCGGTTTTTGAGGAAAGTTTTATATGTGATTCCAGCATTGACAAATAGTGATTAAACTTATTTTTTGTGCTTACATATTTCTTAAATTTTTCAAAAAAACTTTTCCCTTTTTCAAAAGATATCTCGGTTAAATCAACATCTGAAATTCCATAATATGGCGCTCGTAATATAGAAACAAATGCTAAATCATTTTGCGGATTTATGACAAATGATAAATAATTATAAACGTCTAGTACGAGCTGCTGCTGGTAAAAACCTTTTCCGCCAACAATAGAAAATGGGATTTGATATTTATTAAATTCTTTTTCAAGCTCAGTGAAATTTTTTCTTACTCTGCATAAAATTGTAATATCATTAAAATTTATCTTATTTTGTTCTTCACTTACAAGCTTGATAATTTTTTTAGAAATGAGTTGGGCTTCGCTAGCCTCATCTTCATCTGAGGAAAATTATAAATTCAATTTTGCCCTTGTTATCCTTAGGGTAAGCGCAAACCAGCTCGTTGTATTCAACCTCATTAAATGAGGGATTTGGATTTTCAAAAAGTCTGCTAAATAATTTATTTGTGAATAAAGCAATGTTTGGTGCCAGTCTAAAAGAATGCGGAAGTTGAAGTAAACTGCTTGAACCTTCTATATCTTCAATTTGCTTTTTTGTATCATTAAAAACTTTTACTTCGGCTTCATGAAACATATAAATACTTTGCTTATCATCTCCAACTACAAACAAATTTCCGCAAGCTAAAAACTGTAAAATTGGCATAAATATTTGATACTGAATTTCATTAGTATCTTGATATTCATCAACCATAACATATTTATATTTTTTAGATAGTAAGTCTGCTACTTCCTCATTTTGCAAAAGCTTATACGTGATGAGAAGTAAATCTTCAAAATCTAAAAAGGATTTTTGCTGCTTTTTAAATTTATATCTTTCCTCTACTTGTTTATAAAAATCAGTAATTGTTTTGCTGAATTTTGCTAAATCATCGTTTAATTCAATATAGTTATCGGGTATTTCTATTTTTATAATATCTTCAAACTTTGTATTTATATTTTCAACTAAAAATATGTTTTCTTCGTAAAGCTTTTTGCTGATATATTTTTTGTTTTTTTACAGTTCCGGAATTTGTAAGAATTTGATTAGCAATTTCTTTAAGAAGTATAAATCTATCAATTAAATTTTCTTTAGAGTTTAATTCGTTTATAAGTCTATTTACTTCAATAAATATTTCAGTAGTTTTATCTCCTCCAGCAATATTATTCAATTCAATAACTTCTGGGATCAATTCATTTATAAGGGTTTCAAATACTAGTGTGAATTTATTTTCAAAACTATTTTTTAGCCATTCGGCAATTTCTATTTCAGATTTTGAATAATAATTTTCAATTAATTTTTCCGTTGTTTTTCTTTTTCCAAATAATAATTTTATTTTATTTGCAAGTAAGGTTTTGTTTCCAAACAATCGAATCAGATTTTTTATTTCGGTGTTGTCTTCTTTCAAATTCTTAACAATTATTTCATCCATACTCTGTTGAAGAATTTCATCTGAAGTTCTTTTGTCAACTGGGGAAAAATTTGCATCTATGCCAGCAACTGGTGCGTAGTCTTTTAAGATTTCAATACAGAAGGAATGTATTGTAGAAATTTTTGCAGATACTAAGTTCCTTCTTAAAGTTTCTAACTTAATTTTTGTAATTCCATTTGCAGAAATTATTCTTTCATCTAGTTCCTTTGCAATTTTGGAATAAAGCTCACTTGCTGCTTTTTCTGTAAATGTAATTGCGACAATATTATTCAGATTAATATTTTCTTTAAGTAATATTTCAACAAATCGCTTAGAAAGAACTGTGGTCTTTCCTGAACCGGCATTTGCTGTAAGCGAAATATGTTTATCATACCTAAGAGCGGCATTTTGATATTTTGTTAACACACTCATTATTTTGAAAATTTAATTTGGAAGGTTGTACCTTCTGAAGAAGTTGATAAAACTGAAATGTCAGACCCTGTACTTCTCAGATAACGTTTTGCCATACTCAATCCTAATCCCATTCCCTCACTTTTGGTTGTGAAGTTAGGTTCAAAAATTTTTGATATTTCCTCGTCTTTAATTCCGTTTCCATTATCAATAATATTTAAAATATACTCAAACTCATTTTCTGCTAATTCAAAAATTATTTTACTTGAATTTGCCTGAATTGAGTTTCTAATTAAATTGATGAATGTTCTCCTTAATTGTTCAGAATCACCATTAATATTTACATTATCTAATGCAGTACTGATTTCAATTAATACCTTTTCATCTGTAAATAAATTAATTGACTGACTAATTATTTCATTTAAATTTAGCTGTTCTACTTTTAATTTTGGCATTCTCGCAAAGTTTGAAAACTCGGTCGCAATATTTTTTAAAGTCTCAATTTGATTTAATATTGTTGCTGTCACTTTCTTAAAGAAACTATCAAACTTATCGGATTTATCATCATAGGCGGTAATAAGCTGTTGAACACTTAATTTCATTGGGGTTAAAGGATTTTTAATTTCGTGAGCAACTTGTTTTGCCATTTCTTTCCAAGCTTCTTCCCTTTCAATTTCTGCAAGTATGGTTTGGTTTCTCTTTAACTCTTTTATCATAAATTGAAATCCATTCACCAATTCTTTTATTTCACCTTTGGCATTAGTATCTAAATCAAGACTTAAATCACCGGCAGCTACAGACTTTGTTGCATAAGTTAATTTTCTAATTGGTGAAGAGATTCTATTTGCAAGCAGTGCACTAAAGAGAATGATAAAAATTGCAGCAAGTGAATAAGTCCCAAATAAAAATACATCAACTTCTGAACCGCTTAACGGCATTAGTATTTTATTAAATCCTTCTGAGACCTTTATAATAATTGGAGTACTAAACATACTCGATTTATAATAAAAAGAACTGTACTCAAAATCATCAATTTTTTCATTTATCATTATCTCTTGATTTCCATCCAATACAAGTTTTTTATAAACTCTTGGATTGAGAATTTTAGGAATAAGTCCAACATCATATATTAAATCATCCGAGCTGTATTCAATATTATTTTGTGAATAAATTGTAAAATTTATATTCAAATCATTTGACGCATCAAAATAAGTCTGTAGTTTATTTTCTCCGTTTGTAAAATGATCAGCCAAATAAGATTCAATTGAAAAAGCTCTCTTTCCTAATTTGTAATAAGTTGCTTCTTCATTTTTGCTATCTGTAATATCTCTAAAAAAATATGCTATCAGCAGCAATGGGATAAGCGAAATAATTAAAAATGCCCAAAGTAATTGGGTGCGTAAATCCAATTGATATTTTTTTTCTCGCCTATAAAATATCAGCAAATAAAAAATTATTAAGATCAATAAAACAATTACATGAGTAAAGAACACTTTGAAAAAATCAAATAAACCAATTGATAAATCCTTATCTCTCAAAGCAACAGCAACTATTCTTTCAAAATTATTTAGATTGACTTTTTTAACGTATATAATATATTCCGAATCATTAAAATCGGTATCAAGCCAAGCATCATTCTTTTCCGTAAGCTGAGTATTTAATATAGTCGCATTCATTTCTTTGGAAGGATTTAGATCGCCATAAACAATTTTTAGCTCTTTATTTCTGTAATCTAAAATTGCCAATTTATCTAACTTTAAAATTGCTTTTTCATTTAACTTCCCAGAAGATATAAATTCCGGATGCGAATTGAATCCAAAATCATTTATATCAGATAAAATTGAAACATCTAAATATCCAAGGAATGAAAAATCATCTTTAACGGGAAAAATACCACGCAATAATTTTTGAGAATCATTTTCTAAGTTTTCTTCAAATATTTGAATTTCTTCAATTACATTATTTGTATCAACAATTTTATTAATATTAATTTTGGGATAAATTGAGCCGAATCCTCCCAACAAATTTCCGTTCAAGTCAATAAAATTAACTGATGAATTCATTGACTCTTTCTGCAAATTACTTTTGCTCCAAATCATAAATGCATATGAATTGAAATTAGCATTTGGGTTTTCAAATGCCTCAACCCCAATTCTCATGCTAAAATCATCAAGCAATGTTTCAGTTATCAAAGATTTGTAAAGATTATCATTCGCTCTGGTAATTACGTTGGCTGTGGTTTTAAGAGATTCTTTTTCCAATTCTGAATTATAAAAGAGTAATGTAATAATTGAGATAAAGGAAGCGGTAAAATAAAATATAATTGCCTTAGTTATAAACTTAGAATCATAAAACGCCACAATGTAAACTAAGGCAAATACAAGGATTATGTGTATTGATTTAATAAAAATTGTACTTTGTGGTTGTTTCTGTATTTGACTGAAAATAAAAATGGAAATTAAAAAAACAATTAGTGAAGCAATAAAAAATATAGCGTTATTTTTTTTGAACGTCGATTGATATTGTTTGAACAAAATTATTATAAATGATGCCGAGCCCAAAATTGAAATTAAGCCCATTAGCAAAACATTAATGTGCATTAACAAATGCTCACTTGTAAAATTTAAGGAAGGATTTTGGAAGTATCTAATTGATGTATCAAAAACAAAACTTCTTATTGCCGCCCCAAATCCGCGCAGAGAGAGTAGATAAAGAAATAGGAAGAAAATAAAAAGTAAGATGAATATAATTTTATGATTTTGAACTTCGGTTTCTTTTTTCAAAAATCTGATTGAATACCTAAAAGCAGAATAAAATATTATTAGAAAAATGGAAAGCGTTAAAAAGAGTTCAATCGGAGAATTTGCAAGACCATAGATAAATTTGGAATAATAAATTTTATCACTTAGCAAATCTGATGTGAAAATACTTTTGGGAAACTTTATTAAGACTAATAAATAACGGAGTATAATAAGGTATAACGAAACTAAAGTGAATTTTAGAATTAAGCTTTTGTGGCTATGAATTTTTTGATAAAGTACTAAACCGAATAGTAAATACCCCAACAGAGCAAGTAAACTTTGTATAATAAAAATAAAATTTTCAAGCTCAATAACGGCTTTTTCACGAGTTTGTTTTACAAAAATTACACTTCCAATATTATTATCTTTATTATTTTTAATTGCAAACGAATATTTTCTTCCATCTTTATTTTTTACTGATTTAGGTGAATAAAATATCTTACATTCAGTTTTAACATTACTTGATAAATCGGAACTCAAACTAACGTCCTTAAAATAAAATGGATTTAGTTCATATTCCTTTTCAATTACTTTTCCGAAAATAAATTTCACTTTTTGGTTTTTAACTTTGACTGAATCTTTAATCAATAAATAGATGTCGATACCGGAGTTTAAAAAATATGTTTCTCCTAATTTAAATTCAAAGTATCATCAAATGTTATTTGCTGATCGTAGTTTTCATTCCAATACAGCAAAACATGATTTTGGAAAACTGCTAAAAAATTATTTGATAAATCAATATTGGATAATGATTTTTCGATGTTTTCAAATGTGAGCGAATCGGAATTATTTAATTTTGCCTCAACAATGTTTTTATTTCTAATAAAGTTTTGTTGAAAATTATTTAAATAACTTGTTGCTTGCTGTTCGGTGGATTTTGTTTTTTCTTCTATTGTATTAGACCAATTTTCAATTCGGTCATTTATAATTTTATTGCCAATTATCCCGATAATAAATATTGAGAAAATTACAGAGAGTAAAATTGAGAGAGTTTTATTTTGTTTTATGTAACGAATAAATTTCATGAAGCTCAATAAGTTTATTATTGATTTTCAAAATAATTAAAGGAAAATAAAAAAGCACACTCAATTGAGTGTGCTTTTAATTATTGTGTAAAGTTTTTTAATTTACTTTTTGATAATTGTGTTAGATAATTTTTCTCTAACCGTTGAATTTCTGTTTGTTTTAAGTTGTGGTTCACCTTCAAGTAACTGATAAGCCCAATCAAAAACAACTCTATCGCCAGTAATTGCTTTAACTCTTACTTTTGCAAAATGATTATCCCAAGTCCAAATTACATATGTGTGTCCAATAAGTGCTTTTGTATATTTAACATTCTCGTCGGGAGCTATTGGAACCCAGCCATCAATTGGTGCATAATAAATATCTAAGAAGCTATCTGTGTAACCCATATCTTGAATATCTGTGTCATCCCAAACATTAAAGTAGAATTCGCCATTATAATTTTCAAAGAATATATCTGCTGAAGCATTATCACTATTAGAATTATAAGGAACTACTTTGAATTCACTAAAATCATAACCAGAATTGTTTGGGAAAAGATTGTAATCATACATTGCTTGATTCATTCCTTCTGGTCTGGCAACTCCATAAACTTCATCATAACTTAATTCACTTTCGTTTCCATCATAATCGTAAGCTGCAACCGCATAATAATATAATTCACCATTTTTCGCATCGTAATCAACATAATAATTGCCGCCCGTATTTCCAATCAATTCATAATCGCCCCAGTAAGTGAAAGAGAAATAAATATTATAGCCAGCGATATCTCTTTCATGGTTTTCGGCCCAAGTTATTTCAACCAAATTATCACCAACGTAAGTTTTTACGTTTTCTGGTGGAGATGGTGGCGTGTTATCATAATAATCGGTTGAATAATCGCAGTAAGTAAATAAAAATATTGATGCAACGATTAGTATTATTCGATATAAAGCTTTTTCATTTTTCATTTTATCCTCCAATAAAGATTTCACAATTAGTTATGCAAGGAGGATGCCAAATAAAAAAGCTTATAAATGGCTAAAAAACAAACTTTTTGATAGGAATTATGGGAATTTGTATTCTATTGTTTAGTCCAGTGTACATTATTTTATACAATGGTCTAAATCTCTTTAAAAGTTCCATCCATAAACATTTTGGATTTATTAATTACCGCAACAGATTTACCGGTTAGTAATCTTTTATCAAAGGGAGAATTTTTTGATTTAGAGTAAAACTTCTTAATATCAACTGTCCAAACTTCATCAGGATCAATAATTGTCAAGTTTGCAATTTCTCCAACTTTAATTTGAGGAATTGGCAAATTCAATATTTTTCTTGGATTGATCGATAGTTTTTCAACTAACTGATTTATTGTTAGATGGTTTTTATGAACTAACTCACTTAATGCTAACCCAAGCTGAGTTTCGAGACCTAAAATTCCATTTGGAGCATAAATAAATTCTGCTTCTTTTTCTTCAATTGAATGAGGAGCGTGATCGCTTGCAATACAGTCAATAGTTCCATCTTTTAATCCCTCAATCATTGCTTGAACATCTTCTTCCGTTCTGAGTGGTGGATTCATTTTATAATTTGAATCATAACTATCTAATGATTCGTCAGTTAATAAAAAGTGATGAGGAGTAACCTCAGAAGTAACCTTAATTCCCTTTGCTTTTGCTTCTCTAACGGCTTGAACGGCCTTCTTAGAACTTATGTGGGCAATATGAATACTTCCGCCAACATAATCGGCTACGGCGATATCTCGTATAACAGTTAAATCCTCAGCAACAGTTGGAATTGCAGGCAAACCCAATAAAGTAGAAACACTTCCCTCATTCATTGCCCCACCAGCCATAGAGACATCTTCACAATGTTCAATAATTGGTAAGTCGTACATTTTTAAATATTCTAAAGCATTTCTTAAAAGTGAAGCAGTTTTTACGGCAACTCCATCATCAGAAAATGCAACTGCACCAGCTGTAACTAATTCTGCAATAGGAGCAAGATGTTCGCCTTTTCTATCTTTACTAACTGCCCCAATTGGATGAACATCAACTAAATGTTTTTCAGCCTTCTTCTTTATAAAATTTACAACCTCAGCTGAATCAATTGTTGGATTTGTATTCGGCATACATGCAACTCCTGTAAATCCGCCATTTGCAGCAGCATTTGAACCAGTTATAACTGTTTCAGTATCTTCTCTGCCCGGTTCGCAAAAATGTACGTGCATATCAAAAAGTCCGGGAACACATATTTTTCCATCAAACTCAAAAACTTCAGCTTTTTCAAAATCATCTTTGGTTATATTTCCAATTTTTTTGATGATTCCATTTTCAATTAATACATCATTAGTTTCATCTAAATTTTGATCCGGATTTATGAGTTTAACTTTATTTAATATAATTTTCATTTAATCTTTCCAATTTTTTATTTCTAATTTTTTGTTCCAAGTAAATATAATACAGCCATTCTAACCGCAACGCCATTTGTAACCTGATTGAGAATAATTTGATAAGGACCATCTGCAACCTCAGATGATAACTCTACACCCTGTTTATTGGTCCAGGATGAAGAATTAAAATATCTTTATTATTTTTTTTTCAATTACTTCTGCCGTTACTCCAAAATAATTATGATATTCTCTTAAACTTGGTATTGTTGTTCCTGCATCTCTTTCAAGCTGAATTCGAAGAACATTTAATACATCATTTTCTGCAACGGCTTTATTTATGTCGTGATATATTTTTACTCCAAATTGTTCAATATTTTTCGGAAGCATAGTTGGCGGAGCACACAAAGAAACTTTTGCACCCATTGTTTTTAATCCAAATATATTAGAAAGTGCAACTCTACTGTGAGAAATATCTCCAACTATGCAAACTTTTAAACCTTGTAGTTTTCCTAATCTCTCTTTAATTGAATACATATCAAGCAGCGCTTGCGTTGGGTGTTCGTGACGACCATCTCCGGCATTTATTATTGACGCTTTACTAATTTTTGTAAGATATAAAGGAACTCCGGCTGATTCGTGACGAACTACAATCATATCAATTTTCATTGCTTCAATATTTCTTACAGTATCTTTAAAAGTTTCACCTTTTTTTGCACTACTGTTTGAGGTTGAAAAATTTAAAGTATCGGCCGAAAGTCTTTTTTCAGCTAGTTCGAAAGATAGTCTGGTTCTAGTTGAATTTTCATAAAATAAATTTACAATTGTTGTTCCTTTTAATGTAGGTACTTTCTTAATTGGTCTATCTAAAACTTCTCTAAATGTTGTAGCAGTATCTAAAATTAATTGGATATCATTTTTAGAAACATCTTGCAAGCCCAATAAGTGTTTAATATTTAATGACATTATTCCTCTAAAAAATTATTTTGGCGATTCTATTAAATAAACTGCATCTTCATCATCAATTTCTTTCATTTTTACTTTTACTTCTTCGTTCACAGAAGTGGGAATATTCTTACCAATAAAATCAGCTTTAATTGGCATTTCTCTATGACCGCGATCTACTAAAACACAAAACTGAATTGTACTTGGTCTGCCCAAATCCATTAAAGCATCCAGAGCTGCTCTAGTAGTTCTTCCAGTGAAAAGTACGTCATCAATTAAGATTACATCCTTTTCTGTAATATCAAATGTTATATCGGTAACAGAAACTTCCGGCTGTTTTAATCTGGTCCTAAAATCATCTCTGTAAAGAGTTGCGTCTAAGATTCCTAAAGTTGGGGTAACTTTATCGATTGAGGTAATTTTATCCTGAATTCGTTTAGCTAAAAACTCCCCTCGAGTTCTCATTCCAATCAGAATTATATTTTCAGAACCTTTATTTTTTTCTAATATTTCATGTGCCAGCCTTGTAATTGTTCTATTTAAGCCGGCTTCATCTATAATTTTTGCTTTTATATTCATTTAAAAAAAATCCCCATTGACGATAAAACGTCGCTGAGGTCTCCTATTTTTGTAATATATTTTGTTCATTCCTTGGTTATCTCACCGGATAAAGTTAAAGGATTTATTTGTAAAAATACTATAAAATAGTATCTCTACAAAGAAGATAAAATAGAAAATTAAATATAATCGGAATTAACGAGAGAATACTCTTTTGATTTGTCTTAAAAATTCCGTTAAAAAGCCCAAAACAAATCCAATCAAAGAAAAAAGAATATCATAAATATTGAAGCCAAAAAGTGAAGTTGAACCGAGAAAATATGTAGAAAGCTTTGTAATTAAAATAACTGAGAAAAATAACGCAAAAAAGAAAATTCCCACAAAAATTGGTTTTAAAAAAAATAACTTAAATCTGCTTTTAAGTTGAAAATTTTCACCTAAAAAATCGTACTCAATCGAAGGAATAGCTTTCTTCATTCCAGAACTCCAAGTAAAAATGTTTGAAAAAACTAGATATTCAACGAAACCACAAAAGTTAAAAGTACCAAGAAATAGCCTATTGCTAAATATCTTTTTAGATAGTAGTTAGTTATTATGTTCATATAATGTAATTTATAATATAAATTCTATAACTTATGTTAAAATAACAATTTAGAAGTTAAATGCAAATAAAAAAAATATTTTTTTTCAATTTGAGATCATATTTTGAGAATTGCATGCTTTGCATCACAAATTTATTTTTTAATTCTTCCATATTTGCATTATAATTTTTAACACAAAGGAAAGAAATGAACAACGAATTAGTAATTGATAGATTTGGAATGAAGCAAGAAAAAAATAATGATGAGAGAATTGTTCTTTTTAAGAAAATTATTAATGATAGTTTCTTTTATTTTGCTATTTTCTTAGGTGCATTTTTCTTAATGAAAATTATTCCTTATTTATACGGAGTTGTTGCTAATTTTGATTTAGGTGTAAATGAAGTTGTTGTAAGTTTTTTAGGATTTGCTAATGTATTTTTTATGTTTCTAATTAACAAAGTATTTCATAACAAAAGATATGATGATTAATAGTTAAATTAATTTTATATTTAATAATATCAATCATTTAAAATGATTAGAAAAGATTCCTTATGAAAGATTCAAATACAGAATTGAAAAGTGAAATAACCAAAACCGGCAAAGAAACTAAAACAACTGTTGTTGTTAAAAAATTCTTTGTTGATCACTTTATTGCCGGAGTCAGCGGATTTACAGTATTTTTCTTTTCGCAATTTTTATTGATTTTTTCTCCACTCTCTTTGATCCTAATAAATCAGTTAATGTTGATTTGTTTACTATATTAATTGGTCTTGCGGGGTTTGTACTTGCTTTTGGATTTAGCTTTTTAGAAAACTACAAAAAATAGACCTCTCTCTAATCTATAAGACTATTCTTAGTTTATTTCTGAATTATTTAATCATATTTTTTTTATTTTAATTTTAGATTTTTTTTATTAAATTCTTTACCTATTAATTTAACAATTCTCAAAATAATACAATATTGTTAGTGAAATGGTTAAAAAAGTAATTAAATTTAATAAAATTGGTCAATATTGTATTGCCTTTCTACAATTTCACCCCAAAATATCTAAAAGTAATTATATTATAAAAATTCTTACAAATTCAATTTACTTAATTGTTTTAGGTCATTTAATTTCAAAGCTTTTTATTTCTTAGTTTTTAGAAGTGACCACGTCTGTCATTAATTCTGAGTACTCTGTATAAAATTTTATCAGTTCATCATAAGATTCAAATCCAAGCAATTTACTTAATGAGTGATCCAACACAACTCCTTCGTCCCAAATATTATTTGAAGTTTTTAACTGATTGGTAACAAAATCAGCCAACTGAACAATTGCGACTAAGATTTTATTTTCCGCTGAATCTAATGGATTATGATGAAATTGAACACATTCAACCAATGAGATTGGTAAATCCCATTTTTTAAGTAAATAAGCACCTAGTTCTTGATGAGATAAACCCATAATACTTGTTTCTAAATCAATAAATTTATTACTTTCATTCAAGGTAGAAAATATTTGTTGATATTCATCTGGGAAATATTTTACAATCAACTGAACTCCAATATCATGAAGCATTCCACCTATAAAAGCATCTCCGGCAATTTCTGGCATCGCCAGGCGTCTTGCAAGATCTTTTGCTGTTAACCCAACTGTCATTGAATGTTTCCAGTAATCTTGGTCATTAAAGTTTGCAACTGGTGCAAACCTAATTGCATTTGATAAGGAAATTGCAGTTATAACATTTTCTAATTCTCTAGATCCCATAATCATAATTGCAAATTCTAAAGTCGTAACTTTTCTCAACATGCCATACAAAGGCGAATTGGCCACTGAAAGTATTCTAGTAACCATCCCTTGATCTTGACCAATGATTTCTGCAATTTTAATAACATTTCCAGGTTCACTTTTAAGTACACTAATAGCATCAAACATAATTTCGGGAATTGCGGGTAAGTTTTTGATTTTATCAAGTCTTGAATAGACTTCCAGATTGTTTTGGGGAGCTGGCATTAAAACCTCATTAAGTTTAAATTTTCTTTTTCTTGATTTACTTTATTAAAATAATCGAATAAGAATTCCTTTTATTTAATGATCTTTTGTATTTATTTTTACTTCGAATTTAATTTGATATAGACAAAATCGGGGTGTAGCGTAGCCCGGTAGCGCGCGTCGTTCGGGACGACGAGGTCGTAGGTTCAAATCCTATCACCCCGACAGAGAAATATTTTTACTTTTATAAAAAAAAAGCCCGCTATTTGTTATTGGGCGGGATTACTACTTAATTCTATTTAATGATTTCTATTTTATCAGAATCATCTTCTTCGTGCTTCTAAAAGTACCGGAAGATAAATCATAAAAATAAATTCCAGATGGTAAATTACCCGCATTGAAATTTATTACATAATTACCGGCAATTTTATTTTCAGAAACTAAGGTTTTTACTTCAACACCGATTGAGTTATAAACTGTAAATTTTGTAAATCCATCTTTTGTTTTCGGTCAATGAATATGAAATTGTGGTACTTTTGGATTAAATGGATTAGGATAATTTTGTGCTAATTGATAATCAGTTGGCAAAGTTTTATAATATTTACATCTGTTACTGAATTATCAATACCTATAGCAATTTTAGAAAATGTGATAAATAAATTTTTAACCATTCATCACCCAAAGTATAATGGAAACTGATTCCGTTCTCATCTGCTAAAAGTCCTTCAGTAACAAACCATCCAAACAATTGTTCAAAGGTCAATTTTTGTTCACTTAAATATGTGAATAATTTTGCAGCTTTCAACTTTAAGACAATTTGCTTCCCATCGTTAAACATGTAATATCCAAATGGAGCTTGTTCGCCTGAACTTTCTCCAACAACTTTGACTGTCATTCCAAATAATTCTTCATAACCTATATTTTCATATTCGCATGTAATTGGGTTTAACATAATTTTAAAAGTTACATTTTCCTTTAGTGTTCCTTCAGGAACTTCAATTGTTGCTTCAGAAAAACATCTAGAATTGATTGATAACCTTGCAAGAAAGTTAAATCAGTTGGAATTTTATAAGAAGGAAATTGAATACTCTGCCCTTCCACAATTGAGCCGCTTCCCATTAACATTCCTTCAAAACCATCGCAGGTCACGGATAAATTTACATCATATGCAATTGTATGTTTTGTGCATAAGTTACAGAAACAGAAATAATTGTAACTAACAAAACAAGTAATATTTTTCTCATTTGTTTCCCTACTTTTTCATTAAAAATATTTTATTTCAGTATTAATAATATACACCAATATTATTCATTTTCAAGAGAAAAATGAGTTAAATTTACGTTGAATATTATTTTAATTTTACGAGGTTAATAATGGCACAAAAATTTTCATTTGATGTTGTTTCTGATGTTGATTTTCAAGAGGTTGATAATGCAATTAACCAAGCACAAAAAGAAATTCTTCAAAGATATGATTTAAAAGGATTCCAAAACCACAATTGAATTAAGTAAAAGTGATAAAACTATTTTAATAAATTCCAAAGATGATTATGGAATTAAATCTTCAGTTGATATTCTCCAATCCAAATTTATAAAGAGACAAATTTCATTGAAGGTAATGAAACTTAATGAAATTGAGGCTACCGGCGGCGGAAGGGTAAAACAATTAATTAATTTGCAAAGTGGTATTAGTAAAGAAAATGCAAAGCTTGTCACTAAAATGATTAAAGAAATGAAGATAAAAGTTAACGCACAAATTATGGACGAACAAGTGAGAGTTCAAGGTGCTAAGAAGGATGAACTTCAAGAAGTTATGTCAATGCTTAAAGCTGCTGACTTAGATTTCCCGGTTCAGTTTACAAATTATAAATAATAACAATTGCAATGAATTAGTAAATTCAGAGTAATTTCTATTAGGTTTGCTTCGGAACTATATGAAGCTCAACATAATTTTTAGATAAATATTTTTTCATTGCATCATCAACATTTTCTTTTTTTTTTAATTTTGTATATCTATGAATATCAAAAACAATAGAATTCGGTTCATTTAAATTGCAGTTGTAGTTATTAATTTGGTTTGTCATATTCTCTAAATTTTGCAATGAATAAATGTAAGAAGACTTAAAACTATTAACCGAACGCTCTAATTCTAAATCTGTAATTCCCTCTTTCATAATTTGATGAATAACCTTAAAAGTTTCTTCTTTTATTTTTTCCAAATTACTGTTTTGATGAGTGGTAATAATTATAAAGAAGACACCATCATATTTTGCAGAGTACTGAAAGGCAGAAACATCCTGAGCAATTTGTAGATCATGAACCAAATGTTTTTTGCAACCTGGAACTTTTAGAACCTGTTAAAATATCTGACAAAACATCCAAAGCTGCATCGTATTTCCCATAACCCTTTTCAGAGTGCCAAGCTAAATAAATTCTAGAAAGTTGAACATCATCTTCATGAATTATATTTTTACCGATTCTAATTCAGTAGTAACAATCTTTAATTCATCAAGATTTTTTGCAGGTGTAATTTCCTCAAAATATTTTTTTACTAATTTTATTGCCTCATCTTCATCAAAAGTTCCACCAATAACCAGACTAGCATTATTAGGCGCGTAATAATCTTTAAAAAATCTTTAACATCATCAAGTTCAAATTTTTCAATGTCTTTCATCCAACCAATAGTTGGCCAATGATATGGATGATTAACAGGAAATAAATTAGAAAACATAATTTCCCAAGCTAAACCATAAGGTTGGTTATCATAATTTTGCCGACGTTCATTCATAACCACATCTTTTTGGTTATTCAATTTATCTTTAGTCAATGCCTGAAGTAAAAATCCCATTCTATCAGATTCCAGCCAAAGTGCAAGTTCTAAACTATCAGAAGGTAAAGTTTCATAGTAGTTGGTTCTATCCATGCTTGTGGAGCCATTTAAATTACCGCCAGCCTCTTGTATAAATTTGAAATGCTTTTCCTTCGGAACATTTTGAGATCCTTGAAACATCATATGTTCAAATAAATGTGCAAAACCGGTTTTATTCGGTTTCTCATTTGCTGATCCAACTTTATACCAAATGTTTACAGAAACTGTTGGAAAGGATTCGTTCTTATAAAGAACAACTTCTAAACCATTTTTTAATGTGAATTTTTTGTAATCTATGTTAAGCAGGTCTTCCAAAATTTTCCTTAATTTTTAAAATAAACTCAATACGCTCCAAGTTCCCATCAATATTGGCTCTGGGCGTTATATTAAATATTTTAGCTAGCAGCGGGTATATATCAATATTCAGAATTGTACCAACTTTGTAATTTGATTTAAATTGTGGTCCGCTCGCAAAAAAGATTCCATGCATATCTAATTGATTATTATCATAACCGTGATTTCCTTTTGAATAATTTTTTTATTTATTTCCATATCTTTATTCGTCATAATTTGCCATCCCAAATCTGCAATCAATACTATAGAGGAAATAAAAGGGTGTTTTGAATAATGAAAATAACTTGGAACCTCATTTTTTAAATAAACTTTATAATGATTTTCATTCTTTTTAAGTAGATTAAAAACTTCTGGCAAATCTTCCTTAGAAACCTCAATATCTGCAAATGCTACTTCGCCTTCCAAATTAAAATTATATCCGATAAGTAAATCATCAATATTTATAGTGCGTTCGGGACTAACTTCCGTCATTCCGTGATCTGAAACTAGAACAATATTTATACTATCTTTAATTTCCAGTTTAGCTAATTCGGCATTTAAATATCCAAGAATAGAATCAAGATTTTGGATTGCTTGATTCACCTCTTGTGAGTTTGGTCCAAATTTATGTCCGTAAGTATCTGTAGCATCAAAATACAAACTTATAAAATGAGGTCGTTCAGCTTGCGGAAATTTCAGCCAGTTTATTACACCATCTACGCGTTCCTTATACGGTTTTTTATGTTTATATTTTCTCCAAAATCTGGTCTTCGATATTCCAAATTAATTTCCGCGCCGGGCCAAAAATAATCTGCTGTAATTATTCCATTTCGTTTAGCAGTCTGCCAGAACGCTTCTCCTAAATACCAAGAGCTTTCTCTTACGGAATTAGAATCGCCAACTCTATACCTTTTATTTTGAATGGGATCAACAAAATTATTCCCAATAATTCCGTGATTCTCGGGATACATGCCCGTAATAATTGAATAATGATTTGGAAAAGTCTTTGATGGAAATACCGGTTTCATTGAGGATGCATGAACTCCGCTTAATTTCATTTTATCTAAATTAGGAGTAATTCCTCTGTCTGAGTAATCCCAACGGAAACCATCGAATGAAATAAGGATTACGTAAGGAGTTGATTGTGCGTTTAATGCAGTGATGAGAAAAATTGAAAGCAGATATGTTTTGATTTTCATTTAAATAATAAGATAATAATTTACATTTAATAATTAAATATATGATTTAGGAATAAAGAACCCATCTTAAATTCATTACTGAATTTCATTTTATATTAAAATTCTAATACAATATTTGTACTCCACCATCTTTCTCTGCCAAACCAAACTAAAGCACTTTGGGCATTGTGGGTTTCTCCATCAATGGCATCGGAAATAAATTCTTGATTTAAAATATTAAATAAATTAAATGAAATATTGAGATTTTTTATAACCTGATGATCTAATAATATTTCAAAACCTAAATGCAAGTCAACATAATAGAAATTGGGAAGCCTCCAAGGTTGAATATTTGCATCATTGGAATTAGTTCTTGACTCTGGAACAAATTTGGAATAGTATCTTCCATAAAAATTATAAATCGGATTAAAATAAACTTTTACTTTATTCGATATTTCATTCTCATAATAAAAACCAATTGAGGCAGTTGTCATCGGGAAATCACCGACATACAAATTATTTGAAAAGGTATGAAAATTAATTTCATCGTTCGGATTTGATTCTGGTCTTACAGCAGCATCAATATCACTTGTCCATTTATTATTTAGATATGAGAACATTGTATTTAATTGTAAGTTTTGGGTAACTTTTAATATTCCGTCAAATTCTATTCCGCTATGCCTTGCTGATGCACCGAATAAACTGTAATAATAAATTGCCTGTGTTTCATTACTAGTGAATGCTTGACTGAAGGCTTTATCTTTCCAGTCGGTGCTAAAATAATTTAAGCTGAGTTTAGTAATCTCAGTTTTTAATCCATATCCAATTTCAAACGAAAATATTTTTTCATTTCTACTATTTCCATAGACATTATTTTCATAATCATAAACATTCATCGATAAAGGAGCTCTTGAAAAGTTTCCTATATTAAAAAAAACATTATTATAACCGTTTATATTGTAATTTATTCCTGCCTTGAACGAGGCGCCAGTAAAGCTTTTCCACCCGGTTTCTCTGTTTGGATCTGTTTTAAGAAAATTGAAATAATTTATTTGATTATATTGCGTTTTTGACAGTGCTAAATTGAGATACGCCGAAAACGGATCTTTCAAATATTCAACTTGAAAAAATGATCCAAAACTTCTTGTGAAACTATCTGCATTAAAATCTACTTTATCTCCAACATAAAGCATTTTGTTTGGGTTATCGTTAACATCATTGCTCCATGTTGTGTAATCCCCTCCCAATAAATTGCTTAGCTGATTGTAATTCTGCGCTTCATAATATTTTCCATCAAACCCAATAGTGAATTTTAAGTTATTAAAATTATAGCCTAAAACTGAAATTAAATTTGCCCTGTAATTTTTATGTATTCCCTTTCTTAGTGCGATTACAGATTTATTTAAGTTTGGGCTATAAATTGAATCAATATTATTAGAATTTAGCTGCCACTCTTTATCAAAATCTATTTGCCCAGTCTCAGTTCTTGAAAGTTCCGGATACCATGGAGGGACTGTTCCTCCGCCTATTCCACGGGATAACGAAATTATGTTATTCCAAACTAAGTCCTTTGTTATTTGCCAATTTTGATTAATACTTAATGTTGGATTATGAAATTCATTATCTCTTAGATTTAGTGGCTTACCATTTAGATTACCCCAATCAGCATTATACTCTTTGCCATAATTTGACCAATCGTTAATAGTTTGTGGTGTTAATCTTTGTCCATGTTTTTGAGGTGAGCCAAACAATTGAACTTGAATTGAAACATCGTCAAATAACATTCCTAACGCTAAAAAATATGCTAGTTCATCTGAATAAACTTTATCTGCAAATCCATCCATGGTTCTTTTTGAAACTAATCCGGTTAAGCCTATCTTCTCAGTCAATTGAGAAGTAAAACTAACAGCACTCTTTTTTAGATTGTCAGATCCAAACTCTGTTTTAAATTTAGCACCTGGATTTAATGCACTTGAACCGGTTGTGATAAAATTTACACTACCTCCAATTGCAGATATTGAATAAGGTATTGCACTTAAGCCCCGTTGAACATGAATATACTCAATAATGTCTGAAATACCAGCCCAATTTGACCAATAAATTTCTCCATTTTCCGGATTATTAATTGGAATTCCATTAATCATCACAGCAATATTTGTTTGATCAAAGCCTCTAATACTTAATCTCTGTTCACCAATACCACCGCCTTGTTGAGAGATATATGAACTTGGTGTGGTTTCTAAAATATGTATTGCTTCTTTACTGCCTAACCGCAGATTAATATCTTTGCTTGTTAAAACAGAAAACGCAACTGGAGTTTCTCTAAACTTTGGCAAGGAACTTATTACAGTGGTTTCTCCAAGCCATATTTCCGAAGGTAAAAGTGAAACTTCAATGAATTTATCATGAGGAATATTTATTAATCTTGTAACTTTCTCATATCCGATGAATGAAAAAGTGAATTGGTATTCACCTTTTTTTGAAAAACTAATTTCAAATTTTCCATTAGAATTGCAAGTTGTACCACTATTTAATTCCGAGATAAAAACATTGGCTAATGATAAAGGAGTCCCGTTCAAAGAATCTTTAACAATTCCACTTACTGTAAAATTTTGGGCTGATAATTGAATTGTAAAAACTAAAAGGAAAAATATTTTTTGCATCTAAAAGAGTACTTTCTAATAAATAATCTTACTGAATTGAAGTGTAAAAATAATAAAAAAGCCGCCCAATTGAGCGGCTTTAAATAATCTATTCTAATTCTAAAATTAGAATAAAATGCTAATACCAAGGTTAAATGATCTTGGTAAACCTAAAAATACTTCAGCATCATCTGCAGCGTGTGTTACACCGTTACCTGTATAAGCATTAAATGCACTATTGTCTAAAGCATCTTGTACATAAATTGCGTCTAACAAATTAAATACGTGACCGAACAATTGTAAATTAACACTGCCAAGATCCAAAGGTATATCATAAGCTGCGTGTAAATCTACTACTGTATAATCAGGAACTTTCCAGCTTTGTTGTCTATCAAGTGGATTTGTTCTTGAAAAAGCATCCCAATTTGCATAGTATTGTCTATAATGTTTAACTACACCGTTTAATGATAATCCTTTTACTGGGAAAACTGTAACTGATGCAGCTAATCCAGTCTGTGGCTGATCTCCAACTCTTAAGCCATCAACATATAAATTATACTCTTGATCAGGATTATTTGCGTCAGAATAGTCTCTATACTTGGCATTTACATCACTTGTATATTTCCAATTTCCCAGAGACATTGACAAGTCCAATCTAACTTCTTTTATAGGAGCTAAGGCTGCCTCAACTTCTAATCCATAATGTCTCGAATCTAAACCGTTAATAAATACTATTCCTTCAGATCCATCTAGGTTTTGAACGCCTCTTGAATTTGATCTATCTAACCAAAGTGTGTAATAAACATTTCCTTTAAGTGCAACTTTACCATCAGGTGATCTATAATTCCATCCGGCTTCATAATTTGTAAAAATCTCATTTGCCGGATCATTAGCAATTATTCCGGTTCCATCATCAACAACTTGGTCAAAGATTGGTGATTTGGCAACATAACCAGCATTAACAAAGAAATCAGATACGTTGCTTACTCTAAAACTTGCGCCACCCTTCACTTGATATCCACCAATTGCAGCAGGATCAGCAGTAAGTTCTCCACCATCAGGACCTTTTTGGAAATGATCAACAAATGTATATTTAATAGTAGAATATCCTCCCATTCCATAAACCGTCCATCTATCTTCGCTGTATTCGCCTTGTAAATATCCACCTATCCAATCAACTGTATTTGTATTGTAATAATTAAATTTATCACCTAGCACAAGTTTTCTATTAGGATTAAATTCATCGCTATTGTCTGAATAGTAATTTCCACCTAGTAAATCTCTAACTTCTCTATAATGATCAATTTCAGCAGTTCTCCAATCAATCCCAAAAGAGGTTTTGAAGTTATCTGAAATTTTATAATAAGCCTTAGAAATCAATCCAACAGTCCATTGATCATTTCTACTATTTCTTAAAATAGCATTGGATTCTCCGGCGGTTTTAGCATTTCCTTTCCTATCTGCGGAGCCTCTATTTACTGCAATAGTTTTATTCCAATCAGCAATTCTTGAAGGGCTGTTATAATCCCAAGTAATATCACCAAAAGTTCCTGTTCCACCACCATGTCCGCCAGAATAATAAAGAGTTGTATAAAGATTAAGATTATTAGATAATGTAGAATACCAATTTAAATTTACGATCGGTTTGTGAAAGAAGTTTTCTCTTTCGTTAATAAAATCTGGATCATGCCGATCTTGTGCGCTAGCAGAACTGCCACTAAATCCAAATAAATTTGTGGTCCATTGTTGACCTGTATAATCTGAACTAACATTATTCCATGTTTCATTATAAAATCTGCCGCTAGAGGCTTGTGGAAATTTATCAAGAGCTGCTTGAGAGTAACCTAAAACTTCACGAGCATATTTTTGATTATAAGCCGCTGCATTTTGCGCATAAGAATTTTGTCCATGTCTCTGAGGAGCACCTAGAGCATAAAGTTCTAATCTATTAGTTGCATTTAGATTATAGCTAGCTCCAAAATAATAAGCCCAAGCATCAGTCCAAGTTGCATCGATTAGACCATTTCCTGTTTTTTTAACAATAACAGCACTAACGGCCCAAGTATCATCAATCAAACCAGAATTAGCAGAAAGTGTTGATTTAATAAATGAAGCATCTCCAAACTCTTGTTTGAATCTACCGCCAAACTTTGCAGCAGTTGGGTCGGTAATTACGTTCATCGTTCCACCAATAGAAGGAGTTGCTAAGTTTACTGCGCTTAATCCTCTTTGTATCTGAATTGAAGAAGTTGCATCACCAACACCATCCCAGTTTGACCAATATACCCAACCGTTTTCCATGTCGTTGATTGGTACACCATTTATCATAATAGCAACATTTCTTTGATCAAAACCACGGATATTGATTCTTGCGTCCCCAGCCCCTCCGCCTGTCATTGTTGCATAAACACTTGGAGTTGTGTTCAATACCATTGGAATATCTTGAGATCCTAATTTGAACTCAACATCTTTCTTCTCAAGATTTGTAAAAGCAACTGGAGTTTCTCTTTCTTTAGCTCTATCAGCCAACACAGTTACACTAAGAGAATATGCATAATCTTTAAGTTGGAAATCTAACTCAAGATTGTTTGTTATATCCACATCTAATATTTGCGCTGCTTCAAAACCAATAAAGCTGCAAATAATTGTATAGCTGCCGCTTGGAATGTTAAATTCGTATTTACCATTCGCATCTGTAGCTGCACCAATTGCTAAACCTTTTACGTAAACATTGGCGCCAATTAAATTTTCGCCAGTTTGTTGACTTGTAACTGTTCCAGATACCTTATAAGTTTGTGCAAAGGTAAGTGAGGCAGCAAAGAGTGTCAGCAAAATGATTTTGTACATTTTTGTCATAGGGGTTTTCCTCATTTTGTTTGTAGAAATTAGTTAATTTATTTTGTACCCGTAATTATAGAAATAAAGACGCTTTAATCCCAACTCTGAAAATACATTTAACAATAATTTAATATAATTATTTATAATGGATATAAATGATGTGTTGAATTTTGATTTCAATAGGTAGTTTGAGGATTCTGTATATTCTAAAATTACTTTCATCAGCCTATTTTTAGCTAATTCTTAATCAAAAATTATGATCGATTTCATTATTGATTTATCTTAGTATCAATAATATAAACAATCATTTTAAAAAGAAAAAAGAAAAATATCTCAGTTTTGTATTCGTTCAGAATTGATTTTTTTTATCATTCACTTATCTTCTTTTTATACAAAGATTTACTTAATTTTTCTAACTTTTAGGTTTAAGTAAGTATTTTTTTTTAATTTGGCATTCGAAAATTATTTTAAAGGAAATTTTTTTTATGACTAAAAATGATAATAATTCTGAGAAGTTAAAAAAGATCAAACTTGTGATTACAGACGTAGATGGTGTCTTAACTGATGGCGGATTGTACTACACAAGCGAAGGTTTAGTGATGAAAAAGTTCAACGTAAAAGATGGAATGGGAATGCGTTTACTCCGTGAACGCGGAATTAAAAACGGAATTATTACTACAGACACTTCTGAACTTATAAGAATTAGAGGCGAGCGTTTGAAAGTTGATCATTTGTATCTTGGTGTTTGGGATAAAGAAAATAAGATGAAAGAAATTTGTGAGATCGAAAATATATTGCCGGAAAATGTTGCCTTCATTGGAGATGATGTGAATGATATTGGAATAATAAATGAAGTCGGCTTTTCAGCTTCTCCAAATGATGCCGTTGATGAAGTAAAAAACATTGTTGATTTAGTATTAACCAAAAAAGGCGGCGAAGGAGTTTATAGAGAATTTTCAGATTTGATATTAAAAAACTTAGAAACTGTTAGGTAATTTGACAGACACATTTATAGGCTAAGATCAAAAGTCAATCTTACTTTTTTCATTCATCTTAAAGAAGAACGATTTGTCTGCATACCCTCTTCAACTTTGCTACAAAATTATCTTGCAAAATTCTGAAAATTCATTACATTTAATTGAACTTTTTAAACTTAAATATGAAATTTTTCGATTATAATAAATTGGATTTATTTTAATCCCTCAAATGGTTACAAAAATGAAAAAACTTACTTATAAATTAACTTTAAGTAAAACCAATAAATTAGTATTTTATATAGAAAATGTGTTAAATTTTGCTTAAATTTTTAATATAAAAGAATTACTTAAATAGTAATAAATCTAAAGGAATAGAAAAATGAAAAAAATATTTACAATAATGGTATTACTTTCTGCAATAATTTTTGCACAAGAAGTGCAAGAAAAGAAAAAGGATAGTGTCGCTGTTTATAAGTCCGGATGGTTTATAGGAGGTGGAATAAGTTACCCAAGATATATGGCGATAAGCACTCCAAATGTTTCCGCTAATGATAACTCAGGTGCGTATTTAACGCTTTGTTATAATGTTACATAACATTTTGGGTTTAGACTTACCCCGCATTATGTTAGACTAAATTCATTTTACTATGCAGCCGGAGGCGAAGAAATAAATAATTATGTAAATATGAGTTCATTAAATTTGGAAGCCGTATATTCTATTTTACCATGTGAAAGAATTATGCCATACTTAATGCTTGGCTTTGGAGTAACAAATTTTAAGTCCCAAAATCCCTATCCATTTACAAATGGTCCTGTTTTAACCGAATCATATGTTGGATATCAAGTTTTATTGGGAATTGGCGCAGAATTTAAATTCTGGGAAGATGTAAGTTTGAGAGCTGAATTTGACTACATAACAGCTTCAAATAACAAAATTGATGGAAATTTTTCAGTAAATGAGAATAAAGGACTTCTCTGGAGTAATGGGGATTCATACATGAATCTTAAAGTAGGAGCAATTTGGTATTTTTCAAGAGGAGAAAAATCCAAAATATGTTCACCACCTGCACCTGGAATCAGAGAAGTTATTAAAGAAGTTACAATTGAAAAAGTTGATACAGTTTATGTTGACAAAATTGTGGAAAAGGCAGTTATAGAGCGCGAATCATTTGTATTAGAAAATGTGAGATTTAAATTTGATAAAGATGAGCTTACTCCAGAAGCTCAGTCAATATTAACTAATGTTGCTAAAACATTGAACAGATACCCTGATCAACTATTTGAAATTCTTGGACACACAGATAACATTGGAAGTGATGAATATAATATGGACTTATCCGAAAGAAGAGCAAAGAGTGTTAAAAACTACTTGGTATCGCAAGGTGTTAGTGCAGATAGACTATTCACTGCTGGATGTGGGGAAAGAAAACCTGTTGCTGATAACAGCACCGAAGTAGGTAGATCAATAAATAGAAGAATTGAATTTAGTATTTATGATGGCGTTAGCAGTAAATGTCCTGAGGGCGGAATATTACAAAATGGAGACGAATTTGAAAACGCTGTTAAAAACAGTGAACAAGTTAAAATCGAGGGCATCTTCTTTAAATTTGATAAAGATGAATTGACTCCTGAATCAGAATTGACTCTTGATCATGTTGTTAATGTTTTGAAAAAATATCCGGATGCTAATGTTGAAATTGAAGGGCATACTGACAATATGGGAGATGAAAAATATAACCAATTACTTTCTGAAAACAGAGCTAAATCAGTTAAGAACTACTTAGTCTCAAAAGGTATAACTGCATCAAGATTAACTACTATTGGATATGGAGAAGCAAAACCAATAGAGGATAATACAACGGAATACGGTAGAGCAGTAAATAGAAGGATAGAATTTAAAATTACCAATGAATCGAATATTAAAATAAAAGACGCTAGGCCGGATGTTAATGGGTCAATGCTTGACCAGGATAGCTCACCAGAGGAACAGAATATTGCAGATGCAATCTCAAAGGGTGAAAAACTAGTATTTACAAATATTAATTTCTTTGTTGATAGTGATAATATAACCGATCCTTCAAAAAAAATATTAGATAATGTTTCAAATGTATTGAAAAAAATGTCCGACGTAAATGTTGAAATTCAAGGACATACTGATAGCGATGGAACTGAAGAATACAATCAAGGTTTATCAGAAAAACGAGCAATATCTGTTAAAAATTATTTAGTTAAAAGTGGAATTAGCATTGACCGCTTAACCACAAAAGGTTTTGGTGAAAGTAAACCAATCACTGAAAACACAACTAAAGAAGGTAAAGCTAAAAACAGAAGAATAGAATTTGAAGTTATAAAATAAAAATAATTTTTAATTTCTTATTAAATCCCTATTTTGATATTTCAAAGTAGGGATTTTTTTTAATCATTAATCAGTTGAATATGTTAGATAGATCAATAAAACCATCTCCGACAGGCAGAATCAAATTTATCCAACCAAAAATTGAGACTTTTGTTTTAGATAATTCTTTAGCAGTGTATTTTAATAAAAAAGAAACACTGCCAATAATTCAGATAAATATATTAATTCCTTCCGGAAGTATTTATGATCCCAAAGGCAAAGAAGGCTTATCAAAATTAACTTCTACGTTATTAGAAGAAGGCGCTGATGGTCTTTCCGGATTTGAAATTTCAGATAAACTGGAACTATTAGGGTCAATATTAAATATTACTTCTAACAAAGAGTTCACAACAATTTCTCTTTTATCTTTAGCTGAAAATTTTGAAAAGTCACTTCAATTAATTTCAAAAATAATTTTAAAACCCACTTTTGCTGATGAGGATTTTGAAAGACAGAAACTTAAGCTTATAACAAAAAAAATATTCAGCTAGTAGATGATCCAAGCTATGTTGCATCAAATGAGTTTAACAAAATTATTTTTCTAAATTCACCTTATCAATCTTCTTCTACAGGTGTTAATGATGCAATAGAAAAACTAACAAATAGTGATATAAAAGATTTTTTTATAAATCGATATTTGCCGAATGGCTCGTTTATTATTTTGGTTGGTAATCTTAAGCAAAAAGATTCAATAAAAATTCTCAATAATTATTTTAAAGATTGGCAACTTAAAGAAAGTAAAAATTTTACTGTAAATATTACTAAAACAAAAAAGAAAATTATCCTTATAGATAAACCTACTGCTGCACAAAGCGAATTAAGAATAGGTCATTTTTCAACAGGACGAAACTCTAAAGATTTTTATGCAAAAACTATTTTGAATTCAATTTTGGGTGGTCAATTTTCAAGCCGTATAAATCTAAATTTACGTGAAGATAAAGGTTTCACTTACGGTGCACACTCTAATTTTAATTATAATGCAGCCGGAGGAAGCTTTGTTGTATCAACCTCTATAAAAACAGAAAATACTGCTGAAGCAATTAAAGAGATTTTATTTGAGCTAGATAACATTAAAGACTCTGTTACCCAAGAAGAGCTTGACTTTGCAAAATCTTATCTAATCCGAAGATACCCTTCATTATTTGAAACTTATACCCAAATGGCATCAAATATTTCCCTTCTTCCAATTTTTAATTTACCGGTGAATTATTTTGAAAATTACATTACTGAAATAAATAAGGTAACAATAGATGAAGTGGCAAATGCAGGGAAACACAATATAAATTTTGAGGAATTAATAACTGTTATTGTGGGAAATAAGAAATTAGTAAAAGAGCAACTTACAAAGTTTGATTCATTTAATATTGGGTTGGAAGAAATTTAAAGTACCCTTGTTGGAGTCAAAATTTTATTACCTTTTTTCAAAAAGTTATTCAACTCATCTTGAATGATAAACCAATCTTCGACCGAAATTCTAAATATTTTAGAATGATTAAATTTTAGATTAGTGAGATGAAATCTTAATAATGATTTTAAATCTTCATTATTTTCGCCTTTAAGATAAGTAATTGATTCAAGTTGTAAAAGCTTCCTTCCCCTTTCATCAAAACCCTTTTCAATAAAATTTTTAACGCCTTGGCTAATACCGGATTCATTTTTATCAATAAAAAATAATTTAGGAGAATTGAATGAAGAAATGATTTTAGTTATATGATTTTTTAATTCGTCTAAATTTAAATCTTCATCCAACTCAAAATCAACATTATCAGAATTATCTTTAAGTTCAATAAAATATTCTTTATTTGCATCCAATAATATTTCTGCGGTTGCTTTGGAACTCGTTTCAAGAGGTAAAACAGCTCCAAAACGTAGAGGATTTTTTAGCAAATTCTCCAATTCAATTTCTTTTAGCCCTTCAATATTGTTGAGTAAAAATGCAGCTGAAGAAAATTGACGAATTATTTTATTATCATATTTAAAATCGGCTACCAATTTAATATAGTTACCAGATTCAATAATTAAGTTTGTTAAGCCATTAATTTTTTCTTCAGAAGAGCTAACTTCAACCGGCTGTTTCTTAAATTCAATGCTGATATCTTTTAACATTTGTGCAATTGGAATATCTTTTGGAATACTTACCACAAAACTATTTGAAAGAGAATCACTTTTACCTTTTTGAATTTTTCCGTTTTTAATCCAGCCTTCTTCAATTCCATAATCATTTAAAACTTTTTTAAATTTTTCCTCAATTACTTTTTTACTTAATGTTTTAGGTTTATTATTAGGTAGTTTAATTTGTACAAATCCTAATACCACATTTATAACCAACAATGTGACTACAATGCCTATAAGAATGTAAATGATTTTTCGTTTGTTTTGCATAGCGATGGTATAGGTAAATTATTATGAGGATATTGAAAATTCTACTTATCTATTTTTAAATTTTGGAGATCTTTTCTCTAAAAACGCGGTTGTACCTTCCACAAAATCGTTTGTTTTACAGCAGCTTGCAAATAATTCGGCTTCGTAATTTAGGCCATCATTTAAATTGGAATCATTAGTTTGTAAAATTGCCCCAAGTGCGGCTCTAACTGCAATTTGTCCCTTTGCAGAAATTTTCTTTGCCAAACTTTTTGCTTCATCAATCAAATCTTCAGGTGCAGTTATTTTATTAACGAATCCAATTCTTAAAGCATCTTCAGCATCAAATAAATCGCCGGTCAGTATATATTCAGCTGCTCTCCCCGTGTTTATTAGTCTTGCAAGCCTTTGGGTTCCTCCGTAACCAGGAATAATTCCTAAATTGACTTCTGGTTGTCCAAATTTTGCACGGCTATTTGCAATTCTAATATGGCAAGCCAAAGCCAATTCACATCCACCGCCTAGTGCAAATCCGTTAATTGCTGCTATAACAGGTTTGCCCAAGTTTTCAATTTTATTAAAAACATTTTGTCCTTTAAGCGAAAAATCTTTTCCGGTTTTTTCATCACATTTATTTAGCTCTTTAATATCTGCTCCAGCAACAAAAGCCTTATCACCTGCCCCAGTTATTATTACAACATTAGTTTTATCTTTTTTCAATTGATCAAAAACATTTTCAAGTTCATTGAAAACTTCGTTATTAAGTGCGTTTAATTTTTCAGGTCGGTTAATCGTTATTATTGCTAAATCACTTTCAAAATCAACTAAAATATTTTTATATTTCATAATTCTAATTCCTTATAAAGTTGCGGCTATTGGGATTGTGATTCTTATATCAACTGAAAAATATTGATTGCTTTTCACATAATTATAGGTTGCAAGAATATCCATTAAGAAAAAAGATAATCCTCCTCCAACATGAAAACCAAACTTAGAAAGTTTTTCCAGCAAATTTCCTTTTTGAGTCTCAATTTTATATTGATGATAATTTTCTACATAAGCATATGAAACACCGCCTTCAAGTATTGGCATAAGTAATATCATATCATCAATTATAGGCGGGAAAAAATATTTAGCGCCTAAGCTAGCAGAAAATATGCTTGTTGCTAATGTTGAATGTTCTGAACTTTTATAGAAATTATAGCTACCAGAATGATTTTGAAACCCAAATTTTGTGAAAAAGAAAACTGGTAAAAAATCTAGATCGGTATATGAAAGAATTGCGTCAAATCCAGGTCCAACATTATTATGGTCACTGAATAAACCAATTGGCATTCGTGGTCCAACACCAAAAGAAAGAAAAACACCTCTTGCCTCTTGAGGATAAGTGGACTGCCCAAAATTATTCCCGTGAATTATAAATAAAAAAATGATTAGAATTTTTGAAAATTTCATGCCATCCAATCTTGAAAAAATTAGTTAAATAAATTTGTACCTATTCCATATTCGTAGACAAGTCTACCGCCAATTTTTGCGGTTTTTATAATTAAATAGAAACCACCTAGTGCAAAAATAATAAATAAATAGTTGAATAAGCCTGCATTTTTCTTCTTTAAATAAAAGTAAGTTTTTAAGATTAGAATTGCAAAAAAATACCATAATGTAAGTGTGGCATAATATTCGTGATTTGAGATTATTTCAATATGAGTAAGAGTTAGTTTACCTGACTCAGTTAACTGTTGGAATTCTAAATTACCTGTTAATACAGCTCCTATGCCGCTTATAACTCCAACTAATAGAATTACATGAGTAAAATTTATTAAAAATTTTTTATTGAAAATTTGAGATACAATTTCAAGTGCAACATACAATGTCAGTAAGGCTATTGGGAAATGAATAATCAATGGATGTAGATTGGCTAAAAAGTTCAAATTTATTCCAAAGTAATTTTTTTTATGAATGAAAATATATAAGAATGATGATAAATTCAAAGATTACATTAGATGGGCCTGTAAATAAATGAAAGAGTTTAGTTAAGAAAGAGTGCAAAAAAAAATTAGTATTTTACTTTGAAAAGAAATAGACCTTTTGCTGGAGCAGCTTCTCCGGCTGCTTCTCTATTTTTACTTTTTATAATTTGCTCAATATAACTTCCGTTTTTAGTATGCAGATTAGCATACAGCAAAGTACCTACAATAGTTCTAACCATTCCATGCAAAAATCTATTCGCTTCAATTCTAAATATTATTAATTCTTCATTCTCACGCCAGTTACAATTATAAACTGAACATATTTTATTTTTTGTTTCGGTGTTAGTTTTGCAGAAAGACGTAAAATCAAATTCGCCAATAAATTTTTTGCTTAACATATTAAGATGCGAAATATCTAAATTTTCTTTGTGCGGGAAATAATAAGAATATTTATCGTAAAAAGGATTTTTACTTTTACCGATAAAATAAAGATAGCTCCTTTTTTTGGCGTCAAATCTTGAATTAAAATTTTCGCTGCATAATTCAATTTTGTTTACAGATATTGAAAAAGGTAAAACAGAGTTAAGAGAATGTTGAAATTTATTGATTTCAATATTTTGGATTGTACTAAAGTTTGCTACTTGTCCTAAAGCGTGAACACCCGAATCGGTTCTGCCTGAACCTATTAAATTTATTTTTTCTTGGGTTATTCGCTGAATTGCAGAGGTAATTTCATCTTGAATAGTATTACCTTTCGGCTGAGATTGCCAACCATAAAAATCGGTTCCATCATATTTAATGGTAATTTTATAATTAGGCATATTTAATAAATTTTAAAGTCTATAAGAAGCTTTATCTAATCTTCTAATGCACTCAAAATATCTTCTTTTTCTAATGGATCAACTTCGTATTCAGATTTGAAACTGTGCAATAAAACATCAACTTGCTGAAGTAAACTTTTCTTAAAATATTTTGGAGCAAAAATCGAAGCATCCAACATATAAATTCTTCTTGTTTTTTCATCATAAAAAGTATAACTAATAAATGGACCGCCACCGCTCTGGTCATTGAATCGCCACAAACCTTGCGTCATAAGGGCATACTTTCCATTAAAGTTTACTTCCGAATCCATTTTATAATCATCGTACAATTCAACATAGGCTGAATCATCAGTTGTTCTATAATAGTTTTTTGTTAGTCTATTTCTTTCAGCTGTAATAGTATCCGCATGTAAAAATTCAGGAGAACCATTTTCAATCCAATGGATAAATATCCATCTTTCCATATCTGTGTTCATTCCCCTTCTTAACCATACAAATTTTTCGTCTTTACTTTCCAATGCAACTTGATAATCTGCTTGCATGTATATCATCCAGCCATAGTTGGTTAAAAATTGCGCCTCAATTTTTTTCTGTTCATATTGTTTATTATATAATCCTTTTGCCATCCTTTTATTAGAGGCATCTCTAAAGTAATAAAGGAGATCGTCCTTTTTTTCAATAATTTTTTCTTTTAATTTTTCCACACTCGGTGCAGTTAAAATCATTACCAACTGATCTTGAGCCCAGAGATCATATTTATTTATAACAAAAACTGAATCTGATTTTATTAATTTTTTAACGTTTTCATCAATTATAGATTCAAGATAATCAGATGTGTTTGAACCCGAGCCTAAAGGTGCAATAATTAATATATTTTTTCTCTGTTTCAATCTATCTAAAATATTTAAGTTTTTTCTCTGCAGTTTAAATAGTTCTTCGGGTTGAGGCGTATAAATTATTTTACCGAATGTTTCATGCAAATCTTTTTCAACTTGTATGAATTCCATTGAATCGGCAATAACGAAGATTTCATCTTCACTTCCCTTTGCTCTTTGTTTTGTTGAGCAAGCCTGAAAGATAAATAGCGAAATTAATAATGAGGCTAATAAAAAAGTAAATTTAGTTTTCATAGAATTATTTTTTTTATTGAAGATTTTTATTAAACAGTAATAAGGCAAATATAGTTCCTAATAAGATTATAAAATAAGGTTTGGCAGTAGCCAATAATATAATCCCCACATTGTAAAACCTATTGAGATTGGAATCGTTAAATTATCATCGGCCCAACCATAAGAAACATTTTCTATAATTGCGCCAACCGCTCCTCCAATTGCTCCAATAATGAACTCAAGAAAAAGTCCATCAATCTTGGGTGTAAATGCCACTACTAAAATACCAAAAAGGAAAAAAGCAACTGTTCCCTCTAAGCTTTTAGCTAAAAATTTATGCTTACCGTAACGTCTCCCAATTAGAGCTGCGGCAATATCACAAATGATTAACATTGTAAAAGCTGTAATAAAAATTATTTTCGGAAAATCCAAAGAGTAAGCGTTGCAGCAATAAATACATAAGAAGCGCCATTTAGATTTTTTTTTTGCTAGAGTCATTTTCATGTTCTCGCATTAAAAACCCAAATACATTTTGAATAAATTTATTTAGACTAGGAATGAAATGTCTTCCAAAATCAATTAAAACTGAAAACAAAGTTATTGGTATTAAAATACTGAGTGCTTGGTCTTTTGAAATAAAATTATAGATTATTGGAATAGACAAAGAAAAAAAGTGAATACTCTTGCGGAGTAATTCACTTTTATAATCTATTGTTCCCCTATCAATTGCTGTCATTTTCCTTTGGAGTATTTGAGTCAGAAGAAGAACGATTAGCTTTTTTTTCCAGCATTTCTTTTACATGGCTTGGAATCTCCTCTTCTTTGGAGGAGCTATCATTATTACCATTTCTTTTAGTCGGGGGTAAAACTTCACCGTTTAATATTTTATGAATTTCATCTGCGTCAAGAATTTCTCTTTCCAACAATTCTTCTGATAATTTATGAAGCTCATCAATATTATCGTTTAAAATTTGCTCTGCTCTATCCATTCCTCTCATAATAATTGTCCTAATTTCCTCATCAATTTCCTGAGCCATTTTTTCACTATAATCATTATGTTTGGTTACTTCTCTTCCCAGAAATAATTCTTCTTCATTTTTACCCATTGCAAGTGGACCAATCTTTTCGCTCATTCCCCATTCACAAACCATTTTACGTGCAAGGTTTGTTGCTTTTTCAATATCATTTCCAGCTCCAGTTGTATAAGAATTAAAAACTATCTTTTCTGCAGCTCTACCGCCCAATGCATAAGCAATTGTAGCTTCTAAGTAATCTTTTGAATAAGTATGTTTTTCATCAACCGGAAGATAGGTTGTAACTCCTAAAGCTCTTCCTCTTGGAATAATGGTAACTTTGTGCACAGGATCTGATTCAGGAATTTTTAAAGCCACAAGAACATGTCCAATTTCATGATAAGCTGTTGTCTTCTTTTCTTTATCAGAAATTATCATACTCTTTCTTTCCATTCCCATCATAACTTTGTCTTTAGCATCCTCAAAATCATCCATATTAACAGTTGTTTTATTTTGTCTGGCAGCCAACAAAGCAGCTTCGTTTACTAAATTTGCAAGTTCAGCTCCGGCCAAACCTGGAGTAGCTTTGGCTAAGACTTTTAAATCGACTTCTGCTGCAAGTGGAATTTTTCTTGTGTGTACTTTTAGGATTCCTTCTCTTCCATTCACATCTGGTCTATCAACAACAACCTGTCTATCAAATCTTCCGGGACGAAGTAAAGCTGGATCAAGAACATCTGGTCTGTTAGTAGCTGCTATTATAATCACTCCACTGTTTTGTTCAAATCCATCCATCTCAACAAGCAAAGCATTTAAAGTTTGTTCCCGTTCATCATGTCCGCCGCCCAGACCTGCACCTCTGTGCCGACCAACAGCATCAATTTCATCAATAAAAATTATACAAGGCGCGTTTTTCTTTCCTTGATCAAATAAATCCCTTACCCTACTTGCGCCAACTCCAACAAACATTTCCACAAAATCGGCACCACTTATTGAGAAAAACGGAACTCCAGCTTCGCCCGCAACTGCACGTGCCATTAAAGTTTTTCCTGTTCCGGGAGGTCCTAATAATAAAACACCGCGCGGTATTTTACCACCTAATTTTTGAAATTTGGTAGGTTCTTTAAGGAATTCAATAATTTCTTGTAATTCTTGTTTGGCTTCATCTGCACCGGCAACATCCTTAAAGGTTACTTTTATACCCGTTGCAGAATTTAATTTTGCTCTGCTTTTTCCGAAATTAAAAATTCCTTTAGTCCCGCCTGCTCCACCTCCACCTTGCATTCTTCTCATAATAAGAACCCAAATTCCTATCATTAAAACCCAAGGTAAGAAACTGATTAAAACTGTAAACCATTCATTGGATTCAAGTTTGAAATTATATTTAACTCCCTTTTCTTTCCAAATTTTTTGCTGCTGCTCAATGATGTTTTCTATTATTATTGTGCTGATTTTATTAGTAGAAACAGTATTTCTGCCAACCGTTATACTTTCTTCGGTCTTCAAATCAATTTCTAAAATGTAATTATTAATTTCAGATTTAACGACCGTAATTTGCTTAATCTGGTCCTCAGCAAGTTTTGCTTCATAAACGTCATAATCAACTTCAACCGCTTCTCCATGACCAGCGTTCATATATTGCATAATAATTACTGCAGCAATAATTACTGCTCCCCAGCTAAATACTGATTTTAATATCTTTGACCAATCAAAATCACCATCTGGTTTTTGCGGACCAAAACCCTTATTTTTTTTGGGTGGAGTTTCTTTTTTATCTGCCATATTTAATTTATTAAAAGGTTTATACATTTATTAATTCTCCGTCATTCACTTAAAGCATATATCGAATTTAAATTCCTAAATTTCTGCGCATAATCTAACCCATATCCAATCACGAATTCATTTGGAATTTCAAAGCCAATATAATCAATTTTGGTTTTATATTTTAGACTTTCCGGCTTAACGAGAAGACTTGCAATTTTTACGCTTGCCGGTTTATGATTTTTTAATATTTTTTTTATAAATTGAATTGATAATCCAGTATCAACGATATCTTCAACAATAATTATGTGTCGCTCGTTAATATCGGCATTAAGTTCTTTTATTAATTTTACCTCGCCACTTGTAATTTTTTCATCACCGTAACTCGAGAGCTTAAAAAAATCTATTTCAATGTGAATATCAATATTTTTTACAAGGTCCGATAAAAACAAAAATGAGCCGTTCAATACTCCAATTAAAATTGGCAATTTCCCTTGATACTCTTTTGAAATTTGCTCGCCTAATTCTTTAACTCTGGCTTGAATTTTTTCTTTAGATAAAAGAGTTACAAATTTTTCATTGCCAACCCAAATTTCACCTTTTTCATTTTCTATTATTTTAGACATATTTTAACCGCACTTTTTGTTTCTTCTGTAACTTTATATTTCTCACTAATTTTTAGTCCTACTAAATAAACAATATCATTACCATTAAGCAGTACCATTTGATGTTCTTTTTCTGAAGATGGAATTTTCAAATCTGTTAAAACATCAGATATTTTCTTTGTTCCTTTCATTCCTAATAACTGAATTTTATCGCCGTTTTTCCATCTTCTTAACTTCAGTTTTTTTTCAAGTTTATCAGCACAAAGAATTTCTTCATTTTTATTTCTTACAATTTTAAGCGGAATTTCTTTGAGTTCAGTGATTTCTAAAATTTTTCCATCAATTTGGGTATTACTGTTTAAGCTCACTGAAATTATAGTATTCAAAGATTTAGAATTTTTAACGATTCTAATTTGTCCTCTATCCTTAATTGCAACAAATTTTTGGCTAAATTCTAATTTGGTTCCAACCTGTTTTGAAATCAAATCTTGGAACTGTAAAAAATCATTATAATTAAAATCCAGCTTAAGTAAATCTTCAAAGGTAAGTTTTAGAATTTCCCCAAAACCTCATTTGGATATTTTTTTAGTTCACTTAAATCAATTAAAAAATCTTTTCCCTTTTTTGATACAATTTTTTCAAAAGTTCATTTATAAAATAATCCAAAACTCTTTTTTGATTACTAAAAACCTCAGAAGTATTTAGAACTACTCTATTTAAAGAAGGATTTAATTCTAAAAGTTTGGGCAGAATTTCTTTTCTGATAAAATTTCTTCTAAATGATAAATCATTATTTGTGCTGTCTTCAACAAAATCAATATTTTCTGATTTAAGATATTCAGTAATTTGTTCTTTTGATAGGCATAAAAATGGTCTAATAATATTTTCTCTTTTGACAGAAATACCCGAAAGTCCCTCAAGTCCGGTTCCGTTAACAATATTTAAAAGAACAGTTTCGGAATTATCATCTGCGTTATGAGCTGTTACAATTAATTCCGATTTACTTTTAGCTAAAATTTCTTCTAACTTTTTATAACGTAAAATTCTTGCCGCTTCTTCAATTGAGTATTTATTTTTTTTTAGCAAAACTTTTTACATTAACTGTTTTGGAATAAAATTCTAAATCCAGTTTTCCACAAAGTTTCCTGCAAAAATTTTTGTCTCTTAAACTTTCACTTCCACGCAGCGAATGATTAACATGAGCAGCTGCGATTGTTATATTATATTTATTAGAATACTTATGAAAAAAATAGAGGGCAAAAACTGAGTCTGCTCCTCCGCTTAATGCAATTAAAATTTTTTTTTCATCATCAAACAATTGATGTCTTTTAATAAAATTTATAACTTCCTGCTCAATTGTTTTGGGATGTTTCTTCAAATTTTTAGTTGCTTGTTTTATTATTTACTCAATGTTGAGAATCTTAAAATTAATAATTCCCGCTGGAACTTTAGCCTCAACAGTCTGACCTTTTTTTGCACCCATTAAAGCACTGCCAACCGGAGATGTTATAGCAATTTTTCCATTTTGTAAATCTGCTTCTTCTTCAGATACCAACGTATATTTATATGTTTTATTATTTTTTAAATTTTTAACTTCCGCAGTAGACAAAATATGAATTTCGTCATCAGAGAACCTTGATGTATCAATAATTTTTGCTTTTGCAAGCATTTCTTCCATTTTGCTAATTTTGAGCTCTAAATGTCCTTGTGCTTCTTTTGCTGCATCATACTCAGCATTTTCAGATAAATCCCCGTAAGAGCGAGCCTCAGCAATTCTTTGAGCCATATTTTTTCTTCCGTCTGTCTTAAGATTTTTCAATTCTTTTTCCAGCTCAATCAATTTTTCTTGACTTAAATAAACAAAGTTTTGCAACTACTTTCTCCTCTATTGTGGCTATATAAAAAAAATTGCCATCGCTTCTGCAATGGCATTTTCAAAATTAATAAAATTTAAGTATTAAGACAAGGTAATGATAAGAATCTTTCTCTATTCAAAAACTTCTTTTACCCGGCAAAAAGATTGAAAATCACAATAATTACAAGCTTTCTCTTCTCTGTTTTCCAAAGTGGATAAATGAAATTCGCCATTTTTAATTTTATTATGATATTCACCCAACTTTTCTTTAATAGAATCGATTAAATTATTGTTTAATTCTGTTTTCTCATTTGCGGTTGATTTTCCTCTTCCTTTTACATTTACGGGATCTTTGCCGAACTTACCTTCTTTAAAATTAAGGGAATATATTATCATTTCATGGTTACTATAATCTTCAGAAGTTTCTTCTTCCAAAATTTGTTTGCCAGCCATTAAGTAAACCGGAAGCTGAAGTGAAAGTCCTTCATACAACTCATTTTGCGTCGGTTTTTTGCCTTTTAATTTATAATCCACCACATTAAAAAACTTATTTTCTTCATCGATATCAATTCTATCAATTGTCCCGCGTAATTTTAGTTCGCCAATTTCTAAAGAACGGTTGCTGAAATTTGTATTTCGTTTGGGAATATTTCCAAAACTGTATTCAAAATATTTTGGTCTAAACTCAGATTCGTTTTCTGTTTCTTCTAAAAGAAATTTATATAAAATCGAGTTTTCTTTATTTCCTTCAATTCCTAGTATTTTTTTTTCTTTTTCAAAAAAAGCTAAAGGAGAGTTTAGATTTAAACTGGCAATTTTTCTTTCAGCAATTTCAAAAAGTATTTTTTTTAGATTTACAAATTCTTCAGTTCCTTGCTTATTTATTGGGACTTCGTCTTCTGTAATTTTCTTGTAAAATTCATATAAAATAGAATGTAAAACGCTTCCTAATTCTAACGGTTCAGCTTCTTCAGTCGGTTCTTCAATTGGTTTAATTTTTAATACTCTTTCTGCAAAATACTTGAACGGACATTTAGCAAAAACCTCCAACTGGGAAACTGAAAATTCTCGCTCAGCAAACTCCTTAAAATACTCACGAATTATTTCTTCATCGGTATTTATAAAACCATTATAAATATTTTGATTTAAGTAATTTTCTTCCCTATTTTCCCGGATTTTATTTTTCAGCAATATCTCATCAACGTTAAATTTAGAATTTACAATCTGTTCTACCAAAGCTTTATCATTAACATTTCTTCCAAATTCAATTAGTAATTCTTCTGTTGAATATATTTTTGATTCATTTCCATTTTCATATTCGGTTAGCTCAAAAACATCTTCAAAGTCTTTTATAAACGTCGATGTGACAAGTTCTGATTCACGATCATTTTTAGGAATTGATAGATACAAACCTTTTTGCCAAGCGCAAAGTGTTTGATAAAAATGATATTTCTCTTCGGTTTGATGAATTATTTCTTGCTTTCGGAATGAGCCAGAGAAAAATATTTCGGGGGAATACTTTGTTGGGAAATCACCATCAACCATTCCCCCTAAAAAAAGATAATCAAAGCTTAAGCCTCTAATTTCATTGAGTGAAGTAACTAAAACGCCATAATCAGATTTTTCTTTTACGTTAAATCTTGCCCAGTTTGAAATTGTTCTGATGTGATCCAAATAGAAATTTAAATTATATTTTTCATCACCATTTCCATCATCTTTTTGAACTAAATAAAGAACCTCTTTTAAAGTTTTTAAAAGAACTGTTAAAGATTTTATATGCTCTTCTTGCCGATTGTTCGAATCTTCTAAAACTGTGCACGGCAATTTTAGGTTCAGCATTAATTTTGTAAATTTCTGTAAAAATTCATTAATTGTATTTTTCTTTTTTACCGGAGATAATAGTTCGTCAATATTTTTAACATCTGCCAAAGCCTTGTTATACTTGCCTAAAACAAAATCTTGTTCTGCTTCTGATAAATCTGTTTTATATTTAATTAGGTTTTTGTTATCAGAAATTATTTGTTCCCAATTGTTTTTACCAACAGTAATTTTTAGTTCACTTGCAACGGAAAGCAGATTACTTAAATCAACATTATCAAAATGTAAAAATCCGTTTGATACAACTCTGGCAATATCATTGTAATGATAATCTCCTTCAACAAGTTCTAACAGACTAATTGCAGCAATAGTTGATGGTGATGATTTAAGAGGAATTCTATCCGTCAAATTAATTGGAATTCCATACTTGCTAAAAATATCACGGACACTGCTTGAGTAAGTTCCAATAACATTAAACACAACGCAAATTTTTTCCGGCTTTATTTTTTCTATAAGAACAAGTTCTTTAATTATTTTTGCGATTGTTTCAATTTCATCAATTCTATTTTTAGAATTTATTCTTGTAATACTCTCTTTAAATCTGTTTTCCTTTGAATCAATTTTTGCAAATAATTCTTTTCTTAACTTTTCTCTGAATGGAGAATTATTAATATTTTCATTGTGCTCATCTTGAGTAAAACCAAGCTGGGCAAGCATTACATAACTTTTGGCTAAATGGTTGAAAAGATTTTCATTCTTCTCAGAATAATCAAAATTAATTGAAATATTTGAATCAACTATTCTAGTGAGTTTTTCTATTATAGATATTTCTAAATTTGTAAACTCATCAAATCCATCAATTAAAATTGTTTTTACACTTGGAAAAATATTCTTGAATACGATTTGAAGTTCGACATTTGGTATTCGAATAATCTCATTATAAATATCTCCGAGTTCTAGTGCGGAAAGTTTTTTACATTTACTTAAATATGAATTGTAAATAGAAGCAATATCTTCAGCCTTTAGTTTTTCTCCGCCTTCTAATTTTTCAGATTCATTCAAAAGTTGTTCAGGTGAAATTCCGTTTTTTTTATATTCTGAAATTACATTTTTTAATTTATCTAAAGTTCCAAAAGGAATTCCACTTGTGTAGGCTGCAAAATATTTTAATTTCAACTCGTCGCAAGTTTCTTTAATTAAAACAGTCGAGGCCGCTTCACTTAATGTGGTAAAGGGTCTTACGTTTCTTAATAATTTTGTTGCAAGAGTTGTAAAAGTTTCAAGATTTATTTTAGTGATTGGCTGATTGCTAAATATACTTATTATATTTTTCTTTAAATCTCTTAGTTTTCTATTTGTTGGAACAACAATTAAATAATTTTCAAGTTGATTGGAGGTCAAATTTGAATTTAATAATGCATCAACTGTTATTAATTGACTTTTATTTTTAGTAAGAATCATCTAATTGGTTTTTCTAAAAATTACTTTATCGCCTTCATTAATATTGTACTTTTCTGTGTAACCGCTAATTACTTCAATAACATATTGGGCTGGTTTTGTTGAAGGAAGACTTTTATCAGAATACGGCTGAGCGTTTCTTTGAATTGTAACAATTTCTAAATCTGAATTTACAAAAATAATATCTAATGAAAGAACTGTATTATGCATCCAAAATGACTGCATCTTTTGTACTGGGAAAACAAAAAGCATACCTTGGTTTTCTAACATTTTATCTCTGTACATTAGTCCGCGGGCACGTTCATTCTCGCTATCTGCAAATTCTATATCAATGTTAGAAATTGCATCTCCATTTTTATTTCTAAAAGTTAACTCCCCTTCTTTGGTAAATTTGTAAACTTCTGCAGTACTTACAATTTTATGCTGAAAATTTTCCTTTTGAGTAAATATATTGTTTAATAAGAATCCGATAAAAGCAATTATGATAATTCCAACCGTTACTTTGAATAACAAACTTTTTGGTTTTACCGGAGTATTTTTTTTCTGTTTTGTCATCTTTATTAAATTTTATTTTTAGATTTATTTTATTGATATATAATTTAATTAATTTGTCTCAAATTTTGTGTGCATAAAATGATTATAGATAGAAAAATAGTTGAGATTCAAGAAATGCAAAAGAAAATTCTCAAGAGTGCTTGGGGCGAATCTGCAATTGATGAAACAATTCTTGAAAAAATAACATATTTATCAGATAGTCTAAAAGTGAAAGGCTATTTGGCCTATCCTAGAAAAATAAATGAAAAATTACCTTGTGTAATTTGGTGCAGAGGCGGATTTGGAAATGCCGGGAAGTTAGATGATTTTGGAGCAAAAGGTATTTTAGGTCAATTAGCAAGTTGGGGATTTGTAGTTTTTGAAACTCAATACAGAGGTAATGATGGCGGTGAAGGCAAGGATGAATTTGGCGGAAGCGATTTAAATGATGTTTTAAATTTAATTCCATTAGCTGATGAACTTGATTTTACAGATACAAGTATATGGGGAATTGAAGGTTGGAGTCGTGGTGGAATGATGACTTATCTAACTTTGACAAAAAATCATAATTTTAAAGCCGCAATTTCAACTGGTGGAATTTCAAACATCCAGTGCAATTTAGATGAAAGTGGCTTTATGAAAAAAATGGTTAACTTACATCAAGAAATCGCTGATGAAAAATTTTGTAATAGCAGAACCATTTTAAATTTTGTTGATAAATATTCAAAATCAACTCCAACATTGCTAATACATGGATTAGCTGATACAAGAGTTCCGCCGCATCATTCACTTGATTTATCTTATAAATTTATTGAATATAATATAAATCACAGATTAGTTATGTTGGAAGATGGAGATCATTTTTTAAAAAACCATAAAAATGAAATTGATGAATTAAGACGGAATTGGTTAAAGAAATATTTAATATAGAAAAGGAGTAAAAATGGCAAAGAAATATTGGCTTGTTAAATCAGAGCCAACTGCATTTTCAATTGATGATTTGGCAAAAAGTAAAAACAAAACAACTTATTGGGATGGCGTAAGAAATTACCAAGCAAGAAATTTTATGCGTGATGAAATGAAACTTGGAGACTTAGTCTTATATTATCACAGCAATGCTGAACCAAATGCTGTTGTAGGTGTATGCGAAATTGTAAAAGAAGGTTATCCGGATTTTACTGCATTTGATCCTGATGATAAACACTTTGATCCAAAAAGTAAAAAAGAAAATCCTGCTTGGATAATGGTTGATATAAAACTAATTAAGAAATTTAAAACACCCGTTACTCTTACAGAAATGAAAAGTAATTCGAAACTTACTGAAATGCGTTTAGTTCAAAGGGGTAACCGCCTTTCTGTAATGCCGGTTAATAAAAAAGAATTTGACGAAATAATAAAAATGGGTGGTATTTCACTTTAATTAAATTCACATAGATTTTAACGATATTCTTTTTGCACAGAATTCATTTAATAAAAATGTTATCTTTATTATAGTTTGAATACATTACAGAATTTAATTAGCAAAGGAGAATTTTATGTTAAAATTTATATATACATTTTCACTTTTCGTTTTGTTAAGTGTCTTTATCTTCTCATGCAAAAATGATGAAACGCTTGCACAAGTAAATATAGAGAGAACTTTCCCGAACTTAAGTTTCCAAAATCCTGTTGATATTCAAACACCAAATGATGGAACTAACAGATTATTTGTGGTTTCGCAATTAGGTAAAATATTTGTATTCGATAATGATAATGATATTCAATCTGCAAAAACTTTTCTAGATATAACAGATAGAGTTTTATTCGGCGGTGAGCAAGGTTTGCTGGGATTAGCATTTCATCCAAATTATAATTCAAATGGAGTCTTTTTCCTCAATTACACAACTAGTAATCCTAGGAGAACACTTATATCAAAATTTACAGTTTCAAATAATCCCGATTCTGCCATAAAAAATAGCGAAGAAATTTTACTAGAAGTTGAACAGCCTTACTCAAACCATAACGGAGGACAATTGGCTTTTGGACCCGATGGTTTTCTTTACATCAGCTTTGGCGATGGTGGGTCTGGCGGTGATCCTGAAAATCGTGCTCAGAACTTAACAACACTGCTTGGTTCTATTGCAAGAATAGATGTTAATAATGAAGCTAATGGGAAAAAGTATTCTATTCCAAATGATAATCCTTTTAAAGGTAATTCTGATGGTTCTTTAGGAGAAATTTATGCTTATGGATTAAGAAATCCATGGAGATTTAGTTTTGATAGTACTGGAAAACTTTGGGCTGCCGATGTTGGTCAAGGTGAATGGGAAGAAATTGATATAATTGAAAGTGGCGGTAACTATGGCTGGAGAATTATGGAAGGTAATCATTGCTATAACCCAAGCAGCAACTGCAATCAAGATGGATTAATATTGCCGGTTTGGGAATATGGACACAATCCAGAAGGAGGTTATTCTATTACAGGCGGCTATGTTTACGAAGGTGAAAACAACAATGAACTAAAAATAAATATATTTATGCAGATTACGTTTCTGGAAATATATGGGCATTCGATTTATCAAATTCGGAGAATACCTTTATCACTAAATTTAACGGAAATATTTCTTCTTTTGGTGTTGATGAAGAAAAGAATTTGTTCTTCGCTGATTATCAAGGAGGCATTTATAAAATTGTTTCTGATAATGTAAATTCAGTTGAGAGTGAAATTCTAATAGAGTTGAACTCTTCCAAAATTATCCAAATCCTTTTAACCCAAGCACGGTCATAAATTATACAGTTTCTAATGATGCATCTGGTTTTATCAAACTAAAAGTTTATGATGTTCTCGGGAAGGAAATAAAAACATTGATTAGTGAAATTAAGAAGCCCGGCAGTTATTCAGTAAATTTTAATGCCGGTGGATTAAGTGCAGGAATATATTTTTATACTTTGATAACTGATAATTCTATTCAAACTAAAAAAATGACTTTGGTCAATTAATATTTTTCAAAATGTGCTCAAAGATTATTGGTGCGTGAACTCTGGAATTTTCAATAAACCAAATTCCCGTATTCATTCCCCCACATACTACTCCGGCAAGGTATAAACCTTTGATATTAGTTTCATAATTTTCCTCATTATGCACAGGAGTTTTTTGTTCATTGTTTAAAATTTGGATTCCCATTTTTTCAAGAAAAGAAAAGTCTGGTTTATAACCTGTCATTGCTAAGACAAAATCATTTGGAATTATTTTTTGTCCTTCCGGTGTTTCAATTTCTACACTATCCTCTGTTATCTTTTTCACTGTTGAATTAAAAAAAGCAGTAATTTCTTTTTCTTTAATTCTATTTTCAATATCCGGCTTAACCCAGTACTTAACATTTTCTTCTAAACTATCACCACGCAAAACAATCGTAACTTCAGCTCCTCTTCTGTAGGTTTCCAATGCAACGTCAACTGCAGAATTCCCTCCTCCGATTACAATAATTTTTTTATCTGCATAAGGATGCGGTTCGTGATAATAATGTTTTACTTTTTTAAGTTCCTCGCCGGGAATATTCATCAAATTTGGATAGTCATAAAATCCGGTTGCAACAATTACTTTTTGGGAAATATAATTTACTTTCTCTGAAGAAACTTTAAATACATTTCCTTCCTTTAACACAGATTTTACAGCTTCATAAGTATATACATTTAGATTCCATTTTTCCTTAACCCGTCTGTAATATTCAAGAGCTTCGCTTCTTGTTGGTTTAACTCCGTGCGAAATAAATGGCACATCTCCAATCTCTAATCTTTCCGAAGTAGAGAAGAAAACCATATTGGTTGGGTAATGATAAATTGAATTTACCAAACATCCTTTTTCCAGAATTATATGTGAAAGATTATTTTTAGTTGCTTCAATTCCGCACGCTAAACCTATTGGTCCAGCTCCAATGATTATTACGTCATAATTTATATTCAAATCGTTCATATTTTTTATCTTATTTTAAGAGTAACTTTTAATATTTTTATTCATAAATATAAATATTAAAATTCAATAAAATTTTTAATCAACTTGATCTTAATCATGAAAACATTTAAATATTCTTTAATTCCTAAATTGCTTTACCGTTATGCAAGCATTCCAGCAAACTTAATTCTGTTAATTTATTTCTTAATTTCAGTTTTGGGCCTTATCGCAAATTGGAAATTTATATTTCCATTATTAATAAATATAATTTTACTCTATGTCCTTAACAGATTTTATCTGAAAATGTACCGTTCATTTCCGTTTAGAATAGATATTAACAATGAAGAAATGCTCTGCTCGGATTTTGTTTTTAATAATCGCGAAATAAAAATTAAACATTCAGAAATTGAAAATATTTCTGGAGGTATATTTTCTGGAAGAGCTTACATGCCTCTATATATTAAAACAAAAGACACGGTTATTGGAATTAGTCCACATATAAAAGATTACAATAAATTACTCACCTTAATTTTGACCAATGTCCCGAAAGAACTTTATGAGAGTCTGCTTAAAAGTATTCAAAAAATTGCAATGGATAATACACCAAAAAGAATAAAGTGATTTTAAGATTGGTTTAAAATAAAAAGTCCGGTATAAACCGGACTTTTAACACAAGTGTATTTAGCACTTAATTATTTACTTGGAAAAACAGTATCCTGCAAAGCTTTTCCAACTCTGAATTTAACTTTATTCTTTGCTGGAATAACAATTGCTTGACCAGTTGAAGGGTTTCTTCCATTTCTCTTTTTAGTTTTTGCTGTATAGAATTTACCTAAGCCAGGAATTGTAAATTCTTTTTTTGCATTTTTGCCAACAAGAGCAACAAACTCATCAACAAAATCATTAGCTTTTTTCTTAGTAACATCTAGAGTAAAAGCTAAATGATCAATGATATCTCCTTTAGTGTAAGAACCTTTAGGAGCAACTGGTTTTTTAGCAGCTGGTTTTTTAGCAGCAACTTTTTTAACTGCACTGTTTTTTGCTGCAGCTTTTTTAGCAGTTACTTTTTTCTTTGGAGCAGCTTTTTTAGCGGCGGCTTTTTTTGGAGCAGCTTTCTTAGCAGCAACTTTTTTCTTTGGAGCAGCTTTCTTAGCTACAGCTTTTTTAGCAGTTGCTTTTTTAGCAGCGGCTTTTTTTGGAGCAGCTTTTTTAGCAGCAACTTTTTTAGCAGCAACTTTTTTCTTTGGAGCAGCTTTTTTAGCAGCAACTTTTTTTGCTGCAGGTTTTGCTTTTGCCATTTTTGTTCCTTTTTGTTTGTTAGTTAATGAATGCATCGAAAAGATAATTATTTTATTTAATAAAAAAAAATATTTTTCATTTTTTTTATTTTTTTTTGAAACTATTTTGACCCTTACAGCTATTGAACTTTAACGGTTTTTAAAGTTGCTTTTCCTCTCAAATTATTTATTGAGACGATTTTTGTATTTTATCAAAAATATATATTATAGTTTTTTAGGTAAATTTCTTAACAAAATTTTACAGAAATTATTAAAATGAAAAAATTATTACACCTATTTTGATCTTAATTTTATTCTTATCAAAAATAATATTTGCTCAAGTTGATATTACTGATACGACTAAGGCCCCTATAAACATTGGAGGAACGACACATCTGTTGATTCGGCAAAAACAAAACCATTGAGAAGTCAAAACTCATTTAAACCAGTAATAACAAAAAATTATTCTTTTCTTTCAACCTTTACTCGAACAAAAAGGAAATAGATTTTGATAATTACCGCAATAATATTGATATTATAACAGCACTTCCAGCAACCTCCCAGTTTTCTTTTGGACTTATCGGACAACCAAACCAGGCAGTTTTGTACAATCAAACTAAAAATAATTTTTCTTTAGCAGAAAATAATTTTTCTCTTTTAATAGATGGAATGGTTCAAACAACTTTAACTTGCTGCAAGCAGAAAATATTTCATCAATCGAAATCATTCCACTAACTCGAGGTTTTTAATTGGAAGTAACTCAAACTCGGCAGTTATAAATATAAATACTAGAGATTCAATAACTTCAAAACCTCTTACTCGTTTAAGATATTATCAAGCAGCTAATGATGAATCTTTTTTAGACGCAATGTTTAGTGCACGGATTTTAAATGATCTGAGTTTATTTTTTAGAATATCCAATTCGACTTTTTCCAATTTGAGTAATTCTGGTATTTATAAAAATCTTGAATATGGAGTTTGGCAGGCAAACTTAAAAAGTATTTACAGATTTTCGGATAAGCTATTTGCCAGTGTTGAGTATTATCATCATAAATCCAATACTGAATTAAATGGAGGGATTGATTTAACAAGCCTTGCGGCCGCTTCGCTGTCTCTTCAGAGTGGATTATTTAATAACCTTTCTCCTGTAAATTTTAATGACAGAAATAAAACTGTTAAAATGAACAAAGTCTCAACTGAACTTTATGGAAATTTGTCTAAGAATAGTTTTACAAAATTAAATATTACATATGATTTTACAGAAGAATTATTTAAACAATACTTAACAGATACTCTAACTAACGGAACAAGAATTAATAATAATAATTATTACTCATACTTGAGTACATCGTTAAGACACGAACAATCATTTGAGCATTTGGTCACAAAATTTTCTTTAGGCTTAGATGCAATTGATTATAATATTGATCAGATAAATTATTATAGTAAAAAGAATAATTACTATTTTTCGGGACTTGCTGAATATTCAATTTTAGATAGCTTAATAGTTCCTGCTGTATTTTTAAAGTTGCTGATTATGAAAATCAAAGAACAAACGGTTTTGGTTTTGATCTAAAATTTAAATTGAATAATTATTTTAAGGTAATGTCCGGCTATCTCCAACTTTAACAAACCATATTTGTTAGCTGAAATGCATTCCTCCCCAAAATAATTTAGAGAAAAATTATATCTCAATTTCTTTATCACCGGAGAATTCATATTAGATGAGTTGAGAACCTCAATAACTTATTTCAATATTGAAGCTGATAATGCTCCTGTACCTATCTATAATAATGAGAATATACAATTAGGCTCATCACAAATTATTTTCCCTTTTACAGAAAAAACAAAAAGTGAAGGAATTAATATTTTTTCAAATTTAAGATTTTGGAAATTAGAAACTCTGTTTAACGGAAATTACATTTTATCCAATGATCAATCCTTCATTCCAAAAAATGGGAAGTATAATTTAACTGCTGGCATTTATTATAGGGACATTCTTTTCGATAATAATCTAGATCTAAAAACTGGATTTAACTTTTTTTATGCAGATAATATTGATTATCAAATTTATGATTTTCAAAATATGACTTCTGCTAGTTATTACTTATCTGGCAATACATATTCAGCTTTTAGTTCTTTTGGACTTACTAATACTCCTTACCGTTTAGATTTTACACTTGCGGGTAGAATACAGGATAGAGCAACATTTTATTTTGCATATGAAAATATAACCGGACACAATTATTATTCAATTCCCTACTATCCAATTCCAATTGGCGGTATTAAAATTGGCATCGCTTGGGATTTTATTAATTAGTATTTTATTTTTATTTATTGGATCTCAAATATGAAAAAATTCACTTTAGTTGTGGCACTACTACAATTATTTTCTTTAATGATTTTTGCCCAAGCCATTATTACTGTTCCACAATTTCCAACAGAAAACGCTCAAGTTGAAATCACATTTAACATCAAAGAAATGAGTAACACAACATTAATTGGTTATACTGGAGTTCTATATGCACATACCGGTGTGAATACTAATCTAGGTAATTGGCAGCATGTTATTGGTGAATGGGGAGACAATACTATTCAACCAACTCTCATTAGAGTAAGTCCTGATATCTATAAAATTACAATTCCTAATCCTCGCACATATTATATTGGAATAGAATCAAATGAACATATTACGTCACTTAATTTTGTACTACGCAGTGCGGATAAAAGCAAGCAAACTGAAGATTTGTTTATCGAAATTTATGAAGAAGGATTTAATCTAAAATTACTAGATACTGAGTCAATAAATTTTTATCCATTGCCTGGAGAGAAAATTGATCTTACAGCTGTAACAAATGGTTCGGATAGTCTTATTGTCTATTTAGATGACTTACCAATATGGCAAACAACTGATGACACATTATTCATCTCATTTTTTGCAAAAGAGTCTGGCAGACAGTGGCTAAAATATATCGCATACCATAATGGAAATATCTACTCGGATTCAGTTAGTTTTATAATTAGATCTAATTTAACAATTGAAGAATTGCCCTCAGGTTTATTACCTGGAATTAACTATATAGATAACAATACGGTTACACTTGCTCTATATGCTCCAAAGAAAAAATTTGTTTACGCCATTGGAGATTTTAACAATTGGGAATTTGATCAAACCGCACCATCATCATGGTTGTTCGATGATAAATATTATTTTAAGCTAACTCCAGATAGTACAATTTATTGGCTGAATTTAACAAACCTTACGCCAAATAAAGAATATCGATTCCAATATGTAGTAGACGGTAATCTGAGAATTGCTGATCCTTATTCTGATAAAATTTTGGAGGAAGAAGATAGTGATATAACTGACGCAACATATCCTAATTTAATACCGTACCCAACTGATAAAACATATTTCTCCGTTTCCATTTTTGAAACAGGTCAATCTGCTTTTGAGTGGGAAGCAAATGATTATGTGAAGCCTGAAAAAGAAAACTTAATTATATACGAACTGCTGATTAGGGATTTTGTTGCAACACATGATTATAAAACTTTGATTGACACTTTAGATTACTTGGAGAAACTTGGAATAAATGCGGTTGAACTAATGCCTATAAATGAATTTGAAGGAAATGAAAGTTGGGGTTATAATCCCTCATTTTATTTTGCACCAGATAAATATTACGGACCTAAAAATGATTTAAAGAAATTTATTGATGAGTGCCATAAAAGAGATATTGCCGTTATTATGGATATAGTTCTAAATCATTCTTACGGAAGATCTTCTTTTGTTCGGTTATATTCCTCAGGAAATTTTGGTCCACCAACCTCCGAAAATCCTTGGTATAATGTTAACAGCCCAAATCCAGTTTTTTCTTGGGGTTATGATTTTAATCATGAGAAGCCACAAACAAAAATTTTGGTGGATAGAATAAACAAATATTGGTTAGAGGAATATAAATTTGATGGTTTTAGATATGATTTTACAAAAGGTTTTACAAACACTCCCGGCGATGGAAGCAATTATGATCAAAGTAGAATAAATATTTTAAAAAGAATGGCAGATAGTATTTGGGCATTTGATTCAACCGCTTATGTAATTTTAGAACACTTTGCACCAGATACAGAAGAAAGAATCTTAACCGATTATGGAATGATGGTTTGGGGAAATAACAACTATAATTACAGCGAAGCAACTATGGGATATAGCGAAAGCGGTAAATCTGATTTTAGCAGAATTTCTTATAAGAATCATAGTTTTACAAAGCCAAACCTAGTAGGTTATATGGAAAGTCACGATGAAGAAAGACTAATGTACAAGAACCTTCAATATGGAAATTCTTCAGAAATTATAGTATAAAAGAATTAAACATAGCTTTAAGTAGAATTAAATTAGCTGCGGCTTTTTTTATTACAGTTCCAGGTCCAAAAATGATTTGGCAATTTGGAGAACTCGGATACGATTATAGTATTGATTATAATGGAAGGATTGGCAATAAGCCAATCAAATGGAACTATTTGGATGAACTTGTTAGGAAAAACTTATACAAAACATATGCGGCACTAAATTTTCTTAAAAAAATTATGAGGTTTTTCAGACTCAAGATTTTTCAATAGCTTTTAATAGTTATGTAAAAGAATTAAACTTACACATGCAACAATGAATGCAACCATTATAGGAAATTTTGATGTAGTTGAAAGATCTATTAGTCCTAGTTTCCAAAATACAGGAATGTGGTATAACTATTTTAGCGGCGATAGTATTGATGTCACGGATACTCAAATTTCAATACCTCTTCAACCGGGTGAATTTCATATTTATACTACAAAAAGCTTCCAACACCGGAAGCAGATATATTATTAAATATTGAAAAAGAAAATGAATTAGTTCCGCTAAAATTTGACATGTCTCAAAATTATCCTAATCCATTTAATCCAACGACTACAATTAATTTTTCAATTCCAGAGATAAATAATGTTGGGCACTCAAATAATACTGTATTAAAGATTTATGACATTTTAGGGAAGGAAGTTGCTACCTTGGTAAATGAAATCAAAGCCCTGGAAATTATCAAGTTCAATTTGATGCCACATCACTTACAAGTGGAATATATTTTTATAGATTAAAATCTGGAGAATTCTTAGAAACAAAAAAAATGATTTTATTGAAGTAGTTAAAAAATGAAAAAGTATTTTTTAGATTTGTTTGAATATAATAATTGGGCAAATGATAAAATTATATTCAAGCTGAAAAATGTAAATCATAATTTTGATGGATTAGATCCTCATAAAATTTTTAGTCATATTATCGCAGCGCAGGATACTTGGTTGGAACGAGTTAAAGGAACTAAAAGTTACAATATATTTTTGTGGGATGAATATTCGATTCAAGAATTAGAAGTTCTTTCAATAAATAGCCATAAAGGATGGAATAAATATATAACCAGAATGAATGATAAAAAATTTGAAAAATTATGTGTTTATAAAAATTCTAAGGGTGAGGAGAACTCTCGTTCTTATCAAGATATTTTTCAACATGTTATTAATCATTCAACGTATCACCGTGGACAAATAAATCAAATATTAAGAATGAATAATATTGAGCCGGTAATAATTGATTTCATTTATTATTGTTAAATGTGTTTGTTTTTTTCTGAAAGAATTGGCTATTTACAATTTTAGTTATGTAATTATTTAAAGCAGCTTTGAAAGAATTACTGCCGCTGCCGCAGAAACATTCAGAGACTCAATATTACCCTTTTTAGGAATTGTAATTGCTTCATCACAAACATCTTTCAACTCTTTCGTTGGTCCAAATGCCTCATTGCAGAAAGTAATAACAGATTTTTGTTTGTAATTTATTTGACTATAGTTTGTTCCGTTCATATTGGCAAAATAAATTTTGTAATTTGCCTTTTTTAACTCACCTAACTTTTCAATAAGATTTATATTCTCAAAAATCTTAAGATTAAAAATGGCACCCATACTTGCTCTTAAAACTTTAGGATTGTAAAGTTCAGCACAATCATTACTTAATAAAACAGTTTTAACACCAAACCAATCGCAAGACCTTAAAATAGTTCCAACATTTCCCGGATCAGAAATATTCTCTAGACAGATAATTATCTCATCATTTTTAAAACTTGAAAAACTTTTTTCTGGAATTTCAAAAACCGCAGCAACTCCCTGAGGATTTTTTGTGGAAGATATTTTTGTAAAATCTTTGGTATTAATTTTTGATATTTTTTTATTTTGAGAACCTAAATAATTACAATATTCAAAATCTTTTTGCTCAAATTCATTTGTAATCAAAATTTGTAGACAATTAAATTTACTTTTAATTCCTTCAGAAACGAACCTTTTGCCTTCAACAATAAATTTATTTTCAGAATCCCTGAATTTTTTGAGATTTAGTTTACTTAGCATTAGTATTTCTGATTTTAACGGCATAATTGTTAAGGTAATTATTTTTAAAAAACTAATTTAACATATTGCATTGAATTACAAAATATATTACTTTTACTGTCTTGAAAAAATGCTGGTGTAGCTCAATTGGCAGAGCAGCTGATTTGTAATCAGCAGGTTGCGGGTTCGAGTCCCATCACCAGCTCTTGAAGTGCGATTTTCGAAAGAATTCGCACTTTTTTTTTGCCTAAAAAAAATCAATTCTTAATATTGATCTATTTTGATCTAAAATGGCATAGCTTTTTAAACAAAACTATGCCATTTACTATGCCAATCTTTAATAATTAATAGTTAATATTTTAATGATTTTGGGAATTGGGAAATTTAACTTGTGGGTCTTTGAAATTTTTTAAGTTCGGATTTTAGTTGAACTAATCCAATTTTATTATAAAATCGATCAGTTGTATTACCGTGTTCATGCCCAACCAATTCTCTAACTACTGAAGCATCCATATTATACCTGGATCTGCATAGAGAAATAAAAGTCTTTCGAAATGTTCTTGCTGTATATCCTTTCTGATTTAAGTTCAGTGCCTTCATATATGTTTTAATAGCTCTTCCAATATTTTCTACATTTTTATAATCCAGTAATTTTTCTAATTTCATTTCTTTCAACCTTGCTTTAAAGATCGGCACAAGATCATCATGAAATGCAATCTCCCTATACTTCTTTCTTTTAGGGGAATAGTAATTTATTACCTGATTTTTAATATCTATTTTGTCTGGGGTAATTGTTAGCAGATCAGAAGGACGAAGCCCCGTATAAAATAGTAAATTAATCAATATTTGGAAATTACTATTCTTGGATGTAAGGTTATTAAAAATAGATTCTATATCAATATCGTTCAAAATTATCTTCTCTTTTAGTTCGGGCTTAGTTTTAACCTCTTTATTTATTTTAAACATAGGAGTATAGTTGTACTCAAATAAAAAATTCACAAAGTGGGTTAATTGTTTTCCATAAGCATGTATTGAATTCTGGGCCATAGGTAATTGCTTTATTTCATTAAGCCAATCTTCAACAGCCATTTTATTAATGCTTGTGCATGGCTGGTTTTCATCAAAAGTCTCAATAAATTTTCTATAGAACCTTTTGTAATCTTTGATTGTCTTAGGACTTTTCATTTGATTATTTCTAAGCAAATGGTCAAATGCATCTTTAATTGTAATTCTTTGAATACCTATCTCTTTCATTTTTCTTGTTTTCTTAGTTAGCTCCTCTTGAAGTTTTTTCGCATAATTTTTAGCTTTCTTTTTATTTGATTCAGTGGCAGATAACCCGATAGTTTTTGATTGAACTTTTTTTGATAAGGGATCATACCATTGAATATAAAGTATATTACCTCTTTGTTTTACTATTGCCATTTTCATCCTTCCTTATAATATTTTGTAATAATGTTTCACCCTTTAGTGATTTGCATGATCCCTTTGATGTATTAAAAAAATTATTTATCTCAGTAGTGGTAAGAAGTGCTTTAGTAGTATGCATCGATTTTGATACGATAGTATTCTCTTTCTGAAACCTTAATAATTCTTGATGAGGAATTTTTTTATTTTTTAAAATTTGAATGTAGCCTATCTTGCCGTCGTTAATTAAATTTCTGAGTGCGTCTCTACTAATACACATACTTTTTGCAGCAGCAGAAATTGAATAAAGTTTAATTTCAACATTATTTTCTTCCATTTATTTTCTCGTTATAAAATATGGAGAAGGTGCTAAGCACCTCTCCCTTAATTCGTGATTGGGATAATTTCTCCCAACTCATTCTTACTTTAAACATTGATTCACCTTTTGCAGCAAAGCTGCTTTTTAATTAGATTCTTCTATTACTTATTTCTTATACCAAATATTTTGCTTATTAAATTGGTACTATCCATTTTTATATTTCAAAGCTGCGCTTGTTAGAACAGCTTTGATAATTTTTTATTTTGTTGTTGTTGAAGATTGGTTTATATTTTTTGTTTGAGTCTGGAGTTCGGTTCTTATCTCCATCCATAACATCCCGAAATTATTTTCTCCAAGCCATGTTCCATTCTTATTCACCATTCCCCAGTATCTTGCTGACTCTCTGTCATGGGTAGTACAATCCTCAATAATAACTGCATTTCCAGTTTTTAATAATTCAGCCACAAATTCGGGATACTGAGAAAGTTTAAGCTCAAGGCACATTTTCATTAAAGGCAAATCTCAACCACTGAAATAATGCTTCCGCAGTTCTAAATTCTAGACTTTTATACACTACCGGATGGGGTGACATGCATGACAGCCACCCGTTTTTTTCTTTAACTTTTGTTATTCTTATTTCATTATTCTGCATTTGTCCATACTCCTTTTTTAATCATTTTTATTTTGTTTTTTTGCTTTAGTTGTTTCAAATCTCTCTGTATTGTTTTTATGTTGTATTCCTTCTTCATTTCATTATTTATTCCTTTAAGCATCTCTTCTGCTTTAATTTTGCTTTTCTGAGATATCATTTTTAGAATAATTTCCTCTCTTCTTTTTGGCTCACTAATATGTGTCCCAAGATTATTCGGAATTTCAAGCGGATCTAATTTTTGTAAGAACTCTAGCTTATGTCTTAAAAACTCAAAAGCTTCGTCAACATGTTCTTCCTTCACTGTATTACTCATTTCAGAAGTAGCCATTGCCTTCAGTATTTTTTCCAGACTAATCTGAATCCTTGTTAACATCGAACCGAATGTTTTCATAATATTCAGATATTTTGAATTCCCTTCAAGGAACTTTTCTAATTTCATTTTTAAGTAAGCTGTAACATCTTCATTTAGTTCAATTCTATTAAACTTCTCTTTAGTCTTTTCTACTAAATATCGAAGCTCAATTACCCAATCCAGTATTACATTTTCATCTTCACGATTTCCAAGTAATTTATTTCCATGCATCATGTCTAATGCAATACTTATCTGTCGTTGTATGTCATATGGAATATCTATAATAAAATCAAAACGAGATATTATATTTATTGGAATCTTTAAATCATTATGAATGCTCGTATCTTCGGTTCCATTCACTTGACTTAAGCGATTCGTATCTAAATGTATTGAGTTAAGAGCGGGTAGAACAGTTCTACTGCTTGTTGAATCAATAACTTCTCCATCTTCCATCACTTTTGATAAAATATCGGAAAAATTGCTGTTCTTCTTTTTTGCCAATTCGTGATAATCTTGGATGCACACCACACCGTTACTTGCATTACTTAGTATTCCGGGTTTTGTAGTAATTCCACCAGATTTCCTTATTACATTTCCTATTAATCCAGCGGCTGTTACTTTAGCTGCTGTTGGCGGAACTTCAAAGTTAAAAGTATTCAATGCAAGAGCCGTTTGGGTTATTAACTTCTTCCCAATTGCCGGAGGCCCAATTACTAACGAATGAAGTTTATTGCTGTATCTTCCGTCAATACTTTTTCCTTGTGAAAAACTTTGAAGTATCGTGAAATCTAGTGCAGTAGATAATTCTTCTGCACTATCTAATCCTTTGATCCCAATATTCTTAACTATTATTTCTTTAATAAAATCACGAAGATTAATTTCTCCGTTTTGTGCTTTTTCCAAGATTGCATCATATTTCTGTTTTTTCCTATCATCAATTTTCAGCAGTTCACTAGCAGGCAGTGCTTCATCAATTTTTGATAGCAAAAATTCATATCCTTTTCTTAAAGGCTGGTCAATTGAAACTACAGTCCCGTAGAAAGTAATTTTATAAATTCCACTGCTTATTTTTTTAGTTCTTCCTTATGAAAATCATTGATAATCGGTATAACTTTTATTGCGGTTCCGTCTAGATCTTCGAACGAAAGACTATGGGCAGTAAACCTATGTATGCATCTTGACAGGCTTAGGGTTACCGGGTAACCTTCACTAATGTAATTTACGTAGCCAACAAATTTTATTGGCTCTCCTACGTATTTTTCCTTAAATACTTCTATTAAATTTAATAGAATGTATTTTTTATCAGTCAAATCTTGAGTAAAATCAATTATTGTTTTTAATGCAATTGGATCATTCAAAGAGCTAATTTGATATTCAGTTTCTTGATTTAACTCGTGTTCTTCATTAAGAATACCCGACAAAGATTTTTTAGAGTATTTCTTTCCGATCTTGCTCAACTTTTTAGATTGTCGCTTTGTCGATTTTTCTTTTTCTTTCATTTCTCCTCATTTTGAAGCTTTTTTGTTTGTTTTTGCGACATTGCCTAAACGACATTTAATGTCACAATTAGTTTTTTTCTTTTATTTCACCTAAGGGAATCATCACAATTCCCTTGCAGTGAATTTTATTTTATTAACGGCTTATTTCTTTTAACAAATATTTAGCCCCGCACTTCTTTATGTGGGGAAATAATTATTTTAAATAACCCCAATCAATGCTATTGATTGATGAATAACCCATGTCAGCAACTGAAACAGTTTGTAACTCTAATCCAGCACCTGGTTTTACTGACCAATTAATAAACTTCTCTTTTCTTTTCCTTTTTTTAGGAAGCAGTACAGTTTTTGTTGAATGTGGAAGAATGTCTTCTCCGCTTTTAATTATTAATGAAGGAATATGAATATTAGTTTTTGTCTTCGACCTACTTAATGGATCAAGAGGATTGATATTTTTAATTTTATTCCATTCATAATAATTCAAACTCTTATTCTTGAAAGCTTGGGCTCCGGCATTAAAAACCATGTCTTTAAGTTTTGTTAAATCATTCTGATCTCCATAAAACGGCATCGCCATAATTCTTACAAATATTCCTTCCTTTGATAGTTGATCAACTGCATCAAGTCTCTTAGTAATTGAACTTGTATATTTTTCATATTCCCTAGAAATTGTATCATCGTGGTGGATAAAACTAAACTCAACTTGGATCATATCTTTCATTGTCTTTAGTAAAGGCAAATAACTAATAATATTATGATTCTTAGTTAGTATGTGAAGCATCCATTTATTTCCGGCATCCCAATTGGCTTTAAAAACTTTTAGAGTTTCTTCAATCAAGTCATACCCTAAAGTGGTTTTCATATAATTTGTAACCTTAGGCTGAAATAGTTCAGTTGTAACTCCTATCTGAACTCTTTTTAGATGTTGCGGAAGAGTAGAATATTTTTCCAATTCTTTTTTTAACATTTGTTCAAAATTTATTTTCACTTGAACGTTCTGGAAAAAGTCACTTCTAGTTGTTTTAATTACTGGTCCGGGAACGAAACAGTAAGTACATTGCATCTCACACCCGATGTACGGATTTAAAGTGAAAGGGTAATCAAATATCCCAACCTTTCTCTGAGGTTTTAATGAATATGTTGATTTCGTGTTTTTGTTTATCATAATTTTCTCCGATAAATATTTTTATTTTAATTATACCCCGCATTACTTTAATGCGAGGCTGAAAAACAAAGCATTTAAGGCTGCTTCAACACCTTTGTTTTAGTTTATGACGACTTTAAATCTGTGACCTCCTTAATTTCCAAATTATTCTTTTATTAAAAGTCCAGCACGTTAAACTGGACTCTTTTGTTGTTCTTTTATTATTTCACATTACTATAAACTTTATTTTTAAATTTCTTCACATATTCAATCAAATCATTTACCGTGTCTGGAAAGCCAACGTTCATTTTAACTGTAACTTTTCCAAATTGAATTACTCTAATTGGAATCGGTGAATCAATTTTGCTGTTAGCCATGCGCTGTCTAGCAACATCTCCAGCATCTATTATTCCATTATTTAGAATTTCAATATCTGGCTCATGATTCAGATAATCCCAAAGTTTCTGTTGCCGAATGCCGTCGTAAGGAAATACAGCTTGTATTTTGGCTGGCTCAATTAAAAATTTTGTAATTATAGAATCATCTACAAATAACCATGTCAGAAAATCCGGGGTGAGTTTAGGTCTCTTTAGATTGATGCTAAAATAATTGCTCGGTAAATTCATTCCGATATCATCAATATGGAGATAGGTCCCAAAGACCTCTAAATCATTGTTACTCAGATGACCATGTTTTTTCGGGTCAATTACAATAGTATCATGATAACTATTACTAAATGACGACAGAGAATCAAATTCTTGTCCCTTATATAGAACACTTACGGTATTTGTGGCTGCTTGGAAATCAACTTTTAGGGATTTATCAATATTTTTCACTTCATTTTCCAAGTAAGGTAATGCATCTTCATGGGAAAGTTCCCAATCGGTTTTGTACATTTTTTTCATATTTTTTCCTTTTTAGGGTTTTAAATATCATTTGAAATTATTCAAATGGTTTTTTATTTGGTTTGTTTTGGATTTAATTCAAGACTTTGAATTAAATAGAACGGTAAACTTTTTAAAGGTCTTGGCTCTAGAAAGTTTTTTCTCTCTACTATAGTTATGTGTAGATTATTTATACGAAAGAAGTACTGAATGTTGTACGATTGGAATACAGAAAAATAAAATGTGATTTACTTTTATTAAATTTTAAGCCAGTCTGGAAAATCAAATTCCCATTCGCCTGGCTGAATGTCAACAGATCTTATAAAAAATTCTCGCTTTTTCTTTTTTGCAATAAATTTTAGCTTTGTTTTTAGATATTCAGAGAGGTCTTCGGTAGGTGGGTCTAATTTTTCAATCTCTCTAAAATCAT
>JACKAB010000044.1 GCA_020635285.1 Ignavibacteriales bacterium | reverse complement strand
ATATATAGCAGATATAACTGAGTTAAAAGAAAGAGAAAATTATTTGAAACGAAGTACCGATGTTATTCTTGGAGCTATGGGTAAATTCTCTCAAGGTGATCTAACAGTTAATATAATTGCTGAGAATCAAAATGACGATATTGGCAAATTATTTAACGGATTTAACAGCAGTGTTTTAAAAATAAATGAGGCCCTAAACCAAGTAATGGAAACCGTTCAGGCAACCGCAAGTGCGGCTCATCAAATTTCCTCAAGCGCCGAAGAGTTAGCCGCAGGATCTCAAGAACAAAGTTCACAAACTTCAGAGGTTGCAACAGCCGTTGAACAAATGGTAGCAACCATTACCCAAACAACGCAACATGTACTCCAAACAAACCAAGCAGCTAAAGAGTCTGGTGATCTTGCTAAAGGTGGACAAAATGTAATTCAAGCTACAATTAACGGAATGAAAAAAATTGAAGAAGTTGTTCGCAATTCTTCGAAAACTATACTTGAATTAGGTGAAAGTAGCGGTCAAATTGGTGAAATAATACAAGTAATTAATGATATTGCAGATCAAACAAACCTACTAGCATTGAATGCAGCCATTGAAGCTGCACGTGCGGGTGAACAAGGAAGAGGTTTTGCAGTTGTTGCAGATGAAGTTAGAAAATTAGCAGAAAGAACAACAAGTGCTACCAACGAAATAGAAGCCATGGTAAATAAAATTCAAAAGGATAGCCAGAATGCAGTTAACTCAATAAAATTAGGCAATGACGAAGTGTCAAGAGGAATGGGAGAGGCCACAAAAGCGGGTGAATCAATGACCAAAATAGTCCATTCGTCCAATGTAGTAGTCGAAATTTCTACCCAGGTAGCTGCTGCAAGTGAAGAGCAATCTGCAACTGTTGAACAAATTAGTAGAAGTATTGAAGGAATAAATTCTGTTGCACACGAATCTGCTGTTGGGGTTCAACAAGTCGCTAGCGCTGCTACTGATTTGAGCCAATTAGCCGAAAATTTACAGTCTTTAGTTTCTCAATTTAAGCTAAAAGGAAACCCCGATACAAACTCAGATCATTCCGAAAATTACTCAGTTAGATCAAATGGTATGTTGATTAACAATTAAAAACAAAAAAGCCTTATAACTTGTTTAGTTATAAGGCTTTAAGTTTGTGGAGCTATGCGGGTTCGAACCGCAGACCTCTTGACTGCCAGTCAAGCGCTCTCCCAACTGAGCTATAGCCCCAAGTTGATTTTTAGCATGATTTTGCAACTTTTGTAATAGTTTCTCATACTATTTGGTATTTATTTTGTACAGTTCTTGACTCTTTTCGTTTAATTCCGCAACCAATCCGCAACCAGACATTTTATTCCTAATTTCTTTAATATCATTATGAACATAGTATTTATCAGTAGTTCTTAAGTCTTTGTGACGCATAATAGTTTTCAATTCAAATGGTTTTAATTCTTTACTCCAGCGAGTTCCGAAGCTTCTTCGAAAATCATGAAAAGTAGCACCAAATTTATTTAGTTCTCTTTTAATACAATTAGCTGAATGCCTGCTTTTATAATTAAAAACTCGATACCCTTCATATTCTATTTCGTTAAAAATTTTCTCGGCTTCATCCAACATGGGGATTTCTTCAATTCTTCCGCCCTTAGTGTTTTTAATTACTATTGTTTTTTCTTTTCTGTTTATATCTTCCCATTTCAACTGGACTAATTCACTAATACGTAAGCCGGTAATATTTAATATCTTCAAAAAATAATAATGCTTTTTATTCCTTTTTCTGAAATGCTGAAAGATAGAACTTAGCGCTTCATCACTAATAATCTTTACAACACTATTTCTTTTTGTTTTATAATTGGGTACCGGATTATTACTTATAAAGTTTTGTTTAATACAAAACTCAAAAAATATTTTCAAGTTCCGCAAATAACTTTTAATGGTCTCCTCGCTTTTATGCTCTGCTTTCATTTTGTCGATCAACAGAGTCATATCATCTTTATTCAATTCCTTTACATATCTTTTAGGTATTGCTTTTAGTCTTAATAATGCACTTGAGTAATTCTGAATCGTATTTTTGCTTTTATATTTTTTTGAATTTATGAATCTTTTTATTGCTTCATTCGTTAATATTTTTTCTTGGAATGTTATGGGAGTATTTTTTAGTTCTAACTCCTTTTGACCTTTAATCTTATCAGCTATCTTCCTATTAAGCTTAGTATCTTTCAAATGTAAATTTATTTGTGGATGAATTTGTTCACCAGTTGAATTTAATTCAAACCACCCTAGCCAGAGCTCACCTCGTTTTGAAAATATCGATGCCATAATTTACCAAATATTTTTAAATAATTATAAAATTTATTTCTAATCCGGACGCTTATCGGAGATATCGTCAATTGTGTCAATTAACTTATTTACTTGTTTTTTTAAAACTTTTGCATATTCTTCTTTGTATGTATCTTTAATCTTTTTTCCGGTAAGCAGATAATTTACATCTACACCTACTTTTGCCAATTTATATAAAACTTTTGCCCTTGGTTCACTTGCTTTCTTTTGGGTATAAATTGAAATGTTATCAATTCCCGCTATTTCTCCTAAGCTTTTTAAGTTACCATAACTCTCGTATGCAGTAAGCTTTAGTCTCATAGCAAATTCATTTATGTCAAATTCGTCCATTATCGCCCCTTTTTAAAATAATTATACTAATATCAATATTTATTCTTGCAATAAAATATTTATTTATATATTTTTGTGATGATTATTTATATATTTTTCTATAGTTAATGTAAGGATATTATGCAAAAAATGCAATACACAACCCTGCAAATTGATAAAAAACTTCACAAAAAATTGAGGCTCTTCACAATTAAAAACGGACTTGTCTTAAAATTATTCATTGAAGATATTATTAAAAAAGCAATTGAACGGGATGTACGAAAAACTTATTGAAAGAATTGAAGCATTAGAGGAAAAAATAAACAATCCACCACCTTTGTTAATGAATTACTCTGATGCTTCAAATTATATCGGCATCAATCAATTTTGGCTTAAATTTTTAATTGATCACAATTTAATTAAGCTAACCTTTCTACCCGGATTTAAAAAGCCGAGAATCTACAAAAAAAATCTTGATGATTTTGTTGAAGATTTACAATTAAACAAAAACCAATACATCGATATTTTTCTTAAAGCAAATAAACTTTTCATCAAACGTTATTCTAAATTCCAGGACTAAAATGATTGTTGATATTGAATCCACCCCGAGCTATTGCATCTACACTTTCAGAAAAAATGGTTTTATCTATTCTGCAGTTTCCAAAAGGTTTTCACTCTCAAAATTACTTTCGCTTTATTTCAAAACTCTTTGGAAGTGATTCGAAATTTCCCTTAAGAAAACACAAACAAGGTACTCCTATGAGAAAAAGAATGATTTCTCCAAACATTTGGACCAACAGAAAATTTATCAGATTATCCGATAAAGAAAAAATATTGTTCATAGGATTATTCTCAACTGCAGATGATTTTGGAAAACTTTGGTATGATTTACTCTCAATAAAAGCAAGTATTTTTCCTTGCGATAATATTTCAGAATCAGAAATAAAAACAGCTATTCAAAATTTACATCAGTTAAACCTAATTGTTACCGATGAAAAAGTAATTAAAATGCATGGCTGGAAATCTCACCAAAGTGTGCCGAAACCGACAAGCTCTCACATTCCGGAACCGTTACTGAAACGTTCCGGGAATGGTAACGTAACAGTAAATAATGCTTGCATAACCGGTTCGAACTTGGGGCAATATGGAGAAAATGGGAAAGATGACTCACCGAATGATAAAGAATTGTCAATTCTTCATTCATCTGAGTTTTTAACTGAAAATGTAGCTTTATTTGATGAAAATGAATATGCAGAAATACAAAAGCTAATTGAAGAAGGAAAGCATTTAACTGCTAATTCAAGGATTTATGAAAAACTTGAAAGACAAAAACCTCCTTAATACGCCAAAATCTAACATTCCAGTAGCATTACTGGAGCGTTACGGTAGTAGTACAGTAACGCTACCGAACCATTACAGTAGTGATACAGTAGTGATACAGTAGTGATACAGTAACACTTCAGAACTGTTACTGTACTGGTAAGTAAAGCTACTGAATCGTTGCAGTGCTAATACTGTATTAGTTCTGAACCGTTACGATTTTGGGGCAAATTAGACGTAAAATGATGAAAAATTGGGAAATATCATTTTAAATGATTTTATAACCCAAATTGTATCAATCTTTTTCAAAAAAGAACATTTACAGGATAAAAAAATGAAATCTATAACAGCAAACTTGAGCAATTATGAAAAACCTAAAAAAGAAGAAGCGGAAAAAACATCTAAAAACGTTCATTTTCGCACTTTCCGGTAGTACTACCGTAACGTTACGGTAATGATACAGTAACGCTACTGAACTATTACAGTAGTGACACAGTAGTCTTACCGAATCGATACGGTAACAGTACTGTCTAAAGAAAGAAAGAAAGAAAGAAAGAAAGAAAGAAAAGGAATCGTTAAAAATAGTTTTGGCAATTATTCAAAAATTATGAAAGTTAAAAAAATAAAATTATTTGACGATTAATATCTTGATATGCTGAAACTTGAAATATTAAAATCAAAAGCAATAACCAAAGCGTTGTTTAAGGAAAAGAAAAAAAATATGTTGAAAATTAAAAATTTATTAAAACTCAATCTCATGGTCATGTCTCACCTAAAATTTATGTTTTGTTCATCTTACTTGTGACTGATCAATATTTTTACTCGAATAAATGAGGCAGGAGACGTTCATCTAATTGAACTCTCTGAGGGGCTGTCACCAATAACTCAAGCCGATTATAGAATTATTGCTCGGTAAACTTAAAAACAAATAGGAGAAAATTAATGTCTCTAGTGTCAGAAATAAAATTGTTCATTGTTGAAACTGAAAAACTCTTACGCGAATTTAAGACTTGTATTGAGTTAGATTATGTGAAGAAAAGGAGATTAATAAAATACAAAATGAAACTTATAAACATGCTTGAAAATATTGAGGAATGTGCAAATGATGAATGAAGATGAATTCAATAATCTGAACTATTCTGCAAAATAAAATTGCGGAAATTGAAAAAAGTGGGTTAAGTCAGTCGTAAAATAATAACCCTCAAGTGCCTCACGTGCTTTGCTTGAGGGTTTTACGGCATCTTTTGATAAATTACATCATAAATAACTTAAACTGCTCTTAAATTAGCTGTAAATCGATTTTTAAGATTTTTAATATTACCCAATGAGGAGAACTTAAAAATGTATAACCAAAATATTTGTGAAAATTGTGGAAGAAAAATAATTTATTTACCAAATGGAGCCAATATTTTAATTCCAATAAATTTTGAATCACTGACATGCCTTGATCTGCAGCAGCTTAGAATAAAAAAAATGGTTTACTTCAGAGAGGATGAACACATTTCTCATTTATCCTGTTGCAGAGAACCTCAATTAATTTAGTTTAAGTTAAAATAAATATGTAGCAAGGATGGATAAAACTTCAACTAAAAATCCAAGAATCAGCTCTATGCATAAACTTAAATTCTATGCAGAAAGATGTGATGATTCAATTGCTGATTTTGACTAATCATAGGCCAAATGAATGAGAGTTGGATGGTCGGATATTTAAATAAATACCGGATAATTTCAGAGTATTAAAGGGAAATGCGACCAAGACGTTTCTGTACAGTCCGTTCGGACAGCTTTGTTAAAATTATTTTCTAACAAACGAATCAACAAAGAGCTATCAAAAATGATAAGAATGAAAAGAATTTTAATACTGAAGGAAGGAAGGTAAACTCACTACTAGTCTTTTTTTTATAATTTGAAGATTAATCACATTAATAGCAATATTAAAATTTTCTTATATTTTACCATACATAAGTATGTTATTTCAGTTCCCTATCGGTAATTTTATCCGGTCGGTTATATTTTTAATTGAGCTAAATGATACTTCAACAACAAATCACTGCAAAAGTAATTCAAATGAGATTTTCATGAACATGTTTTTCGGTATGATTGCGTTCTATCATATTATTGATCCAGAGTTGTTATTGCCCAGCTGGAAAATCGTTCATAATATTTCATTATTTTATCAACATCTTTCTTATTATAAACATCTCCTGTATATGAGATTAAATTTTTATGATCGATTAAATTCTTAAATTGTTTTATGGCTTGTGTATGATTTTTATTTTGAGGAACTGAATCGCGTAATAGGTTTAATACTTCATAATGATTTTCACCGCTGCATTTTTCTGATTTGAGTTTAACTGTAATTGCATCTGCAAACGCTATGGCAGAATGAATTGCAAGTAAGCCAGCCGCTTGGAAATATTCAAATTCATAAGCTACTTTTGCTCCTTCTATAAAATTTGTTGCTACATTTTTGAAATCTATATATTTATTCGAATCAACAGTTTGTTTTATAATTTTTTTAACCATGGATTATCCTTTTGATCGATTTACCAGATATTACAATTCCCTCACTTAAAATGTTATTTACCGGCGATAACATTTTTTTTGCTTTATTATTGAAATCATTTTCTAAAATATAAAAAGGAGCTAAACTAATTCCATATCTTTCATACAACTTGTCTCTTAAAACATTTATTTTATCTTCAATTCCGCTTTTATTTTTCTTATAAATAAAACATACATCCAAATCACTCTCATATGTCTCTTCCTTCCTTGCTACACTACCAAATATTATCGTCGAAATTAAATTTTCATTCTTAATGGACTTAAGCTCATCAAATATTTTCTGCTTATATTCTACCTCTTTTTCAAAAATTACCGCAACAATTTCTTTATATATATATTGAGTTCTATTTATAGTATAATAATGAGATCTTCCAGCAATCTTTTTTTTGTTACTACATTTAATGCTTCAAGATTTTCTAGTGCCTTCAGTGCTGTTCTGTGCGTTATATTTTCCAACCTTGCTATTTCTCTTCCGGTAAGACCATCATTTCTCATATTTAATTGTCTTAATACTGAAAAGATACTTGGTGCAGTAAAGAGATAATTTAAGAGCCTATTTATTATCATAAATCCATCCATTTTTAATGGCTATCATTGTATCCATATGGATACATTTGTAACCGTAAAATTATGAGTATTTTTTTTGGATGTCAATAATAAATTTTACTTTAGTGCATTAGATAAATTTTTTATAATTATAAAAATGTTAAAAGTCTCCGTTTTTAATATCGCATCTTGGGGTGAATTACTTAAATATTAAGATTCATAAGACTAAGTAATTGCAAATAATAATCGATTATAGGTATTAAAATTTTGAACTAATAAGATGAAGCTGCACCGACTTAACTTTTAACACAACTAAACTGCTAATTCTAATAATTATCTATGATGAAAATAATCAAATCCATAAATGATTTCATAAATCATTGCATTTACGAAAAAAACTTAAGTCCTAAAACCATTAAGGCATATAAAATTGATTTAATGCAGCTGCAAAATTTTTTTGTCAAAAATGAATATTCACCTGCTATTTCAGATGTAACAAAACATGAACTTAGAGAATTTTTGATTTCTATAACTGAGTTAAAACCAAAATCGGTAAAAAGAAAAATTGCCGTGATTAAAGCTATGTTCAACTATCTTGAATTTGAAGATATAATAAATATTAATCCATTTAGGAAAATGCGAATCAAAATACGAGAGCCGAAAGTGCTTCCGAAAGCAATGAATAAGTCAGAAGTATTCAATATTCTTAAAACTGCTTACAAGCAAATCTCATCGGGAAATACTCTTACCTCATATTCTTATGCTGATAAACTTAGAAACCTTGTAGTTATAGAATTGTTATTTACAACTGGCGCAAGAGTATCGGAAATTGCGGACTTAAAAAAGGAAAATATAAATATCAATTCCGGGTTAATAAAAATTAAAGGGAAAGGAAATAAGGAAAGAATAATAAACATTTGTAACAAAGAAACACTAAAAATATTACAAGACTATTATAAATTATTTAAAAATAAAATTGAAAGTTCTGGTAGTTATTTTTTAATCAATCGCTTAGGGAATAAGTTATCCGATCAATCAATAAGAACTATTGTTCGAAAACTCGCAGCCAATTCCTCAATTCAAAAAAATATTACACCTCACATGTTCAGACATACATTTGCAACTTTACTACTTGAAAAAGATGTTGATATAAAATATATCCAAACAATGTTAGGACATAGTTCAATTCTAACGACTCAAATTTATACTCACGTAAATAACACAAAACAAAAACAAATCCTAAAATCAAAACACCCCGCAAAGACCTTATTATGCTTGAATCATAGTTATCCCCAACAAAGGATAACTAAAGGTTATGCATGAGAGTTTACTTAATTTAATAAGTAATAATTTGATAGCTTTGGTTAAAAATATATTCTAGGTAAAGAAATTACTAGATTTCTTTATAGATCACAAGTAGTGATAAAATTTAGAAGGAATTATGTCGTTGAACCTTTCATTGTTTTTTCTTGCAAAATTCAAATAGCAAATAAAGGACGTACAGAGGCCTCAAAAGTACTGGTCGCTATTGGAATAATTGTCAAAAAGATGATTTAATAAATCCTGATATGTTTGTATTGGATAAATTTGAAAATGCAAGAAATTATCGGAGATTAGAAAATATTAAACTTGACTTTCCTAGACATCAGAATGATAACACCAGACAAGTTTAGAAGATATTAAACGCAAATCTTTGTTGGTCAAAACTAGGGAATCCATCAGATATTAATTTAGTCCTGGTTCAATACAGAGTTTAGACTTACTAATCGAGTTCAGAAAATAATAATGGAATACTAATGGATATTTAACTGGTATTTAATTTTCCCAAGTGAACAAGTTCCAGAAAAGTAACAAATCGTCATAAAATTAGAATTAAACATTCACACCTAAAGGGCATTAAATTATTTATTTGTCCTAAAAGTATTTAACTGTTAAAAAAATTTATTATAAGATACGATAGAACTATTCTTTCATATTTTATTATTAAAAAAATAGAAAATGAATTTGAGAAAAGAATACTCTTTTTTTAAATGAAGTAAACTTTTATTTTGATTATTAATTATTTGAAATTTTCAAAAGGACACGATATTTGCGCATTCTGTATATCTTTTTCAATACTAAAAAAAGGAATATATCTTTCAAGATTTCGATTTAAGGTATCAATTAAAAAATGCTCTGAAGATATAAATCAGAATTTGAAAAGATGTGGCGATATAAAAAAAATAGAACGTTCAAAAGTTATTACGTTTTCAGATATTATAAGTAGGTATATCAGAAATATTATGTTGTTATACCTAAAGATAAGCTTCAGATATGGCAAGTCTATATCTGAAGCTTTATCTTTTAGGAAATAACAACATCAATATTTTATATGATATATGAATATATAAAAAACGTAATAACTTTTTTGTTCATTTTGTAGATTTTTTTCAAACACGAATCTTTTCAAATGATTGATAGCATCTACTTTCAGAGCTTTTTTTAATTACTACCTTAAATCGAAATCGTGAAGAATATATTCCTTTGTTGAAAGTATTGATATAGAGAATGCTTCAAGAGCTATATCGGAAATTTATTTGAAAATTTGAAATCTTGAATAATCAAACTATAAGTTTATTTTGTTAAAAAAGAGTATAGATTTTTTCAAATATGTTGTATATTTTTAATAATAAAATATGAACTAATAGTTCTATCGTATCTTATAATAAATTTTCTAAAAGTTGAAATACTTTATTAAAATAATAAAGCATAATGCCCTTTAGGGTGAATGTTTTAATTGAATTTTATAAGAGTTGTTACTTTTACTGGAGACTTCTCTTTTAAAAAAATTAAAGAACCCGTTACCCCAATATCCATCGTATTCCAAATTATTTTCATGATTAGTAACTATATAATAAGGCTTAGGGGTTAAAAAAGATGCAGAGATAAAAGAATTAAAATGAAAAATATCTGCGTCAATATCTTCTATTTGTGTTTGTGTATATTCTGATAATCTTTTTAGTGAATTGGTAGAATATTTTTCTCCGATAATTTCTTGTTTTATAAATTTAGAAGAAAAACATGAGTATTTATCAAAATTGTACTCTTTTTTTATTCCAAAGCGACCAAGTACTTTAACACCTTCTACATAAGTTTCTTCAGTTTTGCTGGAACAAACAATGAAAGGTTCGTGACCAAATATTTCTAATTCTTTGCTAAGATTTATTAGGAATCGTTCCGTACCGCCTATATATTTTTGACCAATTTCCCAAATAGTATGTAAGCATATTTTCATGCATAACCTTTAGTTATCCTTTGTTAAAATGAGTCTATTTTTAAAATTCTATTGCTTAAAATAAAAATTTTTATGTCAAAAAAAATCATAAAATCAATCTTCAACAACTTCTGCAATTGGTGAATAAGTTTTAATCAAATCAATGGCATGTAAACAATCTTGCTTATTATTGTAGCCTTCACCGGAAGTTGCAATAATTTTACCGTTTGTGGCTTTTAATCTCCAACGCCATTCTGCTCTACTATCTTTGTAAACATGAAATTTCATAAAACCTCCTATCAGTTTTTAATGTAATGCTAACCGGTTAAAATTCCGGTAAATTCTCTAAGTTATCCTCTTCCCTATTATTTTCAACAGTTTTAATGTATTTTTTACTGTTAATTGTTACTACAAACACCTTCTGTCCTTTATTCCAACTTCCCTTATCATTTTTATAAATTGTCACAAATGTAACACCTCTACCAATAGCATTAACAATTTCCATTCTTGAATAAATTTTTGCTGCCCCAATACTATCCTCTTTATCTTCATGTGCTTTAACTTCTTCAATATGCTTATGTTCTTTGTCATATTTTACAGCCGATATTAAATAGTCTGCCCACTTTGCCATGATAAAACTCCTTCTTTTGTTAAAAAATATTATTTATAACTACTAAGAATTATCAATTATGAAATACCGTTTGATAAATGTATTTGTTAGATTGGGAGAGAATGATTAAGACATGAAAAATTTAATTTTAAAAAAGAGAAATTAATAAAATCACCCAAATAAATTTTCATCCTCTTTTTGGGGATATATAGTTCCAATAATAATAAATGGATTTGGGGCAACATGGTGATATTTTTGAGTTGTTCCTAATATTAAATACAAATCATGTTTTGTTGAAAAATCATCTAAATATTTTTGTTTAACTTTTTCACAAGCAGTTTTTTCATTATTATATTTTTTCATCATGTTCCAAAATAGAGCGCCCGTTTCCCAATCTTCAATCATCATAGTTCTTATTTTACCATTTGAATCTTCTACTTTGTAATAAAATTTATATGGCAGTTTTCTTACTATTTTAAATTCACCATCTCTTTTTTCAAAGATTTTCATTTTGTTCATCACTTCAACTTTTTTAGGATCCCACTCTTTTGAATCTTCAGTATAAATAAAATCATGAACCCTTTTTGGTTTAAAGACAGCGATTGATTTTTGATTATTTTTATCCTTTGCTTCAGAAATTAATTTTATTGTATCTTCATAAATTTCGTTTAATACAAACTTTTTTCTTTCATGCCAATTCCCTTCTGTACCGATATGATCAATAACTTTTATATCAGCTTCTAAGGAACTTGGCCGATAACTTTCCGGTCTGAAATCTTTACTGTTCTTCACTAAATCCAGTTCAATCCAATCATACTTTTTATATTGTTTAACGTAATCAAGTTTTCGAAATGGAACAGGATATATTCTAATCCATGTTCCATCTTCCAACACACCTGCTGTACAAACTAATTCATCATAACGTCTGGATAATGTTGGATATGTCTTAACGGTAATCAGTACTTTCTGAATAGCCATTAAATATTTTGTATACCTAATTTACTTTTAGAAAGCTCTTTAATAGAAGTTGATAAGGGTATTCGGTGACATTGATGTGTGTTTTTTTCAAAACAAGTTAATGCAACACGTTTATATTTTTCTAATAAATGTAAAATAAATTGTTGATCTTCTAAATTAGATTTTAAGGTAGTCTTATTATATTCTTCAAAAAGTTTATCATAATCCAATTGAGTATTCAACTCTTTTCTTTTATCCGATTTAATTCCTAACTCCGGAAGGTGAACATATTTTATTCCTAAATTTTCACAAGCATTTTTTAACTGATTTTTAGAAAATCCATACTTCATACTTCTAGGAAAATTTCTTACATCACACAAAACTTTTATATCTAAATTAATCAGTTTGTTAAAATATTCTTCGGATGTTAATCCTTCATATCCAATTGTATAAAGTTTTTTAATACTTGATTTAGGAGTTACTGATTTTATTTTTTCAAAATCTTTTTTACTTAATCTTTCTTCTGCAATTAAACTTTTAATAGCAAAATAAGGATAATTGATATATGTATATTTTATTAAATCGTCAGTCTTAAAATCTTTGAATTCTTCAGATAATCTAATCATTAAAATACGATCTGTATTAGAAATTTCTTTTAAGTAGTTTTTTGTGTCTATTTTGAACCAGTTACTATTTTCTTCCTTAACTTGATTGTATTTAATCATTGTTTTAAGATCGGCATTTGCTTGAAAAGAAAATGCACCATATTTATAAGGCACAAAATAAAAGGAAGGTTTAGATTGTTTATTAGTAAACACCAGCATTAATTTTTGCAGATCTAATTTACCTAACTCCGAATCAAACACATCCAACAATGCAAGCAATATTTTTCTTCTATAGTACATACAATAATTTTTTTAGTATTTTATTTAAAAATAACTAACTCTATTATCGGTAACAAATTAAGATTTATTTTTACAATAAGGCAAACCAATGTTAATATTTACTAATTAATCCTTTATCCAAAGCGTACTTATAAGTAAACCAGATTGCAGCTACTACATTATTTACTAAAGTTAAAAATATATCTATATCGTTTGTGAAAACTTTTGAATGTTCATGTGCAGATAGATTTCTCGCTAAACCACAAGTTAAAAACATCTTTATAATATTGTTATTGTTTTCATTTACAGAAAATGTTGACTCTTTTATTTCATGGAATAGTCTATTGTTTACATCTAAACTCGGCGAGAATGATGTATATATTTTCCATTTTTCTTGAAGAATCGAACTCCAATCCTCATCATTGTAATATTTTACTATAGCCTGCTTTAACATTTTTGGAGAATTAAAAAAATCAACTAATTCTGTATCCGAAGCATTTCTTCCAATTTTTTTAAGAATATTTTCAAATAAAAGCGACAAATAAAAAACATGTATGTACACACTTGTATCACGATACATAGAAATATTTATCTGACCCAATGAATAATAAAATAAGTGTAAGTTGTTCTTTTCCAGAAATTCAAAAAATTCCTCAACTTTTTCTTTTGGTATATCATTATATCTGTAAAAACTTATTTTGCTTGTTAATGCAGAACTTAAAGTATATAATACATTTTCTCTTTCTTCAGCAAATGGTTTTGGAAATATTACATCTAAAGTATTTCTGAAATCTGTAATTACTCTTCCTAATTTTTTATTTATTTGTTCATACTCTAAATTCAATCCATCTGTCATTAACGAAATCCATCTATTAATATCCAATCTCAACATCTCTGTTAATTTTTCTTTTTTATCTCTTTTATACAAATCATATTTTTGGCAAAGAAATGTCAGAAAGTCAAATAACTCCTTTTCAGTAACTACATATTTTTTTAATACAAATCGCGCAATTTTTTTCTCAAGTATTTTATATCGATTCTCCCGTTTTTCATTAAACATTTCTGAAATTCTTCCATAAACAAAATTCCCAAGTTTATGTTTTGTCTGAATATAGAAAGAAAGAATATCAAAATATTTTGCTTGACCAAGAAAATCACTTTCAACTTTTGATTTTCTGAAGAAAAATCTTCTATTAAAAATTAACTCTCTAGGAAAATTATTAGTAAAGTTGAATAATTCTGGATCATAATTAAAATGATTTACAGTTAATTCAAGTTTACTAGCTTGAGTTATTTCATAGAAATAATAAGCTTGCCAGTAACTATAATAATGTCTAGTATCGTTAATGAATTCATTGTGCCCACGGAAATTACCAACCTTAAATTTATATTCTTTCCATGGTTTAAATTTTAATTTTAAGGGATTTTTAATGTAGTTGCTATACTGAGCTTTATTCGTATCAAAAACATGAAATAATGAATTACGTACGTCAAAGTAATTTATGTTTTCATATAATTTATGAATTGTTTTATGTTTTTCTGGAACTTCAATTAAATCACTGCCAAACGTTCTATTGCTATTTCTAATTTTATAAACAGTTTTTAAATAGTTTCTTGGATAAATGATTCTTTTAACAGGAAATAATATTTTTCTTTTTCTTGTAATTCTAACCATTGTTCATCTTTACCTAAACTAAATTGGTTAATATCTAAATCTGAACATAATTTAAGAAAATGTTTATGCTCGATAAATCTTGTACCGTAATTTGAAATATTCATTTTTTCAAAAATGTTTTTTTTGGTTTCTTCCATTCAATAAAATTTGGATTGATATAACCAAATATTAACTTTCTGCATAAATCAATCATTTTTCTTTGTTCATTTGCAATTAAATCGAGATCATATAAACCATTGTTAAAATGTGTTAAATAATTTCTATATTCAGATATCTCCCATTCTAATTCACTATTTAATTTTTTAAGTCTTACATGTGATTTAGCAAAATTTATTGTATTTATATCAATGCCCAATTTTGTGGAAGCATCTTTTATCAGGTTCTCACTTTTCATTTTTTAGTAGGAACAATTATCATTTTCGATATTGCTTCTAATAGAAAATAAGTTGAAAGGAATTGAGGTTGGAGGTTTGGTATTTCAAAAATGGATATGTAAGAGTATAGTATTCTTTTTAATATCTGGAATCGAATTAATTTTATCAATTAATGAGTTGAGAAAAACTGTGAGATTATTTTGACTAAAATATTTTTTAAAATCTGAACTTACTTCTTTAAGAAAATCATCACCTATTTTTTTTTCAGATGATTTATATTTAATTATTTCCGTTATTTTGTCTTTTTCATCCTTAAATTCAGCATCAAATCCCATGTAACCAACTCTATGGTTTATTACAAACGAAATACCTAATATTATTTCCTCAATTCTATCCCACCAATAATCTAGGATATTTACTTTTTCATTGTAATCATTTATCGAAACCTCAAGTTCTAAATACATTTCTTTTGTAAATATTGAATCCGGTTCATTGTATTTTTTTGTGCAAACCCAATCATTTATAATAATTTTACCAATATTTAAGTTAAGTTCAACTTTAGGAGAGTTAAATTTGAAAATATAGTCATCAGTTAGTCCATAAGAAGAAATTATATTTCTATTGAAGATTGATAAATATGGAATATGATATTTTAGTTCAATTTTGACAGGAGTATTGTTACTGTATATTAAATTTTGAGTATAAGAATCAGCATAAAAATTTAAGAAATCTCGCCTTTCATTATATTGGGTAGGAATACTAAAACCAGTTATCCTCCCTTCTAATTTTTGTCCGTTTTTATCTGTAAATATAAATTTTGTTCTATCTCTATTCTGATATTTATTCAAAAAATTAGCTGATAAATAACTCATTTCAAATTGGCCTTTCATCAATTCATTTGAATAATAATCATCTTCATAAAAACATCTTACATTTTCTTCTTCAAAAAAATCTTCAATTACAAGCTTTCCATTAAATTCATGTTTGGTTATTCCTGTTCTCATTATAAATTATATTTTCCTAAAATTCCGGCTCATCACCTTCCGGCAGTTCCAAAGCTTTAACAGTACCGATTGCTGTTCCGGCAATTCCTTTAATTGAGCCGTACATATTAACTGTGTTTGTTACAACTTTTTCAATCTGTTTCTCTCTTGTACTCCAAATTCTCTGCATTGCTCTTTTTTCACTGTCTAAATCATTTTTCATTTGTGTAAAGCCTTCAACAATAGCTTCTATCTGCATTCTAAATTCACTGCTGGTAAGGAAATCATAAAGCATACTCATCTTATCTCCCTTATTTTCTTGGGAAGATAAAGCGGTACTTATTTGAATTAGTGATTCTCTTAATACAAAACATAAGCCCTTAAATTCTTCAAAAGAGCAAATCCAAATACCTTCTCTCATTCCCATTCTGTCCATATCCGAAGGCATCGCATCGGTTACCAACACACCAATATTTGCACCTTTTTCTCTAATATCTTCTTTAAATTTTTCAATCCAGCCTTTTTGAAAATCTTTAGTGCGTTTGCTTTCATAATAAATTATACCACAATTTTGTCTTGTTCTGGTATTTACAATTTGCAGACAATCAGCCCCGCGAGCACCTTTCTTAATTTCATCAATAGTATCTAACGGGAAATTATTTGACAACCATTCTTCAATTGCTAATTCTTGAACTTCACCTTGCATCTGCATTGAACCTTGTTCTTGCTTTCGCTTCATTTCTTCAACAAGTTTTTTCTGATCTTCAATTTGCTTTTCATATTCTTTTAGTTTCAATTCAACTTTATCGGCCTCACTTTTACGGATTCTTTCTTTTTCTTCATTCAATTTTTCATTGAGTGTCTTTTGTGCTTCAGCTTCAATACTTTCTTTAAGTTCATTTTTTTCTCTTTTGAGTTTTTCAATCTCCGCTTTGCTTTTGTTTAGCTCTTTAATCTGTATTGATTTTTCATTCAGCTCTTTCTGTAGTTCAGCAAATTGTTCAGATTGCTCTTCCGCTAATTTATTCTTTACCTCAGCTGATATTTTTTCTTTTTCTTCTTTTATTTTTTTAGCTAAACGTTCATCAAAAAGTTCATTCTCTTTTTCTTTTTGTTTTTCGAACTCTTCCTTTTCTTTTTTCAATGTAGCAGATTGAGAATCAAACTTTTTCTTTTCTTCAGCAAGTTTAGTATTGAATTCTTTTTTAAGGTCTTCTTCCAACTGATGCGAAATTATATCTTGAACATCTATTTCGTTTCCGCAATTGGGACAAGTAATTTTTGTTTGGTTTTTCATGTATTTCCCAAATTTAGCTTAACAAGTTCCTTAGTAAAAAGGATCAATTAATATATAAAAGTTCAAGTTCAAACTCTTTTGAATGAGATTTAATATTATCATTAACTTCAGGAATATTTATAAATAAATTTCTTTTGGCTCTACTAAAGCCAACATAGTAAATTCTAGCATCATCTTCTTTGGAATCAAGGTATTTTTTAACATCTAAAACGTATTTCTCAAAATCTATCAGACTTTCAAAGTGAACTAAAACATTTTCAAATTCAGTTCCTTTTGCACTGTGTATAGTTCTAATTAAATCATCAGATTTTGTATCCACCTTTATGTACGGTAACAAATCTGATAGTAAATTGTTCTCATAGAAAGTACGTACTTTTCCTTTTGTTACTTTTTGCCCTATTCGTAAACCTAAATGATTATTAACATCTTCCCAAAGATTATCATAATAATCAAACAAAGTTTTTTGCATTGTCTGTTTATCATCCAAATTTTCAATAATTTTAATTGCAAATTTCCTAAGAGCAAATTTTGAAATATTTATATCTGCTTTTACTTCAAGTAAAGGTTTTAAAGTTTCTCTCAAAGCATCTTTAAGATGTTTATTTTTATAATATTTATACCCCATTAAAATAGAATGTATTACCTTTACCCTTGATGAATTTGAATCAAATGTATAATACTCTTTCAATAAGTCAATTTTTTAGAACTTATTTCATTTTGAATTTGATTTGCCACATCATTTTTTCTTGTTAATATAAATACATTTGAAAATCCATTTCTTTCTAGCCAAATTTTTACATCAATGATACTACCGATTAATAATCTAACTTCATTACCTTCAATTGTAGCCTCAGTCGGTCTTTGAATTATATCCTCTCTCAAATGATTAAGGAAATTTATTATTTTTTTTGTAGATCGATGATTTTTTTCTATCTTAAAGTTTTTTATCCTTTCTAAATCAAAGTTTTCAAAATCATTTCTTTTAGCTCCAGCAAATTTATAAATCGATTGAACTAAATCACCTATTACACCAACCCTAGTTTCTTTATCTGCAATCCTTCTAATTATCCAGGTTTGCAGTTCAGTAGTATCTTGGAATTCATCAATAAATATATAAGGAAATTTATTTCTAATGAATTCAAGTACACGAGGGGCTATTTGGATTATTATATAAGAAAAATATAAAACATCTTCATGATGCATTATTCCATCATGCCAGTACTTTTTCTTATATATCCAAAGTTCCCCGTTATTTTGGGGAATTTTTGCTCCAAAGTGTTTTCGAATTACAAGTTCTATATTTTCCCCTATGAAAGAATAGTCTATGCTTGCTAGTTCTTCGATTACTTTTTGTTTATTTTCCGGGGCATTGTAAAGATTGTAATTCTTTTTATTCATTTGTCCAATGGTTACTAACCATCTTCTAATTTTATCATTATGCGGGATGTGCTCATCATGTCCATTAAGTTTTTTAATATCAAAAAGCATTTCCCCATTTTCATCATTAGCTATCAAAAAGGAAAATGGTTTAACAATATTTCTATATAGAAAACTATGAATAGTCGAGATATCAAATCTACTTTTATCGCATTTTAATCCATTTCGTATTTCTTCAGTTGCAACATTAGTATATGTTATACAAGCGATTTTACGTGTTGAACCTAATCTATTTGAATATTTAAGAACTTGCTCAAGGTGCTGAATTAGCCATGTCGTTTTACCTGCACCAGGTCCCGCAAATACCCTAAAATTATTCTCAATATCTGCTAATTCTGAAATTGTTGGAAATTCATTTATGTTAATCATAACATTTTAATCTAACACAAAACTAATTGCATCTTTTATATAATTTGGAATTACAAACGGTCTTGGTTTTCTTACTTTTAAATTATCTCTTAGTTTTTTTTCAAGAAACAAACTATTTTCACCTTTAGATTTGCTAATAGATCTGAGATAAATTGCGGCAAAAAAAGCATTCTTTTTCTCATTTTCATCCCAATTACAATTTTTTATTCCATTAACTACTTCGTCATTTTCTACTTCTGTCCCTAATTTTAGAGAATATTCATTAATAAGTTCATCTAGTGGTGAGTTATATTTTTTTACTAGTTCCAAGTAGTTTTTAATTGAATGAGGGCTACTTTGAGATGTAAAAGAATTTGTAATTAATAATCTTGAAGTTGGATTATATTTTGCTAGTTCATATTCAAAAGTCTTTCCTTTTCCTGCGTCAGGATGGCAAATTTTTATATTTGGGTATAAGCTTTGAAATTTATCATTTAACTCGAATACGTGGCTAGATAGATTTTTACTTTCATCGCTACCATCTAATAAAAATGGATAGGTAGCATGCCATCTATTACCTTTTTTTATCATAGGATCAGCATCTGTTATACACACTACTTTTTTGCCTATGGCATAATTATTTGAAGTTTCATTATATCCAAATAATATTAAAAAGTGCTTAAAAGTTCGGCTATCAACACTTATAATACTAACATGTTTATTGATCAGCAAATCCTCCTTTGTTGTCTCCTCTTCTATTTCTTCATAGGAAGCAATACAAGGTAATAAAATTTGTTCAGCCAGTCCTTCTACAAAAATTATTCTGTCAGCAAAAAGCATATTAGATTTCGTAGCATCCAGAAACCTTTTAACATAATTTTTTGATTCAATATTTTTCCCAAAAGCTTTGCCAACATATCCTACTCGATTTTTTCTCTTATAATCTTCATATAAACAAATAATAGAATCTAAACTTATTGCTGATGTTATATGTGTTGAATGAGTTGTTATGAAAATTTGTCTTGCTTGTTTTTGTTTATTTAAATTATTATCAAGGAACCTAAGAAACTTATACTGTAATGACGGGTGAAGATGAGCTTCCGGTTCCTCAATTGCTAATATTGGAAATTTTTAACATTATCACCCATGAATTCAGAACTTTCCATTTGCATTTTGGCTAACACTAAGGCTATAAATAATAAATTATTATACCCTAAACCATTATTTTTTATAGGAAGTTTAAAAGCCATTTTTTTTTTCTACAATTAATCTTAAAACAAATAAAAGTTCTTTTTCTGAAATATCAGCATCAAAATTAGGGTTCCCTCTTTTTCTGCACCTACTTCTTTTGAATAACTAAGTATTTCATCTTTAGAAATTCTATTGATTAAATGAGTCAATAAATCAATAGATTTTGAATTAAACTCTTTTTCTTTCTGTTTTATTAAGGATTTTTGCTGATCGTCTAAATCTTCAAAATCTTTACCTTGTGTTATATTATAATCTAAAAAATAATTCAATACATCTCTCAGAAGCGTATTATTTCCATAGAACATTTGTCGTTCAGCGTCTCTTATTGCATCAAGAAATTGGAAGTCGAACTTATCTAAATTTTCAGTTTCAGCTTTTTCCTCTTTTGTTGGATCCCCGCCAAAAAATCTTGTAACATATTTTTTAAGAAATTTTTTTGATATTATTTTTAGACATTCGGCTTGGTTGTATTGTGCATCCTCTTTAAATTCTTCAACTAGTTGTTGATATTCTTCCCAATGTTTATGAGGAAGAAAAAAAGAAAAAGTTATTTGTGCTTCATATTTAGGACTTTCTTTTATAAGCCAATCGTAAATAACATTCTTATCATCTTCACTTTCTTTTGATTGTTCAGATTCAATAATATGAGCTGTTATTTTGATAGAGGGTGGTTTTGAGAAATCTTTGTATTCTTTATTAAAATCATCAATTGAAGGATTCTCTCGATTATTTCTATCAAATACGAGTTGTAAAGCCTTAATGAGATTTGTTTTACCGGAATTATTATGTCCCAATATAACATTTAATCCCTCTGTAAATTCAATAGTTTCGTTAAAAAAATTTCTATAATTCTCTATAACGATTTTTGAGATATACATTTAACAACCTATTATTTTTTGACAATATTCTTTCTTTTTCTATTTACAATAGTATAGCAGTCCTAAATCCTACTCAGTCCTTCTTTACCAGCTATTCATCATTTCTGTTTAGTATGTACTTTGAAACGCCGAACAGATAACCTAAAAGAGTTCCTATTATAAATGTATAAGAGGCACTGTCTAAAATTTTATTATAAACTAGAATACCTGATGATATAATTACAACAGCAATTAAAAATACAAAACTCCATATTGTTAATTTTGTTATTGGAGTTTCATGTTTGAGTCGTTTATCGTCAAAGTATTTTAGATAAGCGGGAATTTGTTCAACAACTTTTTCTAGTAGTTCGTATTTTTTTAATTCAATTTGTTCGGAAGGTGTGTTTGTTAATAAATCTTCATTTTGATTATCCATCTCTATACCTATTATTTATTTTTTCTAGCAATCCATTATTGAAATAAAACTTTTCAATCTTACTGTGAAAGAATGATAATACAAAATATGAGAATAGTGGCGATATTACTGAGATTATAAATATTATTAGTATTTCATACAACATATTATTCCCATCAAGATAGCCTAGTAAACTTAATTTTAAAGAATAAATAACTATCAAAAGTATTTGTAAGATAATAAAGCCAATGAAAAAAATACTATGAAAATTTGGCATCCAATAAATTTTTATAAATTTACTATTCATCTTTTCATAATAACTCAGTACCGGATTGTATGAAATGGGAAATATTTTATGTTTTCTTGTTTCTCTTTCTTTTATTGTCTTAAAAAATAAGTCCGGAACTTCCCGAATAAATGAATTGATTAATTGCTCACGTCGGTAACCCAAAGCCATATTACAAACAATAGCTATCCCCAGCGTTATTATACCTTCGGAAATTAGGAGAGCAGCGCTAAATTCAAAAATACCAACTGAATCAATATTATAGTTACTTGCACTTGTTTTGAAATTATATAATGAATAGCCAAAGCCGATTATTACAGTTAATAGAATAGATACTACTTGAATAAATAATATTTGATGATGATTTTGATTTTGAGCGAATTGTTCGTTGTATGTTTTTAGTAAGTCGTATTTGAAAATTTCTTTTTGTTCTTCATATTTATCTTCAGAAGGCATTTTATTTCTATCGGCTATAGATTATAATATTTTATTATGGAATCTTTTACTATTTCTTTAAGCTCATCTACTTCTTCAAAAGATTTCACTTGATAATGACGTAAATTAAATCCTATTTCAGTAGTAAATTCTTTATCAGGAAGTTTCCGCATTACTAATAATATATTTTCCGGTTTAACCTTCAGAGAAGCATTATATCCCATAATAAAACCGACTTCTTGATAAACATTTTTATTGCCAAAAGTTAAATCTGCAATTAAATAATCACTGCTATTTATAGCTTTTAAAATTTCATCAGTAACTTTGTATAATAAAAAATAAAAATTATTAAACTAAAGCCTTTACATGCAATAAAAGACAAAATAATTTTATTTTAATTTAAATTAAATTAAAAAAATTTTTTGTTCATTTATACTTATAAATATTAAAAAGTTGTGCTAAAAAATTACGTCCTACTTTTTGAACTTCGTCAACATTTTACAACTTCCGAACACCTTGCGAAGGTTGGATTGATGTGTTAGTCGTACTTTTTATTCTTACGCTAATGAGCTCCTTGTTTTTGCATTGAAACCATCATAAAAAGAATCAAGAAGTTCTTGGTATTTGTTTGTTATTGATGTTTCTTTAAAATGTGATATATGACTAATTGCAATCCGTTCAATAATAAACTGATTTTTGACACAAAAATTATTTCTAAAATATTCTTCCCATTCTGAATCAGTTAGTTTTGATTTTTCCTTCATAAATTTGATAACTTCAAGATGTACACTTTTCATATTTTCTAAAAACTTCAAAACCGTTTCAATTTTCTTATCTCTTTCTTCTTGAACAGGAGAAAGCATTTCTGGAGAATCAAGACTTACAATATTAGGGTATGTTAGGCAATGATATAAAAATTCAAATTTTGTAATTGTAGAACTAACAAATTCATTCCCAAGAGGAGTAATTTTAACTCTACAATCATCTCTTATAATATCCTCAATATTTAGAACAGCCTCAGAATCTCCAAGTTCAATATATCTAACATCATCTTCTACACTATATAATTTATAGATGGTCTTTATAATCTGTTTTGTTTTAATTCCAATATTTTTAAATATATTACAAACGTTACTTATTCTAAGGTTGTATTGTGTATTATTTGACAAATATGCAAGTACTACCAGATCAATATCATTTTGAATTTTTTCTTTTAAATTTTTCGCGCGACTTATATCATACTTTAATGCCATATCCAAAAGTAATTCATGTCTTTGATTTGCTACAGCATAAATCCAACGAAAGAAATATGAATTGATTTTCTCAGCATCAATATCTAATGTGGGATAATTATTTACAATTTTATTTCTTTGGATTAATAAAATAAGATAATATATGAATTCATAATTAAGAGTAAGCATCGTTCTCAAATTATGGTTTGAAATATTATATATTCTTTCTTCAATGAACTTTCTGGTAATTAGTGGTCTTAGTTGATTAAACACTTTTTTAATATTTTCATCTTCACTAGTTAGTAGTGTATCAATAGCGAAATCATATCTTTTTGATAAAAGAGATTCCACAAATTCCTTTGTCAATTTATGCATTCTGATAGGTCGGGTTCTTTCTTTTGCATGGGTTTGTAGTGAAACGACTTCAATAACATCCCCTCCATGACTAGTTAATTCAAATCTCAAAATATTTTTTTCTCTAATTGCAACTAATACTCCAAAATCTCCCTTCCCGCCATGAAAAATATCTATAGCAACAGAGAATAATGTGGGTTGTAATTTTGAATTTATTCTATCAACGTTGTCTAATACAATTATAAAATTTTCAATATTTTGAGATTCAGAGATACAAGAAATCATTTGGCTACACGTTAGATTTTTCATAACATAATCATCTTCTTCATTTATTACTTCATAATCATCCATAAATATTTTTTTTAAGTCATCAAGATTTTCACCAATATCGTTTTTATTAAATTTATTACGCCATTGAAATATTCTTTGTTGCATCCTTGTCGAAAAAAAGAATTTTATTAATGCTGTGTATATAAAATCTATTTTTAAATTAATTGCTTTAAGAAATATGTTAGCCAATTCCTCCTTAAATAGATTATGTAGAAATTGTTGGCGTAAATCTAAATCACGTCCAATCTCATATAACTTTTCAATTTCATTCTTAAAATCAAAAATAAAATACTTGGTTGAGGGTGGGAGTAAATTTATTGATTTTGCCAACAAACTAGTTTTCCCTCTACCAATTGGCCCCGTTACAATTGTAAAATGATTTGGGAAATTCTTCAATCTTTCCAATACTGGTGAATCTTGCTCTTCAAAAGGAGTATAAATATCTTTACAAAAATCAATTGCTGTTGGGCGTGTATTTTTATCTTTTGGTTGATCTAATGCATATCCAAGTGATTTTTTAAGTGCTTCTAATAACAAATCCAATTCATTATAACCATTCATAATTTACTCTCCCTTAATTTTAGTAAAAGTCCATAACCAAGCAAAAAAAGCAGGTATGGCACCAAGAAAAAAAAGAGCTAATCTTTGTAAATACATTTTAATAATTAATTTTTCAGCAGTACTTTTATCTGTAACCTCCTTTTTATAACAAAATGGACAAAATTTAGAAATTTTTTGATGAGCAACTATTATTCTTCCTAAATACCAATACCAAAAAACTGCTCTACATAAATCATTCTCAAAAAAACAACAGTTAGTACAACTGTTTGTTCTTTTATAATCGGTAACAGATCCTACCCAGATTGTTAAAAAAAAATGAAGAATAAGTAACGAAATTAAAATAAATAATGATGCTAATAGAATTGTTCCAAACATGAATTCACTCCAATTTATAAATGATTTAAATATTTTAAAATGAAACTCTTTTTAACTTGTCAAATTCAAAACATATAAAATGTTGGGAAAGTAACTGCCCAAATTCACATTGAAGAGTTGATCCGAGAATTGCTATACCATTTTCTGAACTTCTATCGCAAAGTTAAACAGTTAAATTCGTCAAATACATTTTAAATAAATCAATTTCATTTAATTAGCCCTAGAGATATAAGAACAATAAAGATTACATAATTTTTAGTAGCTACCTTTCTCATTAATTCGTCACGCTTTTTTGATCTTTATAACAGCTTTCTTTATTTTTCTTAGCGAAACACTAATCAAAAGTTATCATTTATTATTAAATTCTTTATTCAATTTTTCTAACTCAATTTCAAAATAATTCTTTAATACCTCGCTGTAAGCCACAAAGTTTTCAATCTGTTGAAGTCTAAATTTTAATCTTTCAATTTCCTCTTGAACAGCTTTGTTTTTTTTCTCATTATTCTCATCCTCAGCTAGAAACTTCACCAACACAGTAATATCATTATTGGGTTTAAAATGTAAGGCATTTTTCACATAGTTTTTCACTTCTTTAGTGGAAGCATATTTAATGGCTTCTGAGAATATATGTTCTAACCAAACTCTTGCTGCTTCGTCAATTATCTCAGCAATCTCAAGTAAGTTTTTTAACTTCTTGTTTTTTTTAGATTTTGAATTATCATTTTCTGTATAATAATATGGAGTAATATTATCTGGAGATATTTTTTCTAATGTTTCTGATATTATTTCAAATTTTTCAAAAGGTCTTTTTCTATTAGGTAAATGAGATCGAGATTCCCAAAATTTAAGTATAGTCTCAAAACATTTTTTCTCTACATTTCTTTTTTTGGTTCCTGTTGATTTTTTCGCTATTGTAATCTGTTCGGCAATATAATTCGCCATCCATCTTGAAATAGTATCTCCACGAGAATCTAGCTTAAGTTCTTTTACAATTTGTTCACCTAATCTGATAATACTTTTCTGTGTCTCTAAGCTTACCATTTTTCGAGAAGATAAAGATTTTATGCTTTGGCTGTTTATATTCATTTGAAATTCCTGCTCTATAATCTTCTTTTTTATTCCTTTTTATTTTGATTAACAATATCAAATCAGAATCAAATTCTCTACATAACGTTTGCAAAAGGTTTACTGAAATACTTAAACATTGTCCATATCTCAGTGGTCCCTTGTCATATCTTACTGGATTTGTAGCCCAAACTTGAGAAGTTATTTCAGTTTCTTTTTTGTCTTTTCTATACCAAATTCTTTTTTCATTATCTGAATCTAATCCTAACTTATCACAAATTTCTTTTTTTATGGTCAAAGGGTGATATTTTATTCCATTAACAAATGGATCATATTGATCTAATCTATCTTCTAAATAATTATATTCTATCCAACCATTTATAACAAAAGGGGAAAATTCATCTTCATTACTACTTGATAAATATACATCATATGGATTGGTGTAGGCGTTTAAGGCATTTAATAACGATTGTGAATATTCATGAGAAATTAAGGCACTTGAGATATTAATATCTTCATCCCATCTGTATTCATCACCTTCTACCCATTCACCATATACTCTAAACCAAGTTTCGTTATTTTCTTTAAAAGTAATTGTCTGAAGAAAATCATTTTCATTAATATTTTTAAGCCATTTATCCAGATCTACATTTTTATCCAATTCCTTTTTATATAAGGGGGCAGGATCTCTTCTATCTGCTAACCAGCGCCCATCATTTCTTGTTAAAGAGTGTCTTTTTATCCATTCATCCCAACTGTAACCGTAAATATCATCTTCTTTAACTATTGGAAAATTTATTAGCAGTAAATTGGCAACAACAAACATAGCATGATATGATAAATAAAAACTATAGCTATCAGTGCTTGGATAACTACCATGACTATGACGTGTATTAAATTCATCTCTTTCGTAACGCCATAAATGATGTCTTGGATCCCTTTTATAACTACCATCATCTTTTATTTTCCAATCACTTGTAATTACTTTTTCAACAAGCTCAATAATTTTATTTATTGAGATGTCGAATATTCTACTTAATGAATTAAACCAATATTTAGGGAAATCCATTTCAATATAAAATTTTCTTTTACCAAATGATTCACCAGAATCAAAAGGATTATATTGTCTGTTAGCCACATCTTTACTATTCTTAATTGGTAATTGACTCACATTAACATCTTTAAGTTTATGTAAAACATTATCAGAAAAAGTCTTTGGAAATTTACTTTCAATATTTAAGACTACCTCTGAAGCAAACTTTTGTATTAAAACATGAGGAATATCATTTAATGCTATTTTCATAAAAACATTAGCATGTGGTAATAATATTTCCGGTAAATCAATTGAAACTCTAGAAAAAGCGATTAACAAATAAAGACGAGAATGAAGATTATAAAAAGGGAATTTGATATTACCAAAAGCATCTTGTGTTTCTTTATCCATCCATTTAACTAATGCACTAACTTCTTTACTACAATTCATTTCACATAATTTACGAACTGAGTGCACTGCCTGCCATCTTACCTTTGCCACTGGTGAACCAAGAGCTGACCAAATTAAACCTGTATATGCATCAATAATATTATTGGGTGGTGTCAACCATTTTGACCATTGACCATCTGCAAACTCTTTGTTAATATGTATTTCAAATCTCTCTAAAGCAAAATCAAGTAATTTTATTGCCTCTTCATGTGAAATTATATCTTTAACAATTTCTACAAATCTGAAGTAAGAATTAGCTTGTAAGTTTTCTGAATTATTAATAAAACCTTCAATAATCCCTTCCAAAATATCCGAAGAATAATCTTTTCTTTTTTCAATATCATGGAAAAACTGTTTTCCAAATTCCTCGACTGAATAATTAAGAAAAAACCTTGCTGCAATAAGTTTATAAATTTGAGGTAAATTGTGTTGAAAACTAATTTTTTTCTTCCAACGTTCAGGTAAGTTAGTTAGTGCATATTTTACTTCATAATCATCTATATCAGCTGTTAAAACTAATGTTTTTAAATACTTTATAATATCATATTCAGGAATACGGCTATTTAATTCAATCCAAAAACTATTTCTGTAAGCGTAGATATCAGGTAATTTATTAAATCTTTCAAGTGCTTCTAAAATTCCTTCTCCAATTGTCAGGTCTATACCTTGAAAAATTATTTTCCAATTAGGTGTTCTTAGATTATCTTTTTTTATTATATAATCATTATCATCATTTTCATTTGTTATTCCTGGATTATTTTCATAGAATTCAACAATATCTAATATTTTTCTATATTCTGGTGAATTGCTTTTCGTTTTTTCTTTTAATTTAAGCCAATCTTTATAGGGAGCATCATTTAATTGAAGTTGATGTATAGCTGATTTTATTATATATTCTTTTATTTTCTGAGAAGAACTTTTTGCAATGCAAAAACATGCAAAATCAATTATACCATATTCACGAAAGAATGGTGTTAAAGCCCATCCGGAAGATAATGAAATTACATTATCTTCAACAAGAACTCTTGCAAGATAAATAATTTGTTCATTGAACCATCCAATATTTCTATCACGCCAACGACTTAACGAAGATAGTCCTATACTTGGTGCCAGTTTACTACAAATCTTTATTGCGTGATTTCTATCCCAATATTTTTCTCTACCTACAGACTCTCCCACTTGTTCGGCGCATCTTATATATCTATACGACAACTGATTATTATAAACTTTGTTTTGCGCTGCTTTCTCAGCTAAAGCTGATATTGCTTTCCATCTCTGTCCAATTTCATCTCCAAATTTAGAAACAGCTTCTAAAGCTCTACTGAAATAAATTGCAGAATCATTTTTATCTAAATTTAAAATGGCTCTTGCTACTTCAACATACCAATTTGCAGTTGTTTCCGGTTCTTCATCCTTAGAAGCTTCAATAACATTCCTAATAGTAGTTTCTTCCAGACTACTTATATTTTTCAAATGTTTTAGTCTTGATGAATTCCGTAAAAGCTTGAAATGATCTTCTATCCAGATTTTTTTATCTTGATTAAAAAATTGTTTATAAATAGAGTGGATTTGAGTTTTTGAATTGTTTTTTGCTAGTGATAATATATCTGCAAAAACAGAAGATATTTCATATTGAAGCGAATCATTCTCCCTCCATCTATGAATTAGAATTTCCTCAGATTTTCTTTTTGTACTAATTAGCTCTTCTCTTAGGTTCTGAATATTTCCAACAACTACTTTTAGTCTTAAGATATACCAAGGAAGTAATATATTTACTACTTGTTCAAATTCTTTTATCTTATTTTCAAGATCATAATCTTTTTTCTTTTTTGTAGTAAATTCTTTAGATAATAATGAATCAACCTTAGGTTGATATTTATTTTCAAGAATAGTTATAAGTGCAACTGTCCTTAGATAATATTTACGTTCATTTTTTTCAAAAAATTCTCCTTTAAATAATCTTTTTGTTCTAATAGATGAATAGTGCTTAAGAACTCTTAAAATTTTTTCTTTAGGTTTTTGATTAACAAAACAAATTTCTAAAAAAGAAAGAATTGCTGATAGAGATAGGTTTTCATTGAAATCTCCATGTATATTTATTCTATTCTTTTTATTACCGAATTTTGTCAGAAGCTTATCTATTTTGTTAGAACTTAATATTAAACCAGCATCCAGCGACTCTTTAATAGTTGCTAGTACTATATGTGGCGTGATAACATCAGCATTTAATATTTCTGATACATTTTTAAGATTTCCATGATCAATTAAACGTCTAACAAATTTGCTCGTTACTTTAAATACTGTCTCATCCGGCTTTATTCTGGTTAAAAAGTTAACTGAAGACTTTATACCGTCCAGATTATAATGTGTATATGCGAACTCAACAAAATCATCTTCAAAACTATTCCTAGTATAGTGATTCTCAGTTTCATCTTTCCCTTTTCCTAAATCCAAAAACATCCATTCATAAGCGGCTCTTAAATATGATCTTGCTTCACTTTCAAATTTTTTTACAGTTGAAAATAGAGATGCTGAATAAAGATTTTTTGATCCCTTCCATTCGCTATGAAATACACCTTTGAAAGCTAATTCTTGGACTCTTTGTTCACTTTGCAAAGATTGAATTAAATCTATATTTTTTTGAAGTAAATTAAGTTGTCTTTGGTCTCCAGCAAATTCTTCTCCAGCAAGCATTGCAAGTTTAACTGCGTCGGTATATTTTTTCTTTTTTAAAGCAGCCTTAAATGCAAACTGTAACCTAAAAACTTTTATATTCCGCTTATCAATTGGACTATTTTCTGGAAGATACTTATTATTTAGTGCTAGACTAATTAATTCATCATATTTGCCGGCTTGCAATAACAAAAACGGTAATGTTTCTGCAACATAAATAGATTTTTTAGCAAAAGGCTTCAGTATCTCTATATATGAAACAATATCAGATTTTTTAGCAATGAACTTTTCTCTAAACCAAGTTTCAGTAGGTTCATCTCTAAACTGTATTGCATCATTATCAGCAATTAAAAATGATCTTCCCATTTCATTTAAGAAACTCTTAACTGTATTAATATCAACTTTTGCTGTTTGCGCAAGTACCTCTATAGGAATAAACGGTGGTAATGTTGCTAAACCCGTACATATTGTATCAACTTCTTTTTGATATTTGGTAGGCCTCTGTTTTTTTATAGTATTGATTGCTGTTGACAGTAAATTTTCTATTTGATCTTGAACAGTTTGTCCAGTTGGTCCCAAATGGATTAAAACATCCTTAAAAGATTTACCGAACCTCAAAACATTTGCCTGAACTCTTGGATTTCCATTGCTCGTTAGTTTGTGAAATTCTTTAACATCATTATCACTAACGTTGGGATATATATGTCGTAAGTGTTTTTCTGTTTCTTTTTCAGAAAATGGATCAAGATAAAGCTTTATAATATTTTCTCTGGGATGTAGAAGTTTAGTTCTTTCGGGACGACAAAGAATAACAATTTTGCAGCCATTTGGATATTCTTCTTCTAAAAGGTCTAAAACAAAACTACGATCCCCAAAATTATCCGCTGCCATAACCGAATTATCTGCAGCATCAATAAATATTATTAAATTTGCATTAGCATTTTTTGTCTTTAAAATTGTGATTGCGCTCTCTAACCTTCTATTAAAATGTTGAAGTAATTGCTTTGGATCCGCACTATTACCAATTAAAGGAGCACACAGTTGAAATTTAGCAATTTCATTAGATATTTGAACAAGTCCTTCTGTGTGTTTGTGCCGAGTTTGACTAAGTCTAGCATATTTACCTCCACCAAAACAGTCAAACACTACTCCTAAAGAATCATTTGGAAGTGTTTTCGCTAACTGATTTGCAATAACAGATTTTCCAACTCCTGCTTCAGCTTCTAATATTATAGGTCCATCATTAATAATTATTTTTTCAAGTAATTCTTCATGTTGTTCTCTAATAAAAACTTTTTCAAAACTCTCGTATTCTGGTGGTGCAGGAAATAGTATATTTTCACTTTCAACCTTACTAATGCATTGAAGTACTTCAGCTTTTGATATTCTTCCTTTTTCATTCTTATCTTTTTCTTCAGACATTACTTTTCTTCTTACTAGCCCAATAATATTTTCAATATCACTGCTCTCAATTTTGCCTGCATACAGATAAGATAATTCTCTTCTTAATTCATATTCTTGTTCTCTATACCCCACTTCATTGTCAACTATTATAAACAATTTGAAAAAATTAATTAATTTTTCTCCCTTTAGCTTTGTGTACGACTCTAAAGTTGTTTTTGTTCGGTCATCAATTTTTTTATGGTTTACTAATAATTCAATCTTACTTTTTAACGCATTTGAAATTGGTCTATTTGTAATTAAATAAAAATGGATTGGTTTAATCTTTTGCTTTAACTTATTTACATCTCGGTACCTATTTGCAAATCCCGAAATAGTTTTTTTTAATTCACTTAGATAAATAGGTTTGTTTTTTCTTACTGAAGTGTGTTTTAGTTGATAATATTTAATTTTCTGAATGTTATCTTTTTCACCTAAATATTCTGACACATCTATTACTAATTCTCCTGGTGAATTTGGCTCATCTGATCCTTCAATAAATAATTTAACAACTTTTGATTTAGGATAGATCATATTGAGACAGCGTCTTGCTGCCCATCTATAGTGGAATTCGTCTCCCGTTCTAGAGTCTCTAATAGGATCATTTTGAATATTTACTTTCATTAGAAAAATTTATTATTTAATATATCAGTGCCTGATAATTTGTTAACCTTGAAAGAGAAATAAAATAATAACTAGTATAAAAATATTTCTTGCTCTTTTCTAATTTTTATTTTTTTTAAAATTCGTTTAAGAAACAATTTTTGTTGTTTCTAAAATTATTTCTTCTTCCTATTATAAGGAGATTGATTTGTTGGTTTAAGTGATATATTATTTTCACTTGCTTTATTCCTTACAGCATTTTCTGTTCTACCCAATTTCAATCCAATGACCCTAGTTGGAGTATTTTGTTTTGCTAGATCACGTATTTTTGAAATCTCAGAATTGGTCCATGGTTTTCCACTATTTCGATCGTACTTTGCCATAATTTCTCCTATTTTAATTACTTTATAGCTCATGCGGAATTTAATTTATTATTAATTACTTCTTTAAAATCGATGCCCAAAAACCTTTTTTATTATCTAATGCTTTAATACCAATAATTCCTAAATAGCTTGTAAGTTCATCTTCAAATGCTCTTGTAGCATCAGATGCCCCACTTTTTACATGAGCGATTTCATGTAATAAAACTGCAATGAATCGTTTTCTATTTGATAAAATGCTTCTTTTAATTATTATTCTTTGTTCACTTGCTTGAAATAATCCTTCCGATGGTCGGAAATTATAATCATCTCTCTGCATTGTTTCAGAAACGTAAATTTTCTTTAAATTTTTAGTAGGATTTCCAACTAAAGATATAATATGATTAATTAACTTGAAATTTTCTTTCTCAGTTTTGTTAAGTTTCTCTATAGAAACAAATTTAAATTCAAAATTTTCATTACGTTCAGTTTTAAATTGATTAAATTCAAGTATAACATTTCCTTCTACATCGGTTTGACCTTGAATCTTCAACTTTAGATTTGTCGGTATATTAACCATTGTGTAACCGCTACTTTTTACTTCATCAATTAGATCAGGTGACGAAGCTATTTCATCAGAAGTAACAAAAACAACTTTTTCATTATTATTCATAATTTTAACTGCATGCTCTTGAACATCTATCCAGTTTAGCTCATCGTGAAATGACCCGTATGAATAATTCTTAAAATCATTTATAAGTTTCGTCGCAATATCATGTCCTTTGCAGTTCAAAAGAATTGATTTTATTGTACTTGAATAAGCAGCTCTTCCAACATTTGTTCTTTCTCTATTTAAAGCTTTATTTATTGATGAATTAAGATTTGTAATATTATAACTAAAAAGAAAATTTTCTTCTACATTAACTTTTACACCGTTAATATAAATTCTTCCAAAAGTATTTTTTTTATTTAATACATTTCCATATGAACATTTTTCAATCTCAGTTTCACCAGAAAAATCAAGAAACATATCTTTCGCTTTTTCCATTTCAGTATCACTTAAATTGGATATAATAAAATCTGTTCCAATAAAATTTTTATCATCTGTTTCGCTAAAATAAATATGCAAAGTACTAATGTCATCAAATCCAACCTTTATAGCTTTCCCAATTGTAAACTCACCATGCCTAGATATTATTTTAACATTTATGTTTTTTCTATCGAAAGTTGCTAAAGCATCCTTTAATCCAATCCCAAATTTTCCAATAATTCCATCAGCATTAAGTTTTTCCTCATTTTCATTTTGTGAAAAATGTTCAATTGTAATTCCTCTGCCATAATCCCTTATATGCCAAAAATTATTTTCATCTTTAAATATTTTTATCTCTTCAGTTTTAGTCAACTTTTGCTCATCTAGCGCATTTGATATTATTTCTCTAATACCGTGATATGTTTCCCAATTCTCTAAAATTTTTTCAATATTTAAATCAAACTTTTTCATAACTAAATTCTCAAGTTGGAAATTAATTCATCCAATTCGGATTTTGCAGTTGAATAGTTTGGTGTTGTTGCACACTTAACATTCAGTTCACCTTGAATAATTATTAAAGTTTCTATGGTTTTTTCTTTTCTTTTTATTTTAGCATTTTCTTTTTTTAATTTGTTAATATCTTCATTTTGCTTATTATAATAACTTTTTGCTGCATGAACCAAAGAATTACAATAAAAATTATTTATTTCAAATTTCTCAGGATTTGAAATAGCTGAAAGTTGATATTCTTGTAATTCACTAGCCGGATACATGGTTTTAAATTGAATTCGAGCTAGGTTAATACAGTTTTCATAACCATTAGAGTTTTTACCTTTTCTAAGCGTTGGAATTACTGTCAATAGAAATTTGTACATGCCTTTATTGTTTCAATATTTTTTGAAGTAACAATAATATAGAGACTTTCAATTGTTTGAATGGCAGCCCTTTGAATGTTCATTGCCACGAAATCATCCATAATTATTTTCCTTAGAAATTTTTATAATAATTATATCTTATAGTATAATGCAGGAATGAAATTGTAATTAGTTTCTATGAAGAATTAGTTGATTAATTTTTTACTTTTTTGTTCTGCTACAAGTCATTTAGTATGCTTATGATGATTTTTTAATCAACCAACTTACTAAACCAGAATTAATTATTAATTCCGAAATTCTATTTACTGTAATTACTTCAATATTTTTTTCTTTTTGATAATTTTCTAATTGTTGATCTGGAGTATGAACAACAAAATACAATTCATCATATTGATTCATATTTTCAAATCTCATTTTGTATTTAGTAAATTCTTGAAATGTCGATTGTGATTTTATTTGAACAAACGATTTTTTATTGTTTACGGGTGAAATTAATTCAATATCAATATCTTTTTCAGATTTCCCTATAACACTTATTCTCTGCCAACCGGCGGCAGTAAAAATTAAATCTACAAGCAATTCAAAATCTTTCCAAGTTAAGGATTGAATTAAAGGTTTTATCTTTTCTTTAAGATTTATCAAAGCATTTTCTGCTGCCAAAATATTTGGCAGTTTGCTATTATTTATTTTTTTTAGCAAATAATCAAATTCATTTACGGTGCAAATTGTTCCTCTGAAACCTTGAACTTTAGTTAATTTCCCACTTAAATTTTCTATGTTAAGTGGATTACCGGCAATATCTTCTGAGCTCCATTTTCCTATTACTTTTCTTACTCTTGATTCATCTTCAAGTATGTTAACTTTTTTTTCAGCAAAACACCAATATAATTTTCTATTATAAAATGTAATCCAAATTGTATCCTCTGGACTTTCATAAAAATATTTAATTTGACTTACCGTTTCAGTGATCTTCCCTTTGGTTTTTTTGTGTTTACTCCAATATTCTTCAACTTTTTCCCAATTACTTCTTAAACAATCTTCATGATGTGGGTTATGGAAACCAAGTCTAATAGTATTTTCTTCTTCTATACATTTTTTTTCCCAACTTCCTTTTGGACCTAATTTAATAAATAAAGCGCTACTTGCCTTAATTTTCATTTTTTGTTTTCCCATTTTATTATTGACATCTTATGTTTATAAGTAATATTTCAGTTCAATTTACTATCTTCTCTTAACTTTACTTGATCACTTGCATGTTCATTTCATCTGATACTTCAATATTCCAATCAATAATATTGTAACCTATACAAAGAGAATAAATGTTGACCGTATTCTAGATTATTTACAGCTTCGCCACATCATTCACATGGAATCCTTGTACCTCAGACAAAACTATAGTTTAATTATTTAATTGGAATCAGTAGAACTACGAATTTTTATTTTGATTATTATTCGTTTTAAAAAACGCTTAAACCATTCACTGCATAACTTGTATATTGTTTATTAATTTCTTCCAAATTGCACAAAAAAATCACTTAATAATGTTCACTTAATAAAGTTACTGTTGTAAATTTCTTTTACTTGATTACCAAATCTATTCTCCTTCTGTTTTTTATTGGTCTTCCCCTCCTCACCAGTACTATAAAATAAACCGGTTGAATAAAATATTCTAATACTTCTAATTTTTTCTCTTGGGTCAGTTTCATTTTCTTATACAAATTAAAATATCTTTAATCATTCATATGGAATAGATTTTTCTTAATTTAAACAAAAAAGCGCCAAACGTTGCAACATTTTTGTCGCATTAGCTAATTTATTTTAATAACATTAACTTGTTCGATTTCTCAAACACTTTTGCGTCACCGTCTTGTGAAATTGCACGGAACTTGTAAATATAAATTCCACTCGAAACTAGTTCTCCGTTCTCATTTCGTCCATCCCAAAACTCTGAATGAATACCCGCTGCTAAACCATTTTTCTCAAATGATTCTATTCTTCTTCCCATCATATCATAAATTGTTAAACTAATATTTGATGCTGCCGGAATTGAATAACTGATTGTTGTACTTGGATTAAATGGATTTGGATAATTACCCAACAGTTCATATTTGTGGATTACTTTTTCTGTTGCCTCTTTCTCTAAATGATTTGAATTATTAAGTTCATTAATTTTGGTCTTCTCTACTTCTATTTCAGTTATTTCCATTGCTTGCAGTGTTTCGGGTTCATTCGGATATTTCTCTTTTAACTGTGATAAATAATCTGTCTTTTTTGTTTCTTCTTCTTTTGATATTAAGTACAAAGTAAATAATGCTTTCTTTTCACTTTTCGTATTTGGATATTTTTTTATAACATCTTTACTTAAATCCTCTGCTTCTTTTATTTTCCCATCCCTTAACAACACTGCTATCTTTACATCATTTGATGCTTGTTTCACTTTATCTGATGTTTTTAAAGAAACTAGTTTATTATCGCAGTATGATTCAATTTCTAATTTTTGATATCTTTTACTAATATCATAAATTTCTCCTACCAAATTATATGCATAGTCTGACTCGGGAAACTTATCCATAATCTCTTCAAAGATTTTGATTGATTCTTCATAATCTCCTATGTATTTATAGTATAATGCTAATCGTTTTAATTCCTCTGGATTATCTCTATCTATATTATTAGGATCATATTCATTAATAACTGAATTTGTGTTACCCTGTTTCCCTAGAGATGAACCTCCACCAGGATCTGAGGGTAATGGTATATACCAATTCACAATGGAATTAGAACTTTTATAGATGTCACTAAGCGGGTATGACGTATTCCAATAGTTGTGGTAAGCATCTACAGTAGAACTATTTGTAGCATAAATTTCATATGAGCCATTGCTAAAAATACTGTTGTAACCTCCCATCGTTTGACTAGCTATGTCCATTCCCATGAAAACTGAACAATTATTTGAATATAATCCGTATGTTCCATTATTTGTTAGCCTGTTATAACCTGGTTTTGGATTTCCTTGGTACGGTGTGTGAGTTTCACCAAAGTATGGGTGACTATCACTATAGGTTCCTATTCCGTTATAAGTATTACTTTTTATTGAATTATAATAAAATACCGGTGATGAATAATTGATCAATGATATACCATAGCTGTTATTAGATATCTTACAATCTTCAATGAGAGGATCTGCATTATAGCAGTAAATTCCAATATAATTATTTTCTACCAGGGTAGTTTGAATATTTTTAATGCCCACATTTTTTACAAATATTCCGTAGCTATTATTTTTAATTTCGCAGTCATAAATATTCGGCATTACACCATCACCGTAAATTCCAAATGTAGCATTCTCAACTGTTGTATGAGAAATATTACCACTACTGCCGGACTTAAATTCAATTCCGCCCCAATTAGTGCTTGAGGTCAATGTGATTGTATTAGATGCGGTACCAACTATATTTAAAGTTCCGTTTACTATTATTTTTGCATCGTTAGTAAATGTTAAAATAACTCCAGGTTCTAAACTCCACGTTTCTCCGGCTGGAATTGTTAAATTTTGAGTAACAGTTCCTCCGTAATGTTCTAGAGTATATTTTAAGGCTTTGTAAGCATTAATCCTTCCATTTCCATATTCAAGTGAATTCATATGGCTTAAATTATCACAAGAATTTTTAATAGTTGTCGCTACTTGTTGGGGATTTAAATTCATATTAAGTGATAAAATCAAGCCGGCAAGGGCGGCAACATGTGGTGCCGCTGCCGAAGTTCCATGAAAAATTAAATTATAATCCCCTGTAGAGTAACCTTGTTGTCCTCTAATATCAGTTGTTGGGATATGAATTCCAGGAGCCATTACATCTACGTTTCTGAGAGTTGGTTCACCACCATCATCATAACAACTTCCCCAATTAGGTTCATCTGTTGAGTCATCCCATTTTTTCCGAATATCATTTTCAGTAGTTGCTCCAACTGCAATAACCTCACTATATATAGCTGGTATTAGCATGGCTGTACTTTCGTATAAACCTTTGACATAATTTCCTGAAGCCACAACCATTACGATATCATCTTTAGCGCTCCTAATCGCTTGCAATAAAATATCATTAGGATCAGAAAAAAAACCTAGACTGATACTTATAACTTTTATATCATCTACAGTTCTAGCTCTCTCAATTGCTCGAACTAAATGAAGAATCGATGGTTCATAAGGATCAGCGACAAAATAATGATACAATTCTAATCCTTGATTAGTCCAACCTCCTGCAATTCCTGCTAATCCAGTTGCATTATTATTAATTGAAGCACTAATAATTCCTGCACAATTAGTTCCATGGGCAACTTGGATTTGAGTATTAGGTGAATAATATATTGGATCATATGGTGCTGATGAATTAAAAAAATTATAGCCATTGTTAGTTGTCTTATTATTTATAATGTCTGGATGATCGTAATCAGCCCCATTATCCGTTACAGCAATTTTTACCGAATTATTCCCAGAGGTCATCATCCAAGCTTTTTCCATTTCAATTTTATTCAAATTCCATTGATTCCCATATAATTGATCATTAGGTGGCGTACTTAAATATACTCCATACAAATTAGGCTCAACACTTTGGAAGTACCCAGATTTAATTAATTTATCAGAAATATCAATTATATCGTTATTATCATTAATATTTAATACATAATAATTTTTGGGCAAATATTCATTATTAATGGTATATTTACTTAAACCAATGTCCTTAAAGAAAAATTGATCGATCGGTTGATTATTTTTAATTTTTATTATAATTTCATATTTACTAACTTTCTGTTTGTAATTATTCACTTTTTTATACCATATCTCATTTTCTTTTTATATATTTAAGTTTTCCATCATTAATAACTTTTTCTTGACCAAAAATATTTCCGATTGTTAAAAATTGTAATAAAAGATAAATAATAAATAATCTAATGATTTTCATTTTCACTCCATTTTAATATTGATTATATTTTTAAAATTATTATTTAATTATTAACATTTTTTTCGTAAAACTTTTCTCATTTAATTTTAGATTATAATAATAAACACCACTCGAAAATGCAGATGCCTCCCATTTTATTGAATATTTGCCAGGTTTTTGATATTCATTTACTAATGTTGTTACTTCTTTACCTAAAACATCGTAAATCTTTAATTGTACTATTGTGTAACCAAATATCTCTGGAGTAGGAATAGCATAACTAATTGTTGTACTTGGATTAAAAGGATTTGGATAATTCTGCATAAGCTGAAATGAATGATTCACTATTTTTGAATTCTCGATTTCATCAATATTAGATACATTTCCATAATTAAAAACTGCCAAACCAAATGAACCAGTTGCAATCCACAAATTATTTTCATTGTCAAAAGCAAAATTATCTGCAGATATTCCATCTATTCCGCCAGAAATTGTTAAATAATTTCCTTCATTAAAATTATACCAACTCCCATTCTCAAATAGGCTTATTCCTTTGAACCAAGCCGATCCAACCCATATTCTTCCTTGATGATCAACGCCAACCGCTGAAATTGTGTTATCTGGTATTTCTGAATTAATAACATCATAATTTATCCAAGTATTATCATTGTAAATTATTAGTCCATTATAACTTGAACCTATTAATTTTTGATAATCCTTTCCAATTCTTAATACATCAAAATTATTACTTGGTAAACCTGAATTTGTTTGATTAAAATGAGTCCAACTAAATCCATTGAATTTTGCTATCCCAGAACCTAAAACAACCCATTTTTCACCTTGGTTGTCAATATCAACAGATTTTACAAAATTATTACTAATTCCAGAGTTTGAAATATTAAAGGTCTTTATTTGACTATCATGGAATTTTACTAAACCACTATCCTTTGTTGCAATCCAAATTGTGTCACTATCTATTCCAATATCCATAATCAAACTATTGGGCATTTTAGTGGTTTGTGAAGAAAATATTGTCCATTCAGTATCATTAAATTTTACCAAATCACCATTCTCGGTACCTATCCACTTATTATTATTTTCATCAACTCTTACAACTTCAAGCTTAGAGGAAGGCAATGGTGAATTTGAATTATTATAAACTGTCCATTTATTATTGGAAAATTTGGCAAGCCCTTCACTTGTTGCAATCCATTTTACATGATTGCTGTCTACTGCTACATCCCTTACTGAATTAGATGGTAAACCATAGGAAGCACCAAAGGTTTCAAATTTATCTTCATAAAATTTTACCGCCCCCAATAATTTCGCACTAAACCAAATAGTATCATTATCAAATGCAATTTCAACAATTTCTGTTGAAGGTATTTTTGAGTTTCTCTCATCATAAAAAGTCCATTTAACTTCATCAAATTTCATAATTCCATCATAATAATAACTGCCAAACCATTTATTATTATTTTTATCAATCCCGACAACAGAGATATAGTTTCTTACATCATCAAGTTCATATTCTAATACAGTCCATATTGAATCTTTAAATTTTACAATACCATTTCCATCAGTTCCAATCCAGAGATATCCATTTTTATCTATATCGAAATCAATAAAATTGAAGGCCCGATCTTGCGCATCTTTAAAATTATTAAAGTTAGTAAAAGTACTTCCATCATACTTAATCAACATTCCTTCCGAGCCAACACCCCATAAGATCCCATTTTCGTCAAATCTAATTTTATAAAAACGTTCACTAATTAAATTAGAATTACTTTTATCAAAAACTTTCCAATTAGAACCATCAAACTTTACTAGTCCAGAATATGTGCTAAGCCACAGATTATTATTTTGGTCTATTGTAAGAGAGGATATTCTCACATCTGGAATGATAGACTTAATGGTATCAAAAATAGTCCAAACATTATTATCATACCTAACTAAGCCCCCAAGCCTAGTTGCAATCCATTTTACATTATTAGAATCAACAATTATTGAAGTAATTACACTATCAGGTAAAACTGAATTATTTTTATTGAATTGAATCCATTTATTACCATTAAATATCCCTATACCATTATTGGTTCCAAACCATTTATTTCCCAGACTATCGATTGCGATGGCATTAACCATATGGTTTGGTAAATCTTTGTATTCAGCGGTATAAAATGTCCACTCACCTGCTTGTGCCCAAATATTTATTCCGACTATTAAGAGTATCAATACCTTCTTCATTTATAAACTCCAAAGTTAAATATTTCTTTTGTTGTGTTAATTATGTCAAGTAAACCCGCTAAAAAATCTCTGCAAAACTAATTTAATTTTCCACAAAGAATAAAAAGATAAAACTTGTTTATTATAAAAACCATTATCTAATTCCCGCCAAGTCATAACAAAATATAAAACGGTTAACTTCTATGATAAACAATTTGTTTTATTAAATGTTAGTATAATCATGTTGCTGTCTTTTATCAATTATTAAATATATTAAGTGTTCAATATCCTAATAAGTACCCTTCTTAGAGCAAATATTCATCCTTTATCTATTATATTCAGTTTATTGTTTCTTCCTTTTTCTAAATGTCTTAATCAAAAAATAATAAATTCTTTCAAAATCTTAGCAAGTACTTCTACTTGGTTTAACATATAATGTGCAAATTCATTTGAGATGTTTGGATTTAACACGATAAACACAACTTTTTATTTTATTTAATTTCATATTTCTTTTATATGTGAGTTATTTCCAAGTAGTACTACGTGCTTTTATTCAATAAAACCATTCAACACATTAGCTTGTTAACTAGTATTTTTGATGGAATTAGTAATAATATAATGTAAGAGTTAAAAATGGCGCAAAATAATCTATTGCGGTTTAATTCTCTGGACATAATTGTTTATTCTATTTTATTTAGAATCTCAATCATTGGGCAAATCAATATAATAGTACTTGGCTATTGCCATTCTATATTCTTTGCTTTCTTAAACAGCAAATAGTAAAATAATGGCAAATACAAAACAACAATAACTGCTGATAAAAATATTCCACCAACAACACTAAAACTTAAGCTTTTCCAAAATGTTGATTCTACACCCAGTAGCAAGGGCACTAATGCTGCAATTGTTGTTAGACTTGTCGTAAATATAGGACGTAGTCTTTGTGCACTATATTCTGTAATTTTTTTATAATCTAAATAATTAATATTACTTGAAATATGGTCTACAAGAATTATTGAGTTATTTACGACTAAACCAATTAGTAATAAAAGTCCGGCATAAGCTCCTCTATCGAGATTAAGTTCTTCAAAGTAAAAAAGAAAAAATGTACCAATAATTGCAAATGGAACAGCCGTAATAATTATTATTGGTTTTCTAAAAGATTCAAATAAGCTTGCAGTGATCATGAATATTAATATAATAGCGAAGAATAAAATTTTCCACACATCAATTTCTTCTTCTTTATCAAATCGAAAACTATATTCTCGTTTTTCAATTGAGTAACCTTCAGAGATATTCATATTTTGAATTGCTGATTTAACAAATTCGTTACCATATTTGTATGGCCCCTTATAATCGAAAGTAACATATCTCACATATTGTTGGTTCTCTCTGTTTATTGATAAAAACACTTTTTTAACTTCAAAATTAATTAAATCTTTTACTTTCAAAACTATTCCATTCGTTCCCTTTATAATAATATTCTCTAATTCACTTATTTGCATCTTTTTATAATTTGTAAATTTAATATTATACTTAACTTCATCATTATCTATACTAAATGAATTCCAACTTAAATTACCCTGTGTATTTTTAGCAATATTTTGAATTACTTCTTCCGGAGAAATATTAAATTGTAATAAATTCTTTCTGTCAATTGTTGCAACTACTTCAAAAACATCTTTTGCCCAATAATATTCCGATTTGTCAATATCAACATTATCAATTCGCGGATTGCGTGATATTTGATTTCTAAAATTTTCTGCAAGCTCTCTAACTTTTTTATAATTAAATCCTTTAACTATTACGGAAAAATTACTAAATGAACCACCTGAATTAGAAAAACCCGGACCAAAACCGTAGACTGAAACATTCAAACCGCCAAGTCTTGTGGCATAGGAGGTTAAATAATTTTTTAGAATATATGGGAACGATGTTTCACTTTGTTTGTTAGTAAATTCAACTCTCAAACTCGCATTCTCTTCATCGCTTACATTTGTTATTAAATTCTTAAAATCACTTCTATAACTCAATATTTCTTTTTCAAAGTCTTTTGTAAGCTCATTTATTCTTTCAATAGTATTTCCATTCGGCAATTCAAGTCTAACGTAAATGTATGTTTCTTCACCAAACTGCCATACTTCTCCCCTGCTTACATGATTAAAAAATAGATTTAAACTTCCTCCAAAAATATAATTGAAGTATGGTTTTATTTCCGTAAACGTTTCAGAATCAAAAACAAAATTATAGACAGTTCCCAATACAGGAGTTTCAATTCGTGATGGAAGCAACCAAACCGGTAAACCGATTATCAAAATTAAAATTATAATACTTAGTTTTTTCCATTTGAAAATTTTAGCTGTAATCGAAAAATAAATCTTCTCCCAAATACTAATTTTACACTTAAATGATTTTAGTTCATGAATTCTAATGAAACGAATATACAGCATTGGTATTATAGTAAATGAAACAATTAGTGAAGCAAATAAAGTAAATACAATCCCCAAAGCAAACTGCTCAAAATAAAGTCTTAGCTCGCCGGTTAAGAAAAGCAATGGAACGAATACAGCAATAGTAGTAAGTGTTGATGCAAAAACCGGTTTGAAAATATTTTTCAATAAAACTGTTAATCGCTTAATACCATCATTACAATATTTCTGTTCAATAAAATCAATAACAACAATGGAATTATCAACCATAAAACCAAAACCAAGTATAAAAGCAGAAATAGTTAGAATGTTTAGCGGCATATTAAATAAAAAGAAAAGAAGAAATGAAAACAGTAGCGAAAAAATTATTGAGGTAATAATAATAAGTGAAACTTTAATTGAACGGAAAATTAGTAATAAAACCAAAACGATTATAAATAAAGAAAAAAAAGCATTTTGAGTAAGTTCATTCAGCTCATCCCGGATTGATTCGCTCTTATCTATTTCTTTAATTACTAAATATCCGTTTGGTAATATACTTTCAAGTTCTGCCATTTTTTCATAAACTCTTTCGGCAATCTCTAAAGTATTTGTTCCGGATTCTTTGCTAATAATTAGCGATACGGTTTCTTTTCCATTTATTCTATAATAATCATTCGGTTCGCGATAATCATCTATCACCTTACCAATATCTTTTAATTTTATTATTGTACCATCTTTATTATGCTTAATACTTTGGTTTTGTATGTCATCAATACTTTCAATTTTATTACTTATTCTAAAAATAAATTGCCTGCCGTTTTTTTTTATATTCCCCAAAGATTTTATCTGTTCTATATTTGTAATACTGTTGGTGATATCTTCATTACTAATATTTAAATTTCTGACTTTTTCATAATCAACTATTATGCTTATTTCCCTTTCATTTCCGCCTCTCACAGCAACATCTTCAACTCCATTGATTGACATAATTGAATAGAGCATATTTTCTTTTACATATTTACGGATTGCATTAGCGCTCTCATTACTTGATATGGTATAAGTAATAAAGCCTTGTAAATCACGTAAATCTTCAGGGACATACGATGAAACTCTTGGAGGAGAAACTCCAAACGGAAGTTCATCCTTTAAGGCTGAAATTTTCTCATTAATCTCAATCCTTGCAAAATCAACATCCACCTCAGGATAAAACTCAAGACTTACCCAAGCCATTCCTTCAGATGATCTTGATTTGATTTCCTTTACACCTCTTATGCTGGCTAATTCTGATTCTATTGGAGAAGTAACAAATGATTCAACAGCTTCCGGTGATACATTTTGCCAAGTTACTGTAACTGTCAATCTCGGAAATTCTACGTGAGGTGAAAGCTCTAGCGGAAGGTTAAATGAAGCTGCTAATCCTAATATAACTATCGTAAAAAAAAACATCGCAGCAGTTACGGGGCGCGATAAAAATATATAAAATAACTTTTTCAAAGTTTAATTAATTATTCTAACTTTGGAATCATGCGCTAAATTAAAATGACCTTCTACAATAATATTTTCACCGGCATTAACTCCGTTGATAACCTCAATGTATTTATCATTTTGTTCGCCTATATCTACATATTTCCATTTTGCCAAACTATCTTCAACAGTAAAAACTAAATTCCTTTTATCCCTAACAAGTAAAGCGTCTTTTGGTATTAATATCTTATCGTTTAATGTTTTTGAAGCAACTAATACTTTAGCAAACATTCCCGGTTTAATTTTCGAATCGATATTTTTGATTGATAAAACAATTTTACTGGTTCTATTTTCTGTATCAATGTACGGACTAATCTGACTAACCTTACCAATAAATTTTTCCTCCGGCAATGCCGGTATTTCTATTTCAACATTATTACCAATACTAACTTTATTAAGTTCACTTTCTAAAATATTAATATCAATTTTCATAGTATAAGTACTAAATAGTTTAAATAATTTATCTCCCGCTCCAATTCTTTCACCAATAACCAAATCGAAATTCCCGATAACACCGTTAAACGGCGCTCTTATAACAGTGTAATCTAAATTTAATTTTGCTTTATCAATTTGATTTATTGCAGCATTATAACCACTTTTATTTAAAATTAATTCTTCTCTTTTAGCGCCTGTAAATATTAATTTCATGTCCAATTCATCTTTTTTCTCATTGTATTCTTCTTCAGTAATTAATGAATTTTCATATTGTTTTTCTAACTCTATCAACTGTTTAGTTATTATTTCTTTTTCTTCACTTTTTGTTGAATCAGTAGGAGCATCTTTTATTAAAAAACCATAGTTAACCTTTGCTTCAATTATTCTTTCTTCTGCTTCCCTTAAATTTATTTGATATTCCCTATCGTCTAATCTAATAAGTATATCATTTTTATTAACATACTTGCCATCATAAATATTTATTTCACTAATAACACCGCTTATATTTGCTGAAACATCTAATTCTTTATCTGCACGTACAATTCCGTTTGCAGTTATTTTTTGCACAAGAGTTCCTTTTGTTACGGTATCGGTTTTAACATTAAAAATAATCTCATCAAGTTTATTGTAATCTACATTACTTTGGTTAGTGTCATTCTCAGTACTATTACCATTGGGTAAGAATGCATATATCATAAATATTAATGCTATTATTGCAACAATTAAATAAATTATTTTAATTGGTATTTTCATAAATATCTCTCTATTTCTAATAAACTAAAATTCTTTTTTCGACCATTTTTCAAGATACGAGTACAGAACCGGAATAATTATTAATGTTAAAAAAGTTGCTGAAAAAAGTCCGCCGGCAATTGCTAATGAAAGCGAAATTCTTAATTGTGTTCCTGCTCCTATTCCTACAATCATAGGAATCAATGCGAACAGAACGGTTAATGAGTTCATTACAATTGGGCGAAATCTATCTTTCCCTGCTTGCACTATTGCATCATGAATATTCAATCCTTCATTCCGTTTTCTCAAAATAAACTCTACTTTAACAACCGCGTCATTATCGGCAATACCTACTAATATAATTAAACCCATAATCGAAATTATGCTTATGCTTTCACCCAGCAAATAGAGTGAAAGTATTCCGCCTATTAACCCTAATGGGACAGAAAATATAATAATAAAAGGAAATAAAAATGACTCAAATTCCATTGCAAGTATCATATACATTAAAAATATAGAAATAAATAATGCTGCATATAATTGTGAAAATGAATCGTGTATTTCTTCATTAGCTCCGCCAACATTAATTATCTGTCCTCGTAAAGTTGGCATTTTACTAATTTCTTTATCTATTTTATCAACAGCTTCATCTACTCCTATATCTTTGGTATCAGCAAAAACATAAATTGTTCTGGATTGTTCTTCTCTCCAAATCTCATTATAACTTTCACTTTTATCAACCTTAATTAAATCTTTAATAGGTATTTGCGTGTTATTTAATATTAAATATTGGTTCAATATTTCTTCAATATCATCACGGGCTGAGCTTTTTGTTCTTAAATTTATTGCTACTTTTTTATCAAAGTCAGAAAAAAAAGTTGCTTCTTTTCCCTTCACAAGATAAGCTATTCTTCTTGCTACATCTCCAATGCTAACTCCATAAGAATTACATTTATTATTATCAATCGTAATTCTAAATTCCGGAGAACCTTTGTCCACGCCAATCCTTAAGTTCGAAATACCGTTAATTTTTCCTTCATTCAATTTATCAATAATATTCTTTGCGCTTGCAAATGCAGAATCTATGTCTTTATTTTTTATCTTTATTACAATATCATTTTCGGTTGGTTGAATTAACTCCGAGTAAGTCGTTTTAACTTGCTTTAATGAATAAGATATATTCCCGAGGTTTGCGAATACTTTCTTTAAGTTTGTTTGTACCTCGTTATAATTTTTATACGAGTCTAATTTTACAATCAGATTAGTTTTATTTACAGAATGCTGTTCCTTGTTGAGAAAGTCAAACTCATTTACTCTACCTATATTTGAGACTATATTCTTCACATGTTTAATATTCATTATGGACTTTTCTATTTCCGAAGTCAGCTCTGAGTTCCCTTTCAGAGAGGTTCCTTTTGGGTAGTTCAATTCAACGATAAATTCTTCTTGGTCTGTGGGCGGAATAAATTCTTTTTTGATATCAATGGTCGCAAACCCGGTTAAAACCAACAGTATTAAAGTTAAAAATAGCACACTCTTTTTATTATTTAAAGACCATTCAAGCAGTAACTCATATTTATCAATAAGTTTATCTAATAATTTATTAGCTATTCGGTAAAATATTTCAAAGAATAAAGAAAAGTATTTTGAAATGGAAATAACAATTTTTACAATAATAAAGACAGTTGACCTAAAAATAAAAACGAAAGGTAAGCTTAACCAAAATATCACCTTGCCAAATAATGATTTTATTTCCGGTCGCTCAATGATTAAGTAATTTTTTTCATACTTTGCTTTATTTTTAATAGTAAAATATTTCTCGCGACCGGCTAGCATAGGTATTAAGGTTACTGCGGTAATTATTGATGCTCCTAATGAAAATGCAATTGCATAAGATTGATCTTTAAATAATTCTCCCGCTATTCCTTTAACAAAAATTAACGGTAAAAAAACAGCAATTGTTGTTAATGTAGCTGCAACAATCGGCATTGTCACTTCGCTCGAACCTTTCAAAGCTGCTTGCCTTATAGATAATCCTTGTTCCCTATACCTAACTACATTTTCAATTACAATAATTGCATTGTCTAAAAGCATTCCAACACCGACCGCAATTCCGCCTAATGAAATAATATTGAAATTAATTTTAAATAAGTACATTAAAAGAATTGTTAACACCAAAGAAGCCGGTATAGTAATTCCGATGATAAATACATTCCTCAAATTTCCTAAGAAAAAGAACAAAACAAAAACAGCAAGAAAACCGCCATAGATAATTTCTTGCTTTACATTTGTTATTGCATCTTCAATAAAACCGGACTGATCTGAAACTACAATTAAATTAAATTCCGGATATTCTGTTTGCAAAACTTTAATGGTTTCTTTAACCTTTTTTGAAATAGAAACAGTATTAGCATCGGATTCTTTATAGATTAAAATACCGACCGTTTCCGAACCGTTTAACCTAGTTAAACCTTCTCGTTCCTTAAAATTTTCAGAAACATTTGCAATATCCATAAGCAAAATGGCATTGCCGTTTTTATTATATTTTACAACTGTGCTTTTAATCTCGCTAATATTATCATATTCCCCAAGCGTTCTTAGTGAGTAACGGAATAGCCCTTTCATTATTGAACCGGCGGGCATATTAATATTTGAAGATTTCAAAGAGTTTTCAATTTCACTAAAACTAATATTGTATGCATCTAACTTTTGAGGGTCAACCTCAATTAAAATCTCCCTTTCCAAACCGCCGGTAACAACTGCCTGAGCAACTCCATCTAATTGTTCAAGTCTTCTTCTAAAAATAACTCTTGCAGCTTCTTTCAAATCAATAAGACGTTTTATTTCCCCATATGGCGAATCATGATCAACATACTGGATACTTGCAGCTTTATACTCGTTTCTTGATTCTTGATTCAGCTTTTCTTTTTCCCTATGCTGACTGCTGAATTCTGACTTCAGAGTTCTTTCTTCTGACTGCTGAATTCTGTCTTCTGAATTCTGATTTCTATATGTTATCGCTAAGCTAACAATAGGCGAAGCCGAAGGATCAGCTCTAATTATTGTGGGTCGACCCATTTCTTGTGGTAAAACAAATCTTATATTATCTAACTTTTCCCTTAATGAAAGCACTGATAAATCGATATTGCTCCCCCAAAGAAAATCTATTGAGATAACGGAAATTCCTTCTTTAGAAACTGAAGTAATTTTCTTAACTCCAACAACTGTTCCTATAGCGGATTCTAGAGGTTCTGTGACAAGTTTTTCAACTTCTTCTGGACTAGCATTGGGATATGTAGTTTGAACTATTAAATGAGGTAAACTAACATTTGGCAGTAAATCAATACCCAATTTACTAAATGAATAAATACCAAGGAATGTAATGCCAATAAAGAACATTGTAACTGTAACTGGACGGGATATAGATAATGTAGATAACAATATAATTATTATTTAACAATGAAAAATACAATTTAGCAAACTATTAAAATAAATCATATAATATTTTTATGGTGAATTTTCTATTTTTTTTAGAAATTTATCATTAAACATTTCATTAGTGATATTTGCTTTCTCTTTACAAATTTTTAAGAAAATGCTCGTAATATATTTCTGAAAACCCATCATCCAGCGGTACTGGTATAAATGCAGATTGAATGATATTATCTTTCACATAAATGATTTGAGGATATTCATTACTTACAGATATTTTACTAAACGTAATATCATCAACCCAATAAATTGGGAAATCTAATTTTAGAATTTTTCTTTGTACTATTACTTGACTCATTTTCGATATTGTTGTGATTCCTATTATATTTAATCCATCAGATTTGATCGTTTCATTGAGTATATTTAATCTTTTTAGTTCTTTCTCTTGGCATTCATTACACTTAAACTCTGAGAGTAATATTATTAGAGTTGCATCCTTTAATAAACACTCATTTAATTCGTTAGTTACAATATTTTTTCCCTTAATAGATTTTATCTTCCCTCGACTAATAATGTTTGATTTCATTAATGATGATATTCTTTTTTTATTTATTTCTTTGCATAAAATATTTTCTTTACCGCAACTAGTTTTTGTAATACGCCAAAAATTGTAAAAAGTAAAAGTACTAATCAGAAGTATCCAAAAACCATACTTATAGGTTTTTGTCATATTGCTTTCTCAAGAATATTATATTCAAATACTTCAACCTCAGTATTGGCTTTAACCACATATAAATTGGTACTAGTAAAATAAACTGACTTAATTTCTCCTAAAGTTTTTAACAATAATGAATACTTATAACCTGCCTCAGACAAAGAATAAATGTCGATAATATATTCATTAGAATCCGTTTTCTCATTATTTTTAAGTATATATAAATTGTCCTCAAATATATTCGAAACAAAAAACAAGTATTCATCTTCTCTAGGAAATCTTACTAATGGACTTGAAAAACCGGCTATTTTCTCCTCTCTTTTAGTTAAACCAGAGTGCACAACTTTATCAATCAACCTAAAAACACTAACAATTTTACCATCGTCGTCATATATTACTATATATCCCATTATTTGCGAAATATAAACGATATTATTATCTCGATATCTGTGTACATCCCCATTAAAAATGGTAACATGCCCTCATTTTTTTTTTTGTTTTCAAAATATTTTGATACTCTATTATAATATCTTTCTTATAATCTATTCTTCGAAATGGTGATTTATTTATCAGATCTGCAATTTGAAAAATCAAAACTTCACCTGTTGTAGTAAAGCAAAGATTGATGGCCATATCTATTGGTTTAAACTCAATAATTTCATCGCGATCAAAAACTGCAAATTTATTATTATTTGGGCTTGAAATTACTGTCACCCCATCCACACTAACATCAAAATTCCACGCACGTTCAAATTCACCTGGCCCTGCACCTTTTTTACCATACTTCTCTACATAATGCCCCATATTGTCAAATTTTTTCACGGAACTATCTATATTATCCAATACATAAATATTTTTGTTTTTATCTACTTTTACGAACGACGGAGTTAGCAATAATTCATTATTAACACCACCCAATTTAAATTTTGAATTCAATTCAATTTGTACAAATCTACGATCTTCATTCGGTAATTTGAGTTTATTAAAGTTGAAAAGAAGTTCTTTTATTTTTTTACCTTCTTTAAAAGTAATTCTTTCGTTTTCAGTATGCCTGTTATTTGACAATTTCTCATTCATATCAATTTTACCATTACAACTACATGTTAAAATTGTAGAGAAAATTAAAATAATAAGTGCATAACCATTAGGTCTTTTCATCTGATCTCCTAAATAATAAAATAGCTTGAACCCACTCCGGAAAACAATGACTTCCTTAATCACATTTTTCACATCATGAAAACCAACCAGTTTTAACCTGTTTGACATTTTCCAAAGCGAATTCAAATAACTTATAATTTGCAAAAGGTAGAAAATTATAGCATAAGCAATATCTATACTTCAATAATTAAAGAACCAATTCATTCTACTGAGAAAATATTTAGCAAACAATTGAATAAAAAGGAGAATTCAATAATTGGTACTTCTATAACTAATAAGATTCACTACTCGTGTAATGTTACATTTTCCAAGTATCATAAGTAATTTTCACATTTCAACACTAATTAAAAATATTATTTAAATAACATTCGTTCCTCATATATCAATCTGCATTGATTTCCAAAAGATTATAACATTGTCACCTTTTGCAGTTTACAGCATAACGAGCTCAAGTATTATCTCCATCGCCCAGGGCACCAACCAACACTAATTAAATAAGTGCAAGTTCCGAGCTCATTTGTCTTACAAATATCATAGCAATCAGCCCCCCCACAAGCATAAGTTGCCTCAAATAAGGTTAACTCGACACCAAGTAACGAGATATCTCCACTAAATATTTCTGCATCATCCATCAATGCAACCTTAATATTGGTAAACAGAAGCAGCGCAAATAATACTCCCGCAACTACTTTACCAATATTCTTAAACCTCTTTTTTGTGTTTAGTGTCATTGTTTTCTCCATGTTTTAGTTTATGATTTATTTATGCCCGGCCAAGCATTTATAATTCCAATATTTTTTTCATTTCAGCTTTTATTTCATTTTCTGCTGTTGAAGGCACTTTTGCATTACTTTTGCAAATATCCAAAGCTAATTCCTTGGCATCATTTAACCTATCGGATTTTAGAAACATTTGTGTAAGTTTATACTTAGGATACAATCTATTTGGAATACTGCTAATTGCTTTTAGGTATGATTTTTCTGCTTCATCAAATCTCTTAAGCTCTGTATAGCTATTTCCAAGTAAAATGTATAGGTTATTTGAGCTATTGTAATTTTGAGCTTCTTTTAAAATTTCAATTGCTTTGTTATAGTTACCGGCTAATGAAAGTGTCCCGCCATAGTTTAATAAAAATCTTCCATTGCTGTTTAGCTTTTCATAACTTTCAGAATAATATTTTATTGCACTATCATACTTCATGTACCCCGATAAAAGTTTTGCATTTTGCCATTTCTTATTAGCTTTATATGATTCTGTTGTATGGATTGTTAGAATAACTAATAAGAATAACCCAATTATTCCAATAACTTTTTGTCTAAACGGATTTATTTCTATTAATGTAAAATATTTTTTCTCATCAAATGCACTTATTAAACTTAAGAGGAAAACGAAATTCAACATTGTAGCTAATATTTGAAGGGAAAAAGTAAATTGAGATGAAATGACAATGCAAATGATTGATGCTTTGGCAGCCACAATAATATGATTATTTCTTACCTCTTCTAAATATTTCACTTTATCAGTTTTGAGAGTATAAAAAAGAATTAGTATAAAGAGTCCGAATCCTATCACACCCAATTCTGCAAATATTTCTAATAAATCATTATGTGCGTAGTCAACATTATCTGCTACATATTTTTCGTAGTCGTCTCTTTTTTCAGCAGAAAAATATGCCGACTGATAATTATTATAGAAATCTCCATATTTATTAAAACCAATTCCAAACATCGGATTTTCTTCAATCATATTTGCTGTAACTTTCCACATCAAAATTCTGCCATAAGCCGAAGCCGGTCTTATTTTATATAAACCATATATGGAAAAAACCAGCGAAGCTAAAATTGAACCAATAATTAAAATCTTAACCGCTGAATTTAATTTTAATAGACAGAACTTTTCATTTAGTCTGTAACGATAATTAATAATAACCAATAAACCACCAATTGAAGCGAGCCAGTCACCGCGTATTTTTGTAAGTGGCAGAACCAAGATACCAGAACAAAATAGAACTAAACCTAGATACTTTAATATTTTATTTTCTGTAGAATTGCTGCTTGTTAAAAAATATAGTCCAAATGCAAAAGGTAAAAAAGTAACTATAAAACCGGAATATGGTGCAAGATTATCAAAAGAACCCGTTAAGGAATAGAATGGAGAACTGTATCCAAACAGATTATAAACTTGAAATAGACCAATTAAAGATTGTAATAGACCAACTACTAAAAAGATACATAATAACACAATTAGGGGGAAAATATATTTGCCTTGATATGATACTAAATGCTTAAAAATAAAATAATAGCAAATTAACAAAGTCAATGTTATGAATTTGTCATTATCAAAGGCTGAGAATTCAGTAAATAATAACCTAACGGAGTTGTAGGCATAAAATAATAATATAACTAGATCTAAAATATTAAGTGAAATACTTATTTTTTTTTCTTATAAAAAAACAATGAGATTGTTGAAATTCCTAATACTACAATCGACAAAAAATAGAAATAAAAAAGTTTTGCTGTCAAACTATCAATTAACTCATTATTACGAATAAAAACCGTGATAAAAATTAGGCTTAGAAAAAGTGTAAATATGTTTTTATAGATTTCTTTCATTCTTATTTGATTTAACCATAAAATAAGAGATATAAATTGTTATTAAAAGAAGTAAAGTATTTCTTAAAATCATACCCCATCCAAAATCACTTTTAATGGCATTCCCAAAACAACCGCAATCAGCGTTAAGGCCAAAAAAAAATCCCATAAATACTAAAAAGAAAAAATACAAAAAAATAACAATGTCACAGCAATTAAAGTTACTTTGGGTAATATTTTAAGTACCATAAGCAATCCTAAACCAACCTCAAGAACTGGTAGTAATGTTGCAACTGGGACAACCAAATCTTCCGGAACAATAGGAATTATTTTAAGAGTTTCCAAAAGCGGTAGGGGGTCTACAATTTTAGTTGCCCCGGTAACAACAACAAAACAACTGCAATTAAATAATAAAGAGCAGAATAAAATTTCTTCAATAAATTTCTGTCAAACAATTTACTGCTTTGCATGTACGTGCCTATTTCAAACAAAAAAAATCCTCTCGTATTTAACAGAACATTTATATGTAAATTTCCTAAGAAATATAAAAAAGTGTAAAAGATATTAAAACAGTAGTACCTCGTGGATGGATAAAATTAGCGCAGATTTATAACAAATGTTTTGATTTTATTTAATAAACGAAATAAAAATTTTTACTATTTTTAATAATTTTGTTTTTTATTTGGATTTTTCCAAGTAGTACTACTTGGTTTTTTTTGTTGTTTTCCTTTACTTTTTTCTGTCGAAAGAAGTTTTCTCTGATTTAATGGGAATAAAACAAAAACTGAAGTGAATTTCTTAACGCCAATAACTGTTCCTATTGCTGATTCTAGAGGCTCAGTAATAAATTTTTCGATTTCTTCTGGATCTGAGATTATATTATTTGTATGGATAATAACAAAATGTATGCTGACATTGGGAAGTAAACTTTAACTAATTTAGTTAAAATAAATACTCCAACAAATGTTTAATTGATATAATCATTGAAAAAAAAATTAATGAATGTGATATTACAAAGGATGCTCATTGAGATTTTAATTCTTTAATTTTAGGATATTGACACTAAATATATTATCTAAAATTATTATAATTTTGATAAAATTGAATTAATTAAAGGCACTCCGAGATTTCCCGGACATTCAGTTTCTTCACCAATAAAAGTTAAACCTTTATTTTCTATTAACCTTTTTTTCACTTCTTTGTGCAAGAGAATTTTTTTTTTTCTTTATGTCAAATTTATTCATTAAATAAACTAAAAGATTTTGCAAAGATAAAAGCTGTGAACTATTTGGATATTGAAAATTGAAGTTTCCATCAATACAAATTCCTATAGCGCCATAATCTGGATCTAACATAAGTGCATTTTCAATTATTGATTTACATTTTCCTGCCCTAATGCTATCTGCTTTTTGGTTTGCTTCTTTGGTTTGGCCTGCATGTGCTCCCCATATATAATATTGAACGTCCTTCAAAAACCTGACCAGCCCTATCAATGATAAAATGGTAGGCAATCTCAGAAAATCCTAATTTATCGACTTGATGTTTTTGTATCTTTGCGGGGCTAGGTGAATCACTAAATGCTGAATGATGAACAACTATATACTTTAGAATTAAAGAAGGTTTTTTTTTGTACTTATAAATGCTTTTATTTCCAGGATATTCCGTTTTATCCCACTTTTTTCTTTCAATTACCTTAAAATTATCTCTTCTAATTTTACAAGAAAATAAAAAAAATGACAATATTAAGATAATACGTAAAAGTTGCATTTTTATTAATTTTCAGGAAATTCTTGTAACATTTTACTAGAAGAATAAAAAGATTGAGCACTGTCTCCGATATCATTCATTATTTCGTACGTAATTTCTTTTTTCATAATCAATTCCGCTTCCATATAATGCACCTAACGTACTAACCGATATGGTTTCCAAAAATTTTTTTTTATATTCTTTTTCTATTAATTTTACATAAAATACTGAATATCTAATATTCCATTCATCATCAGTTATTCTTTTAATTAGTTCTTCTCTATTTTGACTTGATGAGACTCCAATATTGTAACCAAAGTTTTCTTCAAGCCAATAAAAGGTTGAAATCTTAATTTGAGCAAATCCAATTGACGGATCCAAACCTATTTCAGCTCGTATTTCATCGAATCGATCAAATTTGTTAAAATTATTGATTAATTCACCATAAATTACGGCTATATATTTTCTTGCATCTAACTCATAGTCTAAACAATAATTCTTAATTATGTCTCGTCTTTTATTAAATAGTTCAGTTATTTTTTTTTTTCGTTCATATCATAAGTGTTGCTTTCCTTAAATAAGGCAATAATAAAAAAAAAAAAAAAAAATAAAAAAATAAAAAAATAAAAAAATAAAAAAAAAAGTTGTTAACCTTACTCACATCTCTCCTAAAAAATATATTTGAGTTATCAAAATCGTAATTGCCTAATTAACATTATTAAATACGTCGTTATATGAAACTGAATTTTTCAATTTAACAACTTTGTAATTTTTAGAATAACCTTACTTTTTATATAATTATTAAACTCATCTCCTTCTTAAATAGAAATGATGATAAACAATTATCATCTTCATCAAGTAAAAAACATGATGTAAACCTAGTGTCAAGATTAAACTTTTTTTTAGAAGAAAATTGGAATCGGAATAAACTGGTAGCTCATGTAAATATTTTTCACATAACTTTTTTGTATAATTTTGGTTCCTTGAACCAACAATTAAAATTACTACTATATCAGAATCCACTGATTCATTTCTTTGGTTTAAAATTAGGCCGATAGTTTCATGAAAACAAGGTGTACATGTTGCATCATCAGCAAAAATTAGGATTTTATTTTTATTTGTTTTAAAATTAATATTGTTTTCTATTTTCATTAAATTTAAATCTAATTTACTCCCAATTGCTTTTGACCTAATGTCAAGCTCAGTTTGAAAAAAGTTAACTTGATATTTACATATATTAAGTTCATCATGATTATTTATTAAACTTTCAGACAATTCCGACCTTTGCCAAAGCAAATAAAGAAGGCAAATGAATAAGATTGTCATCCCCAAATAATTTAATCCCTTATTAAAATTAATTTTCTTCATAAGTTCAACCTATATGTATAGATGTTTATATTTTTAATATTTTCATCATATTTTCTATCAATACAAATTAAGGTTTCATCTTCAGTTATTCCTATTATTTTCTTATTCATTTTAATACCACCGAAAACTGGTTTTAAATCCATTTTTTCTATTTTAAAAATATCTAAATGATATTCTCTTTCTGGCCAATCAGAAAGCGAGTATTGTGAAAAAGCATTATCATATGGAGCAAAAATAGTTACTAGTAAATAGTTCTTAACAGCATGTAATGAGGTAGGAGAAGAATGACTTGCGATTATTTGTCCCTGTTTTTCAAATGAATAGTTTGAACGACGGTTTATTACTTTATGATCTTGTATTAAGTTTAAATCAAATTCAATGAACTTTTGTTGTTTCACTGAAAATCTATTTATGCTTTTTCCATTCATATCTGAAACAATAATTTCATAAAATCCATCCTGCCTCATACTGTAAATATAGTCGTTAGATACTACGGATGGTGAAAATGAATTTATTTGCGTTACAGCAAAACAATCCATAGTTTCATCATATTTTGGATGTGGGCTAATAAAACCGTTTTGTAAATTAAATTCTTTATCATATATATTGAGGTAGCAAGATTTACCATAAGGTAAAAAATTATAATTATTTCTGGTGGATCCATTTTCGAGGTTTCTATAAGCACAAATAACAAATCTATTATCCGAAATTTCCAAAATTTGTTCTGGGATTCTATGCTCAAATGAGAGTCTAATTTTTTTAACGAACTTTTCTTGATGATATTCATTTAACGTATTTTCCAAGGCATTGATGGCCAATATTTTCCTATCACTTGTTACAATAAAATCTGACAAATTCATGAACTCACCTGGCCCTTTGCCTTTTTTCCCAATAATTTTTATGAGCTCACCTTTTTTTGATACAATTAATAAATTGCCACTCCGGGAATCCGATAATAAAATATCATTATTAATTTTGTAAGCTTTATTAATTTCAAAAATTTTAATACTATCAGAGTACTCTGTTGGAATACTAAAGCTATCAACAATGCTAAAAAGTTTTTCGAAACTTCTAGATTTTGCATCAAAACTGATACTATTATTTTTAACGCTTTCATTATGGCATGAAATAATTCCAATTAAACATATCATAAAAAATACTATTTTACTTTTTTCAATAATAAACATATTTATACCTATAATCATAGAATAAAAAGGTTTTAGATGGACAAACTACTATAAACCAATATATCATTACTAAATTAATTATTCTTGATACTTCATGACATACATTCAACTTTTTGTTTGTTCAATAACTATATTTCTTGCTTAATATCGTATATCTACATTTTGGATATTGCAAAACTAATTTACTAGAAGCAAAAGTTGTTCTCATTCTCCGCATAATTCGTAAAAAATAAAACATGCCCATTTCAAAGGTGATTCCAAAACAAGATGACCTTGAACACTCCACAACACTTAAAAAACATATTAAAAAGTAACCAGTAAAATATTGTTTTTTGCAGTTGTATTAAAGTTAAAAGAAAGTTCTCATTCGAGAACTTTCTATACTTAAATAACAACCATAAGATTTAGTCAAGATAGACACATGTACAAGTGTGCACAACAACTGGACAGGCACAAGCACTATATGAAGGAAACCATTTTCCTGGTGCTTGAGAAATTGCCTGTGTTTTAGTGGGGGTAAAAAAGACCATTCCAACAATAATCATTAATGCGATCATACTTAATATCTTCTTCATTTTTTTCTCCAAATTTGTTAAAATTAATTAGTTATTTGTCTTGCAAGACCTTATATTAAAATTTATATAAACACTTCCAACAAACAAAACACAATTTCTCACTATCATACCCCACCCAAATTCACTTTTTACAACATTTCCAAAACACCCACAATCAGCATTAAGACCAACAAAATTCCCATAAATACTAAAAGCAAAAAAGATGAAAAATAACATTACAACTAACGGCAATATTACATTTAGTTTTATTTTTAGCAGCATAAGCAGACCAAGACCAACCTCAAGAACTGGTAATAATGTTGCAACTGGGACAACCAAATCTTCCGGAACAATAGGAATTAATTTAAGAGTTTCCAAAAGCGGTAGTGGGTCAACAACTTTGGTTACTCCAGTAAACAGTAAAACCGCTACAATTAAATAATATAGTACAGTATAAAATTTCTTTAATAAATTTCTATCAAAAATTTTAGTGCTTCGTAAATATGTATTTATTTCAAACAAGAACCCTCTCGTCATTAACAGAGCATTTTAATATAAATTTCCTAAGAAATATAAAAAAGTGTAATAGGTATTAAAAGAGTAGTACTACGTGGTTACGTAAAATTATTGCGCACTTAAAATAAATGCCTTGATTCGTTTAATAAATGAAATAAATATTTTAAACTTTTTTTATTATTTTGTTTCTTATTTTTATTTTACCAAGTAGTAGTACTTGGTATTTTTTACTGGTTTTATTCATTTATCATTCCGTAAATCATGAGTTTGAAATTCACCTGACTTATTGGAATTCGTTCTCCCAAATAGGTGACTTTTTCTGAAGATAAATACTAACTTTATAAACTGAAAATATAATCGAAATATAGTATTAAAAATTATATTTTTTGGATCTCTTCTTATTGTTACCTACATTGATAAAAAAATCCACTTCCATCTGAAGAATTTCATTTTAATTTAGAATAGCCTGATACTCTCTATATTTTCCATATCTTGTTAATCTACACTACCAACTAGTTTTCCTTTATTTACTTTAATTTTCAATTGAATTGAACTTTGAGAATATTTTTTTTAAGATGGAAGAAGATTCAACTATTATCTCAGCTGTACCAAAATATTCATTATTCAATGGTATTTCACCAATGTCTTTCCTAATATACAACCAATCAGGAATGGAAATTTTTAGAATATACTTTTTATCAAACGTTACAGAACTTATTCTTGAGATGTATCCTTCCAGAGTCCAAAAATTTTGTGAATTGTATCTATCCAATTTTATAATAGTGCGCTGACCAATAGCGATCCTATCAACATTTAAGTTGTCTATTTCAATCCTACCGTATAATGAGGTAATAGAATCTGGAACTATTCGTGCAATACAATTCCCTTTATATATGTATGAATTTATCAACATGTTTTCGTTAAATTGGATTTTACCAGCCGTATACGATTTTATTACAAATTTATCGAACCAAACTTTTAGGTCTTCTATAAGAATATTAAATTTTATATCTATTTCTCTTTGTAATGCATGTTTTCTTTTCTTCAGTTTTTTATCTAATATAATCAATTGATTTGTTTGTTCTAACATTTCTTTTTTACAATTCAAAATATTTATACTATTATTAATTACTTTTGATTTTACATCATTTAGTTCTTTTTTATTCATGTAGTTATTAAAGTTATGATATTTTTTCTTATCAAATTCGATGGAATCTAGAGAAATGTTTTTTGTATACCTACTTAGTATCTCTTGCAAATATTCTGTATATAAATTATAATTGTCTAATTGTGTATGAAGTATAGATAATTTTTGCTTAATCTGTTTTGATTCTAATTCGAAATCCAAATTTATTTCGATTTTGTTGTTAACTTCAATACTTTTAAGATAATTAGAATAAGATTTTTGAATAATTCCAAGATCATTATAATGAGGAAACTTGTGATAAAATTCTTTAATATTTACTTTGCTTTTAAATGTATCTAACATTTTAATTAGTTCGAGCATACTCTCAGGATTAGCTGAATTTTCGAAAATTAAAATGATCTCGTTCTTTTTTACATGATCATGGTTCTTAAAAAATAATCTTATTATTTTTCCATCAACTGGTGAAACCACATCAGAAATTGGAGGAATGGAAGTAATGTATATTCTTTCTTTTATCACTTCTGCATAATTAATGTAGTTAGCAAGAACAAGTGAAGTCATTATTATAAAACTCATAAGAATGATCCCCCATTTTATTATCCAATTAGGGGTTTTACCTAAAAGTTCATCTAGATTGGTGTCTTTACTGTTAGTAGTATTTTTATTAGAAAAGATCATACAGAAATTTTTTCTTCCTCAAGTTGATTTAAAAATAATTGATAAAAATTACCTTTCTTACGTATAAGTTCGCAGTAACTCCCTTGTTCCAAAACTTCGCCCCTACCAAGTGTTATAATATTATGTGCATTTTTAATTGTACTAAGTCTGTGAGCAATAATAATAACAGTCCGATTTTCAAAAAATAAATTAAGGTTATCGGTGATTATTTTTTCATTTCTTGAATCCAGTGAATTAGTAGCTTCATCGAGGAAAAAATATTTTGGATCTTTATAAATTGCCCTTGCCAAGAGTATTCTTTGTTTTTGACCCTGACTAAGATTATGTGCGTCTAAGCCAATTTTTGTTTCATATTTTTGTGGCAATTCTTTAATAAATTCGTCGACCATTGCTAATTTTGAAGAATATAATATTCTATTATAATCCATTGTCTCAGTGTTACTTAAAGCAATGTTTCTTAATACCGTATCTGAAAAAATGAAACCGTCTTGCATTACTGCACCACATTGCTGACGCCATTCCCGAAGTTCTATAGTTCGTAAATCATTTGCTCCAATGTAAATATGGCCTTTTGTTGGTACCAGCAAACCTAATAAGAGTTTTATCAAAGTTGTTTTACCACAACCACTCGCTCCAGTAATTGCGGTAATTTTATTCGAAGGAATATTAAGATTTATACCATTTAAAATGTACTCATAGTCATTATTATTGTACGAAAAACAAATACTCTTCAAATTTATATCTTCATAAACCATTTTATTTTTAATTACCCTTCCAGCTTCTTCGGTCTCCAACATGTTTATCTCATTTAATCTTTCCAAACTTATCTGAGCATCTTGTAATGATCTAGTAAAATTTATCATAAAATCTAAAGGTGAGTTCAAATAACCAAGTATGGTCATCACAGCAAGCATAACACCAAGTGTCATTTTACCCTCCACTACAGAAATTGCAATAATGTAAGTAATAATCAGATTTCTTATCTGAGAAATAAATAATGCACCAGAACTTTGGATTTGATTTAAAGCCAAGCCTTTTAAATTAATATTAAATAATTTGGCTTGTAATTTTTCCCATGCCCACCGATAAACTTGTTCACAATTATTTAGTTTTATTTCATCAATTCCGGAAATGATTTGTATTAAATTACTATTGTTTGTTGATGAATTTTCAAATCTTTTTTTGTCAATAATTTTCCTTCTTTTTAATAGTAACAAAATCCAAGTTAGATATATGACTGAACTTAATAGAAAAATAAGAAATATTAAACTATTATAGTACATAAGTATACTACCGAATATTAAAATGTTAAAAAAATTGTATATGAAATAGAGTGAATTATTTGTTACAAAAAGTTCTATTCTTTTATGATCTCCAATTCGCTGAAGTATATCACCAATTTTTCTATTTTTAAAAAATGGGGAAGGGAGCTTCATTAACTTAATCAAAAAATCAGAAATCATTGAAATATTTATTCTTGCACTAACATGCAGTATAACCCAACTTTGTAAAAAATCAAGAAATGTTTTTCCTATAAATATTGCTAGTTGAGCAACAAGTAATATTTGAATTAAACTTATATCTCTTGTATTTATACCTTTGTCAATTATGTTCTGTGTAATAAAAGGTAAGCAAAGTTGAAGGAAGCTTCCAATAACTAATCCAACTAATAAGTTAATGAAGTGGAATTTATATGGCGCTATATAGTCAAATAAATGAGAAAATTTTTGTTCATTACTTGTTTCATTCTCCCTTTTAAGAAATTCTTCAGTTGGCTCAATAATTAATGCTATTCCAGTCTCATTTTGTTCTGATTTTTTTATTAACCAACCATTTATAAATTCTGCGAGACTATATTTTATGAGTCCAAAAGCGGGATCCGCTACTAATACATTTTTTTTATTAATTTTATAAACCACAACGTAATGGTCTTCTTTCCAATGGACAATGGCAGGAAGACAAACTCTATTAATAAAAATATCTAAATCAATTTTTATTCCTAAAGTTTTCAGACCAAAAGATTCTGCAGCGCTACTCAAACTTAATAAACTTAATCCTTTTTGTTCTAAAGAACATCTATTTTTGATCGACGTTAGAGATATTTCTTTGCCATAGTATTTAGCTATCATTCTTATGCATGCAGCTCCACAATCCATCCTTTCAATTTGTCTATAAAAAGGAAATTTTTTTTTAAACATAGTTAGGCAACAGAGATTTATTTAGTTAAACTGAGCAATTTTAACTCCCATAATTCTTTTATATTCTGAAGTAAAGTAGAATTATCCACGATATTTTTACTAAGGAATTGTCCGATTTTCTTCTTTCCGTTTAATTTAGAAATTATTGCATGTAATTCATTATCTATTACACAGATTTGTCTGCCAGAAACTTTCCTTTCAATGATAATCTGCTTATCATAATTCTTAAAATCACAATTGGAGACTAATTTAGGTTTAAGATTCACGATCCGAGTTTTATCATTTACCATTTCAAATAATTCAATGAGGTTATTGATTGTTTTTTCAAGCTTCGTGACCACTAATTTGTGATCAAATATTTGTTTAAGAAGTAGATAATTTCTTTCTACAATGTCTGTTATCTTTTCATTGTTAAAAATTGTTTCTATTTTTTTTTCTAAATCAAATCGCTCTATTTTTTCTGCTTTTTGACCACCAATTCTGCCCGAGAACATAATTTTAACATATTCTTGAAAATTATCTGGAGTAACCAGCCCCCCTAAACCCCTAAAGCCCGCAACTAAAACTGGTCTCTTATTTGCGATACCTTCTAATGCAACTCGACCACTTCCTATTACTAAATCGGTATTCTTAAATAATAGATCCGTATTTTCCACTTGACCCAAAAACTTTATATTACCATTAGAAATTGAATAATACTTCTCGTAAAAAACGGCTTTGCCAGCTATTAACAAATTGTACTTTGGAAGTCTATTTATTGTTGATATTATATATCTAACTATGTCAGCTTTATCTTCTGCTAATCTTGATAACAGTAAGATGTTTTTAGGATTTCTCGGTTTCAGATACGTAGAATCTTGTTTTATAATAATAGGATTACGATGGGTTTCAATAAATTCTTCTGGGTAATCCCAATTTGAACTTGCCACACCTTCAGCAATTTTTAACACTTTCATTACCCTATTATCAGTTGTAATTTGATCATTTGGAGATGAGGAGTGAGAAATGAAAATGATGGGTACGTTTTTCAACTGTTGAATAATTCTTTGAGTATAATATAAAATATCAGCATGCTGCAATATAATTATATCCCACTCCTCATTTACTTCTTCTTGTTCCATATCATACAAAATGAGATTTTTATCTTGAAATTCTTTAAAAATTACTCCATTTGCCGGCCAAAAACCTATTGTATGACCACGCGCTAAGAGCTCGTCAATAATTATTTTTGTATAAACTCCGGTACCCCCAATATTTTTCATTATATGTCTAAGAAATAAAATTTTCATAAATATTTAAGCTTACAATATTGTTAAATATTGTCTGTTAATAACAATTGCTTACGAATGAGTACTGAATATTCTTAATTAAGGTTTGATATTCATTATGTTTCAATTTGTCAGATTTTTTTTTAAACTCAGAGAATCTTAAATTTTTATCCATCATCGTTTTCAGAATTGAAGTAAATTCACTTTCCATTTTATACCATTCTTTGTTTCCAGGGCTACTAATTAATATAACATCCCTGAAGTTTGATTTTTTTGAAAATAACAGTTTGGTGCCAATCTAAGTCTATGGTTTAATATCATAGAATCAGAAATATATTTGTTATTAGATCTATATTTTTTAATCTCACTTTTTTGGATACTACCCAACTTATGTTTGTTCACAATATATGAAAGAATATCTGTATCTGATTTAAGGATATACCCTCTCTGAGGTACTTTAAAATTATTTCTAACTCTTTTACCATTAATTTTTCGATAGTAATATTTTTTTATTATCTCTGTGTAAGTTTCATTACCTTTACCAGCTATTAGAACAACAGAATTTTTATTATCCAATAATGCTCTTTTAATAGCCAAAGCTCTGTAGACATAAGTAGAATAATTATTTTTAACTATTCCAGAAGCTATGTCATTAATAATGCTAAGTTTATCCTCATTTCTTGGATTATCAGTTGTTATATACACGTAATCAGAAAGTTCACTTGCTATCTTACCCATTATAGGCCTCTTTTCTTCAGATCTATCTCCTCCACATCCAAATACTGTTATAATTTTATGTGATTTGTAAGCTAATTTCAACCATTCTATTGCAGATTTAATACTGTTAGGAGTATGTGCATAGTCAACTATTGCTATTCGATTTCCACTGAGAAAATGTTTTTCCATTCGTCCAGGGACACCAGTAAATTTTTCAATGGATTTAAGGCTATTTGATAAACAAAAATTAAGAGAATATAGAGTTAAGATTGCGGCACAAATATTATATAAATTGAAGATACCTGGTAAAAATGTTTTAATTTCATGAATTTGATTCAAAAATTTGAATGAAAACCAAGAATAATCACTTTTAATATTATAATTTTTAATTTGCAGATCAGCATGAGGATTAACTCCAAAAGTGATTATTTGTGCTTTACAATTAGAAGTAACTTTTCTCCAATATTTATCATCTGAATTTATTATCGCGATATCATTATAACTTAATAAATCATATAATTTCTTTTTAGCATTAAGATAATTTTCAAAAGTTTTATGGATGTCACGATGCTCTGTTTCTTCAATTCCTGTGTAAACTGCAATATGATGTTCATGATGATCATAAAATCCTCTTGAGAGCATGAATGAAGTGGCTTCAGATAAAAAAATATCATGAGGTAAATTTATTGACCCAGTATGATCTGTGGCTGAAAAATAATTGCCTTGATTTGCATACTTAACAAATTTACAATTTAATTTTACTCCTTCAGTTGTCGATGATGACAAAATACTTTTATTAGGTGAACCAGCCATTAGTACATGTTCTATTAGAGACATTGTTGTTGTCTTTCCTTTTGAACCTCCAATCGCTACCTTCAATAATTTTGGGGAACCTCTCATTTAAGATTATAATTAACCAGATTTATGTAATCATCTTCAGTTTTTTCCAATTGGTAATATCCACCGTTATAAAAAACCGGTACTTGCATAGCACTATCCTTTATCTTTGACCTCTTAATAAAATTCAAGTTAAAATTAAAGAAATCAATATATCTATAACCATCTTCAACTAGATTGGTTTTAACAACAATTACTTTGTTGTGTTTATCAACAAATAATCCTGAAACATAATCTTTGTATTTTGGAAAATCTATTTTATCTTTTATGTATTGCGGAGTACCTGTTGTTTTTTCTCCTGCTGGATTTATAAATATTTGTTTATTAAAAAAATCTTCTTCATCTTTCCTACTTAAAACAATCTTGTCACTTTTGTGAACATATTCTTTAGTTTTTTTATATTCTTTATCAAATATTGTAAACTTATATTCCTTAGATGATAAGGAAAGAATTGTCTTATTTGGAAGTACTGCCAAAAATAAAGCACCAGCATAGGGTATATTTGCAAATACAGGACTTGGTTCTTTGATAAATAGTTTTTCTTTAACTCTTAAAGAGTCAAGTATAATTTCTGTATCCCCCAATAATACAGTTATTTTTATAAGACTATTCCCAGATTTTATGCTAAGTCCTTCCTTAGTTAATAAGACATAATTATTTTTAACATCTACGTCAAAATCAGAGATTATTTTAGAGTGGATCAAAGAATTTACAAATACCCCATTTTTGGTGAATCTTGTTAAACTTCTCCTTCGAACATCATAAACTATGAGATTATCATTTTGATCTATTTTAATCCTAGTTGGAATCAAGAATTCCCCAGGACCTTTTCCCTCTTGTCCAAATTCTTGCTCGATTGATAAATCACCAAGATTAATAGTTTTAATAAAAGGACTAAACCCATCCAAGAGTAAAATTTTTTCCTCTATTAGTACAAAATCCCTTGGATCAGTATAGTAAATAGTGCTTTCAGAACCTTTAATAATAATTTCTGGCTCAACTTTCACTATATTATTTTTGAACCAACTATTACTCTGAGCAAAGGATTTGAGCGGAAAAATAAATATGAAAACAAGAAATAATACACTAATCATAAAAAACCTCCTCATTTAGAAAATTGAATTCTTTTTTCAAATCGAGTTGATTAGGGAAATACTGATTTTTTTTTATTTGTAAATTTGATTCAAATTTTAAAACATCAAAATAATTACATGATTGATTAATTGCACATTCACCACAATTAAAGCAATTTGGTAGATTATAGTAATTTAAAATCTCATTGGGATTACACAGATCCTCAACAACTTCATTTACTTCACTTGGTTCATAGTATTGAGAAAGAATTTGAGTGATATCCACATCATTTTTGCCTTCAGATTTGAGTTTTATATAATCTCTTACGCAGTAATAATATGAATAATCGGTATTCTTTCCACTTAAAAAATCCCCTAAATAATTTAATGCCTCCATAAAGTCTAAATTTTTGTAAGAAAGTGAAAATAACATTAGATTATAGCTAAGCTCATTCACATCATCGTGAGTTCTGAACTTAATTAATCCCTTTAGAGAATTATTTTCTTTGTTGTAACTATATTTTTTTTGTTTCATTATTCTAATGAAATTTAAATTTTCAGCTTTTGACATATTCTTTAACTTGAAAAAGCTAAAACTATTTTCCCCTGATTCAAAAGTTTCACCTTTTATTCTATTTTCTAATTTAGTTTCTAATTCACTCATACCAGGAATATATATCTGATAAGTAGGGAAATTTAGGTATGAAGAGTCTCTTATTAATAACATAAAATTATTTTTTTCTAACAAGTTAATTAATAATTTTAGATCTTTTTCATTACTAACATTGTTATAATTTCCGAAATAATCAACGAATTCGTAACTTAAACTATTTAAGAAAAATTCAACCGGCCACCTTCCACTATTTTTTGTATAAACTTTGTAGAATTCATCGTGAATTTTTCCATTATTTTCAGTTGAGTTAAACAAATCTTCATTCAATGAAAAAGTGTTTAATTTCGTTTCAAAATCTCCTTGGAACAATTCAGTTAAACAGCGTTCAAGCGCAATTATTGGATTCGGATCTGCACCAAAGTTAACGAGATATTTCCTACTCTTATTCTCAACATAAATTACTCCAATAACTGGGATCTCCATTCCAAGAGAACAATCTTTAATAATAATTCTACAGTCATATTTTTGTTGAATAATATTTATTTTTTTTAAAATGTCCGTCCCTAAAAAATAGTTGTGGTCTATTATTGGTGGACATAACCTGTTATAAAAAATCGTTCTTAGTGCATATCTTTCAAATATTTCACAAATTCCTTGGATAATTGCCTCATGACATGTATTACCTGCACACATACCGTTTGAGCCAAAAGAAGAATCGATAAAATCAAAAGGAATATTAATCAATGAATCATCTAAGACACTATAGAAAGGGAGACACAAAACATTTTCTTTCTTACTCATTGAATTTATTAGTTGTTTAAAATTGGCTAAATCAGTATCAGGATATTTACTTTTATAAATTGGGAAAAAATCTGAAATTATTATATCCGAAGGAATATAGGTCTCATCAGGTGAGTGAACATGTGAGAATTCAATATTGTTATATTTTAGTTTTCTTCTGTATTCATAATCCATTAGTATCTTTGTTCTTGGATCATGAAATTTGTAAATATATTTAGTTAAAAAAGCATTATTTAATATACCATTCTGAAGACGCTCTAGAAATTCTGCATAAGCACTTGCAAATGCATACTCAATGGATGCACCTTTTCCATTAGATTGTAATCTAAGATCAAATAAATTTTCATTCGCTAAAATGACCGAGCATGAATAAAAACCTTTAATATCCCTTTGGTGCAGGTATTCAATTGTAAAGATATTATTTTCACTAAGAATCTTTCTGATCCAAAAGATTGTATCTTTCGGATCTTTTTCTTTATAGGCTTTCACGGTTTTAATCATCATTAAACCCAATATTACATAAATTATTTTTTTTTAAGACATATTCATAATCACTTAAAGGGGGGCATATATCTTGATACGTGCAATTTAAACATGGTTCGATCTTAGATCGAGTTTTCTTCCATGGACCATACTCTCTAAGCCCTTTTTCAATCACCATTGCCAAATTAAAATCACTAATATTTCCGATTGGTTTTGAATAAATATCATCGAAAACATCTCCTCCAGACGATATAGTTATTTTACCAAATTTATATGGATTAATAATTTTTTTGCTAAAATTTCGTTAATTGTTTGTTGTTGACCAAATATTTCACTTCTGTCATAAAATGTAGTACTTTCAAAAAAGTCATAATTATTGTCAAAAACTGGAACTATTCGTCTTTGTACAATATTATGCCCTTTAAGCCAGTTAAAAACCATCTTATATTCTGCCTCATTTCTGATAATAAAATAATATTTAAGTTTTTTTGGTTTTTAATTTTCTCATTAATTTTTTTCAAATAAATATAAAGTGTCAATATTAAAATATAATTTTAATGACATTGCTTGATCAAAAATTGATTGTATCATTTCATTCTGAGCATCAATAAAGGTCTGTATAGATGATAATAGTATAGACTTAATGTTAATGGACAATAGATTTTCAATCAATCCTTCTAAATTATGATACTCCCAAATATTGGATCCTCCAATTTCTACATTATATACCAGAGAACCTTCAGCTGAAAATAAAAATTTTAATAACTTTTCGTAATTAACCTGTAATGAAGAATTTAAATCACTTTGTACTGATATTTTATTAAACAGAGGAGGTAAATTATTAATTTTATTCGATTCATTTAAGATTACAAATACGTCAGTTAAATTACGCTTTATTTTTGTACCGCTACCATCCAACCTATATCTTAAATCCGATTGTACATTAATTTTAGGATAAAAAATGAAAGGTTTGGTTTTGGAAACTGAAATATTCCCATATAAACCATTTTTGAATTTTTTGAAAACTTTCAATAAAACTTTTACTTGAATAAATTTGTTCAGTTATTTCAATACAGTATTTATTTTCAAGCAAATTTAATTTCTGAAAGATAGTAAACATCATATGATCATCAATAAATTCAAGATATTTATGGGAATATGTATTGAATAAAAGTGTGTTATTTGAATTTTGAGAAATATATACATAAGGCTCAATATATAACCATTTTTTTTTTCATCGTAAAATTGCCTCACTGACTATTTCGTCATATAATTCAGGATGTGACTCAAGTACTGAAAAATTTCTAGTTAAATCATTTATAAAACTTGAGTGACTAGTAAAATTGGCACAATATATTTTATCTCCATTCTCAATTAGATTAGTATATATGCATGATCCACAAGTAATTAAGTTGTAACATTTTTCACATTGATCTTTAAGTTTATCATACATTTTATTAGTAACATCAGCAGTATGACTAAGATCCAAGTCTACTAGTTCATTATTTATTTTACCATAATAATATTTTTGATCTATCATTTGACAAGGTAAGATTTTCCCATTAACCGACACATAAAATTTTCTATCAAATGGAAGACAAGTCCCTGTCGGCAATTTTTTTTTTTTATTATGGTTATTTCCTATTTGAATAAACTCATTATAAAAGTTGTTAGAATAATTGAAAAGAAATTTCATGGATTTTATACGTTCTGGTGCATCAAGCGTTTCCTTCTTTTGATTCCATGCCAAATTATCAAAACAATCATTTTTAGATTTAAATACCTTATTAAATTCTTCAATTTTATTTTTATCAACACCAACACGTGAGATTTCTGAATATTGAGGCAGTTTTCCAAATTCTTTCTTAAAAAATCTATTTATCTCTATTATATTGCTTGTGCCATTTAAAACACAATTAAATGAGATATTATTATTAAAAAACTCTGGATAATTTCGCTTAACATAGATAAGATTTTTATAAATTTTATTAAATGAATTTTTTCCATTGAAAAAGTTACGATAAACATTGTTTTTTTCTTCTCCATCTAAGCTAATAAGGAGATTAAAATTATTTTCAACGAAGAGTTTTATATATTTCTTTAAAAGAACACTATTCGTTGTCATCGTATAATGAACTTTGATATCATTATCAGCAACATAGTTTATTACTGCCCTAATTACTTCTACGTTTAGAGTTGGTTCACCTCCATAGAAAGCAATATTTAATGAGTGGTCTTCAGAAGATGAATTCTTTCCACTCTTTAGATATTTAAGTACATATTTTAAAGCATTCAATGCAACCGCTTCAGAAAGCAATTTCCCAGTTCTTTCATCATAATCTTTATAAAAATCACTATAGGCACAATAAGTACAATTTAAATTACACCGATCTGTAACCTCAAAACAGATACTTTTTAGATTTGCTAAACTATATTCAATATCAGATAAAGAAAGTCTTTTATTAACAATGTTATAAGTTTCCAATTCTTCAAAAAAACCATTATTTCTTAATAGAAAAAACTTACTCAGTGAATATTCAATTTCCTCATCTGAAAAATTAGTTTCTTTATTTAATTTTGATTTTACTTCTATAAGGGAAATTTTTCTATCATCCTTAACAATATCAAATATTTTTTCGATTAACGGTGTAACAATTATGACTTGTCTTTTATTGAGGCTATATAAATAATTATTTTGGTCAGTATTGAAGAAAAATGTATCGTTCAATGATTTTTTCTCCTTAATTTTTAATTTTCTTTGTTGCATACAGTTCAGACTAGTTATAAATATAACTAGTCTGAATTTTTACTTTAGGTTCCTACTACATCCTTATTTTGGGATCTGTCTGACTCTCTTTCTGCTTCTCCTGCGTTATTATAATTACAACTGCATGAGGCAGAGATGCAAGATTCTCCACCATAAATCTTACTTAGCTCTTTTTCTTCAAGAGCTTCTCGAGTTAACTCGATGATACTTAGTTTTTTCATATCCTCTCCCTTATATTTAGTTAATTAATGTATGATTGATACTACGTTAGTAATATCATTTGTCCACTAATACTTTTCATTATTTTCCTAGACTAGGATATATTTGTTTATATTTTTTACCATACTCAAAAAACTTCATTAAGTTCCAAAAGCATCTTTATTATTAGAAATATCAGCCATCTCCTCAGCATTCCCCGGCATATTATAATGACAGCAACATGAGGCTGAGATGCAAGATTCTCCACCATAAATCTTACTTAGCTCTTTTTCTTCAAGAGCTTCTCTAGTTAACTCGATGATACTTAGTTTTTTTCATATCCTCTCCCTTATATTTAGTTAATTAATGTATGATTGATACTACGTTAGTAATATCATTTGTCCACTAATACTTTTCATTATTTTCCTAGACTAGGATATATTTGTTTATATTTTTTACCATACTCAAAAAACTTCATTAAGTTCCAAAAGCATCTTTATTATTAGAAATATCAGACATCTCCTCAGCATTCCCTGGCATCTTATAGTTACTGCAACATGAGGCAGAGATACAAGATTCTCCACCATAAATCTTACTTAGCTCTTTTTTCTTCAAGAGCTTCTCTAGTTAACTTCATGATACATATCATTTTTCTATTATAATTATTTATTATATACAATTATGATATTTTGAGCTAATACTAAATAAATATTAATATCCAAAATTTCACACCAATTTTTCTAGAATTGCTGTAAATTGATAATAATGAAACAAATATTTAATAAATTAAAGTAAAATTTCCTAAAAATTAAAAAATGTAGTAGATTATAAAAGAGTAGGACTACGTGGATGGGTCTAATTAGCGCAGATTTATAACAAATGTCTTGATTTTGTTTAATAAACGAAATAATTATTTTTACTTTTTGTTTATTTTTTTATATTTATTGAATTTTTCTACGTAGTACTACGTATGTAATTAACTTAAAACTTTATTACATTTGGGCACTAATTAAATATTAAGGATATTCTTGTGGATGGAAATAGTTTGTTAAATGCATTCTTTAGTTTAGAAAATCCGATTCTATTTGCAGCTTTATTTACAGTTTTACTTGTTATTGTCCTTCTTTTAATTAAAAATAGAATTTTGCTTCCTATCGAGAAAGAAACCCTCGAACTCAAATTAAAAATCGCAGAGCTAATGGCTCTTTTTACTGAAAAAAATCCAAATCCTATTATCCGTTTTGATTATGAAGGTAAAATAATTTCAATGAACGAAGCAGCAAAAACAATATTCAAAAATACACCTCTACTTAACTCATCGATTGACCTCATAATACCAAATTTAGTAAAAGAAAATAAATTGTTTTCAGATTCTGAATTCGAAATGGAAATGGAAAAGGAAATTGATAATAAATTTTATTTTCTTGTCATTAAAAACTTACCCTCATTAAGATTTGTGCATGTTTATTTCAATGATATTACTGCTCGTGTATTCCATGAAAATGAGCTAATTGAAAGTAAAAAGACTTTACAAAAATTAAAGAAAATTGTAGATAGCAATACTGAAATTGAAAACACCAAAATTAGCTCCTTTTTGCACGATAGCGTTGGTAATCAGTTAACAGTATTAATATACTATTTAAACAATCTAAAGAGTACTTATTCCAATAATTCAAAAATTCTTAAGGTTTTTGATTATACTACTGATAAATTAATTTCTCTGAGTAAGGACATTCGGAATATCTCACATGATCTAAGTCCAGTAATGCTTACGAAATACGGTTTATCAAACGAATTGACTAATTTGATAATGAAGATAAATGAAAATGGTAAAATGCAAGGCACTTTGATATGTGATGAAAGTGAAATTATTATACCAAATGAGTTACAAAAACTAAATATATATAGAATTTGCCAAGAAGCTATTAATAATATAATAAAACATTCCAAATGCAGTTCTTTTTCAATTCAATTAACGAACGATAATAATGCGTTACGAATCTTAATTTCAGATAATGGGATTGGCTTTGCTGTTACTAATAATTTGGCTAAAGATAAATCATCTTTTGGATTATTAAATCTACGTGAGAAAGTCGAAACCTATAATGGCACTGTTAAAATAATTTCAACTACTTCCGGTACTAAAATATTTTTGGAATTCTTACTAATGGAGGAGTCAGAGTGATAACTGTATTAATAGCTGATGATCACAAATTAATTATTGAAGGAGTAATTAAGCTTTTTGAAAAAGACCCTGAAATAAAATTTATTGCAAGAGCGCTAAACGGAATTGAATTAGAAGAACAATTTATCAATACTAAACCAGATGTTGTACTGGCAGATATTAGTATGCCTATAAAAAATGGTATTGAAGCTGTGAAATCTTTAATAAAAAATAAGCATGATCCTAAAGTATTGTTTTTATCTCAGTTATGTACCGCAAGTGATTTTTTTTCTATCTATAAAGCCGGTGGCAAAGGATTATCCACTAAAAACTGTTCAAAAGAGATCTTAAGAAAAGCAATTACTACTGTTTTTAATAATAATTTATACTACAATGGCTTATCAGATAAAGAAATCGAAACAATAATATCTAAATTTGAGAGTGTCAGAAAAACAAACCATCTTACGAAAAGAGAATTAGAAGTTTTAAACTTACTTGGTGAGGGGAAAACGCTTAAAACAATTGGGGAAATCTTAAATATTGGTTCTGTGCGAACTGTTGAGGGTCATTGTTTTCATTTAAAACAAAAATTGGAAATTCAAACTCATATTGAATTGATTAAATATGCATTTGAACAAAAGAGAAATAATTAACTATCCTCAGAGACAATGGTCAATTCTTTGTTAAATTTTCCAATATAAATTAAAACTATTCCCATGATTATTTGGAAAATGGTTCCGATGTAAAACGCTTCCATTCCAAGAAATCCTTTCTTAATAAAGATAATTAATTTCGTAATCGTAATTAACTCGTAAAAACTCATAACTAAATAAAAAAGATTAAGATGACTATTAAAGAACTTCACAACCAAAGGTTTTACGAATAATAAAAACAATGCGATATTAGTAACTAAAACGTAAAATAGCTGTATTTTAGTTGTTGAAAAGTAAGTTAAGATCAGAATCGGTATAAATCCAATTAATATCCAAAATTTATATTTCGTTAACCAATATCGCTCATAACTTAATAAAATTAAGTAGTGTATGGGTATCCATAATAATTGAGATGAAACTGAGAAAACTGTCCACAAAATAATTGATAGTGAATCATTTAACGCAAGAAAAAGAAAAAAATAAAAATGCCTATTATTTCTATAAACAATAGGCATCGTTAACCAAACCAAAGTTGAAATAAAAGCGATTATTAAGTAGAATTCCACTAGTGGCATCCTGGTGGACAAGGTAAAGAAAGTTCTAATGTGAAATTGCCACTGTTAATTGTAAAAACTTCATTTCTTTTTTGTAATTTAATTAGCTTGCCAGTACCATTTTTAACTAACTCTTGAACCTTACTTTTACTGAACATATGAAATATTTCATTTTTTTCTACATAATTAGCAGTTGATAATAATAATTTTCTGTCATCGCCTAGTACAGTAAATCCTTCTGCATCAAGTTTAAACATAATTACATTGTTGGTATTATTTAATAAATTATTTAACTCTGTTAAATCTATTTCTTTTTCAATAAGAACTTCACCAAACAAATTATCAGCTTCTTCATTTGTAAATATTTTACCAATTTCTTGCCCTACTACTGAACCTACAAATAAGAAACTTATTAAAACTAATCCAAAAATATTTCTTAAAATTTTATTCATTTTCCTACCTCATTAAGTTATTAAAAATTAATATAACTTAAAATAATAAATTTAATAAATCTTTAAGCAAGTAGTACTACGCGGAAAAAGATATATTTCAGAAAAGCATAATATTTTGCTCTCTTTCAAATGAAATATTTTAATAATTAGATATAAGATGAATATTCAGAGCATAAAACCAAGTAGTACTACTTGGTTATGAAATTGACGTGTACCTAATTAATGTACCAATGATACAGCTAGTTATTCTCGATTTATTATTTCACCTATTTTCATTAGCCTCTCGATCATTTTTATTAATTTTCTAAATTGATATTATTTACTTGACAATTTTTGTATAAAAAATATTTTTAGAAATTGTCCATAATATTCCATTCTGTGAGTAGTGTTTAAATTACAGCTCTAAATTCTGATCTATTAATGTGGTTTTATTAAAAGTATCCATTTTTCTCTAGTATTATTTTCGAAAAAGCATTCAAACAGATTTGATATAAAATAAAAGATAATTCTTATTAAAATGTGAATTAATTTTTAACTGAATTCTTTTTATATATTTTTCTTAGTGCATTATCTTGTTAATTACATTATTTATCAAAATTATTAAGCAAATATTTTACTTAAAATAGTTTTACAAATTAAAAAGCTGGAGTAAATAAAATGATAAAAAAACTTAAAATTGATTTATTGGCAAAGGCTAATCATAATGGTAAAATTTGGATTGTTTTCATTGCATGTTTAATCTGCAGCGCAATAGGAGTTGCAATAAGTTTCTTACTTTTTGGTTCTACGATAACACGTTGGCAAGCATATGGAGTTGGTCTCGTAATTTCAGTCACTATGCTTGGAATAAGTTATGGTGCAAAATATGCAAATGAAGAAGCTCGTAAAATTTTCACTCCCGTCGATTTAATTCAATATCTTAGTCAAGGATTTCTTTGGCCAAGTACATGGCCTGCTCTAGCTGAATTACTTGGTTTTAAACCAATTGAGCAACCTCAAGATATAACCCTGGCATTAATTGTCCAAGTTGAATTTATTCTTACTGAGTTAACACATATGATTTAGAGTAAACAATTTATTACTTTATATTTAGACCCAAATTCTCTAATTTACGATTGGTTGCAATCCGATCAGTTATTTTGATGGGTAAGTAATACTGCTCAACATATTTTAGTTTAGTAATTTGCAAGTAGCCGTACTCATTTGCTCCAGCAGCGAGCATTGATCAAAATAATATCAACTTAGACAAGTTGGAATTATTTACTTGACATTTAATAAAATAAATATATTTTAGTAATGTAATTTATTTTTCCATCCTTGAGTGAAACGTTCGGCTATTGTATCGAACTATTCTCTCCCACATTTTTAAGCTTCTCCCAAGGACAATTGATTTTTAATTTTTATAAGTCTTTTAAAGTCAATTAGATGATTAATCAGTTAAAATGAAATTATAAGGCTAATTTTAATGGATTAACTTCCAAAAAATTGAAAATGAATCTATTGTTTTTTCAGTAGAGATAATTTTAAAATGCATCCATTTAAAATATTCAAAAATCTGTTTATTCTCATTTATCACTTTCCGACTAATAAAAGATAATTCCATAAATGGAAGCTCAATTGAATTAAAAACTGTTAGATATTTTGAATGTTTAAAAGCCATTTGAGAGGTTTGATTTATATAAACTATCATATAGGACTCATGGAATTAACAATTTTATTAACCTTAAAGATTCAAATAAAAAAGGAGGTAGTGTCTATTCTCAAAAATTGAGCTTATTAATTTTCTGCTAATTTTTTTAACTAACAATTTTGGAGGAATTCAATGGAAGAAGAAAATCTAGGACCTGCAAAGCTACAAGTTGAAATTGATAAAGTTAATGGAGGGTGGCAGGCTGGTGAAACATATTTGTCACAGCTGAGTTCAAAAGAACAGGTTTTATATCTTGGTTACGTACCTGGACCATATGAAGAATCTCTCGAGTTAAGAGAGCAAATAGCTTTAACAAATTTGAAATCTATCAAATCCGAAGGGCTTAAGGCCTATGGCTACCCTTCTTCTTATGATTTAAGAAATGTTGGAGGTAAAAACTTTATAACACCAATTAAAAACCAAGGAGGTTGTGGTTCATGTGTTGCTTTTGGAACAGTGGCAACGGTTGAAGGAACCTTAAAAAAACTTAGGAATGATCCTAATTATAATCTGGATTTATCGGAAGCTCATCTATTTTACTGCATCGCAAAAAACGAAGGTAGAAATTGTGGAAATGGGTGGTGGGTACCACCAGCGATGGACGCATTTAAAAATATTGGAATAGTTGAAGAAAGTTGTTTTCCTTATACGGCTGGGGATCAAAACTGTAATTTATGTGGTAATTGGCAGCAAGGTGTTACCAAAATTACTGGCTGGCACGAAATCAAAAATATCAGCCAAATGAAGGATTGGCTTTCAACAAAAGGTCCTCTCAATACTTGTTTTACAGTTTATGCTGACTTTTTCTCCTATCGAAGTGGAGTTTATAAACATGTTAGTGGTGGAGTTAGTGGTGGCCATTGCGTTTGCTGTGTTGGATACAATGACACCCAGGGTTACTGGATAGTAAAAAATAGTTGGGGCACAGGTTGGGGGGAAGCAGGTTATTTTCGTATTGCATATGGTCAATGCGGAATTGATTCTACAATGTGGGCAGTAGATGGGATAGAAGATACTATTTTGCACAAAAATAAAAAAATTACCGGTTTATGGACAGTTAATCAAAACCGAAACGCTTGGGCTTACTTAAGTGGTATAGGTTGGAAAAGAATCTCCACTAAAAGCGATGTTGTCTTCTATACAATGTTGAGTCAATTATCTTCGGCAAAAGCTGCCAATCGCCCTGTTAATATCTATCTGGAAAAGGGAATGATACAACAAGTTTATGTTTTATAAAAATAAGGAGAATTAATATGGCAAAAAGGAATAAGAATGATGAAACTGAACCTCAAAAATTAGCTGGAGTAGAATCTGATGATACATCAAAGCTAATAGAATCAAGGCCAAAGGATTTGCCTATAGAAGAAATAGGTTTAACTACTGAAGAAATGAATGAAACTGCACCGATAATACCCCCCCCTGGAGAATTTGTTGAGGAATCATACACAGCAGGAATTACAGCATGGCATAATTCTCAGAACATTAGTGGATTGTGGAGTATTAATGAAAACCGAAATTCTTGGGCGCTCATAGCAGGAGTTGGATGGAGAAAACTTGCCAATGGATCAGACTCAGGGATAGTTGCTTTGACAATGTTGGCTTCACACGCTAAACAATTACAATCAAAGATAAATTATCGAGAAGAAACCGACGCCATGATCCATGAAATGTATGTTTGGTAAACTACTATAAGTTTTACGCGCAAATTGAATAACTGTTTATTAAGCATGGGCCGGAGATTTGTATAAAAATCATTTCTCCGGTTTTTCTTTTCTAAATATTTTTGTATAATTCATTAAATCTTTGAATTAGGTATTGAGGTAAACTTGGATGATCAAAAACTAATTATTACTAATGACAGTGATGGTAAAACTTTTATGATAAATCAAAATAATTATTTTATTGTTAGATTAGTTGAGAATCCAACTACAGGTTTTCAATGGGAATTAGAAAGGATTCATGATAATATTCTATCTTTGGAACAGGAAACTTTTATACAGCCTGTTGATGAGGGTATGGGAGCATCAGGATTCAAAGAATATTTATTCTATGCTAAATCACCAGGCAAACAATACATCAAATTTAAGAATTGGAGAGCTTGGGAAGGCGAAGAATCAGCTATCGATAATTTTCATATCATTATTGAGGTAATTAAATAACCATTGAAATGTTTGTTATAAAAAAGGCTCCATCTAAATTTTTAATTGAGAATTTTAATACGGTGTTATGATTTAACTTCTAAATTTGTTTAGAATTAAAAAATTTTGAAATATACCCTTTTTTATTCTAAGAACTTCATAATTAAAATCCTAACTAAATTTAAATATTGATATTGTAAATCAGACAATACTTTTAGCACTTTACGTTTCAATTTAAGATGTAAGTAGTAGCGATAAAGATAGTGGCTTTGCTAATAAGCAGCGTTAAAACTGAACTAGAACTTTTAAGTAATAAAGTTCTAACAATAGTTAATATTAAAGAAGAATTAGCCAAAGCTAATCAACAACAATTTGAAATAAGTAAAACTATTAAAAACAATATTGTTGCTTTAGATTATGTAACTGAATCAAACAACAAAAATATAAATGAAATTTTTAATTCCATCCAATATTTAGAAATTAGCGTTGATAAAGCAGACCAAATGATAAGTAAATTTAAAGTAGATACAAGTCTATAAAGTTTTTCTTCCTCACTAAAATTTATTTTTCCTAATTGTCATTAAAATTTGTATCTTCTAAATATTCCTTTTATGTCAATATATTAATTGATTGATGGCTAATATTTTTGTCGGGGGGCAAATTAAATTAGGTGGTTCCGTATGTATCAAATCAATAGCGAAATCATTGAACAGGCAAGTAAATGTGATAGAAATTTTGAATGTCTAACAGAAAAAAATCAACCCAGTTGTAAAATTAGCTATTGTGTTAGTGAAAGTGTCCATTTTCTTAAAAAACTCGAACGAGATTGTCCATACAATATGGACTTTGGTTGTCATCCAGTATGCACTTGCCCGGTAAGAAAAGAAATTTATAATAAATATGGAGTGTGATTAATTAATTTATTCTCAATTGGTTAACATCTAAGAAATTTACATTAATTACAAAAAAACTTTGCCCAACTGAAACTAAATTTAGAATTGAATTAAGCACCAACATATGCGCTTATAATTTAATTCGCCTTAAATTCCTTCAAAATCTTCTCCCCACTTCTACCAACAACATAACCCCCAATACCAATTTGAAGCAATGTCCACGCTTCTTCACTCAATCTAAAAGCAAGCAAACCAAAACTATCACATATTACCAAAACGAGGAAGGTAAGCATTGCAATCGGTCTCCAATTTCTCTGCAGCCAGCTCTCACCTTTAGCTTCAGCTTCAATAACCTTACTCTTAGCTTCAACAATACCTTTCTCATAATTCACTAATTGCACAATCAAATTATTTTCAATCTCACTCAATTTAATTTTAGCATCATTCCTTTCCTCATCAGTTGTTGTTATAGAGTCTATAAGGTCACCAATTGGCTTAACCACAGAACCAATTATTTCAAATATCCCCATTTTTATGTTCCCTTTCTTTTTTTTTCGACCTAAAATAAATTGCTTGTAGCAATACTTTTTAATGACCTCAAAAGATTCAGAGTTAATAATTTTATGCAACGAAGCGATTAAAGAAAAATCTGTTTGACTCCGAAATCAACTTTAATTATTAAGTTCGGTGGAGTTTTTTTTCTGTAACGTAATGAAAAATAAATTTAGCAATTTATTTTCAGTCTTGAACTTTTGTTTCTTTTCTTTCAAGAGAAAAGAAAAGAGAACTTGCTTTACTCTTTCTAATTTATTTTTCTTAATCACTTTAATGACATTTTCCTTTTTATGACCTTTTTTTTCTTATCAACGAGTTCCGAAATCTGACTTCTGAATTCTTTTCTCACACTGTTTCAAAATTTTCTTCATAAACTATCTTTCCCACGATTCTCTTAGTCAATAAAGCCCTATGCCTATTACTCCTTTGCTTAAAAGAAATATGAACCCAACTATTAAACTCTAAAATGACTTGATCATATTTTATACTACTTTTTAGAATAAAAGCATACAATTCACAAGCTTGCATTCCGGGAACAATTATATCAGCTGCTTCTCCCTTACAATGCTGACTATCATCTGCTCCTCCAATAATTCTATTTAGTTTTTCACTTCTGTATCCGGAAGTAATAACGATAGGTTCGCCTAATTTATTTCTAAGAGGTTGTAAGACATTGACACAAAGAATTATTATATTCTTTATCACATCACTATTTGGAGTATTTTCAATCCCATTCCTAACAGCAGTTTGAGATAAAGTAAATTCATCCAATTCAAAATTCTTACTCAACTTCATTTTTTCATATTATATTTTTGTAAATGTCATTTCGAATCCAACGTTTTTTGTTGGTGAGAAATCTCTTAACGTTTTTTAATTCAAAATTCAAAATTCAGAATTCTTAATTCTAAATTTTTCACCTTCGCCTTTTTATTTCTCTCTTCTCAACATCTCTACGTCTCAACATTTTCACTTTTATCTTTGAACTTTTATCTATTATTCTTATTCGAAAAATACGCCACCACCGCAGCACCCAATGCCAGCATGAACGTCCAGACATTAAAACTATTCTGTTCAAGATATGCTCTTACCGGTTCCAGAATGAAAAGTAAAAAACCAACTATGTTAGTAATTATGTTTATTGTTGATTGGTTCATAATTGCTCCGAATATTTTTATTTACCAATAATTATTTGAATGATGATAAATCCACCAAAGAAAATCCAAATCCCACGCTCAATAAATCTTAAACGTTTTTCAAAATCTTTATTTCGTTCATCTTGTTTATTTAGGTTTCCGCTGCAGATAAACTGTTTACTTAAATCATTCTTATCATGATTCTCAATAAAATTATTCAGCTTCTCCTTAATCTGAATAACCTCAGCGAATAATTTTTCTAATAACTCTCCATTTTCCATAATTCATTTTTTTATTTTGCGTTTCTACATTTTAACTTCTCCACATCTAAACGTTTCAACATTTCCACCTTTGTGTAATTTCATGCTTCCTTATCTTTATGCATTCCAAAGTACAGTGCAAATAAAAACCAGTAGCAATACTTTTTCACTGTAGATTTTTTCATGTAGATTTACTGTTACTAATATTTATTGTGGTAGAAAAAACTCAACATACCGTTGATATTGATGAAGTGATTGAAAATCCTTTATTTAAGAAATTCCATTCTATTGGACTCATTGATGAAATAGCTCTCAGAAATGAAATAATTAAGCGCGAGTACAAATCTCTCAGAAAAAATAATCCAACCTTTGATGCAATTTTTATTCTCTCAGAAAAATTTAATTTATCCGATTCGGCTATCAACACAATCCTATTCCGGAAACGAGTAAAGAAGAAAGTCTTTACCGGTATCTAACAAGTATCTGAATACCATTTAAGTACCATCTAACTCTTATTTTTCTAACCAAAAATTAGGGAGTTTTTATTCAGTCTCTAACCAGTATGTAACCAGCCTATAACTGGCCTGTTCCTGGCCTTAAACAAATTCGCAAAATATTTCAATTTATAACCACAGAATTTCTACAGAATTACTTTTTTTCTTTCGTTTTTCATTCTGAATACTTGCTACTGAATTCTAAACTTCTGCCTTTTCCTTTCTCAATTCTACAATGACAATTCTGATCTCATAAATTATAATTGCCATTAAACTTTTATCAATTAAAAAGGAGGCACAAAATGGCTGTTGTAAAAGGCAATGTATTAGGTAACTTAAGTGGAAAGTTAGGAAACCTTTCCGCAAGAACTGTTCAAGGAAGAACAGTACTTGCTGCAAGACCATCCAGTTTTGCGGCTAGTCAAGACCCGGATTCAATTGCGGTTCGTCAAAAATTTGCAGTGACTGCAAACTTTTCTAAAAATGTTCTTTCTATTCCAATTCTGGAAAGTATTTGGAATTCAGTAAAGTCATCTAAGATTACTGCTTTCAATGCAATATTTAAAAACAACTTTCAATTCTCAACTGTTGACAGACCAACTGATCAGAACATAATTACTCCTGGTGGATTTCTATTACCGGTTAGTTCTGCGGTGGTTGGTGCAAATGATGTGACTGTTGAATTAACAGCATTAAATAACGCTACTGTAATTAAGGGATTTGAAGAAGATGTATCTTTTGCGGCAATGATTATAAATCATAATCCAATTTCTGAAGAAGATGCTCCATTCAGCATTATTACATTAAGCAAAGATGTTGATACTTTTGATTTTGGTAATCCATACACATTAACAATGGCATTGCATGCATCTGAAACTGCTGAAGCTGCAAAATACCAAGATAGTATTTTGCTATTAGCTGTGGCTACAAAAGATGATTACTCAAAAGTTGTTCAGTACTCTAAAACTTTTGCACAATAACCTAAGCCCAATAAATAAGGGAAGCTGAAGCTTCCCTTATTTTTAACTCTCTTTATTTTATGAAATCACTGACCTCAAATAAATCATTTATTTTTATTTCATTCTCTCTGATAACATTAATCTTATCTTGTACACAACAATCGAATCTTCCAATTACTCACGATACAATTTATGTAAATAATTCTAGTCCCTTAATTAAGCTAACAGTTGATTCAGTTAGAGTAGATTCTGCTTATGGTGTATTAACCGGAGCTAAAATGATTGACGACATTCCAGCTTTTGTAAATGGCAAGCAAACCAATAGTAGATGGGCTGTTAAGAGTTATCCACATTATGCAATGTTTTATTTTAACGGATTAGTTTCAGTTAATAAAATAAGATTCAACCTTTACAAAGGTGATGAAGGATTTACAAATCATATAAAACTTTACAACTTCTCAGATTTAATTTATGAAGGTGATGTTGGTAATTCATTATGGAATACAATTCCAATTAGATTTTATGGCTCATCAATATTTCTTGAAGTCACTGGACCATCCATAAATCTTAAAGGGAAAACTAATAACTGGACAGACATTGGAGAAATAGAATTTTATGGAACAGAATAAATTAGAATATTTTTTCTTTTTGACTTTTGCACTCCTTCGCTTGCTCCTTCGGCGCTCGTTAATTTTAATTTAGTTTTTGGCTTAATGATTCAGCATAAAGGTCAATGCCTCACAATAAGCTGTTGTTTTTTATCTGATATATAAAGTTTTCGTCTATTGTCATTTCAATCCTTCCTTCCTCAAACTATATATTACCAAAGTGATTGTTTTTTATCAAAAACATTTTACAACAATAAAATATAGTGTCCCTTATTAAACCCGCCCACATTACGTTGGCTCACGTATAACCAAAATTATTACATTTGTAATCTGCTAAAAAGTTTTATGTTAAATTAACTTTTTACATCTTACTCATTCCCATAATTATTGCTCTTATCCGCTTACTTCAACTCCATTCCCACCCTTAGTTTAGTATTTAGCTTAATGATTCAGCTCAATAAAAAACTTGTGCCTCACAATAAGCATTCAGTTTTTATAAATACGATTCCAATTACAAACCTTTTGTAATTAAGTATCAGTTACATACCGTAAAGACACGGCAAGTAACTTTTCTTTTATCATAACGATTGATGTTTACTAAAACAAAAAACGAAAGAAAAAAACTTGATAACATACTTCGTTGCGCTAAAAATGCAAATGAAGGTAAACCGCCATAAAGTCACTGGCGCATTTGCTTTTTTGTGCTCTCTTCGTAAACCCTATTTATCGTTTTTTTCTTTTTCGTTTTTGTTTTTTTCTTTTAAACGTAGGTGGTTATGGTTCTTGCAATGGTTCGTAAAAACAATACTCTTTATAGGCTTACTAAATTTAGGTTCTCTTATCATATAAGCATTTATGCTCCTTCTGGTGCTCATAGTCATTTTAGTTATAAATCATTTGCTCAAGCTTCTTTCATATTCTCAAAGCTTACTGGGCATTCTTTCAACAATCAATTAAATCTTTTTTAAGGAGCAAAATGGAAAACATACTACAACAACTCGATGAAATCTTAAAACTAATCGAAACAATCAATAACCAATTAAAGGAGGTTCAAAAATGAACAATCAACAAGCAACTTTAACTCGTAAAGAAAGAATCGCTTTATTAAACAAACAAATCTCTTCTCTTTCAGAGGAGAAGAAAAGAAATATGGCTGCAAGGTTTGGCGTTGTAAACATTGAAGGCAAATACTACAGCTTACACAATCAGCTTCTTTTAGCAATGCAGTTAGATAATCCAACTGTTGTTGCCGGGTTTAAACAATGGCAAGAGGCTAATCACAAAATCAAAAAAGGTGAACACGGCGCACTTATTCTTTTTCCAGTTGGAAGCAAAGATAAAAACGGAAAGGTTGAAGAAGTAGAAAACTTTCTAACCGGTGTTGTCTTTGATATCTCTCAAACTGAGGAGATGGAATAAATAAATCAAAACATAAAAGAAGCTTCGAATAGCTCGAGGCTTCTTTCTTTTACTAATAACCAAAATAAAAGGTGAACAAATGAACTTACAACATTTTGCAAGCGACTTAAAATCTCAAAATCATTTTATCAAAGCTTCTTTCGGTGGATTTCAAGGAAGCGGAAAAACTAGAACTGCAACTGAATTTTTAATTGGAGCATATAAAGAACTTAAATGCACAAAACCAGTTTTATTTCTTGATAATGAAAAAGGAAGTAGATTTTTAATTCCTTTACTTAAGAAAAATAAAATTCCGGTAATGGTTAAAGATACTACTAATCTTGCTGATGTTATTCAAGCTTTACAATATTTAGAAAATAAAGAAATTGATTTTCTATTTATTGATTCACTTACTAAGATTTATTACAAATTTATTAAAGATTACAAGGTTAAGAACAGAAGATCATTTATGAGTTTAATGGATTGGGGAAAGATACTTCCGGCATGGCAAGAAGAATTTTCAGACAGATTTGTAAACACTGAAGGAAATATAATCTTTACCGGCAGAGGCGGTTTTGAGTATGATAAAGAAGAAGATAAAACTGATGAAAATGGAAACATTACCGAGAAAGGTCAATTTGTTAAATCTGGAATAAAAATGAAAATAGCTGGTGAAACTCCTTATGAAACCGATCTTAATGTTTGGATGCAATTAGAGAAAGAATTAATCGATGGGAAGCCAAAACAAAGTAATGTTGCTTTTGTGTTAAAGGATAGGTCAGATACAATAAATGGAAAATCTTTTGTTAATCCAAAGTATAATGCTTTCAAACCAATTATAAGATTTATTCAAGGTTTACCAATCGGTGAAATTGCAAAAGAATCTTTTGATCAGAATTTTACTCCGGGAAATGACAGAGATTATTTTGAAAAACAGCTTCAAAGAAAAATAGAAGTAGAAAAAATAGAAGCCATATTTGATTTAAATAATCTTGGTTCTCCAAGATCAGCCCAAGACAAGAAAGTAAAAACAGCAATCATTCAAAAGGTATTTAACACAACATCTAAAACTGAAATAGAAAAAATGGATAGTAACGAACTTAATTTTAGAAGACAAGAATTAAATGAGTTATTCAAGGAATTAGAAACAAATAATATTGAAGATCCAATTGAGTTTATTGGTTCTTACAATAATGAAGTTTTTAGTTTTGCATCATAAATCATAAAATTAAGGGAGCTGTAAAAAGCACCTTTAATTTAATTCTTTCACAAAAACATTAGTTGTGGATTTAACCAAACTGATTGCATTAAGGCAATCAGTTTTATTATAATAACTTTCACCTTGAGCAATAATTTCATGATTAGCAGCTTTCAATCTCCAACGCCATAAATTTGATGAATCTTTAAAGATTTCGAAATACATTTTAACCTCGAATAAGTTTATTACTATTCAATAAACTTAAAGAGCGGACATTGAATTAAAACTGTATTTTAATGCAAGGTAAAGAATAGAATAATACAATAGAATCAAATTTATTGACTAACATTTTCTTAGCATAGAAAAGCTGTAATATTTAACTAATTAGTAACTTCTATTTTCTTTTTTTTCGAGAAACGAGTAGTTCAAATTTTCAAAATAAAGTGGTTAATTGTCCGGTCTGTTTGTTGACTTAGATAGGGACGTAATATTGTCAATATTACAAATATTTTGCCTAATATCGTTAAAATAAAAAATTTTCCGCAACCAAATCCGCAACCAAACGTATTTGTCTTGCATTTTGTTTCGTTTTTAGCTTAATTTCTAATCTTTTCAAATGCATGCTCTTGACTGCCAGTCAAGCGCTCTCCCAACTGAGCTATAGCCCCAATTTTTATCTGTTCAAAACTATTCAATGAATTACTAATTGTCAAATAACTGATAGAATAAATTCATCATTGTACATTTACATCTTTTACGACTATAAATGGAGCTCCTCTACCACCTGCCTTATTACCTGTGAAGGTAAATTTCCAATCACCGCTAATTTTTTGTGGATAGACCCAATCTATTGTTCTTCCAGCAGGAACGTACTGATTGTTATAATTCTGATCAGGGACTGGAACACTATCATTTTGTATTTGTAACTTTTCAAATCTAATCGCTTGATTAAATGTAAATGAGAAAATTAACTGTCCATTTGTATTTACAGCATAATTAATCGTTACTTCAACATCCGGAACAATGTCACTAAGAACAACCAAGTCAGGCGAGGTTAATTCAGCATCAAATATTTCCACATTAAAAGTTGTATCTGCAAAATCAGTTAATTTTAGAGTTACTGCATACTGACCGGCAAGAAGATTTTCAAATTTAAATGGAGTCTTTTTATCTGTATCAACACCATTCAAAAATATTGAAGCACCTTGTGGATCTGAAAATAATTCTAAATCTCCGACCAATGGAATTAAAATCATATTTACAGTTGGAACATCTGTATTTAAATCTGCTAAGACCTTAACAGAAAATGTTGAATCAACATAACCCAGGAACTTAAGAGTAATATCATACTCCCCTGCTTCTAATTTTCTAATTTTACTAGGTGTAGTAAGTTGAGTATTTACACCATCCAAAAATATTTGCGCTCCGCTAGGATTGGAACTTAGTGCAATGCTTCCTCTGGGTTCATATAAGGTTAATTTAACATTTTCAGTTACGTTGCCGCCTGAATTTAGAGTAGTTGTAACTAATGTATCTCTGTAATTCAGTAATGATAATCCTATTGAATAATCTCCTGGCTGTAAGGGTTTAAATGTAAAAGGCGTAAGCTTACCAGTATTTTCTCCGTTGAGTGAAATTAAAGCTCCGCTAGGTTCGGATGTAACGTTTAGTGTACCTGAAGAACCTGCTATTGCCATTGAAATATTTTTATTAACTGTTTGATCTTTATTTACAACAATTTGCTCAATTGCATCATCATATAAAGCTAGTTTTAACTTAATTGTATAATTACCTCTTTCAAGGTTATCAAAAGTAGCAGGAGTTATTTTTCCGGTATTCTCATCATTCAGATATATTTGCGCACCTGAAGGATTTGAAGTAATTACAATTTTAGCTTTAGGGTTTGTCTCAATTAAATAAATATCTTCTGTGGTTTGCGAATTTTGATTGACTGTAACTGAAAATGTGGTATCCTTAAAAGCATTTAATTTTAGCATAATCGTATATTCCCCAGCAGAAATATCTATTATGCTATCAGGCGTAACTTTACCGGTATTTTCATCATTAAAAATTATTTGAGCACCTGAAGGATCTGACGTAACATAAATGCTTCCGTAATTAAATACAGGCATAACATGATTTTCAACGCATGAAATAATTATAATTGCTGTAACAAGTAAACTTAGTAATATTTTTAAGTAAGGTATTTTCATAAATTAATTCTAAAATAGCTTTCTGATTATTATTCGTCTATTTTTCATTCTTCCATAAACTGATGAATTACTTGAGACCGGTGAAGAATCACCTGCACCAATGGTTTGAAAATTAGCTCCAGATAGCCCTCTTGATATAAAGTAGTTCAATACTGCATCTGCTTGTTGCTTCGTAATTGTGGCTGCTTCAAGAGCTGAATTTTGTTTATCAATATGAGCTTCAATTTTCCATCTTGTTGTTGGATATTTTTTTAACGTTTCAGCAATTTCATTTAATCTTGAGTAGGCAGAAGACTTTATCTGTGCTGAATTAGAAACAAATGTTGATTCACCAAGCAACTGGAATTGAGTTGGAGCATCAGAAGCATTATCCTTTGGTTTAATTTCCTCTGTTCTTTTCTTCGGTGTTTCTTTAGGAGGAGCCTCTTTTATGATTACTTTTGGCAATTCATCCGGACAACCATCATCATCCATATATCCATTAAATGTTTCAGCAACATTTGGACAACCATCCAAACTATCGATTATTCCATCTTGGTCATTATCTACTTCAGGGCATCCGTCATTATCTTCAAAACCATCATAATCTTCTTTTAGATTTGGACATTCATCATCAACATCTTTTATTCTATCATTATCATTATCTTCATCAGGACAACCATCCTCATCCTCAAATCCATCAATATCTTCTTTTAGGTTAGGACACAAATCATCTTTATCCAAAACACCGTCTAAATCATTATCATTGTCAGGGCATCCATCATCATCTAAATAACCATCAAAATCCTCAGCAACATCCGGACATCCGTCTTTCTCATCTATTATTCCATCACCATCTGTATCAACTGGTTCTGAATATAAATTTACTATTAATCCTAACTTGGCTGTAACAAAAAAATCTTGGTAATCTCCAATTTTAATTGCATCAATATTATCATTAGCTACTTGATGATAGCCAAAACTAGCCATCAATCCAATTCCTTCGGCAACATTAAATTTTACTCCCGCATCAATATCGTAACCAATCGAATTCTCTTCCCCGCCGTTGGAATAATCAAAAAATTCACTTTTTATATTTTTACTTTCAAATGCATACCAATTATATGAACCACCAATTGATATAAATGGACAAACAACATCACTTAAAGAATATGAATAAATTAAGCCTATGCCTAAACTTTTAGAATCTGTATCATAAGTATTTGGTAAACCTAAAAAGTTTTTATCACCAGAAAAATATTGTTGAGCAAGATTTAATTTAAATCCAAAAATACTTTTTGATTGGCTGGGAAGGTAATATTCTAATCCACCGGAAAGTGAAATTCCAATATTTGATCTTTCATAATCAGTATAGCCGTAATTTGGACCAGCTTCAAAAAATAATAAAAGATTATTTGATAAAGGATGGGAATCTTTTTCAAAATTAATTATTTGGCTGTAATGGATTGTATTAATAAAAATAAAAACCAGGAATATTTTGTGTATTTGATTTCTTATCATAAACTAAAAATAATTAATTGAGCCCTAAATTAACAATTAAATTTATTTATTTGAGTAAAATAATTTTTCCGGTTTTTCTAAAACTTTTTTCGGAAATATTAGATTTTGCACTCATAATATAAAAATAAATTCCGCTTGATAAGCCAATTCCATTAAAATGATTAATATAATTACCAGCAGGTAAAAATAAATTATCCACAATATTTTCAATAATGCTGCCCTTAATATCAACAATAATCATATTAACGGTGGATTGCTCCGGCAAACCAAACCTTATATTCGTTTCTGGATTAAAAGGATTTGGATATGCATTTGAAAGATAGAAATTTTCAGGAATTGAACTTTCAGAATTCGACTCTTTCATCTATTATTGATAAATCAAAAACTGCAACTAAGTTTCTATTTTTCTTAACATTAAACGTGTAATTTGCCTCTGTTGAAACTTCCACTTCATTCTCTGTCCATCTAATAAACTTCCAACCATTATTTGGTTCCGCACTAACTGTTATTTCTTGATTGTATCTTGCTATACCGCAACCAGAAGTAAATCCTGCATCAGTCGGATAACTTGAGCAGTTAATATTATAATCAGTTAATTTAAATTTTGCGACTAAATTTAAACTTGAAACAACGGTAAAAGTAAAAGTTGAATCTGTTGAGACGACAGTACTTCCATTAATCCAATTAATAAAACTCCACCCCAGATTTGGAGAAGCTGTTAAACTTGCAGTTTGTCCATAGTAAAATGAACCAGCTCCAGAAATACTTCCTCCATCATTCGGATCCGGAAGCGCCGAAACTGAATAGATATCTTTTGCAAAATTTGCTTTTAAAGATCTATTTCTAAAAACAGTAAAATTAAATTGAGGAGTATTGGAAACATTCACATCTCCCTCAGTCCAATTAACAAATAACCAACCAGCTTTTGGAGTTGCAATCACAGTAACTTCAGAGCCATGAGTATAATTATTTTGTCCTGTAACAGTTCCTGAGTTTTCAGGAAAGACTGAAAGAGTTATAGCATATGATCTAAGGCTAAAGTTTGCTACTAAATTTCTACTTTTATTTGCTGTAAAGGTATAAGTGGCATTAGTAGAAACGGGAGAACCATTTTCAGTCCAGTTTAAAAAATCATATCCAGCTTCAGAATTAGCTGTAGCGGTGACTGTAACTTCATCTCCATGATTATAAGTTGAATCACCAGTTGCACTTCCACTATTTTCAGGAGAAACACTTGTTGTAATATTATATTTTTTTAATTCATAATTTGCAACTAGATTTCTTGGCTTAACAATTTGAAAAGTATAACTAGTTTGATTGGATACCGATACATTATTCTCAGTCCAATTAATAAATTTCCAACCATCATTTGCGGTTGTAGCAACAGTAACACTTTCACCATGATCATAAACCCCGGTACCAGTTGTAGTTCCGCTGTTTTCAGGATTTATCGATAATGTTACAGGGTATTTCTTTTTTGCAAAATAAGCCGTTAAAGTTCTATTAGTATCAATTTCAAAATTGTAAAGTGAGTCTAAGAAACCTGCAAATTATTTTCTTTCCAATTCAAAAGTCCCAACCAACATTTGGAGTAGCTACTGCTTCAACCTCAATTCCATAATCATAAGAACCTGCACCGGAAACCGATCCGCCTTCGTTTGGAGCTTTAAAAACACTTACAGTATAGCTTTTAAGATCAAAATTAGCATTAACATTTTTTATAGTATCCATTGTAATTGTGGTGGGATTTACAACGCTGATTAAATCCCCTGACCAATCTGTGAAATTAGAACCCTTTGCAGGAACTGCTTGAATGTTAACAATCGTGTTAAAATTAAAATTTGCAGAATATGGCAATGTATGGCTAATTCCGTTTACCTTTACATTACCATTTCCTAATCCACCTTTTGTAAAGCTTAAGGTATAAAGATTCAAAGCTGTTGTAAAGTTTTGATTAACTAATGGAGAAAGAACATTAGTATAAGTTCTAAAGGAAGGTGTAAACGAATAACCCTTTTTAACTGGGGTAATTGTTCCATTCCAACCGTGTGGAATGGTTATTGAATAATTTCCAGTAAATCCTGATACAAGTGTTTTGGGAGTTACATCTGTCCATTGTAAAGTTACAGACCCGATCCCCGTATTCCCAGTTATTGTATATGTATTTAATGTTGGTGTAAAATCCTGATTAAGTTTACTTGAAATTACATTTGAAAAAGTTCTAACTACCGGAGCAAATGTATATCCAACCTTTGAAGGAGTAATAGAACCACTCCAGCTGTATGGGACGGTAATTATGTAATTGCCGTTTATATCAGAGGTTGCAGTTTTAGCTGTTCCATCTGTCCAGCTTAAGGTTACTCCCTCAACTACTGTAGAGCCCGAAATTGTGAATTCATCTATTGTAGTTGTATAATTTTCGTTAGTAATATTTGCAGTTAGATTTGTATAACTTCTATTTACCGGACTAAAGGTATACCCTATTTTTGTTGGAGTTATCGTACCACTCCAGCCATGTGGAAGAGTAACTGTATAATCACCATTTGGTAATGAAGTTATTGATTTAGCACTTCCATCCATCCAACTTAAAGTGGTATTTCCAATACCGGTATTTCCTGTAATAGTGTAATTGTTGAGTGCAGCTGTAAAATTTTGAGATGTTTTAGCTGAAATTACATTTGTGTAATTTCTCACAGTTGGTGAAAAAGTATAACCAACTTTAGAAGGTGTAACCGAACCAGACCAACCATAAGAAACGGCTATTGTATAATTTCCATTTACAGCAGAAGTTGTTGTTTGAGCGGTTCCATCTGTCCAACTTAATGTTGCACTTCCGGTTCCTGTGCTACCAGAAATATTATTCGTTATCAAGGTAGGTGAATAATCTTGATTGGTCTGATTGGAAATAACATTATTATATGTTCTATTGGCAGGAGTAAAAGTGCTTCCAGTTTTTGTAGGAGTAACAGTTCCACTCCAACCGTATCCAACGGTAATTGTGTATGTTCCATTTGCTGCGGAAGTTGTCGTCTGGGCAGTGCCTTCTATCCAATTTAGTGTTACCCCTACATCTCCTGCATTGCCGATTATTGAGTATGTCTTACTTTCAAAATTTGCCGTAACACTTTTATTACCGTTCATTAAGACATTAATTGTAGAATTTGTACTGTTACTAGCTCCACTCCAATTTACAAAATTATACCCCGTTGCTGGTACTGCAGTTATTGTTGCTGTTGATCCATCTGTATAAACTCCACCGTTTGTTATTCCAGTTATACTTCCACCGGAGGCTGGATTTATTGAGGTTGTTAATGTGTAGGTTTTTACAAAATTAGCCGTAACACTTTTATCACCATTCATTGAAATATTAATTGTCGCATTTGTACTGTTACTAGCTCCACTCCAATTTACAAAATTATACCCCGTTGCTGGAACTGCAGTTATTGTTGCTGTTGATCCATCTGTATAAACTCCACCGTTTGTTATTCCAGTTATACTTCCACCGGAGGCTGGATTTATTGAGGTTGTTAATGTGTAAGTTTTTACAAAATTAGCTGTAACACTTTTATCACCATTCATTGAAATATTAATTGTCACATTTGTACTGTTACTAGCTCCACTCCAATTTACAAAATTATATCCCGTTGCTGGTACTGCAGTTATTGTTGCTGTTGATCCATCTGTATAAACTCCACCATTTGTTATTCCGGTTATACTTCCGCCGGATGCTGGATTTATTGAGGTTGTTAATGTGTAAGTCTTTACAAAATTAGCTGTAACACTCTTATCACCATTCATTGAAATATTTATTGTAGAATTTGTACTGTTACTAGCTCCGCTCCAATTTACAAAATTATATCCCGTTGCCGGTACTGCAGTTATTGTTGCTGTTGATCCATCTGTATAAACTCCACCATTTGTTATTCCGGTTATACTTCCGCCGGATGCTGGATTTATTGAGGTTGTTAATGTGTAAGTCTTTACAAAATTAGCTGTAACACTCTTATCACTATTCATAGAAATATTTATTGTAGAATTTGTACTGGTACTAGCTCCACTCCAATTTACAAAATTATATCCCGTTGCTGGAACAGCAGTTATTGTTGCTGTTGAGCCGTCTGTATAAACTCCACCATTTGTTATTCCGGTTATACTTCCTCCAGATATTGGATTTATTGTGGTTGATAAAGTGTAAGTCTGTACAAAATTTGCTGCTATAGTTATATCGCTTGTGATGTTTACTACTTCAGTAATATTTGTTGAGTTAAGATCACCACTCCAGTTTGAGAAACCAGATCCAGTTCCTGGCACAGCTTCAATAGTAACATTTGTATTAAAAGTTATGGGATCTGAAGTATAAGGTAATGCTTTTGGATTTCCATCAACTAAAATAGTTCCGGATCCACTTCCACCAGAATTTATTTGTAAAGTAAACTGAGCAAAACTTTGCCCTGTTAGAAAAAGTAGAAATAAAACTGCCTTGAATATATTCTTTATCATCGTCATTTTTAATTTGTTGAATTTTAACATAGTAAAATTTTGTACCTTTGTAAATATCAAAAAAGTTCTCTAAAATTATTTTTATAATAATTAAATATAAATAATATTAGAATGATATATCTCAAATCACAATTAAAGATTTAAAACATGAAAAATTTTATTAACATTTCTCTGATTTTTACGTTTTTATCACTGTTATTTTTCGCATGCGATGATACGGGAATTAATAATAATATTGATGACATAATAATTCCTTCCCAAAATGTTAGCTATGCAGAATATATTCAGCCTATCTTTAACTATAAATGCACAAATACTGCATGTCATGATAGTGAAACAAGAGCCGGCAGTTTAGACCTCACCACTTGGGCAGGAGCCACTTCTAATCCGTTAATTATTTCACCAGGATTGCCAGATAACAGTAAATTAATTTGGGCAGTTGAAGGGAACTCTGGAGCTTCTCTAATGCCGCCGCCTTATGGACCAGTAACACCTCTGACAGATAATCAAATTGAAGGTTTAAGAACTTGGATTACCGAGGGTGCAAAAGCAAATTAATAGTGGTATTTACATTCTAGAATTAAAAATAAACCATGAATTTCAATTTTCACATAAAAAATTTGGGATTCTAAAGCTTAGGAAAGGTTTTTACTATTATGTAGGAAGTGCGCAGAAAAATCTTTCGCAAAGAATTGATCGTCACATAAAAAAAAATAAAAAATTGCATTGGCATATAGATTTTATAACAACCAGCAAAAATGTAAAAGTAAGCAGAGTTTTTACAATATCTTCAGCAAACAAAAATGATGAATGTTCATTAGTAAAAAATTTAGAAAATCAATTTAATTTTACACATCCAATTAAAAATTTTGGCAATTCTGATTGCAATATTTGTGAATCACATTTACTTTATACGCCAACCAAAATAAATCACAGCCATTTATTTTCTCTGTACCAATCAACCGTACTTTTCATTCCTTCTTCTAAAGAAATTTGTTGAATATAGCCAAAATCTCTTTTTGCTTTGGATGAATCACATGTCCAGCTTTCCTGAACAAAATCTTTTGCTTTTTCTAAATTAAATGTTGCGGGTTTAGATGTAAAATAATTTACAAAGTGAGAAACGCCGCCAATTCCATAAATCAGAAAATGAGGTATTTTTATTCTCAATGCTTTTTTACCAATAGCTTTTTCCATTGCATTACTTATTATATTCCAATCGTAGATTTCATTGGATCCAATAAAATAAATCTCGCCTTTTGCTTTTTCAGATTGCGATGCGAGATATAAACCATTTACAAAATCTCTTCCATGAACTAAACTTAGTTTTTTATTGTTGAATCCTACTAAAGTCATTATGCCCTTTTGAAATCCTTTAAACATGGCATAAATGTCAGATTCTCTTTCACCATAAATTGCAGGTGCACGACAAATTGTTATCGAAAGTTTATCCATAAAGCCTTTAGCCAATTTTTCTTCTTCCAATTTACTTTTGCCATAAGTTGTAATTGGTTGTGGAATTGTTTCTTCATTGCAAGGTTTGCCGTTTAAGGCTGGTCCACATGCAGTTAAACTGCTTACAATAATTACTCTTTTTATATTTGGATTCACCTCAACAAGAACTTCTAATAGGTTTTTTGTTGTATCAACATTACCTTTGTAAAATCCTTCTTTGTTTTTAGAGCGCACAACACCGGCAACATGAAACAGATAATCAGCGTCTTTTAAAACATTTTTTAATTTTTCTTTATCAAAAAGTCCGGTTTCACAAATTTCAACGTCTTTATTATTTAACCATCTTAAGTTACTCGATGCCCTAACGATAGCCTTAACATGGTAACCTTTTCCTAATAATAAATCCACCATATGGCTTCCGACAAAACCTGTACCTCCGGTAACTACTGCAATTTTCTTATTTTCCATAATTCATTTTTATTGATTTTAATTAGATATAATTATACTTTTTTATGTTAGAATAAATTTATTTCTTAAATATACAAAATAAGATTATTACAATTGGAGGTTGGAATTGGATCTTTTCAAAAAATGTTACGATTTTACAAGAGCTGATGAAATTAAAGCAATGGGCGTTTACCCTTATTTTAGAGCGGTAGAAGAGAATGAAGGTCCCGTCGTTTCAATTGAAGGTAGAAAAGTTATTATGGCTGGCTCAAATAATTATTTGGGTTTAACAAGCCATCCTAAGGTTAAAGAAGCTGCTATCAATGCTATTAAAAAATATGGAACCGGATGTTCTGGATCAAGATATTTAACCGGAACAATTGATTTACATATTGAGTTAGAAAATAGATTAGCTAAATTTTTAGGTAAAGAAGCCGTTCTACTTTTCAGCACAGGTTACCAAACTGCTCAAGGAATAATTCCAACCTTGGTTCACAGAGGTGAGTACTTAATTTCTGATAAGGATAATCATGCTTGCATTGTTGCCGGAAATTTAATTGCCCGCGGAGCAAGTGTTGAACTTTTAAGATACAAACATAATAATATGGATGATCTTGAAAGAGTCTTAAGCAAGATAGAGAAAGACGTTCCAAAATTAATTGTTAGTGATGGCGTTTTTAGCACTGGCGGTGAAATTGTAGAGTTACCAAGGTTAGTTCAGCTTGCCAAAGCAAATAATGCAAAACTTTTAATCGATGACGCACATTCAGTTGGTGTAATTGGTAAAGGTGGAAGAGGAACAGCAAGTGAATTTAACTTAGTTGATGAAGTTGATTTAACTATGGGAACTTTCAGCAAAACATTTGCTTCTTTAGGTGGATTCGTTGCTGGTGAAGCAAAAGTAATTGATTACATCAAACATAGTGCAGCAGCATTAATTTTTAGTGCCTCGCCAACCCCGGCTTCAGTAGCTTCTGCTTTAGCAGCTTTAGATGTTCTTGAAGCAGAACCTGAAAGAGTTGATAAATTAATTGCAAATGCTCAATTTATTAGAACTGGACTTCTTGCCGAAGGTTTTAATGTTATAGATGGGCGAACCGGAATTGTACCAGTTATTGTTGGCAGCGATGAATTAGCTTTCCAAATGTGGCGTATGCTTTATGACGAAGGCGTTTTTGTAAATGCATTTATTGCACCAGGCGTTCCGCAAGGCAGACAAATGATGAGAACAAGTTATATGGCAACTCATGAAGAACATCATTTGCAACAGATTATTGATACGTTTAAGAAAGTCGGCAAGCAAGTTGGACTGATATAAAGAAACTATTTTCTTTCAAAGCATACTATAAAAAGTATGCTTTTTTTTTGAGGTTAGAATGGAACAAATTACAATTAAAAATATTGATGTTAGTGAAATAAGAGCATTTCTAAAATTTGCATTCAAAATTTACAAAGATGATCCGAATTGGGTTCCGCCTCTATTTTTAGATAAAATGAAAATTTTAAAAAAAAAAATAAAAATCCATTTTTAAGGAAAGCGGCGATATTGAATTATTTATGGCTTACAGAAATGGCGAACCAGTTGGTAGAATTGCTGCAATCAAAAACGATCTCCACAATAAAATTCATAACGAAAATATTGGATTCTTTGGCTTTTTTTTTTGAATGTATTAACGATCAAGAAGTAGCAAATAAATTATTAGATACTGCTAAAGAATGGCTTAAGAAATTTAATTTCAATATTATGCGCGGACCTGCCAATCCAACCAGTAACGATGAATATGGTGCTTTATTAGATGGTTTTGATGATTCGCCAAGGCTTCTTACCTCTTATAATCCAAAATATTATCTAAATCTTTTTTGATGGTTACGGACTTAAAAAAGCGAAAGATCTTTATGCTTATGATATTCAAAATAAAGAAATGATAAAAAACGAAAAAATAAGAAGAGTGGCTGAAATTGTAAAAAGCAGATATGGATTGAAAATAAGAAGTGTAAATATGAAAAAGTTTAAAGATGAATTAGAAATTTTTAAGACTATTTATAATAAAACTTGGGAAGCGAATTGGGGTTTTGTTCCAATGTCCGATGCAGAGATTGATGCAGCCGCTGCTGATTTAAAACCATTAATAAATCCCGATTTAGTATTTTTTGCAGAAATAAACGATGAACCAATCGGCGTTGTTTTAGCAATGCCCGATTACAATGAAATTTTAAAACCATGAAGGGACGTCTTTTCCTTTCCAATTTTAAAACTTTATACACAAAAAAAAAAAATTACTTGGGCTAGAATAATTGCTTTGGGAGTTATACCAGAATACCAAAAAAAAGGAATAGATGGCGCATTGTATTATGAAAGCTTGGTTAGAGCCGCAAAGCACGGAATTATGCAAGGTGAGGCTAGCTGGATTTTAGAAGATAATATGATGATGAACCGCGGTGCAGAAACTATGAATGGAAAAATTTACAAGAAGTATAGAATTTATGATATTGAGATTTGATGAATAGGATAGATCTAATTAGCTTAAAAAATTTAGTCTATAATTTTAAGTGTTAACTCGATTTACGTAATTGCTTTCCAGTTCTATAAGTATTTATAAATATTTTACCGACCTCTGAGAGTTGGCAATCTGGCGGACCGATTGTTTGGTGATTTAAAAGACCACTCGAAATTTTACAAACCCATTGGGAATTAAATTAAATAAAAAACTTTTGATATCAAACTAAAGTCTTCAATTTCTAAAAATTGAGAAAGGTCGTCCAGATTTGCCTTATCTATTCCATCTAATATTTTACAAAATATTTGTGGTGTTAATTGGCCTTTAATATATGCAATAAATACATTTGCGATGATTTTTTTTTCAATATCTGTGATTCTATCTATTACAAGAATAATTTTTGTGGAAATTCTTTCAACCTCATCTGGATTTTTTTAAGTGCTAACCTCATTTTTTTTTTTTTTTTTCATTTTCTGAGATTTCATCCAATGCAAAAATAAATTTCGCAAGCTTAGTAATATAAATCCTATCGCGAAAATCTTTAACAATATTGGCGATTTTAAAAGCATTTCCAACGAATGGAATATCTTTTAATAAATTATTATTCATCAATTGGTCGATTACAACTTCTGAATTTTCTAAAGTTAATTCAAGGATTTCTTTTTTATTCAACTTAATATCAAGCTTAACTATTTTCTTAGATCAAGGATTTATTGTTTATTACTCCACTAATCTACCAAACCTTGCTCATATGTAGAAATGTGTGAAGGATCTATTTTTTTCAGTAATCTTAATACAGATTTATCTGGGTAATCTTTAAGCAAACTGAATAATTCTTTATGTTTGGTATCAAAGAAAACTCTCATCAATACATTCATTCATTCTGCTTATCTTGCTATAAATACCATCTAAATTAGTAACCAATTTTACAACATTATTCATGGCTTTTTTTTTATCTTCATTCATTATATCTAAGCCATTGTAGTGGTAATCATAAAAATCAATTCTGAACTGCTGAAAATTAGAACGAAGCAAATCTTCTGTTAAACCTCTTTTGTTATATGAAGAAGTTTCTAAAGCCCACCCTTTTGAGAAAGCACTGTTTGAGCCAAGTACAGCAATGTCTGAAGCTTTTGTAAAATATTCTGTTCCGCCAAGCGGTTGGTAAGAGTCCATATCTGTACCAATAATTAGGTAAGCATAATAATTTAGAAAGCTTTCTAAAGCATCAAACTCAGTTGGACTAAAATATAAAGTCTGATTTTTTTCGTAGTTAAAACTAAAATTACTATCAGAAATTTTAAGCATTAAAGATGTTGAGTTAGAATTATAAATCGGTCGCTGACTTGTAATTACAACTTGTCCGTTATAAGTATTATCTCCGGCGGAAGTAAAAAATATTGAAAAGTTACAATCAATTCGCTCCCCTTCCCAATCATCTCCGGTAAACTTATTATTATTTAAGTAATCTTCAATTTGTTTGTCAAATTTCTCAAGATTATCTCTGCCAAGAGTTTCAAGCTGTTCTGTATTTACTGTAACAACTGCATTAAGTTCTTGTGCAACAATTATACTACTAAATAAAAAAACAGTAATTATCATTATTCTTTTCATTTGTCTGCCAAATTTAATATGAAATTATACTTTGAAAATAGTTATTTGTTTATTGTAATTCAATTCTAATTAATAAGTGAAAGCTAAAAGTTATCATTATTATACTTACAAAGATATTGATATAAAGTTTCCAAAAATATTTTAATTTAATAGAATTATTTTTATTTTAAAGTAAAATTATTTTGTCTAAAATATTATAGAATATTTTGATAAATAGACTAACAATAATATTATTCACGATTTTACTTTCGCAATTATCTCTATCGAGCTTACTAGCACAATTTCAACCTGGTGCAAAACAAATCGCACTTTCCAATTCTGATGTTGCAGCATCTGATGACATTTTCTCTTTATTTGGAAATCCGGCGGGACTTTCACGAATAGAATCTAGACAATTTGGAATTTTTTACTCTCCTTCTCCATTTGGGATTAGTGAACTAGCGAATGGATACGCTGCAATAAATCAACCAACAAACTTTGGTAGTTTTGCACTTGGTGCAATGAACTACGGGTTCAATCTTTATAGAGAAACAAGAATACAATTTGGTTATTCCAAAATAATTGAAGAAAAATTCTTATTTGGTATATCTGCTTTTTATCAAACATTGAGCATTAAAAATTACGGGACGCATAATTCAGTTAATTTATCACTCGGCGGAATTTTCATAGTAAGCAACAATCTATCAATTGGATTCTCGCTGCATAATCCTTTAAGGGAGAATGATTATTCATCATTAACCTCTAATTTTAGAACCGGAATTAGTTATAAGCCAATAAATGATGCCAGAATTCATTTGGCGGTTTTTAAAGAAATTAATTTTCCAATTTCAATTTCTAGTGGAGTTGAATATGATATTCTAAAATTCTTCTCATTAAGATTTGGCATTCAAAATAATCCTAATACTTATTCTGCGGGAATTGGAATTAATTATTTATTTCTTCAATTAGATTATGCTTTGAATTCTCACCAAGATCTTGGTTTAACTCATCAAATTGGACTGTTAATTAATTTTTCTGAATGAAGAATTTTATAAAAATATTTGCACTTTATTTCATTACACAAATAACAATTTATTCCCAAATTGATTCGGCTGAAGTGATTGATGCAAATATATTTGAATTAACCGAAAGCTTATTTGAAAACAATGAAGATATTTCCAGCTATGATTTAGTTAACCAACTGTTATCAAATCCGATTGATATTAATAAAACTACAGTAAATGAATTAACAAATCTCCCCTTCTTAACATTGCAAGATGCTCAAACAATTATTAAACAACGCGATAAAATCAAATACTTTAACTCGTTTAATGATTTTAACACGATCAAAGGAGTTCATCCGGATGTACTTCTTTTGATGAAACCATTTGTGGTTTTTAATATTCCAGATGAGAAAGTTGAAAGCAAAACAACCAGTGCGTCCTTTAATATTCATTCAAGAATATTTAGTGATTTACAAAATGAAAGAGGTTATTTAGATAAAAGTTATTTAGGAAGTAAAATAAAATCTTATAACAAAATTGGAGCAACATTTGGCAATTTTAGATCAAGAATATTAGTAGAAAAAGATGCAGGTGAAAGTTCGTTTATAGATTACATATCTGGATTTGTTGAATATAAAAATGAATCTGTTATAGAGAAAATAATTGTTGGTGATTATGATTTTGAATTTGGACAAGGATTGGCAATATGGAGTCCCTACGGTTATTCCAAAGGAAGTGATGCAGTAAATTCTATTTCTAAAAGAGCACGTGGAATCTCAGCACATACTTCTTCGGATGAAAATAAATTTTTAGAGGTTTAGCTCTAGAATCAAAACTTGGTAATTTCCAAATCACAGCTTTTGCCTCAAACAAAAAAAAAAGATGCAACTATTAATGATTCTGATTTGGTTACAAATTTTGTAATTTCCGGTTACCACAGAACTGAAAATGAACATTCTAAATTGGACAATCTCACAGAAACAACATATGGAGGTTCTGTAAAATATTCACTCATTGATTTATTTGACGTTGGAATTTTACACATAAATTCCGCTTACAATAAGTATTTAGATTTTGGTAATAACTTTTCCCTTAATGGAAATAAGTTTCAGTTCACTTCTTTGAGTTATAACTTTTACTTCAATCGCTTAAATGTGTTGGGCGAAGTTGCATATAATGGTGAGGCAATTGCCACGGTTGCAAATATTTTTTGGGATTGAGTAATAATGTTCAGTTTGTAACGACTTATAGGAATTACCCTAAAAATTATTTTAATATTTTTAGCAACGGTTTTGGTGAAACCAATAATACACAAAATGAAAATGGATTTTATTTCGGCGTTAGAATTAATTCAGATTATGGAAAATTTAATATTTATTATGATATTTTCAATTTTCCTTACTCTAATTACACAAATGGATTTTCTTCAAATGGGAATGATTTTCTATTTAACTACGAAAACAAATTAGCAAGAAATGTTAAATTAAATTTAAAAGTAAAAGACGAAATAAAAGAAATATTTGTAAGTGAAAACTTCAGACAAATTATAGGATCAACTGAGAAATTAAATATTAGAGGAACTTTAGATTATAATTTTTCAAAATCAATTTTTGGTAAATCACGAATTGAGTATGTAAAGTTTAATGAACAAAATATATTGGAAGAAGGATATCTACTATTTCAAGATGTGAAATTTAAATTGTCCGATTATTTTACATTAACTTCAAGAATAATTTTCTTCCAAACTGAATCTTACAATTCAAGAATTTACGAATTCGAAATGATGATCTTAGAGGTGTTTTAAGTAATTCACCACTTTTTGGCGAAGGCTTAAGATTTTATCTTCTATTTAATGTTAAACCGACCAACAATTTTTATATTTATTTAAAATATTCCGAAACTTACAAACCAAATATTAAAGGCTCCGGCTCCGGTTATGCTGAAATTAACGGAAATTTAGATAATAAAATTAGTGCACAATTTGATTATAGATTTTAATTATAAGCACAATAATTTATCTATTCCTTGCTAAATAATTTCAGTCTCTCTAAGTTTACTACTAAATTTTTCAACAATAATTAGGATAATTTTATGAGAACTATTGTTTCTTTACCCGGTGATGGAATTGGAAAAACAGTTTTACCTGAAGCAATTAGGTTATTAGATGCAGTCGGATTTGAAGCCAAGTACGTACATGGTGATATCGGTTGGGAATTTTGGCAAAAGGAAGGTAACGCATTACCTCAAAGAACAATTGACTTATTGCAAGAACATAAAATAGGATTATTTGGAGCAATAACAAGCAAACCAAAAAGATGCAGCTGCTGCAGAGCTAGATCCCTCTTTACGTGATAAAGGATATGTCTATTTTAGTCCTATTGTTGGCTTGCGTCAACATTTTGATTTAGATATTTGCATTAGACCTTGCCAAGCATTTAAAGGAAACCCTCTTAATTTTATTAGGAAAGACGGTAAAGGCGGCTTTGAAGAACCGTTAGTTGATACTGTAATTTTCCGTCAAAACACAGAAGGAATGTATGGTGGAATTGAATGGACAAATCCTCCAAAACAAGTGAGAGATGCTTTTGAAACTCATCCAAAAATGAAAGGATTTGCCAATGTTCCAAGTGAAGAAATTGCAATTTCAACAAGAATAGTTACTAAAAAATATACCGAAAGAATTATTCGTGCGGGATTTGAATATGCTAAAAAGTTTGGATATAAAAATGTAACAATTTGCGAAAAGCCTAATGTACTTAGGGAAACGTCTGGCATGTTTATGAAATTAGGAAAACAAATTGCAAAAGATTATCCTGGAATTGATTTATGGGATACTAATATTGACGCTCAAATGATGTGGCTGACAAAAATCCGGAAAATTACGGAGTAATAGTTTCAGAAAATATGTTTGGTGATATTATAAGCGATGGTTTTGCCGGATTGATTGGCGGTTTAGGTTTTGCATGTTCAGCAAATATTGGCGAAGAAGTTGCTGTATTTGAACCAACTCATGGTTCAGCACCAAAATATCAAGAATTAAATCCAAGTATTGTAAATCCTATTGCAATGTTTTTAAGTGCTTGCATGATGCTAGATCACATTGGAGAAACCGAAAAAGCTGATAAAATTAGAAAAGCTATTGCAACTGTTATTGAAGAAGGTAAAGTTAAAACTTATGACATGATGAAATTAAGAGGCGGTGCTGATGTATTTGAAAAAGGAGCATGCACTACTCAGCAAATGACGGATGCGGTAATTCAGAAACTGTAGAAAAGCAAAAATGTACAAACGTTTAAAAGTAAATGCTTAAATTAAATCATGATAAAAAAAGTTAGAAGATTTAATAACTTGGGAAAAACTGGTAGAAGTTGATAAAAATAATTTATCTTTTCTGTGATAATTTTCCTAAATCTGAAAAATTTATTTTTATTCCACAATTAAGGAGAGCTGCAATTTCAATTTCAAATCTTGCAGAAGGATATTCAAGGAAATCTACTGCGGATAGAAAAAGATTTTATGAAATTGCAAGATCCTCATTAGTTGAACTTGATACACAAATTGCATTAAATTTCACTTGAATATTTAAAATCGAGATATTTCTGATTTGTCAAGATTATGCTAATGAAGTTTTTGCAATGTTATCTAAAATTAATTCGTTCAATAAAATAATTTTCACGTTTCAACGTTTTTACGTTTTAACGTTTTTACGGAGTAAATAAATGCGACAAAAAATAAAACAAATCTGGCCTGAAATTGAACTAATCAAAGATTCAGAGATTAAAGAAAAAACTTACAAATGTTGGGAGTACGCCATTGAAAACTCTCCACTTGAACCAGAAGATCTAGAAAAAATTCCCTTCTCTTTACTGATTGATAATTGTGACATAACTTTTATGAATCACAAAAGGACTGCTGTTCAACTTTCTATTGATATTGCTAAAAGAATGGAAGCAAATTTTAAGACAAAAATAAATTGGGATTATTTGATTGCCGGTGCAATCCTAATTGATGTGGGTAAACTTTTAGAATATGAAATAAAAGATGGGAAGTTAGGAACCAGCCGAGACGGAAAACTTTTACGTCATCCATTTAGCGGAGTTTCAGTTGCAGATAGATTTGGACTGCCTTTTGATATTCAGCATATAATTGCCTATCACTCAAAAGAAGGTGATTTAGGAAAGCGAACTATTGAATCAATAATAGTTCATCATGCTGATTTTGTTAGTTTTGAGCCGTTTCAGGATGTAAAACGTTTAGACGTGAATAAATGTGAAAACGTATAAAAGAAATAAATAAATCTTAGTCATAAAATTTAACGACATTAAAAAAAGTTTAGAACTTGTAAAATCAATTTATGATGTTTTGCGATAAAATTTAAAAAATAAAAAATACATTATAATTCCACAATTAAAAAGAGCAGCAATTTCTGTATCTTCGAATATTGTTGAGAAAAGGTTGGTCAAGAAAATCTAAATTAGAGACTAAAAAGATTTCTAGATATTGATTGAAGATCTTCTTTGGTTGAAATTGATACTCAAATTTTGATATGTATTAAATTACAAATAGTTCATTGTACACAACTTAAAAGATATTTTAGAATTAAGTGAATTACTTAATCACAATTTCGCATTATTAATTTCAAAATTAATTCGTTCTGATCAAATAATTATTTTTTTTTCAACGTCTTTACGTTTTAACGTTTAAATAGGAGTTTTTATGCCACAAAATTTAATAGAAAAAATCGTTCAAAAGTTTGCTGTTGGATTAGAAGAAATCAAAAAGTTCAGAGTGGTGATATTCTTTCTATTAAACCAGCCTATGTTATGACGCACGATAACACTGGTGCGGTTATTCCAAAATTCAAATCGATTGGGGCAACCAAGCTCGCAAATCCGCGACAAGTAGTTCATACACTTGATCATAATATTCAAGATAAAAGTGAAGCCAATTTAGAGAAATATAAAAAGATTGAAGATTTTTCTAAATCAGTCGGCGCTGATTTTTATCCTGCTGGAAGAGGCATTGGTCACCAAATCATGTGCGAGGAAGGTTACGCATGGCCTGGTACTGTTGTGGTTGCTTCAGACAGCCATTCTAATATGTATGGCGGACTTGGAGTTTTAGGAACACCTGTTGTAAGAACTGATGCAGCTGGAATTTGGGCAATTGGTAAAACTTGGTGGGAAATTCCTCCCGTCGCAAAAGTTGAATTACGAGGAAAACTTAACAAAGGTGTTGTTGGTAAAGATTTAATTATAGCGCTTTGCGGATACTTTAATAATGACGAAGTTCTAAATCACATTATAGAATTTTCTGGAGATGGAATTAATGAATTAAATGTTGATCAACGTTTAACAATTGCAAACATGACAACTGAATGGGGCGCTCTTGGTGGTGTATTTCCAATTGATGATGTTACAATAAAATGGTTGGAAGATAGAGCTGAATATATAAAACAAAGAGGTTTAGCTGGGGTTCCTTCAGATGCTGACGGAAACGGCCAACATCCAAGATTAAATCAAAAAAGGATTGATGAACTTAAAAATAATTTACCAAATTTAAAGGCTGATTCAGATGCATACTATTCAAAAGAATTAACAATTGACTTGAGTTCAATTGAGCCGATGGTTTCTGGACCAAACTCAGTTAAGGTAATGAATTCAGTATCTGAACTTAGTAAGCAGGATATAAAAGTAAATAAAGCCTATTTGGTTTCATGCGTAAATAGCCGATTGGATGATATTACAGAAGCAGCTAATGTTTTAAAGGATAAACATATTGCAGATGGAGTAGAGTTCTATATTGCAGCAGCTTCGAGCGAAGTTCAAGCAGAAAGTGAAAAACGCGGCGATTGGCAAACACTTATTAAAGCTGGTGCAATTCCACTTCCCCAGGGTGCGGACCTTGTATTGGTTTGGGCACAGGACTTTTAGAGGATGGCGAAGTTGGGATTTCCGCAACAAATAGAAACTTTAAAGGAAGAATGGGATCGCCTAATGCCAAGGCATATTTGGCTTCTCCAGCGGTTGTTGCTTTCTCTGCTTTAAGAGGTAAAATAGATTTTAACGTTAATGAAGTAAAACAAATTAATGCTGATATTAAAACTAATAAACCTCAGAAAAGAGAAATTAGTAAAGTAAAAATATTTGAGGATTTCCAGAAAGTATTTCCGGTGATTTAATTTTCTGTTATCAAGATAATTTAAATACTGACGGAATTTATCCTGGTAAATACACTTATGTTGATGATTTTAAGCCTGAAGATCAAGCAGTAGTTGCAATGGAAAACTATGATCCTGAATTTCAAAATCTTGTCAGATTTGGAGATATTCTGGTTGGAGGTTATAATTTTGGAACCGGAAGTTCTAGAGAACAAGCTGCAACAGCACTCAAATACCGCGGAATTCAATTAGTAATTGTTGGTTCGGCTAGCCAGACCTATAAACGAAATGCATTAAACAATGGATTTTTAGTAATTGAAATTCCAGAATTAGTTGATGACTTAAAATCTAAATATGGAAAAGAAAAATTAACAGTTGCTATCGATTCCAAAGCTCACCTTGATTATGTCAGTTCTCAATTGTTATTTGATGGAAAAGAATACTCATTTGCTCCGGTTGGTGCCGCTGCTCAGGAATTAGTAATTGCCGGTGGATTAGAAAGTTGGATTAAGAATAATTTATGATTAGCTGAAAAATTAATTATGAAAACATTTAAAACTTATTTAAATCCAGAGCAAAGAAAATCGAAATTTTCTCCTTATTATTATTCAAATATTGGGTGTCGTTTATATAGTTTTGGGAGTTATGAATTATTTAATAAATAATTATTCACCATTTTTAGGTCTCATTTGGGTTTTAGGTGGAATTATATTTTTGATTGGAGGTTACTTCCAAACTAATTTCACATCTAAATACTATTTTGAAATAAATGATAGATCAATTCTTATAAAACAATCACTATCGGCGACCAAAAGTATTAGCTTGGATAATATTAAGAATATCCAGATCAAACCAATTTCTATTGATTTTTTATTAAATGATAATTCAAAAGAAAGTATTTCACTTGGTAATGTTGGGTATAAAAATGTCTTAGATATTAAAGAAAAAACTCACGGAGATAGCTGCCAATAAAGGAATAGCAGTAAAATAAATTTTACAATTTTCAAACTAATGTAAAGATTTTATTAACTAAGTATCATTTTAATTATGTAATTTTTCTTTCAAATTATTCTAACTTTAGCAATGATATTAATAAAAACAAATAGCCACTCATTCTTATATACACCGTATTTAAACATTCCAAAGTTATACCAAACAAACTGGCGTAACGACTAAATATTATTCAAATAAAAAAAGGAATTCTGTTATGGGAAAATCTATTTCTCGTATAATATCCGAATTTGCTATAGGATTGAAATACGAAGATTTACCGGAAAATGTAATAAACGAAGTTAAAAGATATTTATATGATTCTATTGGCTGCGCATACGGAGCACAAAAGACAAAAGATGTAAATATCATCCGAGATTTATATTTAGATATAAAAGGAAAGCAAGAAGCAACTGTTATCGGTTTTGGCGATAAACTGCCAGCAGTAAACGTAACTTTAATAAATTCTTTAATGATACGGGCATTAGATTTTAATGATATTTATTGGAAAGACGATCCATCACATCCGTCAGATATAATCCCTGCGGCGCTTGCGGTAGGAGAAATGGTCGGCGCTTCAATGAAAGATGTAATAGTAGCAATTGTATTGGCGTATGAATTTGAACAAAGAATTTGTTTGTTTGCAAAACCGGGCGTGCGCGAAAGAAAGTGGCATCATGCAACTTTAACACAATTCGTTTCTCCAATTGTTGCAGGTAAATTATTAGGATTAACAGTAGATGAAATGGTTAACGCAATCGGAATTAACGGTTCTCACAATCACACAATTGGCTGCCCAACTGCTGGTAAATTAACCATGATGAAAAATACAGTTGACCCAATGGCAGTGCAGTCCGGAGTGTTTGCGGCTATGATGGCACAAAAAGGTTTTAGCGGCACAGAAAAAGTATTTGAAGGAAAAGAAGGCTTTATGGATGCTTTCATTGGTTGGAACGCTAAAGAAGAAAAATTAAATCCCACCGAAATGAAAGGTCGAGACGGAGTTTCTAAATGGAGTTGGGATGTTGATGCTCTGATAGGCAATTTAGGCAAGAATTACAAAATTTTAGAATGCGGAATGAAAGCTTTCCCAACTGAGGCATTAACTCACACACATATTTCATGTGCTTTAAATGTAATGATAAATAATAATTTAGATTACGAAGATATTGAAGAAATTAAAGTCACAGCTTTTGCACAGGCGTATGATATTTTATTTGATCCGGCGAAGTATAAACCAGAATCAAGAGAAACCGCAGATCATTCACTTCCCTATTGTTTGGCTGCAGCAATTGTTGATAAAAAAATTACAACTGAATCTTTCTCAGATGAAAAGTTAAAAGATCCTCGTATTTTTGAAGTAATTAATAAAATAAAAGGTGAACCATCAATTGAGTTTGAAAAAATGTTTCCTGCCAAGCAGCCATCAAAAGTTGTAATTAAAACTAAAGATGGAAAAGAGTATTCAGAGTATATGGAATATCCTAAAGGCGATCCAAGAGAACCAATGACAATGGAAGATTTAGATAATAAGTTTAGTGGCTTAGCAAATAATTGGCCAAGTAATGAGAAACAAAAAGAAGTAAAAGAAACAATTTTAATTGTGAAAATATTTCTGCTAAAGATTTTATGGGTAAATTAGTGGTGTAAAATAAATTATAATAAGCTAAATCGAAGAGTAATATAATTTTAATTGAGAATATTATGAATAAATCAGTAACCGCTTCCGCCGGTAAACGCGGTGATAAAATCCGCTCAGATTGTTATATCGAAATTACAAAAAATAATTCCGGTGGAATTAAGCTTACACTTAATAGTAAAGTAAAAACAATGTACGGCACCCAAATAGAAGATCAAATATTTGAAATGTGCAGATTTTTTAATTTGCGTCATGCCAATATCTTGGTTGAAGATTACGGCGCTCTACCATTTACCATTTCAGCTCGCTTTGAACTTGCAATAAAAAGACTCGATCCGAAAATAACTTGTGAATACTTACCGGTGTTTAACAAAGCAAATAGCTACAAAACAACAAAAGATAAATTTAGAAGAAGCAGACTTTACTTGCCCGGGAACGAACCAAAGTTCTACCCCAATGCAGGCTTGCATAAACCAGATGGAATAATTTTAGATTTGGAAGACAGCGTTGCTCCAACTGAAAAAGATGCTGCACAATTGATAATTAGAAATGCATTGCGTGCAATCAATTTTTACGGTGCCGAGAGAATGGTAAGAATAAATCAACTGCCAAAAGGTTTAGATGATTTAGAATTTATTGTCCCTCATAATGTTCACGTTATTTTAATTCCAAAAGTAGAAAGTGCAGAGCAAATTATTGAGTTAGAAAATAAAGTTGAAGATTTGAAAAAGAAACACAAAATAAAAAATGATATTTATTTTATGCCGATAATTGAAAGTGCAAAAGGTGTAATGAATGCTTATCATATTGCTAATGCTTCTAAATATAATTGTGCATTGACAATTGGATTGGAAGATTATACTGCTGATCTTGGCACACAACGTACTGTTGAAGAAAAAGAAAGCTTTATGGCAAGAAGTACAATTGTAGCTGCTGCAAAGGCTGTAGGTATTCAACCAATTGACACAGTTTTTTCTGATGTGAATGACATGGAAGGTTTAAGAAAAAGTACTCTGGAAATTAAATCGCTTGGTTTTGAAGGTAAAGGCTGTATTCATCCACGACAGATTAAAGTAATTCATGAAGCGTTTGCCCCTACGAATGAAGAAATTGAAAAGGCAAAAACAATAGTTTTAGCTTTTGATGAAGCAAAGCAAAAAGGAATTGGAGTTGTTGCTCTTGGCAGTAAAATGATTGATGCTCCAGTTGTTAAACGAGCAGAAAGAACAATTAAATTAGCTGTTCAAAATAATTTGTTAGAACAAAATTGGAAATTAAATTAGATGAAACTAGTTAAAAATGCAGCAGGAAGATTTGTACCAACTTCAGTAAATGGTGAAAAACAAGTTCCTTTTAAAGGTGTAAATAAACACAAGCCAATTGGAAATAAAGTAAGTCCTAAAATTTCGAGTTGTATTGATTTTCCATCCGATGGAAATAAAGTTGTGAAGAATTTACGTGAAGCCTTAAAGAAAGCTGGCTTGAAAAATGGTATGACAATCTCAACTCATCATCATTTGCGTAATGGAGATGTTGTAACAAATATGCTGTTTGATACAATAAAATCAATGGGTATTAAGAATATCAGATGGTTCCCAAGCGCTTCATTTCCTTGTCACGAACACTTAATTAAATATTTAGATGATGGAACTATTCATCACATTGAAGGAAGCATGAATGGACCTTTAGGTAGATATACTACAAAAGGTAAAATGAAAGGCACTGGTGTTTTACGATCTCACGGTGGAAGATATCAATCAATTCAAGATGGCGAAGTTAAAGTTGATATAGCAGTTATCGCCGCTCCAACTGCAGATCCTTTTGGAAATGCAACCGGTGATCGTGGTCCTTCAGCTTGCGGTTTATTGGGATTTGCGTTAGCTGATTCTCAGTATGCAGATAAAGTGATTGTAGTAACAGATAACTTAATTCCCTTCCCTTGCATACCTTGGCAAATTCAAGGAAACAATGTGGATCATGTTGTTCAAGTTAAATCATTGGGTGATCCATCAAAAATTGTCTCCGGTACAACCGAAGTTACTAAAAGTCCAGATAGACTATTAATTGCTGAATATATTGCTCAATTTGTTGAAGATGCTGGAATATTAAAAGATGGTTTTTCATTTCAAGCTGGAGCAGGCGGAACCACATTGGCTTTTGCCTTATTCCTTAAAGAAAAAATGAAAGCAAAAGGTATTAAAGCACGATTCGTGCGCGGCGGAAGCACTAAGTACTTGGTTGAAATGCTTGAAGAAGGATTAACAGATTACATTCTTGATGGACAAACTTTTGATCTTGAAGGCGTGCGCTCAATGAGAGAAAACGCAAATCATGTAAATACAAGTCCCTTTACCAGTTATAACTTTCATGGTAAAGGAAATTTTGCTTCTATGTTAGATACAGTAGTATTAGGCGCAACTGAAGTTGATATAAATTTTAACGCAAATGTTGTGTCTCACTCTGATGGATATTTTGCTTCACGGAATTGGCGGCTGGCAAAATTGTTTATTTTCAAAATGTACTATTCTTGCAATCCCATCATTTAGAGATAGAATTCCGGTAATTATTGATGAGGTTACAACTTTAGTTGGACCCGGAGAATTGATTGATGTAATTATAACCGAGCGTGGAATTGCAATAAATCCAAAAAGAAAAGATTTGATAAAAGCTGTGAAAAATTCTAATTTGCCTATTAAATCTATAAAAGATATTTACAATGAAGTAAATGACCTTTGTGGAGGAAAACCAAATAAACCCAAACTTAATAAAAACAAGGTTGTAGCAGTAATTAAATGGGTTGATGGAACTTTGCTAGATTCAGTATTTGAGGTAAAAGATTAAAATGATAGAGCAATTAAGAAAGCTTAAAACAAAATCAATTATACTAATAATATTAGCGCTGCTAGCTTTAACGTGGCAGTTTTTAAATTATCTAACTATTAAAAAATATATCCCATTTGATGACTTTACAAATACGGATTTGGTTTTAATAGTTTCCGGTTATTTATTTTTCATACTTTTGGTTATTGGAATTATTTCTTTGGTATTTACAGCTTTCAGAGTTTCAATGAAGTATCATTCTGAAAAGAAAAAAGAAAGCAAAGCAATTAAAAAAGAGTCTACTTTAGATAAATCTTCTACTCAAAATCCAATCTTACCAGAATAATTATGAAAAAGATTGGTTTAGCTTTAGGGTCAGGCGGAGCACGAGGACTTGCACATGTTCTTATGTTTGAAGTATTCGAAGAACTTGGGATCATGCCTTCGATCATTTCGGGCTCAAGTATTGGTGCAATTATGGGAGCAAGTTTTGCATCCGGGACATCTTCCAAAGAAATTAAAGAAGTTGTAAATGATTTGATTTTTCACAAAAAAAGCAAGTTTTGGGAAATTCATAAAAAATCCGATTTAACCAAAATGTTTAATTACATTGATTTTGGTTTCAGACCAGGCGGATTAATTAAAGGTGTTAAATTTTTAAACCTCCTTAAAGATGAAATAAGAGTTACTAACTTTGAGGATCTAAAAATCCCTTTAAGGGTGGTGGCAACTGATTTCTGGAATCATGAAGAAGTAATAATTGATTCTGGCGAGATTCATAAAGCAGTTATTGCCAGTTTCTCTTTGCCCGGATTATTTCCGCCTATTGAGTTAGATAATAAATTACTTTTTGATGGCGGGATGGTAAATCCTTTGCCCTATGATATTATTGAAGATAAATGTGATTTCACAATTGCGGTTGATGTTTCTGCAAAAAAAGACAAAAATGAAAACGGATTTCCTCCCTCTTATGAAGTTTTATTTTCTTCTTTCCAAATCATGCAGAACTCTATTGTAAGAGAAAAATTAAAAAAATCGCAACCGGATGTATTATTAAATACCGAAATTAAAAATGTTAGAATTCACGAATTTTTAAAAGCTGAGTCAATTTATACTCAAGGACAGAAAGCAAAAGATACTTTAAAAAGAATTCTAACAAATCGTATGGAAGAAAAAAAAGGTAGATAGTTAAACCTCTTAATCCTTCTTATACTTATAACCGAATGATCTTACATACGAGGGTTCAAAGTTAATCTTCATACTTCTTTTTACATAAGCTCCAAAAACTCCTAGGCCACCGTCAATATTGGTAATTACCGGCTCATAAACCTTTACAGAAAAACTATTTTTAAATGATTCAATAGAAGCAGAGTAATTTGCAAGATTTTGTTCCATAATAAAAACCTCAAAATTAGCACTTTGAATTGTATAGCTTGATTTGCTCGTATCCCCAGCAGATATCTCATTTAGTGTTTCATCAATTATTGACTGCCGATATATTTGAAATGCTGTTCGCGTGGCTTGAGGATAAACAGGAAGTTTATTATCGTTTTGAATGATGTATTCAACCGGTACTGCCAAAATGTGTTTTGTTTCAACACCGTTCATATTAACAGTGTAATTGATTGAAAGTCTGGTTAAGAATGCCAAACCATCACTTCCATCATGTAATGACCAGCCGACAAATAATCTTGATGGATCATCATAATCCGGAATAAACAAATTAGATTCTTCAAAGAAAAATAATGTAAAGTAAGGAACTGCAATTGTCGAGGATAATATTTTTCCATTTGGAATTTCTGCTCTTATCTCAACTTTTGAACCATTTGCCGGTTTGAAATTGTCTGTGTAATAGATTTCGGTTACTTGATTATTATTTATAAGTGACGTGTCTTTTAACTGTTCACTTTTATTTTTACCATTAAGATATATAATTGCGTCTTTGCACATAATTATTTTCTTCGGAACCTTTATCACTAAAGTTTTTTTCTTTACCATTGCAGTTTGTTTACTGCTATCAGCGTTAATAACACAAAACAAAGCGTAATTTTCTTCAAATTCACCTTGATAATTTATTTCTTCTTCGCAAGCAAGAAAAGAGAAAATTATTAAGGTAAAAAAGATACTTTTCCTAATCATAATTCAACCTTAATAATTGCAGTTGGTAAAAATGGGAGCATGTTAACCCGTTCACCCGTATCTCTATTAAAATAAAATATATTTGCTCTATCATAAACATTTATAATACTGAAGCTGAGATAGAAATTAATATCGTAAATATTAAATTGTTTAGAAATACTGAAATCCATTCTATGATATTCCGGGAGTCTAGCAGCATTTCGTTCACCAAGTAAAGGCGTAACAATTTGTGAACCTAACAATGAAAATTTATCTTCACTATTATCAAAATGTAATTTTTCATAATAACTTGTAACTAAGGTAAACGGCACTCCTGAGTAATAAACCCAAGTTAGGCTTGCGTTCCAACCTTTGTAAACATTAAAATCTAAAATTGTCTTAAGTGAATTCCGAATGTCATATCTTGGACTATATTCTAGGTCATTTAAATTTGTTGTTACATACCCATGTGAAAAAGAAGTTGTAAAATTAAAAATGCTATGATCGAATCTGAATAAGAAATCTACACCGTAAGATTTACTGCTTCCGCTTACCAGTTCATTATCAGTTATATAAATCTTCTTCTCGTTTAATCCAGGTAGATTTGTTACCGATTTGTAATAACCTTCAACGTCAATAGATATATTTTGTCCGTTCTTCCATTGAAATCCAGATATATAATGCGTTGATCTGGCAGGAGAAAGATAATTTGGAGTAATAAACCAGGGTTCAAAATAAGTTATTACTTCATCCTCATCAGAAAGAGTTGTAATTTCTTGAATGTAAACTCCAAAAGCACTCTTAAATGAAAAATAATCTGAAAAAATATAAGATAAACTTAAGCGTGGTTCAAAAAATTTATTGGTGCCACCACGTGATAATCCAATCAAATTCAATCTGCTTCCCACATCTAAATTGAAGTTGTCAAATCTCAACATTTTGTATTTTAAATAGAGGCTAATATTAGCATTTGCGCCATCCGGTCCAATATTTTTAATTTCCCCAATTGAATTTTGTAAGAATAAATTTGTTTGAATCTCATTTATTTTTGTCCCAAAAACTATTTCATCTTTATTACTAAACACATAAGATAGATCAAACTTGCCAGTGTAGTCTTTAACATTATTTTTTACTGGTTTTATACCACTTTTATTAGGCGTCAATTCACCATTAAATTCACTGTAAGAAATTTGGATTGTATAAAACAAAGGAATTTCGGTAAATTGAAACCATGTAAAACCTAAAGCATTGTTACTCCATTTAACATCTGCGATCCGTGAATTATTATTTATGATATTATCACCGCTTGAAAAGCCAATAACAGAAAACTTTGCATTTGGGAAAAATTTTTCGCTGGTATAATTTAATTTTACAAATAGATCGTAAAAATCTATTGGCATATCATTTTCATTTAAGAATGTATTTAATATTTTATTTGAAAAACTTTTTCTTCCACTAACAATAAAGGAACCATCCCAAACTGGTCCTTGTACTAGAGCTTTTCCAGACATTAAGCTTGAACTTGCAAGTCCATGATATTCGTTTTTATTTCCATCTTTTGTAAACATTTTTATTACAGAAGATAGTCTCCCCTCGTGCTCAGCCGAATAACCTCCAATATGGAGCTCAACATTATTTACAACTTCTGGATCAATTGTGCCAAATAAACCTAAAGCATGAAAAGGATTATAAATTGCAATATCATCCAATAAAAATTGGTTCTGATTGCTTGCACCTCCTCTCACATGAAACCGAGCTGAGATATCGCTTGAACTCTGTATACCGGGCAAATATTGCAATGCTCTAAAGATATCCGGCTCAACACCTTTTGGCAGAGATTCAATTTTTTTGTTGAAAATTTTTGAATCCCTATATCTGTAACATTTTCTCCATAAATTCTTTCGGAGGATTTTTCAACAGTTTGTAATTCAACTTCTAATGGAACAAGGGAAATATTTATATGTGTAATTTTGTTTGAAGCAATTACAAAATGTATAGTCTTAGTTTGATAACCAATATAAGAAATCTCCGCAGTGTAATTACTGACCGGCAAGGATGAAATTAAAAAGTATCCGCGCGAATCTGTTGAAGTACCACTACCCAATTCTTTAATGAATATATTCGCATAAGCAAGAACTTCACTGCTTAATGAATCCGTAATAATTCCTCTAAAATTACCAGTTTGTTGCGCATTATAAATGTTTGGGCTTGATAAAAAAAATTCCAACACACAGAATTTTAACCGCAGTAAGTAGTTTTAATTTCATTAATATAATTTAAAAAAACTGAGGAATGTTTTCTAATATATTTTAGTGCAAATAATGCCCTGCAAAATAAAATTAGCTGGTTGTGACAAAAAAAATCGAACGAAAAATAAAAAAATAACTAAAACGTTATTTACTATTTCGAATTATGGAAATTATCTCTATATTTAATTTTTAAATTTTCAGCTATACCTAAGGAGAGAGGTGGGTGAGTGGCTGAAACCAACGGTTTGCTAAACCGTCGTAGGGGTTAAACTCTACCGCGGGTTCGAATCCCGCCCTCTCCGCACTTACCACTTAAGTCTTTGTTTTACAACGACTTACAGCCCTTGAAAAATTTGCCATGACAAAATCGTGGCATTTTTTTATCTTACAATAGAGAATAATAGGGATAATTATGGCAATTCCAAAAGTTAACCTGGCAAAAGTTAAACGTAAAAAAGGGTTCGTTTATCAAGTTGATTATACGATAAATGGTAAGCGACATCGAGAAGTTATCGGATCCAATAAGTATTCCGCTGAACTTTATCGGACAAGGATTCAAAACAAAATAATGGATGGAAAACTTGAAATACCTGCACAGCAGAAAAAAGAAGTCCATTCAGGATTTATATGAGGATTACATTAACCTAAAACAAAACTTAAGTCAAAATAGTAAAAAAAAAGGTACCAGGCTTACTTTTCTGAATTTACTACATTTCTTAAAGAATACTTTCCTCACACAATTGACGATTTAACAAAAATTAAAACTAGTTATATCAAAGAATCTATAGACCATTTTACAACATCTGGTACTTCAAATGGTAAAATTTGGAAGCCAAAGACTGCAAATGGTTACAAAGTATTTTTAGCTTCCCTTTTCAAGTATGGTCTTAAGAAGGTTGTGGACTTAAAAGAAAATCCAGTATCTGACATCCCTGATTTAACAATTGAACAAAACATAAATGTTAAGTTTTATAATAAAGATGAAGTAGTGCAAATTTTAGAAAATATTGATCCTCATTGGGTAAATTATTTCACATTTATTCTAAATACAGGCTTGAGAAAAGGTGAGATAAATAATCTCACATGGGAGAATGTTAACATAAATGAGAGAGAAATCATTATCGCTTCCAATAAAGATTGGAAAACGAAGAATCGTAAATCTAGAAGAATTAAATTAAATAATACAGCTTTGCAGATCATTATGGACCAAATAGGTAAAAACAATACTTATGTTTTTGCTCAAATAAATGGTAATAAAATAAATCCAGACAGGCCTTATCAAGCTTTAAAGAGAACATTAAAGATATTAAATCTGGAAGGTGACGTCCATAAATTCAGACACACTTTTGGATCTAATTATATTATGAGAAGAGCAGGTACAGTATATGAGCTTCAACAAATCATGGGGCATTTTGATCCAAACGTTACTTCAATCTATGTGCATCTTTCAGATGATCATCAATTAAATTCAATGAAGAAATTGGAAGAACAATAATTTATCTACTCTTTGGATACTTCGTTTGTTTATCTAAATATTCATCAATGTCGGACTTTCTATACATTACAGTGTTTCCGATTTTTGTAAAAGGATCTTCCCTTCTGAAGTCCATTTCCTAATAGTTTTTTCAGCGTACCTTCCCATATAGTTTGCGACTTGTTCTGCATTCATTATTGGTGGAAAATATTCTGGAATTTTCAACTCTTTACCATAATTGTCTGTGGCAAAGTTTTAAAAATAATTCCTAAAATGAATGTCATCCAAATTAGCTTTTATTTTCTTTGCAACACCATCAATATCATCAGAGACTTTCCCTCTAATATTTATATTTCTTTTTAATGTGGGATTATAAAAGGAATAAATTAACCTACCGGATTTATGAACGTAGAGATCAATATTTAATTCATCCGGCTGGGAAAAGTAGTTGATCAATTTTATACCCTTTCTGAAGCACTAAATAATATAATCCCTTGCTCCCTATTTCAATAGTTTCATTGAATAGCAGACTTTCATTAATATAGTTTCTATCAATAATATCAAGCCAAGCTTTATCCTTATTTGCTTTGGAATTAATTCTTGAAATTTACCAGCAAGATATGCAGTATCAACTTCAACATCACTATCATACGTGATACGAGAAAATTTATTTAGATAAACTTCATCTTGAATTATCTTTTTTGACAATCATGTTAAGTCTCTATTTTTATTCATTTAAATTACAAAAACACAACTTTGAAAAAATAATTATTTTTTTTTCGAAAAACTTGACAATGTCAAAATATAATCGGATATTCATGTATGATTATAAATAACTTGTTGTAATCAATATCTTCTCAATCGAGTAAATAATTTTAATAAATTAACTGGTTAACATTTTTCTCTCGATCTCTTCAATAAATTTTTAACATAACTTTCATTATGTCTTATCATTTAAGGAGAACAACTAACAACAGTGAAACCAGCACTATATCTGGCAATAATCCATCTAATAATAATGGAGGAACAATTATGCAAAACATTTATGAGAACAGGGACTTTTATCTGTCCGCATTCTTAATGGCCAGCAGGGTTGATTTGTTAAGTCACCGCCGACAAGGGCCAATTACGGTTTTCAGGTTTGAAAATAATAACATAGTTAAAAAGCTCGTTGATCAATACTATGCCATGAGCGGGTCAGTAAGACCTATGCAGTATGGCACATACATACGTAATCTGAAAAGCATATTACACAATGCTTTATCAGAATCTAATTCAGAGGAACAACATGTCAAACAAAATTCAAGGAGACATATTTAAAGAAGTTAAGAGTAATCTTAACATTATAGATGTGGCAACACGTCTTGGTTCACACCTAAATCAACAAAAAAGAAACACACTTGTCGGAACATGTCCAACCGGGCACCCTTCTAAAAGTAAAAAATCATTTGAAGTAAACACTAGCTTACAGCTTTGCCATTGTTACAATTGTAAAATGGGCGGTGATGTATTCACCATTGTAGAAGAAGTTAAAAAGCTAAGCAAGTGGGAATCACTAAAATGGTTAGTTAAAGAATTCAATCTTAAGATTGATACAACTAAGCTTCAACCTAGCTACAAACCCACCCCGGAAGAAATATTAGAGAAAAATACACTAATCAATCGCAGTTTCTTATTAGAAAAAAATAGTAGATATTGGAAAAGATCTGTTATTTAAGGAAGAAGGAAAAGAAGTTCTAGAATATTTAACAAATGAACGGAAATATGATCCGGAAGTAATTAAAGAAACTGAATTGTTTTATCTGCCGAAAGAACATGATATAAAAGCAGCACTAACAAATAGTGATCCAGAGATAAAAGAAAGTGTGGTTCAACTTAAGTTACAAGGACGCTTTGGTGATAATTTTAGATTAGCTTTTCCATACCGTAATGCTGAAGGATTGATTACTGGATTTCTGAAAAGAGCAACTAATCCAAAAGGCATATCAGTTACAACTTATGATAACAAGGTTCATGATAATGTTCGTTGGGATAGTACGCCAGGACTTATGAAGGATGATTTATTTGGGATAGATAAAGTAAGAGAAAGCACAGATACGATTATTGCGGTTGAAGGATATCCGGATGCACTATATCTAAAGGCGTTAGGTTTAGATAATATCACTGCAGTTGGTCAAGGAGTGTTAGGGAAAAAACATTTAGAAGAATTAAGAAGAAGAAAAGTAAAAAACTTGGTGCTTGCTTTTGATAATGATAAAGTTGGTCCTAGTAATACTATAGAAGTTATCGAGCTGGTTCTAAAGAACAGTAAAATCACACCTTATGTTATTGATCCGAAAAGCTACGGCGATAAGGTTAAGGATCCAGATGAATACACGGTGAAGCATGGATTTGAGATGCTTAAGAACTTATTTCAAACCAAAGCAGAAGATGGGGCTGTTTGGATCGTTAAGGGTTTAGTCACTAGTTACCAAAGCAGCAGTACTATAGAAAAGAAAGAGATTAAAAATAAAGTTCTCGACTTCTTATCCTTGGTAAAAGATGAAACAACAATTACCGGAATTCTTGAATCTTAAAAACTATTTTTAACGAAAACTTAGCTTCACTTAAGAAGCAGCTGAAGAGCAGAAAGAAAGATTATAAGGAAGAGCTTAGGGAACACATTACTAATGATCCTATCATACCGTTTAATGATAAGAACAGCAACTCAAGATGTTATTATGATTCTGAAAGAGATGTGTTAAATTTCGGTATAGATAAAGATTTTATTAAAGAAGTAATGTTAGACTACGGATTAGTTGCGCCGGAAGCTTACCCAACATTTACTGTTAAGTTTGATCCCCAAGATCTTGGTGGGAAGTTTGATGTTTATAATAAATCATTTAATTTGTTTACTCCAACAGAATACATGTTTTATGAAAAGAATGGTAATGTTATTGATCTGACGAAGGATTGTCCAGCAATAAATACTGTGATCAGCAATGTAGTCCCGGATAGGAATGAAAGAGATTATTTTCTAAACTGGTTGTCATTTACATTTTCTACTCGCAAAAAGTCCATTATCGCTTGGTTGATTAGGGGCACACAAGGAACTGGTAAAAACTTATTATTTGAAAAAATAATTACACCATTGTGGGGTAAAGATCAATGTACTGTTGTTGGGAATGCTGAGTTGGATAGTGATTTTAATTCTTATCTTTCGCACAAAATGATGATAGCCTTTAATGAAGTGACATCCGATTACAGAAAGGATAAAAAAAGAAAAAGATGCTAAGCTTAAGCAATTAATTACAGATGAGCTATTGCAAATTAATGAGAAGTACGAAAGGAAATTAAGATTGGAAAATTTTGCTAATAATTTCTTTTTTCAGCAATTATGATGTTCCGGTAATAATTCCGGAAGATGATAGAAGATATAATGTAATTGAAAACATGGATAAGCTAGAAAATAACCCCAATTATATAAAGTATAAAAATCATACAGAATTCTTGAAGGCAGTTCAATCTGAACTACCTACCTTTGCACAGATTTCTTATTAACTATAATTATGATGAGACTAGAGCGAATAGAGTATTTTTGAACGAAGCAAAAAAGAAGATCATACAATCATCGATGGATATGTTTGAACTTTTTGCTAAAAATTATTAGAAAAAGATTCTGAATGGTTAAGGGATGAATCTGGAGTTTTGCTAAATAGAGGGTGGACACTTGAATCAGTTGAGAATGGATATATTTTAAAAAAGATGATGCAGTAATTGTGTTTAATGAAATATTTGGTACAAACATTAAATCTCAAGTGCTAAGTCAGAAATTGCAATATCATAAAATAGATATAAATAAGAAAAAGCAGATTGGAAACCTTAGACCTAGAATATATTCATGGTAAAAGTGGCCGGGTGTGGCCAACTAGTGGCCAGGTAAGCCTGGCCATTTTTATTGCGTTTTTGATCTAAAATCAAAGTAAATATGCTAATGGCCAGGATGGCCAGGCTTTTTAGAAAACTATTGGAGAAAAAAAAATAATATAAAAAATTTATCAGAGGAGTTTTTTTTGAAAAATAGGGGTTTAGTTGGCCACTTTACCAAAATATGCTGAATATGATATAAAAACTAAACATTTGTGGCCAGGTCAAGGTGGCTACTACCTGGCCATACCTGGACATAGGGTGGCCAGATGAAATTAATAAAATTAAAATGAGAATTAAATGAATGAACAAAATTTACAAGTTGAGCACTCATTGCTGCAAAAGGCAGTACGAAGAGGTCAAGTCGAAGTAGTCGATAAGGTAGTTAAGTATCTATTAAGTGTTGGTGACAGCAGATGGTTAAGCAAACGCTTGGCGGTTATTATTTATGAGGAATGCTGGCCGTTGGGTAATCAAATTACTGAGGGCAATTTACTGGAGCAGTACAAAAATCTGGCTTTAACCCAGAAGAACAAGGATGCCTGCCGGGTTGGCTACTCTTGCCTCTCATTACAAAGATGGAGATTGGTCTGCTCTGAGAGGAACTAAAGCTCAGAAGGATGCGATTACTTCAATTGCCAATGCAATGAAAGATCCAATTGCTTTTTGAAGTGGGCAGTGCATGACAAACATCATGGAAGAATTGAAGCTGCAAGAAGGGCTGTATCGAAAGCTAATTTTGAAACCGATAAAGCAATGATGTATGCCGCTGCTTATTTTGCAGTTAAGGATGAAGTACCCATAACAGCACTTACACAACCCCTAAACAACCCTAACTTCCCCTACTGGATTGCATTTGATAAGCACACTGACATCGGCAAAGAAGTTTTCATTGAGGCTTATTCTAAAATAAACATTTTACCTTACAATGGAATGCATTTAGCCTTTTTTCTAGAAGGAGCAATCTGTAACGACATAACGACATCACCATATTGGCAATTGGCAAAGGATTGGCAGATGCAGAAGATGGGATACACTTATTCGCAAGCAAATATAATCTGGGATCAGCTGAAGCCGGTTATTATTGAGCTGACAAATAATAAAGCAGAAGAGTTAAAAAAACAGAATTGAAAATGTAAATGATATTAACCTCTCTGATCAACAAACATTATTTTGAAGGGCCGGTTTGGTTAGATTGAGGCTACGCAAAAGTAACATTGTAACTTAGTAACTTTGTAACGACATTTATTTAACCCCTAATCAACCCTAAGTTTAAAAAGTTACAATGTTACGAAGATTAACCTTTATTTAACCAAACCAGCCCCAGGTATATCCCGCATAACCCAAAGCACCATTTGGCGGTTTAATAAATCCTAAAAGAGGCCTACATATGCTGTAATAGTAACTTAGTAACTTCGTAACTTTATAATAGTATATATATAACTCCTAACTAACCCCAAATCAAAAAAAGTTACTAAGTTACGAAGTTACTAGTGTCCTAGTAGATTTGATCATTTTTTTAATAATGTATTTTGGAAATTTTATATTTTTCGATAAGAATATTTCTTAGGTATATCCAATGGCTAAAAGAACTCTCAACATTGAATTTCGAACAAATGATTCGCCACCATTAAATCCGCAGTTTCCGATTGGTCAGTATGATCATCCATTTACATTAAATCCAACTATTGGCTGCTTTTTTGGCTGCAAGTATTGTTACTCTCCCCTCTTTACTGCAAAAGTAAAAAATCAGAAACGAAAAAAAGTTTTTTGAGAATGTTGCCGTTCAGTTAAACATGGCAGAAAGATTAGATAAACAATTAGAAAATCTTAAAATTCTTCCACAGCATTTAAAAAGAGTGCAGATAAATGAAAGCAATGAATACTACCTACCTCAAGTAATTAATGAATTAAAAAAACAACATAATCGTGATGTCATGTTAGAAATACTAAAAGTGTTTGAAAAACATTGGAATAATGGAAATAAATGGATGCTGCACATTTTATCCAAAAGTCATCTAATTCTAAATCATTTAGATCAACTTAAAAATATGAAGCATATGGTTCAGATTGAAATTAGTATTAGCAGCATTGACGAAAAGCTAATAAGAGATTTAGAATTTTATACCCCACAATAAAGAAAAGAATGGAAACAATTAATAAATTGGCAACGAATGATATTTTTGTAAGGACAATGGCTATGCCCTTCATAGGCGATAGAAAGGAAGTTGAGGATATTAAAATTCAGTCATTTAGCAACGGTGCTAGAGGATTTAAAAACAAGAAACTCAATTATTTTGATTGGAATCAGTTGCAGTCTCTCAATTATAGTGACCTAATAAATGACAAAGTCTCACGAGTTAAAGGAAGGCCAGATAATATGTTTGAAGATTTAAACGAAAAAAGTGGTGAGACATTACTTTTCAAAGGTAAACCTAAGATCGTAAATGTCAGGTTCCCCCATGTTAGGAAGTGGTCTACGCCCACTATACTGAATGAAAAACTAAGTTTGCAAGATCAAAAAATTATCGACTGCGGTTACTCCCAGCTAAATAATGTTGATTGGGAATATATAATGTAACATCGTAACTTCTTTACCATCTTCAAATTAGAGGTAAAATAAAAAGTTACGAAGTTACGAAGATTGGCTTCTACATGACTAAAGCGGCCTCAGGTTCATCCCGCACGATCCTTATCTAACCTTAAATTTCCCATTGAACCCGGATCAGGGCGGTTACATGTGAGCGGCTCTTTCTTCCACAAGTTGCTGAGGTGAACAAAATGTTACGGTGTGTGAGGAAGATTTCTGGCTAACCTTTAACTAACCAAACCCGGCCCTATTTTTCTCCATTTATCGGGCATAAGAACTGTGATAATCAATCACATTCAAGGAGTTAATTATGCTAGACACCAACCAAAAGAAACAGACACATCTTCCACCTAATCGAATCTGCAATCCATGACTTCTGCAAAGTATTAGGATGCAACTATTCATCCAACAAAGAAGCAATTTTTGTGAGCCATGAGAATGAAGAGTTGTTTTTGTCTTTCCAGAATTCAACAAGGGCAATTTCACGATTAACATAAGCTACTTTGTCTACACAGGTCTTCCGCTTAGCAAAACAAGCAAATTAAATACAGTCTGCAAGGCTGACGAGATTGCTGAATACATTGCTGAGGCCGATTCATCATTGTGGTTTATAGATGACGCTAGGCTTGTTACGAGCAGTGTAAGCAGTTCACAATACAGTGACTACGCAATTCTTAAATCCAAACTTCTGCTGGATATGTACATAAACGTTCAGAATGCTAGGACGTTGAAGGATAAGCTGGAAGCCTTGTTGGCAGAGATGGAGCAAGTAAGAGTTAATTAAGAAACAATTCGGAGTTGGGTATGTGCGACTAATACCCAACTCCTATACTACCCCAGAAAAAGTTTAAAATCGATATCACCGGAAAAAAGATACCTACCCCATACACCTATGAATCCTAGGTCATCGGATAAACCAAAAACTTTTCTAAAATCTAAGCTGGTTAGACGGTACTATGCCAATATGAATTTCTTACTTTAATTTTTTTTTTATTTTCTAAATCTTTCCAAAAATAAAGGCGGTCAAGTTTATCTGCTGGTTATTTTATTTTGCTTTATTTTATTGAGAAGTGTTTCTCAAAAAGTTCTCTTGATTTTTGAAAACCTTCATCAGAAAACATTATCGATTTTGTTTTTCTTTTAGGATCGCCTATAAATCCTTTTTCGTGTAAACGATTTAAGGCCTTCCAGTCATGCCCCTTCCATGATCTGTGAATGTTTTGGTCTTCACTAAAAGAAGTCAAATACAGCAAGGCGAGCACAACTTCATCTATCTTTTCATTATCATAAGTCATTAGAGACTCCATAAAGTTTTAATGAAAATTAAACAATTTGATACTTAAAAACATCCTCAATATCAGTAAGTTTTTTTTTGATAGAATCAAACTTCCGCCAAAGACAACGGCGGTCGGCTTGAGCGGCTTGTTATACGCATTTTATATTTTAATACCTAATAAGATTACGTGAGAATAATTTTTAATACTAATATTAGATAACTCGTAATTATTTATTAAATCACCTTCATATCTATACTCTAAAATTACTGGAAATGTTATAATTTCTTTTAAATTCCGTTCCAACCCCAATTGAAAAGTTTATATTAGAACTTTTATATTTGTCAAAAATTACTTCCCAACCTTGTTGAATATCTTTATTTATTAGCAAGTTGAATTGTGGCCCGATTATTATATATGGTGATATTAATTGTAAATCATATTTAAACTTTGCTAACGCTGAAATTGTAAAATAATCTAATGAGTTATTATTTGTTATAAATTCTCCAGTTCCATCTGGTTGACTTGGAGTTGTAAAAGGTATTTTTCTTTTAAACCCTTTTCTTAAATAACCAAATTCACCTTCAAGTTGCCAAAAGGAAAGTTAAAAATATCTACAAATATTCTTGGAGAGAAACTTAATTTACTATCAAACTCCATTTTAAAATCATCTTCATAATCCCAAGTTTGATTTGAAATTGCAATTCCTAATTTGATTCCGTAATTTGAAATTATTTGACTTTTAACTGAAATTGTCAAAAAAGTAAAAAAAGCATTATTAATTTTAATTTCATATTTATTCTATTTTTTATTTATGCGTATAACGGCGTTGCAACTAACACGTCCGCCCAAAACATTTATTTTACTAAATAACGAATTTATAATTTTACAAAACAATGTTTATCTTTTTCTAACAAACATTGTTTTTTAACTTTGCTGAATTGCACGACACTTTAACGAAAAACTTAAGTTAAACTTCCAAACCAACTTTTTACAAATTTCCGCCAAGTGAAAACGGCGGTCGTGTTGAGTTGCTGGTTATACGTTTATTTTAAGTATACTAACTTTTTACTAATAACTCTATTTTTGGTTTTTAAGGAATAAAAATATATACCATTTGCATAATTTGACATATCTAATTTATAGGAATATCTACCACTAGTTTTATATTCATTAACAAGGGTTTTAATTTTCTTTCCAAGTACATCAAATAATTCCAAAGTTATAAAAGTCTGATTAGGAATTGAATACTCAATGAATGTCGTTGGATTAAACGGATTTGGATAATTATTTTCTAAAACTATTTCATTGGGTAATTGCATTTTTTGTGCTTCAACTGCTACAATTGTTCCATAATTTCTACTATCAACAATTGCTCCAGTACAATATCTTTCAGGAGATTCTTGAAAAATGAAATTATCCCAAATTGATCAATTATAGTTTCGCCCCAAAATAATTCACCTATTTCAATATTTCTAGATAACAAAGTATCATTTTCAACTAATACCCAATTAGAATCTTCAACCAAAACTGTTTTTTCACCTTGGTAGAAAGAAAAAAGTTTGGATTGGGAAATGAATATTTATAAGATCTATACTCAGTATACCATGGATTCTCTAAACTATCCAATGGCAACTCATCAAGGGAATCTCCATTGTCATTTACATCTTGAAAATCAAGCATAAATGAAACACCACTTATACTGTCATTTCTTTCCCAAGAAATAAAATTTAATGTACTTGAATTACGGTTGGTTTGATAGTATAGTTTTTTAAAATAATGTTTATTATTTACCAAACTATCCTTGATCACTTTTGTAGTAACATAAAAAGGAACTGTAAAATCGCTAAAATAATACTGCCAAACATTGCCTACTTGCAATGGATTATAATTTCTTGATTTACTAAAATAGTCTTGTTTAAAACTATCAGAGACATCATTCAAAATCTGATAATTGATTTGAGCATTAACCAAATTAGAAATCAGAATTATATATACATGTATCTTAATAATTTTTCATATAATTATTTTTTAAAACGTATAACGAGTTGCCGATAAGCCGATGCCCAACACAACAAACTTACTGAACAACGATTGTTTAATTTTACCAAGCCGTGTTTATTTTTATTTGCAAACACGGCGACTAACTTTTATTTATTATACAATTTTTAATTATAAACTTTTACAAAACTACTAAACCAACTTTTTACAAAATCCCGCAAAGACAACGGCGGTCGGCTTGAGCGGCTGGTTATACTGCTTTATCCACCAGAAATATTTATTGTCCCAAATGTTAAAGCAATTACTGCCCCAGTAATTATTACTCCAGCAATTAAATAAGTTAAAACATTCACTCCATCATGGACATAAATTGACTTAAATTTATTGATATGATATGATTTTACCGTGTCACCATTAATTGATTCAAAAATCTCACTATTTTTTTTATTTTTGCAAATCCATTTATATTTTTCCGAAAATCAATAACTGAATCTGAATTTGTAATTGCCCATTCAACCTCTGAAAATTCACTCAAATCGGTTTTGTCATCAACAAATATTGTTGTTCCAGCACCCGAACAATTTGTTAAAAAATAAATGGAAAAGATTAGTAATATTTTATGTGAAATATTCATATTTTTTTAGCAGTATAACGGCGTCTATAGTAAAGAAAGTCAAGAAAAAACAGTACTGCCTTACCCACTTTTTTGGGTTCTTGACTTTGGTCTCAGTATAATAATTATATTTCAATCGTTATTAGTTATTATTTATGTTTTAGTTTTTTCTTTCTTTGCTCGCTTAATTTTTTTTAGCTTGTTCTACTATGCGTCTATTTGAGCTCTCTTCGGGCTACGGCAAATTTTAGTATAAACTGGGAGTGGTTAACCGTGGCTTTGGAATGTTAACTTTTACTTCTTGTTACTTCACACGCCGTTTTGAACTCTCTCTCCCGCTAATTAGTTAAAACTTTCCTTATTTTCTTCTTTAACTAATAACAAATTATATTATTATTATGCCGCTTTTACCTTTAGTTTATTTTCTTTCGATTCATATCCTTTATATTTTGTCCCATCTCTCATTATTGCTAAACTTATCTTCGCTATATACCTTGCTACTGAATTTCTTGCTTTCTTTTCATCGATATTTTTTTTCATTATCAAATATTCATAATATTCTTTTATTGGATTATCGTACTGTAAACTCCTTACTGCAGCTGATCTATATACACTTTTTAATCTTCTTGAATATCTCGGCTTTTTCCTTCCATAACTTTTCCCTCCACTGATCTTCTCATGGTTTACCAAACCGCAATAACTAAAATAATGATTTGGTGACTTAAATCGTTCTGCTTCTATTACTGCTGATAATATTACTACACTACTGACTAAGCCTATTCCCGGTATTGTGCATAAGTTTCGTAGTGTTTTGTTTTTTCGTTTTATCTTCTCAAATTCTTTCTTAAAGTTTTCTTTCCTTGTTTCATAACTTTCTATCTCTTCTTCCAGGCCCATTAACACAAATTTCTTTATCTTATTTTGTCTCTCTATATTATCTTTTTTATGGCTCTTATTTTCTGCTCGGTATATCGCTGACTTTTGATTTATTAATCTTACTCCAGATTTTATCACATCTTCATATCGGCTTACCAATATTCTTAGTTCATATAAACTGTCTGTTGTATGATATACTTCCTTCATCATTCCATTGCGTAACAGCAAGCATAGTTTCCCCGCATCTATTTTATCTGTTTTGGGTCCTTCACTTAATAATCGGTTTCTATGCGGGTTACATATCAGTATTTTTTCTACATAGTCCGTCAACTCTACAAATAGCCATTGGCTTGTTGTTGTTTCTTCTATTGTTAATATCTTTTTCCCTTTAAGTGTTTTTATATAATCTTTCAAATTATCTAAATCTGAGGGTACGTCTATTACTTTTGGTTTATTCATTTTACTTGTCAGTCTGGATATTGCCATATTTTCCATTGACCAATCAAGTGCTAAATAATGATCATATTGATCAATATTATTTGGATAGGTATTGTCTTTTATTTCCTTTTGAGTTATTTTCATATCAGTCATTGGAGGTCTCCTTGCTTTGTTTGAGATGCCTTAATTTATTCCATTTTTTTGGAATATGCACCTGCAAAGTTGGTGAGACCTTCTTTACTAATTTACCGTGGCCGATAAGCCGATGCCCAAAACTACAAACACCAACTTTACTGTTCCCGCCACAATTTATGCAAAACGTAGCTAATTTAAATTGCAGCTACTTTTTGCTGGTTAACTTAAAAAACTACTTTTCAATTAGTCTCAATTAAATCTACTATTCTTAAGCTAATTGCCACCCACTTACTTTTTTAGAACCCGATTTTAGCTAGTTAACTTATTTAATATTTGTATTTCCCGATTCAATCAAAACTCAACACAACCATCTATTTCACAATACTGTAAATGCAAATTCTCTCAAAAACTTCAAACCATCTTTTTACCACTTCCCGCCAAACTACAACGGCATTCGGCTTGAGCGGTTGGTTAGGGCACCTACTATTATTAACAATATTTTGTTGGAGGATACCATAATAATTTTCCATTTTCCGGAATCACTACTCCATCTAAACGATCTGCATAAGGTGAATCAAAAATAACTCCTTCGTCTCAAGATAATCTGATTCGAATCCAATTATGGCAATAGTAAAAGGACAAAATTCGTAAATATCGAATGCTATTTCTTTTAACCAATCATTTAACACCTTCATCCATAACTCCGGATTATCGTTTTCAACAAAAGGATAGCCACCAATTGGATAAATTTTACATAGCGAACCCAAAGGTAGATAAATAGTAATCCATAAATTGCCATCGTCATAATTGGTTAATATAAATCCACAGGCATTACTTTTTATTATCTGGTAAGTTTGCAATCCCATAAGTATGACCTTCGATTGGTAAATTTGCCAGATGTATGGTTGATTGTTCATTTGGTTCGATATCATTTAATTCATACCAACCCTTAAATTTTGCCGAGCTTAATAATAATTCTCTATATTTGTCTAACTAACTTTACTTTTATTCTGATCAAGTAGTTCAATATTCAACTCGTAAAACCACCAGTCCATGTATCATTTTCTGTAAAATATTTTGCCATAATTTTAATTGTGCCCTAACGGCGTTGCCGATAAGCCGCCGCCCATAACAAACAACTTAATACAACGACGATTGTTTAATTTTACTAAGCCGTGTTTATTTTTATTTGCAAACACGGCGACTAACTTTATTTATTGCACAAACTTTAATTGCAATTTTTACAAACACACAAAACCAACTTTTTACAACTTCCCGCCAAACTACAGCGGCGGTCGGCTTGAGCGGCTGGTTATGTGGCTTTTTAATATATAAATGGTAAAATTTTTGCCCGCTTTGTTTTTTATGATTTCTAGTAAATCTAAATCAAATAAATCTGCTAAAAACAAGTGATAAAATATTCATTTCCATTTACTAATTCTATTTTGACATAATTTACAGTTTCCCAAAAATAAAATGGCTCTCCATTTCTAAATCTTGGCATTGATAAATTTTTCTCAAACTTTACAATGTCTGTATATAAAATTTATCCCACTTTTTATTATAATAAATTGAAATTTCTTTTTTTGATTTGTCAACAATTAGTTTATCATTTTATTAACAAAATAATATGTGATAAATAATATGGTTATTGGAGATGAAACAATTACTGAAATTATAACAAATAAAAATAAAAAATTAAGCGATGCCTCATATCCATTGAAATAAATATAAATTGCACAAAAAAGTAAGAGTCCAATCCAATAATAAATTAAATGTTTTACGTGTTTTAAAATGTTTCTCTTTTCTAAATAATATTCAACAACCATAAACATTAACACATTTTATTGCTTGCCATATAACTATTTATTAAGAAGAATGGCCATCTCCTATTGAAAGGAGCTAAACACGCCAATACTTCCGCTTTATGTTCCACCAATATCAAATTGGTGCTTAATTAACTTATTTAATTAAAACTCTTTAATACATAATCTATATTTCTTTACATTGGTTGATATTCCCGCAATTATTTCCGATCTATCAACCCTTACCATCGATTATTTTGTTCTGCTTTCTCTACCAGCTTAAATTCATTAATACACAAGAAATTCAACAAGTAATTTTCGAAAAAATAAAATAATTAATTACAATAAATAAAAAGTAACGTACAATATTTTTTATTTAATATTCAATAGTATAATTATTGGTATTTAAGATAATATATCTTTGATCTAACTCTTACTCATCATGGCTTAGCATTTTAATAAGAATTTGATTTAAAAGAAATATCAAGCGTTATACAAAAGAGCATACACCAACCTAAAAATCTAAGCTAAAAGTAAACTCATTAATGAGCTTACTTATTTTACTACAGTTGAAACATTTTACTAACCTTCATCTGATAACTCGCACGCATACGCTGCTGTACTTCATGAGAAATGTAATGGGTCAGTTGGTTGTATAGGAGCCATGCATTAGCTGCCTTAGGCTGTTCATCAACATAATCAGCAACGCCTTTGCCAAATACCTTCGGAATCTTTTCTTCATATTGTCCAAGAGCTTCAATGTCTTGCAGTATTGAAATTCTTTCCTTGATTAGTGGTATCTGATCGTAGGTATCTTCAATTTGTTCTTTAAGATTGCTGATTACAATTCCGCTGGTGTGCTTTGCGTAGTATCGTGATAGCACTTCACCGAATACACTTCCATTAGAACATATACTTCTGATCCCTCCCCAGAACATGCGAACCCCTCTGACGAATCGTAACTGTTATGTACAAACAAGCTGAGAGCAATTTCGCTTTCACCATCATGCAAGGTTAGTTCGGGGAAAGTAATTTGTAATCTCATTCTGTTGTTCTCCACAAATGAATGACTAGGATCAATAAACCAATCGGTAGTTAAGTCATTAAGCTGTTCAAGTACCGGTTTTATTACCTCTGCATTGGTTACGAGTTGATAACTACTTTTCTGAATAGCAATAAGCTCGCTGTTATCTTCTCTGATAATGGCCTTGTACTTGCTGGTTGGGTAATACAAACCACTCGTATCTTTAATTTGTATTTTGTTTCTGTTACTGGAAATAAATATTTCCATAATTTTTTATCTACTTCTGTTGTCATTTATTTTTCCTCACTTTTTTAGATATGCTATTATTAGACCTACTGTTACAACTGGCCAACCGATTACAAATATTATTACATTTAATTCCTCATATGTAATATTTAGCTTCTTAGCTAGCCATTCTAACTTGTCAACACATTGATTAAATGTTTTGTCCATATAAGATTTTCTTTTCCTCATGTTGCTAATCCATTACTCTTAGTTCGCTGAATGAACATCGTGACTGCAAGCTGATTTACATTGGCCATTCCGTTAAATTTTTCTTGTACTTTTATTGCATCTTCAAATGATTGCAACATATTTTCCAAATAGGGGTTTGTTTGAGGCTGTTTAGGGTTAGGCACGGTGAGTTCCTCTTTACTAGCCTTTTCAACAATCTCAGTAGAAAAAGTCGTGACCAATTTCTTCCCTCGCTGAGCAGCTAGCTTGGTGATGATCGCCTCAGTGCCTTTGGGGCAAGCCTTCAACACATCGTGTACACTGTCATGAGCAAACAGTGAATACTCATTACCATTGCCGTTTGACACTGCATAAAGAAAGTATTTACCATATTGAGATTCGCCAACGATTGGTTCATCAAACAGCAGTTTTATATGAGTTGGTTTGTTTATTTCCAGTTCTAACTTCGGTCTCTCCATTATCATTCTCCTTATTGTTATTTAATTTTATAGAAAATTTTTCTATCCCTTCTATTACTTTTACTCCCATCGGTATTCTGCGTGACATGTTTATGAAAGCCTTAATCATGTTAAGGTTAGGCTTTAGTATTTCCGGTTGCAGAGTCCCAAGCTGGTAGAGGTTTTCATTCTTCATGAACTCTTCCATGTCTGTAATCTCCAATCTGGTTGGCTGTTTGCGGCGTAGTAGCTTACCATTAGGCAATTCAATAGTTTTTCACATTCTCGCCTTGGTCTTTCATAAATGCTTCCAGCTTCCTTGTCATCCAGTCAATACGTTCTTGCAGTTTAGAGTTTTTACGTAAAGTCCATTCGTTTAATATTTCAATTTCTTTTTCTGTCTGTTCAAAGTTCTTTGCGATCTGTTCTTCTAAATTGCTGATCTCTCCAAGTATTAGATCTACATGGGCTAAGTGCAATGTGGTTTCTTTTGATTCAACTTCGTCCAGAAGCTCATCAAGAAAGCTTTTATTATCTTCCATAAATTTCTCCTTATCGTTTTTTGTGTTTAAGAATTATTAAAACTACTTCTGCCAGAACCCGACCAATATCAATTAGAATCTTTTGCATCGTTCTGATCCTCCTTCAATAGTTCCTTCTTGATTAATTTTATGACCTTGTACAAAGCCTTCACAATGACTTTGGGTAAGTCAATTTTGGGTGATGAATTACTGTCCATAATCCTCCTTCGTATAATGAATTGTTAGATGTTATCTATCATTCTTATACCAAATTTTATGAGGATAACTTATTGGATTTGATTCTAATGTGAGTGGAAACTCAAAGGGAAACGACTATCGTTTTTATTTGATATGATTTATTGAAAGTTTTGATAAATGTAAATTTAGTTTTAGTTCTATGGTTTATTAAGCTTGTCCCGTATTTCCATTAAAAGTTTACCAAGCTTATTCTCCCCTACCCACTGACCCTCTTTTTTAACTGCGCCCCAGAATCTTGCAGATTCTTTATCATGTGTTGTGCAATCTTCGATTATTTCTGCGTCTCCAGTATCGATAAGTTTTTTCTTAAGCATTGGGTGTTGATCAAATTTTAATTCAAGACATTCTTTCATCCAAGGGATATCTTCTTGTGCTTCGTCCCATTTTTCACCACGATTTAATTTTTCTCGATTCTTCCGGGCTTTCATCTTTGCTCCCATTGGAGATAATTGTTCACGGATTAACTCTTGAATATCTGGGTATTTATGAAATCTCATAGATTGAAATAATGCTTCAGCAGTTCTATATTCCTTGCCTTGATAGGTTATGGGATATGCCGACATACATGAGAGCCAGCCACCATCACTTTTAACTGTTGTAATTGTTATTTCTTTTTTGACTTTTTTTTTAGAAGTTTTTGTTAGAACCTTTTTAACATCTTTTTGATCAGTTAATTCCCAAATACTTCTAGCAGTGGAAATAATTTTATTTTTCTTTTTTTAGGCTGCTTAAATCTCTTTGGATTGTCTTTATACTACAATCTTTTCCCAATGATTTTTTAACGATCTTGTGAATTTCTTTTTGTTTCCATAGATGATTTTTGTTTTAGAACATCTAAAATTTTTGTCTGTCTTCTTTTCGCATCGGAAAGTCGCTCACTCATTGAATCAGAGACAGAAATTGGGTCGAGATTTTTAAGAATTCCAATTTATGGCTTAAGAATTTAAAGGCTTCATCAACATGAGCTTCCGTTACCTCTGTACTCATTTCTGAACATGCAATTGCTCGCTGTAATTTCTCTAACGTAATCTCAATTCTGGTTAGCATTGATCCAAAAGTATTCATCAGATCGATATAATTTTCATTCTCCTCCAAAAAGCTATTTAGCTTGTCCCTAACATAGGCTGAGATTGATTGATCAGCAGTAATACTTGGATACATTTCTTTTGTTGTCTCGATTAGATATTGCAGTTCCTTGATCCATTCCGGTGTATTTGCAAGTTCGTCAGATGTTGAAAAAACTTTTTTCCCCTCAATCATGTCAGTTACAATATCAATTTGCCGTCTAACATCAGAAGGTATTTCGATAATGAAATCAAATCTAGAAATAATATTTAAAGGAATCTTTAGGTCGTCATAAAAATTTGTAGATGCCGTTCTTTGTACATGACTAATTCGGTTCATATCTAAATGAATTGACGTAACTGCTTGAAGCCTTGTTCTGCTGCTGGTTGCATCTATAACTTCGCCATCCTCCATTACCTTAGATAATACATCAGAAAAGTTTGAACTTGCCTTTTTTGCTAACTCATGATAATCTTGTATACATACAACACCAGAGCTTGCTTTACTAAGAATACCAGGATTTGTAAATATTTTACCTCCTCTTCGAACAACGTTTCCGATAAGACCGGCAGGAGTAATTTTACCGGCTGTTGGTTGAACTTCAAAATGATATAAATTTAAAAAAAGTGCTGCTTTGGTTAATAATTTTTTCCCAGAAGCTGGAGGACCAATAACTAACGAATGTAATTTATACGAATAACGTCCATCTTGACTTAAGCCATTTGAAAAACTTTGCAAAATTATAAAATCTAACGCCGTTGATAATTCTTTTGCCTTATTTAAACCCATGATCCCTAAATTGGTAGCAAGTTTGTCTTTAATATATTTTCTTAATGTCGTGCTCCCATTTCGAATTGAATTGAGTATATTGTCATATTTCTCGCCATCATCTTTCTTTATTTTTAGAAGCTCACTAGACTTTAATGCACCTGATATACTTGTAAGTAAAAAGACATATTTCGATACCATTTGATTATCAATTGAAATTATTGTTCCATAAAATGTTAGTTTTTTCCTTTCATTACGGATCAAATCAAGTTGATCCTTAAAATTATTATATAAGATTGGGAGAACCTCAATTACTTCACTAGCTTCATCGGTTAAAACCAAATCATAAACTGTTGCCCTTTGATAATTATTTCCAAACTGGTTTGTGAACGGATACGGTTCACTTATATATTGGACAAATCCTACAAATTTGATTGGTTTTCCAACATATTCTTCATGCTTTATTTGTTCTAAATCAACGATCTCATAGTCATAATTGATATTGCTCTTTTTGAAATCTAAAAGAATTTTATTTGCAATGGGATCAGACATTTGTCCTAACTGGATTTGCGATTCGGTATCAATGTTTTTTTTTTCTTGAGTGGGCTTTGCCCCAAAATCCTTATGAGAATACAAAACTCCATCTGGCTTTATGTTTTCTTCATGTCGTTTTGTCGTTTTGTCTTTTTTAGCCATTTGTTATGTTTCCAGTCTAATTTCGCATTTTTATTGAGACATTTGAGAAAGACACACAAATGTCGTCTTTAAAAGTAACTATTTATTTCTATTTCTCCAATTTAATTTATATATTTAATAGTTCAAATTTAAGGCGTGGCAGAATCGTGCCAGTTTTGTGGCGAAAAGTAGGGATAAATAGGGATATGTAGGTAATTTCAAAATCCCGTAAGTTGTTATAAATAAGGGCTTTATTGCGTTTTTAAGGAATTTTGAGAAGGTAGGTCGTCGAATCCCGCCCTCTCCGCAAAGCCTTACAATTCAATGAGTTGTGAGGTTTTTGTTTTTGGGAGCATGATTGAAAATTTTAACTTTTTCGAGTAAAAGCTGAATAATAGTTATCAATTTAGTTATCAGTTATTATTTGCCTTTATTTGTTAATGTGTGTTCCTTCTTAACTAATATTTTGTTGTCTGCACAATTTGAACACAACAACGTCATATGAAACGATTATTTTATTTATAATTTTAAGCGATGAAACAAAAATAAAATATTTTTTGTTTAGGATAGCGCAAAATTTGAATCGAGTAAAGAAAAGGCTATGAATCTTTTCGTGTACGATTCAACCACTTCTCTACTCCATAATGGTTATGTATTTGGTTATAAAGTTGCCTACTTTGATGTTTTGAGTGATTTTGGCTCTATCATGCCTTCAGGCTTTTTTAGTTTAGTAGATGAGAGGGTTAAAGTCTTAGGAAAATTTCTATTAAAGAAAATAGCCAGAACTCATTTATTCAAGAGTATAAAGCTTTCCCCATTTATTTTATATTCTTAGTATTCTTTCCTCTAAGATATTTATATTATATAATTCGATGGGCAATTAAAACAATAATAAGTTAGAATTTATGGTCCTACGGTAAAAACTTTATTTACAATACAATTCTTATTCGTAAGAAGAACCAAATCGAATGAAAATACTTAATTAACAGATAAACATCTTTGCTTGTATTATTCAGAATTTCACAAAAATAGAATTGCTATAAGATGTAAAAATAATTTTAACCTTTTTCCTCAACTTTTTTATTTCACTATTGTTCTGCAAATAAATTTGTCATTTAATTTTATATTCTTGTTTATATTTACTCTAAAGTTTAATAAATAATTTTTTAGCTGTAATATTTTTGGGATCATATGAAAACCAAAAGAAAAACAATAATTATAGTTGTCATAATTCTTTTTCTGATAATCCTAGTCCTACCTAAAATTAATTTCACAACAGAAAAAGATGAAGATAAAGATGTTAAGAAAAACGCGGTAATGCTTTCTGTTGATGCAAAAATTATCAAACCGGAGAATCTTCAAAATAGAATTTTTAGCAATGGCACCTTAACAAGCAATGAAGAAGTTTTACTCAGGAGTGAAACTTCTGGAAGAGTTACTGACATTTCTTTTGTTGAAGGCAAAAGAGTTAAACAAAATGAGCTGCTCTTAAAAATCAATGATTCTGAACTTCAGGCAACTTTAAAGAAAAATTTAATTAAGCAAGAGTTGGCAAGTGATAAAGAATTTAGGGCAAGGCAGCTTCTTGATAAAAATTTAGCAAGTCAGCAAGAATATGATGTTGCATTAAATGAGTTAAATTCTGTAAAAGCAGATATAGAGTTTATAAACGCTCAAATAGCTAAAACTGAAATTAGGGCTCCTTTTGATGGAATCATTGGTTTACGTTCTATAAGTATTGGAAGTTACATTACACCACAAACACAAATTGCAAATTTACAAAGTATAAATCCAATTAAAATTGATTTTGCTATTCCGCAAAAATATTATACTGATGTGAAAGAAGGAACCGAAATCAATTTTAGATTGCCAAGTTTAACAAATATCTTCATTGGAAAAGTTTATGCAGTTGAACCTAAAATTGATCAAACGACTCGAACACTTCAAAGTAGAGCAATTGCTGCAAACAGTCAAGGCTTGCTTACTCCTGGAGCTTATGTTGAAATTGAGATTGTACTTTCTAATATTGCTGATGCGTTTTTGATACCTACAGATGCACTTGTGCCGGATATTCAAGGTGAAAAAGTTTTTGTATTTAAAAAAGGTAAGGCAATTCCACAAATTGTACAAACAGGAATTAGAACTGAAAAAGATATTCAAATTATTTCTGGAGTTGAAGTTGGAGATACTGTAATAATTTCTGGTATAATTCAATTACGTCCTAATTCGGATGTTGACTTAAATTCAATCAAATAAAAAATATTATACTACTAAAATAATTTAAGATGTTTCAATTATGAGTCTATCATCATTAAGTATTCAAAGACCAGTATTATCAATAGTAATGTCAATTACAATTGTTTTATTTGGAATAATTGGATACACATATCTAGGCATTAGAGAATACCCAAGTGTAGATCCGCCAATAATAAACGTTAGAACAGATTATACGGGAGCCAGTGCAGATGTTATAGAATCTCAGATTACAGAACCGCTTGAAGAACAAATTAATGGAATTGCCGGAATTAGATCTCTAACATCGGTTAGTCGTGATGGCCGTAGTGATATTACAGTTGAGTTTGATGTTGACATTGATTTGGAAACTGCTGCGAATGATGTGCGAGATAGAGTTTCAAGAGCACAAAGAAATTTACCAGTGGATGTTGATCCTCCAATTGTTTCTAAAGCAGATGCAGATGCCGTGCCAATAGTATTCTTAAATGTGAAAAGTGATCAAAGAAGTTTGTTGGAGCTTTCTGATGTTGCTTTAAATACATTCAAAGAAAGACTTCAAACAATTGCAGGTGTTAGTCAAGTAATGATTTGGGGTGAGCGGCGTTACTCAATGCGGTTATGGATGGATCCTTCAAAACTTGCAGCTTATAATATTACACCGCTTGATATTAGAACTGCGTTGAACCGGGAAAACATTGAGCTGCCTTCCGGAAGAATTGAAGGGGCAAATACTGAACTTACCGTAAGGACTCTTGGTCGCTTAACAACGGTGGAAGATTTTAACAACCTCACAATCAAAGAATCTAACGGGGCTATTGTTAGATTTAAGGATTTGGGTTCTGTAGAATTATATCCTGAGAATGATAAATCAATGCTTAGACGTGATGGAATTCCAATGGTTGGAGTTGTTTTAGTTCCACAACCAGGTGCAAATTATATAGATATTGCAGATGAATTTTATAGACGAATAGACCAAATTAAAAAAGATTTACCCGCTGATATTGAGTTAGGGATTGGATTTGATGTAACTAAATATATCCGCAATTCTATTTCGGAAGTTCAAGAAACAATAATAATAGCATTTGTACTTGTAATATTAATCATATTCTTATTTCTGCGGGATTGGCGAACAACGTTAATCCCAATTGTTGCTATACCAGTTTCCCTTATTGGTTCATTTTTTATCATGTATATTGCAGATTTTTCTATTAATGTTTTGACCTTATTAGGAATTGTTTTAGCAATAGGAATTGTTGTTGATGACGCAATTGTGGTTCTTGAAAATATTTATAAAAAGGTTGAAGATGGCTTATCGCCAAAAGAAGCAAGCATAAAAGGCTCATCCGAAATATTCTTTGCGGTAATTTCCACAACCGTTGCGCTTGTTGCTGTTTTTCTTCCAATAATGTTTTTACAAGGCATTACTGGCCGACTGTTTGTTGAATTTGGTGTTGTGATTGCTGGTGCAGTTATAATTTCTTCTTTTGTTGCACTTACATTAACCCCAATGTTAAGTTCTAAAATTCTAAAACAAAAAGAGAAACATAGTTGGTTTTATAATTTTACGGAACCCTACTTTAAAAGTTTAGAAAAGCTTTATAAAAATTCACTTGATTCATTTATGGAAAAAAGATGGATTGCCTTTCTAATTATGTTTATCTCAATAATTGGAATATATATTATTAGTTCTAATGTTCAATCAGAGCTTGCGCCTATTGAAGATAGAGGCGAAATACGTATTGACTGTAAAATGCCTGAGGGAACTTCGTATGAGGCAATGGATAAATATATTATGAATGCCGTAAACGTTCTTCAGGATTCTATAAAAGAAATTGATGCATTAATTTCATTAACCGGCGGTGGAAACAGAGGAAGTAATGGTGGTTTTATTAGATTGACTTTGACTGATGCAAATACCAGAGTAAGATCTCAACAAGAAATTGCAGAAGAAATAACACAACTTATGAACGGATTAAATGATGCAAAAACTTTTGTGATTCAAAGCCAGTCAATTTCAACAAGACGCGGAGGACTGCCGGTAAGTTACGTAATACAAGCTGCTAATTTTGAAAAACTTCACGAAGTTGTTCCCAAATTTTTAGAAGCCGCACAAGATGATCCAACTTTTGGGAATGTAGATGTAAATCTTAAATTTAGCAAACCAGAAATTGTTGTAGAAATTAACAGAACAAAAGCTCGTCAGCTTGGCATTTCTGCTCTTGATATTGCTCAAACTTTACAACTTGCTTATAGTGGCCAGAGATTTGGTTATTTTGTTATGAATGGAAAACAATATCAAGTTATTGGTCAAGTTTATAAAGAAGATAGAAATATGCCAATAAATCTAGCCTCACTTTATGTTAGAAATAATCGAAATGAATTAATTCAAATTGATAATTTAATTACTATGAAAGAGAGAAGCAGTCCGCCAGAATTATATAGATATAATAGATATGTAAGTGCAACCGTTTCGGCAAGTCTTGCACCCGGAAAAACTATTGAAGACGGCATAAATGCAATGGATAAAATAGCAGATAAAGTTTTGGATGATAGTTTTTCAACATCTTTAGAAGGAGCTTCAAAAGATTTTGTGGAAAGCTCTTCAAGCTTACTTTTTACATTTGCACTCGCTTTAATTTTAATTTACCTAATTCTTTCAGCACAGTTCGAAAGTTTCAGAGATCCATTTATAATAATGTTTACAGTTCCTTTGGCAATTGCTGGAGCTCTTTTCTCACTTTGGTATTTTAACCAGACGCTAAATATTTTTAGTCAAATTGGGCAAATAATGTTAATTGGACTTGTGACCAAAAATGGAATTTTAATTGTTGAATTTGCTAATCAAAAAAAGGCCCAAGGATTAAAAGTAGTTGATGCCGTTAAAGAAGCGGACAGACTGCGTTTGCGACCAATTCTTATGACAAGCCTTTCCACAATTTTAGGTACATTACCAATTGCTTTAGCTTTAGGTGCAGGCTCAGAAGCAAGAGTTTCAATGGGAATTGCAGTAATTGGCGGTTTAATTTTTGCAACCGTTTTAACTTTGTTTGTAATTCCAGCAATTTATTCTTATTTCTCTGATAGGCAAAAAGAAGTTAGTAATATTGCATAATAACAATGTTTTATTCTACAAAGAATTAATTTTGCAACAATCTTGTGTTATCTATTTTCTATTTTTGATACTGCTAAACCGTGTTTTAGATTCTTCGGAATAAATCTGGATTGATTAAATTGTGATAAGGTTAAACGCATAGTTTTGTAAATAAGTTATTTTCAGAATTGATTTTTTATCTATGAGAGAATAGAATCGGAAATATAAAAAGGCTTGAAAAACAAAATCACAAGTTTATATTATTTTACTGCTGAAAAGATTTAAGAACAGAATATACGGTTTGTTACGAAATAGACTTCTTTTTGGGTAAAGTCGTTTAGAATCTTAGAAAATTGAAATAAGAGGTCATTTATTAGCCTAAATAATAAAAATTAAAAAAGCTATTATTAGGCTAATAGCATAAACTATTTTTTCAGTATTTCTGATTACCTCATCTTGAATTTTTTTGATCATTGTCATCCCCTTAATTTAGTTCAAGAAAAATTAATAAGGCCAATTGAAACAATAGAATCAAGGTGTAGAGTAATTTGTTATTTGATAGAAAATATTTGCTCCTAATTATAATATTCAATTTCTACTCTTTATTGTTAAATATTTTTGTTATTGCTAATAATTTAACACATTTGTATTCCCTGCTTTGTGATGCAGATCACACACTTAAAGAAGAAATTCGCAATAGGATAGTGATAAATGATTAAAAAATAAAATCAACTTTTAAATAATCTATTCTATACATACACAATAATTAATGTCATTTGTTAATGCTGCTATTTTTTTTGTTATTACCACTTATATATTTTCCATCATCAAAAATTACTTGAAAACTGGAATGAAATAGTTTTGATGGTATATAATAATCTGTTGTAATTATTTGAGCACCGGAACTCTTTGCTATTTCAAATCTGTTATAATCATGAGTTCTTGCTTCTTTAGTTCCTGCATCTGCGCGGGTTCTAACTATGTATCCTTTTTTGACAAGCTCCTTAATATGTTCTTGATCCTTAATTGGATCATTTATAATTCTAAATGCAGCAGACGGATTTCCTTCTTCTGAATTTGTGAACATAACTTTATTTGTTAAACTTTTATCATCATTTAAATAATCATCAAGCTTTTCACCTTGTTCATCAAGCACAAAAAGAATTCGACCTTTCAGTTTTTCAATTATCGGCCAACCGTTAGTTAAGATAGCTTCTTCTAAAGTTTTAAATTTACCTTGAATTAAATCCGGCGTAATCAATTCATCTTTATTAAATACACTTAGAATTTCATCATCAATAGTATTAAGAGCATCTCTGGTAAATGGAAGAAGATCAACAGTGCCAGGAATATTTTGCTTACTATCTTTTGTATTCATTGTAATAATTATAGGGATATGAATTTTATTACCATCTGACCACTTTTTTATTTCCGTTAAACAATCAATAAATGTTAAATTATGACTTCTAAAATCAAAGTCGGGTTGATGCATAACTTTCAAACCAGGTTTTGAAAGCTCCTTGTTTGTATCATAAATTATTGGTTCACTCAAAAATATATTTAGCAATGTATTCCCTAAAGGATATTGAAACCTTCCTCCGGCTGGATCATAAACAACATCAATTTCTAAATTTCTTAATCCAAGGTTTAGTTGTTCAGTAAGTGATATATGTTCATACTGAAGTGAATATGCTAAATCATAATTAAATAATTCTATTAGCTGCCAAAGTTTAGGATGAATTGCTTTTTTATAGCTGTTATGACTGCCAATAATTTGGATTTCATTTAATTTTAATTGTGAAAAATCTTCATCTTTCTGTGCAAAACTATTTGAAAAAATAAATATTGTTAAAAAGTTATTAATACTTCTTTATGATTCATAAAACTCATTTATTCTGCTCACTAATTTTTAGAATATTAATTTTTATCTTTTCTAAATCATCAAATGTAGGGAAACCATTGTTTGGTCTTCTAATTGCTGGATCATACCAACCTTTCCATAATTGATTTTTATCACCACTCATTCTTCTATCATAAATTGTCTTTAGATTTTTTTTTCGCTTCATCCAAAATTAGCAATGACTTTATTATACTTTCCTCATTTTTATTTTCTTCATACTTATTTTTAAGGAGTGATAAATCAAGAAGATTATTCTCAAATTTTATTAAATCAAGATAGATGTTTACCGGTAACAAAATATAGTCATGATAGAATTCATCATTTTTAGATTTACTATTATTTCCTTTCTCTGCAAATTGTAGTGATTCGGTTAAAAGATTTTCTCTAAGTTTTGCCTCTTCAATATGATTTTCAATTAGATCAAATGATTCAGGTATTGCTTCTTTACCAGGTCTTTCAATTGGCATATCAGTTAAGTAAGCTATAGTACTTTTAATTATCCAAAGGTTTTCCACGTAACCGCCTCGGTTGAATTGAGCTTCATGCAGTTTCTTCATTGATTTAATTGCGAACTCTGATGCAGATTTATTAAAATATCTTTGAGTCCAATTGGAATAAAACTCATCACCATCAAATACTTCCGGCTTATTAGCAACTTCTGAATATGCTTCTAGATTGATTAAGAATGGTCTAAATGTTTGTCCGTTTACCTGCAAATATTTATCAGCATTATATTTATTAAACATATATTTCATAACTGAATCAACTTTCTCCGGATAAGGATCATGAACCGTGTGATTTAACCAAAACCCTGCATGCATATATGTACCAAAGTTATAACCTTTAGTATCTTTCGGATAATATTTGAAGCCGCCAAAGCCATCATCAGACCATGCAATTATAAAATCATTGGGAGGATTAAATCCATCATTAAACATTTCCATTCCATCCGAGTAGCAGATAACAACTTTAATTGCGTCTTTATTATAGCTATCGACCAATGTTCCAAATTCTGCAAATACTTCATTAAAAACTTCAATTTTATCTTCACCGCATGAACTTTTATATTCCCAATCCCATACTTGGTTTCGTGGTCTGAGAGAAAATATGTCAGCCTTCCCTAGTGGTGTTTCTTCAAAATAATATTTCCATGCATCAATCCATTTCTCTTTATTATCTTTCCAGCAATCAGCATATTCTTGTTCCATTGGCTTTATCTTATATCCCAAAGCCATGTCTATCTGAACCATCATTCCCATATCATGAGCATAATCGATCATCTTTTCTATGTAATCAATTTTTATATCATAGTCTGGTCGCAATTGTTGGTAAGGAATTCTTTTAAAAAATTCGGGTCTGCCAAGCATATCAAAAAGTTGTATTGCATTGTATTTTAATCGAACTAGCGAATTTATCATTTGAGTATAATGTTCCCAATCATATTCAAGTAACGGTTCCTTAAGGTTTGCTAATTCGTCAACATCGTTTTCAAAGTAACATAAGATAGGAACTTGAGGTGGATAAATAGTTTTTTCCAAAAAATCGAATGGATCAAAGTCAGAAATGATTTCGGTTTTTGTTCCAGTCCAATATGAGAATGGATCTGCCTTTAATATCTCTTTACAATAATCATATACGGCATATTGTGTGCCTTGAATATCAGATCCACCTAATACAATTACTTGATTTCCTTTATAAATAGTTTTATTCCAAATACCACCTCTTTTGCCTGGAAATTCCTCTGATAACTTAATTTTACCAATTTGGGAAAGTTCTGAAATAATTGAATTAGAATGATTTGAACCAATTAAATAAGTAGTACCATCATTAAATATTTTATTTGAAGTCGTAATTATCTTCACATCACAACCTGTTGCATTTTCTAAATCCATTTTGAAATGAGATGCAGTCAGCTGTTCAGGCATAGAAGCATTTTCACCAAGAACAATGTAATACGTTTGAATATTTAAAGCTCCAAATCCATTGGTACATGTGATGAGCATGATTAAGTGAATTAAAAAAAATATTTTGAGTTTTGAGTTTATCATATTTTCAAACCTTGGGAGTTATTATTTTTTAGAACATTTAGTTTTGTTGATTCAAATAATGATTCAATAATTTAAAAATTTTTGTACTAAAAGATGATAATATTTGATTCAAGTATTCTTCGATGCTAAACAGTTTATTCTCCTTCAAGTTTATATAAACTGACAAAGTATTTACTTCATTATTTTGTTAATGGCTCAATTTATCTTTAATAAATTTTTTGCAGGTGAATAGAGAGTCTTTAAAAAACTAAAATTTATTAGTAATCCCCAACATTAAAAATCAAAATAAAATTTCTTTGAAGCTTTTTATAAAAGTGAGAATTTTATATTCAATTCTTCTATCTGATTATCATCAATCTTAATACAATCACCAATATCTTTTGAGGTGATCAATGAATTTGCGCTAAACTCAGCAACTTCTAATCTATCGAAAGTTTCAAGAATATTTTTCCCGGTTGCCAGTAGACAATCATTTTGAATTAACAAAACATGTACACTTTTATTAAGAGTTTTTGCAATCAATTCTGGATTACTATATTGTGCTCCAAATTCAATTTTGGGAATATCTCTAAGAACAACATAGCTTTCCGGAATTGTTCTTGTTTCAAAAAATTCTTCGGAGATGGCATAAGCCGTTACACTTGGTGACTGTGCCGTAATGATAGAATTTATATTTGGATTATGATCATAAATAGCTTGATGTAACAAAACTGATCGACTCGGATTTTTCCCCTTTTCCCGTTTACCATCTTTTATCATCACAATGTCTTCAATATCAATTGAACGTCTTCCTAATCCGGAAGGGGTAATAAGAAAATTATTTCCTTCCAGTCTAATGGAGGCGACTCCTTCAGTACTAATCATTAAATTTTTATCGCAAGCTCTATGTACAAAATCAACAATGTCACTTCTAATTTCTCTCTCCAAACTAGAATGCTGAGTTAATTCAAATTCAGGTAAGTGATTTTGTCGATGATCAAAAAGTAAAATTTGTTCCTCATTTAATGTGGTTATTTTTCCAACTCTCCTTGCTTGGATTATTGTTCTTGCACAAAATTCTAAAGTTTCAAGTCTATGGAATGCATTCAATAAATCCGTTCCGCCTGTTGCAACTCCATGATTTTCTAATAATACCACATTATAACCTTGCTCAAAGGTAGCTGCTATATTTTCCCCTAATTGATTACTCCCTGGAAGTGCATATGGTGCATAGCCAACTTTTCCGCAAACTCGTTTTGCTTGAGGAATAATATTAGTGTCAGGGACCACCCTAACAATACTAAATGAAACCAAAGCAGGCGGATGGGCATGCACAATTGCTTTAATATCTGGTCTTTTATTATAAATAGAAATATGAAATGGAAATTCTGAAGAGGGTTTATGCTGTCCAATAATATCACCGTTTGCTTTTACACACATTATATCATTAGGTGTCAGTTTACCCTTATCAACTCCAGCTGGCGTAATCCAAATATCACCATTATGGTCTTTAATTGATAAATTACCGCCAGAGAGCGTTGTCATTTTATTGTTGTAAATACGATTCATTATTCGAACAAGTTGTTCTTTTGGATGTAGAAGATGAAAATTCAATTTATTCCCTTTTAAGTAATTTTATTTATCTGAGTTTTTACAAATTATCTATTAAATTTTATTGTATTCTAATTTTTTCGTTTTGAAAATAACATTATGAAAAATATTTGCCTATTCTTTATTTGATCATCATAATATTATTTCAAGATTATTAACTATTTTTATTCATCCAACTTGGCGTAAATATAAACCAAACAATTGTTCCAACAAGCATAATAATTTTAGCTGTATCGAGAGATATCATATTTGCAAAAACTAAAAGCGAAGGTAAAATAGTTAAAAGCAAGCCAGTATAAGAAAATATTTTAGTTAGAGTAATCATATTGCTGCTCCTTTTAAATCTGTTAGATTTCGCTGAATGAACTTACTTGAAACTACATAAACCAGTGATGCAATAAACCATCCCGGCAATCCTAAAAAGAATATTTCAATTCCAAAATATATATTTAACAACAAACATGAAAACAAAGTTAATGCCCAGCTGATTGCTGCTGCGGCATTAAAGCTTTTCTTAAAAGTTTCAGCATAATTTTGCTTTAAGTTAATTTTTGGAATTATATATGTGTCCATTAAAATAATTGCTCCCATTGGCATCAGTATTAAGCCATATAAAGCAACAAATTCTAACAAACGCATAACTAAGGCTGGAAATATTGCTGCAGTTGTTGTAATTAAACCAACTACTGCTGTCACTTTCCAAGTTTTCCATTCAGGCTTAATATTTTGAAGTGCTAGACCGGCTCTATATATTGTTGGATTGGCAGTTGTCCACCCAGCTATAATTACACATAATGCTCCTGCAATTCCAGCTGCTCTGTAAGCAACTGGACCTGGAGCAAATTCTATACTGTTTGAAGATTCCATCAGAAAAAGTGAATATAATATACCTGAAGCTAACCAAGCTATATAATGACCAACATACATTCCTGTTGCTGAAGCAAAACCATAGTACCATTTTTTAGCATATCTTAAAATTGATAAATCAGCCATACCAATATGCATTGCCATGTTTACAAACCATCCGAAAAACAAAACATGCCAAAATGTAAATTGGCTTTGTCCCTCAAGTGGAACGCCATTCCAAATTTTTGTTTTCGCAACTTCCCAAAAATCACCGATTGATGTTACACCTAATTCCGGAAGCACTGCAATAGCAGCAGCAATAAAAACTAAGATCATCCATGGAGCTGCAATATTTGCAAATTTTGAAACTTGATTATATCCAAACATTGCAACAATAGTTGTTACAAATCCAATTATTAATACAGCAACCACCCAACCAACGCTATTCGGCAGCCAATCTGTTAGTGACGGCATTATCATATCAAAGGGAATTCCCACTGCAGTTGTAGAAACTGCAATCATGGAGCCCGCCAAAAAACAAAACATTAGAGCATTAATAACATTATAGACTACTGATAGTTTTTTACCGCAAATTTTTTCTAACAAATAGTATAATGTAATTCTATATTTTACTGCAATTGGTCCGCAAATAAATGCCCAACTCAAAACTGCAAGAAGATTACCAAATAAAAGTCCTAAAATTAAATCACTTGCTCCAACTCCATGAGCGACAAATAAAGGACCAATAACAAATTCAGTGCCGGCAGTATGCTCACCCGCATACATTCCAATAAAGCTTTTCCAACCCTTTAATTTATTTTGAGGAATTGGCGTCCGTTCATATTCCTCAACTGAATTTAATTGTCCTAATAATTTTTCTTTAAACATATTTTACACCTTTGATAAAAAATAATTGTAAAATCATTAATTAATTGGAACTATTATTTAGATCTTTCTTTTTCTATTTTCTGTTGGTATCCACTTTCATGGTAAGCAAGAACAGGATCAAGAGGCAGATTATTGTTCAATCTTGCTGCCATTACAATAGGTCTAACATCAGCATTTAATAGTGCCTCATTAAAAAATCTGTTGGCAAGAATTATCTCGTCAGCTTTTTGATATTCAATCAATTTTTTTTGATCAACTAACATTGCTTTTGCAAGTGAGATCTGCAATGAATCGATTGAATGAAGTATTGCATGAATTCTATTTTCTCTGCTGCTGCATTGATCTATCATAAATGCCCATTTGTTTTTTCCAAATACAACATCACCTTTTACTAATTCGTAAAATATTCGAGACATTTCCGGATTTGGTTCAACCGAATGATCATCATCTGCGGCATATCTAGTGTTAAAATGAAATCCCGCCGGCATTCCGCTAACAACTAATCTAGCCACAATTTGTTCAATATTTGTTGAATGATGATGATGCCCCATATCAATGAGTACGCCGGCATTTGGACCGTACTCTTTTGCCATTAAATAAGAACTCCCCCAATCAGCTAATACTGTGCTATAAGTTCCTGGTTCAAAAACTTTATATTCAATTAAAACATTTACAGATTTAGGTACACTTGCAGAAATAACTTTTAAGGATTCAACAGTATTTTTTATTTGTTGGGTAAGTTCAATTTGTCCGGGGTAATTTGAACCATCAGGAATCCATAATGATAAAAGTTTATTAGAAAGTTCATCTGCAATTTTGCCGGATAGTATTGTTTGTTGAATATAATTTTCTCTTACCTTATCATTGTAAGAGCTTAAACTACCTGTGTGTGATCCTTTTAGAAAATAAGTTGGATTTATTGAGCCTAAACTTAAACCTCTTTTTTCTGCTTGATTTTTTACTTCAACGGCAATATCATATTCTCCGGTAATACCATCTTCAGAAAAATCCTATAAAGTGTGTGTCGCAATTTCATCAACTGCGCCGGTTATTTTTTTAATGAATGCAGCATCATCTAGTTTCTCAAATATATTTCTAGCGTAACCGGGTGGCATATAATCGCCAAACCTTCCTCCTCCAAACTTCCCAAACATCCAACTTGGTATTTCCACTTTAAATTTTTCAACTGCTGCAATTGCTGTTTGAACTCTGTCAATTCCAAATTCATTTTCAAGATTAGTTAATGTAAATTGTTTATCTTCCATTATCTCTCCTAATATTAAGCTAGTTTTTAACGGATTAAATTTTTAGGGACTGATTTCCCATCAACGACTTTTTTCACTTCATTAGCATTAGTTATTTAATTTTTCTAAATGCCAAATTAATACTTTTGAGTACCTTAGTTTCTCTATTTTATGTATTCAAGCAATTTAATTACGACAAGAATTTTTCTAAAAATTCAATTGGATGAATTGCTTCTTTTTTAATTTCATCGGAGATTTGCTCTCTGCAAGAAGTCCCACTTGCAAGTATAATTTTATTGTCTTCGAGAAAATCACTTTCAATAATTTCATTTCCTAAATACTCTCCAACCTTTTTGCTCAAATCATAATAATCTTTTTTGTATCCAAAACTACCCGCCATTCCGCAGCACTCTGCAGTTGATTCTTTGATCTTAATATTAAGAGAATTAAAGAATTTTGAGACTTCATTTCCTAGACCAATACTTTTTAATTGGCAATGTCCATGGTAAAAAATATCAACATCTTTTTGAATTTTTAGAAATTTACTTAAATCAATTTTATTCTTCTCAATCTGGATATTTAAATATTCGATTGGATCATAACAAATCTTTTTTAATAAACTGTAAATCTTTTCTTCAATTATAAATTTCTTATATTCAAAAGTGACCATAGATAAAACACTTGGCTCGGAAATAATGATATCTCTTCCGGAATTTATTAAACTCAACAAATATGGAACTAACTCATCAGATTTTTTCTTTTGCTTCATCAATCATTCCTTGTGATAATAACGCTCTTCCGTCATCTAGTGATTTGCTAAGTGAAATGTCAATTCCAAGTTTATCAAATGTCCTAATAAGCGCCATGCCAACATTTGCGTTATTGTAATTTGTAAAAACATCGGGGAATAAAATTGCCTTTATTTCTGAATTTGAATTTGCAGCATTATTATTTCTATATTCTTTATAAGCTTTTTCAAGTGTCTTTTCACTAAATTTTGGGACAGATCGATTTGAATCAAATCCAATAATCTTTTTTCCATCATTTTTCTTGATAGAGAAAATTCGCTTGCTTTATTAGCTAAACCCGGTAAAGTAGAAGCTAATTTTGCCATCTTTGAAAAATTTCCAAAAAATTGTTTCTGAAAATTTGCACCGCCTTCTTCTTTGATAATTCTGCTTTTAATTTCTGTATTCAAACCAGGAATGTTAATTTGAACCGGACAATTTGGAATACATCTGCTGCATCCTGTGCACAAATCTGCAAACCTTGCATTTTTAACATCTCCGGTTGTACCTGCTGTCCAAGCACCTCCTATTCCTCCAGTGTAGCATTCTCCTCCAAAAGCATGTCCACCGACAATCTGAAAATTTGCACAGACATTCATGCAAGCACTACAGCGAATACAATACAATGCTTCATGGAAAACTGGATCATCCCGCATGGTCATTCTGCCATTATCTACAAGAACAAGATGAAATTCTCTTTGTGAATCTTCCCTACCATTTAGATTTAGTAATGGTAATTGTAAAGGCGGAGTGAGAATATTAGTATAACTTGTTAGTGATTGCCCTGTACCGCTTGCCGCAGTAATTCAATAAATACTGCCAAATCTTTATAATTGTGAATTATCTTTTCAATACCTGCAATTGCAATATGAGTTGCCGGTAGATGAGTTGTTAAGCGGATGTTGCCCTCACTCTCAACAAGTAGTATTGATCCGGTATCTGCAGAAATACAATTTGCTCCGGAAATTCCAATATCTGCGGATAAGAATTTTTCTCTTAAAATATCACGAGCAAACTTTGTTAGTTCTTCACCGGTTTCAAGTGGAAGATCCGTATTAAAATTATCTTTAAATAATTTTGAAATTCTTTCACGGCTTTGATGTATTGCAGGTGCAACATTATGCGATGGTTGCTCTTTAGAAATTTGCAAAATAAATTCAGCTAAATCTGTCTCAGCAACTTGAACACCGGCTTCTTCTAAAACATGATTAAGTCCTATTTCTTCGGAAGTAATTGACTTAGCTTTTTACAACTAACTTTGCTTTTTTTTTCAATACAAATATTTTTTATATAGTCCGTTGCTTCTTTTGGAGTTTTAGCAACAAAAAAATTTCCCGCTTCTTTGTTCAATTACATTTTTTAGTTGATTGATTAAATTTGGCAAATCATCAATCGCCTTTTCTTTTATAGATCTGGCTTTACTTTTAAGTTCTTCATAATCAAATAATTTTGCAGTAGCGCTATATCTATTAGTATTAAAAACTTTTGTATTTCTATGAACAGCCTCACTTTCAACTGCGAGCGACATTTGAATAGCATCTAATAAATTTTGTTTGTTTGATTTATTAGCAATTTCACGTGGGTGTATTTCTGAATATTTTTTATTTTTCATAAGTTCTCAATAATTATAATGTGTAAATGCTCCGGTCCATGAACTCCACGAACTAAAGAACCCATATCAGCTGTTGCGCTTGGTCCGGTAACTATTGAGAAATTTTTATTGTTTTCTGTTTCTGAATTTTTATTATTAAAAATATCGCGTGGTCTTTCATAAATTTCTGAGGCTTTTAGTAAAACAATGTGAAACTTAGTTAGCATAGTAAAATAAGCTGCGTAACCAGACTCAGCTGAAATAATAATTGAACCCGTTTCAGCAATTCCGCCAACTGAATCTGTTATACAAAATGGGATTGAGGTAATTTCTTCATTTGAAGGCTTAAATATTGGAGTAACAGATTTTAAGTATGATGCTAATAATTCTAAGTTTTTGACAGAGATCAGGACTTTTTTTCGGAATGAGTTTGAGATTTTAATGCATTTGATATTTCGTTTTCATCATTAGATACAATCTGAACTGTTGCAGTCGTTAACTCGGCATTTTTTATAAACTTTTGCAATAATTCATATTTTATATCTATCATGTCTAATCTTAAATCTTATTTTAGCAATTTATTGCACAAACACTTTTATATTTATGTTCATTAAGCTCAAAGTATTGTGAGTTTTGGGGTAAATAGGTTTTTATCTCAAATGAATTTCTAACAATATCGCGAAAACTTTTTAGATCTTTAACCAAATTTGTAGCAATTGACTGAACTCCGATATTGCCAATAATTGTTCCCTCAATTGGCCCGGCAAGAACAGGTATATTTAATGCATCGGCAGTAAGCTGGCATAAAAGTTCATTTTGAACACCTCCGCCAACTGCGTTTAGTTCAGTAATTTTATTTCCCGTAATTAGTTCAATTTCATGTAATGCAAATCTATAATTAAATGCAAGGCTTTCAAGTACAACTCTTATCAAAAATCCAATTTCATCATTGTTATTTTGATTAGTTTCTTTCAAGAAGGATATAATTTTATCAGGCATATTTCCGGCTTTGAAGAAAAGCGGATCATTTAGATTCAACCAACTTTCTGTACTGCCGAATTCCTCTGCCATTTTAGTCAAATCAGGATAATTGTATTTCTTTCCTTTAATAAGCCATTCCCTTCGGCATTCTTGTATTGGCCATAAGCCAATTATATTTTTTAGAAATCTTATTGTAGTTTGAACTCCGCCCTCATTTGAAAAGTTTTTATTTATATTTATCTTACTCGTCACGGGTTTATCTAATTCAACTCCAATAATTGACCAAGTCCCAGAACTTAGAAATGCCCAATTCTTCTTTTGGGATGGTGCTGAAACTACTGCTGATGCAGTATCATGCTGGCCGGTTGCAATTATTGGAGTAGTATTTTTTAGCCCAGTTAATTTGGATATTTCCGGAAGCAGAGTGCCAACTTTTTCACCCGGCTCAACAATTGGCGGGAAGAGATTTCTGTTAAATTTTAACCTATCAATTATGTCCCAATCCCAATCTCTTTTATTTTGATCTGTCAGTCCGGTTGTAGACGCAATTGTATATTCAGCATTTATTACTCCACTCAATAAAAATTTTATATAATCGGGCATTAAAAGAAATTTTTGCGCTTTTGATATTTGTGAAGTATTATAATTAAATTCATGAAAAAGTTGAAAAATTGTATTGAATTGTTGAGTCTGAATTCCAGTTAAATTATATAATTCATCCTTTGATATTACCTCAAAAACTTCCTCAGCAATGTTATCTGTTCTATCATCTCTATAATGATATGGGTCATTTAACAATTTATTTTCAGAATCAATTAATGCATAATCAACTCCCCAAGTATCTATACCTATTGACTCAAACTCACTTCCATATTTTTCAACAGACCTTTTTAGTCCGATAATTATTTCATCAAATATTTTGTTTATATCCCAGTGGAATTGATTATTCTTTGTGTAGTTGTGAGTTGTAAATCTGTAGATTTCATCAAGATTTAATCTATTTCCCTCAAGCAAAGCAACAACACATCTGCCGCTTTCTGCGCCTAAATCTAAACCAATAAATTTTTTGATGTTTAGCATTTCAAAATTCCACTAATCTTTTTGGAGAAACTTTTCAACTTCCTTTGCAACAATGTATTCTTCATTTGTTGGGATAACTGCAATTTTAATTTTTGAATTTTCGGAAGAAATTAATCCCTCTTTTGGATTTTGAAGATTTTTTTTCTCATCAAGTATAATATTCAGATAATTTAATTTACCAGCAATTTCTTTTCTTAAAGCTGGCGAATTTTCACCCGCACCAGCTGTAAACACAATACAGTCTGCACCATTGAGGATTGCTAAATATTCTCCTATATATCTTTTAACATAATATGCAAAAGTTTTAAAAGCTTTTGTATCTCGTTCATCCCCTTTGTTCATGCCTTCTTCAATATCCCTAAAATCGCCGCTCTTTCCAGATATTCCATAAATTCCACTTTTTGACATTAGCAAATCACGAGTTTCATCAATACTTAAATTTTCTTTCTCCATTAAGTATAGCAATCCAAAAGGATCTAAATCGCCAACACGTTTTGCATTAAGCAAACCACTTTGAGGACTCATTCCCATTGAAGTATCTATTGACCAACCATCTTTAATTGCACATACTGATGAACTACCACCAAGGTGACATGAGATTACTTTGTTTGCATTGTATAATTCCAAAGCCCTCTTTCCAATGTATCTATGAGATGCGCCATGGAAACCATACTTTCTAATTCCATGTTTCTCATACAATTCATAAGGAATTCCATATAAGTAAGCTTCTGACGGAATATTTTGATGGAAGTGAGTTTCGAACAATCCAACAAGAGGCATGTCTGATAAAAGTTTTTGAAATGTTGAAATTGCAGTAATATAAACATCTGTATGAACCGGTGCCAAAGATCTATAGTCCTCCATTGCTTTCAAAACTTTATTATCTAAGCGAACACAGCCGGTTACTCCTTTGGCATGAACAGTTTTAAAACCGACAGCATCAATTTCATTTATATTAAATTTTTCCTTAATTGATGTGATAGTTAAATTTACGGCCTCAAAGTAATCTGTAATTTTCTGATTTACTTGAATACTTTTTTCATTGTCAAATGAGTATGTATAAATTCCCTCACTATCGCCAATTCTTTCTACAGTTGCTTTGAACAATACTTTCATATCCGCAGAATCATAAAGTTTACATTTATAAGATGTACTTCCGGGATTGGCAATTAAAATTTTCATATTTTTTTTAAATGGTTTGTTAATTAAATATTTTTATAGATTTAACTTTGAAATTACACTTTGTGTAATTTTTCTAATCGTATCATCATCAATCGCATTATTGGTTTTACAGCCACTGTCTGAATTCCCAACAGTATGATCCTTATTTGGCATTGGTGTAGAATCGCATGTTAAAATTTTTCCCGTCAGGTTGAATTTTTCCCTTAGTGTCATTAGTCTATCACGATCACCTTCATTCATAACATTAAGGTTACCAAGTTGAATCGCCTTCCAAACTATATTTGCAGTGTGTTCAAGAGTTTCCATTTTATGATATGCGTTAAGTAAATCTGTACCCAAAGTTAACGCTCCATGGTTTTCTAAAAGTATTGCATCCGAGGTTTTTATATGAGGTCTAATCATATCAGGTAATTCATCAGTTGAAGGTAGTCCGTACTTAGCAATGGGCACAGCTCCAATAACAATTATTGCTTCCGGTAAAACACATTTGTCCAAAGGAATTCCAGCAACAGCAAAACTAGTAGCGTATGGTGGATGTGCATGAACAACAGAATTAATATCGGGTCGTTCTTTATAAACATCAAGATGCATTTTCACCTCACTTGAAGGACGATAATTTGAATTTCCAGAAATTACTTTGCCAGAATAATCAACTTTAATAATCATATCAGTGGTCATAAATCCTTTACTAATTCCGGTTGGAGTTGTAAGAATTTCATGATCGTTTAATCTAACAGTTAAATTGCCATCATTTGAAGCGACATAATTTCGTTCCCAAATTCTTCGGCCTATCTCAACGAAAAGTTTTTTTAATTCCCATTCATTTTTCATATTTAATACCTTTTTATTAAATCTTATATTTCATTTATTAAGTTCCAACTAACTTGAAGAATACTACTAAAAATATCAATTGAAACACCAAGCTGCTATTTTATTTCTATATTAGATATCTTTATAATCGAGTTTATCAACTATTGCCATTATTAAAGTTCTGATTGGTGCAAGTTCTAATCCAAACACAACTTTTGCAACGCCTGGCGCGCCACCACAAACAACAGTATCGCCAACGCCAGAACCAACATAATCAATTGCAACACATTCTTCTCCGGCAAATTTACCGTCAGGATTAATGGGCTGCACTAAAAATATTATTTTACCCTCGTATGCTTCATGTTTATGTGATGAAGTTATTTTATTAATAATCTTTGCTAAATACACTATGAAATCTCATCCACAAGTTTTACAACACTTGCATTAACTGGTGCATAACCATTATCAAAAGCTTGGGCAGCATCAGTGCTGGTTACATAAACAACTAAATCACCAACTGTACCGATATTATGAGGATCAGCAACCACAATGGGATTTCCATAATTATCACCGTTTGAAGAAACTGGTTGTATAACATGCAATCTGCATCCATTTAATTCTTCAACTTTTCTTGATGCCCACACAACTCCGATTATCTCTCCTAACTTCATTTGCTGACCTTTCTAATATCTACTTCGTCAATAATTGCAGTGATTACAGCATCAATTGGCGCATTTTTGGTTATTTCAGTCATACGAGCAGCAGAGCCATAAGTTAAAAGTACGAAACTTCCCTCGCCAGCTTGAACAGCATCAACAGCAACATGATAAGAATTTAGTGGGTTTCCATTATGATCAACTTCCTTACATAAAAGAAGTTTTTTCCCATCTAAGTTTTTATCTTTTTGGGTTGCAACAACAGTACCAATAACTTTTGCAAATATCATTTTTATTTATCTATTAAAAGTTTGATCAAGTTCATCAGTTGGTCGGGGTATAACTAATTGTGAAACAACTTCCCCAATTTTGGAAGCAGCCGAAACTGCTGCATCAATTGCGGAACGAACAGCAGCAACATCTCCTTCAACAACAAATGATACATAACCGCTGCCAACTTGGCGCCATTCTACCATTTCTACATTTGCTGCTTTAATTGCTGCATCTGCCCCTTGAACCAAAGGAGCAAATCCTTTTGTTTCTAATATTCCTATAGCATTTCTGTTTGCCATTTTTTCTCCAAAAATTAATTTTAAATAAATCTAAGTGCTTTATGCGTCATAATTCTTCTCTTACGAGTAAAGTGAATTGGTGTGCAAATCCCTTCACCGGTTGGTGTAGCGATAGTATGTGAAAAATATCCTTCACCTAAATCTCCGCCATCTCCTCTTAATGTACCGCCATTTATTGTGTGAACATCACAATCCAGTACACGTGTATAATGCGTTGCTCTATCCATATCTTTAGTGAAAATGCTTGCAGTATGTTTAAATCTATGTTCTGCTTTTAACGCCGCGGCAACTCCATCTTCAAAATCTCTTACTTTTACAACTGGAATACAAGGTGCCATTTGTTCTGCAATAACCCAAGGATGTGTTCTATCAGTTTCGCCAAATAATAATGGAACTTCATCAGATAAATTTATTCCCAAAGCCTTTGCAAGAACATTTGCATTTCTACCAACAAAATCTCTATGGATTAACCAATGCTTGCCTTTAAGTTCTAATGCCTTTTCAGAAAGTGAATTCATTTGATCTTTTGAAAGCCGATAATTCCCAGCTTTCTCCATTTCATCCATAAATTTTTCGAATACTGATTCAACAACAAAAATTTCTTTTTCCGCAATACAAAGTATGTTGTTATCATAAGAAGCACTCATTGTAATTTCAGTTGCGGCAAGTTCTAAATCGGCTGTCTCATCAATCAATACCGGTGGATTACCCGGACCGGCAGCTACAACTTTTTTAGGATATTCCATTGCTAAATCAACCATAAAAGGTCCACCAGTCACGGATAGTAATTCCACATTTTTGTGAGCAAATAAAGTCTTTGCAGTTTCAAGTGTTGGTTCGGCAACACATGTTACACAATTTTCCGGCGCACCCGCTTTCACCATATATTTATTTGCAAGTTGAATAATTCTTGCATTTACTTTTTTTGCAGATGGATGCGGATTAAATGCAATTGTATTTCCCGCAGCCATTTGAATGATAATATTGTTTATCATTGTTGGACCAGGATGGGTGCTTGGAGTAATATTTCCAATTACACCAAAAGGTGCATAATCATCAATTGCCATTCCATTTTTTCCTGACCAAGCTTGAGGCTGCAGAAATTCAACACCAGGACTATTATTAGCTGCATTTACAAATTTGGAAATTTTATGCTCAACTCTTCCCATTTTTGTTTCTTCAACTGTCATTTTTGCAAGCTCTTCTTTATGATCTAAAGACATTTGCCTAACAGCATCAATTATAGTTTTTCTGCATTGTTTACTTCTTTCTTTATACTCTAAAAAAGCCATATGTGCTGCATTCACTGCATCATTCATGTCATCAAAAACACCCCAATTATTTGAACGAGCGGATATATTTTTGTTTTCAACATGATTAACTACATTTTGAACAACTTCTCTGATAATATTTTGTATTTCATTTTCAGAAATATTCACATTTTACCTCTAAAATTTTTATTGCTTTTTATCTGCAGAAAGAGGGTTGATTGGCATTTTCTTTGCCAATTTATCTGCCGGTCTCGGAATTACAACATGAGCCTCAACCGTTCCAATTTTACTAGCTGCTTGAACTCCAGCTTCAACAGCGGCTTTTACAGCGGCAACATCTCCGCGGATAATTATATTAACTTTTCCACCGCCAACTTTTAACCATTTACCAAGGCTTACATTTGCAGATTTAACTGCAGCATCAGCTGCTTGCATAGCAGCAGTAAAACCCAATGTCTCTATTATTCCTAATGCATCGTACATATTTTAGTCTCCTACTTTTTAACTCCCAACTGCTCAAATACTTCTTCGTGAGCAGAAGGAATAATGTTTGTGCAAACCAGTTCACCAACTCTTGCTGCGGCTTCTGCGCCTGCTTCAACAGAAGATTTTACTGCGCCAACTTCACCTCTTACTAGTGCTGTAACGTAACCACCGCCTATTTCAACTCTTTGTACCAATTCTACGTTGGCTGTTTTTAACATGGCATCTATAGCCATTATTGTACCTGTATTACCGCGGGTTTCTACAAATCCTAAAGCGACACCTGCCATATTTTACTCCTTTTGTTAATAACTATTTTTATTTATTTTAATATTTTTTTCTTAATCAAATCCATTGCGCTTGGTGTAAATATTGTTTTTGCAGGAACAATTATTTCTTTTACATTTTCACTTAAATTAATAATTTTTTCTTCTGTAACTAGTGGAGTTTTAAAACCATTAAAGTCTAGTTTAATTTTACTTTCAATTTTATTTTTAGCAGAATTCAAAATATTACTATTGATATTTTTTAAATCAATATTTATTCCTCGCTTTGATAATTCAGCAATAACTTCCTTAACAATTAGCTCAACTAATTTTTTCGAACGAAATGTTCATGATTTCCTAACCACATTGTTTTGCAAAAGATAAGAATTATTTGAGTAAATTGAATCAACAATTCCAACAATGCTATTATCTGTACAAGCGTTTTCTGTTGTTTCTGTAATTCTTGCTGAGGAAGAAGAACACATTATAACCAGATCTCCTTCGCCGGCAGATACTGTATCTGTACAAACAACAGATTTATTTTTTGATTTCAGATTCTCGTCCAAATAATCAACAACAAGTAAAGTTAATCCTTTCAGATTCCCTACTTTTCTCATTGAGACAACACTTCCAATTACTCTTCCAAGTTGCATTATTTACATTTTCCCAATAAATTCAACTTCGGTTTCACCTTGAATAAAAGCGGCATTGGCATCATCTGTATCTAAATGAATTTGCAATTTCCAATTATCATTTGTTCTTATAAAAACGTTCTCATAAATTGTCCCTTTTAATCCGCCGACTCTTATCTTGCAATAGTCGCCGTCTTTGACTCCATAATTTTTTCGCATCTGTATTTGTCATATGAATATGACGGCTGGCAATAATTGCACAATGTTCAAGATACAATGAACCATTTGGTCCCACCAAGGTTAATGGTGCTGCTTTTGTTAAAGTTCCGGAGTTTGCGACTGGAGCATCAATACCTAAATAAATTGAGTCTGTAAATGATACCTCTACTTGATCATATTTACGAAGTGGGCCAAGTATTCTCACGTTAGGAATTGATTTTAATTTAGTTCCAACTATTAACAAGGTATGTTTTGAGGCAAACTCCCCAGGTTGATAAAGAGGACGCATTTCTTCAAAGACTGCATCTGCACCGAATAATTTTTTAAATGTTTGCTCTGTTAAATGTATATGTCTATTTGAAACACCTAGTGGAATTTTATTCTGAACTTTCGTTACTCTATTATTATTAAGAATATTTAAATTCTTTTTTTAATTTCAAAAGCAATTTGATCAATTAAATTCTCATTCACGTAAAAACTATTTTGTTCACTACAATTCATATTTATTTTTGTAAATATTACTATAAATATTTAATTAAACTACAATAACATTAACACCGATTTTTTTTTTATTTTTTTATAACATTTTCAGGAGCTGTTTTATCAGTAATTAAGGTCGTAATGTTTTCAATACTAGAATAAGATGCTAATCCAGATTGAAAAACTTACTTCCATCAACCAGCACAATTACTTCTTCAGCGCACTTAATAATATATTTTTTAATTCAATTTCCAGTAAATGCGAATCAGTAATCCCATTTTCTAAAGAGATTCCCCAAGCTCCTAAAAATGCTTTTTGAATATTTAAGCTGCTAAAAAAATCGCGCGTTGGTGATCCTGTAATTGAACCAGAAGTGTGACGCAAATATCCGCTTGGCATCAAAACATTTATATCTGTTAATCCCATCAATTCAATTGCCGTCCAAATACCGGTTGGAATAACAGTTGTCTCTTTTAAATCTGTTCGTTCACGCAATGCCATCGCCATCGCAAGGCCTGTGGAACTAGAATCAAGCAAAAGAGAGTCGTTTGAATTAACAAGTTTTGCCGCCTCTTTACCAATTTTTATTTTTTGTTCAAAATTTTGTTTTTTACGAACCTCAAAAGAATTTTCAGCTCTTGTCCTTTCCCCAAGCAGTCTTGCTCGCCCATGAGTTCTAACAATTTTTTCTTCATCAGCCAGAAAATTTAAATCTGTTCTGATTGTAACTTCAGAAACCTTAAAGATCTCACTCAGTTCACCTACGGAAGCATCTTCCCTTTCAGATAAATATTCTAATATTTGCTTTTTTGTCTTGTTAACATTAAAAAACATTTTTAGCTTTTGGTTAAAATATAGAAACTTTCATTTACTTGCAAGTTACTTTCGTTTATTTTTGTTTTATCATTCTTCACTCCTCACTTAATTTTACAAAATCTTGCTGGAGTTTAATTATCTTTACGGTAAAATAACACTTAAATTAATTAAATATTAATGCCTAAAGAAAAATATATCACCTCATTATAATAATTAAGAATACCTAAAATATTCCTTTCTAAATCACTGATTTAATTAAAGTTATTTTAGATATATTTAATAAATAAATATTTTGAAAGGTTGTACCTGATTTAATGAATAAACTTGCTCCCATTTTTATAATTTTTGCAGCTATGCTTTGGGGAATAGATGGAATTGTTTTAAGACCTGAGCTTTATTCTTTACCGGTTGGCTTGGTTGTTTTAATTGAAAGCTCTATTGTTGCAATTTATCTTTCTCCAATCTTATTTAAAAATATAGCATCACTTAAATCACTAGAAAGTAAAGATTGGCTTGCGTTTGCTGGTGTTGCCCTTTTTGGTGGAGCAATTGGGGGAATGTGCATAACTAAAGCTTTATTCTATGTAAACTTTGTAAATCTTTCAATAGTTATTTTAATTCAAAAATTACAACCGTTATTTGCACTTGGTTTGGCAGGAATTATTCTAAAAGAAAGATTACCGAGAAGATTTTTTAATTGGGCGGCATTAGCAATTTTTGGTACTTATCTAATGACTTTTGGCTTTAAATTGCCAAATATTTCGACAGACAATAAAAATTTATTAGCCGCTATGTATGCGGTTATTGCCGCATTTAGTTTTGGCTTTTCAACAGTTTTAAGCAAGCGGGCACTGCAAAATGTAAGCTTTGAACTTGGAACTTATTTACGTTTTGGAATTGCGTCAATTATTATGATTCTGGTTGTTTTTAGCTTGGGTGAATTTAAAGAAATTACATCGATTAATAATAGTCAATGGTTTGTTTTCCTAATTATTGCATTTACAACCGGAGGTCCGGCAATCTTTATATACTATTATGGATTAAAAAATATCACAGCTTCTTCCTCAACAATTTTAGAATTAGCTTTCCCGCTCACGGCAATTATTTTAGAATATTTTTTACACGATAATATTTTGAGTTTTGTTCAATGGATTGGAGTAGTTATTTTAATTTATAGCATTACTAATGTTGTAAAACTAAGCAATAAAAGACGTGCTGAGTTGAGAAATTCAAAACTAAAATTAGGTGATATTTAATTACAATATTTCTGTGAAAAATAGATAACCCACTTTAAGTTTTGTATTATAAATTACCCTCAATTCAATTTTTCCTTTTTTATTAAGTTTTAAATCAATTCTTGCTACTCACTATTTCATTTAATAATTTTAGCATTAGTTTAATTATAATTCGGAGAAGCTCAATGCCAGAATATGAAAAGCATTTATACATGATTATTTTTCCAACTAATGCTCTTGTTGCATCTCAGTTAGGACCAGATAAATTCGGGGAACATTATACAGTTGGCGGTTCAAAACACTTTAGCGGCAAGGTAATATTTGCCGAAATTGATATTAATTTTAGAAATGATTATTTTGAAATTGATAGATACTTGGCAGAAACTGTTCCTCATGAAGATGGCTCACCTAAAAAAACGAAATTTATACGATCATACAATGTTCTTGAACATGTTGATCTAGCTTCCATTAAAAAACTTTTTTTATGCACAAGAAATGGGAAAGTTTTGCCGATTGAATCTACAGAATATACTGCTGTAAACCAACCTGGCATGATTAGAATTTATCAAGAAATTACTCCGCTTGAAACTCTTGTGGCATCAACAAAGGATCAGAGAGATTTTGGAAAGTTTATTACAACTGAAACTAAATAAAAAGGTGCTCCTAAGATTTGTTTTACTCAGATAGATTTTAACATAAATCACTTTTTTGAAATTAATAAAAATAGAGAAATCTTTAATATTGATCTACCCGGAATAAATCCTTATAGATTTAATAATTGTATTAATGAGTTGGTCAACAAACCTGAAAAAACTACAAAGACAATTAGTTTGGGAAGTTTACTAAAAGAGATTTCTTATAAATTTTTACGTCATGGATTTTGGTTTGCTTCTGGTGATGAATTGAAATTTTTCCCAATGCCATCTGAAGCAGAACTTGAGGACAAATATTATTATTGGTGGAAATACGTATTATAATCTTCAAATAAAATCGTCATTGCGAATACCTTTTAGGGGATAAGAAGCAATCTTTTTAAAAAAGATTGCTTCTGTAAAAACCCTCTCAATTACAGACACATATTTAAACAGCTTCTAACTTTTCGGTTTCCTTTTGCCAAGCAGAAAAACCACCTGTTAAATTTATAACATTTTTAATTCCACTTTTTAATAAAGCACTTGCTGCTATGCTAGATCTATTTCCCGATTCGCAATATACTACCAAGTTTTTATCTTTAGAAATCTTATCTAATTTATCATTTAGATACCCAACATGGATATTTTTTGCATTTTGAATATGGTCTAAACTATATTCGTTGTTGCCTCTCACATCAATAATTTCAATGGCTTGAGGTTCATTTTCCAGTTTTGAAATTAATTCACTCACAGAAATTTGATTAAGCACTTCTAACTCATGGCATTGATTTGCCCATTTGTCTAAGTCGGAAACGTAACCATAAAAGTTCTCCATTCCAATTCTAACTAATGCTTTTGTAATATCTCCAACTCTATCTTCAGAAGCAATGAGAATGAACGGATGATCATATTTTAACATCCAGCCAGCCCAAGTTGAAAACTCTAAATTATCTTGAATATTAATTGAACCTCTTACATGTCCACCGGCAAAAGCTAATTTATTTCTTGAATCTACAATAGTAATATTTTTTTCTAAAGCTTCTCTAAATTGATGAAGTGTTAATTTTGCGGGGCGAGGAGTTCCACCAAGAATATTTGGGCCAAATTTATTTAACTTTTTCATCATCGCAAAATACTTTGGTGGTTCAGGTTGCCCAGCTAATAGAGTATGAATAAATTCTGCTTCGTCATTTATTTTTAGAGCCCAGTTTACTAATTTTTCATAACCAATTGTTGAGCTTGGTACTGCCCCCAATGATTTCCCGCAAGCTGAACCTGCACCATGTCCTGGCCAAACTTGAACATGATTTGGTAATTCCTTAAACATCTTTATAGAATTAAACATTTGCTTTGCACCAATTTCTTGTGTACCTGTTAATCCAGCCGCTTTTTCTAAAAGATCGGGTCTACCAACATCTCCAACAAAAACAAAGTCGCCTGTAAAAATCATTATTGGCTCACTACTAGCAACTGTATCTGTCAATAAAAAACTTATATGTTCTGGTGTGTGACCTGGAGTATGCAGAACTTCGATTTTTATATTACCAACTTTTATCACATCTCCATTTTTTAAACCAGTATGCTCAAATTGATATTGCCAATCTGGGCCACCCTCGTCTGATAAATATAACTTAGCATCAGTTGCACCGGCTAATTCCCTTGCACCGCTCAAAAAATCTGCGTGAATATGGGTTTCTGTGATGTGAGTAATGTTAAAATTTTTATTTTCTGCAATATCTAAATAAACATCAATATCTCTTCTCGGATCAATAACAATTGCTTCTTTTGTTTTTTGACATCCTATAAAATAACTTGCCTGTGCTAATCCTTCTTCGTAAATGTGTTGAAAATACATTTTAATTCTCCTTAATTTTATCTTTCAATTTTTCCATTCCAACCAATAATTCCAGGTGCAAGATTATAAACCTTTTCAAAACCTAGTTTTACCATTTCTTTTGCAGCATAATATGATCTGTTTCCACTTCTGCAATAAAGAAAATAACTTTTCGATTTATCTAATTTCTCCAATTCATGCGTAAAATTTGGATTCATTAAATCAATTAAAAGTGAATTTGGAATTCTTGCATCATAGTGTTCTTGCTGAGTTCTAACATCAATTAGAACTGAATCTTTTTCTTCTTTCAGTTTATTTTCAAAATCTTCGGAATTAAGATTTTCAATATTGCTTTTACTTTTTAGAAATGATGAGATAAATGAATTCATCAATACTCCTTTTTATTTATTTTACAATTTCTTTTATAATTATATAGACTGACATGCCTAAAACAAACCAGCCAAATGCAGGCTTCAGTTTACTACCCGAAATAAATTTTGATAAATAACTCCCAATAAAAATTCCAATAACTGCCAGAGTTGAAAAAACGATTAAAATATTCCAATCAAGAAAAGTATCTGCTCCAATATCTCCTAAAAAGCCAATTAGGGAATTTATTGCAATTATAAAAAGTGAAGTTCCCACCGCTTTCTTCATTGGAAGTTTGGCAAGAAGCACTAAGGTCGGAATAATTAAAAATCCCCCTCCTGCTCCAACTAATCCCGTTAAAACACCTATAATTGCAGCTTGTATAAAAAAGAAAAAATAATTTAATTCTATTTTAGAATCAACCGTTTCTTCTCTTTTATCTCTAATCATAGTAATTGCAGCAGAAAACATTAACATCGCAAAAACAATCATAATAAAAACTTGCTTTGATACAATAAAATTTCCGCTAGCAAAAATTACCTCTGGTATGGCAGGTAAAATTATTAACCTAGTAAAAAAAACAGCCGTAAATGCGGGCACTGCAAAAATTAATCCGGTTTTGTAATCAACTAATTCTTTTTTCATATAAAAAGTAGACCCAACCAGACTTGTTATACCCACAATAAAAAGTGAGTATGCCGTTGCATTTACTGGTAACACACCTAATAGATAAACCAAAACCGGTATTGCTAAAATTGATCCGCCGCTTCCTACCAGACCAAGAGAAACGCCAATTAAAATTGCGGCTATGTATGCTAAAATTACCAAATGATTACTTTATATTAAGAGCGTTATAAGTAGATAGTTCGTAAATAGTTAATATTGATAAAATATTTTATAATTTATAAAGAAATTTACCACAGTTTAGATCTTAAAATATTTTATAATTGCAGATTAGATGTCTTTTAAAATAAAAAGATTCATTTAAAATTTAATTTGATTTGTTAGATTTGGGAGTAACAAACATTTTTAACAAATTAATTTTAATTTTTGAGGAGTGGAGAATTACAAAATCGAAATTATTTATCTTAATTTTTTCACCTTTATCCGGAAATCTTCCAATTTGTGCTGTAATAAAGCCAGCAATTGTTTCATAATCTCCATCTGGAATATTAAGCTCGTATTCTTCATTTAAATAGTCAATTTCTATTTTACCGCTTAAAACAAATGTATTTTCATCCAATTTTTTACAAACATCAGGATCATCATCATATTCATCCCTAATTTCACCGAACATCTCTTCTATCAAATCTTCAACTGTTAAAATACCTGCCGTTCCTCCAAATTCATCAACAACAACTGTAAAGGAAACTCTTTTAGCCAAAAATTCTCTTAACATATCTAAACTTTTTTTTGTTTCAGGAACAAATAAAACCTCACGCAACACTGATTGTAAATTATCTGGATGTTTGAACATATCGTAAACATTAACAACGCCCTTTATTTTATCCAGATTTTCTTCATAAACGGGAAGTTTGGAATATCCGGATTCCATAAATACTTTAATAACTTCTGCAATTTGACTGTCGATACTTACTCCAACAATATCTGTTCGAGGTGTCATCGCCTCATAAACTTTTTGATCGGCCAAATTAATAATGTTTTTAATTGTATCAGAATCTTTTTCATCAACATTGCCAACTTCAGAACCTTCAACAATTAATGAATGGATATCTTCTTTCTGCATTATTTCTGCTAAGTTATCGGATAAATCATTTTTTCTTACAAGTAACAATGAGATTGAATCTGTTAATTTCACAAAAGGATAAAGAATTAATGAAATGATTTTAACTGGAATTGCAGAAACTAAAACCAGCAAATCGGCAAACTCCCGAGCTATATATTTTGGAATAAGTTCGCCAAAAAGTAACAACAATACCGTTGAAATAAGAAGAATAGTTGGCTCACTGAAGTCATATAGACGAAATAAAAATATTGTAATTAATGATGCAAAAGCAATATTTATAACATTATTTGCTATTAATATTGTTGAAAAAAATGTTTGAGGATTATTAATAAAGAATTGAGCGTACTTAGCAGCAAGCGTTTTTTTTCTTGCCCGAAGTTCAATCTTTAATTTATTAGCAACAACAAATGCAAGCTCCGATGAAGAAAAAAAACCACTTAAAACCAGCAGCAAAATCAGTCCAAGAATTTCTAAAGGCATGTTACTGTACCTCTTCTACTTTTACATTTTCAACATAATATTTCAATTCACTATTTCCTTCTTTAAAGACTAATTCAAACGTAATCCCCTTCTTTTGATTCAGATCTTTATTTATTGAAAGACCTTGAATTGTGGAATACGTTATTACTTTTGATTCGTCCGAAATTTCTTCCAAAACTTTTGGTTGAATAAAATAAAACTCTTTTTCATCTTGATAAATTTTAATGAATTTAAGTTTGGTTTTTTCTAAATCATAATCTTTATTTTTTAATAGAGTAAATTTACCGCTTACATGAAATTTGGGTAAAGTACCGGGCATTAAATTTACCCAACTAATAGTTTTTTCTACATTTAATTCAACATCGTTCGTATATTTCTTAACAATTTTCTGGACCGGTTTTTCTGTTTTTGTAACTTCAGTTGTTGAGCAGCTTACAAGAAAAATGGACAAAAGAATGATGATGATTTTTAGAAATAAATTCATTTTATTCTCCAATTAGAAAACAATTGTTTCTTCATAGATACCAAAAGGCACTTTTAATACTTCAATCATTTCGCCCAGAGTTACATAATTTTCAGCAGCTTTGATTAAAATTGGCATTAGGTTAGTGTTGCTTCTGGCAGCATTATCAAGCTCATTTAAACATTCATCAACTTTTTGCTGATTTCTTTTGGCTTTTAATTTGGCTAGTCTTTCTTTTTGCACAACTTCTACTTCTTTAGAAACCTTTAATATTGGTATATCAATTTTTTCATTTTCCTCTATAAAATCATTTACGCCAACAACAATTTTTTCTTTATTATCCAATTCAAGTTGGTATCTATATGCACTATCAGAAATTTCTTTTTGAAAATAACCAGCATCAATAGCCGGAATAACACCACCTAATGAATCAATTTCTGCAAAAATCTTTTCGGCTTGCTCTTCCATTTTATTTGTTAAAGATTCAACAAAATAACTTCCGCCAAGAGGATCAACAGTATTTGTAACTCCTGTTTCATGAGCTAAAAGTTGTTGTGTACGCAATGCAATTTTTACAGCTTTCTCGCTTGGCAATGCAAGCGTTTCATCCATGGAGTTTGTGTGAAGTGATTGGGTTCCGCCAAGTGCCGCAGCCATTGCCTGAAAAGCAGTTCTAACAATATTATTTTCAGGCTGCTGAGCAGTTAATGTGCAGCCGGCAGTTTGTGTATGAAATCGCATCCACCAACTTCTCGGATTTTTGGCACCGTATTTTTCTTTCATCCGTTTTGCATAAATTCTTCTCGCTGCTCTAAACTTTGCAATTTCTTCAAAAAAATCTAAATGTGAATTAAAGAAAAATGAAATTCTAGGAGCAAACTCATCAACATCTAAACCACGTTCAATTGCTGCTTCAATGTATGCAAAACCATCAGCAAGTGTGAAAGCAAGTTCTTGCGCAGCCGTAGATCCAGCTTCGCGTATATGATAACCGCTAACAGAAACTGGATTAAATTGCGGAACTTCTTTCATGGAGTATTCAATCATATCAGTAATAATTCTCATTGAAGGATGAGGTGGGAAAATAAATTCCTTTTGCGCAATGTATTCTTTTAGAATATCATTCTGTAAAGTTCCTCTAAGATTATCAAAAGAAACACCCTGCTTTTTTGCAACTGCTAAGTAAAAAGCATAAACCATTGCAGCAGGTGAATTAATTGTCATTGAATTAGAAACCTTATCAAGTGGGATTCCATCAAACAAAATTTCCATATCTTCTAAAGAAGAAATTGCAACACCACATATTCCAACTTCGCCAATACTCATTTCATGATCAGAATCATACCCCATTAAAGTTGGTAAGTCAAATGCAACGGAAAGTCCCGTTTGACCGTGAGCCAATAAATATTTAAAGCGTTCATTAGTGTCTTCAGGTGAGCCGAACCCAGCAAACTGTCTCATAGTCCAAAGTTTGCCTCTGTAACCAGTTGAATGTATACCTCGAGTATAAGGATATTGACCTGGGAAGCCAATATCATTAATAAATTCGGAATCTTTCAAATCATCAGGAGTATAAAGCGGATTGATAGGTTCACCAGAAACTGTTGTATATTTTATATCGTTTTTCTTAGCATTATCAAAATTTTGTTTGTATTCTTCTTTGGCTTTATTAAATATTTCCTGTTCCATTTATTCAAAATCCTTTCTAAACTTTTAAATTTTATAACTTAATATATACTAAAAATATAAGATACTAAATTGTATAATTATTCCATGCACTTCCATTTAATAATTAGGATTAAGATGTTCTGCCAAATCTTTTATCAAATTCGGTAAGTGGAATTTTTACAATTATTGGCCTGCCATGTGGACATACATAAGGCATAGAAGTTGCAAAAAGTTGATCAACTAATATTCTCATTTCCCTTTCAGTTAGCTTATCACCTGCTTTAATTGCTGCTTTACATGAGTAAGATTTTGCCAAATTATCTCTTTGTTCTAAATGCTTTTCGATATCATTGGTTTTGTATTCATCTAGAATTTCTTGAAAGGTTTCAACTTCGGATCCAACTTTTATATCAGAAGGAACTCCATCAATTACAACTACATTTTTAGAAAAAAACTTTAATGCAAAACCAAGTTTCGTTAAATGAGGTTGTAATTCTTTCACAAGTTCAAAATCAGATGGATCTAATTGCAAAGTTTGAGAAAAAAGTAACTGCTGTGTAAAAGGCATATTAGCAGAAAATGAATTAATTGCTTGCTCATACAAAATCCTTTCGTGTGCAACGTGAGCATCAATTATCATTAATCCGCTCTTAATTGGAGTTAAAATATACTTGTTATGAAGGGCTACTATAAAAGTTGTATCTCCTTTTGGAGTTTCAGACTCTTCAGTTGAAGTTGGGGAATGATAAATTTCCTTTGAAGTTTCATTCCCAAACGGATGTTCAGTTTCATCTCCCTTAACCGAATTTCTAATATCAGAATTAATGGAACTAAAAAGTAAATCAATTTCATTCTCTGAATAAGTTTTTGGTTTTTCACGTTTAGGTTCTTTTTGGTTAAGATAATCTGGTCGTTCGCTAAAATCATTTTTAGAAATCGGATTTGGATAGTTCTTATTTATTCGGCTTACATTTTCACCACTGTCTGATAATTCAATATTTGGAATAAGATCATATTGCCCCAAACTTTTCTTTATAACAGCTTTTATAAAATTGTAGACATCTTTTTCGTCTTCAAACTTTACTTCTAATTTTGAGGGATGAACATTTATATCGACTTTTTCTGGATTAAGTTCAAGAAATAAAACAAAAAACGGATAATCCCCTTTTTCTAATAACTGGTCAAAAGCTCTAAACACAGCATGATTTATAGACTTATTTGTAACAAATCTTTTATTGATGTATAAATATTGCTCGCCTTTGCTTTTTGTTAGGTAAGTTGGTTTAGAAGTATAACCCCTGACAGAAATATATTCTGTAAGTTCTTCCACTTTAATTACTCCATCTAAAATATTATCAGCAAAAACTTGCTGCATTCTTTCATCAGATGTGCCCGATTTATAATCAAAAATTAAATCTTCATCATTAAAAAATTTAAAATTAATTGAGGGATAACTAAGAGAAATTCTTTTGAATGACTCAAGTAAATGTTTTAATTCTGTTGCATGAGATTTTAAAAAATTTCTTCTTGCAGGAGTATTGTAAAATAAATTTTTTACAGCAATTGAAGTTCCTTTTGGGAAACTTCCTTTTTCTAATTTTAATTCATCATTCTCAATTTTTATATAAATGCCAATGTCACTTTCTCTGGTTTCAGTTTTAAGCTCAAAGATACTAACTGACGCAATTGAACTTAAAGCTTCACCTCTAAACCCGAAAGTGTTAATTCTGTTCAGGTCCTCTAAAGTACTAATTTTACTAGTTGCGTAGCGTTCTACACTCAACAAAGCATCTTCTTTACTCATTCCAATGCCGTCATCAATAACTTGGATAAGCACGGTTCCTGCCCTTTTAACATATACATCAATATTTTTCGCTTCTGCATCAATTGAATTTTCAACTAATTCTTTTTAAAACAGATTCTGGACGTTGAACAACTTCGCCAGCTGCAATTTTATTTGCAATGTTATCAGGTAATATTTTTATTGATTTATTTTTCATTTAAAAATTTATTCTTGAAGTAGAAAATAATGAAATTGATTTATCTTTGGGGAAATTAAATTTTAGGTTTTTTTTACTTTTATAATAAACTACTTCAAATTCTTTATAATCTTTTCTCCCACTAATTTCCCAATTATTGAAATTTATTTCGGGAAATTTTGTATCTCCCTCGGCAAAAAATTTCATCCACGAGATTATCATTTCATCAGCTTTATCTAATTCTGCTTTATAAATATTTCTACCGCCGCAAATAAATACTTTTTCATAATCGTTTTCTTCTAAAAATTCATTTGCTTTTTTTTAGTGATGAAAAGATAAAACATTCTCTCTCATTTTTGATTTCGAAAATGTTTTTGAAATGACGATGTTGAGTCTATCTTTAAGCGGTTTTCCAAATGATTCAAACGTAATTCTGCCAAATAAAACCGGAGATCCCTTTGTTGTTTCCTTAAAATGCTTTAGTTCTTCTTTAATATCCCACGGTAGTTTACCTTTGCTGCCTATAATTCCATTTTGAGCAATAGCGGTAATAATTATTTTTTTTTTACTTTTTTGTTTTTAATTACCACGGTTTTTTAAGTTAAGCAATTCAAGTTTTTCTTCAAACTCGATACGCTCTAAACTTTTAATTAGTTTTTCCTCTTTCATTCTTAACCAACCAAATTCTTTTTTGCTTTCTCAGCAGCTTTTTCATTTTCATTTTGCGAAATCAAACTAAGTAACTGCATCTCTAAGCCGGAAAAAGATTTTGAGTTCATTCTATAATCTTGAAATGCTTCCCAAGTTAAAGGGACCCACCTTTTTACAATTTCATTCCCAATTGTATCTGCAAATTTTCTAATTTCTAGCTGTGCGTGTTTATCCATTCTTAAACGTAAAAAATGCAATAGATTATGAAGATCAATTTTCCAATATGCTTCTGTGTATGTTGAAAGCGGTAAATCTTTTCTTGCTTGCTCGCGCGCAACTCCTTTTTCAATCCGGCTATTATAGATACCCCAAATATCTGAGTGCAATTTTTCTTCTTCTTGAGTTAGTAAAGTGCCTTCTTCTTTCGATAAAAAACCTTCGCTTCCCTGCTTGTTCATTGAAGATTGTAAACGCCATTCATCCTCTTTTGTTTTGGCTGACTGATCAATTGCTAAAGAATATCTTGTTGAATATTCATTTACATTTGCAGTTCTGTGTCTTATCCATTGCCTCCATGCATCCATTGGAACGCGGACATGAAATTTTATTTCACACATTTCAAAAGGAGTTGAGTGATGATGACGCATTAAATATCTTATTAAGCCGCGGTCTTGACTAACTTGTTTTGTGCCCGAGCCATAAGAAACTCTTGCGGCCTGCACAATCGATTGATCTGATCCCATATAATCAACAACTCTTACAAAGCCATCATCTAAAACTTTAAACGGCTTTCCTAGTATTTCATCAAGTGATTCAACAGTCATTGGTTTCAATTTTTCAAATTCTTTTTCGCTACTCATTATTCCCTTTTATAATTTTTATAGACTAAAATTTTTAAATTCTTTTACTAATTTATTTTTTGTAATAAGCAAGTCTTGACTAATAATTTTAACCTCACCGAGAACTGGCATAAAGTTAGTGTCACCATTCCACCTTGGGACCAAATGAAAATGAAGATGAGTATGAATTCCCGCTCCGGCTGCTTTGCCAATATTGGCTCCAAAGTTAAATCCATGTGGAGAAATAATATTTCTTAAGGCTAAAATGCTATACTTATTTAGTTTTGTTATCTCTGCAAGTTCTTCATCAGTAAGCTCAACATAATCAGATAAATGGCGATATGGAATTATCATCAGATGTCCGTTGTTATAAGGATAAAGATTAAGCATCACGAAACAGAACTTACCTTTATGCACAATTAAATTTAAATCGTCAGAAATATCTTGTTCTTCAATACCGCAGAAAACACATACATCATCTTCTTTTGCATTCTTGAATGAATCAATATAATTAGAGCGCCAAGGCGACCACATTTTTTCCAATTTATACTCGCATATTTTTACTTAGCTATATACAATAAAAAAACTGTCATTTCGATTCCTAACTATTTAGCAGAGAGCTGGATCTTTTTCGCCTATGCTTGAAAGATTTCTCGTCTACCAAAATAGAGGATTCGAAATGACATATTATTTTACATTATTTGTTAAATACTTTTAAACTAGGAATCCTCTTCCCTTGCTTTGTTATATTCTTCAATAATTTTGCTCTCAACTTCTTTTGGAACAGGTTCATAATGAGAGAATGATCTACTATGAATTCCTCTGCCTGATGTTAAACTTCTTAATTGAGTGGAATATTTATAAAGATCAGCTAAAGGAACTTTTGCTTTGATTATTTGAAACGGGCCTTCAGCTTCCATTCCAGAAATTTTTCCACGACGACTTGAAATATCGCCCATTACATCGCCCATGAATTCTTCTGGGACTTTGATTGCTAGATCATAAATTGGCTCAAGCAATACTGGCTTTGCGGCAAGAAATCCTTTTTTAAATGCTTGGGAACCAGCAATTTTAAATGATACTTCATCAGAATCCACGTTATGGAAGTTTCCATCAAATAATGTTACTTTAATGTCCACAACTTGGCTTCCTGTAAGAATTCCCTTATCCATTAATTCTCGGATACCTTTTTCAACAGCTGGAACAAATCTACCTGGAATTACACCGCCAACAATCGCATTAACAAATTCAAAACCTTCACCTTGAGGGAGTGGTTCAATCTTTAAGAATACGTGCCCAAATTGTCCTCTTCCGCCTGATTGTTTTTTATGTTTGTATTCTGCACTTTCACAAACACCTCTTATTGCTTCACGATAAGGTATTCTTGGCTCAGCTAAATCAACATCTACTTTGTATCTATCTTTTAACATTTTAACTGCAAGACCTAGCTGAAGCTCGCCTTGTCCTGAAATAATGGTCTGACCTAATTCCGGTTCATATTTTACGCCTAAAGTTGGATCTTCTTCGTGTACAGTATGAAGTCCTGTAGATATTTTATCTTCATCACCTTTTGTTTTTGGAATTACAGCACCGCGTATAACGGGTTTAGGAAATTCAATATGAGGAAGTATTATTCCAAGTGATTTACTGCAAAGTGTATTATTTGTATGTGTGTCTTTTAACTTTACAACTGCGCCAATATCGCCGGCAAGAAGTTTACTGACTTCTGTTCGGTTATGTCCGTTTAGAATATAAAGCTGGCCAAGTCTTTCCGGTTTATTTCTTTCTTCGTTAAATAAATCCATTCCCGGAATTAGAGTGCCAGAATAAACTTTAAATACTGAAAGCTCACCAACATGTGCCTCTGACATTGATTTAAAAACTAATAAGGAAGGTTCTGCATTTGGATCACATTTTACTTCCAATGTTTTATCACTATCAACTTTTTTTGCAACAACTGGTTTTCTATCGACTGGTGATGGAAGATATTCAACCACAAAATCAATAAAATCAAATAAACCAGCTCCCTTTTCTGCCGAAACAGCAAACACTGGGATTAAACTTCTAGCAATTATTGCATTTTTTAAACCTCGTGCAAAATCGGCATCATTTAATGTACCTTCTTCAAAAAATTTTTCCATCAAATCTTCAGTAGATTCTGCGACTTTTTCAACTAGTTCATTTCTCAACTGTTCTGCTTTTTCTTTAAATTCAGCAGGAATTTCCTCTTCACTTACCTTCTTAGATTTTGGATCTGAAAAAGTAAATTTTTTCATTTTTATTACATCAATAATTGAGTTGAAATTAATTCCTTCATTTACAGGAAAACTAACAACTGCAACATCATTGCTTAACCTTTCTTTTGCAACTGCCACGGTAGACTCAAATTTGGAATGTTCATTATCCAATTTGTTAACCATAATTGCGGCAGGCAATTCTAATTTTTGAATGTACTCCCAAGCAGATTCTGTTCCTACTTCAACACCTTCTGCGCCTTTAAGAATTATTATTGCGGTATCTGAAACATGTAAACTTGATTTAACTCCGCCAATAAAATCAGAGTAACCTGGTGTATCTAATAAATTAACTTTTGTGTTTTTCCATACAAAGTGTAAAGGAGATGCTGCTATTGAGATTTGTCTTTCAATTTCGTTAGGATTAAAATCTGAGGTTGTTGTGCCTTCTGCTATTGTTCCAATTCTGTTTATTTCTCCAGAAGAATAAAGTAAAAATTCTGAGATGGAAGTTTTTCCACTTCCGCCATGACCAACAAATGCAATATTTCTAATTGCATCAGGAGTAAAATCACTCAAAATGCCTCCAATATTTATTAATGTTTTTTTGGGGAATTAATTATTTAATTTTTTCCAGAATGCAGAAACTCCTTTCGAGATTGCGGTTGCGTTGCTGAGCAAATCTTGAACCGGATTTCTTGAATCACTTTTACTGCCTCTAATGAAAGAAAACTTTGAAACTGTATTTCTTACATTCTGGATGGTATCACTTAAATCATAAATTCTTTTTTCGGTTTCATCACTAATGTTAATAATTTTTTCCGTTAATGCATTAAAGTTTTCCAGAATTGGCTCAAGTCGGTTATTTAATTTTTCAAAATCTTTTTTGAAAACAACTAAAGCTTGGTTGTAATTTCTAAGCGTAATGATAATGTAAATACCGGTTACAATTCCAACAATTATTAAAATTAATAATAAAACATCCATTATTGACATTTATGCTTCTCTTTCAGTTTTATAAGTATCAACACCAGCTTTAATGGCATTTTTTAATTTATCACTTTCTTTTCCAACTTTATCTTTTCCAGTATCAACTAAGTCTTTAGTTTTTGATCTTGCCTCTTCTAAAATCTTTTCAGCTTCAGCAAGTAAACCATCAACTTTTTCTTTGGCTTCAGAAATTAATTTTTCAGATTTTTTCTTACCGTCATTTATCAAAAGATTGGCTTTACCTCTTGCTTGCTCAATATAATCTTCTGCTTCTCCAAAAAAGTCTTCCGATTTACCTCTAATCTCGCCTCTTAATTCGCGACCAGATTTTGGGGCATATAATAATCCTAACATTGAGCCAACGATAGTCCCCGTTAAGAATCCTAAAATCAAACCGCCGCTCATTCCATGTTCATTATCCATTTTTCCCTCCGATTATTTTATTGTTTTATAATAATATATTATACAATTCGTAAACTCAAAAATCAAGTTACAAATAACAAATTTGCTATACTTAATTTATTTTACAATTCTTCTTTTGAAATAAATAACTGAGCTTAAAACCCCTATAAAAACAGAAAGCCACAAAGTGAAAAATCTGATTAAGACAGTAACAGCAACTGCATCATTTTTAAGTATCCCGTTTTGGAAAAGCAAAAAAGTTAATGATCCTTCAGTTGCTCCTAGTCCACCGGGCAACATACTAATTGAACCGAATAAAATTGCAAATGAATAAAGTGTTACTGATTTAAAGACAGATATATCATTTATAAAATTACTTAGAATTATATAAAAACAAAAGAACTCAAATAGCCAAGCAAAAATACTAATTATATAAAGAATAGGATTAATTATTATTTTCTGGCTAGCAAGAATTGAACGAGTTTTTGAGGCATCAATTTTTAGAAATTTTACCTTACTAAGATATTTTAAAAATAATTGTAAAACTGATTTATTTGTCAAAAACAAAATTGTAACGACAAAAAATATTATTAAAACAAATAAAAAAGTTTGATATTGATTTAAAAAAAATAATGTCAAAATGCTTAAGAATATTAAAGTTAAAAACTCACTCATTCGTTCAGCAAATATAATTGGTAAGCTCTTTACAAGTTCAATATCAAAATCTTTTTTAAGCAAGTATGATTTGAAAACTTCTCCCCATTTTCCCGGAGTTATACCCATAATCAAACCGGTGCCGAATACTAGTAAAGAATTTTTAAAATCTATTTTAATTTTTGAAACAAGTAATAAATAATGCCACCGGTAAAACTTTATGAAGATGCCAATTAAAGAAAAAAAGAAAACTAAAATAAAATTAGGTAATTGGAATTGTTCAAGCGAATAATAAAGTGAATCGAAATCGGAATAAAAAGCTAAAAATATGTAAATGGTGAAAGCAAAAATAAAGGTGAGGATTATATTTCTTTTTAAATTTTGCAATTGATTAGGTAATCATCTCTAAGGTTCTAAAAATTTTTGCAATTGGAAAACCAACAACATTATTATAACAGCCATTAATTTTTTTTACAAATAGAGAGCCATAATCATCTTGAATGCCGTAAGCTCCTGCTTTATCCATTGGGCTTCCAGAGTCAACATATTCTTCAATTTGTTTCTTTGATAACTGATAGAAAGTAACGCTTGTCTTTTCATACCCAAGCCTTGCAATTTTTGTAGATGCATCGCCAACTGCATAACCAGTATAAACAATATGTGTCTTACCACTCAATTGTTTTAATATTTGTATTGCATTTTTTTTACTTGTGGGCTTTCCAATAATTTTACCTTCAAATACAACAATTGTATCTGCACTAATAATAATACCTTTATTTAATTTTTGAAAAGCTTTTTCACATTTCTCTTTGGCAAGACGTTTTACATTCTTTAATGGAGTTTCATTAGCAGAAATAATTTCTTCGTGCTCTATTGCTAATTGCTTAAAGTTTATACCAAGTGAATGCAGCATTTTTTTTCTTCTTGGAGAATTAGAAGCTAAATAAAGATCGATCTTATTGTTTAACATAGAAGGAGTGGGAAGAAAAGTTTTAACGGAACAGAGCTTTGATACTACCCCAAGTTCTTTTAACACTGGAAACATTATCATGCACAACTTGAGTATGCATAACGACCTGAGATCTACTCCCGGAATTATCAACTAGAATTAATCCGTATGAATAAAATGTACTAGAAGTTTTATAGGCGTTTTCATCAACATAAGTGTAGTTTGAATTATTACCTTTTGCAGTCACTCTTGCAATAGGTGCCAGATTATCTTTGTCTCTGCCGCGTAAAATTTCGAACTCTTTTATATTTTCTTCAATACTGGTTTCCCAACTAAGATTGATGGCATCTCCATTACTGGTTGCAACAAATGTATGAATTAGTGTGCCGCTGATTAATGTAGATAGGCTTAGTAGAAGAATTAATAAAATGTTGGATGATTTTTTCATAAGCTTAAAATAATTCACAATTATAAATAATGCAAGTAAAAAATGAATCTTTTTTCAATTTTCTTAATCAAATAAGGTGAAATTCCTTAGTAAATTCAACACAAAATTACTAAGAATTGATGTTAATCACAATTTACACAAATTATATGCTGTCTTCTAATATATATTATCTTGTTTTGTCTTGACTTTATTTAATAATAATAATTATCTTGAGATCAAATTTTTTTTAAAATGAAATTGGAGCTCGCATGAGAAATAGATATCTACTTATCTTAATTTCCTCTATTTTAGTATTATCATCGTTAGCTTCTGCACAAACTTTAGATGGTGATTGGTCCGTTGAATATGTGACACCTGACAATGAATTTGTCCCTAACAGCACTGGGCAAAGAACAATTTCAGTGGCTGCTCTGGGAGAAGATATTTTTGTTGCACTTGCGGCAAACTATGGTGTAGATACGTATTATTTAGTAGGTTATAAAAACGCAAATCATGAAACAGGTCTTCTAGGAACCTATCCCTATTCTGCTGAAGGTTTAGAAATGAAATGGATTGATGGTTTTAATCAAGTATGTCTTCATTCCCCTAAAGATATTTCATCACTTGAAAACATAGTTTACGTTGCTAATAACGATGTAAACCATAACATTGTAACTTTTGAATTAAAGGATGACAGTATCTATACTAACCCTAAACGATTTAAGACTGGAAGCAGAGATCTTTGGGCAATTGATGTTGACAAAAATGGTTTTGTTTTTGTAACAGTTGCTGGTGATTCTATAACCCCTGGATCGGTATTGATATATGATGGTTCCGTTTGGAATTCTCAAGGAACTGCTGGTTCTCTATTACATGAGATTATATTACCAGAACCTGGTGAAGCTCGCGGCATTACCGTTAATCAAGACGGATCGATTTTATACGTTTCTAATTACTTAAGTAAACAAATTTATTGTTATTCTGGTGATCCAGTAAATGGTTATACTCGTTTTGACGGTTTTAGTTTTTCTGCAAATACTTCATATGAGGTTGGTTCGGTTACATTAGATGTTGGACCGTGGGGTCTGCAATTTATGGATTCAAAAAACCTATTATTTGTAGGACATGATGCAAGCTTTGCTAGAGAAGAAGGTTATAATTATGGTCGTTATTATGTACTTAATCCAAATTCAGGTGAAATACTAGATACCATTGACGTAGCAAAATGGAATTTCTCCCAATCAGGTGTTTATAACAATCCTGATACTCTGGGAACAGCATCAGGTTATGCAGCGACTTACAATTTAGATTTTGATGAAAATAACAATTTGTATTGTGCCGCATATTATGGTTGGTCAATAGAGAAATGGGTATATTCAAAAGAACTTCCTACAATAGAATTAACATTAACTAGTGTTGAAGTGGTTAATCAAACAATTCCAAATGAGGTTTCTTTAAAACAAAATTATCCAAATCCGTTTAATCCATCAACCACAATTGAATTTCAGTTAAACAAACAAGAGAATATTTCACTGAAAATATTTAATCTAAATGGTGAACTTGTAGCAAATTTAATTAACAAAAAAGATTTTGGAGCTGGAACTTATAGAGTTACTTTTGATGCTTCGAATCTTGCATCCGGCAACTATATTTATCAATTAAATACAGCTACTAAAAAATTAGCTGGTAAAATGACGTTTTTAAAATAATATTGGGACTTATATGAGAAAAAAATATTTACTTTGTTTGGTCTCCACTCTTTTACTATTATCATCTTTTGTTTCTGCGCAATCTTTAGATGGTGATTGGTCCGTTGACTATGTAACCTCAGATAGTCCCGATTCACTTAATAGCGTTGGTTACAATGTAATTTCTGTTGCAAGTTTGGGAGATGAAAACTCTTTTGTTGCACTTGCAAATAGAGGAAGTGCAAACTCATTTTATTTAGTAGCTTATAGAAATGCAGGAAAAAACTCTGGTAGATTAGGCACATATCCATATTCAGAAACGGATTTAAAAACTAAATGGATTAATCTATTTGATCAGGAATTTTTATATGATGCAAATGACCTAGCCGCAAAAGGTAACTTAATATATGTTCCTAATAATGATTCTGTGAGTAATAGTATTTTAGTTTTTGAAGTTAAAGACGATAGCATTTACTCGCATCCTCAAAGATATAAAGTGAATTCTTATATTTGGGCGATTGATGTTGACGCAAATGGAAGAGTTTATGTGACCAAAACTGGCGACACAACTAAAAAGCAGGTTCTGTTTTAATTTTGGAAAGTCCGGATGTTACACCAAAATGGGCTTCTAATGGCAATTCTGGAAAAATCCTACAAGAGATTGTATTACCTGATAAAGGTTCATTAAGAGGAGTAACAGTAAACAGCGATGGCACAGTCCTTTATGTTAGTAATTGGGATCAGAATAAAGTTTATTGTTATGTTGGAGATCCTGTAAGTGGTTATTCACTTTATGATGGATTTAATTTTGCAGTTGATAGTGAATTCGCAGCTACAGATGGACCATTGCAAGTTGGACCATTTGGTATTCAACTTATGAATACTAAAAATTTGTTATTCGTAACTCACGACGCTGATTTTAAAGGTGGAGCCGGAAGTGGGTATTCCTATGGTAGAATTTATGTTGCTAATCCAAATACGGGAGAATTATTAGATACGGTGGATGCTGCAGCATGGAACTTGAAAATTGAAGGTCAGTATGATAATCATAATTCCGAAAATAATGCTTCAGGATATACATCAACATTTGCTGTTGATTTTGATGATAATTTTAATCTATATACTCAATCTTGGTATGGTTGGACAATAGACAAATGGATTTATTCTGGAGAACTTCCTACAATTGACATAACAATTGATGGTTCAACTACTGGAATAGAATTCTTAGATTCGACTATTCCAAATGAGGTATCTTTAAAAGCAAAATTATCCAAATCCATTTAATCCAACTACTACAATTGAATTTCAGTTAAACAAACAAGAGAATGTTTCACTGAAAATATTTAATCTAAATGGAGAACTTGTAGCAAACTTAATTAACAAAAAAGACTTTGGAGCTGGAACTTATAGAGTTACTTTTGATGCTTCAAATCTTGCATCTGGCAACTATGTTTATCAACTAAATACGGCTACAAAAAAATTAGCTGGTAAAATGACGTTGTTAAAATAATTTATAATTATTATTTATTCATTCACAAACACACAAGGAGGTACAATGAGAAAACTTAAAGTTACATTTCTCATTTTAGTAACAATGTTTCTCACATCTGCGCTTTTTGCTCAGACAGATTTATTTAAGAGAAGCGCAATTATTCCGGTTGATTCAAACGACATTGGCGGTATTGGCGGTGTTATTACTGGAGTAGATTTTGATGGTGACGGATTTAAAGAAATTTATTCCGTTAATAATGACTGGAGTGATGTTGCAGGAAAAGACTGGACTCCTAGAATTCACAAATATGAAAACAGTGGTTCAGGTTGGGTTGAAGTATGGGGTACCGAATTAACTTTCTTAGGCGCTCAAAATACATGGCCTGCGTTAACTTACGGAGATTGGGATGGCGATGGTAAAATGGAAATCATCTTTGGACCAGTAAACAATGGCGGTGCCGGTGATTCTATCTACACAAGACTTGTAGTTTATGAGTATTCAGTGTTCAGGTGATGTAATGGGAATTGACAATGGAGATGGAAGTTATAACCCAAATGCAATGTGGACTCTTAACGACACACCTAATTATAACTTAAGACCTTTCAGATGGGTTCTTTCAGATATCGATTCAGATGGTGACCAAGAATTAATTTTTGGTGCTAGAGCCGGAGCTGAAAGATTTGGTGTTGTTTCTGTTGATGATATCCAGACAATGGTGATGGTTCTGAAACTTGGACTATGGAAGTTTCTGGTTTAGATACTACTTTAACAATTGCTGCTGGAACAATTTACGATATGGCTGTTGTTGATAGTGCAATTTTACTTATTCATGATGGTGGATCTGTAACTCCTATTGTGTATGCCAACGGAACTTATATTTCTCTTCCAGTTGTAACTGATGCAGTACCTTCAGGTTCTTGGAAATCATCTTCAGTTGTTGATATTGATGATGATGGAACAAAAGAAATTATAGTTAATGGATATGGTTCTTCAAGTCCCAAAAACATTCTTGCTTCAATTTGATGGAACTGCTCTAACCACTACTGTAATTGCTGATCTTGGACCATACGTTGGTGCTGGTGGAAGACTTTACGGTGGTGATACAGGCGATATAGATGGTGATGGAAATCTAGATTATGTATTTGGTACAAGAGGCGGAACACCTAATGCTGCTATTTATAGAGTAGAATACCAAGGTGGAGCTATTGATGATCCTGCTAACTATTATGTATCAAGAATTGATGAAATGTTATTTGCAAGCGGTGGTAGATATGACGTTATTAGTTTAGGAAATGTTGATGATGATGATGATTTAGAAGTTATTTATTCAGGTATTCCAGCAACAGACGTTGTGCCTATTGTAATTTTAGATCTTTATCCTGTTGAAAACTTAATGACAATTGCTGATGCGAAAGTTGATGCTGACGGTGATTATGTTCCTGATATGAAAGATCAAACTGTTACTGTTTCTGGAGTTGTTCTAAACAAAACACTTTCTAGTGGAACACAAATCTTCATTCAAGATCCAACAGGCGGATTGCAATTATTTAGTTCTTCAGTTGGTCCTGATCTAAACGTTGGAGATAGAGTTGTTGCTACAGGTAAAATTGCATTTTATAATGGATTAAATGAAATTGAGTTGACTGATCCTAATGCAGATATTACACTTGTAGATACAGGCAGAGTTATTATACCAAAAGTTCTTACAATTGATGAATATATAGCAAATGCTGAAATGTATGAAGGAACAATGATTAAAATTAATGGAGTTGCTTTAACTCCAGAATCTGCTGCATGGCCAGCTTCCGGAAGCAATGCTAATTTAAGTGTTTGGACAGGTTATGGAACTGAGTTAGTTGCAAGAGTTGACAAAGATACAGATGTTGATGAAGGCGCTGAGCCAGTTTGGCCAGCTAATATAGTTGGAGTTGCCACTCAATTTGATAGTGCTCCTGTTGCTGATAGTGGATATCAAGTTACTATTTTGAGATATTCAGAAATTACTCAAAATGTATCTGTTGGTCCACTTCCTTACTTTGCATTGTTAACACCTGGTGATGGTGTTACACTTTCAATTACAGATTCAGCAGAAACATTTACTGTTGGATGGGAAGCTGCGACTGATTTGAATAATGACATTATTGGATATCAGTTTGTAATATTACCAGAAGTTTTAGCTGTTCCAACAGCAGAACCAATGGTTACATTATCAGCTGGCGATATTCTTGGACTTATGAACGGAGCTGATTCTTTAACAGCTATGTGGACGGTTCAAGTACTTGATTCAAAATCACAATCAGCTTCAAGTATGGATACGTTTACTGTTACATTTGTTAACACAATCATTGTTGGTGTTGAATCAACAATTCCTTCAAAATTCTTTGTTGATCAAAACTATCCTAATCCTTTTAACCCAACAACTACAATTAGTTTTGGACTTCCAGAACAATCAGTTGTTGATTTAAGAATATATGACATTTTAGGTAGAGAAGTTGCAAGTATTATTAACAACAAATCTCTAAAAGCTGGTTCATATAATTATAATTTCAACGCTTCGAATTTTGCAAGTGGAACTTATATTTATAGACTAACTAGTGGTAATAATGTTATCACAAAGAAAATGCTATTGCTGAAATAAGCGAAAGTATTTTTAGATTTAGAAAAGCCAGACTAATTTTTAGTCTGGCTTTTTTATTTCTAAGCCTTCTTAAGAATCCCAAAGATGTGAATGACTGAAGCAACCAACAAACCAATAATCATCGGTTCTAATTGATTTAATAAATTGGTATCATGAAAATATCCACGAATAAACAACCATCCTAAGCTTGCCGAAACACCAGATAATATCTCAATAATTGCCCAATTTGAATTGATTTGTAATTTTGAATAATAAGAAGACACTACGATTAATATTAAGCCTGGTATACAGATACTGCCAATTGTGTACCATAGTTCAACAACAGATTGAAAATAATATGCAATAACAATCGATAAAATAAGAGTGACCATAATCCCAATTTGAGTAAACTTAATTAAGCTTTTTGGTTTAGTGTTGTTTGCATTGATGTTTAGTCTGAAAATAAAATCTCTGCTAAAAGTTGTGGCACTTAAGAAAACAAAACTATTTAATGTAGAGAGAATTGTTGCAATTAAAGCAGCAAAAAATACTCCCTTAAATCCTGGGGAAAGAATATTTTCAGCTAATGATGGAAAGGCTAGAACTGGATTTTCTAAATTTGGTAAAATTGCTTTTGAATAAAGTCCTGTAGTATTAGTTAAAAAGTCAAATATAAACCAAAAAAAAACTGAAACTACAATCCCCCATTTGGCAACTTTGCCGCTTCTTGCTGAGTAACATCTTTGATGGAATCCAGGATCTGTGAAAGTCCACAAAGCAATTAAAAACCACACAGTTAAGAATGTAATTGAGGTTCCACCGGTTATTGACAAATGTTCAGTGGGCAAATTTGCTGATAAAAACTCAACACCTCCGTAATTATTCTTAGCAACGAAAACAATTATTATAAACCCAATAAACATTACGAAAAAATGAAAAAGCATCTGCCCAAATATTAGATTTATATCCACCTTTAATCAAATAAATACTTGCAGAAGCTGCGCTAATTATTAATGCAGATAAATAACTAACATCAAAAACTAATGTTATAATTTGGGCAAGCATCAATAAATAAGGAGCTGGAGAAACTAAAATGAAAATTAATAATGCAGAAATTAAGCTTACAGTTTTTCCATAAGTTTGTTCTAATTTATCGGGTATAGTAAAAAGTGAAGCGGATCTAATTTTATCTGCGAAAAAAGAAAAGCAAATATTATGGCAAATATATAATAGGGTAAACCTTGTGTAAACCAGCTTACTAATCCATATCTATATGAAAATTCTCCAACACCTAAAATACCACCATACCAAGTTGCCACATTGGTTAAAACAAATAAAACAATTCCAACTTTTCTTCCTGAAAGTAAATAATCATCATCGTCTTTATTAGGTTTTAAAGATGCAATAAATCCAATACCAATAAGCAAAACTAAAAAAGCTACAATTATAAAAATATCTAAAGAACTAAATGAAATCATTTTTTACCATAGTTTCAAAATCTCTTATTACAAACGCAATCCCACCGTTAATATTTAATTCAACAAATTTTTTAGTTGCAACATTGCTTGTACTTTCTCTTACTCCAAATGGAAGTGCAATATCTTTCAATTTATATTTCAATCCTGCGGAAGTAATTTTAGTTTTTTATCAATTCCATAAATAGAAATAGTTTCATCTTTAATTGAAGCAAGACTTACTTTTCCAGAGTATGCCTTTAGAAAAGATTTTCTATGTAAAATTGAGATATTAATTTGATTGAAGAACTTAATAACAATTCCCATATTACAAAAAGAATGATCCAGCCTATCACCGGTTGCACCCAACAAGACAATCTCCTTAAAACCCTTGTCGATTAAGTACTTGATCGATTTTTCTACATCAGTATCATTCTGTCTTTTTAGTTTTATTATTTTAGATTTATCTTTAAAATAATCTAGATTACTTTTTGTTATTGAATCCAAATCCCCAATAATTACATTTGGAACTATATTTAATTTTCTTGCCGAATTTGCACCACCATCAGCACAGACTAAAGTTTCAAATCTATTTTTTTAAAATACTTAATTTCTGTTTTTTTTGGTAAATCTCCATTTGCCAAAACAATTGCTTTTTTTCATATTTTGATTTTATAAACCTACTTTTATGCCTGTTAAAATATTTCTTTCGGCACCGGGAAAAAATCTGCACCAGTTGCATATGTTGCATATAAATTATTAAAAATATTATTCACTTGAATAAATAGTTTTAAAGAATTAAAAAACGGATTAAGTTCAAAATTGTAGCTCGTAAAAATATTCGCAACAAAATATGCATCTATTTTATTATCTCCATAACTAACAAAATCTGGATTATTAACCAACAAACTGTTTAATTCATTATCAAAATTATCTGAGTAAAACTCACCGACATATTTTCCGGTAATCTGATAATCAAAATTATGGTAACTTCCCCTTACAATAGCATTTACGGTTAAAGAAGGAAAACCCGCTATTGAATTGTTAGTTAAATCTATTTCTCTAACTATTTCATTACCTTCCACATCAGTAGAATTTATAAAAGTAGAGCCATTACTTATATAATTTTTACTGAACCCGGAATTAAAAATAAACTCAATATTGTTTGTGATTTTAACATTGCTCTCAATTTCAATACCGGTATGAATACTTTTATCAACATTCCCAGTAATTGGCTGTCCAAATCTATCTAATTGTCCTTGACTAACTATTTCATCATTGAACAACATATAAAATAAATTTAGATTGAAATTAAACCTATCACTTGCGTAACGTGCTCCCACTTCAACATCATACATTGTTTCCGGTTTTACAAGAGGATTGTTAAAATCATAGACTCCGTTTAAGTTTGATTCGAACTGTGGTGTAGCGCCACCGCTTGATTCTGCGGCATCATAATAATTTTTTAATCTTGGCTCACGTGTTACTTTTGCAAATGATACATAAGAATTTATTGAATTATCAAATTTGTAATTAGCCCCAATTCTGGGGTTTAAGTATAAACCATCAATTGAGAAATCATTGCCTAAATACTTCTCATTAAATAACTTATACTCATGATATGAAAGTTGAACTTCACCTAATAAGTTTAAATTTTCTGTCAGATTATAATTTTCATTAACAAAGAAATTTACAATATTTTTTCCACCTTCATAATAATAATATTGATAATTTTGTGGGACATCATTAGGTATATTTTCAGCAAATCTAATATTTCCCCAATGTTTTGATCTGTGATTTCTATATTCAAAACCACTTATTAAAGTTCCATTTGCGTGCTCCCACGTTAATTTTGGGATCACACCATACTGAACATTACTAACTTCTGCTCTGATTAATGAGTTGGTTGGTACATGAGTTGAGTCAAAACCGTTTTCTTTTAGTCTGAAATAATCATCATAATAAATAGACCATGAACCGTCATAATCAAAATATCCTTTCCCAATTACAAGAAAAACTGCATTGTTGATTTTTAGATCATTAGAAAGTTTAATCTCATTTAATATTTCATAGTGCGGTTGCGAAAATTCTTCAACTTCTCTTGGAAGAACAAAATTAGTTTTTCGTAAATCTTTATCTTTAATAAATGCTTTTGGTAAACCGTAAAATGCAAGTCCATCGGAAACCGGTCCGCCAAATAAATTTATTTGCGTTGTAATATTTTTATCATAACGTGCTGCAGATATATGGTAAGAATTAAAATCCACCCAACTATTATCTCTGTAACCATCACTTAAGGTTTTAGAAAGTTTTGCATATATTGAATATTTATTATCAATCAATCCACTTGAAAATTTAGCACTATATTTTCTTGTATTATAACTCCCAACCGATGCGCCAAATTCAAAATTTGGTTTATCAGAAAATGGTGAAGTTATAATATTAATCGAACCTCCTATTGAAGGAAAACCTATAGCACCAGCTCCGGCTCCTCGTTGAACTTGAACCAACTCTGTACTTTCTAAAAGGTCTGGCATATCCAGCCAATAGATATTATGATCTTCCGGATCATTTTGTGGAATGCCATTTACAGAGATTGATATTCTTCTTTGATCAAAACCTCGAATACTTAAATAATTATATCCGATTCCATTTCCATTTTCTGAGTAAGAAGTCACTGATGGAAGAGTTGATAGATATTCCGGAACATCTTGAATCGTATAATTTTCTTCTATTTCTTTTCTATTAATTTTTGAGAAAGAAGAAGGAGTAATGCCCTCTTTAGCAATAATACCATTTACAATTATTGATTTTAATTTGTAGTCTATTATCTCGAGTTGAATTAATTTATCTGAAATTTGATAATCAGCAATTAATATTTTTTAGGTTTATACCCAAGAAAACTTACGCTTAAGGAATCCTTATCAGAATAATTACCACTTACTGAAAATAGTCCATTTTTATCCGTTGATGTTCCAATTTGCGTGTTAACAATAATTACATTTGCAAATTCTAGCGGTAAACCCGTTTTTCCATCAACAACTTTTCCACTAACTTTAAGCGATTGTGAAATTGCGAGCGAATTAATCAGAATTAAGATCACCAAAATTTTTTTTTCATTTTAAATCCTTTCAAAAAGTAAGTTTAAAAAGGCAGTGCTAGTATGAAATATGAGAATGGATTTAAAACGAAAAAACCAATTCTCATAGAGAAAAGGTTTGTATAGATTAGCAACTCATTTCCCTACGCCAGCATTACCCGGATCAGGTTAAAGGGTTTGTTCTCAGTCACTTTATTTGGGTGACACCCCTAACGAAAAAATTATGTAACGTAAACTTACAAATATTTTTTGACCATTACAAATTTTAGCCTACTCAAATAAAATAACAAAATATGCATTTTTATTTTCACATAATAAGATTATGATGTATTATTACCTATCACAATTTTTGAAAAATATAATTAGGAGTCAATATGGTTGAAGTAGCATTCACTTATGATTTTCATCCTGATATGGATGAAGAAGCATATAAAAGAGTTGCACGGAAAGCAACTGCATTAATGGTATCTGCAGAAGGCTTCATTGAAATTAAGGCCAACAGGAACATGCTTGGATCACCAAATGTAAGAAGAAGTTCAGTTTGGGATAGCATGGAAAATTGGGCAAAACTTGCAGAAACTCCGGAATTTCAAAAAGTAACTCAAGAATTCCGTAAATATGTTACAAACACTAACGTAAATATTTGGGGTGCTTCTCCTTATATGCCTGAACCAATAAAGCCGTAATTTAATTTCTCCGTACTTTACCAAATAAGGTACGGAGAATCTTTATTTTATCTTAAAAATATTTTTTAATTTCTTCTTAGCTTCTTCTTCTAATTTTTTCTTAGCTTCTTCTTCTTTTTTCTTTGCTTCAGCTTTAATTTTATCAGTCTCTTCTTTTAGTTTTTGTTCAGCTTTAATTTTAACTGAATCTATTTGGGCTTTAGCTTCTTCAACAACTTTTTCTTTAACTTCCGTAACTGCATCACTGACAATATTTTTGGCAATATCAGTTGCAGAGGTTTTAACTGTTGGAGATTCTATTGTTCCACCAATTAATGCTTTTACTTTTATCTTATCTGATTTGACAACATTTAAATCTTTCTTAAGTAATCCGCTAATTGCTGAGTTAGCCGAACTTTGAAGGTTACCCGTGGGAACATCGATTTCCATTGTATAATCTATTGATTGGTCAATTCCGTTAGAACCTGAAAAGGTTACGTCATAATTTGCAATTTTAAAACTAACCGGTTCCACGTAAAATTTTCCGTTCTCAATTTTAAAACTTGGATTTACATTCTGAATTTTGGGATTGGCCAATGCATCTAATTTCAAAGCATTGCCGACAGCTGTAAATGGTTTAAATCCATTAATTTCTAATTTAGGAAGTGAGAGTTTTCCTTTACTGTTAAAAGTATTCCACACAGGGTCAAATTCATTATTAATGTCTGTTGTAAAACTCAGGTTAGAGCTAAACGAACCTTGAATATATTTTGCAATTGGAGCAAATTGTTTAACTGTAACAAAATTGTTATAGGTTTCATTTACATCAAAATTAGAAATATTTAGATTGAAACTTATTTCCGGATTTTCTTGTTCAACACTTTTTGCATAATATCCACTTCCAGTTAATGTTCCCTTCATAAGATTCATAGATAAATCTTCCATATTCATTTTACTATCTCTGACATTAATTCTTCCGCTAAAATTTTTAATATCAAGATTATCGTAAACCAAATTTTTAACCTTCATGTTCATCACAAGAATAATATTATCTGGAATATTTACAGACTGATTTTGCGTTCCATCTGCAGTGGCTCCCGGCTTTATTTCTTCTTCGGTGAGAAATGGATTTACATTAAAGTTGTTCGAAGCAGCGTCCATCTTCCCAATCAATGTTGCATCTGATAAAACAAATGAAATTACATTATTCAATTCACCATTTGCTTCTATATCACTTTCACCAATTTTTGCATTAAAATTATTTAGCAAAACTTTTTTAGGGGTAAAATTTAACGATGAGCTAGAAATGTTTAATTCTTCTGAAAAATCCTTAGACTTAAATTTGAAATTTTTAACAGAAACGCTTCCTTTAGCATTTACATTCTCATAATTACTTTTTGTAGATTCTAAATTTCCACTGAAACTTAAATCGCTATTTATAATCCCGCTTAATTCAGTTATGTTTTCAAACTGTAAAGCATTTTTGAAATTATCTAAATTAATTACACCTTTAATTTCTGCGTCTACATAAGGATCTTTTTCAAGGTTTCTCATTTTCAATTTTGCATCAAACGGTTCTTTTTCTAATTCAAAATGTAGTTTTTTCAAGTCAACAATTGTGCTGTTCGGATTTCCATCAGCGTTATCTATAGTTAAATCAACTTTTACATTATTAACAGGAGTAGGTAAATCTGGGTAACTGAAACTGGCATTATCGACATTTATATTTACATTAAAAGCGGGCAATTTATTTTCGCTATATGTTCCTTTTGCATATCCGTTTAATGTAACATTTCCATTTGCAGTAAGTGATGCAAAATCATTTTTATAAATTGCAGGAATCAATGATAAAATATCTTTAAAATTGGCTTTTGGAGAATCGAATTTTAGATCAACTAAAATATCTTCATCGTTCGGTAATACAATTCCACCATCTAAGTTAAAAGTAAGATTATTAATTTTGAACTGATTATTTTTTAGCTGATACTTATTCTCTATTAGATTAACTTCTAAAGTCATATCTGCATCGCCTTTTACGCGATTTAGAAATTTTACATTATCTCTTTGAAATGTGAATTCATCAATTGTGGTTTTTGTATTTAGCAGAAAAACATCTTGACTAAAATCACCATCGCCTGTGTGGTTTATTCCGTCCATTGCCACAATGGTGCTGCTGGTTTGATCTATATAAGCAATTCTTCCATTTTTAATACTGTACGAATTAATATTTATTGATAGCTCGTTTGCTTCTGCACTTTCTGAAGATTTTGTCGTAGATATTTCAGACTCCGGGAAAATATTATAATTTGCTCTTCCATCTTTTAGGATATAAACCATAATTTTGGGGTTATTAACATCAATTGAATTAACCTTTACTTTATTTCCGGAAATTACGCTCATTAAATCAATAGTTAAATCAAAATCCTTACTGCTAAAAACTGTATCACCTTCAAACGGGGCTTTATTTACAAGCGCTAAATCACTTATTGATAAAGTTAAATTTGGAAAGCTAGAGAATAAATTTAGTCCCACATCATTAAAATTTACTTCCGCATTTAAATTTTTATTTACTTCATTTTTAACTAAATCAGTAATTTTTTCCTTTAAATAAAAACGGCACCAAAATAATAACAAGTAAAATCAAAACAATTATAATTCCAAAAATTTTAATTATTTTGCTCATTTAATCATCTCCTAAAGCTGTAACAATTTTTGAATAAAAAAGTTACAACTATTATTTATAAATAATTTCTGATAAATTGAATGTTTTAAAATAGAGTATTTTTTTACTAATATATGTAATAAATATTAACAAAAGATTCAAACAAATATGGATAAGAATAACATTGCAGTTCTTCTGCTTTCATGCAAGGACCAAAAAGGATTAGTTTATAAAATAACTAATTTTATATATGAAGCCGAAGGAAATATTATTGACCTTGATGAACATGTTGATCCCGCAGAACATATGTTTTTTGTTAGGGTTGCATGGAGTTTTAACGATGAGACAACAAATAGAGATCTCCTTAAAGAACAATTTGGAAGTTTAGCAAACCAGTTTAATGCAGATTGGCAAATCAGTTTTGAAGATGAAAAACAAAACGTTGCTATCTTTGTGTCTAAATATGATCATTGTTTGCAAGAAATTTTATGGAGAAATAGTCTAAAAGAGTTTAATATTAATATTAAAATGGTTGTTTCTAATCATGAAGAACTTAAACCACTGTGCGAACATTATTCAATCCCCTTTTATTATTTTGAAATAACTGTAGATTCAAAAACCGAAGTTGAAAATAAAGAAATTGATCTGCTAAAAAATAATAGCATTGATATTATTGTGCTTGCAAGATACATGCAAATACTTTCACCCAATTTTGTAAAGGAATATGAGAATAGAATAATTAATATTCATCATTCATTTTTGCCCGCATTTGTTGAGGGAATCCATATAAACAAGCATATAAAAGAGGCGTAAAAATAATTGGTGCCACAAGTCATTTTGTAACAAATGAATTAGATGAGGGTCCAATAATTGAGCAGGACACAATCAGAATAACTCACAATGATTCTGTAAAAGACTTGGTAACAAAAGGCAGAGATTTAGAAAGATTAGTTTTAGCCCGCGCATTATTATTTCAAAGTCAAAATAGAATATTAGTTTATGGTAAAAAAACAATTTTTTTTGAGACTACTTTAAACCAACGCCCCTATTGGCTTTAACCTTAACCTCATATTTATTTGATAAATTATTTTCGAACAAAGATGCGTTAAATTTTACTCCACCTGCATACAAATTGTACTCTGAAGTATTCACTGTATCAACTTGATATCCAGAAGTCTTGCAGCTATTTACCAAATCTAACAGAGCATTTTTAGCGGAAGATTGCTTATCGTAGCACATTGAACTTTCTGCTTGATAAACTCCATCTTGATCGGCAACAAAAACTGATTGCGAAGTTTTACTTTTGTAAAAAACACATTGCATAGATTTGTTGCTTACATCTTGATGCGCAGGCTTGCCGTATTTGGAAATAACATAATCCATTGTTTTACCAATTGTTTTTTGAACATTAAGATCTTGTGAGTATACGGATTGGTAAACTAAAAAGAATAGCAGAACAAAAACACTTTTAAATAAGCATGAAGTTTTCATAACTCCTCTGATTAAACTTATAAATTATTCTGAATTTATATTGTTAAACAAAAGTGAATTTTATTCAAAGAACGGTTTTGAGAATGGTTTGATTACTAATTTGATTAATGAAATTCATTTTTTCATCATGTATAATTAGCACTTTTATTTTGATAAAGGCAAATTAATAATTCTTGCTTTTCAATAATATCGCACAGTATTGAACTTTATATTCTGACTTCTTCCAGATTTTATAAATAATTATTTATATTACTTAATAATAATATAGTCTTCTTCTTGAAGCTATAATTAGTAGTTTAAATCAATTGAGGACACAAATGATATTTATGAGAAGATTAATTTTATTACTCTCAATTTTTTTACTTACATCGTGCAATGCTCAAAAACTTTCTCAGCCAACTGGTTTATTATGTGAACTTTTAAGATATCCAGAGAAAGCTGCTATTACTGATTCCCAGCCTGAGTTTAGCTGGATTGTACCAACTGGAATTGAAAAGCAAAATGCTTTTAGAATTTTAGTCTCATCATCAAAAAAACTGATTGAAGAAAATAATTCCGATTATTGGGATTCCGGAAAAATCTCATCCAGTCAATCAATTAGTATTAGTTATAATGGAAAACCACTTTCTTCTCATATGATTTATTTTTGGAAAGTCAAAATTTGGGATAGTATTGGAAATGAGAGTGAGTATTCTGAGCCTCAGCAATTTTTTACCTCTGAGTTAGATAATGAATCAGCAGAATGGCCAGGTAAAAGTAATTACGTAAAACTACCGGATAGTTCTTGGGTTTCAGAAAATAGACAAACCTCAACTTTTTATAAAATTAGTCCGCAAAAACTGACTAGAATTAATGAGAATAGATGGTTTGCTGATTTTGGAAAAGCTGCCTTTGGTACGTTAGAGCTTGAAATTGATGCAAAAAATAGTGACTCAATTTCAGTCTTTTTAGGTGAAAGAAAAAATGAGGATTTCTCTGTAAATAAAATACCGGGACATTCTAATATTGGATTTGAAAAATTCTTGTTACGATTAAATAAAGGTTTACACAAATATCAGATAAAAATTCCAACTCACCATTCTAATTCTCCAAATCATCAAAAGCTGGCTCCATTTTATCCTGAAGTTTTACCATTTCGCTATGTTGAAATAATTTCAAACGAAAACATTGTTATTAATGAAATTACGCAACTATCATTATTTTATCCATTTGATGATTACTCTTCTAATTTCGAATCATCAGATTCAAATCTGAATAAAGTTTGGAATCTCTGCAAATATACTTTAAAAGCCACACCATTTCTTGGAGTTTATGCAGATGGAAATAGAGAGAGAATGCCATATGAAGCCGATGCTTTTATTCAACAGTTAGGTCACTACTCAGTGGATAGAGAATATTCGATAGCCAGATATACAGCAAATTATTTAATTTATAATCCTTCGTGGCCAACTGAATGGCTTATGCATTCAGTCTTAATGGCTTGGGAAGATTATATGTATACTGGAGATAAAGAAGTTCTTCAAAATAATTATGAGCAGTTAAAGAATAAAACACTTTTTTCGCTTGAACGAGAAGATGGGTTAATTAGTACAACAACTGGAAAAGTTACAAATGAATTTTTAACTAGTATTAATTTCCCGAATGGAAATATTAGAGATATTGTTGATTGGCCTAAAGGTACTCCAATTGGTGCTGAACAAGCTAGGAATGCCGGTCCAACGCCGGAGGGCGAAAGAGACGGTTACGTTTTTACTGATATAAATACGGTTGTAAATTCATTTCATTATCAGTCATTAGTTTTGATGGCAAAAGTTGCTGAAGTTTTAGGGAAATCTGATGACATAAAATTTTTCAACTCTAAATCTGAGAAAGTAAAAAATAGCATACAAAATAAATTGTTTAATTATGAAAAAGGAATATTTATTGATGGAGAGGCAACCGATCATTCAAGCCTTCATGCAAATATGTTCCCATTAGCTTTTAACTTTGTACCAAAAGAGAACATGAAGACTGTGATTGATTTTATTAAAAGTAAAGGAATGGCTTGCAGCGTTTATGGAGCTCAATATTTGTTAGATGCATTATTTAATGCCGGTGAAGCAGATTACGCAATTTCACTAATGAATTCAGAAGACAAACGAAGTTGGATAAATATGCTTAATGTTGGTTCTACAATGACAACTGAAGCATGGGATGAATATTATAAACCTAATTTAACATGGAATCATGCTTGGGGCTCTGCTCCCGCAAATATTATTGTTCGCAGATTAATAGGTGTTGCACCAGTTTTGGCAGGCTTTGAAAAATTTAGAATTGTTCCACAACCAGGAAGTTTAACAGAATTAAAATTAAAAACTCCATCTATTAGAGGAACAATTATTTGTAACCTAATAGTTATTAATAATATATGGGAAATGGAGATAACTGTTCCAGGCAATACTCAAGCTGAACTTTATTTACCAGCAAATTTTAGCGAAGTTATTATAAATGATAAAAAGGCAGTGCTGGAAAGAAATGAATATTTTGATGGAGAGGGTCGAAATGTGTTTAAATTAAAAAGCGGAATTTATAAGGTCCATGCAAATTGAATTTAATATAGGCCCTGGAATTTAATTTCAAATTAACCAGGACCTAATAATTAAATAAGTCACAAAAAGTATATTTTATCAACCAGTAAAGTATAAGTAAGCAAAAAGTATAAGCAATATAACAAGGCTTGATGAAATCACATCCATTTTAGTCCAACTATTTCTTGTTTCCTCTTTATCTTTTTCAGAAACTAAACCAAAAGCCAAACCGCTAATTTTTTTATAGTCTGGCGCTTCAGTCATATAACTAACAATAAACATAACTACAGCGGAAACCGCAAAAATTATTAATCCATAATATTGGAAAAAGATATTGTTTATAATCCAGAAGAATGAACCGTGTTCATATGTAAATCCTTCAATCATTTTTACTGGGGTGTCAATTGCAAGTCTTATAATGCCCAAAGCAAAACCGGATAACATTGCAGCAAGACTTCCCTTGGCATTTAATCTTTTAAAAAATACACCGAAGAAAAATACAACAAAAATTGGCGGAGCTAAATATGCCTGCACTCCTTGTAAATAATCATATAATCCTCTTCCGCCCTGAATAACCGGAATCCAGATTAAACCGATTATAACCATAACTACAGTTGCAATTCTTCCAATCCAAACTAATTTTTCTTGAGTTACATCTGGTTTAATTCTTTGATAAAAATCCATTGTAAATAGGGTTGCTGAAGCATTAAATACTCCAGCTAATGAGCTCATTAAAGCAGCAAGTAATCCCGCTACAACAATCCCCCTAATTCCAACAGGTAAAATTTGAGTTACTAATAATGGGAATGCTTTTTGAGCATTAACACGAATTACTTCACCATCCGGTCCAATTAGTTCTTTAGCCATTTCTGGAGAAATACCTTGCTGAGCAATAGCAAACGCAATCATGCCAGGGATAATAAAAATAAATACAGGTAATAATTTTAAGAAGGCTGCTGCGATAGTTCCACGCCTAGCTTCTGTTTGATTAGGCGCACCTAAAACACGCTGAACAATATATTGATCTGTAGTCCAATACCATAATCCAATTATTGGTGCTGCAAATAACATTCCCAACCATGGGTAATTATCATTAAAGTACCAAGCCATTTTACCAACTTCTTTAACAGGTGCCCATGTTGATTCAATGCCAGTTGGAACAAGAGGTTTCCATAGATTAAACATTTCAGAATCCAATGATGCTCTGAAAGCACTCCAACCACCCAAAGCTTCTAAACCAAAGTAAGTTACTAGAACTGAACCTATAATTAGAATAAGTGTTTGCAACGCTTCTGTATAAGCAACAGCTCTTAAACCACCAAGTATAGTATAAAGTCCAGTTAAGACAATAACTAGAACAGATACTAACAAAAAACTATCTAAACCTAAAAAATTTATATCTGGCAATAAAACACCAAATACAATTCCGCCTGCAAAAATACCAACAGCTATTTTTGTTAATACATATGCAATTAGTGAGATGAGGGAAAGTACTGTTCTAGAAGCCGGTGAAAATCTTTTTTCAAGAAATTCAGGCATAGTAAAAACTTTCGATCTCATATAAAATGGTGCCATAACCCAGCCTAATACTAACAAACACCAAGCATGTAATTCATAATGTGCCATTGCAACACCATCCGTTGTTCCAGATCCAGCCAAGCCTACAAGATGTTCTGACCCAATGTTTGATGCAAATATTGACGCACCAACTACAAACCAGCTAAGATTACGACCTGCCAGAAAATAGTCTTCTGAATTATCATTTTTTTGCTTAATTACCCACCAAGCAAGGCCGAGAATTATAACAAAATAACCCAGGATTACTAACCAATCAATGTAATGAAGTGTAGACATATGAGCCCCTTATGTAATTGAAAATACTATTTTTTTTATCAAATAAAATATGACTGTAAACTTAACTCGAAAATATCTTTTTTTTACTCAAAGAAAATTATTTTTTTTAAATAACCTGGTTTCATCAATAAAACTGTATGACAAAACCAGGTTGGAGGCAAAATCTCATTTATTTAAATAGAATGCAGAATTCCATCTTAATTCATTTCTGAATTCTCTTAATTTTGTATTTTTATCAATTAACAAAAATTCAATACCTGCAATAGCCGCAAAATCTTCCATATATTCGGGATTTATCGCCATTGAAAAACCGGTATGATGCGCACCACCTGCATGAATCCAACTTGCTGCACCAATTTCTAAATTTGGTTCAGGAACCCACATGACTCTAGCAACCGGTAGTTTTGGTAAAGTTTGATCCGGTTTTACTACTTTTACTTCATTAACCATAAGTCTGAATCTATTTCCCATATCAACTATAGAAGCATTAATTCCATCCCCCGAATCAACATTAAAAACTAATCTTGCCGGGTCATCTTTACCGCCAATTCCAAGCGGATGAACTTCCAAATTTGGTTTTGCATTTGCTATTGTTGGACAAATCTCAAGCATATGGGAACCTAAAACTTTCATTCCATTTGGATTGAGGTGATATGTGTAATCTTCCATAAACGAAGTTCCACCTTCAAGTTCACTTCCCATCACTTTCATGGCTCTAAGTAAAGCAGAGGTTTTCCAGTCTCCTTCTGCACCAAAACCATAACCATCGGCCATTAACCTTTGAACTGCAATTCCGGGTAATTGCTTTAATCCGTGTAAATCTTCAAAAGTGGTTGTAAAACCCTTAAAATTCCCGCTTGTCAAAAATGCCCGCATCCCTAATTCAATTTTTGCAGCATCGCGCACCGCATAATGATTTGATGCTCCCTTAATTACATTATCTGCAAACTCGTATAAGTCTTCGTATTCATTCACTTGTTTATCAACATCAGCATCTGTTACTTCGTTTATAAAAGCAACTAAATCACCCACTCCATAACCATTAACTGAATAACCAAATTTTAGTTGAGCTTCAACTTTATCACCGTCTGTAACTGCAACTTCACGCATATTGTCGCCAAAGCGCGCAAACTTAGCACCTTGCCAATCAGCCCATGCTGAGGCGGCTCTCATCCAAACTGAAACTCTTTTTTGAACATTCAAATCTTTCCAATGACCCACAACCACTTTTCTTTCAATTCCCATTCTTGAACAAATAAACCCAAATTCTCTTCCACCATGCGCTGACTGATTTAAATTCATAAAATCCATATCAATCTCTGCATAAGGAATATCTTGATTGAATTGTGTGTGTAAATGTAAAAACGGTTTACTTAAAACTTTCAATCCATTTATCCACATTTTTGCAGGTGAGAAAGTATGCATCCAAGTTACTAATCCAATACAATCTGCAGTATTATTTGCTTCTAAACATAAATTTGTAATTGATTCCGGTGTGATAAGTACTGGCTTAAAAACAACCCTTACGGGAATAATGGGTGAGGCATCCAACTCTTTAGCAATTTTTTGTGAATGCTCTGCAACTTTTTTTAATGTTTCTTCACCATATAAATGCTGGCTTCCGGTTACAAACCAAACTTCAAACGTCTTTAAATTTATCATTTTAATTTTCCCATATAAATAGAATTAATTATTTTTTAATTGACCATAATAAGCACTCGTTCCATGTTTACGGAAATAATGCTTATCGAGTACATAGTTTTCAATTGGTTCACAATTTGGTTTTAGACTTAATGTGCCAAGTGCCATCTCCGCAACCCTTTCTAAAACAAAACTATTTTTTACAGCCTCGTCTGAGGTTTTTCCCCAAGCAAATGGTGCATGTGAAGCAACCAATACACCGGGAACATTAAGAGGATCAATATTTGCAAATCTTTCAATAATAACGCTACCGGTAAATCGTTCATAAGCTTCTTGCACTTCAGATTTTGTTAAAACCCTTGTTAAAGGAATATTTCCATAGAAATGATCTGCATGAGTAGTACCAAAACAAGGAATTTCCATTTCTGCTTGAGCAAATATTGTAGCAAAATTGCTGTGTGTATGAGCAATACCTCCAATTTCTGGAAATGCTTTATAAAGTTCAAGATGTGTGGGAGTATCTGATGATGGTCTCCATTTTCCTTCCACCGGCTTTCCTTCCATATCAATTACAACCATATCATCAGGAGTCATAACATCGTAATCAATTCCACTTGGCTTTATTACAACTAAGCCTTCTGTACGATCAATGCCGCTTACATTACCCCAAGTTAATGTTACCAGTCCGTAATCAACAAGCTTTAAATTTGCCTCATAAACTTGTTCTCTTAATTCTGTTAAACTCATTATGATATTCTCCTTACCGTATCTCTTATATTTAGTAAGTCTTTCATTACATTAAAGATATTCACGTTATTATTTATTCCAAAACCATCGTGCAATTGTTTATACAAATTGTAAAGTTCTTTATAAATTTTATGATTTTCTGGAATAGGATTATAAGTTTTATTAGTTCCAGTCATTTGCTTTTTGTGCTATTTCAACATCAGTAAATTCGCCAGCTGCAACCGCACCGAATATTGCGGCCCCTAATGCTGGTGTTTGTTCACTTCGTGAAACTTTCATTGGGCGATTTGTAATATCTGCATAGATTTGCATTAACATAGAATTCTTCATAGCCAATCCACCGCAGTTCACAACTTCATTTATTGGTACCCCATTTTCAGAAATTCTATCAATAATTGCCAAAGCTCCAAATGCAGTTGCTTCAACAAGAGCGCGATAAATTTCATGAGCTTTTGTATGAAGAGTTTGACCTAGTAATAATCCAGATAATCTTACATCCACTAAAATTGTACGATTTCCGTTATTCCAATCCAATGCCAACAATCCACTTTCTCCTGGTTTTTGTTTAGTTGCTTCAGCTTCAAGATTTTTAAATTTTTCATCAATTGTCTTACCGTAAGAATCCGGAACTAAATTATTAACAAACCAAAGAAAAATATCCCCAACAGCTGACTGTCCGGCTTCAATGCCGAAGTAACCGCCTTTAACAGAACCATCAACAATTCCACAAACTCCTGGAATATCAGCTAAGTTTTCATTATTCGGCATAACCATGACATCGCAAGTGCTTGTTCCTAAAATTTTGACTAAAGTACCAACGCCAACACCAGCACCTACAGCTCCCATATGAGCATCAAATGCACCCACAGCAATAGCAACATTTGTGGAGAGGCCTAATTTCTCAGCCCACTCTTTAGAAAGGTTTCCCATTTTTTCTTCAGATGGATATGATTTACTAAATAATTTTTTTCTCATATCACCTAACTTTGGAGAAAGAGAATTAAGAAATTCTTCATCAGGCAAACCACCCCATTGATCACTATACATTGCTTTGTGTCCGGCTGCACAAACACTTCTTTTGATATTTAAAGGATTCGTATCTCCGACCAAAACAGCAGGAATCCAATCACAGATTTCAACAAAACTTACTGCGTCATCAAATACTTCAGGATAATATTTTGAACATTTCCATAATTTACTCCAGAACCATTCCGAGGAATAAACTCCACCGATCTTTGCTAAATACTCCGGTCTGCTTTTTGCCGCTTGTTCAGTAATAATTGTTGCTTCTTCATAGCTTGTATGATCTTTCCAAAGCCAAACCATTGCGCCAGGATTATCTTTAAATTTTTCACTAAAACAAAGTGGATTTCCATCAGCATCAACAGGCATTGGACTGCTTCCGGTTGTATCAACACCTATTCCAATTATTTTATCGGCAGAAAAATTTGAATCTATAACTTTCGCTTTTTTTATTGCTTCAGTAATTGTTACTTCAATCCCTAAAACATAATCAGCTGGATTTTGTCTGGCGACATTGGGATCTGATTTTTGAACAATAACACCCGCATCTCCGCTGGGATAATTAAAAACATGACTTGCCAATTCTTTTCCATTCGAAATATCAACAATTAACGATCTGCAAGAATTTGTTCCATAGTCTAAACCAATTGCATATTTTGACATAATTCACCTATGATTTCACATTGTAATATTTTGAATTTGCTAATTGAAGTATAACTAGGAAGTGAAGAAATTTAAAACCTAAAAACGATTTTTTTTAACCATTTTGCGCAAATATTTAACTAAGTAAAAATATAAATTTCAACATCGCTTAAGTTGTTTTCTAAATTCAGTCATAGACATTGATTTTTCTTGACGGAAGTAACGTGAAATATGTTCAATTTCGGTAAAATTGAAAGAAGAAGCAATTTCTGAAATACTCATATCCGTTTCGATAAGCATTTTAGAAATTAATTCAACTCGAAATTTTCTTACTTCATCCATGATAGATCTGCCTAGAAATCTTTTAAACTTGGTTTCCAAACTTCTTCGACTTAATTGTGTAACTCTTACTACATCATCAACAGAAATTTTTTCTTTTGCATTCTCTTTAATATATGATAAAGCTTGTACAATATTTGGATCATTAATTGCAAGGATATCAGTTGATTGTCTTTTGACCACATGAGTTGCAGAAACCTCAATAAGTTGTCCTTTCATTTTTTCGCCATTCATAATTCTATCCATAAGTTCGGCAGCTTTATATCCGGCTTCAACTGTATTAAGCGCAATACTTGTTAATGGTGGATCGCATAAATCACAAATTAAAGTATCATTATCAACCCCGATAACTGCAACTTCCTCGGGTACACGCAGTTCAGATAATTTACAAGCCTCTAAAACATTTTGACCTCGATCATCATTGCAAGCCATTATAGCAATTGGTTTGGGTAGTTTATGCAGCCATTCTGCTAATCTCTTTTGTTCACTTTGCCAAGTTTTATATTTAGATGATTTAGGTAGAGAATATTTATGAACAATAAAATTAGCTTCTTCAATAATTTCTGAAAAATGTTTTTCTCTCTCAACCGACCAATCCAAATCTTTGAAACCGCAATAGGCAAAATTTTGGAAACCTCGATTTAGTAAATGCTGAGCAGCAAGATTAGCAATATTTTTACTATTAGTTTGAACTGTAGGAATTGGAGAAGTTTTTTTTTGATAATGAAGGACAGCAATTGTTGGTATTTTAAGATTTAAAAGATTTTTACTTATCGGACTGTTCCTCATAATTATTCCATCGGCTTCCCAGTTTTCTATGTGAGGGATTGCAGATTTTAATCCTCGTGGCTCTCGATAAAACGACCAGGGTCCATGCAGTTTTGAATACTTTGCAATACCAGTTAGCAAGTCGCGGCCAAAGGCACGTGAGGTTTCAATAAGTAATATTACTCGCGGAATTTTTGGCATATCAATTTTTTAATATCAGTGTATATTTCAATTCTTACTTTTAATATAATTTAAAAGCTGCTCTCCAATTTCACTCGCTGGAAATTTCAGTTTAATTTCTTCTGCGATTACTTTAGCTTTTGATAAGTTATTTGTTTTAATATAATGATCCGCCAGAGCATAATTATAGTCCATATTATTTGGTTCTAATTTTTTTGCTTTAATTAATACTTGTTCAGCATCATTATTTTTTTGTTGAAATTGAAGCAGCAATCCTAAATTATAAAATATTCTTGCTCTGTTCGGAATTAGCTCCGAAGCTTTTGTTAAATATTTAATCGCTTCATCATAGTTTTGTTTTTCAGCAAGTAATAATCCCAAAGAGTAATATGAATCATGAAACTCGGGATGATGTTTAATTATATCTCTCAAGATTTTTTCTGCTTCATCGTTTCTTCCAAGCTGATTAAGGACAACTGATAAATTTACTTTTGCCGGATAAAACAAACTATCTATTTCAAGTGCTTCAAAATAATGATTTGCCGCAGCTTCAAAGTTGTGTAAATTAGAATTTAGTATGCCTATGTTTAATTGTGAACCGGCAAAATCGGCAGAATAATTCATAGCTTCAAGATATTCATCAATTACATTATTTAAAACAATTTGTTTATCAGCTGGGATACTTGCTTTTGGTAAAACAGAAAGTTTAAAGGCAGCTTCCATTCGGACTGATTTTATTGGGTCGTTTACCAAGGGTAAAATATTCTTTAATAATTCAGTTTGATCATTGCTGTTGAAAGCGTGAACTGCATTGTAGCGAATAATCGGATCACTTTCATTCATTGCCCAAATTAATGCCTCGCTGCTTTCTTGATTAGAATAATTTTGAAGAAGTGACACTGCAGTTGCCCTAACTATTGGCAAATATAGTCCGTCTTTTGCAATTCTAATTAAATCCTTTAATGCTTCTGGTTTAGCTTCTCTTCCCAATGCGAAAGTAGTTCCAAAATGAGGTTTCCTTTTTTTGCCATACCACTTTGAAATATATTCATCAGACCATTGAGCTGTTTTATTCTCATGACATTGATTACAAGCATTTGGAACTCCGATTGAAATTGTCAAGTCCGGTCTTGGTATAAATAAACTGTGATCATTTCTAAAATCATTTCCCATATAATATCTGCCGGGCATATGGCAATTAACGCAAAGCGCTCCTTCCCCAACTTTATAGGTTATGTCTTTTAGAACTACTCGATTACCCGTCTCCCCTTCTTTTTTGTGAAAGTGATGTTCATATGAATCATAAACTTCCGTCTGATGGCATTGAGCACAAAGTTCATTTCCATCAAATAACCTTTTTCCGCTATGCACATCGTGGCAATCGTTACACTTTATATCATTATCAAACATTTTACTGTGAGTAAATGAACCAAATACATAATCTTCTTCAAGTATCTGTCCATCAGGAAAATAATTTTCGTCCAATACCCGCGGGATAATCATATCCATTAAATGTCCGTTAGTAAATTCCAGCGGACTTAAAGATGAACGCCTCGAATGACAGTAAGCACAAAGATCAACATATTGTTGACTGTTGAGATTACTTGTTTGAACAACTAAATCAAAATTACTATCTGTTGAACGGGCCATTTCCGGCAGCTTTGCCCAGTCTTCATGCTTTGAACCCGGTCCGTGACAAGCTTCACAGCTTACATCAATTTCTGAATAAGTTGTATTGTAAGTTTTAGTTTTGGGATCATAATTTTTCTGCAAATTTGTGGAGTGGCATTCAGCGCACATTCCATTCCAATTCTGACCATTGTTAGTCCAGTAAAGCCAGTCAATTGGTTCCGGGATTTGATCGCCATAAGTCTCTTCAACTAAAGAGAACCATTTTTTTTTTCAACATCCCATGCAATAGGCAAACACTGATATCTTCCATTTTCAAATGGAATTAAATATTGCTGAAGCGGAGTGTAACCAAATGTGTGGGTAATTTCAAAATCATCAATCTTACCACCGGGTCCGTTTGTGCGGACGTAAAACTTTTCACCTCTTTTGAAAAACTTACTTGTTATTCCATTAAAAGTAAATTCAGAATTATTAAAATCACCAAGCACTGTTGAGTCTGTCGCAACATCCATTGCCTTATCATGATGAGAGCCAAGCCATGCATTATATTATTTTTTGATGGCAATTCTTACATCGCTCTCGACCAATATATTGAGCTTCATCAGAAACTTGGGAATTATCTTTAAGATAAAAGGAGGCAATGTAAATTGGAATTGTTAAAACAATTACAGCAGTTGCAATAAATCCGGCAAGCTTCCATTTTTGCATATTTAATTACTAAACATAAGTGAGTTGAGATTTTTCAAACTCACTTCGCTTTTTTTTTTGTTAAGATTGATAAAAAGTTTTCCATCTTTAATTTTAATTTCATAAATATCAAGTGGTCGTGGTGCTGGAGGATTTATTACTTCTCCCGTTAAACTAAACTTAGATGAATGGCAAGGACAAATAAACTCATTCTTCTTTTCATCCCACATTATTGAACAGCCCAAATGAGAACACTTAATTGACATTGCAATAAATCCGCCATCTTCTAATCGTACTAAATAAAAATGTCCATTTCTAAATGGAGTAACAGATTTATTAGGAAATTGAGTAACTAATCCAGCTTCAAATAATTTTTCATTTTCATCACTGTCTTTTCTATCTACCAAATAATGTAAAGTTAACCCGGTAAATTCAATCCCGGCAATAATTCCTAAACCTTTCCATGCAGTTTTCATAAAATCTCTGCGGGATTGTTTAGGTTTTAATCCATCTTTTTTTACACCACTCATTTTGGGATTTTTAATTTTCATAAATATAATTTTAGAAAAAAGTTAATGACATTCCTTCCCTCTAAAATAAATTCCAATTATAGTTAAAACAAATAGAGACATTAACAGAAAAATAAATATTGTTTGCACAACTTCATTTAAATTGGCATTTTTATTTTTTCTTAAATATTCATAGTAAAGCACAAGCCCAATAGATAAAATTGTGAATGGAATTAAACCATTACTAATTATGTCCGGAAGAAAGCTAAACCAATTTGTAAAATTAATTATGTATTCGCTTAACAATACAAAAATGATTGTAAGCAACGCAGACATAATTGCTGCATTAATTCTAACTTTTTTCCCTTATTGGAATAAAACCAAATGCCGTTTTCTTCTGTATCATAATTAAAATAAGGTAAAAATATTGTTGTTAAGAAAATAATTACTGGAATTATGATTGCCGAAAATAAAGGATGAAAGTGAATCATCAATTCTTGAACTCCCATAAAATACCAAGGAGCTTTAGCTGGGTTTGGACTAAAATTTGGATTTGCTTTTTCTAACAATGGAGCATTAAACAAAATTGATAGTGTGAAAATAAAAGCAATCAAAATAAGTGCAACAACAAATTCCTTTGCAACTAAATTTGGTATTGTGGAAACATAATTATCTTCTGTTTCACTTTTAGGAACCACTACTCCACCGGCTTTTCTAACTCTCCAAAAATGGAATGCCATAATTAATATCAATAAAATTGGGAAGATACCGGTATGTAAATTATAAAACACTAATAAAGTTGAATTGCCAACTTCCTTTCCGGCTAAAATTATTTCCATTAAAAATGTTCCAATAAATGGAGTGTACTCCAGCATACTTGTGCTAACGTTTATAGCCCAATATGAAAGCTGATCCCAAGGTAAAAGATATCCCGTAAAGTTTGAAAAAATAATTATTATAAAAAGTAATACTCCAAGTACCCAATTAAATTGTCTTTTACCATGAAATGCTCCAGTAAAGAAAACTCTTAATAAATGAAGGAGAACAATAATAATTAAAAATACAGCACTCCAATGATGAAGATTTCTTATTAGTTGGCCAAACACAATATTGTTTTGCAAATGCAGAATTGAATCATAAGCTCGACCGGGAAAAGGTTCATAGGTAAAACGCAAAAGCAAACCGGTAATGAATTGAATGCAAATCAGTACAACCACCATTCCGCCTAAGCCAAATGTATGATTGAACTTTATTACTTTTTTCGTTGATTGTTGGCGGATGGAGATGAAGGATAAGACTTTTAAAAACCAAACGTAATCTATCTTGCTCACTTGTGGGATTTATCGAACCTTGATAAATTGAATTTTTGAACCTAGTGAAAATATTTTTTTGTTTTTATTGGTCAATTAGAAAAGAATTTTATTAATGATGGAATATTTAAAGTAAGTTATTACCCAATAATGATTTTTAGATATGCTCAATAAAAAGATGTTCATGTTTTGCAGGATGATGAGAAACAAGTTTAGATTTTACATAAATTTGTTTTCGTTTGGCATTTGTATTTCTTACATCTTTCATTCGTGTTACAAGTAGATCAAATGCTGTTGCTCCAATGCTTATTGGAGATTGATCAACTGTGATAAATGGAACTCCCAATCTATAGACGATATTATTATCACCGAATTCACCCAATAAAACCCCATCGGGGATTGCGAATCCTTCTTCTAAAAGAACTAAGCCAACTAAATATGCAATTACTCCTCCCGCGCAAATGAAAGAATCAAATTCTTTTTTAGAATGAATAAAACTTCTAATTTTTTCTTTTAGCTGCTCTTCATCAATTTCATAATTAATTTTTAACAGTAATTCCTTATCAAATTTAATCCCGAATTCCTTGAGCGCTTTTTTATAACCCTTAACTCTGTCATTTGCAACTGTAAGTAAATCAACATCGCCAACAAATACTATTTTACTTTTATTATTTTTTAAAAAATATTTGGTAATTGTATAGCCAGCTTTTATATCATCGGTTGTAACTGAATCTGCATTTATTTTCTTACACTTTCTATCAACAAAAACGATTGGCATTCCATTTTCAGAAAGCTCTTCTAATAAATCTAAATTGTGATTGCCCGGAACAGAGTCTATTAAGATACCATCCACTTGTAGGTTTGAAATGAACTCAATATTTTTTCGCTCTACTTTATGGTCTTCATCATTTACTAAAATAATTACTTCATAATTATGTTTTCTTGCCGCATAATTAATTCCTCTAACTGTTAACCCAAAAAAGGATGTTGAAATATCTGGTACTATTACTCCTATAATATTGCTTTTTTTACTAACCAAATTCCTCGCCATTAAGTTTGGCTTATAACCCAATTTTTTAGCAAGATTTTTGATTTTTAGTTTTGTTTGATCAGAAATATCATGACTATCTCTTAGTGCTTTTGAGACAGTTGCTGGGGAGACATTAATTTTTTTAGCAATAGTTTTTATAGTAACTTTATTTAAAGTCATTTTGCATCTCTACTCTTTAATTTGTAAGATTCAAATGATATATATAGAATGAGTTTAGTAAATATTCTTTTTATGTTTATCATTGCAAGTGAGTTTTGATAAAACTTTAATAAAGTTATTTTTTTTCAGTTCCAAGATTATTAATCCAATCCATAACCCGTTCTGTCCATGTAGAAAGATAACCCTTTCCAATTGCTAGAGAAAAGCCATGCCCACCATAAGTATATGTATGCATTTCCGCTTTTACATTGTTTTCACATAGAGCTTTATAAAAAGATAGACTATTTTCAATCGGTACAGTTGTATCATCTTGTGAGTGAATTAAAATTGTTGGAGGTGTTTGATTGGTGACATGAAGTTCATTTGAATAATATTTTAATAATTCTTCACTCGGATTTTCTCCAAGCAAATTTTTTACAGAACCCGAATGTGAATATGGCTGAATGAAAGATATAACTGGATAAACTAAAATCATAAAATCTGGCCTAGAACTTAATTCTTCAATAGGATCGCTTGAATTAATAACTCCTAAGTCAAAGTGAGTCCCAGCAGTAGATGCTAAATGTCCGCCTGCGGAGAAACCAATAATTCCGATTTTATTTTGTTCAATACCCCATTCTTCCGCATGAAAACGTGTTAATCTAATTGCTCTTTGTGCATCCATCAACGGAGATTTATCAGGAATGATATTACTTTTTGATACTGGCAATCTATATTTTAAAACAATTGCTGCAATTCCTTTTGAGTTAAAAAATTTTGCAATATCGCTACCTTCCCAATCGTATGCTAAAATCTTGTAGCCGCCTCCGGGACAAATAACAACCGCATCTCCGGTTGAATTAGCTTTTGATGGGAGGTAAACAGTGATATCCGGTTCTTGCACATAACTAATTTTTGTAATTCCGTCTACATATTCACTTAATTCGACCTCATCAGTTTTTTGATAATTTGGAATCGCAGTTTCCCATAATTTCATATTGATCTCTTGGGCTTTTATAATTCCTAAAAAGATAAATGATGCAAGTAATATTCGAAACATATTTTACCATTTATTAATTTTTAAATAATTTATAATTTCCAGCCGTCTCTATATTGAGTTTTAACAAGTAAATTGGCTTTGTCATTATTTGTAAATTTCATTTCATCTCTATTCCATTCAAGCCTTTGATCTTTTACCTGAATTGCAATCATACCAAGTAAAACCATTTCGGTAAGTGGGCCGCCATAATTAAAATTAGAACTTGCTGGCTTGCCACCTTTTCCTTCTTTACATGCACGAATCCAATCTCCCTCGTGCCCTTCAGTTACTCTAGCAATGGTTTTGGCAGGTCTAACATATTCTTGCATTTTTATTTCGGGAATTATTCTAACACCATCAGCTCCATGAGAACCATGCAACATTGCGCCCTTATCTCCAATAATTAAAGCTCCGCTACTCGGAAGCTCTCTGCCAATTTCTAATTCTTCCGGAATTTCAGGCAATAATCTACCATCATACCAAGTTAGTTTTACTGCACCTCTTTTATTATTTGCTGGAAAATTAAAACGAACAATTGAAGCTCTTGGGAATGTTTGGGATTCTATTTCTGGTTCCCAATGTGTGGAAGTTGCTTGTAACTGATCGGGAGCTCCTAAATCCAAAGCCCAGAATGCTGGGTCCAAAATATGACATCCCATATCTCCCAAAGAACCGGTTCCAAAATCTAACCATGCCCTCCATTTTGTTGGGTGATAATCTGGATGATATGCTCTGTATGGTGCAGGCCCTAACCACAAATCCCAATCAAGTGTTTCTGGAACTGGAAGATTTTCAGTTGATTTTGCTTTAACAGCAAAAGTTGACCATGGATCTCCGCCAACCGGTCTATCTGTCCATGCATGAACTTCTCTTACTGTTCCTATTGCTCCATCTGCAATCCATTCTTTTAAAAGTCTAATATGTTCAACAGAATGACCCTGATTTCCCATTTGAGTCTGAACATTATAGTAATTTGCTGCTTCTGTAATTGTTCTAGCTTCGTAAATGTTATGTGTTAGTGGTTTTTGACAAAATACATGTTTTCCCTCTTGCATTGCTGCCATTGTAATTACAGCATGGGTATGATCGGGAGTAGCAATAATTATTGCATCAATGTCTTTTTGTTTTTCTAACATTAATCTATAATCTTTATAAACTTTTGCTTTAGGATATCTTTTGATTGTTCCAGCTGCATAATCGCTGTCAACATCACAAAGAGCAACTATGTTCTCATTTTCACAATTTTTTAAATTGTAACCACCCATCCCTCCAATACCAATTGCTGCAATATTTAATTTATTGCTTGGAACATTTGAACCTCGAATTGAGAAAGGAATATAATTTAATGCCGCGGCTGCCATTGCCGTATTTTTCAGGAATGATCTTCTAGATACTTTTTTCATATTTATCTCCGGATTTATATGATTTTTTTCACATCAAATTTTACGAGAGACTGACTCTTAGACTTCATTGAAAATATTAATTTAGAAATCATGAATTCATTTATGAATCTTTGAAATGAAGTTTACCAGATAATATTATTATCAATAAATTCAATAAGACTGTTTGCCATTTCTTCCTGCTCTTTTACATCCGGATGTCCTGGAGTATTCTTGTAAGGAACAAAGAATGTGTATATTTTGTCATCATTGAGTTGCTTAACTGCTTGTTTAACATAACCAGACCATGGCGAGCCTTCTTTCGTTATATCCATATTACCCAGCATACATATTATATTTGAGGAAGGATATTTATTTCTTATTTCATAAACGAATTTTTTATATGAATTTATTATAAACTGTTCATCCGGTTTTTCATCTCCAAACTTTAGTTTAAAGGATTCATTTTCAGGCATGTTAACAATCCAAGAATCGTTTTGAAATAAGTTTATTACAACTATGCCGGGTTGATATTTACTAAAATCCCATTGACTTAAAGAATCACTTGGATTAACACGATCATAAATTTCCGGCATGGTAACTGGAAACCAACTTACCATTATACCTATTCCACTTTTAACCGTTGCAACATATTCCGCATCATAATGTCTTGCTGTTATTGCAGCATATGATAAATAATTATTTGTGTAAACACCTTCGGATCTGTCTTTCCCTTCATAGTCATCAACTGCATAACCAGCTGTTATTGAATTGCCATAAAATTCTATCTTTCGTTTTTTAGCGGATTTTGGAAGCAATGAACCTTTTTTATCTATTTGAAATCCGAAGAAAATAGTTTTACCTCTATCCCATTCAGTTCTTTTAAATATTTCAACAGAATGATTCCCAAATTCTAATTCACATAAATTATAGCTTTTCTTATTACTATCCAGTTGCAGAATGTAGGGTTCATCATCATCAACTATTATGTTATAAAAATTATCACCATTTTCATCTTCAAAAATTGCGTTTAAGAATTTTCCTTCAAAACTAATTTTTATTGATGTGCCCGACCAATATAGTTCTTTTGTAGTATCGATATTGATTTCACCAATCCTTCCCATGTATTCAATCTGTGGATTAATACTAGAAATCCACAAACTTTCTTCTGGGGAGCAGCTCCAAACTAAATTAACAATTAAAAGTAAGGTTAAAGTTCTCTTTAATAACATCAATTCCTTCCTATAAAATTTGATTAAACTTTGGGGTATAGAAAAAGACCAACAAGAGTAGACTCAGGAATATTTACATATAGTGCAACACCACGATAAAATAACTGTAAAACTATTTTTGCCATAAAATCCTAAATTTTATGCGAAGCATTTTATTCTTCATCTCCAATAATTTTTAGATTCTTTTTTATCAATTTTATTCTATCTTCTACTGAAGTATAAGATCTAAATCTATCCGGAGGTGTGTTTTTTACGTAATCTAATAATCGATCAAGAGTAGACGTAGCAACGTGCATGCGAGTATCTGAAGAAGCATAATATATGTAAACTTCTCCATTATCTTTGCAGACCCAGCCATTTGAAAAAACAACATTAGAAACATCACCGACTCTTTCATCCCCTTCAGGAGCAATAAAATAACCACCAGGTTTGTAAATAACTTTTGTAGGATCTTTCAAGTCGCTCATAAAGAGATAAAGTACATAGCGCAAACCAGCTGCAGTATTTCGAACACCATGAGCTAAATGTAGCCAACCTTCTTTTGTTTTGATTGGTGCTGGACCTTGGCCATTTTTAACTTCATAAATTGTATGATATTTTTTTGCATCAATAATTACTTCATTTTTAATTTCCGGTTTTTCCATACTATCAGTTAAACCCCAACCAATTCCACCTCCACTTCCTGTATCAATGAAGCCATCTTGCGGTCTTGTATATAAAGCGTATTTCCCATGCACAAATTCAGGATGAAGAACAATTTCTCTGCTGCCCTGAATAAGTTATAAGATCTGGAAGTCTTTCCCATTTTATTAAATCCTTTGTACGAGCAATTCCGCATGAGGCAACTGCAGCTGATGTATCATCCGGCTTTGAATCATCATGACGCTCGCTACAAAATGTTCCGTAAATCCATCCGTCTTCATGTTTTACAAGTCTCAAATCATATATATTTGTGTCAGGATTTTCATTCTCTGGCATTATAATTGGATAATCCCAATACTTAAAATTATCAATACCATTTTTAGATTCTGCAATTGCAAAAAAAGATTTTCTATCATTTCCTTCAACTCTTACTGCAAGTAATATCTTTCCTTCATGTTCAATTGCACCAGCATTAAAAGCTCCATTTACGCCTAATCTTTCTTGCAAAAACGGATTTGTTTTATAATCCATATCAAACCTCCAGTGAATTGGAGCATGCTCTGCTGTTAAAACTGGATGTTTATATTTAGTATAAATACCGTTATACTTTTTTTTGGGCTGATTATTTTTTTTAATTAGTTTCTTATGAGATTTAATGAGTCTCTCTAGTTTTTCTTCAAAGTCTTTCTTTGACATTTTAAGCTCCTTAAAAATAAATTATCTTGTACTGCTTACAGAAATTTGACCATCTAACAAAAAATAATCTTAGTCGTGAAATTAATGATACAATTTCATTAACGCTTCAATGTAATAATAATCGGCATAGCTTAAAGGCACATCAACTTCTGAATTAGCGGGATAACTACCAACACAATGTTTGATAATAAAATTTCCATTCTCACCAAGCTTTGCTTTATAATTTGGTTTTGAAAGAGTTTGTATAATAGTTTTTGCAGCTTCTAAGTAAATATTATTTCCGGTTAAATCGGAAAGTGTTATTAAAGCAGATGCAGTAATAGCTGCTGCGGAAGCATCTCTTAAAGTATTTGGAATTTTATCTGAATTGTAATCCCAATAAGGTATTAAATCTTTGGGCAGATTAGTATTATTTAAGATAAATTTTGCAATTTCATTTGCTTTATCTAAATATCTTTGCTTTCCTGTTAAATTATACATTGTTGTAAATCCATAAAGTCCCCAAGCTTGGCCACGAGCCCATGCAGATTCATCTGAAAAGCCTTGTCTTGTTTCTTTGAGGTGAGGTTTCCCTGTTAAAGTATCATAAGAAACAACATGATAAGAACTGCCATCATCTCTAAAGTGATTCTCAATGGTTTTATCTGCATGAGAAATTGCTGCTTTTACAAAAGTTGAATCTCCAGATAAATTTGTTGCCTCAACTAGAAGCTCTAGATTCATCAAATTATCAATTATTACTACATATTGCCAGTCCGGTTCCCAATTATCCCAAGATCTAATAACACCTAATTTTGGATTATATCTTTTTAATAAAGAATTTGCAGCATCCAAAATTATTTGTTTGTATGTGGTTGTATCTTTTGTTGCTCTTAACATATTTCCAAAACTGCAATATATTTTTAAAACCAATATCGTGATCACTTGTATTATATTTTTCTTTTTCTAAATATTTAAATCTATTTAATATTTGGTCTTTAAAATATTGTTCATTACTAAACTCGTAAAGATAAACGAGAGATCCTGGGAAAAAACCAGAGCACCACCAATCTGATTTAGATGTAATAAATTTTCCATTTTCATAAGATCGCGGGAAAAGTGAATCTGCACAATCCTCCGCCATCAGTTTATATTGTGCAGCACAAAATTCAAGTTGTTCTGCTATAAACTTTTCAGATAATTCATTTTTTGTGTCATCCTTTCCTAAAGAAATAATTGACAATAGAAATAATATTAGAATACTATTTTTCATATTTCCCTTTTTTGTTTGGTAGAAATTCTATTGATCTTATCTATTTAATTTTTAGACTAATTGAAACGATTGATTTTGATGGAATACTTACAATAAGATTATTCCCATCTTTATCAACTGAATTAAATCCCTTAATACTTACTTCTTCTTTTTTATTAAAATCATTGTGGCTATTTATTTTATCAGCAGTAATTATTTCTGAGTTAATGATTTCAAAATCTTCAAGTCCATTAAGATTAATACTGGTTTGGAGATCATTATCTGCCGTTACATTAGCAAGAGTAATATTTATTTCCCCATCTTTATTTTGTGATGCTGATGCTGAAAGGGAAGGAATTTCTTCCGTACCATTTAGATACTTTTCACTAATAACTTCTGTCGGGAGCATTAACGCATCAAAGTGTTTTTTGTACATTTTAAAGACATAGAAAGTTGGGGTTTTTACTAAAAATTTATCATTTGTTAAAACCATTGCTTGTAATACATTTACAGTTTGAGCGATGTTTGCCATTTTTACACGATAACAAGAATTGTTAAAGATATTGAGATAGATAGCAGCACTTACTGCATCTCTAATTGTATTTTGATGATATAAAAAACCTGGATTTGTTCCTGGTTCAACATTATGCCAATTTCCCCATTCATCAGCAAACATTGAGATTTTATTCTCAGGATCATATTTATCCATAATTGCCAAATGTTTTTTAAGCATTGATTCCATACCGAAATTTTTACTAATTGTTTTAAACCATTCATCCTTAATAAAATCAAGCGCTGATCCTTTATCAGCCCAAGTATGTGTAACTGTATAATGATGAAATGATATTCCACCAATCAAATTTTGTTTCCGTTCTGTCTTTTTCATTATTGTTTCAGTCCAATCATAATCATCAGGCAGTCCACCAGTTGCTACTTTAGTATCAACCCAACTATATGTTGAAAATCTCAAAAATAAATCGGCATAATAGCTTGCAGTCATGTTACCGCCACAACCCCAATTCTCATTTCCAATTCCCCAGAACTTAACTTTCCATGGTTTTTCTCTTCCATTTTTTCTTCTGAGGTTAGCCATTGGAGTATTTCCATCTGAAGTTACATACTCAATCCAGTCCTTAGCCTCTTGAGGTGAACCACTGCCAACATTTACGGCAAGATATGGTTGTGTGTTCAACATTTCACATAAATCTAAAAATTCATGTGTGCCAAAACTGTTATCCTCAATTGTTCCACCCCAAAATTTATTTTCAATTGTGGGTCTATTTTGCTTTGGACCAATACCATCTTTCCAGTGATAAGTATCTGCAAAACAACCTCCGGGCCATCTAAGCACAGGTATTTCTAATTCTTTTAATGCTTCCAGCACATCTTTTCTATAACCTTGTATATTTGGGATACTCGATTCTGTTCCAACCCAAATTCCATCATAAATACATCGGCCTAAATGTTCTGCAAAGTGACCGTAAATATTTCTGTTTATCGTATACTTACCTTCACTAACGTTTACTGTAATTGTATTTATTTTGTCTTGAGCAATAATTTCCGAAAGACTAAATAAAGCGAACAGTAATAGCATGAAAAACATTTTTCCTTTTTTCATAATCTCCTCAACTGATGTTTTTAAAAACTGTTTTATTTATCTTTTATTGTTAAGTTATTTTTGCAAGAATAGAATGTCTTATTAATTCAATCAAATATTTTATATTTTTTAATTTGAGCGAACAAATGCTTTGATTGTAGCACATTTTTGAATACCACTTTTACCATGAGGTTGTATTGTATATTCTCCAACATTGGCTGGAACAATAAAGGTCTCCGCATAATGAACAATAAATGGTTCGAATTTATTTAGTGGGCTTTCAACAATAATTTCATCGCCCTCAATTAGATTTAAGACATTAACGGTATTATTAGTGTTATGAATAACTTTTTTTGTGAACCAATGTCTTCGGGTTTCAATAAATTCCCTTTCGTGCAATCCAGTTCTTTCTTCAATCCAGCCATCGCCTTCGCTAATTTTTTCTATTTTATTGATAAGATTTTCTTTCGTCCAATTTGTTGTTCTATTCCATTGAATATTTTTTTCACCATGCTCAATATTTATTGGACGAGGTTTGCCATCTAAACCCAATCTTCCCCAATCCCAAAGTTTAAATGTAAATATGTACGGAGTGGCACTAATTTCCAATACCAGACTATCTTTACCTGAGCAATGAACAGTCCCAGCAGGGATTAAGAAATGATCGTGTTTCTTTGCATTAAAAGTCTGCACATATTTTTCTGCTCCAAAGAATTGGTTTACTTCTTTTGATTTATCCAATTCTAAAAGCATTTTACTTTTATTGACATTTTCTTTTAAACCAAGATAAACCACAGCATTTTCTTTTGCATCCATTATATAGTAGCTTTCATCCTGTGTATAATGCATTCCAAATTTTTCTTGGATATATTCCGTTAGAGGATGAATTTGAAGACTTAAATTACCGCCACCCATTGTGTCTAAAAAATCAAATCTAATCGGAAACTCATCACCAAAACGCCCATGAACTGCAGGACCCAGTAATTTTTCGGGTGCATAAAAAACTAAATTGATTGATGGAGTTTCAATTATTGTTTCACCAAATTTTAGCAGCAGACTATTTTCTTCCGGAACACAATTAAAGCACCATGCATAATTTTCAACAGATTTATCTAGATCGCAGATTTCTTTCATCCACTGTCCGCCCCATGGACCTGGATCAAAGAATGGTACAACACTAAATGGTTGAGTTAAAGCTAACTCTAAACCTTTAAGAATATTTTTTCCCGCAATCATTTTTGGAATTTCAGTGTTATTTGTATCTAACACATAATCCCATTTATGCATAAGTTTTTTTTTTTAAGCGATCGCAAACTCGCCAATCAACAAAGTAGCCTTGTTTGTAAAGTAGCATCCAATCATCAATATTTTTGTTTTGCATACCAATATTATTAACAAGATGTTTTCGCATTCGCAGTTGAATTTCCCATCTTGCCATATCTGCGTAAATTAACAAATCACTTTCTGGTGAAATGCAAACAGCACCGGTTCCAATTACTAATATAAGTCCATTCTCTAAATCCTTAATTTTTTTTTTGCCGCCCTGAGTTTATTTGGATCAAAATAATCATCGATATTTAATCGTGTTAAGTAACCAAATATTCTATCATCTGTTACATCGGCTTTTAACATTTTATTTAAATGAGTTTCTTCATAATATTGCTCACTCGCAATAATAATTAAATCTGGATTCAAACCATTTTTAAATTCACGAATTATATCTTCTTCAATAACACCTTGGTATAACTCAACAACCACAATATTTTTTTTTCTATTAATTTTAGCATTTGTTTGGTTAATAATTTCTTTCCAGCCAACAAATACTTTTGATTCATTGTCAACATTAATAAGAGGTGTTTTATTAAAATTCATTTGTTCTTAATTAAAATATTGGATTGCTTTTTATTTATGTATCTGATAATAGATTATTCTATTTAAATAAAAATTATATTTCATTTTTTAATATTATTTCTTTGTACCACTTTGCTGATTCTTTTGGAATTCTTTCTAATGTATTGAAATCAACATAATATAGCCCGAATCTTTTTGAATAGCCGGACGCCCATTCAAAGTTATCCATCAACGACCATACAAAATATCCCTTTACCTTAACACCACTTTCAATTACTCTTGATAATTCTGCTAAATAGCTGTGGAGAAAATCAATTCTATCGGTATCATTCACTTTTTCATTCACAACAATATCATTGCAGGACATTCCATTTTCAGTTACATATATTTCCGGATGATCATAACGATTATCAATCCATTTTAATAATTTGCCAAATCCCCAGGGTATAACATTCCAATCCATGGTGGTTTTTTTCCAATTTTCATCGGCTGTTAAAAGAACTTCATCATCACCATGCAGACCGCCTATTGCATGTAGATCAGCATTTGTAGTCGTTTCAGGTATATTCTGTGCATACATAGTTGAGTAATGATTCAATCCAAAGATATCGCATGAGCCTTTTATATTCGCAATATCTTCCTCAGTAAATTTTGGAAGTCTATCCCCTAATTTTTCAACCATTGATTCTGGATAATGTCCTTTGAATAAAGGATCTGCGAACCATCCAAGTAAAAATTCTAAGGACCGCTCAGCAGCTGCTTTATCCTCCGCTAATTCAGTCTTTGGCTCTCTCCAATCACAATTATTGGCAACACAAATTCTACCTTTCTGAATTGCTTTAAATTGTTCACGATAAACCTTGGCGGCTTTTCCATGCGCTCTTAATAAATTATGTCCAGCAATATATGGTTCTGTTGTAGAAACTCTTCCGGGAGTAAATATACCGACTGAGTAACCCAAAACAGAAATTACCCATGGCTCATTTAATGTAATCCAATTTTTGACTCTATCGCCAAATGCTTCAAAACATATTTTTGCATACTCAGCAAAATAATCTGCAATGGCTGGATTTAACCATCCATCTTTTTCCAATTCTAGAGCTGAGGGTAAATCCCAATGATGTAGTGTAACCCAAGGTTCGATATTGTTCTCAATTAATAAATCAATTAATTTTGAATAAAATTCAATCCCTTCTTTATTAATCTCACCATATCCCGTTGGCATAATTCGAGCCCAGGCAATTGAGAAACGATATGCTTTTACGCCTAGGTTTTTTAGCAGTATAATATCTTCTTCATAAAGATGATAATGATCGCAAGCCACATCAGCTTTATCTTCATTTAATATTTTGCCAGGAGTATGTGTAAAAACATCCCAAGTTGATAAACCCTTACCTCCTTCAAGCCAACCGCCTTCAATCTGGTAAGCAGAAGTAGAAACACCCCATATGAAATCTTTTGGAAATTTTGCCATCATAATCTCCCTAAATAATTTTCAAAATCTTAACTAAAAATCAAACATTGTAAAACTAATTTATTGATTGGAAAATATTTTGATTAAACAACCAATGAATTCAAGTTTTACACGAAAACTTTTGAGCACTCATAGCTTCGCCAAGTAATTTACATTATCAAAGAAATACTATTTCTGAGTTACGAATACGTTTAAGTAAACTTAGTAATATTCTCTATAAAATACATACATAATTATCCAACGAGTTAAATATATTTCCACTTTTTTGCCATAATTTCCAACTTTTAACACAGACGTGATTCCACTTTCTAAAAATACTCTAGAAATATTAAAGAGTATTGAGTTAAAATTCTCTAAATGATTTTTGGCTCTCAATTGTCATGTTCAGTTTGATGCCAATATATAAATCGCCTTCCTATACATTAAAAGAGTTATTAAATTTAATTCAACCCGCAAGGATGGACTTGAATTATCTGCATGTTTTTTTATTTTTGCGGATTTATTTAGTGAATTAATAAGAGATAGTAATAAAATCACTAAAAATGGCAAACTATTAACAATTATTAATTTGGATAAACTTATATGATTATTCAATAGATTTTGTAATAAACATGAATACTATTTTGAAGGCCAAGAAATAATTTATTCTATTGGAAATATTTTTTAAATTTTCTAATTTATCTTGTGAAACTTATAATTACTCCCATTTGTAAAAGTACAATAATATGTAAATAATTTTTTCAGTCAGATTTTAAACTATGGAGAATTTTATGAATAAGAGTATTCCCTTTCTTAAAGAAGGGGCTTTTCAGCAATAGTTGGGTGCTATACTTTTATTTTTGGGACATTTAATAAATACACTAATAAATGGTGGTGCAATTACTCTAGCTGGTCAAAGTCTTATCTTTGCTGCACATTCTCTTCTTGTCCTCGCATTTATTGGAATTTATAATAAATATTTTCTTACTCTTGGCAGAACAGGAACTATTGGCGTAATACTAAGTATTATTGGATCGATAGCGGTTTGCAGTATTGTTTTTGTAGAAATTGCACAAGCTTCAATGGTTGATACTACTGCTATGATATTTAATGCTCCGATAATTAATTACATTCACTCAATTGGACCACTTTTATTTGTATTTGGATTAATATTTTTTGGGATAGCAATTTTAAAACTACAGTCTATATTAAGATGGGCTGGTGCAGTTTTGTTGTTTGGTAACTTTGTTTTTATTGCCGGGAGTTTTTTGGCAAGTCTAAGCTCAGTAACTTCGATATTTGGAGCATTCTTTACGGCTTCAGGATTTATATGGCTTGGCTACTCTTTAATTGATCTAAAAAAATTAATAAACAAAACATTTTGGATATTTAATTGTTATGGATGGATTAAATAAAATTTACTCAACCATTTATCTTAATCTATAATACAATTTAATTAATCTTGAATTTAGATTGAGATACATCATCATGAAACCAATAGCCAAATTGTTATTCTTCTTAATTCTGTGTGTTGATAATCCAATTTTTTTTCTCAAAAATTATTTTTTAATGGTAACATCTTCCCTTCCGATTCATCACAAAAAAAAAATAATTATTTTATAGTTAATGGCGATAAATTCCAGGATGTGGGCTATTCGAATAACATTCAAAATCAAAACCAGTATTCTGAGATTATTGATCTAAAAGGCCTTACTGTTCTTCCGGGATTTGTGGACAGCCATATTCATTTTATTGATGGAGCACTTGGTTTACTCCAAATAAATTTAATGGATGTTAAGAATAAAATAGAGTTGAGTGAAAGACTTAATAAAACCAAATCAGAATTAATTGATGGAAATTATGTTGCGCGCAATCTGGGATTTGATGCACTGAAAAATATTCAGTCGCCCATTGAATATTTGGATTCAATATTTACTGATATTCCTGCAATAATATTTCTTAAAAGTGGTCATGCTGCAATCGCAAACTCAGCAGGTATGAAAAAATTAAATTTTGATAATAATACTGAAATTGAAAATGGTGAAATTAGAACCGATTCTAAAGGTAATCTTAATGGATGGTTATTTGAAGCTGCTGCAATGGAAGCATTAAAAACTATTGTAAATACCTACAGTCAAAAAACTTTAGTTGATGCAATATTATTTGGACAAAGATAAATTATTATCATATGGTATTACAACAATTGGAGACAATACTTTTTTCTCCTTTCCATTTTAAAATTTATCAAACATTACAAACAGAGAATAAGCTTAAATTTAGAATTTGGTCAAGAAGTTATGGCAGAATTCCACAAACAACCGATTTGATGCGTGGAATGGGAATACAAAAATTAGGGTTTATTGGACCTAAAATTGACTTTAATAAAATACATTTCCATGCCATAAAATATTTTGAAGATATGTCACTTTCTGTTCCAAATGAATCAACTCACGATTTGAGTCCTGGTGGAGAAGTTTTCCTAACAAAAGATGACCTAATCGATTTATTCTTACTTAATCCTCAAAACAATTTGGCCTTTCATGTGCAAGGCAAAGAAGGACTTGAAAATATTATTGACGCAATCAATTTTACAAAAGATCGAATTCCTTATCATAGAAATGTTTTAGATCATGTTGGTTACGCCGATCTTGAGCAAATAAATGAAATTATTAATCTTAATCAATCTACAACAATAATCGCATCGCAAGTATTTGATTATCCACATATTTTGAATGAATATGAGAATTCGAAAATTCCACTAATCGAAAATGATTTGATGAATAATAGACTTAAATACAATATTGCTAAGGCTGCTTTAACAAGTGATTTTCCGTATGGGATGGATACCTCTTTTGCCGATTATAAAAATGTTGATGGTTTAAATACATTCCCAAATTTAGCGGTAAACACTTGCGGTAAATTTCCAGATGGAACTGTAATTAAAGGATTTGAGAATAAAACAATTTCAGTCAATGATGCTATTAAATCATATACTGAGAATGGAGCATATGTTTTGGGTTTAGAAGATAAAATTGGAAAAATAAAACCAGGATATTTTGCAGATTTTATAATTGTTAATCAAGATATTGAAAAATTAGATCCGATGGAATTGTATAATACAAAAGTCAATCAAACATATATAAATGGTGAAAAAGTTTATGACATAAATGAAAAAATGATTACAGAAAATAATCAAGAACCAATTGAGTCAATTCTACCATATGATTATTCAATATCACCAATATTTGGATATGATCCATCACAAAGTTTTATTTTTTGGGGCAGCTGGATTTCTGTATCCCCTATCAACTCCCAGTAATTATTACGATTTACAATTAATGTATTCTGTAAACAATCAGTGGAATGTTCAAGCTAATTATAAAAGGTATGGACTTACTCCAAACATTGATTTGATTGCTTCAGGAAGCTATTCTAATTTTACACAATATTATTTTGGTGAATTAGATACAACAAAAGCTGAAAATTATAATAAAATTTATGCGGATAATTATTTCATTAAAGTAAATATTGAAAATAAACTTAATCAACATTTTAAAATAAATGTCTTTACAGAATTTAAGGCTAGAAAGGAAAATTATTCAGAAAATAAAAGCGGTATAAAATTATTAGAAAATCTTTTCCCAAATGAACAGGCTTTATCAATTGGTATTGAATCGCAAATTGATACTAGGAATAATTTCAACTCAGCTAAAAAAGGCTATTTATTCAAGTTGGGATTTGAATATGTACCCATAAATTTACCTTATAAAAATAATTTTCTGGCTGCTCTATGGAGAAGGAAGATTCTTTAAATATATTTATAATGGAAATCATGTTTTAGCTCTCCGAGCGGCAGTAGGAACAACTTTAGGTAAATCAAATTATTTATTCAAATACAATTTGGGCGGCGCAAATCAATTAAGGGGTTATTATACAAATAGATTTAGAGGCGATGAATTTTTGCTTGGGCAGCTTGAGTATAGGTGGCAATTTATAAATAGATTTTCTGCTGTGTTATTTACTGATGCGGGATATATGAATAAAAAACTGTTTAATAAACTATTAAATACATGGGGATTTGGCTTACGGTTTTTATTAATTCAAATGCTATACTCAGATTTGATTATGGATTCGGTAAAGATCAAAATGGATTATTTTTTACTTTTGGTGAAGCATTTTAAATCCCAACTCAGTGAATAATAATTTATTAAAATCTAATCTTTAATTCTTCGTAAATCTAAATCATGGAAATCATAACTGAAGTCGGTAAATGGTGAAATTGCTTTCATTTCAATTGATTCCGGATTTCTTTCAAAATCTAAATTAAATTTTACAAAAGAATCTGCATCAAAACTTCTGATTGTCCATTTAACAACAAATGTATTTCCCTTATAAAAAAACATTTCCCCGTTTAGTTTTGGTGAACGCATAGAATTAAAGAATAATTTATTTTTCTTTTCAGAAATCTCAACTTCTCCAAACCAATCGTCTTTGTATCTCCCAATAAATTTATTTAACTCCACTGGAGTTTTTGCTGCATTATTTTTATTTATTTCCGCCCAAATTTCATCTGTAATTTTCTTTGATCCCTCATTACCTTTTTCTGATTTTTCTTTATAAATATTTATCCAATCTGTTAGCTCCATACCAAAGTAAATATCTTTAATTGTGTTAGTAATGGCAATCATTGCCCCGCCTGCTTGTTGATTTGTTAGAACAATTATTCCCAAATTCAATTCTGGATACATTGTAACTTGTGTAACCATGCCTTCAAGACTCCCAGTATGAGCAACCTCTTTATAGCCATTTACATCAATTAAAAACCAGCCTAATCCATAACTTCTAAAATGAGAATTATATTTATCCACTTTTCTATTTAGAGGCAAAATAGTTTGGGGCGACCATATTTCATTGTGCACTTTTTCGCTTAGCAATTGATTTTGTAAATCTATTCCAAATTTTCCATTGTTTAAATGCATTAAAACCCAATTACTTAAATCAGCAATACTTGAGTAAATTCCACCGGCGGGATTTTCACCTTCAATATCCATATGCCTATTTACAACTTTAACCTTTCCCTCCACGGGTGCATGTCCGTCAATAACATTTGCTTGATCTTTTAATCTCCTAAATGAAGCAGCCGAGTTATTCATTCCAAGAGGCTCCATAATTTTTTCTTCAACAAAAGATTCCCAAGACAGACCAGAAACTCTTTTTACAATTTCTCCGGCAACCATATATAAAAGATTGTCATAATCGAATTTACTTCTAAAAGGTGATGTCTGTTTTAAATATCTAAGATTATGGATCAACTCCTTTAGAGTAAAATTTGTTGAATCCGGAAAAAACATTAAATCGCCTGCGCCTAATCCCATTCCACTTCTATGTGTTAGTAAATCTCTAATTGTAAAATCATTTGTTACATAAGGATCGTACAATCTGAATTCAGGAATAAAATCAATTACTTTATCATCCCAATTCAACTTTCCCTTATCAACTAAAATTCCTAAAGTAGCACTTGTAAAAGCCTTGCTATTTGATGCAATTCCAAAGAGAGTGTTTTCATCAACAGGTAATTTAGTGCTCAAAGATCGAACACCATACCCTTTTGAGTGAATAATTTTATTGTCTTTAATAATTGCGACCGCAATACCCGGAATATCAAATTCTTTAAGAGCTTTATTAACAATGCTATCTACTAGACTTTCAGAATAAGATTGAGCTATAATTGAATTTGCAATTATAAATAAAAGAAGCAAGGAATTGAGTAATTTGATTTTTCTAAAGACAGATATCACGTTGGACCCAAATATTAATTCTTAAATACAAATTTGTTTAAAATAACTAGAACAAAAGAATATTGCCACTAGAACATAGAGCTACCTTTATTCGAAATGTGGCGACAACAATACAATAATATCAGACCACACAGTTCATTAAATTTTTCGCCTCCGGTACCGGAGGTAATAATACCACAGAGAGTAGCCAATGCTTGATAGTGGGAATAACTAACTTTATCATTGGTACATTGATTGGGGGCAGGTCACTCAAGACATATTGCTGAACCATAAATGTTAAGCAGATCCTTCTGCTATTCACATATTTTATGAGCACTTTGAAAAATATTTTTTTATAAAAATTAGGACTTTCACGTATAAGAAGTTATATGTCTTCAAAAGATTATTGAAATTGGAATTTTTGTAATTAAAATAGTAGTTGCCCCATTTTACTTTCCATTTCATAAATCAATCTAAAATTTACCATTCATCTTTTATTTTAAAATTCTTCTTTAAAACTGTGTTTAGTAGATTTTATTATTAGTTGTTTTTTCTTACCGAAAAATCCTTTTATTAATAGCCAAATAGTAAATGAAAATTCACCAATTACTCCAGGTAATATCACAATTAGTTCAAAAATATCTTTGTAGCTACTGTAATTTCTCAATAGAAAATTTGCAAAACTATCAACTAGATAACCAACTCCAGCAACAAATAGTAATATGCCAATAAACTTAGGAATATAATTCGATTTAACAATTAAATAACCTAAGAGTAATAAATGAATTCCAAAAAATATTAATCCAATCAACCAAGTAGAATTGAAGGCTTCTAGATATAACGTTACTTGAGTTTGCAGTTGACTTAATTCAAGTACTTTAGAATATTCAGGATTCACAGTTAGTTGCAAAACACTTACTAAATTATATAATGCTAATCCAAACATAGTTGCATTTACCAATCTCAACCAAGCTGCAAGCAAAGAAAGTTTTTGATTTACCTCTTTGAGCAAAAGGTAAAGTGTCCAAGATAAGAGTAAATCAAAAATAACCATTAAAATAAAAGACACTATTGCCCAACGAAATAGCAATTCGTTTTCAATAATATTGTTCAAGGTTGCTGCAGAATTCCCAGACACAATTAAATTCTCAAGGACAAAAAAGTTTGAGAAAAAGCCAGTCACAAATATTATTAGGTAGCCTAAGCCCGTTAATTTCAAAATATTTTTTATTGTTTCCATTCTTTCCCCTTTCGATTTTGTACAAATACAATAATTATATTCAGACTCTAATAAACTAGTTCTCCTCAAATGCTAAGTAGATTTAAGTAATGAAACTTGATCTGATGGCAGTAATCACTTTTTAGAAATCGGAAATTTGAATCACAACATTTCCTTTTTTATGTCCGCCATCAACGTAATGATGAGCTTCTACCATTTGATCGAATGAATATATTTTATCAATAATAGCTTTAATTTTATCTGCTTGTAAAAGCTCACCTATAAAAATTAGATCCTTAGATCTTTCCACAGGTGGCCTTAACCCAGTTGCCATAATTAATGCTTTTTTTGACCCAATGAGCGAAGTCCATATTACAGAAGGAAAAACACTAAGGGTAATTCCGGCTTGTAAATATTTACCATTTTTATTTAATAACTTTTTACACATGGAAAATGTTGTATTACCCACCACATCAAAGATTATATCAAAGCGATCGTCGGAATTTGTCAGACTTTCTTTCGTATAGTCAATTACTTTATCTGCACCAATTGATTTTACTAACTCTATACTTGAAGAACTGCAGACACCTGTAACTTCTGCACCGAAATATTTTGAAAGCTGCACTGCAGCAGAACCGACGCTACCAGATGCTCCATTAATTAAAACTTTATCTCCTTTCTTAATTTCACCTTTAGCTCTTAAGAAGGGTAAAGCTGTCAGAAAGCCATCGCAGCAGGCAATAGCTTCTTCATAATTAATATCAGAAGGTAATTTTGCCAGAGTTGAACCTTCTTCTTGCTGGCAAATGAATTCAGTGTAAGCACCATAACCTGGGGTTGTACCGATAACTTTGTTGCCAACTTGGAATGATTTTACATTTTTGCCAACTCTAATTATTTCTCCGGTAAATTCACTCCCAAGAATTTGATGTTTAGGCTTTGTAATACCTGTGTATAACCTTGAAAAAAATGGCTTGCCTTTTCTGAAAGTACAGTCTGTTGCTGTGACTGTTGCTGCAATTACTTTTATTAGCACTTCATTACTTTTGGGAACCGGTTTTGTTACTTCCTCAACCTTAAGAACCTCAGGCGGACCATATTTTTTATATACCATTGCTTTCATTTTACTCTCCCACTTAAATGAAAATATTAATTTTAGCGACTTTGAATTTTCGATAAAGGAACAACAATGAAGTTCTTTCTAATAAACCAAATTAAGCAAGAAAATTATAGTTCATTATTAAAGAGTAAAGGAATTAAGAAGACTTATCTTGCAATTATTATAATAAGTTATTTTATCCTTTATTGCAAGTTTTTCCTTAATTCCCTTTCTCATCAGAATTTCAAAACATTTTTTATTTGCTATCATTATTGTGCATTAAATTGGAAACTTAAACCAACATTAATAGTCACATAATCAATTGCAGATTGAGATTTATTAAATAGTATCTCATTATTTGCACCTTTAATTAAATCTCCTTCCTTTAAATACTCAGCATTACCGCCTTGCATATAGCTCATTCTAAAGTCAAAGAATAACTTATCCAAGTAATCATTACCTCCTTTATAGTCATAAATTTTAATCATTGCACCGGCAGCAAATCCATAGCTTAAATTTATATCGTCAAACTGTGTATCACTGGCAATGTCATCAAAGCCAAAATCATCAACATCACTAATTTCTGTATTTGTATTCAAATAATTGAAACCAAATAATATTTCTCCATATGGTTTTATAAATCCCGCATCTAACTCTATTCTGGAAAATAATTGAGCAAAATAAATATCATTCCCTGTTGTTACATCAACCTTCACAGGCCAGATCAAAGTTTCGGTTCTGGTTTCACTTCCATATCTTGCCCAACCAGTATTTAATCCTAACGAAAATGGTGTTTCTTTAAATTTGTATGATCCGTTAAAGGAAATTCCATATCCATTTTCTCCAATGTTTTGTTTGAATTCTCCTTGTGGAAATAATATTATTCCACTTGCTCCAGCATTAAATTGACCGAATATGGTATTGGCAAACATTAAAACTGCGATTGCGTACATATATATTTTTTTCATTACTAATTCCTTTATGTTGTGAATAATGTGTTTTGTTTTGTGTGATGTAAAAATATTCTTCATTAGCTAGCGAATCGTTCGTTATTATAAATCCGAACTTATTTTTACTAGAATAGTTTTGATTATTTTTGGATAGCTTAAAACGCAACGGAATTAAGTATGTGATTAATTGAGAAAATTACTTTTGGAGTTTTATGAACTGATTTGGAGTTAATCCAGTTTCCTTTTTTAAAATAAGTATTGAAAACAGTTTTAGAATTAAACCCGCTTTCATAGGCCTAACCCAATCAATGAGATATGTGAGTATTTAGGGGACTTTGCAATTTCTTTTAAATGTTTCTATTCTGTAATGATTTATAAATTCACTAAAATTTTTTCCAATACTTTCATTTAGTAACCATGAGAGTTGGTTTGGATGAATATCGATCTGCTTTGCTAATGATCGTAAAGATAATTTTGGATCAAGGTAAGGTTTTTCTTTTTCAATATACTCTAGAAGTTGTTTTGTGTAGGCAACAGAAGACTCGTGATCAAGAAGATCCTTTTTCTTCTTTTTTTCTTCATCTGTAATAAAGAGAGGAAATAATTTATTTAATGTTTCAAAATATTTAGGATCGTTTTTTATTGGATTGGAGAGAGGATTATTAAAATGTAAAAGCAATAAAGATGCATTATTTTTTATTGCAAGATTTGCCCATTTAAATGCATTTTGAACGTCACCCTTTATTGCATAAAATAAATACATGAACAAATTTGCACGAAGGCTATCCGGATTATCACCATCATCCAATAATTTTTGTATGAGAATTAAAGCTTTCTTATAATCCTTTTTCATTGTGAGGGTTAAAGCGGTCATCCCAATTTCATCTCCAGTTATTAGTAGATCATCTGGCATCATTTTAGGATAATTTTGAGCTTCTTTATAATGCCCTAACTTAATTAAACAATACCATTTTACAGAATGAGCTGGTATATTTTTAGGATTATCTTCCAAACACTTATTTAATTGTTTGAGTGCTTGTGAAAAATTTTCAATCATAAAATTGAAATATGCACTATAAAAAAGTGTTTCTTGTGAAAGTGGATCTATACTTAGTGCTATTTGAAGATGATTTAAAGATTTGTCTTTCTTACCAGCAATAATATATAAAAATGACATAAACTGCTGAGCTTCAACATGATTCTCTTGAAGCTCAATAGCTTTTCTGGTGTTACGAAATGATTCAGTGTAATTTGAATTTACAAAAAAAGAAATATTTGCGAGTTGATAATATGCATCAGCAATTTTATCATTTAACGAAAGAGCCTTATATGTTAATTCAGTAGCTTTCTCCCACGCTTCATGGTAATTCATAAAACCGGTTGTGGCTATAAATCCGTAACAATCGGCTAAACCAAGATACGATTCTGCATGATTGTGATCTAATTCTAATGCTCTATCATATAATGAAATAGCTATCTTAGCATCTTCCGGATTCCACCTATTAAAAAATGATTTAGCTTTCAATGAATATTCATAAGCGGTTAAGCTCTCTGTTTGTTTTTAACAAGATGTTCATCTATTTCAAAATGACCAAAATTTTCTCTTAATTTATCTGCAATTAAAAGACTTATTTCATCTTGAACTTCAAAAATATCTTTGAATTTTCTATCCCATGTTTCAGACCAAAAATGAAAATCATTTTCAACTTGAATTAACTGAGCAGTAATTCTAACATTATCACCTGATAATCTGACACTACCTTCAAGTATTACCGACACATTTAGTTTTTTACCAATTTGCTTTATAGACTGATTTTTATTTTTGAAATAGAATGATGAAGTTCTAGATGTGACTTTTAAGTTTTTAATTTTGCCAGAGCATTTATGATTTCTTCGGTGATTCCGTCGCTGAAATATTCGCTGTCCAAGTCTGAGCTCATATTAACGAATGGCAATACAGCGATTGATTTTTCGTATTTATGAATACTTTGAGTTATCATAATTTATATATTGTTAAGAACTTTTTTTACGTTTTACTATTTTCACAATACGATTATAAATGATTTCCGCTAAATTCCAGTCATATCCATCAAAGTTGGTTGTATTATTAAATTGAATAACAATTGTGTCTATTTCTTTGTGGTATTTAGCAATGCTTTGATAACCAGGTAACAGACCTGTATGTTCGTAAACGTAGATTGAAGAATAGATTTCTGTTCCCCTTCCTTAAACAAGGAGCCATCGTTTAATGCCCTAAGGAATATACCAACATCTTCTGCTGTAGCCAGCATTAAGCCTGTATCTTCATTCTTGAAATCGGTTTCAACGCCAACATAATAACCACTCATCACATCGTCCATATCCACTTCACTTAACGAACCGAAAGTATTGTTCAGCCCAAGTTGTAACAAAATTTCCTCTTTTATATATTGCAGATGGCTATAACCAAGCGTTTTATCAATGAGGTCCTCGATCAACATATAATTGGTATTTGAATAACCATAATCTTCACCAGGTTTAAAGTCAGCTGGTAAATCCAGTGCGTAATCCAGTGTTTCTTGTCTGTCTTTTTGGGTGGTTTTTTCCAATAATCTGGATGGTCTACAAAATTGGGAATACCACTTCGATGCTGCAGCATCATTCTCAAGGTTATTTTGTTTGAATATTCAATTCTATCTGCAAGTTCCGGAAAGTATTCAGCGAGCGTTTTATCCAAAGACAAATGTCCATCTTTGACTAATTTTGCGGTAGCAACAGCGATATATAGCTTGGTAATACTGGCAATCTTAAATAACGCTTGCGGGTAGGCAGGTATTTTATTTTTTCGATCGTGCCAGCCTGCGGCATAAAACTCTGGAGGCTTCCCAGCTTGGTCCACATAAACAATCATTCCATCGAATCCGTGATCGATTCCTTCATTTAATTGTTCTTGAACCGTATCAGGTAGTGGTAATATCCAAGCCTTTACCAAAGTCCACGGTACGTAGAACATGGAGATTATGGTTGCAACAAGCAATACTATTCTGACTATACGTTTTGTATGTTTCTTCGTCATAATGTTTTTTTTTAATACCGATGCACATTATTAAATCAATTTTTACGCTTTTATTATAAGTCTTACTCAATATTCTCTATTTTTCTCGCCTTAACACCTTTATTCGTCATTCTAATAGGATTGTTATATTCCTTATTATCAAAGGTCATTACGTCTATACAAGTTTCTCTGTGATTACCATTCTCAGTAGTTAAAGGACGACGATGGTACACTATGTAATAATCTTCTGTATTAGAAATATTTATCACTGAGTGATGACCTGCACCTGTCGCAATAGTTGAATCTTGCTTTAGAATTTTTCCAATTCGTTTAAATGGACCAATTGGTGAATACCCAATAGCATAGGCAACACTATAATCAGGACCTCCCCAACCTCCTTCAGACCACATCATGTAGTACTTTTTATTTTTCTTGAAAACAAAGGGGCCTTCTACATAATTTTCAGGAGTAATTTCTTTAAAGATTTCACCATCGTCAAAAGGTTCAATACTTAATAAATTTTCGCTAAGTTTAACAACATTGAAATGTCTCCAACCACCGTAGTACATATAAAACTGCTCATCATCATCCTTAAAAATAAACTGATCTATTGGTTGGGCACCATTATGAAATTTTGAAATAAGCGGTTCACCCAAAGCATCAATAAATGGACCTGCCGGATTATCTGCAATTGCTACTCCAATACCACTATATTCCTCATCGTTTTGAATATCATTAGCACTAAAAACAAATAGTATTTATTATTAGCATAAATAATTGAGGGAGCCCATAATGAATAAGATGCCCATTTCACATTCTTAATATCTAACACGTGTGAGTGCTTATTCCAATTAGTCAAATCTTTTGAAGAAAATGCATTAAAAAAGTTTGCTTTAGGTATACACGATTTATTGCATTTTTTTTGTACTTCAAGCTGTTCTTTTGATAATTCTCTTGATCTGTCGGGAATTCCGTAATCATCTGAATAAGTTGGATAAATCCAATATTCATCTCCAAATATAATTTCTTCTGGATCAGCATACCAACCAAAAAATACAGGATTGCCTGCGAATCTTTCTGTTTTTGAAACCTGACTTGTTAGCGAACAAGCATTAAGTAATATCAATGTTATAATAATAGATAATAAAATTTGTCTTTCCATCGGACACATCTGTTTTTATTTTACTAATTTAGTGATTATTCTTTGTGTCAACTATTTTGGGGAAAGTTCAGAGTTAATTCTAATTTTATAAGTATATAACTAATCTAGATTATTTATAAATAAGAATCAGTCACTTCCCATATTAAAAACTAAATTACCACCATTAATTATTTCTTCATGAGTTATATGCATTCTGTCTAATTTTTTTACCATTAAGTTCAACAGATTGAACTATAATATTCTGTTTACTTATATCCTTTGCTTCTATTCTGAATTTTTTCCCATTAGGAAGGTTAATTGTTGCTTCTTCAACTTGTGGAGCCCCTAAGATATAATCGCCACCACAAGGATTGACGGGATAAAATCCCAAGTTAGCAAACATATACCAAGCTGACATTTGTCCACAATCATCATTCCCCTTTAGTCCATCTGGCTCATTTTTATAAAAATCGTTTACTAAAGACCGAATTATTTTGTCTGTTTGATGTGGTTCATCAGTATATTTATATAAGTATGGGAAATGATGACATGGTTCATTACCATGCCAATATTGTCCAATAAATCCTTCAATATTCCAGACTATACTTTTTACTTGAGGATTGGTTTTTGAATAAAACATTGAATCTAATTTTTTGCGAAGTCCTCTTTACCCCCCATCAACTTTACTAAACCGGGCATATCATGTTGAACATGAAATTGATAATGATAAGCATTCCCTTCAGTAAAATCAGACCCTTTAAGCCATTCTCCAACTACTTCAGTCAGATCCACATCTTTCTTAAATTCCCCCTTAGAATTCTTTCCTCTCATAAAACCGCTTTCAGGATCATAAACATTTGTATAAAAGCCTGATCGATTATTGAGGAAATTGAATTCCATTTTTTTCCTAATTCATTTGCAAGTAAACCTGCACAGTAATCATCATAAATTCCTTCTAATAATCTGGAAACAGTTTCTCTTCCATCATCAATAACTGATAATTGAACATCATAAGGTATGTAACCAAAAGAATCAATAAGTTCAACGTGATTGCGATAGTGAGGCTTATTTACTGAACTCCATATCGCCTCAAAGATTTTCTCATCTGTGTAATCGGGAGGTTTTATTCCTTTTAAGTAGGCATCAACAAAAACAGGCACAGCATGATTTCCAATCATCGTATGAGTTTCTTTTCCCCACAATTGCCAACGTGGCAAATATCTATTTGCCTCTCTAGGATTATTGGCATCAATTGCCATATCATTGTAACTATCTAGCATAGATGTTAACATTTCGCTAACCAAATTGGGAGTTAAAATAGTATATAGTGGATTAGCCGCTCTATATGTATCCCATAGAGAAAGTGTAGAATAATATTTACCAGTTTTAGATTTTTTTACTTCAGCTTGTGATGTTCTATATTTTCCATCTATATCTGCAATATTATTTGGTTGAATATATAAACGATACAAAGAAGTATAGAATGATATTTTCTTCTCTTCATCAGCATTAATTTCTATATGCTTAAGAATATCATTCCACTTTGAATTTGCTTGATCACGAATATGATCAAAACTATTCCAAGAATTAATTTCTGTTTCTAAATTAGCTTTGGCTTCTTCAATACCTACAGTAGATAGTCCAATTTGAACTTCTAACTTATTATCAGTTTTCATATCAAATTCAAGGATATATCTCGAAGCCTTTTCCACTTTATTTTCGGGAGCAGATAATTCTTGTTTAGAAATAATTTTTTATTGAACTTTACAACATAATATAAATTACGTTTAGCCCATTCTCTTGCTCTTCTATAACCAGATAACGTAAAATCATCTTCAAATTGTTGATTTGCGGCAAGTATATTAGTAGCAACTGAATTGATATCCCAATGTACACCATATTGCAAATCAATCAATAGCTTAGCAGATTCGGGATTATCATATGCATATCTACGATATGCTGCATGCTCAGTAGCTGTTAATTCAACATTTACTTTGTGATCAATTAAGTAAACCTTATAGTAACCTGGAATTGCTTCTTCACTATCTTTTGTGAAAGTAGATTTAAAATTATACCTTGAAGAATGATCCACTTTACTTGAACTTAATGGTTGTAACAAAATATCAGACATTGATGGACAACCAACACCATTCAAATGAGTTTGAGTAAATCCAATAATCCACGGATCATTATATTGGTATCCAACTACATGATCAGCTTCATATCCTTCATAGTATTTATTGTAAGACTCAGGGCTTACTTGGACCATTCCCAATGGCACTGTTGCTCCGGGAAATGTGTGACCTTCTTTTTGCGTACCGATAAAAGGATTTACATATTTAGTATAATCTACAAATTGAGAATCATCTAAACATGATATGATTAAACTGAAGCTTAAAATAATTAAAATGGATTTAATCCAAAGATTCATATATTTCCTATTTTTACTATGATAGAAACTATTTGAATTTATATGTTTCAACAGAGTTTTTACCTGGCTTTAATTCAAGGGTTTTCCCTCTCTGGTTAAGTTGCTCAGGATTTTCCTCTATCAAATTGGTTTTCGAAATTTCTTCTACTTCTTGATAAAAAGTAATATTAATGTCTTTATCTACTCCTTCAGTTTCCAATATTCTGAAAACAACGTCATTATCATCTTCAGCCTTTTTAATAGTAGTTATAACTGAAAATGGATCAGAAGTTTTAGCAAAGCTTTTTTCATAAGGTAAGTCACCATTTTGTTTACTCTTTCTAAAAACAGTATTTAGAGGATGATTACCTGCAACTCCAAAATGAAAACCATTTTTCCATCCTTCCTCATGTGATGTAATTGAGAACTTAAATTGATGACGACCTTTTTGATGATACCAGTTTCCCTCTCCATGGCAACTTTTATGAGATGATAATAAAACCGAACTTATTACCGGATAATCAACAGATTCACGGTTAGGATCAATCCAATCAGCAGTAACAACATTTGTTGACATTGTAAATCCAAAACCATCGCTGTTAGCTGTCATGAAGTTTTGAATTTCACGAGGACGTATTTCTTCAGGCATTTGATGGTAAGTGCCATCCCACGCCCATCCTTGGGGAGACATATTTAATTCGTCCTTTCCAACATGTAATACTCCCATTGGAATATCATAAGATATCTTAGCATCTTCATTCATATTTAGTGGAAAAAGAACACGTATTTGGCGATTGTGTTCACCAGGCCAGTCCGGGATGTTATACTCAAGATCTATTTGTTTTTTCTGATGGTAAACTGTGATTATTTGCTCCACTTTAAACTTTTTTCATTATATATTCAGATTGAAACTTAGAATAAACTGAACCTGATTCAACTAATTTCCAGATATTTTCTTTTTCATTTGTTTTCTCAATATCTCTATAATGCAGAGGAGTAACGGTTACAAATTCACCAGCCCCCATCCCTCTATAACCAACATGCAGCAAATCACCACCTGGCATTCGGGTTGTGTTAAATATATCTTTATTAAGTTGTTTATCGTAAAGTTTAGTTATGCCGCCCTTACCTAATTGTACTGTATAAAAATATTCTCACAGAAGTTAGGACCAACTTTAATAGCCGATTTTTCCCTCTTCCCTTTTTTTATATTAAATGTTTTATACCCAATTGATGGAATATTTTTAATACTAAAAATCAATTCTTTTTTGCCTTCTGAATTGATTAATTGAGTTGGAACTTGTTCATCTTCCATAGTTTCAACAATCCAATCATTTCCTTGAAGATGTGAGATATCCACTTTTGCATAACCATCTCTATCCCAAGATAAATCGTTAAACACTATTATATTCTGATCTTCCTTTAACTCAATTTTATCTGCAATACTAGTCAATGCCGAATTCAATAATTCTTTGCCAATTTCATTTCCATGCTCAATTGATGCACGAAAAATACTATCAGTTATCTCTCCGTTTTTCCCACCCCAGCCATGATCTGGATAGATGGCATTATACCATCCTTGATCAAATTTCATTTGGGGATAATTAGAAAAATCATTTTCCAACTGACAATTAATAGTATTAAATATTCAGCTGCCGGCAGATTTACTGCTGCTTCCTTTTGGCTTTTATTGCTTGGTAATGTGCAGCTCCGTGAATATATAACCAGAGATTTGGACGTTCACCAGAGATTGAATCAATTTTCACTCTGGAATATCAACAGAATGGAGAAAATCAGTTGCCGTGGAATGTTCAATTTTAGGAATACTTAATTTAGAATTTTTAACAATTTCATTCCATCCTTCAATAACTTCTTTATAATACTTAGGACCCCCAGCATCTGTACTTATTACAACTGCATAATGAGGAGGCAAATTTCGTTCACGATAGTACTCATTCCAGTTTTTAATACTTTGTGCAGCTTATGCATTGCTGTAATTGCATCTTCTTCTAAATATTTATAAACAAGAAGAGGCCAGCCATAGTTTTCAGGACTATATGTAAAAATACTTGATCCATCGGGACTGTACCAATTGTAAAAGCCTTCCTTCATCCTGGAAATAAAAGATAATCAATTCCGGATTTCTTGAACAACTGAGGTACTTGCAGCGAACGTCCCGGAACATCAATATTATAAGCAACTTTTGCATCCATTCCAGGCAGATTCTTTTTTATCCATCTTCGTCCAAAATATGATTGACGAACTAACTGTTCACTGGATTCAAGCCCTTCATACGGTTGAGTAAATGTAGCTCCCCATTCAAAGTTACCGGATTTATATGTATCAATATATCTTTGTTTATTTTCAGGAGAATCTTCAAAAGCTTCTATTAAATTAAGAGTTTGCTCCATTTCAAATTTAAACTCAGGCTCTTTCTCAATGAGATCGAGTGCTGGAATAACAATGTCATTTACTCGTTCGTGTCGGCAAACATCAGGTGTATCCATCCATGCAATATCTTGATGCGATGAACTAATTACATGAATTTTTCCTTCTCCAAAATAGTCCCAGTCAGCAGGGATTAGTGGTTCAAAAAATTGTTTACTAACTATATCATTTTCACCCACTTTTTGTGTAATTTGTAAATATCCAGGCTCGCCAATTAGTGGAAGCAGTATCTTAAATTTATCATTCTCCAATTTTTGTATAGTAAGTGCGTCCCCATTAAAACTTATTTCTGAAAAATCTTTACCTTTGATAATCGCACTAACCTTATATGATCCGTTTATTATTTCATACTTGTAAGGTTTATTATATGATAATACCAACATTTCTTCTGATGTATTTCCTGATAATGGAGTTATCAGAAACCCAAAACAAATTAGCATCAATAGTATTTTACTCATTAATTTCCTCCGTTTGTTTTGCTTAATATCTTTCTATTTTTATTAGATTCATTTTAAATTATTTTTAAAATTGAATACAACATCCCGTTTTCACATCATAATTTTCAAGATGTTTTTTTAGCAAACCATCGTCTTGGCTTACTTTTAAAAACTACTATATTATCCGAGTCTTGATTTGCAACCAACAACCAATTGCCCAAAGGATCTATACTAATATCGCGCGGTGTTTTACCTCCGCTATCAATATTAGTAACCAAGGTTAACTTTTCCGTTTCTCGATCAAATTTATACATTGAGATAGAATTATGACCTCGATTAGAAACATATAAATATTTTCCATTTGGATGCATTTTAATAGCAGCTCCAGCTGGAATAGTTTTCACTTCATCTGGTAAAGATGATATGGATTGAATAAGTTCCATTTTTTCTCCAGATTTCTTGAAACTAAATACTTCTGAAGTAAGTTCAGAAAATACGAAAGCATAGCTGCCATTTGGGTGGAATATCATATGTCTCGCACCAGCACCTTTTTTAATTTCCAAATCAAATTCGGGTGCTGACATAAATTTATTATTTGATTGATCAAACTCGTAATACCTAGCTGTATCTAATCCCAAATCTACAGCATAAAAACCATTTTTATTGACCGGCTGGATCATGTGAACATGGGGAGCTTCTTGTCTAATTGTATTTGGGCCAATTCCATAATGTATAATATTTTGATTCAAAGGAAGAAGTTCTCCATTATCATCAATTGGATAAACTAATACGTTTCCGGACATATATGCTGCAACAATTAAATATTTCTGCGAATCTGCTATTGCTAAATGACATGAATATGAACCTGGTAATTCTTGCTCATCAATAAATGCAAGTGAGTCTTTACTACTCTCTGGATTAATTCTAAATGCTCTAATTTTCGGAGATTCTTCAATCGGAATTTCTTCAACGGCATATAAATATTTACCATCTTTAGAGATGGTAAGATAACTTGGATTTAGGGATGCTGTAACATCCAGTAGATCCAACTTACCTTCAACTTCATCAAAATCAAAACAGTAGATACCTTTTCCTTTACCTACCAGTTCTTCTGTTTTTTTTTGGTATAACACCCAATAAATACTCTCACTTATTTCACTCATTTTCTACTTGATTTAATACCGCTTTCATATATCCCATTGCAAAAGCCATTCCAGAATGCCAAGGAGCAGCGCAACTCATTTGTGGAGTGTGGTCGGGGATTAAAACTCCTTTAAAATTATTGTTCTTTAGAATTCGCAAAATCTTCACCATATCTATATCACCTTCATCAACAAAAACTTCTTTGTATTTTGGTACTTTCCCAACCACATTTCTAAAATGTATATAAGATATTTTATTTTGCTTACTATATTGTTCTGTAGAATGGTAAACATCTCCTTCAGTCATTTCAGCAATTGATCCAAGACAAAATTCTAATTTATTAGATGGACTATCATTTACATCCAGTAGTTTTTGATAAAGATCAGGCTGAAAAACTAAACGTGGAGTTTTTCTAATATATGGAAGTGGTGGATCATCAGGATGAGCAGCCAATTGAACTCCTGCTTCTTCGGCGACGGGCAGCAGTTCATTCAAGAAGAATGTCACTCTCTTCCAAAGTTCATCATGATCTATTTGCGGCATTGTTCCAGTAGCTGTTTCATCATAAATCATATTCCAAACCATACCATTTGGTATTGGTGTTTCATCGCCTTTTTCCATTCCAACTGATATAGCTCCTCCTCGAGCGAAAGGACCGGTTACTCTGGAACTAACACCAGCCAAAGAAAAATTATAGCCAAAAGTTGGAATCCTGCGGCACCAACATTTCTGATAAGCTGTTTTAAGTTTTCTATTTGCTCTAACTTTTTAGGACCATCCAATAGTACATCATGCCAATGTGCGGGATCAAAGTTTTCAATGGCTTCAAGTTCTAAACCGTGATCATTTATTTCTTTTCTTATATCGGTCAAATATTCAGCTGACCATATTTCATTATTAATACCGGCTTTTCCCCAACCTTCTCTTTCTCCAATTGGCTGATTTGCATCCTCTTTGTTATGTCCGAAATAATCAACTAAATGAATTACTAAATGGGGTTGCGCCACATTGCTTAGCAAACTTATAATGCTCTTCATTTAGCATATGTTTATATAATCCAAATCCTAATTTCAAAACTATTGACTCCTTTATATATTAAATCAAACAACTTGGTATGGCTATGTTATTGAATAGAAATACTAGAATAAGACCTTGTAATCAAAAGAAAAGGTCATCAACAACTCATTCAAATGCTGGTTCCGTTAGTTTTAATTTCAACAAAAGGTCTGTTTTCGATTAGTTTCCTTTTCTAGGGGTCGAGGATCATATTGAATGGTATGATTCATGTACCCTCCATCAATATATAGATCTGCTCCGTGAATATAAGAAGCGTAATCGCTTGCAAGAAAGGCCACAGAATTTGCAACGTCTGAAACTTGACCAACATAACCAGCAGGTATCCACTTCTCAAATTTCTCAACACCAAATTTTTAATTTCTTCTCGATTCATTTCTGTTTCAATAGCACCTGGTGCAATAGAAACAACTCGAATATTTTTATCAACTAATTCCAAGGATAAACATTTTGAGAGCATTTTCAAACCTGCTTTGGCGGTACAGTAATGAGTTAGCCCTTTCTTGAAATAGTATCATGAATTGAAGAGATATTTATTATTACTCCCCCTGCCTGCTTTTTTCCATTCTTCGTCCAGCTTGCTGAGAACATAAAAATGGCCCTTTCAGATTTATATCGATTACTCTATCCCATTCTGATTCTTCCAAATCTAATACATGAATAACACTTTCTGTTCCTGCATTATTTACCAATATTTCTATTCCACCAAGAGTTTTATCCATAAGCGTAAACAAATTTACAACCTCTGTACTATTTGAAACATCAGCATCAGCAATCTCTACTTTAACACTATATGTTTCCCTTAACTCAGCAGCTAGTGCTTCAGCTTTTTCTTTACTCCTGAAATGATTAATCATTATATCCGCTCCACAGCTAGCAAGTTTTTTACAAATTTCAGATCCAATTCCTTGGCTACCTCCAGTGACTAAAGCTCGTTTACCAGTAAGATCAATTGCTTTCATGCTATATCCCGTTTTTGTTAATTATTATAAATATCGTAATTCTAAAATTACATTATTCCGAACTTATTAAATGCATCTGCAGTACTCATACCTTCTTCTAATGCCTTTTTGACTAATTGTTCACCTCTAGCTTTTTCGATTGCTCCATTGAACGCTTCTTCTTCAACTTCTTTTGGGACGACAAGTACTCCATCTCTATCACCATAAATTATATCTCCAGGAGAAACTTTAACCCCATCAAGTTCAATTTTAACATTGTAATCCACTACCTTACCCCTTGGCCCTTGATCTTGAGCATAGCCACCATAAGAGAAAGTTGGGAAATTTAGCTTGAGTATTTCATTAGTATCCCTAGAATATCCGTGCAGTACAGCTCCTGCCGCACCAAGTTTAATAGCCCTTGTGCTCATTAATCCGCCCCAAAGCGCATATCTTGGTGAAGCACCAGTACAAATATAAACATCATTTTCTTTCAGGCTATCCAAAGCTTCGAACATAATTCCAAAAGGTTTTTTCATAATTGGATTCTTTGTATCTTCTACCACTTCTTCAAAGACATCGGCTTCTAATACAGGCATTGCTCTTCCGATAACAATAAAATCATTTCTTAACGGTTTTATTTTGGGAGAAATAAATTGATGCTGATAATTTAATTTATCAAGCACATCGCCAACTAAGGCAACAAATAATTCATTTTTTTGCAATGTTAAATAGCTCGTTATCATTTTTCCAGTTTGCCATCTATTCCTTCTTTGTTAAATTTATCTTTATCTATTTATTTCATCAAACGACTCTGATACATTTTTTAAGTCAACAATTTGTTCTTCATTCAAATCGAAGTACTTATAATCACCTATATGTGTATTCGATTTTTCAACTATCAGCACTTCACTTTCTTTCCTCATAGCAATATTATGCCAGATATTTTTAGGTACATTATATACGGTCCCAAGTTTCATTAATTCTGTATTGAAAACTGGGCCAGTATTTTCCATTTTAGCTGTTATTAGAACGGCATCTCCATTCAATAAAACGAACACTTCGTCAGTTTCAAAGTGAACCTCTACTTTTTTTATATTATCAATATGCTGATCAACCATATAGTTAAGTTGAGCAACTTGCCAACTATCACTAATTAAAAAGGATGGAATCCACTATCTTTGATTATAAATTTTTCGATCATTTTTTTTCTTTCCTTTAATTTAGCTTTATTCTAAAGTTTCATTTTTCATTTCTGGTGCAAACTTCCAGAGAATCTGTATCGTTTACTATAGTAATAATTCATAAAAAAGAACTTTTCAGATAAAGCAATCTTTTCAATAAGTATAGGATTTGTAAGTTTAATAAAAAAGATCTGCTAAATTTTTGATTTATTTCTTGTCATTTAATTCTAATATTAAATTTAGGGATTTTTAACAATTACTTTTCAATCAATAAAGTACAATTTATTTACATATCAATACTTACTGATTCTCCATAAAATTTAGTAGCAATAAGTTTTTCGCCCTCAAATACTGAGAATGTTTTTTTCATCAATTGGACATTAATTAACCTTCCTTTATATTTAATATCCTTTAATGTGGCTTCACCAATATCCTCATGATTATAAGGTTTAATTACTAATTTATCTCCTTCCATCCTTATTCCAAATGTTCCAAAAATAATAGCTTCCATACCTGCACCTGCTGCAATTTCAACTGATTGAGAAGAGAGATCTTGTTCGGGTTTGTCAGTAAAAGGATTTTGTGGTAAATAAGGAAAATGATCCATATATCTGATATGTCTTCTTAACAAATCCCAACCTTTTCCAGCAAATCCCTTTTGATATAAATAACGTGAAATACGACCGGGCATACCAGCATACTGTCCGCCGCCGCCCCAATCTGAATCAATTAAATCCCAATGTACTGTATCTCTTCTTGCAATTGAATAAAGACCATATTTCCCAAGAAATTCACCTTCTTGTAGGTGCACTACTAAACGAATAGTTTGGTTATCTGTTAAATGATCTGAATCAAGCAGATCGAAAAGATGGTATGTCCAGATTGTCCCTTTTGTTCCATCGGGGTAAAGATTATCAAACCAGCCCTTCTCTTCATTCCAAAGGTGATCATTTACTTGCTTGTTTAATTTATTTGCATCTGCTTTATATTTTTCTGATAATTCATTTTCTTCATTTATAACAGCCCATTCAGACATCTTATACAGCAAATTTATTGTAAGCGCATTGGTTATTGGCACAACATGATTATATCCATCGGTTCTTATCTCAATTATCTTTTCTGTATTATAACCAATATCAATAAAACCCATTTCATTCGTGTATTTTGTCTGAAGCTCTACTATCCATCGTTTCATCCATTCCCAAACAGTTGCATCTGCCGCTTTTGCATTAAAAATCGAATAATCATTGGTGTGTCTTAAATAGGCTTCAAGCATTATTTGAAGAGCAAAAGGTTCTTGAATATAGAGGTTATCCCAATGGGCACCGTTCCAGCCAACATAGGTCCTTTTCATTTTGACATGCTCAAAGTCTGTAAGGATAGTACCCTTCAAACTTTTAGGTTCAAGCATTGCAAGAATATCAGAGGAATAAGAATTATCCCAACTGATTGTATATGGCCACATACCCACGGACCAAAATACATCGGAAATATAATTTGGATTTTCATAACGACTCATCATAACTGAAAGCATGCAACGGTAATAATATATTTCTAATTGTTTATTAGTACTACTAAACTTTGGCAACTGATTGTAAGCCCATGCCAATTTTTCTCTTGAAGTTTTATCCGCATCTTCCATCCGCTTTTCAATATCTTGCTGAATAATTTCTGGGGTTACTTTTCCAGGTTGATAGAATTTTACTGCAAACCAATATGTTTTAGTTTTACCTGGAGCTAAACTTATTTCAAATCCTTTTTCAGAAATTGATTTTATATTTGATGATACTCGAGCATGAGCTACTTCACTACCAAAGGTGAAAGCATCAATCTGTTTTGCATGGGTCGAACCTTCTTTTCCACGGACAATAATTTTGTCGGCAACTTGATTTGGAATAATTGTCATATCAAGATTTTCCGAATTTCTATTGGTTATCTTAAGCTTAATAAAAACTTCATCATCGTTGTAAGAGACACTGGTCCAACTTTCCGCAGAGAAACTCACCCAATTGTTATTATACTCTTTGTGAAAAGTACCGGTTCTGTGGTATAAATTTGGCATCCAATCTTCATCTTGCGTAACCATTACAGAAGGTGAATTAGGACGGAAATTTGAACCTAATGGATCAAAGTTTTTTCTGTCATCAATCCATGACTTCCATTTGGTTGGGACATCATCTTCAATTAACCTTCCAGTTCCCTTATCGTAAAAAGTTTAAATTAAAGTTATACATTTCTGCCGTAATTGGAAGAAATTGAACATGAGTAAATTGAGTAATACTGTATTGACGTGGACTTACAAAACCCCGATAGTTAAATAATAGTATATGAAAATCTTCGAAAGTAATATTTTCTCTATCCATTATATAATATTCTGGATCTGCTGGTGTAACTTCTCTTTGTGCTAAAACAATATTTCCAATTCCGCAAATAAAAAGATTAAAACAATGGTTGTGAAAAAAGTATTCAGTACTAATCTGTTATAATTTTTAGTTTTCATAAAGATAAATCCTTTCACCTATTTCAGCTTTTTTCTCTCTTTTTGATTTTTAGTTTTTACAGAAATTATATTTTCTATAATTGAAATGTCAACTACTTCTTCTTTTATCTGTAGTCCGTTAATTTCAAATTTGTTGAACAAATTTGTTTTCTCAGGTTTAATATAGACATCACCATCAGGTAAAAACTGTAATCCCAATAATCCGAAAAGAATTGATTGTGTAGAAGTAATACCAGCAATTATATTTGCCCGTCCGTTTCTGCGATAATCAATTTTATCTGCAATAATAGCTTGTGGATAGTAAGGCAAATATTTACCCCACCATAATATTCGATTTAGTATATCCTCAGCTTTTTCTGGATAACCAGATAAATATAAATCTTCAATTAATTCTGGAGCATCACCAGCGTAAATACCAGGACCGCCCCAATCCGCATCATTTAAGTCATAAGCCCAATCAAGTTTAGATAAACTATGAACTCCATATTCAGATAAAAATTCTTTTTCATTTAGATGATTAAGGATTTTTTGTTCTTGATCCTTAGAAAGCACATTACATCTTAACATATCAAATATTTGAATAGAAGGCAGAAAATGACGGTGACCTAAGGTATCAAGAGTTAAGAACCATTGTTCCTCTTCCGACCATAATTTATTGGTTATCAGTTTAGCTAAACTATCGGCATGTGGTGAGAGATTTTGGGAGGTAACTTTTGCCCATTTACAAAGTTCATCAACTGCTCTGTAAGACCAACACCTTTCGGCATTAGGACTGGGAACAAAAAATTGGTAACGGTCTGTCTTTTTTTAGTTCAAGGAGATTATGATTAGAACCATAATCAATTAACGCAACATTCTTTTCTATATCATCTTTAAATAACGCTTGATCAATACAATAATCAATAACCGTTTTATTATTTATTTTTTCAGAAAGAAATGCACGGTCACCGGATATGAGGACATAGTCATATATTGCACGAATAGCTGAATATTGATTATAAGAATACCAAGGGCCAATCCTTCACCAATTATTGGAGTGAAAGCATAGTGATTCTTTGCATCTGTTTTTATTCCTTGAATAATTTGATTTTTCCAGGCTTGAGAATTATAAATTGGCATTATCTTAGAAACATAAGCGTAACCCCACAAATAAGAACATACCGCACCACCATCGATACCAGATTCTGAGAAGTAAGGTTGAAGTAACAATTCCTTTTTATTCCATTCACATGTAAGCAAACTCAGAATTCCCCGTTTATAAAATAAATCCAGATCGGCATTTGAACTTTTAATTCTTCCAAGATGATTATATGCATATGTCAATCTCTCATTCCATCTTTCTCTAGCCTCTTGAATTAATTGCATTGTTCCCTTGCTTGTAATTTCATCTTTTGATTCTTTTCCGAATAAGATATAAACGTGGTGAATTGTTTCTTTTCGCCAGCTTCTATGTCTATACTTCCAGATAAGTAATTCTCTTTCTTTTCGAAATTATTATTATCAGTAGATATTTTAATGATTCCATCCTCAGATTTAAATAATAGTTCACTGATTTTGGGAGTATATTCTAAAGTGGCTTTATTTTTCGCATCCCGTGGTGACCAAATCCAAAGACTATCGTAATTTGATAGATAAGGCGCGACAGATATTTGTATAGGGATAGCAATACTTTCTTTATTCTGGTTTGATAGTTCATAAACCTGAATAACTTTTGTTGATGAAGACAAAGGAATGATGAGACATTTTATTTCAATTCCATTTATCTCCGCTTGTTGAATTATCTCGCCAGGTTTCCAATTATATTGTTTTGTCTTAATTTTTCTTTCGAAAAATTTTACATCCATTTGTAATGGAGATAAATTTAATGGAGGACTATAAATTTTAGTTATACCTCCAATTCCTTTAAAATCTGGATTTACAGTCTGTATCTCATTTGACACCCATAAATGCCTATCTTCTAAAATACAGTTCTCAGAACTAATAGATAGTTCTTCTACATTTGGAAAAGAATTTTCAAAAACGTCAGCCATTTCTTTTTGTTGACAATTGTTTTTTGACCCAAAAAAACAAAACTGAATACAAAAAAAAAGTAATCCCATTTTTTGGTAACTATTAACCATTTCACCTCTTTTATTTATATCAGAAAACTATTTTTTTTTAGTATATCTCATGTAACTTAAATTTATGAATCCAGATCATTTTTTCACAAGGATTTAATTGCTGCGCCTAAAGCATCCAGTCCTATAGACTGACAAACACCAAACTTATTTTTTTCCTTCATCGTTTTAATATCCCATTCATAAACATAATCTGCAAGACCCCAGAGTTTTTCAAATTTTTCGATATAAATTTTGTCAATTTCTTTATTTGTAAATTCAGCCTGAAATTGATTGTTGGCTTTATTGCGGGTTTGCCAGATTGCTTCAATTGTAGCTTTGATGTTTTCATTAAGATCAACACCAATAAGGTTCTTTTCTTCTTCAGATCCAATATAGCGTAACATAATCCCTCGCCCTGCAACATAATCCCTTCCATGAACTGGACCAAAGCTAGATAGACATGGTGCTTCACGAATAATTAAATCTTCTGAGCTTACTAATGCTGTCTTAATACCTTTGCCAATTTCTTTTATTAAGTAAAGAATTCTTTTCTCAAAAACAGCATTATCAAAATTTGCATCAATATTATTTTTAAATATCCATTCGCTTAATTGATCTCTTACTAAATACATGTCTGTTAATGCCGCAACAACAAGCCCTTGATCCCCAGCCCATACCCAACCTTCGGCCCAAGGCGGATGTTCTTTATTAATGTAATCAGATCCTTCAAAAAAAGCCATAGGCCTTTCTTGAACAAGAGCACCAGATGAAGTTGTTTTTTTTAAGTATTCGTACTCTTCAAGATTAAACCATTGATCAAACCAAATCCATTGACGATATGCCATGTCTAAATATTTTTCATTTTCATTGATTGGTTCTTCTTGGCTTAATCTATAAATGCGAGATGATAAAAGAAATAACAATGAATTCGTTACCGTATTTTTAACACCCAAACTATGACCATTAGCATCACCATTTCTGCATCCATGAGGAACAGGAATAGCTGAATTCGAAATATCGTAAGCCGTATTCTTTTTATATTCCCAGCATAAATTAGTTGATAACTCAAGATATTTATTAGCTAATTCTAATTGTCCATTTCTTTTTAAATGCTTATAGGCATTTAAGCCCATTAATCCCCACCACCCAAAATCATCTGCCCAGAGAGTTCCTGGATCGTAACTATTGAAAAAGTCAAGGTTTTCTTCAAGCATTTTATTTACTTTAGTCTGCATTGAAATAATCTCAGGGTCATTTGGCCACTGATTAGAAGCAGCCTCCACAAAAGTCAAACAAGCATCAAAAGTATTACCTCTTTTCCAGAAATCATTAAAATTCCAGACCTCTTCAAATCTATTAAAAGCTGCTATTGACCTAAGCTTTAGTTCCTTTTCGATAATAGAACTTTCGTTATAACTACATGACTGAAACATTAAGAAACCAAGTAATATCACTATAAATAGTATATTTAATTTGTTCATTTTCTTTTTCATAATATTTCCTTCATTCAGCATTGATTTTAATTTTTATTAATATAAATGAAACTATTTTAACAACACTAGCTTTTTAGACTGAACAAAGTTGCCCGCACTTAATTTATAAATATAAACTCCACTCGCCAAATCAGTGCCGTTAAATTCAACACTATATCTTCCAGCAGCTTTATTTTCATTCACCAATGAGGCCACGCTTCTGCCAAGCATATCAAAAACCTCCAAGCTAACAAAAGACTTTTCTAGTATTTGATAAGATATATTGGTTGTTGGATTAAATGGGTTAGGATAATTTACAAATAACTCAAATTTACTAGGGAGTATTCCAAGATTTATTTGAAGGATCAGAAATATTCGTTGCTGCAATTAAAGCTCGAGTCTGTTCAGGATTGTTTCGCATACGAATACGCCAAAGCATTTCTTCTGCGGTTACAACTTTTATGTTGGTGTCCAATCGATCCACACACCATTTTGCAGGAGAAACACCGGCCTCAAATCCATTGCCTGGTGAGAGATATTGACCATTCTCAGCCTGTTCATCATCACCTTCATTATATTGAAAACCGGACCATGCATGCACAACAGTCCAGCCATTATATTTTTCACTATTACTTTCGGCACTCTCAGATTTCTCATTTATTAAGCGGGCAATTTTTGCAGGAGTTCCAGATCCTGGTAAATTAAGATTTGCCCATAATGAATAATTTGCAGAGACGACTGGTATCTCTACTCCATCGTGATTTTCGTACCAGAAGATTTTGCCATCGCCGCCTTCATAAGGATAGTATTGCATTACAAGCATACCCAATAAATCGTCAATTTCTTCAGCAAATACCTGGTAAGCTTCCTTAGCCTCCTCACTGTCAATGTCTTCAGCAATAAACATTAAAATTCGGCTTCCGCCTATCTTCATTTGATGACTAATTTGTTTAGCATGTTTATATAAAATATCGTATCTATCCACATCAGTTCGGGATATACCTAAAACATCCGGGTAGTAATATCCTCCACCATGTAATATAACTGAACTATTATCTGGCTGAGTTCTCTGTATTTCAGATAGCACCTCAGGGCAAGCCTGATTTAAATCACCAAGACATATCCCAAAATTAAACGGAAAACTTCCGAAGTCTGGATTAGCCCAATAATAAGGATGATTTACAAAATTGGTCATTAGCCATTGCAAGTTGTCTCCATCACTAAGAACAAAAGAAACAGAATGTTTATCATCATCAAAATCAATTGTGTTTGGATCCAAAATCTTACATGGTTCTTCAAGCTGCCAGTTTTCTGTCCCCGCCGAAAGGAGAGTCAGATTAAGCGACCAATTGGATGCTACAACGATATGGCCATATTTTGATATTTGATGAACAAAATCACCTTCGTTACCAAGATTCCATCCAATAACGGTTGATTTTGGTTCCATAAATTTGTATAAATCTTCCGCTACTTCACCCATCCCAAAGAATACCATCATATTATGTGCAATCGCTATATCACGGTTATGATTTGCCTTTGGTTCCTGAGCCAATGCAATCGTTTTATTAATATTATCCTTAAATTCGTAAAATGCCCAAGCTTCGTTTTTCCCCTAGCATCAAATAAAAGTGGTAAGCCCATTTCTGTACTTTGGCCTCCAGTTCTTCACTAATCAGTACTCCATTATATACAGAAGCGGCAACGGTGGCCACATTTACAGAATGGTTCATTTTAAATCGGAAAGTGTGTAGATTACCCGGTGAAGTATCAACTGAATACAAAACATATCCCTTCACAAGTCCATTGTTTTTATACCGTTCCAATAACTGCCACTGGTCTAATGTATCAATCACGCTAAATTGAAGTCTTGTTTTTGCACTCTCATACCATTGAACATAATCACGATAGTAATTATATAGCCAAACCATTTCATTAAGCGAGTCATTATTTACAGACCTAGCTGCCAGGCCTGACATAGATTCAACTAGGTTTAGTGAAGGCAAATCTGAACTATCGCCGTTAGCCAATTCGACAAATTCCAGCGAATTCCAATCAACAATAACAACATTTTCTGGAGCTTTCTGAACCGGCCACCAGCGAGTATCTTCATTGGCTTTTTGTAAGCTGGCAAAATACTGTGAATATAATCAAACTTGAAATTAGCGATGGTAATTTACTTGTCATAATAAGTTTACTCCTAAAGGTTTACATGTTACCATGATAAATATTTATTTCTTTTTAACTATGCTCTATAAATCCCGATATTATTTGAAACAAAGATTTAAACTACTTTTCCCAAAAGTATTCCAACAAAACTTTTAATTAAGTATGCACAGACAAAAATTTTGATAACTCAAGATTATTCGTCTTATATAATTTTAAAAGTATCTCACTTTTTTCTTTTACATTATTTATTTGAATTTTTATCCTCACTAAATGAGTAAGGAGCATTTGTTAAACTACTTCCCCAACTTTTATTTGGGATCTCGGACAAATTAAATTCTAATTCTCCTCCATTTCGAATATCATCAAATTTTAAATAGCTATTATTATAATTTTCCCTATTTAGACTGACAGATTTTATATAATAATATTCTTTGGAATTGGTATTTGCTTTTATAATAAATTGATTTCTATTCTCTAATTTTAAGGTTGCCTTATCAAATAATGGAGAGCCAAGCACGTATTGATCAATTCATGGAGTAACTGGATAAAAACCTAACGAACTAAAAACGTACCATGCTGAAGTTTGTCCGTTATCCTCATCACCGCAATATCCATCTGGAGTAGCAGAATAAAGCTTATCTAAAACTTCACGAATTCTTTTTTGAGCCTTGTAAGGTACGCCAGCATAATTATATAAATAAATCATGTGCTGTATCGGCTGATTTCCATGAGCATAATTACCCATATTTACAATTTGCATTTCCCTTATCTCATGAATGGTAAATCCATAGTAGGAATCATCGTAATGAGGAGGCATTTCAAATACATTGTCAAGTTGTTCAATGAACTTTTCATTCCCACCCATTAAATCAATAAGTCCTTGAACATCATGAAATACTGACCAAGTATAATGAAGGCTATTGCCCTCGGTAAATGCATCGCCCCATTTTAAAAGATTAAAAGGTGACTGAAAAGTACCATCCTCATTTTTTCCTCTCATTAGATTAACTGAAGGATCGAAAACATTTTTATAATTCATTGACTGCTTGTAAAACTTTTCAGCAAGCTCATGCTTTCCTAACTTTTCAGCCATTTCAGCAATATTGAAATCAGCAAATGCATACTCCAAAGTACGCGCAGTATTTTCATTAATCCCAACATCATATGGAACATAACCAAGCTTATTGTAATAATCTACACCTTCTCTACCTACCGATTTATAAGGACGTCCATCATCAACTGCAGCATTTTTAACATCGCCTCTAGTAGCACTTCAACATCCTCATCTTCCACATTCCCTTTTAAATATGCATCTGAGATATTTATTGCTGAGTTTGACCCGATCATACAATCACGATGGCCTGGGCTTGCCCATTCTGGGAGCCAACCAGATTCCTTATATGTGTTCACTAGTCCTTTCATAATTTTTTATTTAATTCAGGATACATCAAATTTAAAATGGGAAAACGGCTCTGAATGTATCCCAAAATCCATTGTCGGTAAACATATATCCCGGCAATACTTCACCGTTATAAGGGCTATAATGAATCACTTCATTAAGTTCATTATATTCATAAAATTTTCTTGGAAAAAGTAATACGCGATACAAACAAGAATAGAATGTTTTTATGTTATCAGAATTACTATCTTCAATTTTGATTCTGCTTAATTCATTTTCCCAAACCGTTTGTGCTTTCAATTTTGTTTCGTCAAACGAATCATTGTTAATTTCTCTTGATAAATTAAGTGAGGCTTGCTCAATGCTGATAAAAGACGATGCAACTTTAACATTAACTGCTTCTCTCCTTTTTAGTTTTAAATCCAACAATAGCACCAACATGTTCGCCCTCACTATTCAAAGAATTTTTCTGTAATTTCCAATCATCTTTCCAAGTGTGAGTATATTCAAAATCCTTATCAAATTCGGCAACAAAGTAATTATGGAAATTCTTCGGAACTCCTCCATGATGATTTCTGCAATAACCAATAATTTTTCTTTTCTCCGGAATAATGGTTACCATTGATCCTTGATTAAAACCATCCAACATGATATATGATGAATCTGATTCCGGGAATGTAAATCTAAATTGAGCTGCGCGTTGGTGGGTGTAACTTCTGCAACAACATCATAATCTGCTAAATAAACTTTGTAATGATATGGTTTTACAGTTTCCGCTTTATGTGAGAACCATGAAGCCCTTTCACCTTCTTTATATTTCATTTTACCGGTTACAGCCATTAAAGAAAATGCTGCATAATCATTTATCCAAGGACTAGGTTGATGGGTTTGTTTAATACCTCTGATTTTGTTTTCATTATACTTGTAAGTCCAGCCATCTCCCATTGGAGATGTCATAGGAGTCCAGAAATTCATACCCCAAGGAGTAGCGATTGCAGGGGTATGTATTTCCATTTGATAACGAATATTTTGAATCAGTTCCCATTAACGGATTTACATAATCAACAATTGAAACTTTGTTAATATTTTCATTATCTGTCGTTGAACATGAAAGACATAAAAGTAAAAGAATAACAGCTAATACTGATTTGTACATTTTTTTAATCCTCTCCAATTTTTGTTTGGTATTTTATCTACCAGGAACTTTATCTTTACTTCTTAATTTTATAGTTATATTTCACTCTTGATCATATTATTTTCCTCAATCTAACTCCACCTCTCAATCGTATACTTGCAAACTTTCAGTTTTTTAATTTCTTTTGGATTTTCTTCAATCATGTTGGTTTGGAAGACACCATCAAAATTGAAGTAAGACTCAATGAAAGAATTTTACTTTCTTTATTTCTATTATACATCCTCATGATAAAAATATAAGAGTCGTCTGCTTTTTTACTGCAGATACGATAATACCTTTTCCATTTATTAAATAAAAGCTTTGTTCAGCAGTAAGGTTAGCTTTTGATGATTTTTTTTTAGGATTAAGCACGCCAAATAATGGCTCGTTATATTGCGCAGCGATCAAACTTCCTGAGGAATAATCTGCAGCTTGCGAAATAAGTATGTGCGAGTATGCCTGGCTAGCATGCTGGGAATATAGGTTCCCTTCCCAATAACAAGATTTACTACTTACAAATAAAAGATGCTGGAATAAAGCCTGGGCTGTATTTTTCGTTGGGTCTATTTTGTAAAAGACTGAAACAGATGAATTTATGCTAAACACTATATTGAGGAAAGTGAAAAGAAAAAATAATGAGTTAAGATTTTTTTTCATTTTATTAAAATTCCTTAAAACTATGAATAATTCATTTTATTATTTTAAATCATTTCTGATATCAATATTGCGGTACTATTTTAACTTTCAATAACTTCTCATTTTTAATCAAGATACGTGCACGGATAATTAAATAAAGTCTCTCAGTCTAAATATTATTTGACCTAATCCCTATTAGTACTTACTTGATATTACAACTAAATTTGTTTATTTAATGACAAACAAAAATATTAAAGCATACCGCATGATTTTCTAATCACAATATTTGCTTTCAAACAGATTTTTTCATACCCTGAATCCGCCTCTTTCATATTTTTCAGAAGAACATCTACTGCTTTATCACCAATTTCATTACTCGGCAATTGTATGGCTGTAATAGGAGGTTCAATAAGGTCGAAAGCACTCATCTGCCCGAAACTCACAATGGCAACGTCCATAGGTATTCTAATATTAAGTTTCCTTAATTCTCTTATTCCAGCCGCTGCCAAAAAATGCGTTGCAAATACTATTCCGTCAATATTGTTAGGAACTTCTACAATTTTTTTTATAACTTGATGCATTTTTAATTCAATACTCTCATAATTCAATTCTTGTATGTATTCAGCTTTTATTGGTAATCCTCGTTTTTCCATTGTCTGAGAATAACCATATAAACGCTCTTTCAATGCCTCAAGTCCGGGTTTCAATGTTATAAATCCAATCTGCTTTCGTCCATGCTTAATTAATTGCTCAACAGCTAAAGACGTCCCACCATAATTATCCATTATCACATAATTTGTTTCAATATTCGGGTAATGTCTGTCAATTAAAACAAAGGGGAAATTGTTTCGTTTTAGCCTTTTAATGTCTTCTTCATTTTTCTGAGAGGAAGCAATTATTAATCCATCAACTTGCCGGTCTAACATCGACTGTATCAACTGGCTTTCTTTTACTTTACTCTCGCCAGTACTACTGAATATAACATTATACCCAGATTTTTCAGCTTTGTACTCAATTCTTCTAGCAATCCGTGCGTAAAAACTGTCTGATATATTGGGGACAATCAATCCAATCATATCGCTTTTGCCACGGCTTAATCCACGGGCTAATTGATTAGCTTTGTAATTATGTTTTTTAGCAAACTTTTGAATTTTTTCCTGGGTTTTTTTACTAATACGTTTCTCATCGCCCCTATCATTTAATACAATTGAAATGGTCGATTTTGAAATTTTCAAACTTTTTGAAATATCTTGTAAAGAAATATTTTTCATTTTCAGTACTTGCCAAACCGGTTTGGCATATAAATCTAAAAAACGGTCTTAGAACCGTACCAAATTACTTAACAATTATAAATCTACTATAAACAATTTATAAAATCTTTAATTGAAAATCATAATAATTATATAGAAATTGACATGATTTATATTTATTGATCATTTTTATTGGAATGTCAAACAACAAAAATTTTTGAAGACCTCCAATAAGAAAACAGTTTTTAGAAAGCAAACAGCAGGCAGTATAGATATTCCACAAATCTAGAATTAGCGAAAATTTACAAAGCTTTCAATCCATTTATGACGTTTGTTATAAACTGCGACTTCGCAGCCAGATCAATTACATAATTGTATGTCTTCAAAAGGTTATGGACAAAGTCAGTAATTATTTAATAGACAGTTTCCATCATTCTAGTTTGTTAAAAAAAAAAAAATTAGTTAATAAGTTTGTTCTTTTTCTTTTGCCTTAGAGTCTGATCTTTTCTTCACTGCTATAATTCTTTTCTAGGTCGGAATAATTTATAAATTAAATATTTTTTAATACCATTTGATTCTCACAAATTTATATTTTTTTGATAATTTATAAAGTTCATAACGCTAAAATATTAATTCTACATTTTATGATTAATTAATAATTCTATTTTTTTTTTCATTGATTACAAATTATTTTGACTTGAGGATAAAATCCAAGAAATTAATTTGGGGTGGCCATCTTGCTTTTTTTTTCAAGCAATTTAGAACAAATTATTTATTTTAAAAGGGATGTTGAGGAGATTGTGTGTTTGATTCTTGTAAATTATTGTTTTATATAACACTTGGTACACCCGAGAGGATTCGAACCTCTAACCTTTTGATTCGTAGTCAAATGCTCTATCCAGTTGAGCTACGGGTGCATTTTTGAATTACAAAAATACAAAATTATTTATTTGTTTTAATATTTTTCTTGATTTCACTAAATGATAGTTCTAAACTATTTCGGCGTTTTTCCAATATTTTCCCAATACTCATCTGAATAATTATAATATATTTCCTCGCCTTTTTTTATTTTTTTTAATGCGACTATTCGAGCAGTCTTCCATCTATTTGAAACAACCAATTCTGCATTAGGCTTACTGCAATGGTTAATAAAACTTACAAAATTTATTCCTTTACCCTCACCTAAAATAAAATAATTATGTGTAACTTGAACTAAATAGGATGAAGAAACATAGGGTTCTCTTTGTATCTGTTTGGCATTTAACACCTTACCTGTATAGTACCCAATATGTTCACCTTTCTTAATATTTGTTTTTACAAAAACTCCACGACCAGCATTTTCTTTACTTGATTCTTTTATCTCAAATCTATCTTGCCAATTTACATCGTTGTACTTCATATAATTCCTTAAATTTGAAGCGCTAAAATAATACTATTTTTTGATTTTCTTAAGGTTATATTTTTAAAAATAGGGATTTGTCAAAATAAATTATTTGTTTTATTGATTAGCATCTTTTAATTTCTCAGACAAAGTAATATATTTGTACATCATTATTAAAAGCGTCCGTAGCTCAATTGGATAGAGCACCAGATTTCGGCTCTGGGGGTTGAGGGTTCGATTCCTTCCGGGCGTACTAAATTAAATAACTTCAAAAATTTTGCTATTCTCTGAATCAGTATATAAATTTATGTACGCCGCTTTGCAAGAAGCTGAGTTTGCTTTTGAAAAAGATGAAGTACCTATTGGAGCTGTTGTAGTTTTTGAAAATAGAATTATTGGTCGCGGACATAATCAAACACAAATGCTTAACGATTCAACCGCACATGCAGAAATGCTTGCAATAACTGCGGCATCTAATCATTTGGGTTCCAAAATTTTAGATAAATGCGATATTTATATTACCGTTGAGCCTTGTGTAATGTGCACAGGTGCTATTCTACTATCAAGAATTAAAAATGTATATTTTGGAACTTTTGAACCAAAGCAAGGTGCTGCAGGCTCTCAATACAATTTACTTGTGGATAATAAGTATAATATCGATATAAAAGTTTATTCGGGTATTTATGCCGAAGAAAGTAAAAATTTGCTTCAATCATTCTTTAAAAAGAAAAGGAATTTTACAACTGATAATTAATAAATACTTTTGTACTGATTTTTTCATTGTTTTAGGAGGTTTAATTTGAAAATGATATTATTTTTTGGCGCTCCCGGCGTTGGCAAAGGCACTCAAGCAAAAATTGTTTCTTCCAAATTGAATCTTCCTCATATTTCCACCGGCGATATATTACGAGAAGCTATTACAAAAAAAAGTTGGCTGGGAATTAAAGCCAAAGAAACAATGAACAGAGGCGAACTTGTTCCTGATGATATTATGACGCATTTGATAGATGATGTTTTGAAAGATCCAAAATGTAAAAAAGGATTTATTCTTGATGGTTATCCTCGTTCGGTTCATCAAGCTGAGGTTTTACAAACTATTGTTGACGTTATTTCTGATGATCCACTCATCGTAATCAGCTTAGTTGCAGACGTCGATATTATTGTTGATAGATTATCCCAGAGAAGAATGTGTAAAGCGTGCGGAAATATTGTAAACCTTAACTTCTTAAAAAATTCGTTAAAGTGTCCGTCTTGTGGAAGCATTGATACTTTTATAAAAAGAAAAGATGATGAAGAAGATGTGATTAAGAATCGGCTGGAAATTTTTGAAAAAACTACGAGTCCTGTTTTACATTACTATAAAGAGCACGATAACATTTACGAGATAGATGCTACATTACCGGTTAATGAGATTACAAAGAAAATTTTAGAAATAGTTACTTAGTTTTCTTCCCTATTTTTAAGTTTTACTTTTATGGCTTTTCCATCTTCTATTTTTAGAATTTGGGCTTCGGTCTTTTTACCAAATCATAATTGTGTGTTGCAAATAAAATTGCTGTTCCTCGTTCATTTATTTTTTTTAAGTATTAACATAATCTCATCTGAAGTTTTCGGATCTAAATTTCCCGTTGGTTCATCTGCTAAAATTAATTTCGGCTCATTTATAATTGCTCGTGCTATTGCAATGCGCTGCTGCTCCCCACCGAAAGCTGATTTGGCATGTTTTATATTTATGTTCCAGCCCCACACTTTTTAAAGACTCCATAATTTTATCCTTAATAATTTTTCATGGGGTTCCTGTTACATGCAAAACAAATGCCAAATTATTATAAACATTTCTATCTTCTAGAAGTTTAAAATCTTGAAAAACAATTCCCAAATTTTTTCTGAGTTTAGGTAATTGTTTTCTTTTAATAGTATCAGAACTAAACTCAGCCACTTGCACATAACCAGCTTGCGGAAGAATATCCATATAAACCAATTGTAACAATGTAGATTTACCAACTCCACTTTTACCAATCAAGAATGCAAATTCACCGCCGTTTAATTGCAGATTAAGATTATTAAAAACCGGCTGGTTTGAATACTTAAATTCAACATTTGTAAATGTTAACATTAATTTTTCCTTTTAACAATAAATTGTATTCTGTCAGAATCTCTATTTCCGTCTTTAAAATCAAATGCATCAAAACATTCTGATACATATAAATCATTCGATTCTATAACCTCAAAATAATAATAAAAATCGTAAATTTTTTGCTTATGTAATTCTTCAACCCAACTTCCGTCTTTTAATTTTATACGGATTAAGTTTGAATGAATTAAAGTTTCTTCGTCGAATTTACTAATTTGTTCAAAGCTAATATTTTTATATTTGCCTTTTCTATTTAGTTTTTTTAAGTGCTTAAGACTATTATGTTTAAGACTTACGTCAAAAACCAGATGTCCATTCTCTGACAAATGATTTGAAATATTATTAAAAAATAAACTCAACTGAGTTTCATCATTTAAGTAATTTATTGAATCAAAGGTTGAATAAATAAAATCAAATTTATTTTTAAATGGAAGATTAATCATATTACAACAAATTTTGTTTTTGCATTTTTTATTATTTTTTAGCATTTCAAATGAGAGATCAGAAACATAAAGTTTTGCAAATTGTTTTTTTAGGTAAGAAGAAATTTCACAATTCCCTGCCGCCAATTCTAAAGCAATATCTTTTTTTGAACCAATAGTATCATGTATTTCTATCAAATATTTTGCCCAATATTTATAATCTACCGAGCTCATTAAATGAGAATAAATTTTTGAAAAATAAGTATATGGTTTTACAATTTGAGGGGTTGAACTCATCTATTTTTCAAAATAAGTTTGGCAAAATTAAAAGCTTCAATAGTACTTTGGGCATTAGCAATTCCTTTTCCTGCAATATCAAAGGCAGTTCCATGATCTGGAGAAGTTCTAACAATTGGCAAGCCTGCCGTAAAGTTTACACCTTTGTCAAAATTCATAAGCTTAAATGGAATCAAAATTTGGTCGTGGTAATTCCAATTGTGCAATCAAAATTTTATATAAATGATTTCCAAAAAAGCATCCGGCACAAACGGTCCTGCTAAATATTTATTATATTTTTTATAACCGGATTAATTAATTCAACTTCTTCTTCTTTCCCGATTTTACCGTTTTCACCTGAGTGCGGATTTAAGCCAAGTAAAAGCAACTTTTGGTTTTCAATTCCAAAATCTTTTCTTAAACTATGCGTTATTACATCAATTGTATTCTCTAATTTAGATTTGGTAAGTTTTCATGAAATTTCCTTAATTGGGATATGAATTGTAATCAAACCGGCTTTCATTTTCTTACTTACAAACATCATTGCATAATTTTTAACACCAAAATACTCAGCAAGTAATTCTGTATGGCCGGGAAATTTAATTTTAGCTTTCTGAAATGCAAACTTAGAAATTGGTGCGGTAACAATTGCATCAACTTTTTTCTCCTTTGCAAGTTTACATGCCGTCATTATTGAATTATAACTGATTCTTCCAGAATTTGCAGTTTCTTTTCCATATTGAATTTTTGCTGTCCCAAAATCATAAATTAGAACACTATTTGGATTTTCTTGATCAAATAGAAATTCTTTTGAATAGTGATAACTAAATTTGGCGGGGACTAATTTTAAGGTTTGTTTAAAAACATTAATTGGACAAATAAAAACTATCTGAATATTTTTTTTGAGAATTAATTTTATTAATTGTTTTTAAAACTATTTCTGGACCAATTCCGTTTATATCTCCACAAGTAAAAGCAAAAGTTTTCATGATTATTTTTCTAAAATGAATTTACCAGTACCGCTTGTGTCTTTAAAAATAAAAGTTCTTCCTAATTTTTCGTATTGCCATATTTCTAAAATTTCATTTTTCTCTGTATAGTTTCTTTCAATAGAGTTTGGCTTTCCGTAAGTAATATAAATTCGGCCCTCTATCGGTTTCAGCACCATCAAAAGAATTTAATGTGGAAAAATTTTCAATTGTATAATCAGCTCTAGTATAATATTCATTCATTGCATAATTATATTTTGAACCATTTGATGGAAAACTTTCTTCCCAGAACTCACATAAATTTTTATAATATTTATCTTCACTATCCATCAGCAATGTTTTTACTACTTCTTCATCCTCAATGTAACTCATAAGTTTAATAGCATATTCAGGATTGTTTAAAACTTTAGGTTTGCTGAACCATTTAACATATATAGGAAAAGTCTTTTTTACTTCCTTAAAAGAAATTTCAATTTCTGCTTTACCTTCACTGAGTAATTTTGAAAAATTTGAAATCTTAAAGACATTATTGTTATTGGGTGTAGGTGATATTTTTAGATTCACTTCATTATCAGAATAACTAAAAATAATTCCGCCTTTTGAATAAATACTTGTGGAATCTGTTTTAATTATTTTATCAAACTGCTTAATAGAATATTTAACTTGAGTAATTGATGTATCAGGAATTTCAATTAGAATGTCAAATTCTTTTGGTGAAAGCGGAATTGAATTCTCAAAATTAAGCAAGTTGAATGCTCCGTTTTTATTCTCATCATGATCAATAAGTAACGGTTCGCTGATTTTAATAGTAGAAAGTGAATCAACCACCAGTTTATTATCAGCAAATCTAATTTGATCTTCGGCCCCATCAATTGTTAGGTTTGTATTTAATTTATATTTACCGGGTTTTATCTCAAATTCAACAAAATTTTGATAATAAGATTTTTCGGATTTGGTCTGCTCGTAGTTGGTTGTTAAAATTTTATCCGATTTGATTTCTCTAAGGACAAAATTTGTACTGTCAAAGATCTCGATTGTTAAACTGAAAGATGCTTCGTAATGTTCGTTGATTTTAGTAAACAAAAAGACATTATAAGGAATTCTAAATGAAATGATTTCCTTTTGTATCTCTTCACTTAAAAATGAATGGTGTTCGAATAAAACCGGATTTGATTTTTCTTGTGCAAATGTAATTGCTGCAAAGAAAAGAATAGCTAAAATAATTTTAAATTTCAAAATAGATCCCTTCTGAACAATAATTACATTTTACACAATTTGGAATAAAAGTTTCTGAATTAAATTAACTATTCATACCTAGCAAAAATTCTTTATTACTTTTTGTACCCCGCATTTTATCAAGCATAAAGTCCATAGCTTCAATAGTATCATAATTGCTCAATAGTTTTCTCAATATCCAAACCTTGTTCAATTCTTCTTCGGTCATTAATAATTCTTCTTTTCTCGTTCCAGATTTATTTACATCGAAAGCTGGGAAAACTCTTCTATCAGATAGAGCTCTATCTAAAACAATTTCTAAGTTGCCAGTTCCTTTAAACTCTTCAAAAATCACTTCATCCATTCTACTGCCGGTATCAATAAGGGCAGTTGCCAAAATAGTTAAACTTCCTCCATCTTCAATATTTCTTGCTGCACCAAAAAATCTTTTGGGTTTATGGAGGGCATTAGAATCAACACCACCCGAAAGTATTCTACCACTATGAGGCTGAGTTGTGTTATGGGCTCTTGCTAAACGAGTGATACTATCTAATAAAATAACAACATCATCCCCTGCTTCAACCATTCTCTTTGCTTTTTCAATAACCATATTTGCAACTTGAACGTGTCTCTCAGGCGGTTCATCAAAAGTAGAACTGATGACTTCTGCTTGAACAGATCTTTGCATATCTGTTACTTCTTCAGGACGTTCATCAATCAGAAGCATAATTAATTTGACTTCAGGATGATTCCTAGTGAGGGAGTTTGCAATTTTTTGCAACAATACCGTTTTACCAGTTTTAGGTGGAGAAACAATCAATCCACGTTGACCTTTTCCAATTGGCGCCAGCAAATCCATAATTCTCATAGAATATTCACCAGGAGCCGATTCCAATTTTAATCTTTTGGTTGGATATAGCGGTGTAAGGTTATCAAAAAGAGTTCTGCTTCTAATCTCTTCCGGGTCTTTCCCATTTACAGCTTCAACTCTCAACAAGGCGAAAAATCTTTCACCCTCTTTAGGAGGACGCACTTGACCACTAACATGGTCACCTGTTCGCAAACTAAATCTTTTAATTTGTGATGGAGAGACATAAATATCATCGGGTGATGGCAAATAATTATAATCTGCCGATCGCAAAAATCCATAACCATCAGAGAGGACTTCAAGAACTCCTTGAGAGAATGTTAAGCCATCTTTTTTTGTTTGGGCTTCTAAAATTTTAAAAATCAATTCTTGTTTTCTTAAATCATTAACGCCGGTTAAATTGTGTTCTTTGGCGATTTGAAGTAAATCAACAATTTTTTTTGACTTCAGTGTGGAAATATCCATTGGCATAAATACCTGCTAATTTAATTGAATATGAATGTTACTTGACAAGTTTTTTATAGGGGAATTATTTTGATTATTATTGCTTTTTTTTAATTTATGAATTTACTGAATGGACCAAGAGGTACACTCAAAAAGTAATTGTATTCTTTAGAAAAGTCAAGTTAAATTTTGCTTAACTTAATTTTTATTTCTCCCAATAAATAAATGCTCCCTAATACAACCAGGCAATTTTGTTGGTTTCTATTTTTATTTTTTATAAATGCACTAATTATTTTTCCGGGTAATTAGTCTTTGAGGCATCCATCTTCAACGACTTTGTAATAGAAATTAAATTTTTTGTCGTTTCGCTTCTTTCATTGTTTATTGATGTAACATAAACTTTTATAAAATATGACTGTAACAATGTAAGCATTTGTTTATTGTTTTTGTCATTTAAAGCGCCATAAATCAAAGTACATGTTTTATAATTCTTAAATTCTTTCTTAAACAATTTTATAAATACTTTTACACCTTCCAGATTATGAGCAGCATCAAATATAACTTTTGGGGATTCACTAATTTTTTGGAATCTCCCTTGCAAACCGGAATTGTTAATTACATTATCGAGTCCGTTTTGAATTTTGTTATAGTCTAATTTAGAAATAATTTCATTTAAAGTTTTTATAGCCAGAGCTGCGTTATAATTTTGATGAGTACCAATTAAAGTTTTTAATTTAAATTTTTGCTCAGCTTTTTTTAATTTTAATTTAAATCCATTTTTAATGATTGTTAGATGATTAGTTATGTCAATTACTATTGATTTTTTCTCTTCAGCAATTTTAACCAAGGTTACTTTGGCTTCTTTAGGGAGTTTGCCAATGAAAAGCGGAATTTTATTTTTAATAATTCCACCCTTTTCATAAGCAATTTTTTCTATAGTATTTCCTAGAATTTTTGTGTGTTCCAGACTGATGCTAGTTATTACCGAAGCAAGCGGAACAATTGTGTTTGTTGCATCCAATCTTCCACCCAGACCAGTTTCAATTACTGCAAAATCAACTTTATATTTTTTAAAGTGTTGAAATGCCATTGCTGTCGCTATTTCAAAAAAAGTAGGGCTTTCTTCTTCAATAAAATTTTTATTTTCATCTAAAAAAATAATAATTTCATCATCACTAATTTCAATTCCATTTATCCTAATGCGCTCATTAAATCTCACGAAATGAGGTGATGTATATAAACCAACTTTATAGCCATGCTCCTGAAGTATGCTTGCTAAAAAAGAACATGTACTTCCCTTTCCGTTTGAGCCCGCCACGTGAATTATTTTTAATTTTTCTTGCGGATTTCCAATGTGGTTTAGTAATTTTTTAATATTATCTAAACCAAGTTTTACATGAAATTGTTTAAGCGAATAAATTTTTTCTAAAGCAGAATCGATGTTCATCTAAATAATTCTTGAAGCAATTAAATCTGAAATTTTTGTTATTGAGGTTTCTTCACAATATTTTTTTAAGCCTTCAATAATTTCTAAACTTGCTCTTGGATTTACAAAATTTACGGTACCAATTTGAAATGCAGATGCACCTACAATCATAAACTCAACAGCGTCCTTCCAATCAAAAATTCCGCCAATTCCTATTATTGGGATATCAACTTTACGAGAAATCTCCAATACTTTTGCAAGTGCAACTGGTTTAATTGCCGGACCTGAAAGTCCTCCAGTAATATTTTTAATTTTTGGTTTTCGAGAATAAATATCAAAAGCTGTTCCGACTAAGGTATTTATAGCTGAAACAGCATCTCCGCCTTCTTTTTTTACAACTTCTGCATAATCAGAAATATTAGAATTGTTCGGAGATAATTTAATAATAATTGGCTTGTTAGTTTTGGCTCTAACTTTTTCAGTTATTCGTCCAACTGCATTAATGTCATTCCCAAAAATTAAACCACCTTCTTTTACGTTGGGGCATGAGACGTTTATTTCAAAACCCTTTATTGTTTCTTGTGTTTCCAAAATTTCAACGCACTCAATATATTCTTCAATACTGCTTGCAGCAATATTGCAAATCAATGTGGAATTTATTTTTTTGAGAAAAGGAATTTTATGTGTGATAAATTCTTCAACACCAACGTTTGCCAATCCAATGGCATTTAACATTCCGGAAGGTGTTTCAGTAATTCTCTGCGGCGGATTTCCTTTTCTTGGCTTAAGTGAAATAGACTTTGTGACGATTGCACCAATTTTGCTTAAGTCGGTAAATTCCGAAATTTCATTTCCATAACCAACTGTGCCGGATGCCAGCATTACCGGATTTTTTAATTTTAGAGAACCAATATTTACTGATAAATCAATTTCGTTCATATTACAATATCTTTAATATTAAAAACTGGTCCATCTTTGCAGATTAAATTATAGCTTGGATTATTTTTAAATTCAATAGGACAACCTTGGCAAATGCCAAAACCGCAAGCCATAGCTGATTCCATCGACGCTTCGCATAAAACGTTTTTATTAGTTAAGTATTTTTGCAAGGCTCTGAACATAGCATTTGGTCCGCAAGCAAATATTTTTGTTTTTGTTTCATCAGAATTCTTTAACTCAACATCGAGTAAATCAATCACATTTCCATGTAATCCAATACTTCCGTCATCAGATGAATAATTAATATTAACTAATCCATAATTATGGGCTTCGCTTTTGGAACGCATACCGAATAAAACTTGTATATTCTTATTCACAAGCTTTTTTATTAAAAATGGAAATGGAGCAATTCCAATACCACCGCCAATAATTATTGCAGTGCTAAAAGAGTCATCAATATTAAATGAATTGCCGAGGGGCCCGAGGAGGTTTAATGTTTCACCTTTTACTTTTTTAGAAATTATTGAAGTACCTTCTCCAACAACTTTATACATGAAATATATTCTATTTTCTATAACGTCTGAAATACTAAAAGGTCTACGCAAAAGAGGAAAGGAATTATTAGAAACTTTAATATTAAAAAATTGTCCTGGTAATAATTTTTCAGTGCTGAACGGAACTTCTAAGCCAATAAGAAATGTATTCTCTGCAATTTTAGTATTTGATGCAACTACACAATCATCTATAAACACGGAAGTTTCCTGAAATAAATTTCATTAATTCTTTGAATATTTTTTTTCTATCTCTGTAATTTTATCTAATCTTTTTTGATGTCGTTCACCTAAAAATGAACTGTTTAACCAAACTTGCATGATTGATTTTGCAGTTTCTTCCCCAATCGCTTTTGCACCAATAACTAAAATATTTGCATTGTTATGTTCTCTTGAACTTCGTGCAGAAAATTCATTATAACAAGTTGCGGCTCTAATTCCAGGTAATTTATTAGCGGTAATTGATGAAGGAATTCCAGTGGCATCAATCAAAATACCGAATGACACTTTTCCTTGGGAAACTTCTTCTGCAACTTTTAAAGCAAAGTCCGGATAATCACATGAGGTTTCATCATTTGTCCCGACATCAATTATTTCATAACCTTCTTTAGATAAAATCGGAATTAAAAGATTCTTCAGAGCAAAACCAGTATGATCACAACCAATTGCCAATTTTTTAGAATTAAATGTTGGAGTTGAAAGATTTAATGAGCTAAATTTTTGGGTGAATGGTAAAACTTTATCGAGTTTAATTTTAGCTTCATTAATTTTATCTTTTGCAGCTGGGGTGAATATTTCATTACCTGAAATTTCTAATCTTCTAATCCCCTTTAGAATTAGGCTCTGAATGTCCTTCTCCGTAATTAACTTTTTATTGTTCGGCATATTTATAAGAGATCGTCTTTTTTATTCATTTTCAAATAATCCACAACATGTTTAACATCTTGGGCATTATCTCTATTGCAAATTAAAAGTGCATCATCCGTATCAATTACAATTATATTTTCTAGTCCAACAATTGCAGTAAATTTATTCGGATTTGAAATATAACTTCCAAATGAATTTTCTGCATAAATTTCACCATGTTGAGCATTGCCATTTTTATCTTTCTTTGATAACTGATAGACTTCTTCCCAGCTTCCTACGTCACTCCAATCAAAATTACCTTTAATCAAATAAACCTTATTGGATTTTTCCATTATGCCATAATCAATTGAAACACTAACCAATTGACCATAAACTTTTGTAAGAATTTCATCAAACTTATTAGTCCCAATTGATTTTTCTAACTCCAACATTCCTTCATAAAGTTCTGGTAGATATAAACTAATTTCATTTAAAATTACTTCTGTTTTCCAAATGAACATACCTGAGTTCCAAAGAAAATCTCCTGCTTCCATAAATCTTATTGCGGTAGATAAATTTGGCTTCTCTGCAAATGTTTGAACTTTGTAAATATCTTTTTCAATTTCTTTATCAATAATTTGAATATAACCATAACCCGTTTCCGGACGGCTAGGATTTATACCAATTGTTACTAATCCATCAGAGTGTTCAGCAAATTTTGCGGCTTTACTTAAAGTTTCCTGAAAACCTTTTTCGTCTTGGATTAGATGATCAGCTGGTAAAATTATTGTAACAGCGTCTTTAGATTTGTTATGAATTAAAATTGAAGCCAAACCTATACAAGCAGCTGTATTTTTGCCAAACGGTTCAGCAATAATATTTGCTTCGGGAACATTTTTAAGCTGCTCAACTACACTAGGTTTTTGAATTTGATTTGTAATTACATAAATATTGTCATTCTTTATTAATCCATCTAATCGTTTTACAGTATCTTGAATCATAGTATTTTCACCAAATACTGGAATAAGCTGCTTAGGCTTGCCTTGTCTACTTCTTGGCCAAAATCTAGAACCAACTCCACCAGCCATAATTACTGCAAATAAATCCATAAATCCTTTTCCTTTTTCTTAATTTTTAAGCAAAATTACGAACACACTAACTTATATTTAATTTTAAAAGATAAGTATTTTTACTCATAATTTAGAATTTTGTACCATAAATTCTAGAAATTCTTTTACTAATTGCGCATGTTATTTCATAAGGAATAGTATTAAGAATTTTGACCAATCCCAAGCAGTAATTTCTAATTTCCTTTTCGTCCTAACAAAATTACGTCTTGATGGAGTTTAGTACTTTTGGGAATTTCAATGGAAATTCTATCCATCGAAATTCGCCCTAATTGTTTTGCAATACTATTTCCGATAATAACTCTAAGCTTTGTGCTCAACGCTCTTGATAAACCGTCGGCATAACCAATTGGTAATGTCCCAATTCTAGTATTATGATTGGCTTTAAAAAGTCTGCCGTAACCAACCGTTTCACCTTTATCAATTTCCATTATATGTGAAATTTTTGACTTAACTGACATCACCGGTTTAAGTTTGATGGATTCAGAAGTTTCTAATGAAGGATAGTATCCATAAAGTGAAATTCCCGGTCGCACCATGTCAAAATAAGAGTTAGGCATATCCAAAACTGCTCCGCTATTTGCCGCATGTGCTAAACCAAAATTTATTTTTTGATTTTTTAATTCTTCCACAATTTTGGTAAATCTGCTTAACTGAAGCTGAGCAAATTTTTTATTTTTTTCATCAGAGGTTGCAAAGTGTGTATAGATGCCATCAATAATTATATTTTTAATTTTGCTTAGTTTTTTAATATTCTCAATCGCACTAATAAAATTAATGCCTAATCTGTTCATACCGGTATTAATATTTATATGAATTTTTAATTTAAAATTTAATTTAACTTTTAGAAGTTTTTCTATTTGATCCTCTGAAGTTATTGTGGGTATAATATTTTTATAATATTTAAATTCATTAAAATCAATTGGGGCAAAACATAGTATTGGCTTTATAGTTACCCGCGAAGACCTTAATTCTATTGCCTCTTGAAGCAGAGCCACACCATAATATTCTGGCGAGTTTTTCTGCAATTCTAAAACTTTCACACATTCAATCATACCATGACCGTAAGCGTCTGCTTTAACAACTGCCATTACTTTGGATTTTGTTTTTCTTCTAATTGAATTGTAATTGTATACTAAATTTTTAATATTAATTTCAGCTATTGTTGAGTTCATTTTATCCAATAAAATTTTTTATAAATATTTTGTAAATTTATTATTAATTTATTTGTAATCATAAATTGAAAGGTATTATATGTTAGTTACAACAACCAATACAATTGAAGGTAAAAAAATAACAAAATATTTGGGATTAGTATCAGGAGAAGCAATTTTAGGCGCAAACGTTTTTAAAGACTTATTTGCTGGAATACGTGATATTATTGGTGGAAGATCCGCAGCATATGAAGCCGAGTTAAAGAAGGCAAAAAATATTGCAATTGAAGAAATGATTGAGCAATGTAAATCTTTGGGCGGTAATGCAATTATTGCAGTTGATTTAGATTATGAAACAATTCAAGCCGGTGGAAGTATGTTAATGGTTGCGGCAAGCGGAACAGCTGTTTTAATTGAAGGATAAAATTTTGGCTGTTTTAAAAGATTATTGATAATATTAAAATCTGTTTAAGACAGCCAACTTTAAAAGTTTATAGCTAATTGGATTTGAAGCCGTCTGTACAATTTATTTTCTTTAATAAGGTTTCAAAATGTTTACCCCACTAATATTTTAAAGAACTCCCACCAATAAATTCTCTCAGAACGGAATCTTTTGGAACGGGTGAATCATCTTCAACTTCAACAATTTCTTCCATAAAATTTGCTACTCTTTCCGCTCTAACAAATGCATCTTTTTTCAGAATATTATCTTTGAATTTTTCTTTCCACTCTTTGAATTGTGAATATAATTTTGATTTGTATAATGATAATTCATAAGGCATTGCACTGTTTATAATAAAATCCGCAGATTTTGCATATGGAATGATATTTCTTAATTCGCTGGCTCTTACATAATGCCAATGCTCAAGAGTCTGTAAAGGATTATATGCTCTGTGAATTGAATCACGTAACATTCTCCGCATCAATCTAATATCTGTCCACTGAATATATTTATTGTTTTTATCTTTCATTTGTAAAATCGGCTCTAAAAAGAGTTTAAATTTTACATCATTCGGAATATCTTTACTAAACGCTGGATAAAGTCCGTGCAAGCTATCAATCAATATAATTTCATTTTTCTTCAATTTCATTGGTGTACGATCAAGATATCTTTTACCTTCTTTAAAATCATAAAAAGGAATTTTAACTTCTTTACCTTCTGAAAGTTTTAACAAATGTTCATTTATAAGTTGAAGGTCTAGTGCTTGCGGAGTTTCAAAATCATAGTCTCCAAATTCATCTTTAGGATGCTCTTCCAAATCAAAAAAGTAATGATCAACATTTACAGTTGCAAAACTGTATCCTTTCTTTTTAAGCCGCTCTTCAATTTTAATTGTTGTTGTTGTTTTACCGGAAGAAGAAGGTCCGCTTATAAAAACCATTTTCAATTTTTCACTTCTTTCAGAAATCATTTCAGCTGCCATATCTAAATCATCTTCATATGCCGCTTCTGATTCATGAACTATTTGCGGAAACTCGTTATTACTTACACGTTGATTATATTTCTCAATCGTGTTTCAAATTGTGAGATGATGCCCAATCTAAAACTCGCCACATCTTTGCCCAGGGAATCATTTCATCTGGCTTTGATGCTAACTTTGCCTCATCTCTACGTTTTTTATTTTGTTCATCTCGGTAAATAATATACTCTTTAGCAACTTTAGCGTGACCATTTTCAATTAGAACTTTTTCCACCGCATCTTGTATTTCTTCAATGTTCGGAGTATGGCTTTCTGGGAAAGTTTTTTCAAGTAGCTCAACAACCTTATCTGCCAGCTGTTCGGCACGAGCTTTATCTCTTCCGCCAACAGAAACTGCCGCGCGGTATATTGCATTCATAATTCTAATTTTTGTAAATGGAACTATTGCACCGCTTCTTTTAATCACATTTTTAAACTTTGACATAATTAAACCTATTTATTATTTGGAACCTTCTTTAATAATATTGAAGCTGAACCAATCTTTACAACAATATATTTAATATTATCTGTGTTAACATTTAGCTTGGTTCCGCTTTTAGAATAATCTCTCATTACTTCTCTTGTAAGGCTGGTTTCACTTGATTGAGATGGACTTTGAGAAATTTTTTGTATAATCTACCGGTAACTCTAGTACAAATGTCTTTGAAGAGTTTGGGCTAATAGAAATTTGAGAAACATAATTCTCTCTCTCACCTTTACCCAAAATATATTCTTGCTCGTTGGTAATAATTATAAATTGATCAGTTGTATAATTTATTGGTAAATCAGCGTCAGAATTATTTACAACTTTTATTGTTACCTCGTTAGCAGAAATTTCTGCCCAAGCATTAATTTTTGGATCCATATTAATGCTATTTTGATATTTAACTCCATCAACGTCATTGTAACTGACAATCTTAAAATTAGCCTCTTCATCAATATTCATTCGTATTCCAAAAAAATCATTTACAGGATTTAATGGACCACAAGCTGTTAAAAATAAAAAAGCTGCTAAAAGAATAACCAAATATCTTTGTATTGATTTCATTTCTCACCTTTTAATTTATTCATAAGTAATTATCAACATACTTATTTTTTCTCAAAATGACAGTCTAATTGGGTACTCTTTTTAATAATATTGTTGTTGAGCCTATTTTAACAACAATAAAAACTATATTTTCTTTATCAACATTAAACTTATTATCAGTTTTTTTATAATCTCTTAGCAATCTTCTTATTGAATTTTGATAAGCAATATTGCTATAATCAATTGGAAGTTCTAAACTCAATGTTTGTGTGGAATTTGCGGCAATTAAATTATTTTTAAAATAATTTTCTCTATCACCTTTCCCTAAATAATATTCTTTTTCATTTGTGATTAAAATAAACTGATCCGTTGTGTAACTTAATTGTAAATCGTGAGTTGAATTATTTACAATTTTTATAGTTACTTCATCATTTGAAATTTCAGCCCAAGCATTAATTTTTGGATCCATATTTATGCTATTCTGATATTTAATCCCATCAACTTCATTATAGCTAATTATTTGAAAATCTTCTTCTTCGCCAATATTCATGTGAATTCCAAAAAAATCATTTACTGGATTTAATGGAACGCATGAAATGAATAAACTAATGCTAAGTAAAGAGAAAGTAAAATATATAGTTAATTTTCTCATTATTTCACCTAGTTTTTTTATTCTACATGTTTTGTTTTAAATCCTTTTTTCATCCAACCTTTTGCAAGTATTAATCCAATAGGACTAATTATAGCAATACAACCGTAAATAAACCACATCGTTTCAGAATTCAAATCAGCAATTGGAGTATCTGACGGAACATAATTCATTAAGAACCAGCCGGAATATAAACTAGTAATTACCTTTGTTAAAAACCAAGGAAACTGTCCTATTCCCATGTAAATTCCGGTCATGTTTTTAGGAGCAATTTCTGCCACCCACTGTAAAAATCTTGGCTGCCACATTGCTTCACCTATTGTCATTATTATTAAGTATGCCATCAAAGTGTTAAAGCTTGGTCCAAGTGCTAAAATAAAAGTTGGTGCCGCCATTACTGCCGTTCCAATTATCATCATATTATAAGTATCTCTTTTGGCGGTTAGAGCTGTAACCATTGGGGTAAGAATAAAAATTAAAATTGGATTTAGATTTACAAAAAACTCGAAATTATCTCCAACAAATCCATCAAAAGCTCTGCTAGTATACTGCGGAATTGTAAGCCAATTATGAGCGAAAAGTGTTTGAACAAATATTAAAATAAATACGAAATAAAGAAATCTCAAATCTCTAAGTGGGAAATTTTTGATGTAATAAACAAGTTTTTCTTTTGCAGACATTTCTGCCATCTCGTCAACTTCTTCTGGTTTATTTGAGTCAAGTGCCAAATCTGCTTTTGCTTTCTGCATTGCTTTTTTTGTTATTATAAAATAGACAGCGCCAATTCCAACAACTGTTAATGCTGCATAAACCCAAAATACTCCAGTAATCCCAAATGATTTTCTAACTGGTGGAGATATAATCCCTGGCAAAAATCCACCCAAATTCATTAAGGCATACAACATTGCGTAACCCATTGCAGAAGTTTTTTCATCAGTTAATTCTTTAACCCCCGCATAACACGCTGGCTGATATATTCCATAACCTAAAATAATTCCAAAAATTCCTAACATTGAAAACAAATGAGCAGAGCCCCACAAACCAGGGACACCAATTTCTGGCGAGATTGTTAAGAAAATTCGTCCAACCAACATTAGAGATAGCGCGATGAGCATTGATTTTCTTAATCCAATCCAATCAACAGTTGCACCGAGAAACAACATCGCGATTGTTATACCGGCAGTTAAAACACCAACCATCCTACCCGCATCAATATCATCAAGTTTGATGTATTCATTAAAGAATATTGCAAGTAAACCAACAACGCCAAAGTAAGTTAAGCCTTCTAAAACATAAGATAAATTTAAACCCACTAATGCAGTTGAAGTATTAGAAAGATCAACAAAAGGTTGAGTTAATTCCATAACAGTATCTTTGAAAAAAGATTTATCTAAAGTATGATCAACATTTTCCCCTTTGTTGGTAAGTGCATAAAAGAAAGTTATGATTGGAAATAATAATGCAATTCCAACAGATGTAAAAATATTTTCTAAATCAGCAAAAATATAAATAACTAAAATTGGCAAAATAGCTGCAATAGTACTCAACAAAATTGAGCTAAGATTTTTCTGGATGGCTAAACGCGCAGTGCCTAGAACAAGAAAAATGTATAATATAATTGATAAGCCAATAATTACAACCAGTAAATCATTCATAAATCCCCTTTTTTAAATTATGTTTACTTCAGTTTCTAATAAAATGTTAAAATCTCTTTTTATTTTTGATTGAATTTGTTTTGCCAGTTTTATTAAATCAGCGCCACTTCCGTTTCCATAATTAACTAACACTAATGCCTGTTTATTATGAACTCCAACATCTCCAAATCGTTTTCCTTTGAAACCACTTTTTTCTATAAGCCAGCCTGCTGGAATTTTATAAGTATTTTTATCAATTTCAAAAAAAACTAAGTCGGTATACTTTAATTTCAACTTGGTAAAATCCTTTTTATTAATAACTGGATTCTTAAAAAAACTACCAGCATTACCAATATTTTTTGGATTTGGCAATTTGCTTTCTCTAATATCTCTAATAATTTTACTTATTAATTTTATATCAATTTTTTAGTTTTTATTTTTTTTAATTCTTCTTGCAAAGCTCTGTAGTTAGTTTTAAAATTGGATTTAAGTTTAATTTTAGAATTACTTTTTGTGATAAATAATTTGTTTCTAAATTTCTCTTAAATATACTATCCCTATAACCAAATTCACATTCAGACTTGTTAAATTTAAGTTTGGTATTATTGAGTAAATCAACCCCTCTAAAGATTCAAATACTTCTTCAAACTCAACTCCATAAGCTCCAATATTTTGTATAGGAGCAGCACCAACAGTTCCTGGAATTAAAGATAAATTTTCAATTCCACCATAATTATTATTGACCGCAAAGTTAACTAAGTCATCCCAAACAACACCGCTTCCAACTTCTAAGTAAACATAATCTTCATCTTTTTTAATTTCTTTTATTCCAATAATTGCAGATTTTAGAATTGTTCCATCATAATTATTTGTGAATAAAATATTACTGCCGCCGCCAAGAATTAATGTCTTATTTTCTTCAATATTATTTTCTAGTAAATAATTTTGAATTTCTGCTTCAGAAGAAAATGTAATCATTCTTTTTTGCAACACAATCAATTCCAAAAGTATTAAGGATTTTTTAGTGATATATTTTCTTCAATAATCATAAAATTATTTATTTCTCCAATCAATATTTTTTATACTATTTCCATCAGAAGCCAATATTATGGCACCTTCCCAGTCTGTTCTTCTAATTTCTATTTTATTTTTTTTAAGTTTATTTATTACTTTTTTTTTAGAAGGATGTTTAAATTTATTCATAACACCTGCACTAATAATTCCAATTTTAGGATCTACGGCATCTAAAAATTCATCACTGGTCGAGGATTTACTTCCGTGATGTCCAACTTTTAATACATCCGATTTTAATAAGTCCGAATGATTATCTAACAAATATTCTTCCATTTCATATTCAGCATCACCCGTAAAAAGAAATGAAGTTTTCCCATAAGTAATTTTTACAATTCCGCTATTATTATTGCTATCAAAATTTAGATTATTCAAAACTGTGGTATCGTTCAAAAAGAATAAATCTGCACCGCCAATTGTAAAAGTTGTATCCGAGTAATAAAAATATTTTGTATGGTTTTCGATCAAATACTTTTCAAACACATCATCCTTTACACTGATATTTTTAGGCTTATAAAGACGATTAACCAAACCTTCGTTTATTAAATAAATAATTCCGCCGTAGTGATCAGAATCTAAATGAGAAATGAAAGCATAATCAATTTTTTCAATTCCCAATCTTTGCAATAATGGATAAATTACTCTCTCTCCATTATCAAAATATTCAGTCGAGTTTCCGGCATCAATTAGTGCAATTTTATTATCCGGAAATTTAACTAAAAAGAATCCCCTTGCCCTACATCAATTGTTAAAACTGATAATTCTCCCTCAGGTAACAGCGTGTTTTTATCTAATTTAAAAGCGAATGCTGAACAAAAAAGAATTAATATAACTGCAGAAACAACTTTAAAAGTAGATTGGACGTTTGAAATAATAATTAAAATAACCCCAAATGATAAATAAAATATAATTCCATCAACAATTGAAAAACTATAAATTGGAATAAAGGAAAAACTTAATTCTGAAAGACGATTGATAAAATAATACAAAGTAGAAATTAAAAAAATATTGGCCTCCGCAATAATTAGTCCAATAAACATTGAAGCAACACTGGCTGCCAAAGATAATATTGCAATTGCTAGAATAATTCCTAAAACCGGAATAACAAATAGGTTAGCGAAAAGTGCAATAAGTGAAAGTTTATTAAAATAAAAAACAGTGAATGGCAGAGTTCCAATCTGTGCTGCAAAGGACACCGACATAAACAGCAGTATTTTTTTAATAATTGAATTTAACTGATATTTATTAATTGTTTTAGCGAATATTGGATATAGAATTAAAATTGAAAGTACCGCTGAAAATGAAAGCAAGAATCCTGGATTAAAAAGTTCATTTGGATTTAATATCAAAATAATAAAACCCGCAATCGCAATTGAATTAAAACCGTTTGTACTTCTTCCTGTAAGCTTCGCAATTAAGAAGAGAACTGCCATAGTTGAAGCTCGAAAGATTGAAGGTTGTCCATTGTTAATAACCAAAAATAATAATATCCCAAAAATTGTTAGAATATATTTCAGCCGAATATTAAATCTTCCAAGTAATAAGAATAAAATAATTCCAATAAATCCAACATGCAAACCGGAAACAGCAAGAACGTGAATTACTCCGGTATTTGTAAACGAATTTTTGGTTTCGTAATCGATATCGCTTCTGTCCGCGAGTAAGATTCCTTTTATAAAATATGCAAACTTTTCCGGATAAAGTTTTTTAATTTCTCTCATCGATTGATTTTCTAATTTCGAAAATTAAATTTTTCGTAATATTTTTCTCAGAATCGACAATTTGTAAATCTTCAATTTTATATATGTTGATTAAGCCTGCAATCCCTTTATTATTAAGATAATTCTCATAATTAAATTCACCGGGATTTCTCTCATCTCTGGCTTTAACAATTGTTCCAGTAAACTGAATTGAGTTTCCAATCTTTATTTCATCATAAAATTTTTTAACTGAGTTTGTTGTGTCTTTATAAAAATTACAAATAAATTCGGTATTGTAAAATTCACTTAGCTCTTGTGAATTAACTCTTTCTAAATTCAGAGTTAAGCTTACTTTATTATTTTTTGATTAAATCAATTTCTTTTACTTTGCCTAAAATTTGTACATTATTAATTTTGGGTACATCAAAAGGATATTCAGCTTTCTCAAATCCTTGAATGTACAAGGAAATTGAGCCAAGCAAAACTGACACTAAATATATTAATGATACCTGAATAAATTTTTGATTTACTAAATTTGGAATGAATAAAAGTATTAGGGTGAAAAGAAAAACTAAAATTGAAGCTGTTACCAGAATAGTAATTGGAAAGTTAAAAAGTTCTTGAAGTAAAATTCCCCGCAGCAAAAAAAAAAGAACTATCTTTATGATAGGAAATTTACTCACTAATAAAGCTCCAGTATTGCATCCCTAATGTGCGAAAGGTTTGTAATTCTATTTGAAAGACGCTCTGCGTGTTTGCCTGCAGTAATAGTGAGGGCTGGATTTAAAGTGTGAGATTTAACAGAAATGTCTTCTAAATTTCCGTGATCGGAACAGATAATTAAAGTAAAATCCTTTGGTAAGTTTTTTAAAACATAAAAAAGAAAATCATCTAAAACATTTAGTCTATCTTTCAGTATTTCTTTATTTCTTCCATGACCAAGATGGTCAGTTAAAAAATGTTCAAACAAAGTGAAGTGGTTTTGTTCAGCAAGTTTAAATAATCTTTTTGCAGCTGTTTCAGGTTTAATAACTTTTAGAGAAATGGATAATTTATTAACCCACATGTAATTATCAATTTCGGCACTTAAGGCTTTTCCCTTTCGTAAATCAGTCGAATTTTTTAACGGAACCCCACTTAAATTACAGCTCAAACTTGTAACACTTAATCTTTTCTTACCGGATTCAATATATTCAAAGAATACTTTGGGGTAAGCATTTACAAATGTAACTTTTTTCTTTCGCAACTTAAACTGTTGAAATATATTTTGAACTTTTATTATTGGAACTAGTTTAGAATGTGGGAAGGGTCCAAAATGATTTCCTAAAATTCGTGCAGCATTAACTCCGCAGAAAATTGATGTTTGACCAGTGCCGCTTTGAGGTAAATCAGGCATATCCATTAGTGCATCAGTCGGAAAAAGAAATCTTCCATCTTTAGATAATTTTTGATTTTCTAAACTTGGGGTTGCACCAAAAAGTTCTGTAAAAGTTTTAAAGGGATATTTAAAAAAAGGATTGATCGTTGAGTCAGGTTTGCCGATTCCAACTCCATCTAGAAATATAAGAATTGTTGAATGCAATTTGCTCTAAGTTTAATTGAGGTTTAAACTACAAATATTTTTATTTAGAATCTACTAAAACTGTAACAGGACCATCATTTATTATTGTAACTTCCATCATTGCACCAAAAATTCCTTCTTTCACTTTTTCTGTTCCAACTAGTTCGCGCAATTTTGAGGAAAATAAATTGTAAAGTGTAAGAGCTTTATCGGGTTTTGCAGCTTCATCAAAACTTGGTCTATTCCCTTTTCGCGTATCACCATATAGTGTAAATTGAGAAATTAGTAAAATTTCTCCTTCAATATCTTTCAAAGATAAATTTATTTTTTCGTTTTCGTCTTCAAAGATTCTTAAATTAGCGCATTTTTCGGCAACATAATTTACCTCGTTTTCCGTATCTTCTTCTTTTATTCCAAGAAGTAAAACCATTCCTTTGTTAATTTCAGCTGAGTATGCGTTTGATTTAATCTCAACTTTTCCTCTGGAAACTCTTTGGATTAAAGCCCTCAATTTTTCTCTCCATATACTACACGGTTAATTCCAAGATAATCTTTAGCAAATTTGATGTTAGAAAAATTGTTCTGCACCATAATTTCTCTTACTTTTTCAGCTTGGTTTATTCCAACTTCAAAAAATATTTTCCCTTTTTCATTTAGTATATAATCTGCTTTCTCTGAAATTAATTTATAGAAACTAAATCCATCATTATTTTCCGTTAGGGCATCTTTTGGTTCGTAGTTTAATAGCTCTTTATCCAAAGTGCTATATTCTTGTAGTTTAATATAAGGCGGATTTGAAACAATTACATCAAATTTTTCATTTCCATTCAATTCGTAATTATTAAAATCTTTTATTATAAAATCGATATTATTTTCTAATCCATTTAAAATGGCATTATTTTTTGCAGTTTTAATCGCTTCTTCACTTTTGTCTAATGAAGTAAAAATTGAATTTGGGAGATGTTTTAGAAGAGATATTGTAATATTTCCGCTACCAGTTCCAATATCTAAAATTCCTAATTTGATTTCTTTATCAACTTGAGAAAGAACTGTGTCAATCAATATTTCAGTTTCTTGTCGAGGAATTAAAACGCTTGGATTAACAAGAAAATCTAATCCGTAAAACTCAACTTTTCCTGTGATGTATTGTAAAGGTTCTCGTTTACCTCTTCGACTTATAGACTCACGATACTTTGTAGTTTCATCCTTGGTCAAAGGCTGGTCAAATTTGAGGTATAGATCCATTCTTTTGCAATCTAAAATATTTGCAAGAAGAATTTCTGCATTTAATCTGGGTGATTCTACACCTTTGGAATTTAGATAATCTGTGGAAAGCTCAACAGCATTTAATATTGTTAACATAGATGTAAAAATACGAAAAAATAAATTCTATAAATAAACTAAGAATACTAATTATTTCGCTTCTTTGTAAGTCTTCACAATATAATCAGCAATTGCTTCTGCTTCTTTTGGCTTTAAACCTTGGTTTGGCATTGCAGTAAATTCCGGATTTATTTTTCGCGGATTAAGAATAAAAGCAATTAAATCATCTCTTTTGCCTTCATATTTAGGAAGAACATCGTTATATGCTGGTCCAACCAATTTTGTGTCAAATCTATGGCATGCAATACATTTTGCATTGTAAATATCTTCACCGCTTATTACAACAACTTCTGTAACACCGGCTTCTTCTTTTATTTTATCAATATGTGCAATGTATGATTTACCTTGCTCATAAAGGTTTACTTGATTTTTTGTCTCAAATGCTAACTGATCTGCACGAATTAAACTTGCAGCAAGAAGCAAAAAGACTAAAACCGTTGCTCCTCCAAGATTTGTTTGAGAATCTTTATACATTAAATAAAACATCACACTAATGATAAGCATAAGAGCAAGCGTTATTCCACCTGTAATAAATATTGAAAATGATAATGAAGAATTTGGCGAACTAATAAATGAGATAACAAATAAAAGCGGTTGAATGAATGTAAAAATAAGTCCGGTTTTAAGAGTGAAATTTTTAACTAGGTTAAGATATTCAGGACTGTAATTTTTGTTCCGGTTTTTAAAAAACTTAAAAATAATTGCGGCGCAAGTAATGGATATTGAAAAAGCTATGTAAAATAAAAAGTACAAGAAAGTATTTGTAGAAAATATTAAATCAAATAAAGTATTCTCTGTTGCTGCTGAACTTATATATTTTAAAAAATACCAACTAAGATATAAGCCACAACAAGCAATAAAATAAATCCAATTAATCCAGATTTAGATAAAAGTTTTGCATTGCTTTTTTGTAATCCCTCAAACTCATTTATAACATTTTGGTTTGAGATATCATCAACATTAACGAGATTGAAAATATTTTTAAGTTTGAAACTGTATTTATAAGTGTAAACATAAACTAATGACACAGCAAAAAGAATCAGAGTAAACAATAAATCGGATGTAAAATTAAGGTTTGAGCTATATAACAGTTGTGCAAGAATAAATGTTAAACTTATAATTGGAATAATGCCAAGAGCAATTGACATAACTTTATTAACCGTAAAAATGTCTATTAAATCTTTTGCAAAAATTAAACGATTACGGTCTCCATCTTTGTTGCCTTTGGAAAATTGCATTATTGAGAATAATGTGGTTCCCATAATTACACTTAAATATGGAAGTAACAATAATAAAGTTAGAAAGAATAAATATTCTAACAACATTAAATGATTTGGCGATTGCGGGAAAACTAAACTATTCAATTCATCCATTAAAAGTGATTCCTAATTTTAAACTAAATTTTCAATTGTAATTAAAAACAAAATACAAAGTACGTAAAGATTTATATGAAGTGGAAATTTTTCCTATAAACTCTCTCTTGATCCTTAATTATTTTTATAGTGGCATACAAAACTGATATTCCCAAAACTGCCAAAATTAAATTTGAAATAATTCCACTTGATAAATCAACAAAAATTAATAATGCGCTCGATAAAACTAAGATTACAATCCAAGCAAAAGTAATTTTAACAATTTGAGCATTACTTAACACATTTGAAAGAGTCGGATAACCAGCGTCTTTATATTGTTTATCATACATTAAAAGCAAAAGCCAAAAATGCGGAATTTGCCAAATAAATAAAAATCCGGCTAAAGCTAAAATTTCGCTATCAAAAATATTACCACCAGCAGCAGCCCATCCAATAACTGGCGGAAGAGCACCGACCAAGGATCCAGGTAATATTGCATATGCCGTTTTAGTTTTAAATTTGTATAAACTCCATTGTACCAAATCAATGTAAATATTCCTAACAGCAAAACTGTAACACCATTTACAAATAAAATTGCAGAGCCAAGAAAAATTAAAGCAATGGAAACTAAAAGAGCATTATTTTCAGAAATCCTTCCGGCAGGAATTGGGCGCAATTTTGTTCTTTCCATTTTTGCATCGGAATTTCTTTCTTGATATTCATTCAATGAAGAAGCACCTGAAGCAAGTACTAAAACTCCTAATGAAACAATTAAGAGATCAAGATTAAACTTTCCACTGCTCAATAAAAAACCTACAGTTGTTGTAACTGTAACAAAAAACGTGATTCTAAACTTTGTCAACTCCATCAAAATATTTTTAAATTCAATTATACTTTGAATGTACTTATTTGAAGAACCTAAAACTTCTTGATTTTGGTTAACCTTATTTTGATTTGTAATTACTGAAACAGACATATTTAAATTATACTTTCTTAATTAGTAGAGTCTTTTTTAGCTACTTCTTCAGTTTTTATTTCTTTTATTTCGTCTTTAGTATTTGATTCATACCATTTATTATATTCTTCTTCAGGCATTACAACCACTCTTGTGTACATTGCCGAATGGTCTAAGCCGCAATACTCCGCACAAGCAATATTATAACTTCCAATTTTATCTGCCTTAAAGATCATGTAATGTTGGGTTCCGCCAATAACATCCTGCTTTATTCTAAAAGCCGGTATATAAAGTGCATGATTTACATCATTAGAAATTAAATTTAGCTTTATTGATTTGTTAACAGGAACATATAAAGTATCGAGATTCATTCCGTTAGCGTATACAAAATCCCAATTCCACATTCTTGCAGTTACATTTATTTCAAGAGCATCTTTAGGAATTGTTCTAAAATCTTTATATCCAATAAAACCATAGTAAAACATGGACATTACCAAAATTAAAGGAATAACAAACCAAACAGTTTCCAGCAACATGCTACCATGAATATCAACAGGTTTAACACCTTTTTTACGATTATATTTAAATACGAAGTAAACCATCGTCGCGCTAATTCCCAAAAGAAAAGTAAGCGAGACCAAACTGATGTACATCATTGTTGAATCTACATATTGACCATATGCGGTTGGATCTGAATTCATAAACTATTTACCTATAGATATAATCAAAAAATGTTAAACTAAATATTACCAAAAGGGTAAATCCGCTAATACCTAAAAAAACTTTAAATATTGGGTCTTCAAATTTTATGTGCATAAAAATATTTATAACTAAAGCTGATTTTATTGCTGCAATCATTAAGGCAACAAATAAAGTATAATCACCTAAATGAACTCCGGCAACTGTTACTGTTATTGATGTTAGCGCAAGCAGAGATACCCAAACCAGCAAGTAAGTACTGTAACTAATTTGGTGAGTTTCATTGTTATGATGTTCTTGCATTAAAATCTCCTACTGAATTAAATAGAATAATGGGAAAAGGAAAATCCAAATTAAATCGACCAAATGCCAATAAAGGCCAGCATTTTCCAATTTTACATAGCTATCTTTATTTACAGAACCGGTAATTACAAAGCCCAAAACAATTGTTAAAAATACGAGCCCAATAATTATATATAAAGCATGCAGCCCAGTCATAATATAATATAAGCCATAAAACAATATTTGTCCATCGGGCAAATTTAAAAGATGTTCACTGCCGGGATATATTCCATGGTGAATTTTAGTTGACCATTCAAAATATTTATTTACCATAAAGGCTAAAGCTAAAATATCCGTGATCAATAATAACATTACCGATAAATGCTTCTGTCCTTTTTGCAAAGCGCCAATTGATAATGCCACCGTAAGACTACTTGTCAACAAAATCACAGTATTCAAAGCGCCAATGCTTAAGTTAAGTTCAAGTGCAGCAACTCTAAACTGAGAATAATATTCATGTCTATAAACAGCATAAACTAAAAATAAACCCCCGAACAAAAGAAGTTCAGTGAATAAGAAAAGCCACATTCCCATTCTAGCACCGACATCGTCTCTGTGAGGTGCATGTGTTAATTCAGTGGGATTACTCATTTTGATTCTCCTTTTAAACCGTATTTCATATTCTTTAACTGACTAAAATCATAAGGTTCATGAGTAACTTCAGGAATTTCATGAAAATTTTCTAGAGGAGGTGGCGATGCAATATGCCACTCTAAAGTTACACCTCCCCATGGATTTGCCTCTGCTTTTGATCCATTTAAAAGTCCGGAGAGTAAATTATAAATTATTAAACAGATTACAATGATCATGAGCCAAGAACCAACAGTAGAAACTACCTGAAGATTTTGGAATTCAGGTAAATAATCATAATATCTTCTTGGCATTCCCATATATCCCATAATAAATTTAGGGAAGTAAAGCGTATTAAAAGCCACAAAGAACAATGCAGCATTGAACTTCGCAAGTTTTAGGTTATACATTTTACCGGTCATTTTAGGGAACCAATAATATAGAGCTGCAAAAAATATTGTCCCCGTTCCACCAAACATAACGTAATGAAAATGTGCAACAACAAAATAAGTATCATGCACGTGAACATCCGTTACAAGTGCGCCAAGTACAAGTCCCGTTAATCCGCCAATAGAAAATAAAAATATGAAACTCATCACCCATAAAAATGGAGGCTGAGGATCTATTGAACCTTTATACATAGTGGCAACCCAGTTAAATACTTTTATTGCACTAGGCAAAGCAACAATAAACGTTAAAAAGGAAAATATAATTGCTGCCGTTTCACTAATACCGCTAGTAAACATATGATGAGCCCAAACTAAATAACCAATAAAAGCAATAGCTAAACTGGACATTGCAATTGCCCTATATCCAAAAATTGTCCTTCTAGCAAATGTTGGAATAATTTCTGAGACAACTCCCATTGCCGGTAAAATCATAATATAAACAGCCGGGTGAGAATAAATCCAAAACATATGTTGAAATAAAACAGGATCTCCGCCTAGAGCTGGATCGAAAATTCCAACTCCAAATAATCTTTCAAGAACAACTAACAGAATTGTAATACCTATAACTGGAGTAGCAATTATTTGAATCCAAGCAGTTGCATAAGTTGACCAAACAAATAAAGGCATTTTGAAATAAGTCATTCCAGGTGCTCTTAATCTGTGCACAGTTGTAACAAAATTTAAGCCCGTAAGTATTGATGAGAAACCTAAAACAAATGCTGCAAAAATTGCAAGTGAAACATTAGTTGTTGTTCTTACCGAATATGGAATATAGAAAGTCCACCCGGTATCAATTGGACCACCTTCAACAAATAGAGAAATTAAAACTAATGCTGCTCCAATTAAATAAATCCAAAAAGATAGAAGATTCAATCTTGGGAAAGCAACATCTTTAGCACCCAATTGAAGGGGTAAAAAGAAATTGCCAAATACAGCGGGAATTCCTGGAATAATAAAAAGAAAAATCATTATAACACCGTGAAGAGTAAAAATTGTGTTATAAGTTTGTGCATCCATAATTGTTCTTCCAGGTGCAATAAGTTCCAATCGCATCAATACACCCAAAATTGCTCCAGTAAAAAAGAAAATAGCAATAGCAATTAGGTACATTAGCCCAATTCTTTTATGATCTGTGCTGAATAACCATGAAGCAATTCCAGTTGCTTTTTTAGTTGTCCCTTCTTCTAAAAATGATTTATCATCAATAGCAATTGTTCCATTTGCCATTAAAATCTCCTAAATTAAAAAACTTTTTACCAAATTAATTTTTCTTTTTCTTCTTCAAAACTAAAAATGCAAAGAAAATTCCAACACTGATCAACATAATTGTTCCAACAATCCTAGTTATGTTAAGAGAGTAACTTCTCCCTTCTGGATCATAACTAAAACAAAATTGTAATAATTTTGCAACAGTAGGATTTGTCTTACCGGCTTTTGCATCTAACAAAGCCATCTTTACATCAAACTGATTATACTGTGAACCAAAAATGTAACGAGAAATTTTTCTTTCTGGTGAAACAGTAATTAATGCACCGGCATGTCTGTATTCATCGCCAACTTTCTTAAAATAAAATCCAGCTTCTGACGTAACCTTTTTAACAGTAAGAGAATCAGCAACTAAGAAAGTCCAAGCATCTTTTGGGAACTTTCTTTTAAGCGAAGTCACATAATCATTTTTACTCTTGGCTGCTAATTCATAACTTTCATCATGATCAATACTAATAGTTAAAACCTGAAAATCTTCGCCGGGTTCTAAATCCACTCTATCAACAACCCAAGCTAATTCAGTTAAAGTATTATTACAAATTCCAGGACATTCATAATAAACAAATGCAAGCAACGTTGGTTTAGTTAATACTTCACTTAACTTAACTTTTTGGCCAGTTGAATTTGTAAAAACTAAATCACCAGAAAAATGGGCACCCAGTTTTTCATCAATTCCAACTGTAACATGGTCATCATTTTCCGCAACTATTCTAAAACTAAAGACACAAAGAACTAAAATTAAATAGAAAATATTTTTGATTGAAAATCTCATTTTAATTTAAAAACGGGAGAAAAAGGAATTTATTTTAACTTACAGCTTTTACTAAAACATTAAATAATTGAATAATCTGTTCTCTTGGTAATTCAACAATACTAGGCTTAAACCCATTTGCGCTTGGTGAAGCAATAAGCCGGTCAATAAATAAATCAGCATTATTAGTTTTCAAATAATCTCTACTGAAGACAACTAAAACTTTTTCTTTATCCAAAGCATAACTGTTAAAAAGACCAACAATATTTTTATCATTTGATTGATTGATTTTTTCAATAACAACATTCAAATCAAGTTTAGTATTAGCTTCTTCGGCTATTTTTTTTGTTGCCATTTCTAATGTAATATTACTTGCAGTTGCCACTCCCTTTGAAAATGAAAAGTTTTCATCAAGTTTAGCAATTTCTTGATCTGAAACTTTTGGGAAATCTGTAAATGTTCTCAAATATTGAATAATTGCAATCCTATCTTTAGCCGGTATAAATTCATATGCAATCATACCGGTATTGGGCACGCCTTTTTCTAAAGTATTATATAAGTCAGTAAAAGTTCTTCCATTTGTCCATCCTTCAGTTTCATGAAAATTTCTAGGTTTTGGAGTTAATGCCGCTGCTGCAACACCATCGCCTTTACCCTCGGTGCCATGGCAGGAAGAACAATTTGTTTGAAAAAGAGTTTTGCCTTGTCCAATTAAATCTGCATTGGGATTTGAAATTATTCCCAAATCAATCGCCGGCATTATCCCACCCTTTTTCATCTCAACATCAGCGCTAACAATTAAAGAATCTGTATAAATTGCTGGTACATTATTAAATGAAGCGGAATTCATATGCTTTACAAAATAAATTCCCATTACTAAAAATAATACAGCATAATACGGAAAAACCCAACCAAATAATCTTGAAGGATTTTTGGGTAAATCTTTAAATTCTATTTCGGGTTCAAAACTATTTTTATCAGCCATAAATTAACTCTTAATTAAAGTCTAAAATCAATTCCTCTTTTAAGTTTCGGATCACCGATAGGGACTAAATTTACACTTTTTGCTTTTATCGAAAATGTTAAAAATACAATGCCAAATGCAAGTAAGAAAAACCCTAATTCAATCCAGCCAAGCGCAACTCCATCTGGACTAAAAGTGGGCATCACAAGAAAATATAGATCCATAAAGTGTGCAACAAGGAGCCATATTGCCATAAACTTTAAGCGGCTTCCATTTGTTTTAGATGGTTGAGAAACAAGCGCAAAAAATGGGATTAAAAAGTGAATTAGAATAAGCGCAATTGAATATATTTGCCAACTTCCTTCCCATCTATTTAAAAACCAAAAAGTCTCTTCTGGAAGATTTGCATACCAAATTAGCATGAACTGACTAAAGGCAATATAAGCCCAAAAATTTAAAAATCCATAAAGCAATGCGCCAAAGCTATAATAATGATCAGTTACAATTCCTTTTGGAAATAATCCTTTTTGATGAAAATAAACAACCAAAAAAGTGATTATAGCCAATGCTGACAAAAACGTACCGGAAAAATAATAAACTCCAAAAATTGTTGAAAACCAATGAGGCTCTAAACTCATCATCCAATCAATTGAGGAAAACGTAACTGTAATTGCAAAAAATGGAATAAAAATTGCCGAATTTCTAATATTCTTTTTGTTAATGCTTGATCTTTTGTAACATCTTGTTTTTGCGAATTTTTAGTAAGAATAAAATAAAATAAAATCCAGATTGCAAAGTAAGCTATCACTCTAATGGTAAAGAAAGTTTCATTTAAATAACCACTTTTGTGTGATAGTAATTCATCGGTTGCAACAACATCTGCGTGTGTCCAATGATAAACTCCATGAAGATTAAAATAAATTGGAATTGCAAGAACTGGAACAACCAATAAAGTTGATGCTAGAATTTCTGCAATTCTTCTAAATGGTGTACTCCAAACAGCTCCTCCTAGATACTCAATTGCAACCAAGAATAAAGAACCAAGTCCAATACTAGTCACGAACATAAGTAAAATTATATTATTAAATGCACTTCTTGTCGGATCAGTAAAATATGCAAGAACTACTAAAATAAGTCCAACAACTGTTAAGCCAATTCCAATTTTATTAATAAAAGGAGGCAAATCTTTTTTAACATACTCAATATTAATGTTAGCGGCTGAACTCATTATAAATCAGACTCCTTAGCATTTAAAGATCTTTGAAGAACACGAATATAATTTACAACTGCCCATCTTTCTTCTCTGGAAAGCTGTGATGAATAAGAAGGCATTACATTTTGACCCTCAACAATAACGTGATAAATTCTTCCATCCGACCAACCTCTCACTTTTTCAGAATGCAAACTGGGTGGATTTGGGAATTGCCCTCTTAATCTGCTATCACCTTCGGCTAAATAACCATGACAAGGCGAGCAATATATATTAAATTTATTTTTGCCAACAGCTAAGTTTTGTTCGTTTGGGATTAATGGATTCACTAAAAATTTTCCAGCTTCATCTGGTTTATCTTTAAAGGCGTAAGGAATAAATCCCCTTGCTACAGAGCCTTCTACCGGTGTCTGCATACTTGAACCATTTGTAAAAATATCATTTGTTGATTGAGGGACAAGTTTGCCCTGCTCAGCCATCCAGTTAAATGGAACTATATATAATAAATAATTCAGATGAGTATAAGCAGAAACAGATACGAATATTGCTACCGCAGCCAGAAATGCTAAAAATTTTCCATCTGCAATTTTTGGTTTGTAATTTACCTCTTCTTCATCAAAATAAACCGGCTCAATAACTGACGCATGCAAACTTTCGAATAATGATTTTACTTCTTCCAAATTAAATTTTGGATCTTCAGCTTCAATACTAACACCGTATTTATCGGAAGAAACGTTCTTCATATAATTTGTATCATGAAGCGGATGACGATTGTTGGGTAATTTAAAAAAGAAGAAAAGCAAAAACGCTACCGTCGATAAAGTTGCAACTAATACAGTAAGTTCAAAAGTTATAGGAATAAATGCTGGCAAAGGGAAAAAAGGTTTGCCACCAATAACATTCGGATAGTCAATTCCCATCATCCAACCCATAGTAAGCAAAGCTAATGCGGCACCGCCTAAACCGGCAAACAAAGTAACAAATCCCAATTTTGATGTTTTTAGTTTCATTGCCGAATCCATTCCATGAACTGGATAAGGAGTGTTCACATCAAATTTTGTGTAACCTTTATCAGCAACTGCTTTAGCTGCATGAATTATTTCATCAGGAGTATTAAATAAAGCTGTGTATGAAAATAATTTTTCACTCATTTTAATGATCTCCATGCTTAGGTTGTGAACCATCAACAACTGCTTTAACTTCTGCAATAGAAATAACCGGCAAGGACTTTGTAAAAAGTAAGACTAAGGTAAAAAACAATCCGAAGCTTCCTATCAATAATGATGCATCTGTCAACGTTGGTTTGAAGTAAGCCCAGCTTGAAGGCAAATAATCTCTTGAAAGCGATGTAACTGTAATCACAAATCTTTCAAACCACATTCCAACATTTACTAAAACTGCAATTACAAACATAAATGGTATTGATCTTCTAACTTTCTTAAACCAAAAAAGTTGCGGAATAAAAACATTGCAAGAAAACATAATCCAATAAGCCCAAAAGTAATCTCCAAAAGCTCTATTCATAAAAGCAAAAACTTCTGGTTGAACACCGCTGTACCATGCAATGAAAAACTCCATGGAATATGCATAACCAACAAGCATACCTGTCAAAAGAATTATTTTATTCATTCTTTCAAGAGTATCCATAGTAATAATGTGTTCGTAGTTGAAAATTTTTCTAATGAAAATTAAAACATTCTGAACCATAGCAAAACCAGAAAAAACAGCGCCGGCAACAAAATAAGGGGGGAAAATTGTTGTATGCCAACCTGGTAAAATTGCAACTGCAAAGTCAAAGCTCACAATTGTATGAACAGATAGAACAAGCGGAGTAGCAAATCCTGCAAGTATTAAATAAGTTAATTCATAATTTTGCCAGTGTCTGTTTGAATGTCTCCAACCTAAACTTGTAACTGAGTAAATAATCTTTTTAATTTTATTTGAAGTTCTATCTCTCAAAGTTGCAAAATCCGGAATTAAACCAATATACCAAAAAACAAATGATACCGTAAAATAAGTAGATACAGCAAATACATCCCACAGTAATGGAGATGTAAAATTAACCCAAAGTGAATGTTGGTTTGGATATGGCAACAAATATATTGCAGCAAGCCATGGGCGGCCTGTATGGATAATTGGGAATATCATTGCTGTGATTACTGCAAAGATTGTCATCCCCTCTGCAAAACGAGCAATACCTGTTCTCCACTTTTGTCTGAATAAAAATAGAATCGCGGAAATTAAAGTTCCGGCGTGACCAATACCAATCCAAAATACAAAATTTACAATTGGGAAACCCCAGCCTACGGGGTTGTTATTTCCCCAAAGTCCTGTTCCGTAATATAAAGATGCAGTTAAACCAATTGCACCAATTGTAAGCATCGTCAAGGTGACAGCTAAAGCTATATAAAATTTTATATCAGGTTTAGAGTCTAAGGGTTTTGAAATAAGTTCATCAAGCTCTCTTAGTGCCGGCTTTCCCTCAACAACCGATAATTCTTGAGTGTAATCAATACTACCCACTAAATATCCTCCGAATCAGTATTTCTAATTTTCGCTAAATAAGTTACATTTGGTCTCACATTTAGTTCTTCCAAAACGTGATAACTAAGTTCGTGTTCTCTGTTTTTTGTTACATAAGAATTTTTATTATTTGAATCACCAAATTCTATGGCTTGCGTTGGACATGCAGACTGGCAAGCTGTCTTGACTTCATTTGGATTTATTGGACGATTTTCTCGTATAGCATTTTCTCTAACTTCCATAATATTTTGAATACAGAAAGAGCATTTTTCTATTACACCTCTTGATCGAACAGTGACTTCGGGATTATTAACCAAATCAGTTAATTCATTTTGATAATGTGAATCCGCAAAATTATCTCTAAAATTATAGAAGTTAAATCTTCTGACTTTATAAGGACAGTTATTTGAACAATACCGAGTTCCAACACATCTGTTATATGCCATTTGATTTAAGCCATCAGGGCTATGATTGGTAGCATTAACAGGGCAAACATTTTCGCACGGAGCATTATCACAATGTTGACAAAGCATTGGCTGGGCACTGACTATTGGTTCCTCTGGAGTTCCACTATAATATCGGTCAATTCTAATCCATTGCATCTCTCTACCACGTGCAACTTGATCTTTTCCAACAACGGGAACATTATTTTCCACATTACAAGCACTAATACATTCTGAGCAGCCCAAACATTTATTAAGGTCAATGCTCATTGCCCATTTTTCATTTGGATATTTATGTGGTTCAGTTATGCTAAAAATTTCATGTTTATGTTCTTTCAAAAAGCTAGGGTTCTTTTTATATTCTTCTAAAGTTCCTTCTTGAATTATTTCTCTAATTCTGTGAAAGTCTTTTACAAATTCTTCATCAAGTGAATGATGTTCTTGTGTAGAAGCTAATTTATAAACTTCACCGGTTTTTGTAATAGTTGCTCCGCCAAAAATAAATTGCGATAAACTATTTTCATTTAATAATTCGTTAACATTAAAACCAACTTCATTTGCTACTTCACCGGAATTTTTACGACCATAACCAAGCTCAATAGCTATAGTATCCTCAGCCATTCCCGGTTGAATCATTGTTGGTAGTTTAATTGATTTTCCGTTTACAGAAATTTCAATTAAATCATCATTTACAATGTTTAACTTTTCTGCGGTTCTTTGAGCAACAGCTGCAAAATTATCCCATGCAACTTTTGTAACTGGATGAGGCAATTCTTGAAGCCAACCATTGTTTGCGTATTTCCCGGTTCCAAAGCTATAATTATTTTGAACAAGAACTGTGAAGCCATCTAGAGATGTTGTAAAATCTTTTACAATACTTTGATCAAATTTATTTTCTGTAATTGAATTTTTGGAAGTTGTAACAATTCCATCATGCAATGATGTTAACCAGTAAGTATTGAAATCAGCTATGGAATTGTTCGTATCAAAAACTTCTGTTTTAAAATTTTCCATTAAATATTTGTGGTAATCAACTGGTTCTGTATTGATCCAACTGAGTAAAATTTCCTCTTTTTGCTTTGTATCAAACAAAGGAGAAATAACCGGCTGCTGTAATGTTAATAAGCCATTTCTTGTTTTATGATCACCCCAAGCTTCTAAATAATTGTGCAATGGTAATATATATTTTGAAAGATTGGTTGTTTCATTCGGTGCTTCTGAAAGTGAAATTATTGTTTCAACTTTGGATAATGCATCAGATAATCCAAGAGAAGTTGGTAATTCATAAACCGGATTAGCGTCCAAGTTAATAACAGCGGCAATTTTTCCATCATTACATTTTGCAACAAATGATTTTAATTCTTGAGGTGTTGAAATTTCTGAATCTATAAGAAATCCATGATCGTAATTATACAAACTATTATTTCCTAAAAGATCATTCAATAGATTTACAAAAATGTGAACTTTTTCATTTAAAGCATCGCCGGCAACTAAAATTGAATTAGATTTGTTCTCTGCCAAATCTTTAGCAATTAATTTTAATTTTTCAATTTGCAATCCGCTCTTCTCTGCAAAATTATTCAGTGAGTTTTTTCTAATAAGTGAAATCACATTGTCGGATAATTCACTTGCTCCAAAAGCTCCCAATTGCATTAACTGATTTGCTAAACTTAAAACGAATTCAAATTGAAGTTGAGGATTTAATCTTAATCTTATATCAGAATTCATTCCGGTTAAGGACATTGCTCCTTCTACCGAATAAAGTTTACTTAACTCCTTAGTATATACAATGTCTCTTCCTAAAGCATAATTTGCTCTGTTCTCAACTGTATTACCTTCTTTTCCAAGAAAGTCAGATTCAAGAGCCACAATAATTTTTGCTTTATTCCATTTAATTGAAGGAAGAATATTTTGATTGTAACATTTTTTCCATGCACTAACTCTATTGTTATCATTTGCCAAATGAGTTGTATATATTTTTACTGATGGAAATTTTAATTTAAATTCATCTAAAACTTTGGCAGTTGTTGGAGAAGTTATATGATTTGTAAAAACCGCAATTTCCTTATTAGCTGAATTTGCTTCTGCGAGCTTAGATGCAATTTCTTCATTAACAATTTTCCAAGATGATTTCACTTTAGAAATAGTTGGCGATTGCAATCTATCAGGATCATATAAGTTTAGAATGCTTGCATGAACACGTGATGGAATTTTCCCCTTGTTTATTGGGTCATCCGGATTTCCTTCAACTTTAATTGGTCTGCCTTCTCGTGTTTTTACCAATACTCCATAACTCAAACCATCTTCGGCAAATGTAGAAGCATAATAAGTTGGTTTTCCAGGTAGAATTTCTTCGGGTCTTTTTACATACGGAACAATTTCACCCTTATCACGGTAATTGGTGCAAGCTGTTGCAGCATATGCTGTTGAAGCGGCTAAAACAGCAAGAAATTTTCTTCTTGAAAAAGTAGATTGCTGATCTGGATCAAAATCATCTGTTACACCTTGTTTAAACTCATGCAACTTTGCCTCTAATACTTCAGGGTCTTCTTGATATTCTTTAATGCTCTTCCAAATATTTTTGGTACCGATTTTATTCGACATTTTTACAGACCTTATCTATTTCTCTTAACTGAATGTTGAGGAATTTCTATTTTAATATTTTTAAAACTTTTCTTTTTCGCTTGTCCCAATAAATTCAATGGGAAAGAGGATAAAAGGATAGTTCCAATTGCTCCTAATGAGACTTTATTAAAAAATTTTCTTCTGTTTATACTCTGCATTCTATTTACCTTTTATCTATGACAAGCTGCACAGTTTGTTGGACCATTTTAACATTTTCTAAATATGGTAAAAATTGTTGTGGTTCCCTGTGACAATCTAAACAGGCAGTCATTGTCCAGCCTTTCATTTGGCTAACTTTTTCCATATCTGCAATATTACCATGACAAGTTTCACACTTAATTCCTTTATTGACATGCACCGAGTGATTAAAGTAAGCATACTCTGGAATCTTATGAATTCTCTTCCAAGGTATTGGAGTATTCTCTTCATAATATTTAGTTAGCTTAATGATCTCCGGTTGTTTTTTTCTTGCCATTGAATGGCAATTCATACAAATATTTGCAGATGGAACTAATGCATGTCTTCCCTTAGTAACACCTGTATGACAGTACTGACAGTCAATTTTCATCTGTCCGGCATGCAGCTTATGGGAGTATGCAATTGGTTGATCAGGCTGATAGCCAATTCCATCCCGCTCAGGTCTTGAAACATAAAACGTAATCATAAAGGCAAGCAATGCAACAAATAAAGTAATTGGCAGCCGTACTTTAAGTGTGTAGTCAAGAAAGGATTTCTTCATTTATTACCTAAGTATTTATCTTTTTCTATTAGTCTATATTTAAATTATTTGGAAAAATAACTTGTTATAATTTATTAACAATATCCAGAAAAAATATGATTTGAAGATAAATAATCTGAAATAAAATACCAAAAAAAATGTTCTTTATTTATACTCTAAAACAATAATTTAGTTTATTTTTTTCTTTGGATTACAAAATCAAGTAAAGATTCTAAAGCCATTTTACTTTCAGAATTATTAAATATTGATATAGATTCTTTTGCTTTTGCAACATAAGAATTTGCTACTTTATAAGAATAATCAATTCCGTTGTATTTATTCACAAATTCTAATACTTCTTTGATATTATTTTTATTCTTTCCGTTTTTAATCAATTTTATAATATTAGAGGATTCACCTTTGGGAGCTTGTTTCAAAGCATGAATTAAAGGAAGTGTAATCTTTTTTTCTTTAATATCTGCCCCGAGAGGTTTTCCAATAATATTAGATGTGCCAACATAGTCTAAAATATCATCAATAATTTGAAAAGCTTTTCCCAAATTTTCGCCAAACTCCCTCATAGCTTCAATTTGGTTTTCATCATTAGTAGTACTTTTAGCACCTATTTCACAGCATGTAGAAAGTAACGATGCAGTTTTATCAGAAATAATTCTAAAATAAGTTGGTTCGTCAATATCAAGTTTATGTGTCTTTTTTATTTGAAGCAATTCACCTTCAGACATTCTTCTAACAGTATTTGTTATAATCTTCAAAAAATCAAAATCATCATTTTCAACAGCAATCAATAAACCTCTCGAAAGCAAGTAATCGCCCATTAAAACTGCGACTTTATTTTTCCAAACGGCGTTTATTGATGGGAGTCCTCTTCTCTTTTCAGCCTCATCAACCACATCATCATGAACTAATGTTGCTGTGTGTAAAAGCTCCACTAATATTGCACCTCTGTAGGTTCTCTCATTAACATTTCCTGCAACTTTACTTGAAAGTAAAACTAGAAGAGGTCTTATTTTTTTCCCTTTTTGCTTTAAAATATATTTAGTAATTAAATCAACAATACCTACTTTAGATTTTAACGACTGTTTAAAAAGTAGATTAAAGTTCCCTAATTCACTTAAAACGGGTTTACTTATTTCGGAAAGATTATATTTCAATATGTTTCTTTTGAGAAAATTTTGATACGAATATACTTATTTCGTATAATAAAACCAAAGGGATTGCAAGCAAGATTTGTGCGATGGGATCTGTACCTGGAGTTAATATTGCAGCAGCAATTAAAATGGCAACAATGGAATGTCTTCTGAATTTTCTCATAAAAGCCGGAGTAATAATTCCGAGCTTGGAAAGAAAAAATGAGAGCATAGGCAGTTCAAATACAACTCCAGCTGCTAACATAACACTAATAATAATTGAGAAATATTCATCAACAGCAAAATTATTTTCAATTGTTGAAGTTCCAAACTGTCCGGCAAATGTAAGAGTCATGGGAAGCATCACAAAATAAGCAAATATAATTCCACTTATGAAGCAAAGTGAGGAAAAGAATACTATTGCGGATACATACTTTCTCTCATTTTGCTGAAGTGCAGGCGCAATAAATTTCCAGAATTGATAAAATATATTTGGAATGCTTAAAATAACACCGCCAATTAATGCAACTTCAAAGAATAAAAAAAGTTGTCCAAACGGCTGTAAATTTTGTAGATTGATCGAGGCTCGTTTTGCGGGAATTAGTAAAATACCTTCTATTAAAAAATCAATAAAAATCCATGCTATGATTGTTCCTATTGCAATTCCAATAAGGCTATAAAGAATTCTCCATCTAAATTCTTCGAGATGTTCTAAGAAGGACATCTCTCCTTCTCTACTAGTTTCTTCTTCTAAAAGTTCCTGGGTATTTTTCACAAATGAATTTTTATTTTCTTAATTCTGAATAAAGTGGGAATTGTGAACACAATTTTTTAACATCGGATTTCAATTCACCAAGCTTGCTATCATTTTCGTAATTTAAAATTGCTTTATCAATTAAATCAGCAATGGTTTTCATTTCAGATTCTTTCATTCCCCTTGTTGTTGCAGCAGGTGTTCCAATTCTAATTCCGCTGGTTACAAAAGGACTTTTAGTATCAAAAGGAACCATATTCTTATTAACAGTAATTCCAGCTTTTTCCAAAGCAATTTCTGCTTTTTTACCGGAGACATCTTTGCTGGTTAAATCCACCAACATTAAATGATTGGAAGTTCCGCCGGAGACAATCTTATAACCTTTTTCTGAAAGACTATTTGCCAATGTACCAGCGTTCTTAATTACCTGTTCTGCATAATCTTTAAATGAATCTTGAAGTATTTCACCAAATGCAACTGCCTTAGCCATAATGATGTGCATTAAAGGTCCACCTTGTATGCCGGGCATTACCGTACTATCAAAAAGCTCAGACATCATTTTTGTTCTATCGCCTTTTGGAGTTTTTATACCTAGCTTATTTTCAGAATCTTTACCAACTAAAATAATTCCGCCTCTTGGTCCGCGCAATGTTTTGTGAGTTGTTGAAGTTACAACATCACAATATGGCAATGGATTATTAAGTAATCCTTTTGCAATCAGACCAGCTGGATGAGCCATATCGCACATTAAAAAAGCACCAACCTTATCAGCAATTTCTCTGAACTTTTTATAATCCCATTCTCGTGAGTAAGCACTTGCACCGGTTATTATTAATTTGGGTTTATTTTTTTTTGCTAAATCTTCAATCACATTATAATCAAGTTCTTCGGTTTCTTTACTTAACTGGTATCCAAGTGCTTTATAAATTTTACCTGAAAAATTAACGTGAGAACCGTGAGTTAAATGTCCGCCATGAGCAAGATCTAACCCAAGAAAAGTATCACCAGGATTAAGTAGAGTCATAAAAACAGCCATATTTGTTTGAGACCCGCTATGAGGCTGTACATTTACATATTCAGCACCAAATATTTCTTTCAATCTTTCAATCGCAATATTTTCTGCCATATCAACAATTTCACAACCGCCATAGTATCTTTTACCAGGATAACCTTCGGCATATTTATTTGTTAAAACAGAACCAGCCGCTTCTAAAACGGCTGGACTAACAAAATTTTCAGATGCAATCAATTCTAAATAATCGGATTGACGTGCTGTTTCTAATTTTAGTACTTCTGCAATTTCTTTATCTTTAGATAAATTTGAATAATCCATTCAATCTTTCCTTAAAAATCAATAGTTACGGATTTACCAATCCAATCATAACATTTACCTTCAATTTTTATTACTTCACCTGACTTTTTCTTTCTAAAGAAATAATCTTCTTTAGTTGGAACCGAATTAACTAGAGCACCAACTCTTTCTTTAGCAGCTGCAGCATGTTCTCCGCCCATGTTGGCAACTTGCTGATAAGTTTGCTGTGCAAGTAAATAAACTAATTTATCCTCAAATTCAAATCCACAACTTCTTGCAGCACTTTCATAAAGTCCAGCTTCAATATATAGAGGATAATCCCAACCTGGACTAACTCTTGCAGCTTTTTGTAAGTAACTTCTTGAGACTGATAATTGATCCATATCTTTATAAAGCAAAGCTAGGTTAAAATAGCTGTCTCTATTATCGGGTTGAAGGTCAATTAATTTTTTATAAGATGAAACTGCTTTATCAATTTGACCGTTCTTTTGATAAGCTCTTGCAATCTCATTGTGATAGTTAATTACATCTGGATTTTTGCTAATTAAAAATTCTAATGGCTCAATAGCAGCTTCGTAATCTCCAACTTTTTTAGCAAGTTTTGCATACTTCCATGCTTTTTCACTATTTCCCTTATCCAAATACCAAGCTTGTTTTAAGATACCAACCAATTCTTCTTCACTGCCGGCTAAGCTTTCGATCATTCCCAGCCATCTCCCGTTTTCAGGTTCTAGATCAGAAAGTTTAGAATACATCTCCAAAGCTTTTATCTGATAATCATTATCATCATTTGAATTATTTTTATATAGTGTTCCTAGTTGATCTGCATAATATATTTTTTCAGATGTAAAAGAAGTATCTGCAGCAAAACCTTCTTCATATGCAGCTATAGCAACTTCAGGTTGAACATGTTTCCATTGATCAAGAGTATATGCTTTTTTAAGCATAAAATAACCGGCATCTTCTTTATCAAATTCTATTGCTTTGTTATAAAGATAAATTGCAGTATCAGCCAAAGCAGTTTTAAGTTCATCTGTTGAATTACTATCGGCATAAACTTCAGAAATCACCTTGTCAATTTTCTTATAGATTTCAAGTTTAGGCATAAAATCCGGCTTAGCATTAATTACATTTAAGCCTTTTTCAATAGTCCACATTTCATATTGCTTATTTTTATAAGCTTCAAAAAATAAACTAGCTTCAACCATTACGTTTACACTATCACCATTAGTGTAATTGTTTGCAAAAACATCTGAAGAAAGTAAAGATGTTGCAACAATTAAAGAAAGAGTAAGAGTTTTTAAAAGTTTCAATTTAGTTCTCCTTTTTATTTTTATCTGTCAGGTCTGATGAACCACAGTTCACCTAAATTAATTGTAAACGATGCTTGAAAGATTTTTTCTTTTAATAAATTATTTTCAGTTGTTCCCCTCATTCCATACATTAGTCCAACGTCTATTGTATTTTCAAGTCCTAAAGGAAAAGACATTCCAGTATGGATACCTACTTGATTTACCTTTAATCCTTTAATAGTGTATTGAGACTGTTCATAACTTAAACCACCTCTATATTTCACTAGTTCCCAAAATGTTCCATATTTTTTTGAGTTAGGGTCAAACTCAACGCCTATACTGTAACGATTTAAGTCACTTAAATAACTTGAAGGCTTTTCGTTTTGCCTATATTTAGACCAAGGCTGATTTACGTAATCCAAATTTACAATTAATTTATCAAAGTTGAAATTTAATCCAATAGATAACTTTTTAGGCATTTTTGTGTAAAATGATTGAGCCTCAAAAACTGTTTCACCTATTGCGGTGGTAGCAATCCCTGAGCTATCTGTATTTAGTTTTCCACTAATTTCGTAGCTTACTCCAAGTCTTACATTATTAATTTTATCGCTGTTAAATATTGAAGCTAAATTTGGAGTCAATAATCCTAAAGTTGTGCCTAACCCCTTATATTTAAATTCCGATGTGAAATTTGAATTTGAAAAGTCTGATGTGCCATCATAAATAATTGTGGTTTGATATTTAGCATTGCCAGTATAATAATCCAAAGTTGCCCCAATGGAAATATCGAGCGGAAGAATATACGAGAACCCGAAAAAAGCTTTTGAAAGCCCGCCGCTGCCAATAAAATCTTGTTGATAATTGTTTACTTGACCGCTTGTATAGCTATTTTGAACATCGTAATTAATTGTTGAGAACGGAATGATTCCTATAACAAACCCAATTCCATAATCTCGTTGAACAGGAAGTCCAAGATGAAAACCAGTAAATTTTACTTGAGAATAACTTGCATTAAAATTTTCATCACTAATAATAGAAAAGTTGGAAAGCATACTAGCTCCAAATTTCGTATTATCCATTGCGGACCAAGTTGCAGGGTTATTTAAATTTACAATTTCATTATATAGAATTGCTGTCCCTATTCCGCCAAGCGATAGTTTTCTGGCAGAATTATATAGATAAAGATCGCCTAAACCATATCTGGTATAAACAGAACCGCCAGATGCAAAAAGTTCACTGAACATTAAAATTGTGAAAACTATAAATATTTTATTTCTCATTTATTTTACTTTTTAGTGTAGTAAATAGTTAAACGTGGTTTTAGTGAATCAACCACTGCATTTGTATTATAGATTCCAACTTTCGACACAGCTCTTAATTCATCCGTAAGATTAAGTTGAACTCCATTATTAGGCTCACCATCAACCCACATTTGAACATAAAATCTGATATCTCCTGTATATGAGTTATCTTTTTTAGGAATTGGATATCTTCCAATTTTATCACTGATTATTACGTTATCATATTCTTCCAAAAAATTTAACGCAATAGTATCAGCTTCAATTGAACCAAATTCTGTATTCATATCATCAATGTATAAACTCAATGTGGCTTTGTTAACAATTATATTTTCAGGAAGCATAGATAAATCAAATTTAAGTTTTGCTCTTTTGCTCAATAAAGTCTGTAATAAAACACTTTGTGAACCGTCTGGATCTAAATTGCCTGAAGGAACATGTAGATCAACACTTGGAGTTGCAACTAATGTATCTGTGAATTCGCCAGGTTTTTCAAAAACCATATACAAAGCTGGGTAACTATAAATGGGATAAGCTGTTAATGCCTGAAAGCCAAAAATGCCAGTTGAAGAAATAGGCTTCATCATAATTCCATAATCTTTCTCAACGCTTGTGTCATAAGTTCTTCTTATCCAGCCTTTTACTAATTCTTTGTCTAAATCAAATTTAATTAAGGTATCGACATAGCTATAAGTTGAGGCATCAAATAGATTTGGGCCAAGGTTTGCATTAATTTCATTTAATGTATCAATCGTATATGTAGAGGGATTCCAACTAGTATTTATTCTCTGAATTGAAAAATTAAAATTATTACTATCGCCTATCCAATAAGTTGGCTCAATTTGAACCCAACATTTTATAAGATTAATTGAATCAGCTTTAAATGGATTTAAAATTGAATCGGGTGGATTTATTAAGAAACCAATTAAAACTTCACTTTGAATATTTTTATAACTGCCTAACAGTGCAGTTGAGCTTGAACCAAAAATAAGAGAATCATATTTAAAAGATTCAAATGATTGATTAAAACCATCTTTGTAACTATCCAAAGTTTCAAACGTTAATTTATCTTCATCGGGAATTAGTCCGGAACCAACAGAATTAGGGTCATCTGAACATGCTGCTAAACCAAACAATGTTATTGCAAATAATATTTTAATTAAATTCTTCAACAATTTCTCCATTAAAAAAGCTTTCTATATAATTAACAGCATTGTAAAAATTTGAAGCAATAAAGTTGGGTGAATTTTTGGAATTTTTCAACCTATTAATTTCTTCACTGCTAATTGTATTTTGTAAAAGGATGGTTTTTACACCAGCATTTATTCCGCACATAACATCTACATCTTTATCGCCAATAAAAAATGATTTTGCTAAGTCAATATCATTTTTTTCAGCTGCCACATAAACCAATGCCGGTGAAGGTTTTCTGCATTCGCTTAATTCTTTAGAATCAAATTCCGGGTGAAATGGACAGTAATAAAACTTATCAATCTCTGTGTTATTCTCATTTAAGATTTGATTTATTCTCGCATTCACTTTTTGAACATCTTCTTCAGTTATTAACCCTCTGGTTATACCGGATTGATTTGAAATTACAATTATCTTAAATCCAAATTCATCTTTAAGTTTTTTAATCCCTTCTGAAACACCTGGATACAACTTAATTAAATTTGGATCTCCTATATACCCAGTATCATAGTTAATTGTTCCGTCTCTATCTAAAAAGACAGCTTTATTCTTCATACTTAAAGAATCTTTTTATATAGATCAACATATTCTTTTGAAGATGCAAGCCAGGTAAAGTTACTTTTCATACTCGTTTTTTGAAGTTTTAGCCATCCTTTTTGATCTGAAGCAAAAACTTTTATTGCATTATTTACTGCGCCAAGCAAAGATTTTTCATCATACTTTGTAAATACAAACCCATTTCCCTTTCCGGTTTTTGTATCAAAATCTTCAACTGTATCTGCAAGTCCGCCGGTTTTTCTCACAATTGGAATTGTACCATAAACCAAACTATACATTTGGTTAAGTCCGCATGCTTCAACTTTAGAAGGCATTAAAAACATATCACTGCCGGCAGTTATTAGATGAGCAAGTTGTTCATCAAAACCAATATAGCATGCAAATTTATCTGAATGTTTTGCCGTTGCTTTTTCAAAAAATGTTTGTAATTTCTTTTCACCTGTACCAAGCAAAATAAACTGTGCATCAAGTTTCATTAAATCTTTAAATGCTTTTTGAACTAAAGTCATGCCCTTTGCATCATCAAGTCTGGAGATCATTCCAATAACAGGTTTGTTCTCGTCATATTTTAAACCAAATTTTTCTACAAGAACTTTTTTATTCTCTTTTTTAGCTTCTATATTTTTAATAGAATATTTTTTTGCTATTTGTTTATCTTTTTCAGGGTTCCAAATATTTACATCAATTCCGTTTAAAATTCCGGTCATGTCTTTTGACCTTGATTTTAGAACGTCATAATAATCTCCGCTTAATTCTTTATTAGTGCTTAACTCATTTGCAAAAGTTTTAGAAACAGTTGTTATTGCGTCAGCAAATTGAATTCCACTTTTTAGGAAACTAAATTTATCTTTGTGTAAAAGTTCTTTATCAGATTTGAAATAATCAGGCAAAACAGTTTTTCCAAGTGACGATTTTGGAAATTCACCTCTTGCGCCAATATTATGAATTGTAAAAACAGTTTTAATATTATGAAATTCCGGTTCATCTTTAAAAAGTGTTTTTAGATAAATTGGAACTAATCCGCCTTGCCAATCATTGCAGTGAACAATATCAGGAATCCAGCCAAGTTTAGTGATTAATTCAAATACTGCTTTAGCAACTAAAATAAATCTTTCATCATTATCTTTATAATCTTTTCCGGTAATAGGATCAGCATAAAGACTGCGCCTACTTCCAAAATATTCTTCGTTATCTAAAAAGTAAAGTTGTACTCGTACTTTTGATCCGACTAAAAAAGAAGAACGTAAAGAATAAACAACTTCTTTTCCTCCAATTGTTGTTATAAGATCTTTTAGTCTAACAACTTCATGAATCTTAAATCTCCTTTCATCAATAGCTCCGTATTTTGGAATAACTATTCTTACTTGGTGACCTAATTCCTGCAATTTTTGCGGAAGAGAACTTGATACATCTGCCAATCCGCCGGTTTTCACGAATGGTACAACTTCTGAAGTTACAAAAAGAATTTTATACTTTTTTGTTGGGGGCATGGTATGTCCTTAAATTTTTAATCAGTAAATTTACAAAAATATTGACTTATTGACAAAAATATTTAATATTGCATAGTTTATTGCTTTTTCAAAAGAGATTTGAAAATTATTAATGATAACTCTACTTTTTAACCCCGCACAAATTATAACAGTTAACACAAAAGGCAAAAATTTTAAAAGAGGAAGTGAACTTTCTGATTTAGATGTTTTGCGTGATCATTCTATTTTAGTTGAAGATGGAATAATTAAAAAGTTGATTAAGAATAAACTTTTAAAGGATACTAAGTTCGATACAAGAATTGACTTAACTAACAAAGTTGTATTGCCTGGCTTGGTTGAGTGCCATACTCATTTAGTTTTTGCCGGAACCAGAAGTGATGAATTCAGCATGCGGCTTGCAGGAAAAAGTTACGAGGAAATTGCAAAAAGCGGCGGAGGAATTAACTCAACTGTAAAAGCAGTAAGAGAATGCAGTTTTGAAGATTTATTAAAATTGGCAATGCCGAGAGTGCAAAAGTTTATTGATCAAGGTGTTACAACTTTAGAAATTAAAAGTGGATATGGTTTAAGTTTTTATGATGAAATTAAAATTCTGCAAGTTATAAAAGAGTTAAACGCAATTTTTGCAATTGATATTAAAGCAACTTTCCTCGGCGCGCATACTTTTCCGCCGGAATATAAAAATGATAAAAACCAGTATATAAAAATTCTTACTAAAGAAATTATGCCTTACATTGCGGAAAAAAAACTTGCAACCGCTTGCGATGCGTTTTGCGAAAAGACAGCTTTCTCACCCGCTCAAGTTGAAGAAATTTTTATTGCCGCTAAAGAAAATAATTTAACTATTAAATTGCACACCGATCAATTTAACTCAATTGGCGGAATTGATTCTGCATTAAAATTTGATGCAAAAAGTGTTGATCACCTGGAAGTTATTAATGAAGGAAATATTGAGAAAGTTGCAGAAAGTAATTCCACAGCAGTTTTGCTTCCGGGAGTTTCATTTTCACTTCAGTATAATTATGCGCCGGCAAGAGAACTAATTAATAAAAATGCAATTGTTGCTTTGGCTACTGATTATAATCCCGGCTCTTCTCACATAAATAATATCAGCTTAATTTGGGGATTAGCGGCTCTAAAAATGGGAATGTCGATTGAAGAAATCATTTCTGCTTACACAATTAACTCAGCAAAGGCTTTGAACATTTCAGAAAAAAGTTGGAAGCATTGAAGTTGGCAAAGAGGCTGATTTTGCTGTGTTTGATACAAATAATTATTCTGAACTTTTATATAATTTTGGCAATAACTTAAATTTGATGACAATTAAAAAAGGGAAAGTAATTTATGAAAAGAAATAATTTAATTACTTTTATCTTATCTGCATTTTTTTTATTTAGCTGCTCCTCAGAAAGTATTGTTAAAGATGAAACTATTATAATACCCGAACCAACCAAAACTGATACTGTAATTGTTTATAAAGACTTACCGAAAAAAATATTACTGTCAAATTAGGGATTGATGTTCTTAGAGAAAATAATTTTGGCATTCTTAACAATAAAAAAGTTGGACTTATAACAAACCAAACCGGAGTTGACAGCAAATTAAATTCCACAATTGATATTTTATTTAATGCAAAAAATATAAAACTCGTTTCCCTATTTGGACCTGAACACGGCGTGCGCGGAGATGCTGATGCCGGAAAATATGTCGAATTTTATAATGACCCGAAAACCAAATTGCCGGTTTATTCACTTTATGGTAAAACCAGAAAACCTTCTAAAGAAATGTTAAAAGGAATTGACGTTTTAGTTTATGATATTCAAGATGTTGGGGTTAGATCTTACACTTTTATTAGCACAATGGGTTTGGCAATGGAAGCCGCTTCCGAAAATAATTTAGAGTTTGTTGTGCTCGATCGCCCAAATCCATTGGGTGGAATTAAGGTTGAAGGAAATATTTTAGAGGAAGAATACAAATCATTTATAAGTCAATATCCAATTCCATACGTTTACGGTTTAACTTGCGGTGAACTTGCAAAAATGTTGATCGCTGAAAAAATGATTAATGTAAATTCAAATTTTGAAGTAAAAGTAATTCCAATGCAAAACTGGAAACGGGAAATGACTTTTGCAGAAACTAATTTACACTGGATTCCAACTTCTCCGCACATTCCAAATGAAGGCAGCGCAATGTTTTATCCAATGACGGGAATTTTAGGCGAGCTGCGTGATGCTGTTTCTATCGGAGTTGGTTATACACTCCCTTTGAAATTGTTGGTGCAGAATGGATTGATGGAATTAATTTTACTGATGAATTAAACAAACAAAATATTCCGGGTTTGTTTTTCCGACCAATAACTTTCCAGCCATATTATGCATTTGGGAAAGGAAAAAGTTCTGCACGGTGCACAAATTTATATTGATGAGTATGAAAAAGTAAATTTAACAAACACACAATTTTATATTATAAACACAATTCAAAAACTTTATCCAGATAAAGATGTTTTTTAAACTTGCAGATAAAAATCAAATTGGAATGTTTAATAAAGCACTTGGCACAGATAAAATTTCTAAAATGATTTCTGACAAAAAAGCTTGAATGATATTTTAGATTTCCTAAATAAAGATGCTGAAAATTTTAAAGAACTTTCTAAAAAATATTACTTATATAATTAAGCAAAAAAAATATATCCCTAATAATAGCATTTATACCGCATCAGACGTCAGAGTCGTGATTCATCTTTTAGTCATTAAAAGATTTCTCGTTTATTCTCTCTTCAAGATAAGAGATCGTTAATTTATTCCGAGATTATTTTTCGCTTCCCTTGCCATAAAATATTATTATACAAATCTAAAACCTCGGAAGTTTTCTAATCGAATTTAGTATATGCCATTGAAATTGTCGTTGAAGCAAAAACCATCATTTATCTAGTGCTTAATTCAAGCCAATGTGACAATGGGTTATTTTAGTTTCATTTACCAATTTAGTTTTCAGCAAAACTATAATTAACTAAAAAAAATTGGCTAAGATTGTTATCTAAATTTCACTTTACCATAGTTATAGGAAGATATATTACTTAACACAATTATGCTGTAAATTTAATTTGCTTGACTATTTGCAATTATGTGAATAACTTAAGACAAGCAATCCTATTATTACATTATTTGTAATATCTTCCATATTTGCAAAACAAAATCTTAGCAAGTACTTAGATACTTGTTTCTGAATTTAAGAACATTAAAATAAGATGAATAATCCTTTTCTGGGGTTAAGAAAAAAATATTAAAAACGGATTCAATATCGAATCTAAAAAACAATAAGGAGCATAATATGTTAAAAAAAGCAAAATTTTTACAATAGTTTTGTTTGCAATTCTTTTTCTAAGTGGAAATAGCTTTGCACAGCAATGGTCAGCTGAGCAAAAAAGAAGTATGGGCAGGTGTGCAGAAATACTGGGAAATAAATAACAACGATCCGGTTGCATATTTTAAATACTTTGACGAGTCATACATTGGTTGGTCATACCAAAACGAAACACCCGGAACAAAAGAGGAAGCTTTAAAAGCAATCAAGTACTTTTCAACAAAAGGAAAACAACAGTTCAATAACATAACCCCTGCAAAGATTTGGGTTAATGGAGATTTCGCATTTGTACATTATTACTTTACCCAGGTTAGTGAAAATAATGACGGTAAACCAGTTACTGAAAAGGGACGCTGGACAGATATTCTTATGAAAAAGAATGGTACCTGGATGATTATTGGCGATCATGGCGGCACGATTAAAAACGAAGATTAAGAAATTTTTATTATTACAATTTTTTAGAAAGGACAGACTGCGCAAATTTCAGTCTGTTCCATTTTTAAAAATTAAATAAAAGGAGTTATTACAATGAAATACATTTCACAAATAATGTTATTTCTTTTCATACTATTATTTCTTTCAAACAAAAGTAACGCACAAGACGCTGTAAAAGTAGATCCAGAACATTATAAAGTTGAGTTTGAAAATGACCAAGTTCGTGTTTTAAGAATTACTTATGGTCCTGGTGAAAAATCAGTAATGCATTCGCACTCAGAAGGTGTTGTTGTTGAGTTGACGGATGGTACAACAAAAATGACCTTCCCCGATGGTACATCAAAAGAAATGTCTTCAAAAGCAGGAGATGTAGGTTGGGCGCCGGCAGGCAAACATCAACCTGAAAATTTAAGCGATAAACCTTTCGAAGTTATTCAGATAGAATTGAAAACAAAAAAAGAAAATTAATTTAATTGTGCTATGCTGCCTATTCTTAGCTGCATATTATAATCTTTAGAGGCTGTCTCATTAATTTTAGGCAGTATCTAAAGTAGAAATTAAAATTTAGATACATTGATTTTTCATTAAGTCTCTCATATTGCAGAATTAACTAAACAGCTTATTAACAAAAATGAGAAAATTAATAAATGCTTTTTATAAAATCTGATCCATCTAAAAATAAAGAACTGCCGGCTTTATCAGAAAATACTTTCTTGAGATATTTTTCTTTTGCCGCTCTCTATGTTGCGCAAGGTATACCGGAAGGATTATTATGGTACGCAATACCTGCCTGGTTGGCAATGAATGGAAAAACGCCTGCTGAAATTGGTTCTTACGTTGCAGTAATCGGAATTCCATGGAGCTTAAAAATTATTAACGCACCAATTATGGATAGGTTTACATATTTATCAATGGGAAGACGGCGGCCATGGGTGCTATTCGGGCAGCTGGGATTAATATTAAGTTTTCTTTCAATGTCTTTAATTACTGATCCAATTAACAACCTCCCTACTTTAATGGTATTAGGATTTATAGTCAGCTTTTTTGAAGTTTCTCAAGATATTGCAGTTGATGGAATGGCAATTGATATTTTGCCTGTAGATCAGCAGGCAAGAGCAAACGGTTTGATGTGGGGATCAAAAACACTTGGAATATCTGCATCAGTTGCTTCCGGCAGTTGGATAATGAGTAACTACGGATATTTTTATGCGATAGTATCGTTTTCAGTTTTTATATCTATTATAATATTTGTGCCATTGTTACTCAGAGAAAGGCCTGGTGAAAAATTATTACCTTGGACTAAAGGAGAGGCATCTAAAACTGCAGCTAAAATTCAATTACATAGCTGGAAAGTTATATTTAAAAGTTTATACAAAGTTTTCTTTTTACCCGTTAGTATTACAATGGGAATTGCTGCATTCAGTTTCATGGTTGGCAGAGGCTTGATCGATACTTTGTTGCCAGTTTTTACTGTTCAGCAGCTTGGTTGGGCAGACACACAATATTCACAAATCTTTGCAACTGCAAATTTGATTTCAGGAATACTTGGAATGGTAATCGGCGGTTTTCTTATTGATTATTTTGGCAAAGTAAAAATGATATCCATATACGTAACACTACTAATTTTATTAGTTGCTTCAATGTCATTTCTAAAAGACTATTGGCAACTTGAATGGTTAGTGATTGGTTTTGTAATTGGCTTCTACACCTTGATAACATTTTCGACAATTGCCATCTTTGCAACCGCTATGCAGCTTTGCTGGAAGAGAATATCTGTAACACAGTTTACACTTTACATGGCTGTTTCTAATCTTGGACTTGCAGGCGGCGCTGCTATTATGGGACAACTAAAAGGATTTCTTAGTTGGGAATATACAATTCTAATTTACGTTGTTTTTGCAGTTATTATGTTAGTGTTAATCAGATTAATAAATTTTGATAAGCACCAAAAAAGGGTTGATGAGTTAGAAATTAAATTTGCTAACAACTCTTAAATTAAATATTTATAATGAAAGCACACTAAAAACGAAAATCTCTAAAAACAAAATTGTAAGCTTTTTTAAATACTAGATTAATGTGTCACATTCCATAGTGTAGCACTTTAATAAAAAGTTTAAGTAAAGAGATTAAAATATATATATAATTACTAATTAAACATTAGTAAAAATAAAGCCCGCTGCAATGTGGGCTTTTTTTTCATTCATGTTGTTCCAAATCACAAACGCCATCTCAAAATACTACTTATTGCAAGTAAAATTTCAAAACAAAAGGAAAAATAAAATGAAGACAAAAATCTCAACTCTTTTGCTAAGTTTACTATTTGCAAGTTTAACTTTTGCACAATCGCACACAATTTCATATACTTTCTCGGTGGAAGGCTGCGGAGAAATATCCAATTTACAACTCTTCAGCGGAATTATGTTTGAAGGAGATAATATGGAATTTGGTGAGTACACACTTCCAAAAGGAAATACTGAAGCACAATTTTTCTATAATTTAATAGTCGGCGGTCAATTAGGTTTTCCTGTAAATAGCTTGAAAGAAAACATTCATATTGATATTAAGTTAGCCGGATTATGTGATATTGACTTAGCAAATTTAAAATCAGAAAATGATTTATTAAAGTTACTTTATCTTAAAATATTGGTAACCGGAGAAAATAGTGGATCTTATAGTGCAAACCAATATTACTATTTAGAAGAATGACAAAGAAGCTTTCTTAAAATTACCGTTAAATAAAATAAACCCATTCTTAAATTATTTATCATATTCAATTGATGATTTTACACCTTTTTATGTAAATCAACAAGAACAAGCTGATTTTGTAGGTATAAGAAAAGCTGTTGAAAGTGATTATTTATCAATTTATTCAAAACATTTTTCAACAATTGGCGTTGGTTTCAAAGTTGTTGTTCCAACTCCAACAGACGTAAATTCATTAGAAACAACTCCAAACGAATATGAATTAGCTCAAAATTATCCAAATCCATTTAATCCAAGCACAACAATTAGCTATAATTTACCAAACTCTGGTTTTACTAAATTATCAGTTTATAATTCACTTGGTCAAGAAGTTCAATCTCTAATAAATGATAATCAATCTGCCGGAACACATACTGTAAATTTTAATGCTTCAAATTTACCAAGCGGAATGTACTTTTATAGTTTAACTTCTGGTAATTTTACACAAACAAACAAAATGATTTTAATGAAATAGCCAAAAGTTTCTTATAGACTTGTTCCACAAAATTAGGGTAGCATTTGCTGCCCTTTTTTTTACCTCAATAAAAACGCTTTTCTTTCGATAATTTTTCTATTACTTGCAATTTTACCAAAATAGAAGGAAGAATTATGAAAAAAATTGTAATGATTTTACTCTTAGGCTTTATTTCATTAACAGCGCAGCCCTATCAAATAAACTATTCAGTCAAAATTGAGAACTGCGATAACGATAATAGTTTTGAGATAATGTCAGGAACAATGCAAGAAGGTGAAAGTTTTACATTTAAGTCAGCTACATTTCCACTTGAATATACTTCTGCACAATTTTTATATAACATTTTTGTGGGAGCAGAATTTGGAATTCCAGCTGGAGGTTTAACAGAAAATATTGATATTGTTATAAACATGGGGAATTTCTGGTGCGATTTGGGAGTTTTGGAGCAGCCCAAGGGCGTGATGAGATTGTTTTCATTATTTGTTGAAATTACGGGAGAAACTTCAGGATATAATCCAAACGGCTATTATTGGTTTGAACAAAATAAAGAAGCATTCTTAAAACTGAATATGGATAAAATATCATATTTTCTAACTTTATTGAATATTAATGATCCAAACAAAATTGAAGTTTTTTATGTAAATGAGAATTCAATTGATAAAGAAGCAATAAGAAAAGAAATAGTGAATAATCAGTTCATTATTTATCCGCAGCATTTTTCTCTACTTTCAGCTGGAATAATAGATGGGACAACTGATGTTTCTAAAATTGATAATTCAGTTCCAGCTAAATTTGAATTAAAGCAAAATTATCCAAATCCATTTAACCCCACAACTAAGATCAGTTTTAGTCTTTCAGAAAATAATTATACGCAGTTAAGAATTTATAATATTTTAGGAAAAGAGGTGGCAAGTTTAATTAATGATTACAAAAAGGCCGGTAATTACGAGGTAAATTTTAATGCTTCTAAATTAGTAAGCGGTATTTATTTTTACACAATATCATCCGGTAATTTTGTTAAAACTAATAAGATGATTTTACTGAAATGATGTTATAATCTGGATATTCTAATTTAAGTGATACTTAATAAGATATCATTCCCAATATGTTAAGCTATCTTGGATAATTTAATTGATTAGAATTTGTTAAAGATTGTTCTTTATTTTGATGCAAATAAAATTGTAAAGGTTGGCGATCATAAAAAATACATTTAATATCTATGATTTCTGAGTAATTTAGAAACTCATTTAATAATTAAATAAAACTATTTTTACGCCAGCCTTTTATTTTTTACTTGCTAATTTATTACTCGCTCTTGGAAAGATTGTTAATTTTTGACCAGGTCTAATCACGCTCCCTCTAATTCCATTCCAATTTCTAATATCGCTTGCTCTCACATGATATTCTTCTGCAATGTGACCCAAAGTCTCACCTTTTTTAACAATGTGTGTTCTGCGGTCTGAATCATTAGATGGCTGTACGACAGTACTTGCAATTTTAGATTGACCAATTTTTAATTTTTGTCCTGGTAAAATTGTATTTGATGAGAGATTATTCCAATTTTTAACATCATTTATTTCAACTTTATTTTTATACGCTATTTTACCAATTGTATCACCTTTTTTAACGGTGTAAAAAATGTTATCAACAATTGCCTCATCTTCTTCGTAATCAGAATTTGAATATACTTTTAAAGTTCTTCCAACAAAAATGCTGTTAGAGTTTAGCTTATTCCACTTTCTTAAACTAGAAATATTTACATTAAATTTTTCTGCAATTTCACCTAAAGTATCACCCTTTTTTACTTTATACTTAACTACATTGGTTTTAGGTTCTAATGGAGCTGACACATTGGCAGCGACTGCATTTGAACTATTTCCAGTATGAATCATCAGCTTCTTACCTTTGTAAATTCTGCTGCTTCTTAATCCATTCCACTTTTTAATTTTAGATACTGTAGTACCATATTTCATAGCAATTGAACCTAGATTTTCACCATTTCTAATTCTATGTTCAATCCATTCTTCGCCGGTTGATTGGTAGAGAGTCGCAAGTTTTGTAGTTCTATTATAACTATCTATTTTTGCAAATTCATCAACCTTATCATTTGGGACATAAAAATCTAAAGTTTGGCCCACATGAATTGTGGTTGTATAAGGCAAATTATTCCAGTTTCTAATATCAGAGACACGAACTTGAAATAAATCGGCTAATTCTATTAAGTTATCTCCGCTTTTTACAGTATAATTTACTAATGATTTATCATCAGGAACTATAACAGAAACTGAATCTCCAATTCTCTGCTGATAAAGCTTTAAAAACTTATCATCATCAGAATTTTCATTAACTACCATTTTATATGGCGCTTGGCCATTATTTGAAACAGTTAAATCATCAACATCGTCCCCATCCCCTGCTTCAACAGCAAATGCAATATCAGTATTTTCTAAATCATCTGAGGAAGCGTATTTTGAAACCGGAATTTTTAATTTCACATTCGGATAAATTCTTGATTTGGTGGAAATATTATTAAACTTTGCAAGTTGAGAAATACCAACTCCGTATTTATCAGAAATTCCAGATAAAGTTTCACCGCTTTTTACAGTGTGAACAATATATTGCAATTTAGCATCGTCAGGAATTGATTGAATATTTTTTACAAATAAATCATAATACTTTGACGGAACTCTTAATTCATATCCGCCGGGATAATTTGGCGGAGTATTATGCTGTGTTAATTCGGGGTTTAATCTTTTCATTTCTTCCAAAGATACATTTGCACACTTTGCCAAAACCGCTAAATCAATTGACTCATTCACGGTATGTTTTACATAATCAATTGGGGTTTCATAAACTATATTAGAGAAGCCATATTTTTCAGGTTGGCTTGCAATCAATGTAACAGCAATATATTGAGGGACATAATTTCTTGTTTCACGCGGAAGGAATCTTCGCATTTCCCAAAAATCAGTTCCACCACTTCTACGCATTGCACTTCTTACTCTTCCTTCGCCACTGTTATAAGAAGCAATTGCCAAATACCAATCATTTAGAGAAAAATATAAATCACGTAAATGTCTTGCAGCAGCTCTAGTAGATTTTTCAGGGTCGCGTCTTTCATCAACATAAAAATCAACTTTTAAGTCATACATTCTGCCTGTGCCTTTCATAAATTGCCAAAGGCCAACTGCACGCGCCCAGGATTTTGCATTTGGTTTTAATCCGCTTTCCATAAGACTTAAAAATATTAATTGAGTTGGAACTTCTTCTTCTTTGAAAATTTTTGCCATCATAGGAAAATAATAACCTGTTCTTTGGAGCCAGTATTCCATATTGGTTCTGCCTCTTCCGGTAAAATATTCAATATACTGTTCAACATGATTATTTATTTCGAGCGGAAAATCTCCAATTACAATAACACTTTCATTATTAGTTGAATCTTCTTCAGAAACGACAAGTTCGGGAATATTATTATTCATCCACTCTTCAACAGCATAAACAGGAGCATTTTCAGGTAGTTTTTCAAGGCTGGCAATATAGGTGTTATAATCATCAAGAATTGAGACTTCAAGTTCTGTGTAAGCTTCATTTTCATCAATATTAGGATAGTAACTTAGTTCACCAATTATTGACATTGCAGAATCAAATGCGAATAGTGCTTCGGATTCATTTTTTAAAGACTTATACATTAAAGCATCAACATATTTTTGTCTCGCACTTTCTAAATTTTCATTTATAATTGCTTCAGTTTTAATTATTGCAGATAGACTATCAGCTACATAATTCTGTTTTTTATTTGAATCAAAACTAGAGCATGAAAAAGAAAATAGTACGACAAGGATTAAAAAAAATGATGTTTTCCGGATCACAATTACCTCAAAAATTAATTCTTATAAGTTATAAGAATAACGTGTGTTTTTCAAGTCATTTATTAAGTAAAAAGTTTAAGTTATTGTAAAATATAAACTTTCAAATAGATTTCTTTACTATATTTGTAAACTTATTATTAAATAATCCATTCTAACCTTATTGATCGACATGAATTTAAAAAACTTTATTCTTTTATTCGTTTTTATATTCTTAATAAAAAGTAATCAAATTTTTTCGCAAGGTAAATCTCTTGAATTTGAATTTTTACCCTCCGGAATTCACTTTTTACCATTGAAAGCAAATTATGATGAAGCCCGAATTGGAATTTTATATTATCCTAAAAATGGAAATCTAAAAGTTGATATAGGCAATAATATTGATTTATTTGCATTTAATTTTCCGCTCTCTAAATCTAGATTGACGCTTTCAATTGAATTTATGGCTTATGCCCTTTCTACAAGTTATGAGCAAAAAAGATTGCAGATTGACGCATTGGATGGTTTCTTTGGCGGAAACGTAGCCTTCTCTAAAAATTATAATGATGGAAAACTAATTTCTCGTTTTAGAATAATCCATAATAGTGCTCATCTGGTGGATGGACATTATGATGATCAAAAAGATGAATGGATGAATAATTCAAGACCAATCCCATTTGCCAAAGATTTTGGGGAGCTACTTTTAGGTTATCAATTTTTCACAAACTTTGGCAATATTAGAACTTATTCAGCAATAAATTATTCAACATTAATTCGTCCCTCCGAACTTAAAAAGTGGAATGGATTTATTGGATTTGAAATTGCCACAAATAAAATTATTTCAGAAATATTTAATCATGAAACAAATTTATTTTTGGCAAGTCAATTTACTTTGGAAGGCAATCCGGAACATCAAATTAATTATAATAATTTAGCTGGAATAAAATTTGGCGAATGGAATAAAAAAGGAATTGTCTTTTATCTTTCCTACTATTATGGTTCACATCCTTTTAGTGAATATTATTATAAAAGAGTTTCACAATTTGGGATTGGATTTAATGTCGATTTCTTTTGATCAATTCTTGACGCTTCAAATCAACTCAACTAAGTAAATATTTTTTAACAAAAATAATTTCATCCCAATATTAAAATATTCACAATTTAACATAGAATAAATACTCAAAGAGGAATATTACAATGTTTTTTCTTCGGATTTGAATCAACTTTTGTTTTTAATAATTGAAATGCATTAATCAGTTTGAGCCTTGTTTCACTTGGCTTTATCACATCATCAACAAATCCGTACTCCGCAGCAACATAAGGATTTGCAAATTTTTCAATGTATTCACTTAACTTTTGATTCAATTTTTCTTCTTGATTTTCTGCGGCTTGAATTTCTTTTTTAAAAATAATTTCCACAGCACCTTGTGGACCCATTACTGCAATTTCTGCAGTTGGCCAAGCAAAGTTAAAATCTCCGCGGATATGCTTTGAGTTCATCACATCATAAGCTCCACCGTACGCTTTACGGGTTATAACGGTAACCTTTGGAACAGTGGCTTCACAAAATGCAAAAAGTAATTTGCTTCCATGTTTAATTATTCCACCCCACTCCTGATCTGTACCAGGTAAAATCCGGGAACATCTTCCAAAACTAAAAGCGGTATATTAAAAGAATCACAGAAGCGCACAAATCTTGCTCCTTTTATAGATGCATTAATATCTAAAACTCCAGCTAAAATCTTAGGTTGATTTGCAACTAATCCAACAGCAACTCCACCAACTCTTCCAAATCCAACAATAATATTTTCCGCATAATTTTTATGCACCTCTAAAAAATCTCCGTCATCTAAAATTTTACCAATTACGTTGTGCATATCATAAGGTTTATTCGGATTTTCAGGAATTATCTCGTCCAGTTCTGGGACAAGTAAATTAGTATCAAAATTAAATTCTTTTTCTTGAGATTTATCTTTCCAATTAAGCGGTAAATAGTCTATTAAATTTCTGATATTGTTTAGGACTTCAATTTCACTGTCAAAGGCAAAATGAGCAACACCGCTTTTAGAAGTGTGAGTTTCAGCCCCGCCCAATTCTTCAAAAGTTACTTCTTGATGAGTTACCGTTTTTACAACATCCGGACCTGTAATAAACATGTGACTTGTGTGCTTTGCCATAAAAATAAAATCAGTAATTGCGGGCGAGTAAACTGCACCTCCTGCGCATGGACCAAGCACAGCACTTATTTGCGGAATAACACCCGAAGCCAGAGTGTTGCGCAAAAATATTTCTGCATAACCGCCAAGACTAACTACTCCTTCTTGAATTCTCGCACCGCCAGAATCATTTAACCCAATTACCGGAACGCCAATCTTCATTGCCATATCCATAACTTTACAAATTTTTTGTGCATGCGCTTTTGAAAGTGAGCCGCCAAATACTGTAAAATCTTGGCTAAACAATCCGACCGGTCTTCCGTTAATTCTTGCAAAACCAGTCACGACACCATCACCCAAATATTTTTGTTTATCTAATCCAAAATCATTGGAGGTATGCTTAACAAACATATCTAATTCATCAAAGCTGCCTTCATCAACAAGCAGGTCAATTCGTTCTCTTGCAGTTAATTTCCTTTTTTGCGTGCTGACTTTCAATTCGTTTTTCACCACCGCCAAGTTTAGCTTCAGCTCTAAGTTTATCAAGTTGTTTGTTTTTTTTTATCATAGATTTAATCTTCAGTCAAGTTTAAGTTGATGAGTTAAAGAATAATCAATAAAATTAGGTTCGCATCTGTAAACATCAATTATAAAATCATTTTCATTCACATTCACTTTAAGAAAAGTACTTCGTGCACCCTCATCACCTTTGCCTCTTGAATGTCCGGCATCGATCTGCCAAATACCGTTAATTTTAGTGTATGAAAAGTTGTGAGTATGACCACAGAAATAAGCAGAAATTTTATGATCTCTCAACAGATTCATAAATCATAAAAGATTTTCCGGATATTTATCAAGATTATCACCGACATGACGAATTCTGCCATTATCATAATCCGGCATTGATACTAGCGGCTCATGTCCAAATACAAAAGTAAATTGTTTTGCATTTTTTCTAAATCATTTTTAACCATATATAAGTTGAATCTGAGATATCTCCATCAAGTCCTTCTGTCGACATACCATCATAATATTGATTTAGCACAATAAAATGCGCATTCTTAAAATCAAAAGAATACATTGTTTTTTTAGCATTTTGCGGACCTTCATTAACTAGGTTGGGGATTTCTGAAGCCATATATTTAGTTAAGAAATTCATATCATCTTCGGTTTCAACTTCATGATTTCCCAAAACCGGATACCAGAAATAATCTTTTCCTAAAACTTCAGCAATTGTTTCTTGAACATGAAAAGGCGGATCAATATCTCCAGGACTTATCATAAACTCACCTTTTCCTACTGATTTTATTGCCTCGCAAACACCTAAAAAATATTCAGATGAATGATATTCCGGCTCGGCGTAATTTCGCATATCTGCGGTTACATCAAAAGTAAAAGAATTGTTTTGGAGATTTTTCTCAGTTGATTGTGCAAAAATAAATGAAGATAAAAAGAAAAGAGTTAAAATTAATTTATTCATTTTGCTCCGATTTTTTTTGGTAGTTCAATTGGTATAGTTACTTTAATTTAGAACACCTTTTTGTGTCTGCCCACAGATTAGTCGTGGGAGAAATCTTTTTTCCCTTATCTTGCTGCATTCCCAATTAAAATATTCGGGAATGATATGTTTTGATTTTCAAAATTAATCTTCATTATTACACAAATGACAATCATTTTTTATTCTAAACAGAAAAATGGTAAAGTGCTCGCTCAAGTTTATTCTTAAATATTTCTTCAATCTCATTTCTTGATTGATGAAACTCTTTAGATTCCATTATTGATATTTTTCTTTCTTTTAATTCGACTTTTAATTTCTCAATAATTTTGCCGGGATTCTTCTGCATTAAATAAATTTTATCTGAAAGAAATATTGCTTCAGTAAGGTTTGTTGTTCCAAAAACGATTGTCAATTTTCTTTGTTCAAAAACATCTCTCAGCATCAAATAAATTTCTTCACGTGTTTTGCTATTTAGATTATTAAATGGTTCATCAATTACAATTACATCCGGGGCATTTGCTAAAGCTCTCCCAAATGACATCCTAAATCTGAAACCTTCACTTTCTCCATGTGGATAATGGTCTTCATAGCCATTTAAGCCAACCAACTTAATAATTTTTGCTATTTCACCAGACGCAAATTTACTATTGAAAGAAATATTTTGCTCAACATTAAACCAAGGAAATGATGAAGGTTGAGTAGGAATATAAACTATTTTTCCACCGGAATTAATTCCCCGGAAGTTCGTTTTTCTAATCCGCAAATAATTTTTAACAACGAAGATTTGCCTGAACCTTTTGGAGCAAGAACCGTAACAATTTCATTTTGCTTAACCGAAAGAGAAATATCTTCCAATAAATGAATACGGTAGCCGACTTTATCGGTATAATCTTTACTTACATTTATTAGTCTAATTAACTCTTCACTCATCTAAATTTTCCCAAAAGAAAAATTTCAATTTGATTAAATTCATTAAATTTTCCATGATCCAAAAGTTAAAAGTAAAATAATAATCATTACGATTATAATGCTAAGATCATGGAACTTTATTGCTTGATAGAAAATTCCGCCTAATCCATTTGCCCTGCTGACGTATTCGTAAATTAGAATTGCAGACCAAACTACATAATGAATTTTCAAAATGCCCTCAAATAGCTGCGGCTGAAATGATTTCCAATAAATATTTTTTATCAGTTTACTTTCATTTAATCCCAAACTTTTTGCTGAAAGAATATATTCTTCCTTCACCTTATAAGACTTTTGAAATATTTCACCCTTTAAAAGCCATTTACAATTATTAATACAAAAAATATTTCGGCGTAAATAGAATTTCCGAACCACATTTCAAAAAGTAAAATTAGAAATAGTGGAATAAAATATTTTGATGTATTAAAAATTATCCCCAAGTTTTTAAACTGGAAAGAAGCATTTACAATAATGGGAAAAACCACTTAATCAAGAAATATGATATTAGAAAAACCGAATAGACTATTGAGATTGTGTAAATAAATGATGTGATAAAATTATAATCATTTATTAAAGCCGGAACAGCTTCTATTAATGTTGATGGTTTAGGCAAGAATTTATTCGCAGGTAAAATAAACTCAAATAGAACAATGTAGACAAATGTAATTATTGAGATAAAGGAAAGTACAATACTGCTATTTGATTTATTTATGAGTTTGCGTTTGGACATTTAGTTTTTCGTTTACATTAAGTTTATAATTTATCAAATCGAAATTTGATAATCAATATACTTTACTTCAAAAACGGATTATTTAATTTTTCATGACCAATAGTTGTTTTATCTCCGTGACCCGGATAAACAACAATATCATCCGGCAGAGCAAATAATTTTTCTTCAATTGATTTTAGTAACGTATCATAATCTCCACCCCACAGATCGGTTCTTCCAATACCTTCCAAGAATAAAACGTCTCCGCTAATACAAGTTTTTTCATTTCTAAAAAATATGCAATATTCGCCTGGAGTATGTCCGGGTGTGAATAAAAACTCCATTTCAGTGTTGCCAATTTTTAGGATTAAATCTTCAATAATAAATTCATCCGGATGTGGCGACTTATCTGCCGGAAAACCAAACATTTTTGCTTGATCAATTAATTTATCCAGTAATGGAACATCTAACTCGGGCGCATAAAATTTGCATTTATATTTTTCCTTAACAAATTTATTACCCAAAATATGATCAATGTGACAATGAGTATTTATTAAATATTTTACAGAAAGATTTTTATCATTTATTAATCGAGTTAGTTTATCTTGCTCTAAATTATTTGAGCAGCCCGGATCAACAATAATTGTTTCTTTTGTTTCAGTTTCCCAAATAACATAAGTATTTTCTTGAAACGGATTAAAAGTAAACTTTTTTAATTCTATCATAAAATTCTATTTAAAATTTTTGGTGACCCGTTTTTGTAAATCTTTAGTATAATTTTTATAATTTAATTTAGTTTCTTCAAGTGAATCGCCGCCGAATTTTTCTAACATAAATTTAGCAATAACCCAAGCCAGCGCTGCTTCTCCAATAACTCCGCAAGCTGGAACGGCTACAAAATCGCTTCGTTCCTTCTTGCTTTAACCGATTTCATTCCATTCAAATCAACCGTTTCTATAGGCTGCATAAGTGTTGCTATTGGCTTCATAGCCGCTTTAACAATTATCGGCAGTCCGGTTGAAATTCCGCCTTCAATTCCACCAGCACGATTTGTCTTTCTGGAAAATTCATTATTTTTTATAATTATTTCATCGTGAGATTTTGAACCAAATAAATCAGCCGAGTTAAATCCGCTTCCAATTTCAACACCTTTTATTGCATTAATTGACATAAACTCAAACGCAATAGCTGCATCTAACTTTTTATCAAAATGCATGTATGTTCCAAGTCCAACGGGCAAACCGGTTGCAACTACAATAATATTTCCACCGAGTGTATCGCCATTTTTTTTAGCAGTTTTAATTTTACGAATTATTTTTTCTTCCTGCTCTTTCTCTAAAACGCGTACTTCACTTTTATCGGCTTCATTTGCAATTGATTGTGCAGAAAAATTATTGGGTAAATTATTTTCATACAGAGATTTTGCAAAGTTATCTTTTGGATAAATTCCGCCAATACTTTCCACAAAACTTCCAACCGTAATTCCAAATTCCTCTAAAAATCTTTTTAGCAATAGTTGATCCCGCAACTCTAGCTGCAGTTTCTCGAGCGCTTGATCTTTCAATTGAATTGCGAATGTCATCAAAATTATATTTACTAATGCCGGTTAAATCAGCATGACCGGGTCTTGGAATTGTAATTTTTTCAACTTTAGATTTAATTGGAGTGTGACTCATTGGTTCGGTCCAATTTTTCCAATCACTATTATGAACATTAAAAGCAACTGGCGAACCCAATGTTTTGCCAAATCTAATTCCAGATAATATTTCAATCTGGTCAGTTTCAATTTTCATTCTTCCACCGCGACCGTAACCCATTTGTCGGCGGCGAAGCTGATTATCTATAAACTCTTTTGTGATTTTTATATTTGACGGAAATCCTTCAACAATTACTGATAGAGCTTTTCCGTGTGATTCTCCTGCTGTAAGTATTCTTATCATTAAAAATCCTTTTAATCTCAAATTTGTTGTGCTAAGATATAAAATCTTTTTTGACTTTAAAATTTATTAAATAACAACTTGACAATCTTGAAATTGAACTTATTATTAGTTAAAGCAATTAAATTATTTGTCGATTATATATTTGAGATTAATGAAACTAAACCTAGAAATCTAAAATGAAAGTAAAAGTAATTTTTCAATCAATTTTTTTTTTGAGCTGCACAATATATTCTCAAAAGCTAATAATAAACAAAAAAATGGTGAGAAACTTTTATTAAATATTTCTGAAATTGAAAGCCTTAACTTTGAGGGTAAGCTAAACTCAAATTATGAATCTGTTGTTGGTTTTTACAAGTTTAATGGAAACATAAAAAGATAACAGCGGAAATGGTTTTGATCTCAAGAATCATAATGTTTTATTTATTAATGATAGAAATAATAATTCTAAATCAGCGGTAGAATTTAATGGTAAAAACAGTTACTTAGAAATAAATGATTCGCATCCTTTCCAAATTGAAGGTGATTTAACAATTACTTTTTGGATAAAAAATTAATTCATTTGATAACTTAAATAATATAATATCCTGTCAGGCTGATAATTCAGATAATCCACAAACAAATGGTCTATTCTCCTTATCATTTCAGAGGAGCAGATTTCTTGCTTATGGGCATGAAAACGAAAATGGGATTAACAATAATCATAATTTTAGTAGTTTTTATTTACAAATAGTTTATGGTATCATATTGGAGTTGTTCGTAAAACTGACTCCAAAGAAATTATTCTTTATATAAATGGAAATCAAATAGAAAAACTTAAATTTGCAGAAAACCCTAATTGCGGTTCACTATCGACGCTTAAAATTGGAGATACAAATGGAACTGTTAGTCACGATCGCTTTTTTTGATGGATCTTTAGATGATCTTTTGATAATAAAAAAAGCACTTAGTGATAAAGAAATTTTTGAAGTTTTACTAATAATTATTTATAAAAAAACGCCTAATAAATTAGGCGTTTTATTTCCAACTATAATGAGGTTGATTTATTCCTCAGGAATTTCCAATCCGATAAAACTTGTATTACCATTTTCATCAGCAACTTTTAACAAAATAGCATCGCCAATTTTTGAATTTATAATTTTCTCAAATTCTTTTTACAGAATTAATTGGCTTTTTATCAACTTCAGTTATTAGTAAACCAGGGAACATTCTTTGATCAGCAGCTTTGCTAAATTGTTTAACATCTTTTACCAAAATTCCATGATCAGTTTTATATTTCTTCATCATATTATTAGGGAGATTCTGAACTGTTAAACCAATTGCATCAAAGGAAGCTTCTTTCAAATCTTCGGAATCATTTTTCTTTTCTTTTTTAGTTCCCACTAATTCAACACTATCACCTTTATCTTTATCTCTTGCTTTAAGAGTTACATCTCTGCTGATCTCTTTTCCATCTCTAAATAATGTTAAATGAACCTCAGTACCGGCTCTTTTAGTTGCAATATAGCTTTGTAATTGGTTAGGTTTGTTGACTTCTTTTCCATCAACCATTAAAATTATATCTCCGGGAACAATATCTTCAGTTGCGGCTGAACCATCTTCAAGAACACTTTGGATTATTATTCCTTTTGGTTTATCTAAGCCAAGCGCTTTTGCAGTTGCTCCATCAACTTCTTTTATACTTACACCAATGTAACCTCTGCTTACTTCTCCATTTTCAATTAAATCTTGTGCAACTGCTTTTGCAATATTTATTGGAATTGCAAAACCATAACCAATATAGCTTGCTGAGAATCCGTTTGTTGCAATTGCAGAATTTATTCCGATTACAGAGCCGGTTAAATCAACTAAAGCTCCGCCACTATTACCTGGATTGATTGCCGCATCGGTTTGAATAAAATCTTCAATTCCATATGTATCTTGAATAATATTAATGTTTCTACCCGTTGCACTAATAATTCCTGCTGTTACCGTTGATGTTAAATAACTCAACGGATTACCGATTGCCATAACCCAAGTGCCAACTTTGAGGTTATCTGAATTGCCCATGTAAGCTGCAGGCAAATCTTTGCCCTTAACTTTAATAACTGCCAAATCTGTTAAAGGATCTCTTCCAATAACTTCCGCATCAAGTTCAGTTTTATCAAATAAGTTTACTTTTACATTTACAGCATCTTCAACAACATGATTATTTGTTATAATGTAACCATCAGGAGAAATTATTACACCGCTTCCGGCTCCTTGTCTATTCCTTGGTTTCTGATCTTTAAATTGTGGTATATTAAAAGGGAAATCAAATAAATCCTTGTGCGGATCTTCTTTAACCGAACTTACTACTTGAATACTTACAATTGATGGGGTTACTTTTTCAGCAACTTGTGTGAATGCGTTGTTAAAATCGCTGAGTGATGAAATTTCCACGGGTGATGATTCACTTCCGATTTGTATATTTTCTGCACGACTTTGTTTTAATAATCCTGAATTAGAAACCAAAATGGCACCGAAGACAACACCAATAACCAACAATGAAATTGTTCCAAAAATATTTCTGGTTTTCATTTTACTACCTTCCTCTTTAAAATATTGATAATGTTTTTAAGCCTTTGAAATCTGAATTATGATAAATGATATATTTCTCCAAAATGAAAATTATATTTTCTAAATCACTTTTCTTATAAGAAAGCTTTTTATTTTTGGAAGTTAAACACAGGAACAATTCAAAAAGTTCCGTAGAAAAATCAAAAGTGGTCAATTTGTCCTTATTACAGTTTCCGCAAACTATTCCATCGGTATAACTGAATGCATTGTGATCAGAATTATTAATCTCATTTCCGCAACTTGAACAGTTTGTAAATGAAAGTTCAAAACCAATTTCTTTTATAAAGAACATAAAAAATTGTGTGAAATGTAAAATAGGTTGCGAGTTTTCTTTATCCATTAAATTTAAACTTTTTACAACACCCCTGAATAGTTTTTCATTTGCATCTTTTTCTGGAACTAGTTTTAATATAAGTTCAACTATTGCAGAAGCATATTTTACTCTTTCTAAATCACTTTTAATATTATGGAAGTGACTTATTAAATTTGCTTGTGTTACTAATTGTAATTCCTTTTGTTCTTTATGATAGAATACAGCTTCCACCAAATTGAGCGTATCTATTTTGCTTCCAATTCTAGATTTTGAACTACGTGCTCCTTTAATAATAGCAGAAATTTTGCCATGCTCTTTTGTATAAAGCTCAACAATTAGACTCGAATCACTAAAGTTTGTTTTGCGTAACACAAGAGCTTCATTTTTTGTTATTTCTGCCATGGGGATTTTTAGAGTATTCTAAAATTATAAGGCGGCAAGTGAAGTTTTTTTTCTGTAATAATTCCCGTAATTAAATTGTTGGGAGTCACATCAAACGCCGGTGAAAAAACCTCATACTCTTCTGATGTTATTTTTTCTTTTTTAAATGAATTGATTTCTTTTTTATCCCTGAATTCTATTTGAATGTTTTTCCCAGATTTACACTTTTGATCAATAGTAGAAGTTGGAGCTGCAATATAGAAAGGTATATTGTGATGTTTGCACAAAACCGCTAAGTTATAAGTTCCAATTTTATTTGCGGAATCTCCGTTAAGCGCAATTCTATCCGCTCCGGTTATTACCAAATCAATTTTGTTATTCTGCATTAAAAATGCCGCTGTTGAATCTGTATTTATGGAAAAAGGAATGCCAGATTTGCTTAGTTCAAAGGCAGTTAATCTGCTTCCTTGCAATAATGGGCGCGTCTCATCAGCATGAACAAATTTAACTTTACCTTTTTTAAAACCATAATTAATAACATTGAAAGCCGTTCCGCCGCCGCCGGTAGCTAGTTTGCCTGTATTGCAATGTGTTAATACAGTACTTTTCTTTTTAAATATTTGCAAACCGTTTGCTGCAATCTGATCGCACATAATTACATCTTCATTGTGGATTTGTATTGCTTCGGAAACTAAAATATTATAAATATTTTTTGAATTTTTATTTAATTCAAATACCTTTTTCATTCTGTTTAATGCCCAAAAAAGATTTACAGCAGTTGGCCGGGTTTTCCATAATCTTTCATAAACAATTTCAAAATGATTTTTTTGAACGATTGTAATATTTTTAAAACTGAGAGCAATTGCATAAGCAGCAGAAATACCAATTGCGGGTGCGCCTCTCACTTCTAACCGTTCAATTGCGATAGCAATCCTCTCATACTCATCTGTTTTGATATATGTTTCTTTAAGCGGTAATTTGGTTTGATCCAATAAAATTAACTTATTGTTTTTAAACTCTATTGAATTAAAGCTGTTCGTCATCATCAAACCTTGAGAGTTCTCTAAATTCTAAAATCTATCGTGAATTTGTAAATTATCTAATTCTTCTAAACCTTTTGTGCTAAATTTTTCAACGCAGAAAGAAGCCATTGCACTTCCGTAAATTACAGCCCGTTTCATATTCTCAATGCTCATATCAATTGAGTTGTGCAAGTAACCGGCAAAACCACCAAGAAAAGTATCACCTGCTCCAGTTGGATCGAATATTGATTCAAGAGGATAAGCCGGAGCTGAAAAAACAGTATCGTTATAAAAAAGTAACGCCCCGTGTTCTCTTTTTTTATTATTAAATATTCCGGCCCCATTTCTCTAATAATTCTGGCAGCTTTTATTAAATTTGCCTCTTTTGATAATAATCTAGCTTCCGAGTCATTTATAATTAATACGTTTACATGTTTTAATACTTTTTTAAATCATCCAAAGCAATGTCAATCCATAAATTCATTGTATCGCAAACAATAAAATTATTTCCTTTAAGTTGGTTGATTACAGAAAGTTGAAGTGATGGTTGAATATTTCCTAAAATAACAAAACTGTTTTCTTTTGATTTTTCCGGAATTTTTGGATCGAAATTTTCAAAAACATTTAACTCAGTATAAAGTGTATCTCTAACATTTAAATCATAATGATATTTTCCGCCCCAACGAAAAGTCTTTTCCACCTTTAACTATTTCAAGATTATCGAGTTCAACTAAATGTTCATCGAGCATATCAATATGTTCTTGCGGAAAATCATCGCCCACAACCCCAACCAATCTAACCGGTTTAGAAAAGTAACTGGCAGTTAGAGCAATATATGTTGCAGCACCGCCAAGTGCGTTTTCAATTTTCCCGAAAGGCGTTTCAACATAATCTAAACCAACAGAACCAACGACTAATAAATCCAAAATTCCTCCAATTAATAAATCTAAAATAAGAATGTTAAATATAAAAAATTGTTGTGACTAATAAATGAAAGCCTTGCGCAGTTTTAGAATTGAATTAGTACTGAAACTCCAGGGCTTTCTAGGTTCAGATATGGCGCAACATGAAAACTAACATTTGATTTTTTATTCTCAGACTCAGTTTCCAAATCAGAAAAAAACTTTCCTGCACTAATTCCAATAACTGCTCCAAGAAAAGTATCGGAAAGCCAATGCCTATCATCATAAATTCTTTCATACGCGGTTAATGATGCAAGTCCGTATAGACCAATACTGGCATAGATATTATCAATCCGCTCTGCTAAGACTGTGCTGATTGTAAATGCGACAGTGGTGTGCCCAGAGGGCAGAGAAGTATTAGAAGTTTTAGTTTCAAAGAAATTAAACTTAAATTCACCCTCATTTTTATAAGGTCTGCTTCTTCCAATGATTGATTTTAGAATAGTTGTTGTAATTCCCGAGGCCACGAGTGATTCAATTAATATTCTGCCGGTTGTTCGCATTTCATTGTTTCCAAAAATTAATCCACCGCCATAAACTCCAATTGCAGAGACAGCTATTGGGACAATCTCGCCATAATACTTCCCTACTTTTGTAATATCATTTTGAAAATTTGAATGATGCTTTGCCATCTCAATCTGAACTTCTTTATCAATTGTCATTAAAGCGCCGGTGGCAACTGTAACACCAGCAAGTTTAAACCAATCTGATGAATTAAATTCAGCAGGACGACTAAAAAAATTGAGATTGTTATTAAATGATAATTCAATATCATTTAATAATTTATTTCCAATCCCAACAGTATCTGGTTTTTGTACACTATTTTGTGCAAAGGTTTGTGAGACAATAATAATAATCACGATTATATATATTTTTTCATAATTAACTTTTTACCTTTCCATCTAAATTTATTTTGATGAAATTAAGTGATTTATATTTGCCTTCAAAAAATGATTTAATAATTTTCACTGAGTCTTTTTTTTGTCCCGGCCATGCCAATAATTTATTGGCTTCTTTTTTATTTACCCATTTGTATTCTGAATGTTCTGAAGATAATTTTATCTCAACATTTTTTTTTTATTAAAACAACAAAGACCGGAATGAGAATAATTTCATCGTCTGCTTCATTATAGAAAGAATTGATTCTTGGCACAACGAATATTTCATCCACATCAATATTTGTTTCTTCTTTTATTTCTCTCACGGCAGTTTCATAGGCTTTTTCACTTACTTTTATTTTGCCCGTAACCATTTGCCAAATATTCGGATATTTTTCATTAGCTGATCTTTTTCAATAATAAAACTCTACTTTACCCTTATTTAATCGGACTATATGAGCTTCTATCAAACTTGTTTTTGTATTCATATTTTAGAATTTACATTTTTATTAGTTCAGAATTATGTTAATTAAAAATAAGCTCTTGCCTCGGCGCGAAAAGTATTAATCACTTTTCCCTTTCCTTGTAATCTTCCTGAGTAATTTAAGTTTGTCTGTAAATTGTTTGAGAATCTATAATCGAAATTAGTTCTCCAAATATAATTTTTCCCAATCACATTTCCGTTAGTTATTTCAAAAGGAATAATATTTTTTGTTTGTATTTGCTAAAAGTTCTGCGCGTTCAATTTCAAATCTTAATCTTCCTTTTTCCAACAGCGACAAAGTGAAACGCAAGTTAATTTTATTTTCATCAATTATAGTTGGAGTTGTTGGAAAAGAATCTTCTAATCTACCTACTTTGATTAAGAATCCAAACTCCAAATTATTATAAGGTCTATAAGAGAAATCTGTCTGCAAATCATTTGAAGTTGTTGTGCGAGATCGGTTAGTATTTACTGGTGCATCAACATTCTCTACTTTGTTTGTGAACTCAGTTTCGTTATTTATTTCCTTAACCATCCTAAATTTAATTTTAGCGCTTCTTTCTTTTTAAGTATGATTTTTCCAATCCGGCACTATATTGATTTAGATTATTAACTTCGGTAAAACGAAAACGGAAAGATAAATCTCTCTCATTTTTAAGTACATGTAAATCTTGTTGAAAATAATTTGAGCCGCGAATTGTGGTTGTATCATTTAAGAAAGAATCAAGTTAAGAAGATATATTTTTTAGTATCTATAATTTTACTATTCTCTTCAACTCTGTAAGTAGTTTCAGTACTTATTGCGTTTAGAGCAGTGCTTATCCAATTTGTTTGTTTAAAATATTCGTCAAATTCAATCCGCCATCTAGTATTTATTTTGAGATCAATTACGGGGAATAATTCATCAGTTGGCAAAGTTGTTTGAATATATTCTCCATCGTAGGGATCCAGGATGTATTCGCTTTCATCTGCAATTCCATTTTTGTTTAAATCGCCTTGATACGAATAGGAACCAGTTCCAAGAGGAACACGGATAAATACACGCTCTAATTTTGCAGATCTTTCTGATGCAGCTTGATAATATATATTTCCATTTATTAATTTATCAAACAAATTAATATTTGATTGAGAACGTATTTGAATTGATTCATTATCTCCAAACCCCTTACTGGCAAATGTTTCTGAGTATTTCTTTTTCTAAAAAGAAAAATCTAAATTAGTGGTGAATTCTTGCAAGCTGCGCCAGCCAACGGAATAAGTGTGAGCATAAGATTTTGATTCATCTGTAAAAATTCCATTTATTGGAACCATTTCATTTGTAAAAGTATATTTAGCTCCAAGAGTTAATCCATTTGAAACATTAAATACTAAAAATGGAGAATATTCATAGAACTGTAAACTAGAATTTAATAGTGAATCTGTGTTAGTTAATTTATCTTTTTTATTCTCATTTCTAAATGAAAAGCCAGGCTGGACTTTCCAAATGTTATAGGATAATTCGCCATTTTGCCTCAACCATTCTGATGTTTGCGCAATTGAATTAGTTTTTACAAAATCGTAAATATAATTTGCGTTAAGGTTATTGTAATTCATCCAATTTGATTTCACATATATTCTTTCTGAAAAAAAACCACTTCCCTTTTTAAGACTTCCATATTGTCCGGTAAAATCAATATTATCCTTTGGTTTATAATTTAGCTGAAGCTCCCTAAGACTTTCTTCTTTACTGGTTGAAAACCCAATGTTATAATCTCTATCAAATTCTATTTCATTTATACGGTCAATTGATTTGAATTTATTGTCTAAAAATCTATCACGATAAGATCCGCTGACTTTACCCAAATTTGTGTTGAACAATTGAAAATCTAATGGATCAATAATTAGTTTGAAGTTTCTGGCAAATCCATTATTGTCATTATCATCAATTGGTGAATATGTATTTTTATCATAACTGCTGGCAGCTACCTCTAAATTTAGTTTCACTTTTTCAAAAGGAGAATATTCAACTAAAATATTTCCAAGTTGATTTTTTTCCGGTAAAGGTAATAATTTTATTGGTTGATAACTTCCTTGACCAATACCGACGAACTTAAATTTGCCGATGCTTTCTCTTTTATAGTCTCCTTTGTTATTTCCAATAAAACTAAATGTTACAACAAATTTTGCTGAGTTTTCGCCAGGAGAATAAATATAAATTGTATAAGGCGTTCCCGAAAAAACAGTATCAATTGCTGAATATATTCCCAATGAATCTCCAGACAATTCAACAACGCCGCTTTGTGATGCAAGTAAAGGATTATCACCGCTCTCGCGTAAAATATTTTCATCATTTTCTGATAAAGTTAAATCTATTGGATTATTTCTATTATCTCCTTCCTGATAAGCATTTATTGTAACTTTAAGCTTATTATCAAAAAATTTACCAAAAGCATTTGCTTCAATTACATTTCGCTGGTATTGGCGATTTGTATATTCATAATCAATTATAATTCTGCTCAAGGATGTAATTATTATTTTTGGTGTAAAAGTAATTTCTCCGTTTGCATATTCAATTGTGTATTCATTATTTTCACCGCGCTTTAATTCCCTTCCATCTAAAAAAACTTTTTCGCTGCCCGCGATTACAATAATATCGTTTTCGCCATCTGCTCCGGTTAGTCTATATGGACCTTGAACTCCATCAATTCCATTAAATTGCATTGTGTTAAATTTACCTTTTGAAGAAGCAAATGAAACTCCGCCGCCATAATTTTCAAAATTGAAATTTCCTATAACCCCTTGAAGTTTTCTATCAACTCTGCCAAATTCTCCAACTCTTTGGGTTAAATTATAATCCCCAAAAATAGCGTTCGCATTTGGATGTTTAATTTCAATAAAAACTTTATCAAGCTCTTCAAGCCTTTCTGTATTACCTTCAGGCTGTATTGGCGTATTCTCATCAGTCAAAGCTGCAACAATTTCAATCTCTTCAGATATTTTCCCAGCAAGTTGTAATCTTAATCCGCTGCTGACCTGCAAATCTTTATTTGTGCCAAATGTAAAACCACGCAACAATGTTCCGCTACTTTGTAAGTCCTTTCCCAGAATGGCTTTGGTCGATAAATCAACCGACTCATTCTTAACTTTTCCAATATATTCGTTCAGATTGTTATCATAATATTTTACAAGAGATCTGTTTCTATAAATTTTTCTAAGCTTAAAATCTCTGGTTCTATATTGAACTAAAAGTGTATCGAAAATTGAATAGGTGAGTGAATCCGAAAGTGAAATTGTGTTAGTTTTCACCTCAAGGTGATAGTCATTTTTGGTTAGAGTTCTTTTTCCAAGTTTTATTTCTTCAGAAAGAGGCTCTATAAATACTGAGCTTAATTCATATTGATTTTCAAAATTAATTTTGAACGTATCTATCCTTGTAATTTCTAAACTATCGTTTTGAGCAACGGTTTTAGAAACCAATATCAGTATGATTGTAAGAATATATTGGTGTTTAATAAATTTCAAGTATGATATTTTATTTTATAATTCAACATAATTTATAGAAATATAAAACTATTAGGCAGGACTAGAATTTGCAAGTCAATTAAATAAAAAAATCCCACCTAATTCGATGGGATTTTCTTATAACTGTTAAATCTTGAAGTTTTGTTTCAAATTTTTTTCTTGATTCTCAAATCTATTTTCTACTCATACCTTAACGCATCAATAGGATCAAGATTGGCGGCTTTGTATGCGGGATAAGTTCCAAAGCCCACTCCGACAATAACACAAAGTAATACGCCAATTGCTACCCAATCCATTGGGACAGATATTTCTCCTCCAATTGCGGAACCGGCAATATTGCCGACAATTAGCCCAATAATAATTCCAATAAATCCACCAAAAAGAGAGAGAACAACTGCCTCAATCAAAAATTGAGTTAGTATATTTGATTTTTTTGCGCCAATTGCTTTGCGTATTCCAATCTCTTTTGTTCTTTCAGTCACTGAGACTAACATAATATTCATAATGCCGATTCCGGCGGCAAGTAATGCAATTAAGGCAATAACATAAGCACCAATTTTTACACCGGCTGTCATACTATTAATTTGGGTTAAGACAGACTCGTTTGAAAAGATACCGAAATCATCGTCTTCACCTGCCGGGACTTTTCTGATGGTTCTAAAATAACCAACCGATTTTTCAATTACATCTTCATAATCTTCTTTGCTAAATGAGCTAACCGTAATATTCACGCTCTCTTCGTACTTGCCATAAAAACTTTGAAATGTAGTTATTGGTACAGCAGCAAAATTATCTTTATCCTGTCCAAAGGATGTAGCTTGTTTTTCTAAGACTCCAATTACGCGCAATTTACGATTATCAACTTTTACCTCTTGCCCAATGGGGTCCATTTCATCAAATAGATTTTTTGCAAGTGATTTTCCTAAAACTATAATTTTTTCATATCGGTTTACGTCATTATAATTGAAACTTCGTCCTGTTTCAGCAATCCACTTATTATTTGGAAAAGCTTCAGGTGTGCACCCAACCAACTGTACATTTGGATTTGTTTCTTTATTTTCATACTTAAATAGTTTTCCAAAATCCCATTGCTCAGCACCAACTGCTTCTGCTTCACCTTCAAGTTTTTCTTTAAGAGCATAAAACTGATCAATTGTAATATCTTTTCTATTTCTAAATCTAGCTCTATCTCCCCTATCCATCATGGCGGGATACTTTTGAATTTGAAAGGTTGTTTGACCTAATTGTGCTACTCCTTCTTCAATACTATTTTGCAGCATATTTACAACAGTGCTTATAGTTATAATGGAAAATATTCCAACTATTATTCCCAATACAGTTAAGAGTGACCTTAATTTATTAGCCTTAAGAGAATTTAATGCAACTATTATTATTTCCATTATTTATATCCTTCTTTATTAACCAGATTCATTCAACATGAAATTCATGCAAAAATAAATAAGACAAAAATTCTAATTTAAATGAAATTACAATTTCAATAGTCGGTTTTCATTTAATGATAGGACGTTTAATCCTATTAAAAGTTCCATATAGTCTAAAAATAGGTTATCTGATGCGAGATTAGTGATATAATTAATTATTCGTATCTTAATGCATCAATTGGATCTAAATTAGAAGCTTTGTAAGCAGGATAAGTACCAAAACCAACTCCGACAATTACACAAAGTAATACACCAATTGCAACCCAATCCATTGGAACAGAAATTTCACCTCCAATTGCAGAACCGGCAAGATTGCCAACAATTAGTCCAATAATAATTCCAATAAATCCACCTAATAATGATAGTACAACTGCTTCTATTAAAAATTGAGTTAAAATATTTAATTTTTTTGCCCCAATTGCTTTGCGTATTCCAATTTCTTTTGTTCTTTCGGTAACTGAAACCAGCATAATATTCATGATGCCAATACCCGCGGCAAGTAATGCAATTAGTGCGATAACATAGGCACCAATTTTTACACCAGCTGTCATGCTGTTAATTTGTGTTAAGACAGATTCATTTGAAAAGATTCCGAAATCATCGTCTTCACCAGCCGGAACTTTTCTGATGGTTCTAAAATAACCGACAGATTTTTCAATTACATCTTCATAATCTTTTTTACTAAATGAACTTACTGTAATATTCACACTTTCTTCGTACTTGCCATAAAAACTTTGAAATGTAGTTATTGGTATAGCAGCAAAATTATCTTTATCCTGCCCAAATGATGTAGCTTGTTTTTCTAAGACTCCAATTACGCGTAATTTACGATTATCAACTTTTACTTCTTGTCCGATAGGATCCATCTCATCAAATAAATTTTTAGCCAATGATTTACCAAGCACAATTACTTTTTCGTATCGATTTACATCATTATAATTGAAACTTCTTCCATTTTCTGCAATCCAATTATTATTAGGGAAAGCTTCCGGCGTTGCTCCTACTAAACTAACATTAGGATTGGTTTCTTTATTCTCATACTTAAACAATTTTCCACCGTCCCATTGTTCAGCGCCAACTGCTGAGGCCTCACCTTCAAGTTTATCTCTTAAAGCATAAAATTGATCTATAGTTATATCTTTTCTATTTCTAAATTTTGCTCTATCACCTCTATTCATCATTGCAGGATATTTTTGGATTTGAAACGTCGTTTGTCCTAATGAAGCAACTCCTTCTTCAATACTATTTTGCAGCATATTAACAACTGTACTTATAGTAATAATCGAAAAAATGCCAACAATAATTCCAAGAATTGTTAACAAAGATCTAAGTTTATTAGCCTTTAAAGAATTTAACGCAACAATGATGATTTCCATTATTCATACCTCAACGCATCTACAGGATCCATTTTTGCAGCTGTCCATGCCGGAGCAAGTCCGGAAAGAACTCCTGTTAACAAGGAAATTCCAATTGCTAAAACAACTGCATCAACTTGGACAGAAACCGGGAAATCATACTGTTCAATAATTTTGGCTCCAAGTACTGCAATGAATAATCCTATGAGTCCTCCCAGCAAGCATATAAATGCGGACTCCGTAAGAAATTGTCCCATTATTGTTCTCTTTTTTGCTCCAATTGCTTTACGTATTCCAATTTCTCTTGTTCTTTCTTTTACAGAAACAAACATAATATTCATGATCCCTATTGCACCAACAAAAAGCGCTAAACCAGTAATAAATAATCCGGCAATTTGAATTACCCCAACTTGCTGATTAATCATGTCTAAAAGAGCAGCTTGCTGATTTATTGAAAAATCATCTTGTTCATCATACTTAAGCCCTCTGATTCTGCGCATCACGCTTATAGCTTCTTCTTTAACTGCTGGAACCATTTGGTTAGTAGGGGCTCTCACGGAAATGGAAATTCCACCGCCTCTATGCCTACTTTGAAAATCTTTAAACATCGCTTCAATTGGAATATATATCATGTTATCCGGATTGAAATCACCAAATAAAAAACTTCCCTGCTTATCGTTAATTCCAATAACCTTATATTTTTTATCTCTTATTTTTATCACTTGATCAACTCCATTCCCCTGCGGGAAAAGCTTTTCTGCAATAACACCACCAATTACACAAACTCTTCTTGCAGCGTTGCTTTCAATCTCAGAAAAAAATCTTCCTTCAGTAAACTTAAGATCTGTGGTTTGAATGTAGTCTTGATTTGTACCAATAATAAAACACCCATCCACATTTACATCACCATATGTGGTTGTTTGCCTTCTTACAGTTCTTGGAACAACTGCTGATGGAAGTGTGGCCTGGGCTTTAAAGTCTCGGTAATCTTGCATGCTAATATCTCTTCTATTTCTTAATTCCCACCAAGGCACGTCTCCAAACCAGGCCCATTTATCAATGAAAATATTTTCCGTACCCATTATGCTGGTAGCGCTTTCTTGAAATGATTCATCAATCCCTTTAATTGCAGTTGACATTAGTACAACTGATGCAACTCCAATCACTATACCCAAGGTGGTAAGTATTGACCTAATTTTATTTGCTCTAATTGCATTAAAAGCGATTATTAATCCCTCTTTTAATTCAAATAAAAAATGTTCCATGTTTTGCCTTTCTTAAATTACATTTTCGTTGAAAATACAAAATCTAATCTTAAGATGTATCATCTTATTACAAGACTATTATAATTTACTGTAACGAATTCTTATGGAAAAAGTTATGTGATATTTTTCCAGTTCAATTTGTCACTCATATCTTAAAGCTTCAATTGGATCAAGATTAGATGCCTTATAAGCAGGATATGTTCCAAAGCCCACTCCAACAATAACACACAACAAAACACCAATTGCAACCCAATCTAAAGGAACTGTAGCTTTTGCATTCAATGCTGACCCGGCAATGTTCCCAACTATTAGACCTATAATAATTCCAATTATTCCACCAAATAGTGAGAGAACCGTGGATTCTATTAAAAATTGCATAAGTATATTTTTCTTTTTCGCACCAATTGCTTTTCTAATGCCAATCTCTTTTGTTCTTTCAGTAACCGAGACTAGCATAATATTCATTATGCCAACTCCAGCAGCTAATAAAGCAATTAACGCAATTACGTAGGCACCAATTCTAATTCCTCTTGTCATATTATCAAGATCAGCCAGTATGGATTCTCCTGAAATAATTGAAAAATCTTCATCTTGACCAGCTTGTACTTTTCTAATGGTTCTGAAGTATCCTTTTGCTTTTTCTACCATATTCTCGTAATCAGAGCTATTATACAAGCCAATTGCAATGTTAAGACTTCTTGCCCGTTTGCCAAACATATTTTGAAATGTGGTTAAGGGAGTAACGGCAAAATTATCTCTACTTTGACCAAACATGTCACCCCTTTTTTCTAAAACTCCAATCACTTTTAATTTATGTCCATCAACTGTTATTTCTTCGCCAACAGGATCTCTCTCATCAAAAAGAAATTTTGCTAACGCATCTCCTAAAACAATTACTTTAGCGTATCTCTGAAAATCTTGGTTGTTAAAATCTCTGCCATTGGCTATTACCAATTGATTGTTTGGGAAGTATTCTGTTGTTGCGCCGGTAAAACCAATATCAGGATTGGTTTTTTTGTTTTCATATTTAAATATTTTACCCCAAACAGATTGTTCTGCGCCAATAAACTGGAACTCGTTTTCTAATTTACTTTTCAACATTTCATATTCATCAATAGTTATGTCTTTTCTTTTCTTCACCCTATTCCATTCGTCTTCCCCCATTATTGTAGCGGGCAAACGTGTAATTTTAAAAGTATTAGCGCTGAATCCAGAATTAACATTTGATTCAATTGTATTTTGAAGCATAGAAAGAATTGTACTAATTGAAATGATTGAAAAAATCCCAACAATAATTCCTAATACGGTTAAAAATGATCTTAACTTGTTAGATTTTAAACCTTGCAATGCAACTTTTAATATTTCCATTACTCATACCTCAAAGCATCAACCGGATCCATTTTAGCAGCCGTCCAAGCTGGAGCCAAGCCAGACAATATTCCAGTTAACAATGAAATAGTAATTGCCAGAACAATTGAATCAATCTGAAATGAAACTGGGAAATTAAACTGCTCAATTATTTTTCCACCGGCCACAGCAATCAGCAATCCAATTAAACCACCTAGTAAACATAGTATTGCTGATTCAGCTAAAAATTGTCTTAAAATTACGCTGCGCTTAGCTCCAATTGCCTTTCTAATTCCAATTTCATGGGTACGTTCTTTTACAGAAACAAACATAATATTCATTATTCCAATTGCACCAACAAATAATGAAAGTGCAGTAATAAATAATCCTGCTATTTGAATTACACCAACACTTTTATTAATCATTTCTAAAAATGCATCTTGCTGATTAATTGTAAAATCATCTTCCTCATTATATTTCAATCCTCTGATTCTTCGCATAATGCCAATGGCTTCTTCTTTAACTTCATACAACATTTGATTGTTTGGAGCACGTGCAACTATTGTGATTCCACTACCACTCCATTTACTTCTGAAATCTTTAAATAAAGAACTAATAGGAATAAAGCTTTGATTATCTGGATCGAAGGAGCCCATTAAAAAACTGCCTTGTTTTTTAAGAACACCAATAACTTTATACTTTTTGCCATTTAGCTGAACGTCTTGGTCAATAGCATTTCCAAATGGAAATAATCTATCAGCATATTCAAACCCCAGAACAATTACTCTTCTAGCATTATTACTCTCTAATTCACTTATAAATCTACCCTCGTCAAATTCAAGATTTGTGGTATAAATATAATCTTGATTAGTTCCGCTTACTCTTGCATCTGAAACTGAATTATTTCCTTTAATAATAGTTACGTTTCCAGCATCATTCAAAGGTGCTACAGCAATAGGCAATTCGGCTAGTTCTTTAAACTTTTCAAAATCTTCCATTTCAATTGGTGGTCTTTTATTCAACTCCCACCATGGAACATTGCTGAACCAAGCCCATCTATCAATAAATAAATTATCTGTACCCATGAAACTTGAAATTCCGTCTTGGAATGATTTATCAATTCCTTTAATAGCATTGGACATTAGAACAACGGAAGCAACGCCAATTACAATTCCCAGAGTGGTGAGAACAGACCTAATTTTATTAGCTCTTATTGCATTAAACGCAATAATTAAACCTTCCTTGAGTTCGAATAAAAAATTTGTCATTTTTTGAACTATAATTATTATTCTAAATTAAATTTGACGCGGTTGAGCTACCCTTCGTGTCTCTATTATTTCATCCTTCTCAACTAAACCATCCCTTAAACGAATAATTCTTTTTGCATGCTCAGCAATATATTCTTCATGAGTAACTAATATTATTGTATTTCCTTGTTCATACAGAGTTTCAAAAAGCGCCATGATATCTTCACCTGTTTTCGTATCCAAATTTCCGGTTGGTTCATCAGCCAGAATAATTGAAGGATTTGTTACCAATGCTCTTGCTACTGCAACTCTTTGTCTCTGACCACCAGAAAGTTCATTTGGGCGATGATCCATTCTATCTTCTAGATTTACTTTAGTCAAAGCTTCTCTTGCTCGTTCTCTTCGTTCTTCTTTACCAATACCTGCATAAATTAGAGGCAGTTCAACATTGTGAAGAGCATCTGACCTAGCTAATAAGTTAAATGTTTGAAACACAAATCCAATCTCTTTATTCCTTATCGAAGCTAGATCATTATCAGTCATATCACTAACATGCTTGCCGGTAAATGTGTAAAGTCCTTTTGTTGGCGTATCAAGACATCCTAAAATGTTCATGAGTGTTGATTTACCCGAACCGGAGGGACCCATAATTGCCACATATTCATTTTTGTCAATGGTAAGAGAAACATCACGCAGAGCTTGAACTTCTTCTGTTCCAACTTGATAAATTTTAGCTATATGTTCTATTGTAATGATATTCATTTATTTTCCTAAAATTTTTAATTCTGCAATTTTTTTGAGCAAAACTATTTATTTATTAATTCATCATCATGAGTTATAAAATAAATAGCTAATTACTCTTTGTCTCCCTCAGTATCCTTACCACGTTTATTAGTTATTTTTACTTTTGTACTGTCATTAAGTTCTTTAGAAATTGCTTTATAAGGTCCGCTGATAACCATTTGACCGTCACTAAGTCCACTAATTATTTCCATATAAGCGTCATCGCTAATTCCAGTTTTAACTTCAACCATTTTAGCTAAATTGCCTTCTTCAACAAAAACAACTTCAACTGGTTTGATCTTTTCTTTTCTTTTTTGCAGATTATTTTCTTCTACTTCTGCTTTATCTTCCTCAACCTTTTCTTGATCTTTTTTGTTCGGTATTCTTGCAGTAACACTTTGGATTGGCACTGACCAAACATCGCTTCTTGTATCTGTTTTGATATCAGCATCGCAAGACATGCCCGGACGTATTCTATCATTAGGATTCAACAATCTAATTTCAACATCAAAATTTACTACTTCATTTTGGGTACCAAGTGCGGATGTTTTGGCACTATTGCCAATTTGAGTAACAACACCTGTAAACTTTTCATCTTTAAAAGCATCAATCTCAATAGTAGCAGTATCGCCCACAGAAATTAAAACAACATCATTTTCATCTACTTCAACAATTGCTTCCATTTTAGAAAGATCGGCAACTGTCATTAAATCTGTTCCTTGACTAAAAGAACTTCCCAAAACACGTTCACTTTTTTCAACATTTAATGCACTCACAGTTCCATCTAATGGTGCATAGATTGCTGTTTTGTCAAGTTCAACAACTGCATCTTTATAGTTCTCTTCTGCTTGCTGTACGGAAGCTTTTTGTGCTTCAACTCTGGATTTTGCACCAATGTATGCCGACTTTGCAGCTTCAATATCAGAATCGCTTGATAATTTTTTATCGTATAGTTCCTTTACTCTGTTATAAGCTGCTTCAACTTCCATCAAAGTTGCTTCTCTTTCTCTCAGGGAAGCTCTCGCAAGTGTAAGGCTTGCTTCTGCAACGTTTCTTCTTGCAATATATTGATCTGGTTTCATTCTTATTAAAAGTTGACCTTTCTTCACTTTATCACCTTCTTGAACGGGTAGATCAACAATCTCCCCTGTTACTTCGGGTCTCAGTGTTACTTTATCAACCGGATTTATAGTGCCGTTTGCAGCCACAATTTGAGTGATATTTCTTTTCATAACTTTTTCAGTTTGCACCGAAACTATTGTTTCTTTATCACCACTAAATAATGTTAGACCAACTATTATTGCTAATAAAAGTCCCAACCCACCAAATATAAATAGCTTTTTCTTCGACTTTTTACGGTTACTCTTACTCATTGATTAATCTCCTTATTACAGATATTATTATTTTTTTTCAACTTCTAATTTTCCAAGCGCATTTAGTAATTGGTCTCTATTTTGAAAGTATTGAAACTTAGCGCTTATGTTATCTTTTTGTGCTTGGGTATAATCTTTATCGGATTGCAGAACATCGAGAATAGTACCTGAACCCAAATTATAACGTTCATTATTAACTCTTCTATTTTCTTTTGCAGCTATAATATTTGAGGTTGTAACTTCTAATTGTTGTTTAGCAGCAATTAAATTTAAGTAACTTTCTTTAACTTCAATTTTAATTGTTCTTTCTAAAGCTCTTAAATCTTCTTCTACATTTAATGTATTTACTTCTGCCATTTGCATTGCTGCTTCTGTGTTCCAATTAGAAAAAATTGGGAAATTCAACGACAAACCAACACTATAAAAATTTCTATCAAATAGTGCATCAGGTTTTACTCCACTTGTGCTATAAGAATAATTACCCGATAAAGAAGGAAGCAATCCGCTTTGTGCAATTGTTTTTCCATTTTCTGCTGAAGCTAATTTTAACTCGGCACTTTTATAATCTGACCTATTGCTAAGGGCCTCAGAGACCATATCTTCTATATTGCTGTATTCTTTAATAATTGTATCATCCCCTTCAAGCTCTGGTGTTTTATTAGGGTCAACATATTCATAAGTTTCAAAAATATCTAAAGCCAAATAGTTGAGTAAATTATTTTTAGAGGTTTCATAATCATTCTGTGCTTGTATCAGCAATAACTGAGCATTGCCATAACTAACCTGCTGAGTATAAACATCGGCTATTGGAATAGATCCAAGTTTATTTCTTTCAGTAATAGTTTCCAGTAATTTTTTGTTAAATTTTTCATTGTCTTCTCTTACTTTAACAAGTTCTTCATTGCTTACAACTAAATAATAAAGTGTTGTGGTAGTGTAAATAATATCCTGCTTAAATTTCTCTAAACTAAATTTTGATGATTCTAAATTATTTTCAGCTTGAGAAATACTTGCATAATTTGCAAGTCCATCAAAAAGAACAATGTTTCCCCCTGCAGATAATGAATAACTTCTAGAATCAGCTTTAGATTCACCAGTGGTAATTTGGTTACCTAAGAAGTCGATCTGTGTTCCGCCAACATCGCTAATTCTTTGCCACCCCCAACTTCCGCCTACTCGTAAATTTGGCAGTAAATCGCCATAAGCGCTTTTTACATTTGCTTTATCTATTTCTAAGGCATTTGTACTTTTAATGAGATTTGAATTTCTTTGAAGCGCTATGTTAATTGCTTCATCTAATGTTAAAATATTTTGGGCAAAAAGATTTGTGCTGATTAGTAAAATGAAAAATAACCAAATCCGACTCATGAGAACTCCTTAATTTTAATTTTTTTGAGAGCTTATTTATTTCATTTGTTATTATGACGAAAGAGAAAAAGAAAAGTTACACAATTTTTTAGATTTATTTTACAACAGACAAAAGTGTTAGTTGCATTAATTTAAATAATCACTTTTAATTTGGAGCAAATACTGATATGCTTCATTATAATTGTTTTGAATTTTACCATCAAGTATAGCTTCTTCAATGGCTTTTTTAATTTCCCCAACTTTTTTTGATGGTTTTAAATTACAGATCTCCATAATTTCTTCACCCTTAACAGGTGATTGAAATGCGCGTAAATTATCCTTTTCTTGAACTTCTTTAACTTTTGACATCACATTTTCATAATTCTGCAAATACTTTGCAACTTTATCTTGGTTTTTGCTTGTAATATCGGCACGACAAAGGGTAATTAAATCATCCAAATCATCTCCAGCATTTGCGCTTAATCTGCGAATTGCAGAGTCAGTGACAACTTCACTTGCCAATGCAATTGGGCGAAGATGAAGACGAATTAATTTTTCAATATAATTTATTTTTTGAAGCGGAAGTTTTAATTGCTTAAAAACTCCTTTCATCATTCGTGCACCAATTTCTTCGTGTCCATGAAAAGTCCAGCCCGTTCCTTCAACAAATCTCTTGGTCTGAGGTTTTGCAATATCATGAACCAACGCGGCAAATCTTAACCAAACATTTTCTGTTGATTTTGAAATATTATCAACAACTTGGCAAGTGTGTAGAAATACATCTTTGTGGTGAAAGTCTTTTCTTTGATCAACGCCCGCCAAATTGGCAATTTGCGGAAAAACCACATGCATAACTTTTGTGTTCTGCATTAGCTTCAATCCAATTGAAGGATTTGAAGAGGATAAAATTTTAAATAGTTCATCCGTAATTCTTTCTTGTGAAACTATCTTTAACCTTTCTGCCAATTGTTCTGCAGCTATTAAAATATTTTCATCAACATAAAAATTTAATTGTGAAGCAAACCGAAATGCGCGCATAATTCTTAATGGATCGTCATCAAAAGTTATTTGCGGATTAAGCGGAGTTTTTATTATCTTATTTTTAATATCATCGAGACCGTTAAAATTATCAATCAATTCACCATAATTTTTTGTGTTTAATGAAATTGCCAAAGTATTAACTGTAAAATCCCTTCTATTAATGTCTTCTTCAAAACTTCCAACTTCAACATGCGGATTTCTGCTATCTTTATTATAAGATTCTTTTCTTGCACCAACAAATTCAAAATCAATGTTCTTGTATTTAAAATGTGCAGTTCCGTAATTCTTAAAGATATTTACATTTTTGACATTCAATTTTTCAGCTAATTTTTGAGCAAAGGTTGGACCATCACCTATAACTAAAAAATCAACTTCGTTTCGTTCACGCTCTAGTATTAAATCGCGCACAAATCCCCCAACAATATATACTTGTTGGTTTAGTTCATCAGCAATATTTTTAATTATTGAGAAATGATTTTGTGTATTTAAGGAAAAACTAAAATTCATATTTTTTTTTACGCTTTTCTGAATGTTTGTTTTGGGTACTGATTTTTAGTAAATGAGCTGAAAATGATATGATAAATTAATTCCTTAATACAGCTTTTTCATGAACACTCATCCATTTTAGCTTAGTTAAAAACTCAGAGATAATTGATCTTCTTTCTTCTGATAAATTTTTGAGTGCAATTTCTGTAAAACTAATTGCCCTCTCTAAATCTAAATTATTAAAACTAAATTTACCCAATTGATAATATGTTTCCGAATTATACAGTTTTGATTTTAAGATTTCTTCAATTTCCAACATTTCATTTTGGTAATTTAGAACATAAGTTGAATCAGAATTATCCTTACCTTCAAGCAAATAATTATCTAAATAATATTGAAGAAAAACGTCGCTGTGTTCCGGAACTAATTTTTTAATTATTTCTCTTCTCAAATTTGGGTAATTAATAAAATTATAATATTTGTTTGAGTCAATACTTGCAATGGTTTTATAAACAGCGGAATTGTTATAATAACTTTCTCTGGGATTCTGTGCAATTAAACTACCATAATAATGAATTGAGGAACTCAAGTTTTTCTCTTTTGAATATAAAAATGCCAACAAATATTCAATATTGTAAAAGTAGGAAGAACCAGCAAAATTTTTCTTTTCAGTCTCTAAAAGATTTTTGGCGTCACTAAATTTTTCTGTTTTAATTTTTGATTGAATAATACCATTAAAAGCAGAATACGAATTTGAATACTTATAAATCCCATGAAATAATTCTTCTGCGAGATAAAATTTTTCCTCATTAAAAGTTTGCCATGCATTTTTTAACTCTTTTGCTGCGGCTCGCGCACAATATTTTTTAATTAAGGGTTTACTACCAAAATACAAATTCGCTTTATCCGGATTAAACTCGAATGGAAGCAAAACTAAATATTTGTAATAGTCTTCTTCTAATTTATCAATAGATTTCAGAAATATTTTAACAAAATCCGGATCTGAATAATACTCTGTTATTTTTTTATTAGAATAGATTTGAGAAAGATATTTAATAAATGATCCGGCGTAAATATATGAAATGGATGGCGCGTTGGTGAAGAAACTGTAATCTGTAAACAAATTTTTAAGTGAAATTTTATAACCTTTATTGTATGCAAGAAATGCTAAATAATCTATATCGTAATTATCATAATTATTGTCAAATGCTGTGGCAAAACCTTCTACCAAACCGGGATTATAATTAGAAGGTAAATTGAATAAACCATTCCCAAACTTTTTTGAAAATACATGCAATAATTCGTGATTAAGGCTATTCTTATAATTATCTAAGTTAACATAAATTTGGTTTAACCAGGGCTTTGTAACATCAGCATTTTGTGCTCCGAAAAGTTCTTTCTTCTGTGCTCCCGATCTAAAGATAATTGAAGTTATTTTTTCATCAAACTTCCCAAAGAGCTTTATATTTTTTTGCAGAGAATACAAATGCTCTAATATTAAAATATTCTTTTGCAACTCAGAAATATTATTAGGATAAAGAATCGTTAAGTTTTCAATTTCTATTTTACCTTTCAATTCATTTTCAATTCTTTCTAGATTTGTTGAAAATCCAAGATGTGATTTTACAAAATATGAGCTTAGGTAAAGAACTACAACTATAAATATAACATAGCGTTGCCAGAATTTGCTAAAGTTGTTTTTTATGTTAAATATTGCTAAAATTAAAATAGAAAATAAAACTGTTACTGTCCGGTAAAGTAATAATTTTTCTGTAATCTGAATATTTTCATCATAGATTACACCTGGATAATAACTGAACAATGGATTGTAAAAATAGATTTGAGGATTAAAATAAAGCTCTGGAAGAAAGCCTAAAAGAATAATTAAAAATACAAATATGAACCACAAATATTTATAATGGTCTGAAATTTTAATTGACAGTTCCGCTAAACATGCTCCCACAATTAATGACGGAAGTGCAAAAACAGTATAGAATAATAATCCATCGCTCAAAGGGCATTGCTGGCAAACCAATGTTGAAATGAACAAAATAATTAGCGGAATTGCTGAAATTATAGAATAAAATTTAAGATGATTGATAACTGAATTTTTGTTTTTATTATGCAGCCAATAAATTCCGGAAATAAGACCAAATAAAACTCCATTCAAAGCACTTGATTCATAGCTCAATATATTTAGAAGCGGAATGAATGTAAAAAGAAGATTTACAACAATAATTATTGCAATTAGAAATATATTTACGATCGATAAATTATTATTTTGGTTAAACATAAAATCTACTATTAATTTGTAATTATAAAATACAAAAATTGTAGTTATTTTAGTTTACCTTTTTCTAAACACTAATCATAATTATTGAAAGACCATATATGAAATTTTCCGAATTCAAATCTCTAATAATACTGTTAACACTTTCACCTTTTATACAATTGCACACCCAAACCAAAACGGATACTCTTAATCATGAATTAAATCAGATTACAGTTTCAGCAACACGCTCGCCGGAACTAATTTTGGAAATCCCTTACGCTGTTTCCATTTTAGGCGTTAAGGACTTACAGAACTTTAAAGGTATAGGAATTGATGAGGCTCTTTCAAAAGTACCCGGAGTTTTAGCACAATCTCGAGCCGGATCTCAAGATGTTAGAATTGTTATACGCGGTTTTGGCGCAAGAGGCGCTGGGGATCGATCGAACTCTGGAACTTCTCGAGGAATTAGAATTATGATTGACGGAATTCCCGAAACTGAGCCGGACGGAAGAACTTCATTTGACAATATTGATTTATCACTTGCGGAAAATATTGAGGTCGTCCGTTCAAACGCTTCTGCCCTTTGGGGAAATGCAGCCGGCGGAATTATTGATATTTCATACAACAAACAATTTGTTAATCCTTATCTAGATGTTAATGGAATTTTTGGAAGTTATGGATTTCAAAAATATTCTTTTCAAACTGGAACAAAAATTGGCAATGGTAAAATTCAATTTGGGTTTACAAATTCTAATTTTGACGGATGGCGTGATCACTCATCTGGAGATCGTTCAATAATTAATTTGGGAATTTCATCTCAACTTGAAGAAAATACTTTATTAAATATCTCTGTTCTAGGTTCAAATAGTTTATTTCATATTCCGGGACCTTTAACGCTCGATGAATTTAATTCAGATGCAAGTCAGGCAAATTCAGTTTATAAAAGTAGAGATGAAAGAAGACATAACAGATTGGGTAAAATTGGTTTTACACTTACTCATCAAATTGATAACTCAAATACAATTTCGGGAATGCTTTATGCAAATCCCAAATATTTACAGAGATCTGAACGCGGAACTTTTAGAGATTTTACACGCTATCATTTTGGAGGAAATTTAATTTATAAAAATGAAACCAACTTTAATGATGATTTAAAAAATATGCTGACTGTTGGAATGGATGAAGCATATCAAGATGGAGCAATACTTTTTTACTCGTTGTCTGCGACTAATAATAGAGGTGATGAGTTAAGAAATAACAAACGCGAAGGTGCAAATAGCTTTGGCACATTCCTTCAAAATGAAATTAGATTTGGAGAAAGACTCAGTGTAATCTTTGGCGGAAGATATGATAATATTACTTACTACAGTGAAGATTTTTTGGCTCCGGAATTTGGTTTACAAGAAAAATCATTCGATAGATTTACACCTAAATTTGGAGTGAGTTATATGTTTTCTAACACGCAAAGTGTTTATGCAAACTTAGGTGGTGGTGTTGAAGTTCCCGCCGGAAATGAAACTGATCCTGCTGGGACTTTTGGACAAGATACAGTTTATTTATTAAGTCCTTTACTTGAACCAATAAAATCATCTACTATAGAACTTGGCACAAAAAATATTTTATACTTTGGACAAAATAAATTACTTCAATACTTAACTTATGATGCCGCTCTTTATTACATAAATATTACTAATGATATAATTCCATATCGGGGCGGAAGATTTTATTTTACAGCAGGAAAATCTCACAGAACCGGAATTGAGCTAAATACAAATTTTAATTTTAATTATGGTTTATCACTTCAAGGCAACTTTACATATTCCTTAAATAAATATGATGAATATTTGGTTGATTCAGTTCACTATAATAATCCCGGTAAATTTGCTGATTATGCAGATAATAAAGTTGCCGGCATTCCAGATTTATTTTACAATATTACAGCCGCATATGCACCAAATAATTTATACGGATTGTTCATAAGCTTTAACGTAAGTGGTGTCGGTAAATATTTTGCAGATGACGCAAATACTTTGGAAGTTCCTTCCTACTTAACTTTAAGTGCCACTTTAGGATTAAACAAAACTATAGAAATTACTAAATGGTTAAATGTTCGTGGATTTATCACAGTCAATAATATTACGGATAAACTCTATGCAAGTTCTGCTTTTATAAATCCGGATTATCTGAATGGAAAACCAGTCTACTTAGAGGCAGGTTTGCCGAGAAATGTAATTGCTTCTTTACAAATTGGAATTTAATGTAAAATGAATAATTGGTTACAGGAAAAATAAAAATTTATTTTAATGCATCCATCCTCAGAATCTATTGCCAAATAAATGAGACTTTATTAATTTTAGTCATAGGTATTATTAAAGATTTCAATTGGCAAAATCATTAAAAAAAATACGTATACTTCTTATTGAAGATAACAGACTTCTCCGTGATGGAATTGAAGCAATTCTAAAAAAACAAACAGATATGACTGTTGTTGCAACTTTTAGTAATGGCGAAAATATCCGTTTGACAATGAAAAATCTGAAACCAAATATTGTTATTCTTGATCTAGGTTTAAGAAATAGAAATAGCTTACAAATCGTTAAATCATTAACTAAAAATTTCCCAAAAACAAAAATAATTGTAATGGACCTGATACCTCTTCAAACTGATATTTATGAATATGTGCAAGCAGGGGTTTCCGGATTCATGTTAAAAGATATAAATGTTAAAGAATTCTTAAACACAATTCGTGGTGTATATGAGGGTGTTAAAGTCTTGCCCCCTAATCTAACTGGTTCACTTTTCTCTCAAATTGTTGAGCATGCATTAAATGAATCTAAAACTCCTTTAGTGGATGACTCAGTTAAAATGACAAAACGGGAGAAGCAAGTTGTTGAATTAATTGCAGATGGATTTACAAATAAAGAAATAGCTCAACAACTACACCTTTCTACTTATACCGTAAAAAGCCATGTTCACAACATATTAGAAAAACTTGCTCTCAATACACGCGTTCAAATTGCCAAACATGCACATTTTTCTAACGCTTATAAAAGTACGTCAGATAGCAACAATGAAACTCTAATTAATTAATGTTTATCTCAGACAAATCTTTACAGCTTTTATCCTCCAAAAGAATTAGTTCCTTTTTCATCCCTTTGCCCGATTGAATTAAATAAAATTACTATATACTTTAGTAAAGTAGTTGAACGTTCAAATTAAGATAACTCAATTAATGTTCTTACTTTTTGCAGTGTTGTAGAAATTAATAGATCCAATTTAAAGGGGAAAAAGATGAAAATATTAATGGTTTATCCCGAGTATCCAAATACATTTTGGAGTTTTAAGCACGCTTTAAAATTCATATCAAAGAAAGCGAGCTTTCCTCCTTTGGGTTTATTAACGGTAGCTTCACTATTACCTAAGGAGTGGGATAAAAAATTAATAGATTTGAATATAACAGAATTAGACAACATGGATATACTTTGGGCAGATTACGTTTTTATTAGCGCAATGTCCATACAAGGCGAATCGGCTAATAAAGTAATTGAAAGGTGTATTCAATTAAAGACTAAAATTGTAGCCGGTGGACCTTTATTTACAAGCAGCTTTGAATACTATGAAAATGTCGATCACTTAGTTCTCAACGAAGCCGAAATTACACTTCCAAAATTTTTAATTGACTTAGAAAAAGGAAAGCCTGAACATCTTTATACATCTCAAGATTGGGCAGTTATAACATCAACACCTTTGCCCATGTGGGATTTAATAAATATGAAAAATTATTCATCTATGAATATTCAATATTCACGGGGCTGTCCTTATGATTGTGAATTTTGTGATATTACTGTTCTATACGGCAGAAAACCACGAACCAAAACTAAACAACAAGTAATAGCAGAACTTGATGAACTATATATTTCCGGATGGCGTGGATCGGTATTTTTTGTTGATGATAATTTTATTGGAAACAAAGTAAAATTGAAGAATGAAATTCTTCCAGCTATTATTGAATGGAACAAGCTAAATAATAGTCCGTTTTATTTTAACACAGAAGCATCTATCAATCTTGCCGATGATGAAAATTTAATGCAGCTAATGGTGATGGCTGGATTTGAAGCTGCATTTATTGGGATTGAATCACCTAATGAAGCAAGCCTTATTGAGTGCAATAAAAACCAGAATGCAAACCGCGATTTAATTATGAGCGTTAAGAAAATTCAAGAAGCGGGTATGGAAGTTCAAGGAGGATTTATTGTTGGATTTGATAACGATGAACCAAAAATATTTGAAGAACTTACAAACTTTATTCAGCAAAGCGGAATTGTAACAGCTATGGTTGGATTACTAAATGCGCCCAGAGGAACAAAACTTCAGCAAAGATTAGTAGAAGAAGGAAGAATGTTAAATGATTTTACAGGAAATAACACAGATTTTTCCATTAACTTTATTCCACGTATGCAGGCGGAAGAACTTATTGATGGTTATAAGAAAATTTTAACTACCATTTATTCACCTAAATATTACTATGAACGAGTAATGACATTTATGAAGGATTATCAACCTAAGAAAAAAGCCTTTCACCTAAATTCTAATTATATCGCAGCACTGTTCAAATCAATTCTAAAATTGGGGGTTTTAGGCGAAGAAAGAAAATATTATTGGAAATTATTTTTCTGGTCATTATTCAGAAAACCACAACTTTTCTCTTTAGCAATATTGTTTACAATTTACGGATTTCACTTCCGGAAAATTTCAGAAGGTATGTAGTGGATTTGGTATTCAATTATTAATTAGAATTTTATAACCTGCTGAAATTATAATTTTAAGATTAAAGAGGATTTTTTTATGAACAGCATATTCTTAAATAAAGATATGCCGATTCAAATATTATTTTTAATATATGGTATAGTTTTATTAACCTCAATTTTACTCCTGGTTTTGTAAATCATTCGGACAATATTAAAGTTAATTGGATTCTTCAATTCTCAATTTTTCGATACAGTTAAACTGTTAAATTATTCTGCGATCTTATATCTATGGAATTTTGCAGAATCCGTTCAAACTTCCCTACTGAAATGGCAACAATGATAGCCGAGAAGGTTATGAGGATGCCCATAAAAACGCCGCCTGCGCGATCATCACTACTACTCAACATAATTATAATTTCCCCAACCGCGGCAAAACCAATTATAGAGATCGCACAATATTTTATAATCCGCAGAGCTTTTAAGGCAGCTAGTGAGAGTAATTTATTTTGACCAGCATATCCCAAAAACTTGAAAGCTTGATTGAGCCCCAAAAAAAAAGGGATGGAGGTTACATACGCATATGCAAGAAATGGATCTTTAAAGTATATTTCAAAAAGTGTGGAATGTGCATTCCTGCCTTCTATGTGCGGTTCCCAAAGCAAAAAGGCAAGTGCTGCTATGCCGATGAGCACGATTGCCACTTGTAGAAATATTGCACTTCTTTTCATTCACGGTCCTAAAATTCCTCTACTTTTCAATTATACTAAAATTAATATACTCTTCTCACTAATCCAAAATTCCGGATCTACAATTTTTACTTCTTGGTTTGTTAGGTTATACAGTTTGTAAACCATAACATCTATTTAATTATCTGTTTTGTTTATTGCTTATTGGAATCGTTTAATATTTTCTATGCGTTCAGCATCAGCATAAAACACTCTGAATTTATTATATGCAGTATTAACTTCTTGCTGATCTAAGTTTGAGAGGTATTTTTTTTACGACAGATTTCTGGAACAATGACATAATTCAATAACTCAATTTTAATAATAAATTATTAAAGAATAATAAAATAAATATAACAGAATAGTTATTCTTTGGATAGTAAAATTAATAAGAACGATATATTATTTTTCAGCTTGGTATATAGATTAGATTATCTATTTTATTGTTTTGATAGGAAATTGAAATTGTATTTCAAATATAGATGAGGACTAAACATTGCGAACCCCTCCTCGCTCCTCCCTTTTAAAAGGGAGGAAGTTTGACTTCCCTCCCTTTGCTAAAGGGAGGGACCGAGAGGTGGGTTAAAAAGGAACTATTTATTATGACCAGAATCTTTAACAAATCAACAGAAAAGAAAAACGCAGAAACCTCCGCAATAATCCGACTTACACAGAAAAAATACTTTGGTTATCATTACGCAAAAACAAATTTATGGCATACGCTTTTTACGTCAGTATAGTGTAAATCATTTTATAATTGATTTTTACGCACCAAGCATTAAGCTTGCAATTGAAGTAGATGGAAGCTCGCATGTGGGTAAAGAGGATTATGATAAAGTACGTCAAAAATATATCGAAACCTTTGGTATAAAAGTAATCAGATTTACAGATGAGCAAGTTATGGGGAATACGGAAAAGGTTGTTAAAGAAATTGAGAGAATTGTTTGTGAACTAATCGAGATAACAAGTAACAGTAAAAGATAAAAGCGAACCCCTCCTTTATCCTCCCCTTTATCAAAGGGGAGGAAGTTTTGAATGAAATTAGTTTTAAATTTATTAAAATACATACACCATTTTGTGTAGGGAAAAAAATAGAAACAAAACAAATTTTTTTTAGCCTTACTCACTTATCTTTTGTGATATCTTATTTGTTTTCTTCTAGGTTGCTTTCTTATCCCTCCATTTGGTTTTTATTTTCTCTTCCAGACGTTCAAATATTATATAGAGAATGGGGATAACAACTAATGTTAATATAGTTGTTGTTGTTAAACCTCCTATAACCGCACGTGCTAATGGAGTCCATGTTTCCGCACCAGATCCAAGCTCCAATGCTAGCGGAACCATTCCAAGTATTGTAGTTAGTGCTGTCATTAATACAGGACGCATTCTTGCTGCACAAGCTTCTTTTACTGCTTCAAATAATTCCTTCCCTTGTTTCCTTAACTGATTTGTATAGTCAACCAAAACAATTCCATTATTTACTGCAATGCCAACTAACATTACTAAACCAACCAATGCCATAACACTAATACTAGTGCCGGTAATAAAGAGAAAAATAAAAACCCCAATTACAGAAAGCGGAACTGTAAACATAATAATCAAAGGATCTACAAAAGATTCAAATTGTGCTGCCATAATCATATAGACTAAAAGAATAGCTGCAATAAATGCTAAAGATAAATAGAAAAAAGCTTCCTGTTGATCTTCGGCAGTTCCGCCTACAATGACTTGAAAATCTGAAGGAATTGCAGTTTCAGCAACAATTTTATTTACTTCTTCAACTGCCTTTGATAAATCAATTCCCGATAAACTAATTCCCACGGAAACAAATCTGCTTTGGTTTTCTCTAAATATTGTTGGCGATGCTTCTTCTTCAGTAACATTTGCAATTTGTTTTAACTTAATCATATCCCCGGTTAATAGCGGAAGCTCCATATCCTCAATCATATCTTTTTGATTTCTAAACTTCTTGTCATATTGAATCCTAATATTATATTCATCCCCTTTCTCACGGTACTGAGATATTATTTTTCCTGCCATTGCAGTTGAAATATTACTTGCAACAGATAGCCCTGATAGTTTTAAATCATTCATAATATCTTTGTCAAGATGTATTTGAAGCTCGGGAGTAGTTTCCTTAGTATTTAATGTTATGTCTACAAATCCATTAACTTTTTCAAATTTATTTTTAAGTTCATTTGCTATTGATTTAGCAATCTCAACATCAAAACCCACAATTTTAACTTCAATATCTTTCTCCGTTGTAAAAGCTCCGCCTTCTTGGAAATAATATGTAACACCCGGTATATCATCCAAACTTTTGCGCAAAGAATCTTGGAGTTCGAATTGTGTAATTTTTCTCTGCTCCTTAGGTTTAAGTTTTATTATAGCTTCAATTGTACTAGATGTTGTTCCAAACGCACCAAGCCCTTCTCTCTCACCGTAAAATATAGCAATTGATTCCATTTCATCCTTAGGGACAATCTCTCTTACAATATCTTCAATCTTATAAGCATAAAGTCGTGTTTTTTCAATTGGAGTTCCGGAAGGCGATTCCATTAAAAAATCAACAAAACCTTGATCACTTTTTGGTAAAAACTCTCCACCAAGAAAAGTAGTTAATCCAATTGAAATTATAAAAAGTACTGTTACAATTAAAAGAACAGTTTTACGATGATAAATTGACCAGTTAAGAATATTTGCATAATTGGCATTCAGTCTATCAAAAGCTAAAGTAATTTTATTTTTTATCTTGTCAAGTCTTCCTTCTTTCTTATTTTTATTTTCTAATCTTAAAATATTTGCAGACATTAAAGGAACAACCGTAAGTGCTACTATTAACGAAACTATTAAACTAAAAGTAATTGTTAAAACTAAATCCTTAAAAAGTTGTCCGGTAATATTTGGGACAAATAAAACTGGAACAAAGACAGCAATAGTTGTTAGAGTAGATGCTGTTATTGCCATACCGACTTCGGCAGAGCCAATATCAGCAGCGTCAAATTTTGATTTCCCCATTTCCCTATGTCTGTAAATATTTTCCAAAACTACAATGGAATTATCTACCAGCATACCAATAGCTAACGCAAGTCCGGCCATTGATATAATGTTTAGTGTAAGATTACTTGCATAAAGAACAGCAAAAGTAATTACAACTGATAAAGGAATTGAAATACCCATAATAATACTGCCGCGTATATTTCTTAAGAAGATATAAATGACAATGAATGCAAGTATGAAAGAAATAACGGCAGTACTGCTAAGGTTATTTATTGAACGCATTATGAAATCGGCTTGATCCCACATTATTGTTAATTTTGTTCCCTGAGGTAAACGAGTTAAAATATCGGGTAATGCTTCTTTTATTCTTCGCGTAGTAATTACCGTGTTTGCATCAGATTGCTTCATAATAAACATGAAAACACCTTCGCCGTAATCTGCTCTAACTTCCGAAGCGTTTTCCATATATCCATCTTCAACAACAGCAACATCCTTTACAAGTATGGGATCTTTTCCCCGCATTGTAACAATGGTATTTCTAATTTGATCGAGAGAACGATATTCACTAAAAATTCTAAGGTTATAACTTTTAGTTTCTGTGTCTATTGTTCCACCAGGTAAAAGTCCACTTCCGGCTTGAATGGCTTGCGCAATATTATCAGGTGATAATCCATAAGACGCAAGAAGTGTTGGATTTAAATTAACGTTTATCTGTCTCTGCAACCCGCCTTGTGTCTGCACTGAAGCAACACCTTGCACTCTTTCTAGTAAAGGTTCAATAGTTTCTTCTGCAAGTCTTCTTAACTCTGCTGAACCCAAATAATCAGAACTTAAATTCAGGTAAACGATCGGCATCATTGAAGGATCAAAAACAAACGTAATTGGTTCATTTGCATCAGCTGGCAAATAATCTCTAATGTAATCCAAGTTCTTGCGGATTTCAACTTCCGCTTGATTCATATCAGTACCGTACTTAAACTCAAGCGTAACTATAGAAGCACCTTTGAACGATTGAGAACTTACTTTTTCAATATTTTTAACTGATGAAACTGACTCTTCAATAGGTCGAGAAATTAGATTTTCAATATCCTCCGGACCAACGCCGGAGTAATTGGTAACCACCCCGGCAATTGGGAATGTTATATCCGGGAAAAAGTCAATTTTTAACTGAGAAAATGAAAACATGCTAAAGCCAATAACAACAGCATAAAACATTATAGTTGTTATTTGTCTCCTCAACGAAAATTTTGTTAGTATCATATTAAACTCACCTAATCAATTATTTTTACTTTGTCACCGGTTTTTACAATATATTTTGTCCAATAACAACAACTGTATCGCCTGTAATTAAACCAGAAAGTATTTCAATTCTTCCATCACTTTTTATTCCGGGTTTAACCTCAACCAATTCTGCTATGCCATTTTTTTTATGAGAAATATAAAATATTTTTTAACAGAATTTTGCAACCCGGTATTTCTATCAACCTTTACTTCTGTTCTACTTTGAATTGAGCTTTCAGGAATAATAATTTTGTTTTCTTCTACATCAGTTTGAATAAAAAACTGACCAAACATTCCGGATTTTAACAAATTATCTGGTTTAGTAATAGAAATTTCCAATTGTAAATTTTTAGAAATTGGATCTATTGCTTGATCAATTTCCGTTACAATTCCCTCATAATTTTTACTTGGGATTGATGGAAATTCAATCGTTACTTTTTGGCCTTTGAATATGCCAACAATCTCTGAGGAAGGTATTTTAACTTTCGCTTTCATGGAATTTGAGTTTATAATTTGTGCGACAGGTAAACCGGCAGCAACCATTTGATTTTGTTCAACATAAACAGAAGCAACTATTCCAGAAAAAGGAGCTTTAATAAAACTATTTTCATATTGTTCTTTAGCTTGCTGTAATTGGACTTTTGCAGCCTGCAATCCTAATCCAGTTGATTCATATTGTGTTTTGGTTTGATCAAACTGTTGATTGCTTATTGCTTTTTCATCATAAAGTTTTTGTATTCTATTAAAATCCTGCTGTGCTTGGTTCAATTGTGTTTGAGCAGATTGTACTGCAGTTTCGGCAGCTTCAACACTTTGTTTGAAAATAGCATTATACTGAACAGCTATTGTTTGCCCTTTACTTACTCTAGCTCCCGGTTTAACATAAACATTAACTATTCGTTCAGTAACCTTTGAGTAGACAACCACATCTTCTTCCCCGGTAATTGAGCCAGTGGACTTTACATATTTCTCAATTTTGTCGGGCTTTACCGTAAATACTTTTACAGGTACAACCTTTTCATTATTCTGTTCTGTTTCTTGATTACAAGCTGTAACAATCAGAATTAGAATAGCAGTAAAAATCAAAAATAATTTTTTCATTTTATCCTCTATAGATTTATTCCCAAATTTTATTCAAAACACCTATTGAATACAAAAGATTAAGTTGGCTAACATTATAACTGAAAACACCTTGATAATACTTAGCCTGATTTGTTGTATTAAGTAATTGAGCGTTAAGAACATCTAGTTGAGTGCTCATGCCTTCCGCATAAAGTAAATTTGAAAGTCTTAAACTTTCTTTCGATTCTATCATCGCTTCTTTTAAGCTTTCAAGAGTTTTTACAGACTCTGAGAAACTATAATAATTTTGCTCAACATCTAATATTCTTCCTTTATCCGCTTGCTCAAGCATCAATTCCATTTGGTCAGTTTGGATTTTTGCTTGCTGGTAGTTTAATAATTTTCTTCCACCTTCAAATAATGGCCAGCTTAATGCCAACGAAATTGATTTTGAACGGATGTAATCATTCCACATTACATTTGAATTATCAACCTGTGCTTGATGAGCTAAATTTGCGGATGCTGCAATTGTTGGAGTAAAACTCCCCAAGGCGATATTTTCACCTTGTTTGGTTGCTTCTAATTTATAATTCAAAGCTTTGATATCAAATCGATTTTCTGAGGAGATAGTTTTTAATTCATCCAAAGGTGAGAACCTATATTCTTTTAAAAAATCTTTCTGATCTAGAACATCCGTAATTATTAGTGAATCCTCAAAGGAAATATTTAAAAGATACTTTAGCTGCTGCAGACCAATTAATTTTTCTGATTTTGCTTTTTCCAAATTAGGTATTGCAGCTGCATACTGAGCTTTGGCTCTTTGTAAATCTAACTCTGTTGCTGTTCCGGCATCATAATATTTTTTAACTTGTTCTAGGTTAGATTTTGAAACTTCCACAGCTTCTTCAGCAGTATGAAATAAAGAATTTGCAAGAATAATTCCATAATAAGCTTGAAGAGATTGAAGCACAACTTCTTGTTCTTTTCCTTTTAATTCTTCACTTAAAGATTTTTTTAGATTTGATTGAATCTTTGTGTTAAACCATCTTGATCCACCTGTAAGTATTGGAAGAGAAAGATCCAATGAATGTTGGAACGTAAATTTTGTACCCACAACAAATTGTTGCCCCATAAAAACAAAAACCGGAAGTTCTAAATTATTTACGCCTATGGCTGTGTAACTTAATGTTGGTAAAAAATTTGAATATGATTTCCATGTTTCCAGGTTTTGATATTCATAATCAAGAATTTTTGATTTTAGAGATAAATTTTCTGATTTTGAAATTCCAATTACTTCATTAAGCGAAAGTTGAATTATTTTTTTTGTTTTTTGTTGAGCAAAAATTGTCGTGCAAATTAAAAACGCACTAATAAATAAAAATAACTTTCTCATAAGATTACTCCGATGCATCACTATTTAAAAATGTTTTTATCCAGAACTCTACATAATCATTAAGTTTTTGTTCTAATTTTTTGATTGACAAATTGAAAATCAGATATTCAACTATATGCATAATTATCGTTCCAATAAAATTTAGAGCAAGAGTTTCCGCTTTACAATCACCTAAAATCAATCCTTCTTCTTGATTTATTTTGATTAAAGAAGTTAATCTTTCCTTCTCGGTTTTGTATCTATTAAGTTTAATCTCTAATACTCGTTTAGGAACATTTGTTGTTTGTATAAATGTTAAAAATCTGGTTAAATGTGGATAGTTTCTGATGAAATCAATGTAAATTTTAGCTATACTTTTAAGTGTAGTTTTTAAATCTAGATCTATATTAATATGTTTTGCTGCTAATTCATCCGCCTTGGCATAAGTCTCTTTCATCAACTCTTCCAATAACGATTCCTTATCTTTAAAATAGTAATAAAGAACTGGTTTGGATACATTAGCTAATTCACAAATTTCCCGAACAGAAATTTTATAAAAACCATCTCTTGCAAATAATTCGGCAGCTGCATCAAATATTTTTGCTTTTGTTTCCTTTGTTTCAATTTTTTCTTTAATTACTTCCATAACCATATCCTTTACTTACCGTACGGTAAATTAAATAATTTTCAAATATTTATCTACCGACCGTTAGGTAATTTGACGATTTGATTTTAAAAAAGTTTTTGGATGGAATAAATTTTTCTACATTGGACGAGTTAGATAAGCAATTAAAGTATAATAAATATTTTAATTCGGCTATCTTCACTCATTAATTAGAATTAGATCTGTTTATTTTTTAATAAACTTCTTCTTTCAACACATTAAATTTCATAGTATAATTATTCTTAAAGTTAAAAATTCTTATAATATTTTTAATGTAATATCTATTCAAAACGATTCTGAAACAAAAACTAATTTTCTTCTACCTTTTTACCTTTAAATAATTTTATTATTTTCATTTGTGATTTATTTACACTCAGCATAATTCAAATTAATTAGAGGAATTAAATGAAAAGAAAAACACTTCATATGCTGGTATTTATTCTCATTTTATCTGGTTCAATTATTTCTGCGGCGGATTCTGTGAAAATATTGCCATATAAAATTTACCAGCAAAAATTAGATAATGACTTAAATGTTGTTACTGTCCCTTTTGATAGTCCGGGAATTGCCGCTTTTTATATCGTTGTTAGAGTTGGGGCACGCAACGAAGTTGAAAAAGGTGTTACAGGTTTTGCACACTTTTTTGAACATATGATGTTCCGCGGCACTGATAAATATCCAAAAGAAAAATATTCCGCAGTGTTGAAATCAATCGGTGCTTCCGCAAATGCGAATACATCTCAGGATAGAACTGTTTACCATATGACTGGTAATGCAGGAATGTTAGAATTAATGTTCGAAATTGAAGCTGACAGATTCAGGAATTTACACTACTCGGAACATGATTTTAAAACTGAGGCAGGTGCAGTTAAGGGAGAATACACAAAGAATAATGCAAGCCCATATCAGCAAAGTTTTGAAAATGTTAGAAATACTGCTTTCGACTCCCATACTTACAAACATACAACAATGGGTTTCCTTGAAGATATTGTTGATATGCCAAATCAATATGATTATTCATTAGAGTTTTTTAAACGGTATTATCGTCCGGAATACTGTACAATAGTAGTTGTTGGAGATGTAACTCCTGAGCAGGTAGTTTCTCTTTCAGAAAAATACTTCGGAAGTTGGGAAAGGGGTAATTATGAATCCACAGTTCCTGTTGAACCAAAACAAACAGAAACTAAATATACTCATTTACAAAATGGCAGCATTCCAGCATATCTTTCCCTCAATTACAAAGGTCCCGCATTTAATGATTCTGAAATTGATATGCCTGCACTTGATGTTCTTTCATCCCTATTATTTTCACAAACTTCAGAACTTTATAAGAAACTTGTACTAGAGGAAAAGAAAGTTCGTTTTGTGGGTGGAGGAGCTCTTGATTCGCGAGATCCAAATTTATTTTCAATTCAGGCATCTCTCATAAATGTTTCAGATCTTCAATATGTAAAAGATGAAATAGTAAAGGCTATTGAGAATGTGAAATCCAATGGGGTTGAGGTTGAATCATTGAATAAAACTAAATCACATTTGAAATACGGATTTGCCATGAATATTGATACACCTGATAATATTGCCAATTCTCTAAGTCATTATATTCAACTTACAGGTAATCCTGAATCTCTAAATATACTTTACGGCTTATATGATAAAGTAACTGTTGATGATGTTGTAAGAGTAGCAAAACAATATCTTGTACCTGAAGGATTAACTATTGCGACAATTTCCGAATTGGAAATAGGAGGTGTTAAATGAAAAAAATAATTCTGATATTACTTATTGCCGGTTCAATTTTGGCGCAAGAGATTGTTGAATTAAAATTACCAAGCTCAAACAAAGTAGTTATTGATTTAAGATTCCAAAATGGCTCAATCTCAGATCCTGCTGGTAAAGAAGGCCTGACATATTTTACTGCCAACCTTGTTACTCAGGGAGGCACAGATAAAATGAGCTTTAGTGAGATACAAGATTTTATTTATCCAATGGCTGCAAGCTATTATGTAAATGTTGATAAAGAAGTGACTACGTTTTCATTTGCAGTTCATGTTGATTTTCTTGATCAGTTTTCCCCAATTATTATGGATTTAATGCTGCACCCTTCATTTAATGAAAATGATTTTCAAAGAGTTAAAACAAACCAACAGAACTATGTTGATCAAGTAATTCGTGCTTCATCAGATGAGGAATACAGTAAAATGGCTCTTGAAGATTTATTATTCCGTGGGAGTAATTATCAGCATATGAAACAAGGAATGTCTGAATCAGTGAATTCAATCACACTCGAAGATGTAAAATCCCACTACAAAAATTTCTTTACTAAAAATAATTTGATGATTGGAATTGCTGGAAATTATTCTGATGATTTTCTTACCAAATTGAAAAGTGGATTGGGAAAACTTTCTGATGTTAAACCGGTTATTCCAAAACCCGGTAAAGCATTAACTCCTGATGGATTACAATTCGAAATCATTCAAAAAGATAATGCATTTGGTTCTGCAATATTTGCCGGTTTTCCATTAAACATAACTCGTGAAGATGACGACTTTGCTGCAATGGTAGTAGCAAACTCTTATCTAGGTGAACACAGAAAATCCTATTCGAAATTATACAAACTATTGAGAGAAACCAGGTCAATGAATTACGGCGATTACTCCTATATAGAATGGTATGATAACGGAGGCGGTAATATGCTCCCACCATCAGGAACTCCACGTAGTTCAAATTACTTTGCAATTTGGATACGTCCGGTTCAAATTGCCAAACAACTTACTCAGCAATACGAAGAATTGAAGGATTTAGAAGTTGGGCATGCACATTTTGCTTTCAGAATGGCGCTTATGGAAATTGACAGATTAATAAAAGACGGCTTAACCGAAGAAGAGTTTGAAGCAACAAGGGACTTTTTACTGAGTTATACTAAATTATATGCCCAATCTCCTTCTAGTAGATTAGGATATTTAATGGACTCCAGATTTTACGGTAGGCAAGATTACATTAGTGAGTTGGATGGTTTATTAAAAAAATTAACTCTGAACGATGTAAATAATGCAATTAAAAAATATTGGCAAACAGAAAATATGTTTGTAACAATAATTACCGATAAGAGTGAGGCAGGTCCTTTGGCTGCAAGCATCAAAGAGAACAAACCTTCACCAATGAGTTATTCTAATCTGGTAAAAGAAGGTCTACCTGAAGATGTTTTAAAAGAAGATGAAGCTGCTGCGAACATGAAATTAAATGTAAAAAAAGTAGAAATTATAAACTCTGCGGATACTTTTAAGAAAGAGGAAAAGAAAGTAGATCTTTGATAATATGTTATAAGTTAATTAATATTATGGCTGTCTGGAATTTAATATAACGGGCAGCCAAATTTTCTCAGAACTCTTGAGTCTTAACCCTTTCAATTCGTGCTCCCAACTTTTGTAGTTTCTCCTCAATTCTCTGGTATCCACGATCAAGATGATAAATTCTTAAAACCTCGGTTGTGCCTTCTGCAACTAATCCGGCTAAAACTAAAGATGCGCTTGCACGTAAATCCGTAGACATAACTGTTGCACCTTTTAATTTTTTAACTCCTTTAACTAATGCACTGTTTCTTAAAATTTCTATGTTTGCTCCTAAACGGGTTAACTCAGGAATATGCTTAAATCTATCTAAATAAATTGTATCAGTGATTTTTGAAGAACCATTTACAATACTCATAAACGAGGTCCATTGAGCTTGCATATCTGTTGGGAAACCGGGGTAAACTGAAGTTGTAATATCAACATTTTTAGGCTCAATATTGGTTGCATCGAGCGCAATTAAACTATTGTTATACGATAAGTTAGCTCCACTGTCTTCAAGTTTTTGTATAACTAAATTTAAGTGCTTGGAATTTACATTCGTCATCTCAATTTTTCCGCGAGTCATTGCGCCGGCGATTAAGAGAGTGCCCGCTTCAATTCTATCTGGAATATTTTCTACATCGGCGGATTTTAATTCATCAACACCTTGAATCTCTAAAATATTAGAACCAATTCCCTCAATATTCGCGCCCATTGAAACTAGAAATTGAGCAAGTTGTGTAATTTCAGGTTCGGCTGCTGCATTAGTAATTATTGTTTCTCCTTTTGCTAAAACTGCTGCCATTAATGCATTACCAGTTGCTCCCACAGAGGATATATCAAAGTTTAATCGTGCTCCGTTTAACTTTTTAGATTTAGCAATTATATAACCTTCTTCAAGTTCAATCTCAGCTCCCAGTTTTTTCATAGCTTCAAGATGAAGATTGATTGGTCTTGGACCCCAAGCACAACCACCAGGCATTGAGACTTTGGCAATTCCGTATTTAGCTAAGAGCGGACCTAAAACATAGACCGAGGCACGCATTTTTTTTACATGTTCATAAGGTGCAGTTTGAGAAGTTATATTTGTGGAATCTAAAGTTAGAATTTGGTTTTCGAATTTTGCCGCAACTCCTAATTGATTAAGGAGTTTCATCATGGTAAAAATATCATTTACCTCAGGAACGTTGGTAATTTTATTTATTCCGTTATTCAGTAATACGGAGGGCATTAAAGCCAATGCTGAATTTTTTGCTCCGCTAACTTCAACAGTTCCTTTTAATGCTATACCGCCTTCAATTACAAATTTATCCACAGCTCACTCTATTTTATTTTTTATTAAAATAAATATAGAATTTCCTATTGTAATAGAAAACTAAAAGTTAAAATAATCCCTAGCAAGTGTAAAAACTTTATCCTAAAAATCATCAATCTGTGCTGCGTTTAAAAGAGATTTCAACTTATGATTTTCTTGAATTTTGCTTAAACTTTTAAAGAATTCCTGAACTTCAACATTTTCTGCATTGTGTACAATCTTTGTGTAAAGATCAATTAAGCAATCATCTAAATGAACAAAAATATCAATAATTTCAGGAACAGAAGTAGTTTCTTTTTTGACCAATTGCGCAAGCTCATCTAGTTTATTTTTACACTGGCTGTGGCTGAACCACGAATTAAGCACATTTGGAGAAATCGTTACTTCAAGTTCCTCAAGAGTTTCCTCAATTTTAGATTCTCGTTCTTCTAAATAATTAAGCAAGAGTTTAACTCGCTCTTTATCGGAGCTTTCACTAAGTTTTCTATAATACTCAGCAATTATTTTGTGAAATTTTCTGGAATGTTCAAGAATGTCTTTTGTTGTTTCGATGCGCATAACCACCTCCAAAGAGGAAATGAATTTATTTTTACTATTTATTAAGCAGACAAATACAGAACTAGTTTAGAGAATAGAATAAATTTACTATAGAATAGAATTAAGCACGCAGGTAATATACGTCAAATTTCAATTTTTAACAATTCATAAATATTGGATTTTGTACACTTAAATTGGCTGGGTAGGATTAAACTATTATTTCGTCTTTCTTTTTTTACTTTTGCTTAGTTTTTCAGGTTTAGTTTGAGGGACTTCTTTTACTTCATCAACTATCGCCTCTGGAATAACAACTTTCACAGAATCACTTGTAAAATACTCCTTCCTAATTGAGTCTTGTAAAGCAATTATTTTTGCATAGGAATCTGTTGCCGTTTCCGGGCTATAATAATAAATAGCTGCAGATGTTGAGAAAATAAACAGTATAGCAATAAATGGCTTAAAACCTATTTTAGAAGTTAACCAGCCGCTAAGCCAAATAGGAGATTGAAGTATGAAAAATGGCAAAAATAAAACAAAATAAATAATCAAAGCAATAGAATAAGCACTGCTTTCAATTGGGTATGAAAAGCTAATTTTTTCGCCCATTCCAACAATTAAGTCCCAAAAAGTTGTGCTAATTTGAGAGATTATGCCAATGGTCAAATAAAGAACAACCAGGACAAGTATAATGAATAAAGTAATCAGAGCATTTATTGACTGTAATAAAAAAGGTATTTTCCACTTAATTCCCCTTAGTTCGGCAAAGAACTTCTTTATCGGATCTCCATATGGATTTGGGGCTAAGTCGAACATAAATTTATAAAATAACTATTAAATCAGTTAATTTTCATTGAAAAATCGATAAAAAATACAAATATTATTAAGAGTTAAATAATAGAACTTTTTTCAAGAAAGCAATTATTTAATTAGCTTATATAGATAATTATCGGTGGATTTAAGTTAAACTTTAATAATATAATTAACGTTTTTCATGTGAATATTTTTCTGAACCATTTAACAGTTTAAATTAAATACTTAGAAAAACTTCCAAAGTGTTTCTTCATGAAACTATATTTACAGAAGATTGATAGAAAAACCTAATTTTGTAATTCTGGTTGAAATATGTTTGTAATTCAATAAAATTTCTACTAATTTTATGATTCTATTTTTGCGAGAGTGGCGGAATTGGTAGACGCGCTAGATTTAGGATCTAGTACCCTCAGGGTGTGGGAGTTCGAGTCTCCCCTTTCGTACCATTTATCTATTTACACTACCAGTAATAAAATCAAAAGAGGTAATTTTTTTGGAATCGAAAGTAAATGTTTTAAGCAATACGGAACACGAATTAGAAGCTAAATTAGAGTACTCTGAAATTAAAGAAGAAATTGATGAGGCTTATAAGAAGGAAAGAAAAAGTATCTCTGTGCCTGGTTTTAGAAAAGGCAAAGTTCCGTTACCAATGCTGAAAAAATTATACGGCGAAGCAATTGAATATAAAGCCAGTGAAGATATTGCAAATAAAAAGTTTTGGGATATTGTAAAAGAACAGAACTTAAAACCACTTAGCATGCCTTCTATGACCTCTCTAAATTTTGAAATGGATAAAGGCTTAGATTTTAAGGTTAAGTACGAAGTTAGGCCAAATTTAGATTTGAAAAACTATACCGGCTTAGAGATTGAAAAACCTATCTTTAAGGTTAAAGAAGATGATATTGAGAATGAAGTAAACTCCATGTTAAAATCTAAAGCAACTTTTGAGCTTGCTGAACAAGTGACAGACAATAATTATAGAATTACTTGTGATTTGCAAAGAGTTGATGATGATGGAAAAGATATGGAGGGCAGCAAAAGTAAAAATTTAGTTATTGATTTAAGCGACCCTAAAGTAAATGAAAATATCGCGAAGAATGCCCAGAAGAAAAAGAACGGTGAAGAATTTGAATTCTCTTTCGTTGATGAACATATGCACGGCGATCATAAACATGTCGAAAAGTATAACTACGTAGCAGTCATTAATAAAATTGAAAAAATTGTAATTCCAGAAGCTACAGAAGAATTAGTGGAACAAATTTCTGGTAAAAAAGCTAAGACATTAGCCGAACTAAAAGCGTTCACTAAGAAAAATTATGAGGATTATTACAAAGATCAATCAGAAAGAATTTTTGATAATTCTTTACTTGATCAAATTGTAAAAAACAACGATTTTGAGCCTTCCAAAAATTATGTTGAAACAATTTTAAATAGATTAATTGAAACAGAAAAACAGAATGCCAAGCAATATAAACAGCCTGTTCCAAATGATAATATATTGCGCACAAACTTAGCAGCAAAAGCTGAATGGAACGCAAAATGGCAAATCATTTTAGAGAATATTGCTGAGAAAGAAAATATTACTGTTTCAGATGCAGATCTTGAAGAGTTGGCAAAAGAAGAAGCCGAAAAAATTGGAATACCTTTAGATAAACTCGTAAAATATTACAAAGATTCTAACAGAGGCGAATCCTTAGTTGAAGAAAAAGTTTTGAAGTTTTTAAAAGAAAATAATACTGTAAAAGAAATTGATCCCGATGAAAAGGTAAAAGAAGAAAAAGCTAAGGCTGAAAAAGCCGAAAAATCTAAAAAAGAAAAACCGGCTAAAGCTAAAGAAACCAAAAAGAAAGACGAAGATAAGAAATAGATTAGAATCGATAACAAAAATTTAAATTAGGTAAAAATATGTCAGATAAAATTTATAATTCTCTTATTCCTTATGTAATAGAACAATCCGGACGCGGCGAACGTGGAATGGATATTTTTTCTCGCTTGTTAAGAGAAAGAATTATTTTCCTTGGTGAAGGCGTAGATGATCACGTTGCAAGTGTTATAATTGCACAACTTTTATTTTTGGAAGCTGAAGATCACGAGAAAGATATTAACCTATATATAAATTCCCCTGGTGGAAGTGTTTCTGCCGGTTTAGCAATTTATGATACAATGCAGTTTATTAAACCTGATGTTTCTACAATGTGCGTTGGAATGGCTGCAAGTATGGGAGCTGTGCTTTTAGCTGGCGGAGCAGAAAATAAAAGGTTTGCTCTTCCCCATTCAAAAATTATGATACATCAACCATGGATTGGCGGATTACAGGGACAAACAACAGATATTGAAATACATGCAAGAGAGATGGTTAAAACTAGAGATAAACTATATAAAATATTAGCTCATCACACCGGAAAAACAACCGACCAAATTATGAAAGATTGCGATAGAGATTATTATTTAACTTCACAAGAAGCAATTGAATATAAATTGATTGATAAGATGTTAGAACGCAAAATAATGCCAGGTGAAGCTGATAAGAAAGATAAAAAATAAATTTTAAGTTAAACTCGATTTATAAAAAAACTCCGATCAAGACTGGTCGGAGTTTTTTGTTTTTAAATAATGATACTTTAATCCCCACCTAAAACCATTAACAGAGTGGGTAACATAAATCCCGCTGAAAGAAAAAAAGAAATAAAATCTGAATAAAAAATAAATGTCTTTTTATGAATCATTCCAAATAGTAATCCCACCCCCGAAAATATGATTGATGCAAATAATAGTTTCAATATAAAAATCAAATCAGTATGATGCGAATATGCAAACAGATCAAGATCGGATTTACTGCTAAGAGAATTATAAGTCTGAAATAATGGGAAACCCAAAGCAAAATATAGGACAAACAAAACTGGTCCAACAACCGAAATTATTTTTATAACATTTTCAAAAGAGTAAGATTTTCTTTGCCAAATTGATCTTGGGAATAATTTAATTGAAGAATAAAATTTTTGGGGTAGATTATGAACATTGCTAAACATAATTAATTCCTTATGTTAAGACTTTTAATATGCTGATAGTTGAAATAAATGTCAAGTGGATTTTAATGCAAAAAAAAAAAAGCCTCGTTTTACCGAGGCTTCGTCCATTCCTTTTGTAAAAATATTTTTTATAATGAGGTTCCAACTTTGATTCTAAAGTTTACAAAAAGTGAAAGTACTCCAAATTTGCCTTCGTCTGTTTTTGAAAATACAGCTGATGGCCCTAATGAAAATGCACTGAAACCCCAGGATTCCATAACTCGTTGAACCATAATATCTAAAACATACTGAGGGTTTCTCACATCACTTTTTGGCATTGCATCAAAGCGTAAATCGAATGTGCTTCCGGCAAGCGATAGTTCTCTCCCCGTAAAACCAATGTGCCATTCATTTAAATATTTTGCAGCATAAAATTTACTTCTTGTACTACCCATAAATCTTACCGGATAACGGAGTTCATAGTTTAAATATGAATCTTTCATAATTAGCGGTTTATATCCATATTCAACAACTTCGTCTTGCATTCTTAGCGCAACAGCTTGTTCAGTTAATTCAGTATTTACTTTATGGTAACTAATTTCAAAAAAGTTGCCAAATGGAATTACGTAACCGACTTGAAAACCTTGTGCACCATAAATATTGTTGTGATTGTTTTTATCCTTTAATTTTGTAAACGCGTCAATTACTCCAAACATACCAAATCTAAATCCCAGAATATGAAAGTTAGCTTCAACCAAATCTGTTTCTTGAGGACCAGAATAAGGTGTTCCCAATCCCATTGAGATACCAATGTCTTTCTTGATTGGAATTCCAAAACGCTCCCCACCAAACAATTGTAAATAAGGATTTACATAACCAAGCTGACTACTAATTTGATATTTTGTTGGAGGTTCAAAAATTTTATTAAATCGCATCTTATCAAATACCTCAGTAAAAACGGTAGTGTAAGTGATGTTATCTTGCAAATTAATTTTGAAAGGATATGTAATTATCCGAGCCCTAATTTCTTCACTTAAAGCAAGCAATGGATAAATTCTACTCTTAACTTCAATGGTTCTATTTTTAGAATCACGTAAATCGACTATAATTTCAGCCTTGGGATCAGGCGGATCAATAAATAAATTTTCTTGAATACTTATAAATAAACTGTCATCTAAAGGCTCCATTTGATAGAACAGTATTGGTTCTTCTTCATCTTGAGCAATAACATAATTTTGATTTGTAAAAGTTAATATCAGTAACAATAAGGGAATAATTTTTTTCATTTTTATACTTTAATATTATTTTGAAAAATCAGTGAAATAAAATACGTCTCCAACTTCTGTTTTTTGTTTAGATTTATTATCGAACGCAGTGAAGAAGAAATTAGCTTTATATCTTCCCTCTTGATCGACTAATTGAGAATTTCTGTCTGTCCACTCATCAAATTTATCAGCAGTGTTGACTAATTGAAGTGAAACATTATAAACTAAATTTCCATTTTTATTTTTCTGCGGAGCGCTTACAGTTATTGGTCCGGAACTACTTACTTTAATTTGATCAATTCGTTCATCTTTAATTTCAACAGTAAAACAGGTTGTGCGCTGTAAATCTTTTACGTAAATATCAGACTTATCCATTTTGTTAGTTACTTTTTTAATTTCAATTTCTGGCGGATAATTCTTTTTAACCTTTATTCTATCTGATTGATTGCCATATTTTATTATTACTTCACTTTGATCAGCTAATTCAAAATCTTTTTTACTTTTTGGATTAACATTTGCAATAACATTATTGGCAGCATCAACTATTGAAACCTCGTAATCACCTTTGTTTTCAGCCGTATTGGTAGCATACTGAAGGAATTCAAGATTTTTTGAGAAAGGAGCCGGTAAAATTTCTTCTTTCTTTTTTTCAACTGGAATAACTTTTTCCGGTTTAGGAATTTCAATTACCTTTTTAGAAAGTGATGCAACTTGATTATTAAGTTTGCTTAGTTTTTCTTTTAAGCTTTTATTCTCTGTAACAACGTTTGAATCAATTTCAATATTAAATTTTAAACCAAGTTCAGAAAGTGAATCGACTACGTTTATTAAAGAATCTCTAACACTTTTTTGAACAACATTTTCCTTACTTACCACTTCGCCCAAATTTATTTCGGCACCTTTTAATGCTAAAACTGTAATCACAAAAATGTAAAGCACTTGATAAATAACAAATTTAGCGTCTCTGCTTCTTCTGACCATTTTCTTTACCTTCTGTTTACAATGTGTTCAAGACTATTTAGTGATTCCGTTACTTTTTCATTAGCTAAATTTGCAGCCATAGAATCTATGCTTTGACTTAGCTGATTAACAACGCTAAGATGCTTTTCATTATTTTCAAGATTAACATTTAGCTGATTCGCAAGTTTATTAAGAACGTTAAAATTTTGATATGTTTCAAAACTGAGAGCTTTAATTTTCTCTAACTCTTCTCTAAAAGCACGCATTTGATCAATATTCATTCCATTTTCTGGCATTTGATCAGAAGCTAGATTTATTCTGCATAACAGCTTGTATAAGTTTTTCAGTCTGCTTTACTTGTAATTTTTGATAAAACTGTTCTTGGTAATCTGAAGCCTCATTTAATACTTTCTGAAATTTTACTCCGATGTAATCAAGTACGGGTTCAAAAAGTTTGGCAATTGCTAAAACAATTAATGCTTTAATTTCAAATGGAACGGACAAACCTAGAAATATTTCCGGACCAAGTTTTATACTTACTAATAAGAATGCGGCTCCAACTAATGGAAGTGCAGTTGCGTAGCCATCAATCAAACTCATTGATGAAGAAATTATTCTATCAATATTTTCACGTGGAGTTGTATTTCTAACATGACTGAATAATCCTTTATATTCCTTAAAGGCGATTGAAATGAAAAAAATATGTAACTTAAAATAGGAAGCCACCAAAATTGAATTGGTTCAACGGTTTGTGCAACCGGTTCCCAATTTGGATATAATTGTTTCGCAATCCCAATTGTCACATTTCCAAGAATTGGAACATTTGACAAATCAATAAACATAGAACCTACAAGCACAATAAATGAAAAAATTGCAGGTTTTTATTAAAATCATAGGAGATATTTTACTTAAACTATTTTCTTTTATTTCGTCAATCTTTTTATTTAAATATTGATCGTCTTGAATTTGTGCTTTACCATTATTGCTAATGGCAGCATTTTGATTTTCATTCATAATTTTCCTAATTGAATAATTGACATTTTGCAAAAGTTAAACTTGTGATCTAACACACATATTATGCCATAAGATTTGGGAAAATTATTAAAAGGAAGAAAACTTTTCTAATTCTTCAATAACCTATAAATCATGTAAAAAATAATGTTTAAAAATTAAAGCTCTTTCAAAGACTTAGTTTTTGACTTTGTAACTAAGCTTATTTGTTTTGTTCAAAATCAAAATGGTTTCTTTTGGGACATTGTTTTGTATCAGTTAGGAAAGCAAATCTTAAAATCAAACAGAGCCATATTTAAGAAAGCAAAAAATGTTTACACTATATGGTAATTATTACATGTATGTTTTTCCGATAAAGTTAAACCATAAACTAATTATAGGTATTGATCTGTTACATTTTTGGCATTCACCAGATTTTATTTTGAAATTTATTAATTACATAATTTTACTTTTCCGTATTGATTTAACGATTAGAAATCTAATTTATTCATTTAAGTATTGAGAATATTTTATAGTTCAACTCTTTTTATAATTTTAATTTTAGTTATTAATCATTTAGGTACTTAAATGAAAAAAATATTATTATTTACTTTTTGCATTATATCATCATTAATTTTTGCCCAAGAAGAACAATTTACACTTGAAGATGTAGTCTTTAATTCCTACACAAAACTTGCCCCTAAAACATTAAAGCAATTAGACTGGATTCCCAACACAGATTTTGTCAGTTACATTGAAAATGATACCACATTAATTCAGCAAAATTCTGAGGATGGTGAAAAAGAAGTATTGCTAAACCTCAATGAAATCAATGCTTTACTAGATACGGAAGTGGTTGGTAACAAACTTAGAAGTTTTCCAATAATTAAATGGATTGATGAAAATAAATTTACTTTTTGGAAAGACAATTTTTTAATAATGTTTAATGTTAATAATAGGTTTTCAAAAATCTCTAATCTAATTTTAGATAATGCGAAGAATGTTGAAACCGCTCCTAACAATATTTACACAGCTTTCACTCTTGAAAATAATCTCTTTGCCGCCATAGATAATTCAACGATTATAAAAATAACCGATGAAACAAATGAAAATATTGTTAGTGGACAAAGAGTCAGCCGTTCAGAATTTGGAATTAAAGATGGAATTTTTTGGTCTCCCAAAAGTAATTATTTAGCATTTTATCAGAAGGATGAATCCATGGTTGCCGATTATCCACTTGTTGAAATTGGAGATAATGGAGCTAAGCTAAAAAATATCAAATACCCCATGGTCGGGCAAAAATCTGAAAATGTAAAAGTTGGCGTTTTTAATATTAATACGGGAAATACAGTTTGGTTAAAGACCAGTGAACCTAAATACCAATACTTAACAAATGTAACTTGGGATCCAACTGAAACTTATATTCTGATTGCTCATTTAAATCGAGATCAAAATCATATGCGCTTAATTAAGTATAATGCAAAAACTGGTGAACCAATTAAAACTCTGTTTGAAGAAAAAGATAATGAATATGTTGAACCTGAACATTCTCCATACTTTCTACCAACCGACTCAACAAAATTTTTATGGTTTTCTGAACGCGATAATTGGAACCATCTTTATTTATATGATATTTATGGTAAATTAATTAAGCAAGTAACCAAAGGGAATTGGAATGTAAAAGAGATTTTGGGAATAGATGATTATTCTGAAGATATTTATATTACTTCAACAATGGAAACTCCGTTAGAAGATCACGCATATAGAGTTAATTTAAATAATGGAACCATAATAAAAATTACGACAGAAAGTGCTAATCATAAATTAAAATTCAATCAATTTAATTATTATTTAATAGATACCTATTCAAGTTTAACAACGCCTTCTGTAACAAATATAATTGATGAAGATGGAGAAGTATTACAGCAGCTTAACATAAGCGAAAACCCAATTTCTGATTTTAATATTAGTAAACCAAAAATATTTACAATTAAAGGTAAAAATAATATCGATCTATATTGTAGATTAATTTTACCGACAGATTTTGACTCAACAAAAAAATATCCAGTAATTTTTTATGTTTATGGGGGACCTCATAAGCAGCTTGTTAGAAATACTTGGCTTCACGGGCGCTATGATTATTGGAGTCAATTCATGGCTCAACATGGTTATATTCTCTTCACTCTTGATAATAGAGGCTCTGCAAATAGAGGTTTGGAATTTGAACAAGCTGTATTCAGACATTTAGGGACATTAGAAGTTGAGGATCAACTACGAGGATTGAATTATTTGAAAAAACTTTGCCTTATGTTGATTCGACTAGATTTGGGGTTTTTGGCTGGAGTTACGGCGGATTTATGGCAACATCACTTATGTTGAGAACAAATAATGCATTTAAGGTTGGCGTTGGTGGTGGTGCTGTAATTGACTGGAAGTATTATGAAGTTATGTATGGAGAAAGATATATGGACACGCCTGATACAAATCCAGAAGGATATGAGGAATCGAATTTATTAAATTACGTTCAAAATTTAGACGGCAAATTATTGCTTGTTCATGGAACTTCTGACCCAAAAGTAGTTTGGGAACACACTTTAGCGTTTGCAAAACAGGCTGCTAATCTAAATAAACCTCTGGATTATTATCCATATGTTAATCATGAACACGGAGTTGGCGGAAAGGATGCCTTACATCTTTACACAAAATTCAAATTACTTTTTTGATAATCTATAACCAATATTTTGTGCTTACTGGTATAATCAATTATTTTTCCAGATAGTCCAGATAGAATTTAAAATTAAATAGCTCCGTTATTTACGGAGCTATTATTACCCATTTCCTTTTGCATAATTATTATTGATATTAAGTAAATTAACTATTGCCGTAATTAAAACTCTCTAGATTCCTATATATTCTAATTTATTTTTCGGTTTTGCAATTCATTTATTATGCCATTATATTTTTAAACAAAATGAATAAAGTTTTACAATAAATCTTCGATTATGACAGATTAAGGAAATCGGTCAATTTATCCAATTTCAAATTGGCTTTAACTATATTTTTTATAAAGATATTTATTTTCTCAAAAGATAATTGTTAGAAAATATTCTAAAAATGAAACAATTGAATACTATTTTGAAGATTAAAATAAAACTCAAGTAATAATAAATTTTAACGAATATAAATGGTAAAAATTATATTATTGCATTCTCAAAAATTCACCTATAAGTTTGTAGTAAAAAAAGAAACGGATACTTTTAATGTTGAACAATATAAAATTACACCTTTTTGATAATCTGAATGTATTAAATAAATTTGCCAAACAAGGCAAACCATCTTTTCCCGATGATATCTGCGTATTTTTAAGCAATGAATTAAATCTAAAAATGTTTTACTTTTTGAAGAAGTTTCTGAGAACAATTTTAAGCAAATTGGAAAATCTTCAAATCCAGATGATATTACAATACAAAATTCTATTTCCATTATTGATTACACAAAATTCAAAGATCAATTTAGTTTTGAAGGAAAAGTCTTAAGCGAATGTAAAATTGATTTGAATTTAGATTCAGATAATTTACATGCAGTGATTTTTAATTTAAATAAAAATAAATTCTGCGTTGCAATTATACTTCATAAGATTTTACCGGCTATTGAAGACCGACAAAAATATTTAGCCATTTTTGAATTTGTAAAATCTCAATTATTGATTTGGCAAAACGAAGATAAAATTAAATTGAACAAGCCTGCAGAAAATGAGTTGGTTTTTAGTTCAATTAAAGGTCTGGAAAAAGAGATTAAAACAATCAACGGCCTATTAACCTTAGCTAAGGAAGAAAACCCAACAAATGGTGTAAACAAATACTTAGATCAAATAAAAAAATCTCATCAGTTTATTTCTGCAAGTCTAGATGATTTAAATGAATCTCTTTCCATTCAATCAAAAGGTTTAGATCATAATAAAACTTCTTTTGGGATTAAGCTTTTTTGGGATAATTTGCTTGCAAAAAAACTAGAGGAATTACCTAATTGTAAAATTCAGTTGCACAATGTTTCTGAAAAAGAAATTTCATTTGATGAAAAAAGTTTGAGTAAAATCTTAAATATTGCAATAAATTTCTCAGCTGATTTAACTGAAAGCAATGAGGTTTTAATTCAATCCAGTATTACCCCAAGCAATAAATTACATGTTAGCGTAATAAGTAAAAACGCCAAAATAAAAAGTGAAGAATTAATCTCACTACAAGTTCCCTTTTCAAAAAGAGAAAATATAAAAACTATAAGCGGACTTTCAATTCAACTAATTCAGCAAATAGTACTTCAACTAAATGGTACAATTAATTATATAATTGATGGCAATGACATCAACACTAATATTTCATTACCAGTGGGAAATGATTCTCCTAAATCGGTTCATGAAATTCTTAAAAATAAATCAGCTGCCGACAAAGATAAAATCCTTGTTATTGAAAGTGATTCGGCTTCATCCACCTTGTTAAATAATTACTTATCAAAGTGGAATTACCAAACGGAAATTGTAAACTCTGGCGAAGTTGCGCTTAAATTAATTCATCAAAACAAATACGTTGCAGTAATTTTAAACGTTGAACAAGAAAATGATAATAGTTTAGAACTTCTTCAAAAAATTAAAAACAACAAGGCAACAAGAAATACGCCGGTCATTGTTTTTTCATTAGAGGTTGAAAAAGAAAAGATATATTTGATGGGCGCCGTTGAATATTTAGTTAAGCCTATTAATTACAACAATCTTGTGGAAATATTAACGAGCTACAAGTTGCGCAGAAATTCAACTGTATTATGTGTTGATGATGATCAACCTACATTGAGTTTAGTTAAACAAGCTGTACAAACTGCGGGCTTTAATGTTTTAGCGGAACATAGACCTGAATTAGTTTTAGATTTAATTATGGATAAAGATTTAGATTTGGCAATTATTGATTTAGATATGCCAAAATTAAACGGGTTTGATTTAATTAAAAAGATCAAATCTGATAATAAATTTTCAAAACTCCCAATTATAATTTATACCGGAAAAGAAGATTACCAGGAAGATTTGCAAAAAATCGACGGATTATTCGTTGATTTGTTAGATAAAAAAAGTACAAGTTTTAATGAGCTTGAAAACACGATTACTGCAATGATAAAATCTTATGAAGACACAAAACCAATTGAACAAATAAATGAAAAAAGTGATTCACCAACAATTTTAATGGCCGAAGATTATAAACATTCCCAAATAATTGTAACAAGACTTTTAAAAAAGAATGGTTATGAAAATGTTGTTGTGGTAGAAAATGGAGAAGAGGCATTAAATATTTGTAAAAAAGAAAAAGTTGATTTAATACTAATGGATATGCAAATGCCAGTAATGAATGGATTTGAAGCAACAGGTAAAATAAGAGAGTTGGAAGGATTTGCTGATACTCCAATAATTGCTTTAACTGCATTTGCAATGAAAGGAGACCGCGAAAAATGTTTAGAAGCTGGAGCCACTGATTACATTCCAAAACCTATTGATAGCAAAGAATTTATTGAAAAAGTAAAATATTACACGCAAGTAAAAGTTGAGAATTAAATAAGTAAAATTGTCTGCTGTCATCAAAATTTAAAAGATTAGGATTTTCTGATTCTGAAATTTGTTATTTCATCTAGCGTAAAAAGTAGTCTATAATTAGGCTAATTTTCATTCGCGCTTACCAATTATTATTTCTTTTCTCTTTTACAACTTTCATCCTTCGTCTTTCGTTCAAAAAATTCATATATTTCTAACTTAATTTTTAATAAATGGTTATAAATGAATAAAAAGTAAGAGTTAGATTTGCGCCAAGTCCCACAGGCTATTTGCACGTTGGCGGATTAAGAACCGCACTTTATAATTACCTATTTGCAAAGAGAAACAACGGTAAATTTATTTTAAGGATTGAAGACACCGATCAATCACGCTATGTAGAAGGTGCTGTTGAAAAATTAATTGACTCGCTAAAATGGGTTGGATTAGATTACGATGAAGGTCCGGATAAAGATGGAAGTTGCGGTCCCTATTATCAATCTAAAAGATTAGAAATCTATTCGGCAAATGTTCAAAAATTACTCGATGATAAAAAAGCATATTACTGTTTCTGCACCCCAGAAAGATTGAGCGAATTAAGAGATGAACAACAAAAATTAAAATTACCTCAAGCAAAATATGATAAGCATTGTCTTCATTTAAGTGAGTCTGAAATTAATGAAAAGCTTAATAGCGGTATTCCAAAAGTTGTGCGATTAAATGTTGAGCCAAATCTAAGCGTAAAGTTTGATGATATAGTTCGTGGAATCGTTGAATTTAATTCGGATACAATTGACGACCAAATATTAATTAAAAGCGATGGCTTTCCAACATACCACTTAGCAAATGTTGTTGATGACCATCTTATGGATATTTCTCATGTAATTAGGGGTGAAGAATGGCTTTCATCAACTCCCAAGCATGTTTTACTTTATCAACACTTTGGGTGGGAATTACCTCAATTTGCACACCTTCCCTCTTACTAAATGCTGATAAAAGCAAGCTGAGCAAGCGCCAAGGTGATGTAGCAGTTGAAGATTACAGAGATAAAGGTTACTTGAAAGAAGCGTTACTAAATTTTGTTGCTTTACTTGGCTGGAATTTTGGTGATGATAAAGAGTATTATCTTATCGATGAAATGATGATTGAGAAATTCTCATTGGAAAGAGTTAATAAAGCCGGTGCAGTTTTTAATGTAGAAAAATTAAACTGGCTAAATGGATTGCATATTAGAAATAAAAGTAATGAAGAATTACTCGAACTCTTTAAGGATGAATTAGGAAAATCAAAATACAAAAATCTAATTTTAAAGATGAACATCTGCTTCTTATTCTTGAATCAATGAAAGAACGGATTGAATTTGTGAAAGACTTAATTAGTAATTCCCCATACTTTTACGAAGCACCAACTGAGTATGACGAAAATATAATAAAGAAAAGATGGAAAGAAGATTCAGCGAAATTATTATCTGAGTATGTTTATGAGCTTGAAAAAATTTCTTCCCAAAATAAAGAAGATTTTGAAAATGCTTTAAAGTTAGTTACAGAAAATAATAATTGTGGTGCCGGAAGATTAATTCATCCTGTGCGTTTAGCCGTTTCTGGTGTTGGAATTGGCCCAGGAGTTTACGATTTGTTAGTGATTCTAGGGAAAGATGAAGTAATGAAAAGAATTAACCAAGCATTGGTGGAAATACCAAAAGCTGTAAAAATAATATTGTAAATCCATTAATTAATTTAAAAAAATAATAATCAGCCAATATGGAATTAGAAAAAAAAAGAACCTCGTAATTTTATTCAAGAAATAATTGATAAAGATTTAGAAGTAAATAAAAATGACGGAAGAGTGCATACCCGCTTTCCGCCTGAGCCAAACGGCTATTTGCATATTGGTCATGCTAAATCAATTTGCTTAAATTTTGGTTTGGGTAAAGAGTATCAATGGGAAAACAAATCTCCGTTTTGATGATACAAATCCAACTAAAGAAGAAGTTGAATATGTTGATTCAATCAAAGCTGATATAAAATGGTTGGGATTTGAATGGGAAGGAACTGAACTTTATGCCTCAGATTATTTTGAGCAACTTTATGAATATGCCATTAAGCTAATTAAAAAAGGTGTTGCTTATGTAGATTCTTCTCGCTCGAAACCATAAAGGAAGAAAGAGGGACTCCGACCGAACCTGGAAAATTTAGCAAGTTTAGAAATCGGACTATTGAAGAAAATTTAGATCTATTTGCCCGAATGAGAAATGGTGATTTTAAAGATGGCGAACATGTCCTTAGAGCAAAAATTGATATGAGTTCTCCAAACATGAATATGCGCGATCCAATAATGTATAGAATTCGTCACGCTCATCATCACAGAACTGGAGATTCATGGTGCATATATCCAATGTATGATTGGGCACATGGGCAGTCAGATTCTATTGAAGGAATAACTCATTCCATTTGCACACTTGAGTTTGAAAATCACCGGCCACTTTATGACTGGTTTATTGAGCAGTTAGGAATTCATCATCCTCAACAGATTGAATTTGCAAGACTGAATCTTAATTATACAATTATGAGTAAGCGAAAGTTATTAAGATTAGTTGAAGAAAAATTTGTTAGCGGTTGGGATGATCCAAGAATGCCAACAATTTCAGGATTACGCCGAAGAGGATATACTCCTAAAGCATTAAGAAATTTTGCAGAAGGTGTTGGAGTTGCTAAAAGAAATAATGTAACTGACATTTCTTTTTTGGAATTCAGCATTAGAGAAGATTTGAATGAATCAGCTGATAGAGTAATGGCGGTTCTTAATCCAATTAAAGTTATAATTTTAAATTATGATAAATTTTTAGTTGAATCTTTAGATGCTGTTAATAATCCACAAGATGAATCAAAAGGGAAACGCTTAATTCCCTTTTCTAGAGAAATATTTATTGAAAGCGAAGATTTTCAGGAGGTTCCACAGAAAAATTTCATCGGCTTTCTCCCGGTAATGAAGTTAGATTACGTTACGCTTACATTATAAAATGCGAAGATGTGATCAAAGATGAAGCTGGAAATATAATTGAGCTTCATTGCACTTATGATGCTGATACAAAAAGTGGAACTGGTACAAGTGATAAAAAGTTAAAGGAACAATTCATTGGGTTTCTGCCGCGCGCAGGCAATTAATGCTGAAGTTAGATTGTACGATAGATTATTTAATATTGAAAATCCGGATGGAGATAAAGAAAAAGATTTTATTGAATTTATTAATCCCGAATCTCTAACAATTTTAACTAATTGTAAACTTGAGCCAAGTTTAAGTTCTGCGGAGATAGGAGTTAATTATCAATTTGAAAGAAATGGTTATTTCTGTTTGGATATAGATTCAACGAAAGAAAAATTGGTTTTAATAGAACAGTTACACTGCGTGATTCTTGGGCAAAAATTTCTAAAAAATAATTTATTATGATTTTGCTTTTTTAATTATTTTGTAAGCCCAATCATAATGGCTTGAAGTAGAAGAAATTAAATATGCTCCAAGTGAAGTTGTTCCAGTCCATTCATATTTTTGCTTCAGAAATAAATCTTCATTACTGTGTTTTTCAATTAGTTTTTGAATTTTAGCAAAAGAATTATTCAATAATGTTTTTGCTTCTTCTAAATCTGTGTTAGAATACTTTTTTAAAATTTCCATATTTAAATCCGGAAGAGTTTTCCAAGTGTAACCTTTAGCCGGCATAATTGGTTTCCCTCCTTTCATTCCTATATTGTACCAAACCAACATCATTTCATGCCATTCATGCAAATGAGCAAGCACATCCCTTATATTACGGTTCAAAGTTCCTTTAGGAAAATTTTTATTTTGCTCAGCCTCAGAAAAAGATTCAATATAATCTTTTAGTAATTTAAAGTTTTTGTTGCTTAATTCTATTAGTTCATCTTTAGTTTTTGGTCGGGGCATTTTCTAGACTGATTTTAATATTATTTTTATTTAGTTTTTTACCGTCATACGTATTAAATGGACATGGCACCCACACTAAATCCTTCAACCTCCGGATTTACTACTGACATATCATCAAATTTATCAATTTGTGCTTGGTAATAACCTGACTTTTGATTTGCCATTGCACTTTCAATAGTATCCCAAATGGTAATGGAAACAAATTTTCCAGCATTTCTATTAGTTAAAAAGAAAGCATTTTTAAAGCCCGGTTGTTTTTGTGCTTCAGGAATTACGCTATCTTCATAAATCTTTGAGGCTTCTTCTATTGCTTTTACTTTAAGATGAAATGTAGTTACTCTTGCATACATAATTTTCCTCAATTTAAATTAGTTTATAATTCGGAGGTTAATGTCTAAATAAATATAAAAATAAATTAATAAGAAATCAATAAAAATTATTCAATAATTTTAATTCTAAAGAATAATAAAGATTGATTGGCGAGTACAACTTTATTAAATTTACGATTCAATTTAAGCCGAAGTGGCGAAATTGGTAGACGCGCTAGACTCAAAATCTAGTCTAGGCAACTAGGTGCCGGTTCGAGTCCGGCCTTCGGTACAAAGGGAAGAGCGACACGTTTTCATGGAAAAGTTAATTAAAAAAATTTTTTTATTTTTTTACGAATTTGAAAAATTTTAAAATCTCTTGTTCAAAGCAAATATAATATTTAAAATTAGTAGTAGATTTTTTTTTTAAACAATTAAATTTTGAAATAATAACTGCCATAATATAAAGCAATGTAATTAACATTAAATATCTAAATGATGCAGAAAGGTTTTTTGCTGTTGAATCTTCTCCCATCTGAAAATTACTCCAATTTAGGTTTTATTAAAAAGTTAAAAAAGGGAATTAGTTAGCTAATTCCCTTCTGTTGTGACTTTCCCTCATTAAATTGAAGAGTGGGGGGTCTCTCCAACTGATCGATCAGCCACTTTATTTATATCCTCAAACATCTATTATATTTAATTCAAATACAATGCCAGTTTTCAACACTTTCAAAATAGCTTAAAAACCAACTTTATTGAATAAAATTAAATTAATTTATGGTTATATAGCCATTTCTCAATGGTTAGGGTGGTTATATGGCAATATCAAAAACGAGGAATAAGTAATTAACACAGCAATTTATGAAATTATGTAAATTGAACTAGGGAAATAATTGATTTAGCGGTATGCTATTAAAGCACTCTCGTTAAATAGCATGCTTTTTAATTCTATATCGGAATGTATCAAGGGATAGCCCTAAGATTTTTGCAGCTTGTGTCTGATTTCCCTTTGCTTTCTTTTAAGGCGGATTGGAGATATTTTTTTTCAATCTCATCTAGAGTAATCCCCTCTTCAGGAATTAGGACCTCTTGTTTGGTAATGGTTTTTAGATCACTTTCTGATATTAATAAATCATTCGAATCGATTATATCTCGTTCGCAAAAAAATTACTGCTCGCTCAATAATATTTTTCAATTCTCTAATATTTCCTGGTAGATTATAATTTATTAATTTTTGCTCAGCAGATTTAGTTAATCCAAAAACGTTTTTATTCATTTCAATGGAAAAATTCTTAATAAAATTATTAGCAATTACTACAATATCCTCTACTCGTTCCTCAATGGTGGAATGTGAAGGAAACAACATTTATTCTATAAAATAAATCTTCCCTAAATTTTTTTCCAATATTGATTTTTTCAGATCTTTATTTGTTGCGGAAATAATTCTAACATTTACATTAATTTCTTTTGTACTTCCAATTTGACGGAATCTTTTTGTTTCTAAAAATGTTAAGAACTTTGGCTGCACAGAAATAGGCAATTCCCTATTTCATCAAGGAAAAGTGTTCCTCCATTTGCTTCTTCAAGAAGTCCTTTTTTATTTTCAAAAGCGCTTGTAAATGCTCCTTTTACATGACCAAATATTTCTGATTCAATTAATGTAGATGGAATTGTTGCACAGTTAATTTCAACAAAAGGTTCTTCCGAATTTTTTGATAAACCATGAATTGCCCTTGCCACAAGTGTTTTGCCTGTTCCACTTTCTCCAGTTAGTAGAATATTTGTTGTATTTAAATTTGCAATTTTTTTTGCAAATTGCTTAACATTCTTTATTGCTTCAGAAATGCCGAGTAAATTTTGGAGTGAATTATTTTTTAATTCTGATATGCTTTCTTTTAATATTTTTATCTCGTTTTGCTGCTGCTTTACTTTCTGTTCCAATGAGGATTGATCAGTAATATTAGAAATTATTAAAAGTAATTTATCCGATTTATTCAATTTAATTAAATCGTAGTGAAAATAATTTATCTCACCATCATTATTATATTTATTGACCTTATCGATGAATAATCTGTTTTTTTTACCCACAAAAACTTCGGACACTTCTTTTTCTAATCCGAAATACTCGGGGAAAATATCATAAATTGATTCATTTAATTTTAATTCATCAATAAATAATAGGTCGCACAAATTTTTACTGTTTTGAATTAACTTCAGATTGCTATTAAAAATTGCATAAGCAATGTTTTTATGAGATAAAAGCTCATCAAGTAAGTCTATCACAACTAAAAATCCTCTAACAATTTTTTCGCCCAATTGATGAAAAATATTTTCAACATTTTCACCGGTTTTTGCACTTGAAAATAGAAATGAAGTTTTAAAAGATTTATAATTTGCTATGTAATTGTCTTGGTCGAAATTATTATCTGCCAAGTCTATTTTATTACCAACAAAAATTATTTTTGAATCTGGATTGATTGTGAGAAATGAATTTGCAATTTCATTAGTTTGCTCAATGGTTATTGGTCGGCTTATATCAGTTACAATTATTGCTCCGTGCGCGCCGTTAACATAATTACGAGTAACGGAATCAAATTTTTCAATATTGGCAATATCCCAAATAAAAAGCTCAACATTTTTTTCATTTGAGTTTTTACTATCTAAAAAATTTATCGATTTTTTACTGATGTGAACGCCAATAGTTGATAGATATTTTTCTTCGAACTTATTATGAACAAAGCGGCGCACAAGTGAAGTTTTACCAACCCCATACAAACCTAATAGACAAATTTTCTTTTTAATATTGATCTGCAATTATTGGCCTTTCATTTTAATCTCAAAATCAACACGCCTATCATTATTAGCATTTCCACTGTTTGAGACAAAGGATTGGGTTGCCAAATTGTTCTTTGAAACACCTTGGGAAATCAAATGGTTTGCAACATTCATCGAGCGCTCAAGAGCTTTTGCCAAATTACGCTGACTTGATGCTCCATCGGAATAGCCTTTTATTATTAAGCTATTATTGGGATTGCTTTTTACAAATTCAGTAACAATTTCAAGTTTTTACGATGAATTTCTGAGAGTTCAGATTTTCCAAAATCAAAATAAATTTTTAGATTTTTTATTGAATCCAGAGTATCAATTTGGGGAATTATTGTTTTGCCAGAGACAATAATATTATTTAGAACAATTCTAACTCCGGGCACTTGACTTACAATAAAACTTATATTCCTTTTTTGCTCATCAGTCGAAACCTTACCCTCAATTGTAACCTCATCATTATTTACTTGATATGTTAAATCATAATTTTTGTCCAAGTCAAAAGTGCCAAAACTTTTCTTAATATTAGAAGAAATAACTTCTTGCGCTGAAGTTGGGAAAATTATTCCCAAATTATTATTTACTTTTTTTACTTCTGGAATAGTTTTAAGCTGATTTAAAATTTCGTTTTTAGTTTCATAAGAATTTACCAATCCCGAAAGTGTAACTTCTCCATTTTCAGTATTCCAATTTATTTTTTCAAGATTTAATTTTGGGACGGATTCTAATTTAGCTTTAATAATTTCATTTGTGGATTTATCAGCAAAGTAAGGTGGAAGTTTTATTATAGCAAAAATTATTATTATTAAAAACAACATCCCTAAAAGCAGATAACCTAATATAGGTTTTGGTTTTTCAGTTTCAATTGGTTCAGATATTTGCTTAAACAAATTAATAAATTCTAAAAGCGGTTCATCAATATCTTTGAAGTCACTTAAATCACCATTAAATTCTCTTAATTTTTTTGCATAATTATGATGAATATTCATATTCAATTCAGCAAGTTCTTCATCAAAATTTACCGGCTCTTGACCGGAAACCACCATTGCAAAATATGAATATCTTCCCTTTTCTAAAATTATTCTTGAATCACCATATTGAATTTCATTCAAACTTTGAGATCCGGAATCTGATGCAAATGATTCTTTAACAAAATCTTTAATTGCAGTAAGCATTCCGCTAACAATATCGGCATCTGTTGTTTTATCATTTAGTGAAGAAGAAACATGTGAAATTAAAATTCCGCTTTGCTCATGAATTAAAAATATTTCTTTAATCTTAAAAGGAAATGCACTTTGCAGAATTAAATCACCGGTAGAAACTCCGGATATTTTTGATTTTACTTGTTTAGAAAATATTCCTTTTCTAAGTGCATTATCAATTTTCAAATTTATTGATTCATAAAGTTCCTTCATGGATTCGGCAATAGACTTTTTAATTGTCTCACCCATAATAGGATAGAGTGCATCTATCATTTCATCTTTCGATTCAGATATTTGTTTTTTAATTGCTTTACCAACAATTGGAGAAAGTACTTTGGCAACTTCATCTTCGGAATCAATTATTTTACGTTCAAGTAAATCTGTTATGATGGGATAGTAAGCATTAATTTTGGTTTCTTTATCATTTAATTGTTGCTTTAATGCTTCAATTTCATTTTCAAATTCTTCAAGCTGCTTAGTGTTATTACTCTGAAAGATTTGCCTTAAAACGTCGAGAGATTTTTCTTCATCATATTGCATTAAACAAAACCTTAAGAATTATCATCTTGTTTAACTTTGGTTCCCCACTCAATAAAAGCTTGCCCAATTTGGTTTTTACCAAGTTTAGATAAGTTTAATTCTTTTATCTTAGATTCTAATTCATTTTTCAGCTTATCAATAATCTCTCATTTAGTTTTATTAATTTCTGATTCATGTTTGGCTTTCAATTCAGAAAATGTTTTAGATGAATTATTTTCATGATTTCTCAATTGTTCAAGTAATGTAGAATTTTCACTTTTAAGATCATCAATTTGTTTTTGAAGTTGATCTAAAGCTTCACCAAAAATGATTTCACGAATCTCTTTCAAACCGCCAAGAGTATCGGCAGTTGCCGTTCCATTTTTTTTTCATAAATTTTTCCCCGTTTTATATTATCTAATATATTCAATTGCTAAATTTAACAAAATTCTATAAATCTAAACTTTGTTTTACCGATATAATTTATTTAAGAATTTAGTTAAAATAATAAAAATAATGTTTGATTTTTTTAATTTGTATTTTATTTTTATATAAAATTAAAGATAGGAATAAGTAATGAAAAAAATGCCGAGAAAAATGAGACAAGTTGTTGATTGGAGCGCAGCATTTTGGGCTGGTTTAATTGCGAGTCTTGTATTTTATCTTTTAAATATTTTTGTGGTTCCTGTTTTACTTGGCGGAAATATGTGGGTTATAATTAGACTATTTGCATCAATATTTTTAGGTGAATCAGTTTTAGCTCCGCCTGCAACTTACGATTTAGGCTCACTAATGATTTCACTCATTACAAATTTAGTCTTGTCTTTATCGTTCACTTTTTTAATTGCATTTATTTTGCATAAATATGGAATGTTGGTTGGAATTTTTGGTGGAGCATTTTTTGGATTGGCAATTTATTTGATCAATTTCTATTCTTTAAGTTATTTCTTTCCATGGTTTTTTGCTCTTAGCAGCTGGCCTTTTGTTTTAAGTCATATTTTATTTGGTGCCGTTGCCGGCGGAATATATGAGCTTTTAGAAGTTGAAGAATTTGAACCTGTTGAATAATTATTTTTGGAGATTTAAATGATTGGCGGAACTGGAAACAGCAGAAGTTTTGGAAAAACAAGATTAATCATTGCGCTTGTTTTTATTGGCTTTTCTCTGATATCTTATTTGGGATCAAAAGAATATAATCCCGTAACCGGTGAGGAACAATATATTAGTATGACACCCAGACAAGAAATTGCATTGGGATTACAAGCTGCTCCTGAAATGATTCAGCAGTACGGTGGACTTTATCCAAATCAAGAATATCAAGATATGGTTGATAATATTGGGCTTAAACTAGTTCGTAATACAAAAGCTGCGGAAACAGAATATCAATTTGATTTTCATTTATTAAATGATAGAGAAACAATTAATGCCTTTGCTTTGCCAGGCGGACAAATTTTTATAACAGCGGCGTTATTTGGGAAATTAAAAACTGAAGCACAGTTAGCAGGAGTGCTTGGTCATGAAATTGGTCATGTAGTCGCACGTCACTCGGCTCAACAAATGGCAAAGTCGAATCTTACCCAAGGAATTTTACAAGGAGTTCTTGTCGCAAGCGATCCATCTGGAACTTCTGCACAAGCGGCGCAATATATTGGTCAATTAGTAAACATGAAATTCGGCAGAGATGATGAATTAGAATCTGATAAAATTGGTGTTGATTTTATGTCTAAATCTGGATACGATCCAACTGCTTTAATCGGGGTAATGCAAATTTTGGCGGAAGCAAGCGGAGGTAGAAGTCAGTCTGAGTTTTTCAGTACTCATCCAAATCCCGACAACAGAGTTGAAAAAATTAAATTAGAAATTCGGAAGGTTTACCCAAATGGCGTTCCAGCCGGATTGATAAAATAAGAAGTCAGAAAATTATAAAAATATAAATTCCTCTATAAATACATTTTTCGTTTCGAGTAAACCTCGGGGATTTATAAAATCTCCGAAGTTTTTAATTTTACTTTATTCAGGATGATAAACCGTATTTGAGCCAATCCATGTTTGATTTTTATTGAAATCAACTCCCATCATTTTACCTTTGCTGGTACGAAGTAAATTATTAACAAGTATTGGTTTTTCATTCCAAATGAACATCATCCTAATTTCAGCTTTTGATTTGCCCTCCGGTGTTTCAATCAAGGGGAAGTATTCAACCTTTCTTTGAAGAATGAAATTCTCTTTATCTTTAATTGAATTTAACAATTCCTTTGTTACATCAATTACAACTCCGGAACCGGCAAAAGAAAAAAGAGGCTTTAAAACATAATTTTCTAAATCATTAGGATACTTGTTTAAGTCCGATAAATAAAAACATTGCGGGCTATACTTACTTTTAATTTCCGGTAAACTGAATTTACTAATTCTATAAAACCAATTCGGGTGACCTACCCATTCAACATCAAGTTCATCTTTAAAATCAAAATTATACTTAGTTGCCTTTTTAATTAATTCATCAAAAATTACTCTATTGTAAATTCTGTCAATTGGAATTTCCTTACCGTCCTTTATATAGAATAATTTCTTATTGCGCTTAATAATTTCACTTATGCAAATCGATTTTACATTTGTGTATTTCTCAGTTAAATAAAAATCAATTTTAGTTTTTTGTTTCTCCGGTTCAATCTCTAAAAGTATAACATTTTCCGGATCACACCTCCCGAGAAGAGTTTGTTTAAAAAGATCAACATAACTTTTAAAATCATAACCATTATAATATGTGGTGAAATTTTTAGGAATATAAAAATGCTCTCTAACTTTTTCATCAAGAAAAATTTGATAAGCATATAGTGATGGAAATCCCTGAAGCTCAATAAGCTGTGGAATTATTTCTCCCTTTGAAGTTTGAGCAATACCAAAATCAATTTGCAAAAATATTGGATGCTCGCTCTCATTAGGGACAAATAAATTGGGAGGAATTGCTTTATGAGATTTTTCTAAAACATTTTTATTTTTAATTTGTTGAATTATTTCATCACTGGCTTTAATTAATTGATCACGTAGGTTTTCATCAATAAACAAGGGAGTTTCAGAGATTCTAAAATCTAATCTATTACCTGTTGAATTGTTTATATCCTGAATGAAATTTTTGTAATCTTCTTCTTTGTATAATGAATTATATTTTTCTCTAATTTCTCGTATCATAATTTTTTTTTTCTTTTATATAAAATTGGCGTCATTGCGAGAAATTTTTATCCGAAGCAATCTGTATAAAGGGATTGCTTCACTCCGATAAAAACATCGGAGTTCTCAATGACAAAACATTTCGGAGATTCGATCGTTATTAATAACTTAATCCTTTATAAGTTTCGGAAACAATCATATCAACAACTGAATTTAAATCTTGAGTTTTTTTCCCAAACCGCAACTTGTTTATCAGCGCCCGTTCCGTTTTTTAATAATCTCTCTGATATAGGAAATTTCTTCACGCATATCCAAAACATCTACAACATCATCAACAAAATCCAATAACTCATTTATTAAAACTGGAGTCTCAACTTCAATTTGTTTTCCAAAATCAATTAGTTTTCCACTAATTCCATAACGGCTTGCGCGCCATTTGTTTTCATTAATGTAAACTCTTCTATAAAGTCTAAATCCTAAATTTTGACTAATCAGTTTATAAAGTTTTGCAACTATTGCTTGGCACAAAGCCGCAAGCGCAATTGTTTCATCAACCGTCATTGGCAAATCACATATTCTAAATTCTAAAGTTGGGTATTTTGGATGAGGACGAATATCCCACCAAATTTTACTAGCGTCTTCAATACAATGCGTTTTTTGAAGCGTTGCAACATAGGATTGAAATTCACCATGACTAGAAAAATAATCAGGGATTCCAGTTCTTGGAAATCTATCGAATATTTTTGCTCTATAAGATTTTAAGCCTGTGTTTCGTCCTTTCCAGAAAGGCGAATTGGTAGATAGTGCAAATAAGTGAGGAAGAAAATACCTAGCTGCATTCATTATATGAATTGCTAATTCTTTATCATCAACACCTATGTGAACGTGCAGACCAAAAATTAAATTTGCACGCGCAACTTGCTGCATATCTTGCACAACGCCTTCGTACCTTGGGTGATTTGTAATTTCTTGATCTTCCCATTTTGAAAAAGGATGAGTTCCGGAAGCGGCAATTTTTAATCCCTCTTTTTCAGCAAGCTCGGCTAGTTGAGATCTTAACATAAAAACTTCTTGCTTTGCCTCTTTTATATTGTGGCAAATTTTAGAACCAGTTTCCACAACCGACTGATGAAGCTCTGCCTTAATTTTTTCTCTAAGGTGAATAGTTCCACCTTTTAAGATCTGCTCCACTCTTGATCTTAACTCACGTGTTTCAGGATCTATAATTTGAAACTCTTCTTCAATCCCCATTGTGAAAATTTTATCTGAAAGCATATTGCCTCACTTATTTCTCTTTTTATTTGATTTCAATTTTTGGTTAGTTGAAAATGAAGAAACAAAATCGCCCCAGGTTAAATTATTTTCGCCCTTCTTATGTTTCTTAGCTCGGTGAATAGCCATGTTGGCAGCTGCTTCTACCACCCATTCAAAATTTTCTTCTCCAACAGAATTGATATCTGCATCTGGTGCAGGATTGCCAAAGTCAATTGCATAAGGCACTCCATCTCTAATTGCAAATTCCACAGTATTAAAATCATAACCGAGTGCGTTATTAATTTTGAGAACGCCTTCCTCAATTTTCTGTAATAGCTTTGCCTCAATTGGTTTTGGGTTTTGCACATATCTTAAGTGATGAGGCTGCTTTGGATCGTATTGCATAATTCTAACTTCACGTCTATCCAAACAGTAACATCTAAAATACTCAGTAAAATCAATAGCTTCCTGGAGCAGCATTACTAAAGTTCCAGTATCATGGTAATCCCTGAAAAATTCATTTTTATTTTGTGGATTATAAACATTCTTCCATCCCCGCCGGCAAAGGGTTTGAAAAACGCCGGGAAACCGACGTAATTAAAAATGTATTCCCAGTCCAATGGATACTCTAAATTTCTCATCGAGTTTGCATTTGTATCCGGTGGATGCTGATTTGATGGAAGTATAACAGTTTTCGGAACCGCTACTCCAATTTTAGTTGCGATCGCATTGTTGAAAAATTTATCATCAGCACTCCACCAAAATGGATTATTGATAACCGCAGTTCCGCCGAGAGCCGCATTTTTTAAGTATGCTCTGTAAAAAGGAATGTCTTGAGAAATTCGATCGATTAAAACATCATACTGAGTTGGTTTGCCCTGCTCAACAACGTTCACTTGTGCAAGTTCTGCGATAATTCCTCTTTCTTTTTTCGAGTTTACTCTATCAACAAAAGCTTGCGGGAAAGTATTTTCTTGACCAAATAGGATTCCAATTTTTTTTCATCTCCACCTCTTTATATTTAAAAAAATTTATCTTTTCAAATTTTAGCAAATATAGTTAAGTATTTATTAAAAATCATACTGAGAATAAAATAGATTTTAATTTATTTTATTTAATCGATGATAAATTCAAAATAAGATTCTGTAATTTTAGCAAGTTGGAAAAGTTCATTATTCAAAAATAAATCTTGGGCATTTTTTATGAAGAAAATATTTTTTATTCTAGTTTTATTTTTTGCAGTAACTTCAATTTCATATTCACAAATAATAAATGGCTATGGAATTAAAATTGGCGGCACTTTTGCTAATCAAGATTGGAATTACTCTAATTTAACTCCTATTACTGATTTTAATTCAGATAGCAAATTAGGATTTAACGCTGGAATATTTGTTGATTTTTTTAATCTGCAGTTTATGAGTTTTCTCACTGAATTAAATTTTGTTCAAAAGGAATGGAAGAAAATACCATAATAAGTACTATGGAAAGCCCTGAGGAGTTGGAACAGTATTGTGGAAACTGGGGATTAATTATTTAAACTTTTCAATATTGGCAAAACCAAAAGTAGATTTAGGCGTTTTTAGCCCCTATTTATTGCTAGGACCACGAATTGATTTTGAAGTTGGGAAAACTACAAATTTTGGGGATCTATCAAGTTATGACAATTTTAATAAAAATAAATTTGGAGTTAAATTTGGATTAGGAACGGATGTTAAATTTGCAAATCTAAAATTACTCGCAGAGTTTGTTTATGATTTAGATATTACAAATTTATATAAAAATGAAAATGTAGAAATAACTTCAAATTCTTTTTGATATTAGAGTGGGGATTTATTTGTAGCATAAAATTTTTCTTTTTGACTTTTCTTTTAAAAAGATCTGGTTTCGCGCTAAAAATATGGTAGAATTACCTTCCCTAAAAGGCGGGCAGAAAGTTGCTAGAATGATAAATTATATTAAAGTATAAAGCTGGCTGTTAAACGGGCTTTGTAAATTACAAATATTGTATTTGCATTATTCAGCAACTCAATTGCTTTGAGTGAATAATTTTATTTGCTATGTTAAACATCCACAATTTTTTGCGACTAATATTTGACTCAATTCTTGAGTGCGAAAACAATTCCAAGAGGCTTTATTATGATTGACGTTAATACTCCATGGGAGAAAATAAGTGAACTTATTGCGAACGGGAATTCGTTTGAACTAAATAATTTTATTGAAACCTTAAGTTCCTCCGAAACCGCTAGATCAATTTCCAGACTTACTGAAGAGGAACAAATTAATCTTTTTAGTCTTCTTAGCCCGGAAGACGCAGCAGATGTTATAGAAGACATTCCTGATGAACAAGCTGCGGATCTGGTCGAAGATATGCCCTCTGATCAAGCGGCAGCAATTATGGAAGAGTTGTCAAGTGATCACCTTGTTGATGTTTTGGGAGAAATGGATGACGATATTAGTGAAGCTATTCTTGCTAAAATGACCAGCAGAAAAGATGCGGATGATGCTAGAATGATGTTGGAGTATGAGCCGGATTGTGCAGGCGGACTAATGATTTCTGAGTTTCTGGCTTATAAAATTGATCATACAATTCAAGATGTTTTGGATGATATGCAAAAAAATAGAAGTGAGTACTTGGATTATCATGTCTTATATTTTTATGTTGTCGATCATCACGAAAAACTTGTTGGTGTGCTACGAATGCACGACTTGCTCTTTCCATCGCTAAAAAACTTTGTTAACAGAAGTAATGATTTCTAAACCATTAAGTGTTCGAGATGATGCATCACTTAAAGATCTCAAAGATTTTTTTGAGGAAAGACATCTTTTCGGAGCTCCAGTTGTTGATAAACTAAATAGATTGGTTGGAGTAGTTTTACCAAATGCAATAGAGGAAGCATTAAGTAAAAGAAAAACGAGATCATTTTTAAGGATTAGCGGTATTATTGGTGGAGAGGAATTCCGAACCATGCCATTGTTTTCTCGTTCCGGTCGTAGACTTTCATGGCTTAGTCTAAACATTATTTTAAATATTATTGCCGCAAGTGTTATTGCTATTTACCAAGATACACTGTCTGCGGCTATTACCCTTGCTGTTTTTCTCCCAATGGTTAGTGATATGAGTGGATGTTCTGGAAATCAAGCCATTGCCGTTTCCATGCGCGAACTCTCACTTGGTTTAGTAAAGCCTGGAGAGTTATTTTGGGTTCTATCAAAGGAGATTAAAATTGGAATTATTAATGGAGTAGTTTTGGGCTTACTTCTTGGCGGTGTAGCGTTTTTCTGGAAAGGTAATCCGTACTTAGGATTTGTAGTTGGAGGTGCTCTAGCTGCTAATACCATAGTCTCAGTAGCACTCGGTGGTATGCTTCCTTTAATTCTGAAGAGATTTAATTTAGATCCGGCTCTTGTTTCAAGTCCACTTTTAACAACGGTTACAGATATGTGCGGATTCTTTTTCGTTCTAAGTTTTGCATCAGCAGTATTATCTAACCTTGGTGGAATGTAATTATTAAGTCCTATTATGAATTAATAATTGGAATTGACTTGTATTGATTTATTGATAGATATACATAAATAAAAAGCCCGTAACAAGTACGGGCCAGTTAAAAATATTTATTTTTAGAATTACTTCATCAACAACATTTTCTTAGTCTGTAAAAATTTACCGGATTTAATTGTATAAAAATATAGTCCGCTTGAAAAATTGGTGGCATCAAAAGAATATTTATAATTACCAGCTGGTTTGAAATCATTCTCCAAAACAGCAACTTGTTTACCTAAAACATCATAAATATTTAAAGTTACAAATCCATCTTCAGGAATTGAATAGCTAATTGAAGTTGTTGGGTTAAACGGATTAGGGTAGTTTTGAGCTAACTCAAAATTCTTTTTGGAGCTCCAAGATTTATTTCAACTGCATCTGAATATTCGAATGTTCCATCAATATCTATTTGCTTAAGTCTGTATAAAAATTTCCCCGAAGCGTTTGAAGTGTTATCAGTAAATGAATAAGACTTTGGAGAATTACTATTTCCATGACCTTCAACAAATGCTAATTTTTCCCATACTGAATTCTGACTACTAACTTCTTTCTTTTGTCTTTCAACATCAAAGCCATAATTATTTACTTCTGTTGCTGTTTGCCATAATAATTCAACTTTGTTACTATTTAGATTTGCTGTAAAAGCTGTTAGTTCAACGGGTAATGCTGGATTATATGATGCATCTGGATCGAAGAAATTGAAAACCATTACAATACCATAAGCCGCACCTTGATAAAGGCCAATAGAAACTCCAATCCCTATTTGACCCTCCGCACCTGCTGTACTGTAATCATCATTAGCAATGGGAATGTTGTAAAAACAAGCCTTTCTATGACCATTGCCCTGTCCAGTATCATTGTAAATCCAACTGTATATAGCCTGTTCGAGAAAAAGTGGGGCACAATCCATACTTGGGGCAAAAACTGCAGCTAGGTTTTCAAATCTGCATGCGGCTTGCTGATGTGTTTTAATTGCTGCATTCTCTTCCATTCTTACTATAGCATTACAGGCATTTGTACCACTTGAGCCATTATTACAATCCAGATTATGCTCAAATTGATTATTAGTTCTGAGGTAATCTGCATATGATTGCGCTACATTTACTACATTTGCATCAACTTCTTGAAATGGTGGAATTCCACGAGCAACTCGTTCCAAGTTCATCAGAATCAAAGCTTTTTCAGAACTGGATTTATTATCCCATGCATTATCATCTGCAGCAAGATCTGTAACAGTCATATTCGCAGGAATTGTAGTCCCAATCTGTCCATTCTCGACTGTACGGGCATTATTAAACGCGAATACTATATCTGCTCTTCCAGTTAATGATGCCCCAGTATTTGGTGGGCACTGACCATCAATTAGTATTCCTCCGTTATCAACCCATTGTATGTCTGCAGTGTTGTCTGCATAGTCAGTTGGACATTGCGCAAAAAGTTGTATCGAGGAAAGTATTAAAATTGTGAATATTTTCTTCATGTTGAATCCCCATTATATGTTGTGTTATTTATTTAAGTATTTTACCAAGAATTTATAAATCTTAGTATTTGTCAGAATTAATGTCCTGGAAACAAATACCGATAATAATGAGATTGAATATCCCATTAATAGCACATAATTGCAAGTAGAAAAATATTTTGGGTCGTTTTTATTGAGGAATGTAAAAAAAAGTCCGCTGTAAACGGACTTTTCTGTAAATAACTTAAAACTTACTTATTCTATTTCATTAATAACATTTTCTTGGTTGAAGTAAAACTACCGGCCTTAATTGTGTAGAAGTAAATTCCACTTGTTAGATTACTCGCATCAAATGAGTATGAGTAAGTTCCGGCTGATTTATAACCATTCTCTAAAACTGAAACTGTATTTCCTAAAACATCATAAATTCCCAATGTTACATGTACGTCATTTGGTATTGAGAAACTTATAGATGTAGTTGGATTAAACGGATTTGGATAGTTTTGATTCAGCTCAAAATTTTGAGGAACTCCAAGATTAGCTTCAATTTCATCAGAGTATTCAAATGTTCCATCTATATCAACTTGTTTGAGTCTATAAGAATAAATTTTCTGATGTTTCTAAAGAATTATCTATGAATGAATAATACTTTGGTGAATTACTATTTCCATGACCTTCAACAAATGCAATCTTCTCCCATTCATTATTCTTTAGATTTGATATTTGATATTTCCTTTCAACTTCGAACCCATAATTATTCACTTCTGTTGCGGTCTCCCAACTTAATTGAGCCATATTATCACTAATTGTTGCAGAGAAAGACGTAAGTTCTACAGGTAGTACTGAACAATTTAGATTCAGCGGTATGTATGGTCCTTTTCCTGTTGAAGAAGTCCTTGTACTGCCATTGTTACCATCGATTTGTGCGTGAACTTCAAGCTCTGAATAGGAACCGGTGCGATAGTACCTGAAGCTTCATAGCCAATTATGTTTGGTGGATTTGCAACGTCGGATATGTAGCTAAATGTTCCATTAACATCAACTATCTTATTATTACCGCCGAGAGAATATTCTTTAACCCAATTATCTGCTGCTGAGTTTACAATCGTAAATCCAGGTTCAGTTAGAACTAGGATAGACAATGTTTCTGTCGGACAGTCATATCTGAGATAAACTTTTGATAATAAAGTTTTAGGAGTTACAAAATCACCAGCTTCCCTCATATCTGCAAAAAAGTCATTAATTAAATCCCACTCACCAGGGTCACCGTCAATTGTCGCGGTTCCAGGTTCAGGTAACGGTGGAGAAAATGGCTGGGCATTCAAATTAATTGTCATAAAGACAAAAAGTAGTAAGAGTAAACGGTAGGTATATTTTTTCATCATATTATCTCCTTTATTAAAAATTAAGTCAATAATAATGACAAAATGATACATTGTTCGTGTTTTATATCACAATTTAAAGTATTTGATAGAATACAATATTAGTAATAAAGAATTGTATTCTTAAGATTTGGGTTTGAATTTATAGACAAAAAAAAAGCCGCTTAAAAAGCGGCTTTTATAATAAACTATTTTTTATTTTTATATCAAAGTAGTTTTGTATGACTGAAGCGCTTTCATATAATTTGCTCTTTCAAATGCAGCTGGTTCTTGAACTGCTTTCTGGCTCATACTTCCCTGCATCATTTCGATTGAATCATATTCGTTTTCAATCATCCAGTTTTCAAGTTCTTTTAACATAGTTGAAATTCTTCCAACACCGTTCATTAGTAGTTCAGAGCAAACCATTGCAACATCACCGCCGGCCATCATAACTTTTAAAACATCACTGCAACCATGAACACCGCTTGTTGCAGCCATGCTTGCTTTTATTTGACCATACAAGATTGCAATCCATCTTAATGGAAGTCGCATTTCCCAATTTGTACTTAAGACTAAGTTTGGAACAACTTCTAATTTTTCCAAATCAAAATCTGGTTGATAAAATCTGTTGAACATTACCAAAGCATCAGCGCCAGCATTATCTAATCTGCGAGCCATATTACTCATTGATGTGAAGAACGGGCTTAATTTAATTGCTACTGGAATTTTAATTTGTTCTTTAACTGCTTTCAATGTATCAACATACATATTTTCAATTTCAGAACCTGTTAAGTTAACATTAGTTGGAATATAATAAACATTTAACTCAAGAGCATCTGCGCCGGCTTGCTCAATGTTTTTAGCATATTTTACCCAACCACCTGAGCTAACTCCATTCAAACTTCCAATTATTGGAATATCTGTTGCTTTTTTCAAATTTGCAATATGATCCAAATACTCATATGGTCCCATATTATAAGCTTCTTGTTCAGGATAATAAGAAGTAGCTTCTGCATAACTTTCCGCGCCATAAGATAGATAATGATCTAATTCGCCTGATTCATGTGTAATTTGTTCTTCGAACAAGGAATAAACAACCACTGCGGATGCGCCAGCGTCTTCCATTGCTTTAACAGAATCGACAGTTTGTGATAATGGTGATGCTGAAGGAACTATCGGATTCTTAAGTTTTAATCCCATATATTTTGTTGATAAATCCATTTTTACTCCAAAATTTTAATTGTAATATTTTAATTAGCCTCTGCTTAAACAGAGGCCACAATTTATACTTGTTCTTTTGCTCCTGAATAATCCATTGCAGCGAGTTGTGAGTAATGACTCCATTTTTTATTTACTTCTGCTTGTGCAAGACCTAATAAATATTTAGTTCTTTCAGGATCAATTTTTTGCAGCATTTTATATCTGGTTTCTGTGTAGATATAATCTTGCAATTTAATTTTTGGTGCTTTAGAATCTAATCTTAATGGATTCTTTCCTTCTTTTACATTTTCTGGGTTAAACCTGTATAATGGCCAATGACCACTATCCACAGCCAATTGCTGATGTTCCATGCCTTTTGCCAAATCATATCCATGTGCAATACAGTGGCTATAAGCAATAATGATTGATGGACCATCATAAGCTTCAGCTTCAAGTATAGCTTTTAAAGTTTGGGTATCATTTGCGCCCATTGCAATTTGTGCAACGTAAACATTTCCGTAACCCATAGCCATCATTCCAAGATCTTTTTTAGGATTAGGACGACCAGCAGCTGCAAATTTAGCAACGGCACCAAGTCCGGTTGCTTTACTCATCTGTCCACCAGTATTTGAGTAAACTTCTGTGTCTAAAACTAAAATATTAACATTTTTACCTTGAGCAATAACATGATCTAAACCGCCGTATCCAATATCATAAGCCCAGCCATCACCGCCCATAATCCATACAGATTTTTTAACCAAGTAATCCGCAATCATTAAAAGGTTTTGTGCTTCATCAGATGTTAATTTGCTCAATTTTTCTTTTAATTGGGCAACTCTTTGTCTCTGATCATAAATATCAGATTCATCTTTTTGCTCAGCGGTCAAAATTGAATTTACCAATTCAGAACCAACTTCATTTTCTAAACCTTTCAGCAATTCTGCCGCATATTCAGTTTGTTTATCAATTGAAAGTCTCATTCCAAATCCGAACTCTGCGTTATCTTCAAATAGCGAGTTAGACCAAGCTGGACCGCGACCTTCCTTGTTTTTTGCCCAAGGAGTCGTTGGTAAGTTTCCACCATAAATCGATGAACATCCTGTTGCGTTTGCAATTATTGCTCTATCTCCAAATAATTGAGAAACTAATTTAACATAAGGTGTTTCACCGCAGCCTGAGCAAGCTCCGGAATATTCAAATAAAGGTTGAAGCAACTGACTTCCCTTAATTGAACCAACATTTAATTTTGTTCTGTCAAATTCAGGAAGTTCCAAGAAGTAATCGTAATTTACTCTTTCTTGTTCTCTTAATGGAATTTGTGGAACCATGTTAATTGCTTTTTTACCGGTTTCTCGTTTATTTTTAGCAGGGCATACTTCAACACAAAGAGAGCAGCCGGTACAATCTTCAACCGCAACTTGAATTGTATAAGCCAAACCATCATATTCTTTACCTCTGGCTTCAGTCCATTTGAATGTTTCTGGAGCACTTTCAGTAAGGTTTTTATCGTAAGCTTTAATTCTTATAGTTGCATGAGGACAAACCATAGCGCATTTTCCGCATTGAATACACACATCAGAATCCCACTCAGGAACTTCTAAAGCTATATTTCTCTTTTCCCACTGAGTTGTTGCTGATGGGAAAGTTCCATCAAGAGGCATTTCACTAACCGGAACAAGGTCACCTTTTCCTTTCATCATCATAGCTAGAGTATTTTTAACATAGTCTGGAGCTTTATCAGAAACAACAGGTGGTCTTGCAATTTGACTTGTTACATGATCAGGTACATCTATTTTATACAAGTTTGCTAAAGTCCCATCAACAGCTTCAAAGTTTTTCTTAACAACTATTTCGCCCTTACCGCCATAGGTTTTCTTTATAGCATTTTTGATTTGTGTAATTGCTTCATCTTTTGGAAGTACACCAGAAATAGCAAAGAAACATGTTTGCATAATTGTATTAATTCTTGCACCCATTCCTGTGTTTTTTGCAACTGTGTATGCATCAATTACATAAAAGTTTAAATTTTTCTCTATTATTTGAGCTTGCATTTTCTTCGGTAAAATATCCCAAACTTCTTCTTTTGGATAAGGACTATTAAGTAAGAATGTTCCCCCATCAACAATATTTTCAAGAACATCAAAATTTTCAAGCAAGTTAAATTGATGACAACCAATAAAGTTAGCAGTTTGAATTAAATATGTTGAGTGGATTTCATTCTTCCCAAATCTTAAGTGAGAAACTGTTGTTGAACCCGATTTTTTTGAATCGTAAACAAAATATCCTTGTGCATAATTTTCAGTTTCTTCGCCAATAATTTTAATTGAGTTTTTATTTGCACCAACTGTTCCATCTGCTCCTAAGCCGTAAAACATTGCTCTTACAACATCATCACCTTCTGTAACAAAACTTGGATCAAATTCTAAACTTGTATGTGTCACATCATCATTAATTCCAATTGTAAAATGATTTTTTGGCTTATCTTTTTTCATTTCATCAAATACAGCTTTTACCATTGCTGGTGTAAATTCTTTTGAAGATAATCCATATCTACCGCCAATAACTTTTGGCATTTTGCTAAACTTAGGTTTATCCGAATCCATATTTTCATTTAAAGCTGTAATTATATCTTGATACAAAGGCTCGCCAATTGAACCTGGCTCTTTTGTTCTATCTAAAACAGCAATTTTTTCAACTGTATCTGGAAGAGCATGCATAAATTGTTCAACTCCAAAAGGTCTGAATAATCTTACTTTCAGAATTCCAATTTTTTCTTCCATTCTAGTTGTCATATATTCCATAGCTTCCAGAGCAGATTCACCACCGGAGCCCATAATTACCATAACACGTTTTGCATCTGGAGCACCGAAGTAATCAAATAAATGATATTGACGACCTGTCAATTCTGCAAATTTATCCATTGCGTTTTGGACAACATCAGGACAAGCATTATAAAACTTATTAACAGCTTCTCTTCCTTGGAAATAAACATCAGGATTTTGAGCTGTGCCTCTAATAAATGGATTATCCGGTTTCAACGCTCTTTCTCTGTGGTCTCTAACCAATTTATCATCTATCATTGCTCTTAAATCAGCAACTGTTAATTGTTCAATTTTATTTACTTCATGAGAAGTTCTAAAACCATCGAAAAAGTGGACAAAAGGAATTCTTGATGCTAAAGTTGCTCGATGAGCTATTGCAGCCATATCCATAACTTCCTGATTTGAACTTGAAGCAAGCATTGCCCAACCAGTTTGTCTTGCTGCCATAACGTCACTATGATCACCAAAAATTGAGAGAGCTGAAGCCGCAATTGAACGTGCTGAAACGTGAAAAACTGTAGGAGTAAGTTCGCCCGCAATTTTATACATATTTGGAATCATCAATAATAAACCTTGAGAAGCTGTGAAAGTAGTTGTTAATGCTCCGCTTTGAAGAGCACCATGTACAGCGCCCGAAGCTCCGCCTTCACTTTGCAATTCTGATACTAGAGGAATAGTTCCCCAGATATTTTTCTTACCTCTTGCAGCCCATTCATCCGACATTTCTCCCATGCCTGAAGAAGGGGTAATTGGGTAAATAGCAATAACTTCACTATTATGATAGGCAACATAAGCTGCTGCTTCATTTCCGTCTATGGTTATTTTCTTTCTGTCCATTTTATCCCTTGTATATATTAAATTAAAAGATTATTTGTTTTAGATTATAAAATGATATTCACGTTCTTTTTTAGCTAAAATTGTACCAATTTTTTAATGTTTTTTTTTTTTAACGTTTTCGAATAAAAATTCGAATAATTATATGAAGTATCTCTTAATTTTTAGAAAAGCACATTCTCTGCTCTTAAATTTAAGAATTGACTAAAAATTGAATTGTGTTCTGATCCGATTGAAATTGTAAATATTTATTTGAGTGTATGTTTTTTATTGCATAACTAACTTCTTTAATTTCCCTTTAAAAACAATTTTCTTAGTTTTATAAATAAAATATTTTTAAAAAATCATTAAACTTGGAGCACTAACAATGAAATTTATTTCTAAATTAGTTTTAGCTTTTACATTTCTTATTGGCATCAATCTAATTGCACAAAAAAACTCAAACTTTATCCGTTTCCCTTCTTTAAATAGTGATGGGTCAAAAATTGCTTTTACTTTTCAAGGGATATTTGGGTACTTTCATCAATTGGAAGTAGGCCTGAACGGTTAACAATTCATCAGGCTTACGATGCTTACCCGCAATGGAGCAAAGATAATTCAACAATAGCTTTTAGCAGCGATAGATTTGGCAATAACGATATTTTTACAATTCCCTCTACCGGTGGCTTGCCAAATAGAATTACCTATCACAGCAGCTCAGATAATTTGAATGATTTTGCAAATGATGGTTCACTTTTATTTACAACAAGCAGAAATTTTAAGCAAGTTGAGTGGGATCATGAATTGGAAACAGTTTCTTCAACCGGTGGAACACCTACTCTTTTATTGGATGCAATCGGTGAAATGCCCTCAAAATCTCCAGATGGAAAATTTATAGCTTTTGCAATGGGATTTGGAAGAGTAACCAGAGAAGCATATCACGGTTCTGCTAATTATGAAATATGGCTATACAATACTGAGAAAAAGAGTTACAGTAAACTGACAGATTATGATGGACATGACATTTATCCTCGCTGGGGCGATAATTCTACCATTTATTATATTTCATCCAAATCTGGCAAATACAATATTCACAAAGTAATTATTGATGAAAATGGAAAACAAATTGGCGTCGATAATCAGATAACTGGCTACGAAGATGACGGTATTAGATATTTTAATATCAGTAAAGATGGTTCAACAATTGTATTTGAGCGACAAACTGATATTTATAAATTAAATCTTTCTGATAATTCCATTAATAAAGTCAATATTGAAATTTCGTCCGATTATAGATTTGATCCGACCGAGTATAAAACTTTTACCGATAAGATGGATGAATATAAAGTTTCTCCAAATGGTAAATATTCTGCTTTTGTTATTAGAGGTGAAATCTTTATTTCGGAAAATGATAAAGATAAAAGTAGAACAGCAAACTTATCAAATCATCCTTACCGTGATCAAAATCCAGCTTGGCTAAATGATTCAACATTAATTTTTATTTCTGATAGAGAAGGACAAAATGATATTTACTTGGTAAAATCGGATGATACTAAAGAATCGAATTTGTTCAAAACCCTGAAACATAAAATCGTTCGTTTAACGGAAACTGATAAAGATGAATCTTTCCCCGTTATTTCACCAGATGGAAATAAAATTGCTTATGAAATTGGAAGAGGCAAATTAGTTGTTTCAGATATTGACAAAAATGGTAAAATGAAAAATGAAATTGTTTTGTTAGATGGTTGGGCAATCCCAGGCAATGTTTCTTGGAGTCCTGATAGTAAATGGTTAGCATATTCATTAGACGATCTTTATTTCAACTCAGAAATTTTTATTCAGCCTATTGATAAAAGTATTGAACCCGTTAATATAAGTATGCATCCGCGCTCAGATACAAGTCCGGTCTGGAGTAAAGATGGTTCTAAACTGGCATTTCTTTCACAGAGAAATAATAGCAATTCTGATGTGTGGTTTGTCTGGCTTAAAAAAGAGGATTGGGAAAAGACCAAAACTGATTGGGATGAGTATGAGAAGCCAAAAACTGATAAGAAGAAGAAAAAGAAAGATGCTGACTCAACAAAAGTAGAACCCATAAAAATTGATACTAAGAAAATTTATGAAATACTCTCTCAGTTAACAAATTGTGCGAGAGACGAAAATAACATTGAATTTGCAAAAGATGGAGAGACTATTTTCTTCACTGCCAAATCCCCAACAGAAAAAGGAATTGATATTTTTAGCATTAAATGGGATGGCAAAGATATTAAATCCTTAACAAAGGGCGAAAGTTCTCCAAGTTCTTTAACAATAGATAGAGACGGAAAGTATCTCTACTATAATTCAAAAGGTAAATTAAACCGAATTGAAATTAAAAGTGAGAAAAAAGAATCACTTTCCTTTGCAGCTAAAATGATAATTAATTTCCCAAAAGAAAAAGAACAAAAATTTGAAGAAGCTTGGAGAGCTTTGAATGAAGGATTTTATGATCCAAATTTTCATGGCCAAAATTGGATTGATCTAAAAGCCAAATATAAACCATGGTGCTTGTCCGCTTCCACAGACAATGATTTTCAAGATATGTTTAATATTATGTTAGGTGAACTAAATGCAAGTCACATGGCAATGAGAAGCAATGATGAACGGGAAGATTTGCAAAAAGAAAAAACCGGACTTTTGGGAATAACGGTTGAGCCTAACAAAGACGGAGTTAAAGTTACACACGTTGTTCCAAGCTCACCTGCTGATAAAGAAAATAGCAAACTATTTATCGGAGATGAAATAGTTTCAGTTAATGGAATGACAACAAAAGGAAACATAAATTTTTATTCACTTTTCACAAACACCAGTGATGAAAAAATGTTACTTTCAGTAAATAGAGATGATAAACAAAAAGAAATTGTAATTCGCCCAACCTCAAGTTTAAGTAATGAACTTTATGATGAGTGGGTTGAAAACAACAGTAAGTTAGTTGATAAATATTCTAATGGGAAATTGGGCTATCTTCATATAAAATCGATGAATATGCCTAGTTTTGAAAAGTTTGAGCGTGAGTTTACAGCCAAAGGATATGGTAAAGATGGAATTGTAATAGACGTTAGATATAATGGCGGTGGCTGGACAACTGATTATTTAATGACAGTTTTAAATTACAAACAACATGCATATACAATTCCTCGTGGTGCTGCAAAAAATCTTACAACCGAAAAAGAAAAGTTTAGAGAATATTATCCATTTGGTGAAAGACTTCCCTTTGCGGCATGGTCAAAACCATCTATAGCTTTATGCAATCAGAATAGTTACTCCAATGCTGAAATTTTTTCTCATGCATATAAAAATTTGGGAATTGGGAAATTGGTTGGCTTACCAACATTTGGTGCAGTAATCTCAACTGGCGCAAGAAGCTTAATTGATGGTTCATATGTAAGAATGCCTTTCCGCGGATGGTTTGTAAAAGCTGATAATACTAATATGGATTTTGTTCCGGCTGTTCCTGATATTATTGTTTATAACAATCCGGATTCAAAAGCTAAAGGTGAAGATCCTCAATTAAAAAGGGCTGTTGAGGAATTGTTAAAAGGCTTAAAATAGCTATTACTAAAGTATTAATGTCTTAGTCATTGCGAACTCCGAAGCTTTTTTCGGAGTGTGGCAATCTCTCACTTCGACAGATTGCTTCGGAGAGAAAATCCCTGCCTCGCGGCAAGGCGGGCTCGCAATGACTAAAATTTATTTTTTTTAAGACAAAAGAAATTATCTTATAATTGAATTTATTGCATTTATTTCTTCTTCAGATAATTTTGACTGATCTAGAGATTTTACTATATCAATAATTTGTGCCGAACTACTTGCTCCAATTAAAGCCGATGTTACAACTTTTTGATTCAATACCCAAGTTATTGCCAATTGTGCCAATGATTGATTTCTCTGTTTGGCAATCTCGTTCAATTTTCTAGCCTTGTTTAGCTTATCATCAGTTAAATGTTCTTTCTTTAAATACATTGTATTCTTACCAATTCGTGAATCATTTGGAATAGAATCTAAATATCTATTGGTTAAAATACCTTGTGCAAGCGGAGAAAAAGCAATGCAGCCAATTCCTTCATGTTCCAAAGTTTCTGTCAATCCATCTTCAATCCATCTATCAAACATATTGTATCTCGGTTGATGAATAAGAAGTTTAATCCCTTTCTCTTTTAATATTTGAGAAGCTTTATATGTCAAATCAGCTGAATACTGCGAAACACCGACATAGATTGCTTTACCGCTTCTAACTATTTGTTCAAGAGCTCCCATTGTTTCTTCTAAAGGTGTTTCCGGATCTGGTCTGTGGTGATAAAATATATCAACATATTCTAGACCCATTCTTTTTAAACTTTGATCTAAACTTGCAATTAAATATTTCCTTGAACCAAAATCACCATAAGGTCCTGGCCACATATCCCAACCAGCTTTTGATGAAATTATAACTTCATCTCTTAATTTTGAAAAATCCTTTTTAAACATTCTGCCAAAATTTTCTTCAGCTGAACCATAAGGCGGACCATAATTATTCGCAAGATCAAAATGAGTTATGCCTAAATCAAATGCGGTTCTTAGCATTGCCCTGGCATTTTCAAAATTGTCAATTCCGCCCCAGTTATGCCACATACCCAACGAGATAGCTGGTAATTTTAATCCGCTTTTTCCGCATCTGTTGTATTTCATTTTTTCATATCTGTTTTCTGCTGGATTATAATTCATAAAATTCTCTCCATAATTATTTTAACAAAGTAATTTTTATAATTTACTTTCAACATAAGTTAAAACTTCTTCTAATTTTTCTTGAGCAGTTTGTTTTAAAGATTCGCATTTATTTTTCATTTCCGTACAGAATTTCTCGTCTTTGATATCATTCAAGTTTATTAATACATTGTAAACACCACCAAGAACACCTGAGTAAGCCATTTGTGCACCAACACCAACATCCGTAATAGATTTTGGATTACCCAGTTTTGCAACAGTCATTGCTATTTTTATTGCTTTAAAAGATTCTTCTGCAGTAGTTAATGGAACGCTGACTGCTTTTTTCAATCCGTCTAACATTGCATTATCTCTATTTCTCTTTTCTTCATAAGTTTTGTTTGGCAATCTTCTTGCTGCCATGTAATCATTAAATGCATTTGTATCTTCATCAATTGCATTGAGTAGTTTATCTTTAATTTCTTGACATTCTTTTGCAATATGGAATAACTCCCTATCTACATCTTCACTCCCTCTGTTACCAGATGAGAGATTGCTAACCATTGAAGATAAAGATGCACCCAAAGCACCGGCTAAAGCTGCAATGGAACCACCGCCTGGTGCAGGTGATTCTCGCGAAACTTCATCAACAAAATTATTAAGTTTCATTTCAACTAAATCTTTAGGATTATTTTTTGGCAAACCCAAAACTCTTTCTTCCAGATTAAATTTACTTACATCTTCCAAACCCAATGATTGCAGTGCCGTGTTTAGAATGTCTTTTACTGGAATACCAGTTGAGCGAGCTTGCTGCTTTAAATAATACTTACCAGTTTTAAGTAAAGCCGGATATGGAACCATTCCAACAATTTCACTTCCGGTAACAACCAAACCTCTTTCAGCTGCCAGTTTTCGAGCTGCTTCTAATACATCATGCATTGAAGTAATATTATAGTCTGTTAAATTGATTGATATTTGTGCTCTATCAAATTCCTCTACAAACCAACCTATGGCTTTACAGTTTTGAAACATCCCATTTTTTTTAACCGATTCACCTTCGGTTTTTTTAGGATCAATATCATTGGCTTTTAATAATTCTGTCAACGAATAATTATGTTCACTTTTACAATGTGAAATAGTAGATTCGATAGTTGAACCAATAAATTCACAGTCACCACAAGGGTAACTTCCGCTTTCATATTTAACAATTCCTTCGGATTTATAATAGTATGGTTTAGAAACTGGTCGCCGAGATGATCTTCCCTTCTCTCTAATTTCATAAGCAATATCAACTGCGTGAAGTTTTTCCCGAGTGTTTAAATTAATATTATATGCTATTAAGAACTCCCTAACACCAATAACTGTTGCGCCGCTTTGTTTGTTAAATTTCGCCGGACCAAAATCTGGTTTCCATTTTTCATCTTTAAGTTTTTCTGGTAAACCTTCATATTCTCCTTTTCTTATTACAGCCAAATTTTGACGCTCTGGAGTTTGTGCAGATTTTTCATAAAGGTAAATTGGAATTTGTAATTCTTCTCCAACTCTTTTTGCAACTTCTTTAGAAATTTGAATACACTCCTCAATTGTTACTCCGCTTACTGGAACAAACGGACAAACATCTGTTGCTCCCATTCTTGGGTGTGATCCTGAATGTTTTGACATATCAATCAACTCAGCAGCTTTTTTAATTGCTTGAAAGGCCGCTTCTTTAACACCTTTAACATCACCAACAAATGTGACAACTGTTCTGTTCATATCAGCACCGGCATCAACATCAAGTAATTTTACATTTTCTATTTTTTCAATTTCATTCGTGATTTGCTTAATAATATTAAGATCTCTTCCCTCAGAAAAATTTGGAACGCATTCAACTAATTGATCAGTCATAATTTTGTACTCTTTTATTTATTAAAATCAATTTCAATATCACCAATTGGCCAACGAGGACGAAGATCCAAAGTATCTGGATAGAACTGAAAGGGTTCCGCAAATTTATTTGAATCAACACTTCCAAAAGAATACTGATTATTTGAATCTGAATCTTCAAATGTCCATAAAAGATAATTTCCAGGCATTACTCTTTCAAATTCAAATTTGCCATCAGGATTTATGTTTCTTTGTTCAATTTTATTTTTGTTCTCAATACTTTTTAAAACAACCTTCACGTTTCCATAATTAGTTTTTACAAGACCACTTGCTCCAGAGAATTCATTACTACTAATAGTATTTATTTTATTGACAATAACTGTATCTAATTTATTATTTGTTAAATCCGTGAAATAATTTAAGTTAACTGAAAGTTTATAAGTTTTTTTAGGTTTTAAATCTTTTTCTGTTTTTATTTCAATTGACGCATCGTCTAATAAAGTTAATTGGATTGGAATGGTATTGCTGTCCGAATCGTAAAAATTGATTCCTTTGTTATAATCAGACTTATTAAAAGCATCAGAAAATGAAATAGAAAATGTTGGTGATAAATAGTCAATCATGTTATTTGTTAAGGGTGCAATTATTTTAGAAATCTTCACTGCTGTAGTGTCAACTTTATCGCTCGGAGTAAAACTTATACTTTCTTCAACCAACTTATTTTGTTTTTTATCATAAATATTTTTCGCAATAAGATAAAATTCATTTTCTAGATTGAGTGAATCTAAAACTCCAAGTACGTATTCATTTTTTCTGGGATTACCTTTATACAAACTTTTAACGCTGTATAAAATATTTTTTGTCGAATCCACAATTGTAAAATTTTCTTTTCGCAAGTTTTGTGCTGTCAATCGGTTCATTAAATTCAACAATCAAATGATTTTTATCCGTCATGGTTGCTGCTTGCAAAGATGGCGCAAGTGTATCTTCTTTGGTTAGAAAGAAATTAATATTGTCAACTTTATTGGATGAATCATTTACTATAATATATTTATTAGCAATCCCGATTTTATCTTCACCTTTATTGTAAAGTAAATCTTTAAACTCATCTTTAACTGCAAAAAGTTCATAATTCCCATTTCCCAATCCGCCAATTGTGTATTCACCCTTCTTATTTATTTGAGAAACATAATCAGGTTTGGTTTTGTATATGTTGAGAGTATCTGATTTATTTAAATAAGCAAATATTAACGTTCCATCAGCTTTATCTGCAAAGACCTTTCCACTTATTTTTCCACTATCAATTTTACTTCCAGTTGAAAATGTTAAAACAAATGGATCCGACATTTTATTATTATTGTTAACATCAGTGATTTCTGTTCCAATGATCAAATTATATGTAGTGTTCACTTTAAACTTTTCTTTAAATGATATTTCAACAGTGGTGTTCGTCCAAGAAAATTCAGGTTTTTTTTCCATTATTGGAGAAATAAAAAAGGCATCATTTATATTACTTTTATTTACATATTCAGAAAAGGTTAATTCAATTTCACTCTCATTAAAAAGAGTTGTTCCATTTTCAGGGTAAGATGAAATAATCGTTGGGGGAATAATATCTTTATCGCCACCAGGAGGTGACATTTGATTTGCACAGCTTAAGAATAGAAAACTTAATACTGCATAAATTACTAAATATTTTATTTGTTGTTTTCTCGCCAATTTCTATACCTTGCAACTTGCCTATTATGTTCATTACCAGATTTTGAAAATACATGTCCACCGTTACCATCAGCAACAAAATAAAAATAGTTGTGCTGTTCAGGAAACAGAGCAGCCATTATGGCTTCTTTTCCCGGATTATTTATTGGTGACGGCGGAAGTCCATAATAAATATAAGTATTATATTTTGAATCAATTTCTAAATCTTTGTAATAAACTTTATTTACAATTTTTCTGCGTTGCCGCGCAAGATATTGAACCGTAGGATCAGCTTGCAAACGCCAACCATCCCTAATTCTATTGTAATAAACTCCACTTATTCTTTTAAATTCCTCAACTTGATTTGATTCACCGTCAATTATAGAAGCCATTGTTAGAATCTGATCCTTACTCAATTTCATATTTTTCATCTGCTCAACTACTTCTGGTTTGGCAAACAGCTTATCCATTTCCTGACTTAACTTTGTAAGTATTTCTTCGGCTGTTGAACCTTCATAAAAATAATATGTTTCGGGCAATAAATAACCTTCAAGTGAATTTACATTTAGACCAAGTGAATTAATAAACTTTTTATCACTGCTTAATTCTAAAAACTTTTTTTCATCAATTCCAAGTTGGTCATGAAGAAGTTCGGCTAAATCAGTTTGCCAAATTCCCTCTTGGATTGTAACCAATTTTTGTGCTTGCGGAACTCCATCAACTAAGAGTTTTAAAAGATTTACATAATTAATTCCATCAGGAATTTCATACCTTCCGGCTTTAATATTTTTTTCAACACCAAATAAAAAGCAGCTGTTTTTAATTGCATTTTACTTGGAATAATTTTTTTTGATAGCAGTGAATCGACAACAGAATTAAATGAGGAACCTTTGGGAACACCTAACAAAATAGGTTTACCAGTTCCATTGTAGTTTGGCCCATAAAAAGTAAATGCCAATAAACTAAAAACAAAAATGAAAAAAAGTAGCTGCAAAATATTTTTCATTTTTAGTTAAATTAAAAAATTTATTAAAGAATTTTGAAAACATTTTTATCGTGATTATTTCAGAAAATATAATTTAGTAATATATAAAATTATGTTTTGTGCAGAAAGGTTGAAATGATGAATCTATGTTTTGATATTTGAAAATTTTAATAACTAAATTAAGCCTCTCTTTCAATTCCTTTTAATAAATATTATGTGATTATTAACCGATTTTTTTTTTACTTATTTTTCTATGGAATTAAATAAATACTCAATATTTTCTCACTATCTGAAACTAAGTATATATTTTTTCCATTAACTGCTATACCTTCGTATTGAATATTTGGAATGGAATATTGTTCAATAATTTTATACTCAGGACTACATTTGTAAATCATGTTACCTTCTTGACTTAGAGTCCAAAGCGTATTATTTGATTGATCAAAATATAAACCGGCTAGATCTTCAGTGAAGTCAATAGAACTGTAAGATAAAATTTCGGCATTAATATTTGTCTTAAAAATTAGTTTTGGATTTTTCTCATTAGCTATGAATAAATTCTCTTCCGTAGGGAAATAAGTTATACCTTCAAAACCATTATTTACTTCGCCTTCAAAACCAGTTTGATACACACTTTCTGAATTATTCTTCAGATTTAGAAATAAAATTTCCCGAGTTATTTCAACTACTACAGCTAAAATTGAATCTCCTATTGAGGTGATTCCCTCTAAATCTTGTTTTGACACAAAATATTTTTTTTTCGATGTTTCCTCTTAAATCTGTCAAATAAATTTGTGGATCAGCATCACCGACAATCCATAACTTCGTTTTATCATTATTAAATGTTAAACCGGAGGGCTCTTTTATTTCAATTGGGATTGACTCAAAAAGGGTAAGTTCTATGCTGGTGGGTGCAACAGATTTATCCGTGCAATTTACAAACGCAATTAAAGCCACCCAAATTAAAAAACGAAATTTTCAATATCTTAACTAACATTTATCCTTTCAATTAATTGGTAACATTTTCTTAATTTTTTTTTTGTTGGGCAATTTAACATCTTAAAATAATAAGGATTAAATTTTATTGAACAATGATTTTCTACTAAAAACTTGCCATTAAGTTGTAATAATGATGTTAATTTAATTAGTGCAACTTTCAAACTTAATTATAAATTAATTTTCGAATAGAAGTTTAGCCGCATAAAGAATTAAAAATACTGCAAATCCTTTTTTTTGAGATACATCTCATTAAAATGAACTGCGTAAAAAGAAGAAAAATAGCTTCCCAAAATAAACGCGACAATTAATATCACTGCTGCTTTTGGGTCAACAAAATCAGCCCTATAATAATTGAATGCTGCTAACAATCCAATTGGCGGAAGAAGCATAGCAAGAGAAGTACCTTGAGCCATTTTTTGTGAAAATCCAAGCATAAACGTTAATGCAGGAATAACGACAATTCCTCCGCCAATTCCTAAAAATCCACTCAAGGTTCCCGCAAGCAATCCGGTAAAAACTAATATTATAATTTCATACATTTTATCACCTATATTTTATTTTTTACAATTAAATCAAACTAGAATACAACTCAATAATTCCGTTATCGTACTCCTCAAACTGATAAAAAAAACTTTTCCTCTCAATTGATTTTGAAACCCTATTGATCTTTAGTATCCTATATTTTTATTTTGTAAACTAATTTAAATATTCTGAAGAAAATTTGAAGATCTACCAATGAAGCTTTTCGTGTAGTTAGATTGCAACAAACAATATGACTATTTTATAAAACAAAAGTTTCTGAAGGTAGACTTGGATATGCATTTTCATTTAATTCAAATTTATCTCCGTTTAAATGATATTGCATTCCACGATATGCAATCATTGCGGCATTATCTCCACAATATTCTAAATCTGGGATTATTACACTTTTGTGAAATTTTTCTCCAAGATAAATTATTTCATTTCTTAAATTTTGGTTTGCAGCAACTCCGCCAACAAGTGAAATACTTTTGATATTGAATTCGCTTAATGCAAGTTTCACCCTTTTGGTTATTGCATTTACCGCGGCTTTCTGAAAGGACGCTGCAATATTATTTTTATCATTTTCAGTTAGACCTTTTTCTTTTTCAATACTTTGGATTGAACGAAGTACGGAAGTTTTTAATCCGCTAAATGAAAAATCAAATTTATTTTTACTTTTACCTATTGGATATTTTATAAAATTTTCATCTCCTTCTAAAGCATATTTCTGAATGAGTGGTCCACCTGGATAACCAAACCCAAGCATTTTGGAGACTTTATCAAAAGCTTCACCCATTGCATCATCTATTGTGGTGCTGAGTTTAACTATTTCAAATTCACTTTTAACCAACAGCAACAGTGTATGTCCGCCGGAAACTACAACACTTAAAAATGGAAATTGTGGTTTTTCCTTCATTAAAAATCCGGAGAAAATATGTCCTTCAATATGATTAACTGGAATGAAAGGTTTATTTAAGGCAAGAGCTAAGCTTTTTCCAAAAGTCAATCCAACTAATAAAGCGCCAATTAAACCTGGTCCAGCTGTAGCTGTTATAAGATCAATTTCGCTTAGGCTAAATTTTGTTTTCTTCTGGGCTTCTTTAATTAGCGGAATTATTTGCTGAAGATGGGCACGGCTCGAAAGTTCGGGAATAACTCCGCCAAATTTATTATGAAATAGCTGCGATGAAATTAAATTAGCTTTAACTTCCCCATCAACCACAACCGAGACGGAGGTTTCATCGCACGAACTTTCAATACCAAGAACAATCATTAATTAAACTTGAAAATACTTTTGGCAATATGTCCAGCAACTTCTGGATTTTCTTGCATTCTTCTTATTGAATAAGCATACCACTTTTTGCCGTATGGAACATAAACTCTAATCTTATGACCGTCATTATTTATTTTATCTCGCAGCTTTTCAGTAACACCGTAAAGCATTTGGAATTCATATTTATCTTTTGATAACTTCATTTCTTCAATCATTTTGTATGCACCATTAATTAAAAATTCATCATGTGTTGCAATACCAACATAACTTCCATTTTGCAACATTTTAGCCAATAGTTTTAAATAATTATCGCGGATAATTTGTTTATCCTTATAAGCAACTTTTTCCGATTCAATATAAATTCCTTTGCACAATCTGTAATTTGTTTTGGTTTTGTTTAAATCAATTACATCATCCATTGTGCGTTTTAAATAAGCTTGTAGAACAATTCCAACATTGTCAAATTCACTTTGCAGCTTTTTAAATATTTCAATTGTTGAAGTTGTGTATGGAACATTTTCCATATCTACACGAACCCAATTATCTAACTCTTTAGCTTTAGTTAAAACTTCTTTTAATTGATTGTAATAAAAATCTTTATCAATGCTTAAGCCAAGCGAAGTTGGTTTTATTGATAAATTTGCTTTTAAGATTATTGTCTTTAATTGCTTCAAGAACTCTGAAACATTCTTCTTTTTCTTTTTACAGCTTCTTCCTTTGTTGTAATTGCTTCGCCTAAAACATCTAAAGTAGCATAAATGCCGAGTGTGTTTAATTCTTTTACCACATTAACTGCATCTTGCAAGGTATCACCAGCAATATACTTCTTGGCAAAAATATGAACTACAGATTCAGGCAGCAATTTTACAAAAGAAACAATAGTTTGATTAATAAACTTCACATTTACCTCAATTTTAATATATGAAAAATAAATGTTAGTGTTATTCTAAACAAGAGAGAGTTATGAAATAAGTAATTAAATCTAAATTTATAATACTGTAATGATTATAGTTTTTGAAATAAGTTTAAAAAGAATAGTGATTTCGATTTTAATTCTTCCAGACTTCCACTATTATTAATGGTAAAATGAGATCTTGCAATTTTGTCTTTTTCGGGGAGTTGATTATTGATTCTATTTTTTATTTCTTCAATTGTTTCACCATCTCTTTGATGCACTCTGCTTATTCTAATTTCCTCATCTGCCGAAACCATTAAAATGTAATCAAATAATTCTTCCATTTTAGCTTCATAGATTAGTGCAGCTTCAACAAAAATTAAATTATGTATAATTTGATATTCTTTAATTTGATTTGATACAGATTTTATTACGGCTGGATGAACGATTGAGTTTAATCTTTGAAGTTTATGCGGATCGTTAAAGACTTTTTTTGCGAGGAATTTTGAGTTAATCTTTCCATCAAGATATGATTCTTCACCAAATTCTTTTTTAATTTTGGTAATAATAATGGGGTCTTTTAGCATCAGTTCTTTTGCAATGATATCTGCCTTAAGAACAATAAACCCTTCATCCTCATATATTTGAGCGACTGTTGATTTTCCGGAGCCTATACCACCGGTAATTCCAATTGCTAGTTTTTTCATACAAAATTAAATTCTTTTATCGAAATAAATCAGCTACTTTGCATAAGCAATTTTTCTTACTTCTCTAATTACCGTTACTTTAATCTGACCCGGATATTCCATCTCTTCTTGAATTTTATGTGCAATATCCTCTGCAAGTTTTTCAGAAAAATTATCATCAGCTTTGTCTGGTTCAACTACAACTCTAACTTCCCTACCGGCTTGAATTGCATATGTTTTTGCAACTCCTTCAAAAGTATTAGCAATGCTTTCTAAATTTTCTAATCGTTTTACGTAACCTTCAAGCGGCTCTCTTCTTGCTCCTGGTCGTGCTCCGCTTATTGCATCAGCAGCTTGAACCAAGGCAGAAATTGGATGAGTCATTTCAATATCTTCGTGATGGCTACCTGCCGCATTTATAACAATTGGATGTTCTTTGTAACGTTTCAATAAATCAGCACCTAACAATGCGTGAGGTCCTTCAATACTTTTATCAACAGTCTTACCAATATCGTGCATCAATCCGGCACGCTTAGCTACTTGTTGATCAAGGCCCAACTCCGATGCCATAAATCCGGTTATATAAGAAACCTCAATACTATGCTGCAATAAATTTTGACCATAACTTGATCTGTATTTCATTCTACCAATATGTTTTACAATTTCTCTATTTACTCCGTGGATTCCCAATTGAATAAGAACATTCTCACCTTCTTTTTGAATTTCTTCGTCAAGTTCAGCTGCAACTTTTTTAACAACTTCTTCAATTCTTGATGGATGAATTCTTCCATCGGCAATTAATCTTTCTAAGGAAATTCTTGCAATCTCTCTTCTAAACTGGTCGAAAGCAGATAAAATAACAGCTTCTGGAGTATCATCAACGATAACATCAACACCAGTAGCAGCTTCAAATGCGCGAATATTTCTACCCTCACGACCAATTATTCTGCCTTTCATTTCATCACTTTGAATTTGAACAACGGAAACTGTGGTCTCAACTGAATGGTCAACAGCGGTTCTTTGAATTGCTTGAACAACAATTTTCTGCGCTTCTTGTTTAGCTTCTGATTTGGCTTTATCCCTAATTTCGCTCACATATTGAGAAGCGTCAGATTTAGCAATGTCAATCACATTTTCCATCAACATTTTTTTAGCTTCATCTTTAGTTAAACCGGCGACTTTTTCCAATCTGATGTTTTGCTCAAGAATTAACTTTTCAGCCTCTTCTAATTTTCTATCTAAAATTTCTTGCCGCTTAATAATTTGTTTTTCAAGTTCTTTATTTAGTTTTTCTTTCTCAATTATAAGTTCATATTTTTTTTCTAAACTTTGCTCGCGTTGTTCAACCTTCTTTTCATAAGTTTGCATCTTTTGGCGTTTAGTGTTTATTTCAGTATCCGCCTCTTGTTTCTTTTTCAGCCATTCGTCTTTAACTTCTAATAATTTTTCTCTTTTAATATTTTTAGCTTCTTTTTCAGCATCAGCAAGAATAACAGAAGCTTGTTCTTTGGCACTAGTGATTTTATTTTGATCGAGTTTGGAATGTATAAACCAACCTAAAAGGAATGCAATTATTGACGAAACTAAAACGGCCGCTGCTAAAATTAAATAATCCATATTACCCTCCATAAAAACAGAATAAAAACCGCAACTGTCAATCCAGGATGGAAAAACTCATCCTTTGATAATGTGGGTAACTGCCCGATGCTTTTTACTTCCACTAGTCCGTAAACGGAGCCCCAATAAATTGAGGTGAGGCCTGTAATACACAACGTGAGTCAGAAACCCTAATTCACTTTGTTAGTTTTTCATAATGTGAATTGACAGTGCGGAAATTTTACGATGGAATGGACTCTATATCAGCTTTTTCTAAAAGTAGCTTTATTCTTTTTATTTTATCAGTTGCTTGTATACTAAATTCTCTAAATTTATTCTTCTCAACAGATAGGTCATATGCAATATTTAATGCCGCAATTATGGCAATAGTTTCAGTCGGCTGGTCTTTAAGTTCTTGTTTAGTTTCATCCATTATTTTATTTACATAATTAGCCAACTCAGTCGCAATCTCTTGATTTTCTACTAGCAACGAAAATTCTTTATCAAATATTTTTACTTTAAGCTTCTTTTTTTCTGACATTTTGTCTATTCTTTACCTAAACTTCTTGAGCACTACACTTATTAATAAAACTATGATCTAATATGATAATCTATTCGTGAAATTAAATCATCAATTTGTACTTTAAGATTTTCTCTTTCAGAACCATCTAAATTAGTTTTTGTAAAATTAGTATTTGCTGCTTTTTCTTCAACTGTATTTAACTTTCTTTCTAACTCTTTTATCTTTAATACAAGAACATCATTCTCTTTAGATAAACTATCAACTTTTTGTTGGAGAATACTTTTTTCGCCTTCAACTTTTTCAGCCCCAACAACATAACCCTGAACCTCTTTTTCTAACGATTCAATTTCCTTCATAAACAAATCGTATTTTGAAGTCTCACTCACAATTAACCTCTTAATTCAGCGTTTAATTTATTTTTTACAACTTCAATAGTTTTCCAAAACTCAGAATCAATTTCATCTTCACGCAAAGTTTTGGTTTCATCAAAATATTCTAATTGAAATGCAAGGCTCTTTTTATCCGAACCTAAACTTTCACTTTCAAAGATATCAAATAATTTTACATTTTTCAACAACTTTGAACTACTTTCTTTTATTGTTTTAACGACCTCATTATATGATATTTTTTTGTCTAAAACAAAACCAAAATCACGGTACACTTTTGGGTACTTTAATAATGGAGTGAATTTGTTGAATCTCTTTTTCTCTATTTTTAACTTGCTTAAATTAAGTTCAATTATAAAAACATCTTTGCTTATATCAAACTTCTCCAAAATAGTTTTGTTTAACTTACCGGCTAAACCAATTTGATGGTTATTTAACAATTGAGCATAGCCATTTTCAAATATTTCAGAATCTAATGGTTTATAATCTTCAAAAAAATTTTTATTAATATTTAATGAGGAAAATAATTCATCACTAAATCCAATCAAATCGTATAAATCAAAAGCCTCCTCTTTTGGTACCAAGAAGAGTTTGTTCGGTTTCCGGAAATTGCCAAAATTAAATTCTCATTTTCATTAATATCATCAAAAGAATTAATAATTTCTTTGTTTGATGAAAAAACTTGACCGATCTCAAATAATTGTAAATTGTCTTCTTTAATTTTAATATTTCTTGAAATGTTCAACAACATTCCAGGAAGTAAAGAAGTTCTTAATCGAGACATTTCACTGCTTTGCGGATTTAATACTTTAATTGAAGAGTCGTAATTAATTGTTTTTTCATCACTTATCAATGAATTGCTAATAACTTCATTAAAGCCATATCCGACCAATTTATTTCTTATTGAATCTTCAAATTCAGTTTCATCTACCTTTTTATTTAATGCAAGCGAAATATTATCAACAGGTGGAATTCCATCAAATCCAAAAATTCTGACAATTTCTTCAATCAAATCAATTTCACGTTCAATATCGTTTCTAAAAGTTGGAACTTTAACTGATATTTTTTTTTCGTCATCTTCATTTATTATTGAAAATCTTAATCCGCTTAAAATTGCCTTGATCTGCTCTTTCTCAATTTTAAATCCTAAAATTTTATCAACCCCTGGCAAATCTTACACTTAATTTTTTTCAATAATTTTGTTTGGATAAACGTCAATAACATCATCAACAATTTCACCGTTAGTAATTTCTTTAATCAATTCAGCTGATCTTAAAGCCGCAAACATTGTCCCGTTTGGATCAACCCTCTTTCAAATCTGTATGAAGCATCTGAGGATAATGATAAATGTTTTGCTGTTTTTCTAACAGAAGAAGGATTAAAATAAGCACTTTCAATCAAAATATTTTTAGTTTCAGCTGTAACTTCTGAATTTTCGCCACCCATAACGCCTGCAATTGCGACTGGTTTTTCAGCATCACAAATCATCAAATCGGTTGGGAGCATGCTCCTTTGTTTTGAATCAAGTGACGTAAACTTCGCCTCCCCAACAAAATTCTTTACAATTATTTTGTTTCCGCTTAATTTGTCCAAATCAAAAGCATGCAAAGGCTGTCCAACTTCATGAAGAACAAAATTTGTTACATCAACAATATTATTTATTGGTCGCAAACCAATACTGGTAAGTCTATCTTTTAACCATTGGGGTGAGTCTTCAACCTTGATATTTTTTACAACAACTCCAGTATAACGCGCGCAACCATCAACATTTTCAATAATTATTTCTGCGTCATTATTTTTCTTACATGTTTTATAATTTGAATTGACTTTTGGAATATGTAATTCTCGATTAAAAATTGCCGCTAAATCTCGCGCAATTCCAATATGACTTAACGCATCTGCTCTGTTAGGAGTTATGGCAACATCAATGATTATGTCATCCATTTTTAACGCAGTAGAAAGAGGAATTCCTGCTTTGAGTTTATCATCTAAAACCATTATTCCTTCATGGTCATCAGAAAAACCAAGCTCATCTTCGGCACAAATCATTCCTGAAGATTTTTCGCCCCTAATTTTAGCATCTTTTATTTCAAATTTACCATTAGGAATTATTGCTCCAACTTTTGCAAAGGCAACAGTTTGTCCGGCTTTAACATTAGGAGCTCCGCAAACCACGTTAAAAATATTTTCACCATCAGAAACTTTACAAACGGAAAGCCTATCAGCATTTGGATGTTTTTTTGTTTCTTCAACTTTGCCAATTACTATATTTTTTAGTTCGCTTGCCTTATCAATTACTTCTTCAACTTCTAAACCGGATGTAGTAATTTTGTCTACAATTTCTTCAAGAGAAATTCCATCTAAATTAATATATTCTTTTAACCAATTAAGCGAGATTATCAAAACTGTTTCCTCAAACTATTTGAATTGATTTAAAAATCTTTTATCGTTATCAAAGAAAAGTCTAATATCATCAATTCCGTATTTTAACATTGCCATTCTTTCAATTCCCATTCCAAATGCATAGCCAATATATTTTTCAGGATCGATATTTAGATTTGTTAAAACATTAGGGTCAACCATTCCACAGCCTAATATTTCCAGCCACTTTCCTTCTTTACCTTGCGGCTGCCACCAGATATCAACTTCGGCGCTTGGTTCAGTAAATGGAAAAAAGCTTGCCCGGAATCTATATTTTACATCTTCTCCAAAAAGCTGTTTTGCAAAATAAACAAGTGTTCCTTTTAGCTCTGCAAATGTTACATTAGTGTCAATAACCAAACCCTCAACTTGATGAAACAAGCAATAACTCTTTGCTGAAATTGCTTCATTTCTATAAACCCTTCCCGGCATTATTGCTCTAAAAGGAGGTTTGCTGCTTTTCATTAACCTTACTTGAACTGGTGAAGTGTGCGTACGCAATAAAAATGAATCGTTGATAAAATATGTGTCCTGCATATCTCTTGCTGGATGATCGTCCGGAAAGTTCAGCATTTCAAAATTATTTTCGTCAGATTCTAATTCTGGACCGGTATAAATAGAAAATCCCAATCCCTTGAAGATTGATTTTATCTCATCAAGAGTTTGGGTGAGTACGTGTAAAGCGCCAATTTTATTAGATCGTCCAGGAAGGGTTAAATCAGTATTATCTTTTTCTTCTTTGGAATTTGATTCAATTTTTATTTTGAGTTCATCAAAAATATTTTGAGCACTATTTTTTTCTTCATTTAGAACTTTGCCGTATAAGGGTTTTTCTTCCTTAGGCAAAACTTTAAAGTCTTCAAATAATTGGGCGAAGATTCCATTTCTGGAAAAGAATTTTATGCGCAGATTTTCAAGTAATTCTAAATTATTAACAGCTTTAGTATCCTCTGCAAAATCTTTTTTTACTTGTTCAATTTTATCTTTCATAACAATTTTAAAATTTAAAAAAATACCCCTAAATATAATCTACCAATGTACGGAGATCTTTAGGGGTTAAAATTATGCAGATACAAATTTTACTATATCAGCAAAAGCATTTGGATTTTCAACTGCTAAGCTAGCAAGAATTTTTCTATTTATATCAACACCTTTTTTACTCATTGCAGAAATTAAACGTGAATAAGTTGTTCCGTTTAATCTTGCAGCAGCATTAATTCTTACAATCCATAAACTTCTAAAAGTTCTCTTTTTGTTTTTTCTATCTCTGTACGCATATTGCAAACCTTTTTCTACTGAGTGTTTAGCAACAGTATAAACTTTACTGCGTGAACCCCAGTAACCTTTTGCAAGTTTTAATACTTTTCTTCTTCGTGCGCGAGACGCAACATTATTTTTTGCTTTAGGCATTTTACATAAACTCCTTTTATTGAATCATTGTTTTAACGCGTTTGAAATCAGCATCAGAAACAAGTGTAGCTTTTCTTAAACCTCTTTTGGTCTTTGTACTCTTTTTAGTAAGTATGTGAGATTTGAACGCTTTATTTCTTTTAATTTTTCCGGAGCCGGTTTTTCTAAAAGTTTTTGCGGCGCCTCTATTACTTTTCATTTTTGGCATAATTTTACCTATTTATTTAGTCTTTTTTACTTTAATTTTTTTGGGCTGAAGTATTGCATGCATTGTTCTGCCTTCAAATTTAATTTCGTGTTCAACAATTGCTACTTCTTCCAAACTTGCAATAAATTTAACCAATAATTCTTTACCGTGATCTTTATAAGCCAGTTCTCTGCCCTTAAAAATAACAGAAACTTTCACCTTATTTCCATCGTTAAGAAATTTTTCTGCGTGACGAGATTTAAATTCAAAATCATGAGTATCAGTATTAGGATGCAATCTTATTTCTTTTAAAACAGTAACGTGCTGTTTCTTCTTTTGTATCTTATCTCTCTTCTGCTGTTCATATTGAAATTTTCCAAAATCAATAATTTTACAAACAGGCGGTTTAGCTTGTGGAGCAATTTCTATAAGATCTAAACCTTGTTCTTGAGCTTTTTTTAATGCATCTCTTGAAGAATACAATCCTAATTGTTCACCATCCGCACCAATTAATCTTATTTCATGGTGCCTAATCTCTTCATTAATACGCTGTTTATCTTGAGCGATGAAAACCTCCTAATTAGTTAGTAGATAATTTATTTATATCTGCAGTAATCGATTTTAAAAATTCATCAACAGTTGCAGAACCTTTGTCGCCTTCTTTATGTTTCCTAATTGAAACAGTTCCAGCTTCTTGTTCTTTTTCACCTAAAATTAGCATATATGGAACTTTTTGAGTCTCCCATTCCCTAATTTTATAACCTATTTTTTCATTTCGTTCATCAAGTTCTACTCTAAAATTTTTTCTCTTTTAGAATATTCTTAATCTTCTCTGCATATTCTAAAAAGTTTTGAGAAACAGGAATAATTGCAACTTGAGTTGGAGCTAACCATGTTGGAAATGCTCCGCCGTAATGCTCAATTAAAACTCCCATAAATCTTTCAATAGAACCAAACAGTGCTCTATGTACCATAAATGGACGATGATCTTTTCCATCTTCGCCAATATATTTCATATCAAATCTTTCAGGCAGATTAAAATCAAACTGAATTGTACTCATCTGCCATTCTCTATGCAGTGCATCTTTGACTTTTATATCAATCTTTGGACCATAAAAAGCACCGCCGCCTTCATCTATCTCGTATTCTAAGCCTTGTTTATTTAAAGCAATTTTAAGAGTTTCAGTTGCTTTATCCCAAAGTTCGTCATCACCAACAGCTTTTTCAGATGGTTTAGTAGATATATAATATTTTAGATTATCAAAACCAAATGAAGTCCAAATATAGGAAGAGAATCTTATAACTTCAATGATTTCATCTTCTATTTGGTCATGCGTACAAAAAATATGAGCATCATCCTGGGTAAATCCTCTTACTCTTAAAAGTCCGTGAAGAACTCCGCTTTTTTCATATCGGTAAACCGTTCCTAATTCTGCCCATCTTAATGGTAAATCTCTATACGAATGTAAATCCGTCTTGTACATCATTATGTGGAACGGACAGTTCATTGGTTTAATATAATAATCTTGATCATCAATTTTCATAGGGGCAAACATGCTGTCTTTATAATTTACAAGGTGACCGCTTGTTTCCCATAACCAACTTTTCCCAATGTGAGGAGAATAAACTAATTCATAACCATTTTTAATATGAGCTTCACGCCAAAAATTTTCAACTGTATTTCTAACACTTGCACCTTTTGGATGCCAGTAAATTAACCCCGGACCAGCCTCTTCCTCAATACTGAAAAGTCCAAGCTGTTTACCTAATTTTCTATGATCACGTTTTTTTGCTTCTTCTAAAAGTTCTAAATGTTCATCCAACATTTTCTTCTTTGGAAAAGAAACACCATAAATTCTCTGTAAACTTTGTCTCTTTTCATCTCCGCGCCAGTATGAACCTGAAATATTTATTAACTTTACAAATTTAATTTTTCCAGCTGAAGGAATATGTGGACCAAGGCATAAATCTGTAAAATCACCTTCGTGATAAAGGCTAATTGTTTCACTTTCTTCATCAAGCTCGCTAATAATTTCAAGCTTGTATTGGTCATCAGCTTTTTTGAAAAATTCTAAAGCTTCTGCTTTGCTTAATTCTCGTCGCTTAAAAGGATTATCCTCTTTAGCAATTTCCAACATTTTATTTTCAATTTTAACTAAATCTTCTTCTGTTAAATTTGTGTTAATATCAAAATCATAATAAAATCCGCCTTCAATAGCCGGACCAACTCCAAACTTTGCCTCTGGATACAGCGCTTGAATTGCGTGGGCCATTAAGTGAGAAGTTGAATGCCAATAACTGTGCTTGCCCAACTCATCTTTAAACGTGAAAAGTTGAATTGTTGCATCAGAATTTATTGGACTGTTAACATCAACCATTTTTGAGTTAACTTTAGCAACCAACACTTCTTCGGCTAATCTGGGTGAAATTGATTCGGCAATTTGAAAAGATGTAATACCTTTATCAAATTCTTTTTCAGATCCATCAGGAAATTTTATTTTAACTTTATTATCCATATACCTTTTAAAAAAAAACGGAGTAAACTCCGATCAATTGTGGGTCCTAGAGGATTCGAACCTCTGACCTTCTGCACGTCAAGCAGACGCTCTAACCAACTGAGCTAAGAACCCAGTGTTTAGAAAGCTAAAACCAATCTTCCATTTTGAAATTAAGAGGTGAACATTAAATTGTAAAAATGGAATGACATTAAAAAATTGAAAAACCTAGTACCGAGGGCCGGACTCGAACCGGCACGGGAGAAACCTCCCACTGGATTTTAAGTCCAGTGCGTCTACCAATTCCGCCACCCCGGCAAAAAAGGTCATTCAAATTTTTATAGAACTTTCATTTACAAAAAATCAAACACAAATATAATCTTTTAGTGATTTTTATGCAATTAAATTTATTATTAGATTAATATCTTTTTTATAGGCTATTATTTAGAAATTTTCTAGAATTCCAGCTTCCTTATTCCAATATGACAAATAGCAAAATCATATTTTATTGGATCTTTAGAATCGAATTTCTTTAGTTTTTCAGTTATTTCTTCAGCCATTTGCCAACTTACATTTTTTCTTGTTGTTAAACTTAGTTCGCGACTAATTCTGGCAATGTGAGTATCAACCGGAATTACTAGCTGATCTTTTCTTACAGCTTTCCAAATTCCAAAATCTAATTCATCTTTTCTAACCATCCAGCGCAAAAATAAGTTCATTCTTTTGCATGCACTTCCACTCTGCGGATTAGGGAACATAAATTTAATTCCCCTTGTTCCCCTGCCTAATCTTTCTGAAATATCAATCAAATTTTGTGAGAATGAAGCGAGTGAATTTTTAATATTTTTTTCATGATCAAAATGATAAAGTAAAAACAGATGCTTGATTGATTCATATTCTTCAATCAAATATTTAATTATTTTGAACAGATGTTTTACATCTTCTCCGGTGTAAAATCTGTGTTTAAATTCTTTTAAAAAGGCTTTGTGATCTTTGGGATTAAAATTTGTAAAATATTCTGTCGGGCTTTCACCAAACAAGGTATGAACTCTCTCTAATGAATTTATTATTTGTGTTACATTTCCATAAGCAAAAATGCTGGAAATAAATGCCGATATTTCTATATCAGATTCTTTTGTAAATCTATGCGGAAATATTAATGGATCAGGATAAATCTGACTCGCATCAAATTTGTTATAATGATATTCTAATTTTCGTTTTAGATTGTTCAATTTATTTTCTATTAATCAATGCAGCCATTTCCTTCAATGCTTGCTCAAGCCCAACAAATACAGACCTTGCAATAACAGCTTGCCCTATACTCACTTCATCAACATCTTCAATTACCATAAATTCTTTCATGTTAAGGTAGTTTAATCCGTGACCCGCATTTACTCCAAGTCCTAATTTTTTAGCATGTTTTGCTGCTTGTCTAATCCTTTCAAGTTCATCAAAAGCATCTTCTTCATTTTTAGCATTAGCATAAATGCCAGTATGTATTTCAATTAAGTCTGCACTAATTTCAGACGCTGCGTCAATTTGAGTTACATCCGGCTCAACAAATAATGAAACGGGAATATCAGAATCATGAAGCTGATCAATTGTATCTCTAATCAAATCAATATTATCAATCACATTCAATCCACCTTCTGTAGTTAGCTCTTGTCTCTTTTCAGGAACTAGCGTAACTAAATCAGGTTGAACATCGCAAGCGATATCAACAATTTCTTTTACTGCAGCCATTTCCAGATCAAGTTTGGTTTTTAATTGTTCTCTCAACAATCTAACATCGCGCTCGTTTATGTGGCGTCTATCCTCGCGGAGATGAACAACAATTCCATCAATTCCATAAAGTTCTGCCATTAAAGCAAAGGTAACCGGATCTGGATTATCTTCAGCGCGTGCATTTCTAAGAACTGCAACGTGATCAACATTTAAAGTGAATTTCATTTTAGATTTCCCTTTTAAAATATTTGAATAGAGATTAAATTTTGTAAAATAAATTTATAATAAAAATTAGATATAAGTTTTGATAAAAAAAGATAAACCACAATGAACCCAAAGTTGGCTTACGAAGTTCATATTCTTATTCGATTCCGGTATTCCGCAGAAAAGACGCGAAAACCAGAATGACGGTTTAGTTGTTAATAAATCCTAATAAATCTAACGCAATTAAAATAACTCCATGAATTAAAAATCCATATAAAATTGATCTTGTTCTTAAAGCCAAATAACCCAAAAACAATCCGCCAAAAATTGAAGCGAAGGTTTCTAAAAAAGGTTTGCCGTTATGCAGAATTACAAAAGGAATCATCTGAATAAAAATTGCGTAAAGTCCAAATCTTTTTTCTAAACCGAATAAAATAAATCCGCGAAAAATAAACTCCCAAGAAAATAGAAATAGAAGCAGCAATAATTCATAAATGATAAAGATTAATAAATCATCTTTAGAACTTTGCATTAATGGGAAGTAACTACTAAAATTTTCTGAAGTTGAAATAAAATATATAATTGGCAGAAAGACCAAGATTGATAATGCTGTTAAGCTGAACCCAATATTTTTATTGCCAATTACTAAGCCGAATTTTTAATTTTCTCTTTGAAAAGAAATTTTATAATTAAGAAAGGAATAACAAGAAAAAAAAAAAAATCTAAAATAAACCAATAAGTGTAAGAAGCTAAGTCTTCTAAAAGAGGATCAAACTGTTTATGAAAAGTAAATATTTCATTAAAGAATTTTGGATTGGAAAAATACCAGCTAACTGTAAAAAATATTATTGAGCTTAAAAATATTGTTACAACTTTTTGGTCTAAAGTTTTGAGTTCTTTCAAGAAATGTTTTAGTTCTGTCTGTAATAATTTGAGCATGCGTTAAAAATAATGAAAAACGTGGAAACGTGGAACGAGAAAAGGTGAAAAGATGAGGCGGAGAAAGGAGAAAGTGCGGAGTAAAAGTTAAAAAAAATATTTGTTATTCCAGGGTGGTTTTAGCGAGAATCCAGAAAAGGCTAGATTCCCGCTCAGAGCCCGCTTTCAGCAGACAAAGCTAGCATAACAAGTGCTTTAGAAACCTTTTCGGTTTATTTTTGTCGACAACTTTTTACATTTCAAAGTATCCAAATTTCCGTGCTTGTAACACTTTAGTCAACTCGATTTTCACTTTTGTCTTATGTTGGTCGGCCTGGTTTTACCTTTCACTCCTCATATTAATTAGATAAATAAATTGGCTGTGCCGTCATTATTTGCAAATGATTTCTATGTTTTACTGATAAATGAAAATACCCAAAACCAGAATTTGAAAGTAATTTTAATTTGCCAAAAGTGTTGTAATCTACAATAGTACCATCCTTTAGTAAAAAACCAGCTTGAGAGCGAAGTATAGTATTTGGTGTATCTTTATCCCTTAATTGCACTAAAACCCAATCTACTGCATCAGTTGGTGCATTTGTCTGAAAACTTGCAGTTTCACTATAAGGGGACTGATAGGGAATGGTTAAAAGATTATCCATGTTGCTATTAGAAGTATTATATGCTCCTTCCAAAAACACTTTTAGATCTACATTGACATAACTATCATTACTCGCTGTCCTGAAGCCATCCCTTAATTTTGCAGCGTAACTACTATAGTATTTCCATGGACCATATTTTTGATATGGATTATTAACTAAACTATACTCTGTCCTTACACGCCATTTATATTTATATGTTGCATTATTAATTTCAAAGGTTGTTCTCAATTCTGTCCCGTTTACACCTAGGTTAGAAATTGAACCAGATCCATCACTGGAAACACTTGTACTTATATTTGCACCTGCTGAAAACATTAACCCATTTTTTCTATATTCATAAACAATTTTACCATCTGCCCGCCCAAACGGACTTTTAGAAAACATTGCCAAACTTGCTGCAAATGGTTGAATTCCACTTCTAGTATTACCACCTGAAGCAACAACATCAGGTATAGAAAAAGGAGTATATTGTTGTATGTTTGTTTTCAACCCTCCACCATTATTCCCATAATATGCTGAAACCCGATCTATTCCGAACGCACCCACCAAAATATCGCTATAACCATCTCCATTTACATCTCCAGCTGTGGATACACTAGTACCACCATTTGCATTTTCTTGATCAGATTCCACGCTCCAATTTGGCAAAGTTAATGATCCACTAGCTGAACCCAAAAATAAATAGGCAGCACCTTCATCATTTTCTCCATCACTAAATCTAGGTGCTCCAATTAAAATATCACTATAGCCATCTCCATTTACATCTCCAGCTGTACAAACACTTGTTCCAAATTGTGCACCGGCCTGGTTAGCTTGTTTTATATCAGGTGAAATTGATGTTGATATACCAGCAGATGAGCCATAATAAATATATGCAGCCCCTTCATAACTATTATATCCATTTGATCCTACAATTATATCACTATATCCATCACCATTTACGTCTCCAGCGTTTGAAACACTGCATCCGAATTTTGAGACCGGATGTGCACCGCTTTGGGTCCAATCAGCTGTGGATGATAGACCATTTTCAGAGCCAAAATAAATGGAAGCTGATCCTAGAGAAGTTAATGAGGGTGAACCGATAATTATATCCCCGTACCCGTCCCCATTGACATCACCAGCATTCGATACATTCTCACCCAAATTAGCGTTATTTACATTGCTTTCAACTTGCCAGTTTGGGAAAATAGATAACCCGGATGTTGAGCCATGAAAAACATAAACACGTCCCTCTTGAGGTTCCGGACCCTGAAAATAATGTTCACCAACAATCACATCGCCAAATCCATCGCCATTTACGTCACCTGCGGTAGAGACACTATTGCCTAACTCAAAACCAGTATTTTCGCCTTTGTATGTCCAACTAGCAGTAGAAGATAATCCCGAAGACCCTCCCAAATAAACAAATGCAGCTCCATTATCTATTTTAGATTCACTATCATACCATCTTGCCCCAACAATTATATCACTATAACCATCTCCATTTACATCTCCGGCTGTTGATACACTTTTACCTAAATTTGCACCATTCTGGTTTCCATATATTGCCCAATTAGGATTAAATTCTTCTAATCCAGCTGATGAGCCGTGGAAAACAAACGCAGCACCTTCATTATTTTCACCTTGATCATATTCATAAGCTCCGATTATAACATCACTAAAAGCATCGGCATTTACATCACCCGCAGTTGATACACTAATTCCAAAGCCAGAAAATGATTGAGAAACATAGTTCCAATTTGCTGCAAGTGATAAACCATCTGTTTTACCAGTATAAACAAATGCAGCTCCACCTTGAACACTGAAATTATAAAAAGGAGCCCCAATAATAACATCACTTAAACCATCGCCATTAACATCTCCGGCGGTTGCTACACAAAAGCCTAATTGTGCTGATGCAGAATTGGTTTCAATAATTATGGGAGAAATAGTATTTATTCCATTTGATGTACCGTAATATACGAAAGCTCCTCCTTCATTGGTTTCGCCATTGCTATAATTAGGAGCACCAATTATAACATCACTGTACCCATCTCCATTTATATCACCAGCAGTTGACACACTTGAACCAAAATTTACACTAGTTTGATTAATAGTTAAAACGGTTGGTAATAGATCCAAATTTATACCACTTGAACTTCCATAAAATACTGTTGCACGATCATAACCATTATTATTTGGCGAACCGACAACAACATCGCTATAACCATCACCATTTACATCTCCTGCTGTAGCAACACTTTGGCCAAATTTAAAATCAGCCGTGGAAAAAGTATTATAAAAATTGGGAGTACTCAAAATTCCTCCTGATGAGCCAAGAAAAACTAACACAGCACCTCCATTTGAAGGACCGTTATAATCAGGCATTCCTACAATTACATCACTATACCCATCAGCATTTACATCTCCGGCTGTTGATACACTAAATCCAAATTTTGCAGAAGCTATGTCAGCTTCCAAATAATCCACCGAATTATTTAACCCACTTGAACTTCCATAATATATAAATGAAAGACCCTCTTCAAATTCTGGAAATGTGTACTTATGAGCACCTACAATTATATCACTGTAACCATCTCCATTTACATCTCCGGCTGTCGATACACTTAAGCCAAACTCTGAACCATCTTGTCCAGTAGCATTAAAATTAGCATTGTTTGATATGCCTGAATTAGAACCATGATAAATATAAAATGCACCTTTAGTTTCAATTCCAATTTTATAAAACGGCTCACCAACAATTATATCACTGTAACCGTCACCATTTACATCGCCAGCTGTTGAAACGCTCGAACCTAAATTAGAATTAGCATTATTTCCGTAAATTGTTTTTTGGACTGTTGAATTTACTCCGGTATTTGTTCCATAATAGACGAATGCAGCTCCGCAGTTATTTAGGCTATTGAAATCATATAGGGGAGCACCGATAATTACATCACTGTAACCGTCACCATTTACATCGCCGGCAGTGGCAACACTCCAACCCAAATTAGCGTCAGTTTGAGCACCATATTTTGACCATAACGCACCTGTTGATAAGGGATCAATAGTAATTGGATAAACTGCATCAATATCATTTACAACAATTTTAATCTGTTTGCCTGTTGAGGTTGGTTTATTATCAATTGCTTCAAACCAGCCGCGTATTTCTTTTCCATTGGCATCCCAAATTATAAGACTGCTGTATTTCATAAGATCTTTATTTTCGTCCTTTATCACCAATGCATCGGCGCCAACTACAATTGTTTTTTCTGTTTCAATATTTAGTTTTAATGTTAAATGTCCATCTCCGTTTTGAGGTTTATTATAAACGATAAAATTTTGCCGCATGCCTTGTTCGTTGTTTATATATTCCATTCTTAAATTATCGTCTTCAATAAATGCTGTATTTCCTTCAACATTTAATTTTTCTCCAGTAAATTGTTTTTCAATTATATTACCTCGGCCAAAACCTAGGAGTGAAAACTCGGCATTCCAATCATCTGTAACTTTAATTTTATCTGATTTTATAACTGAACTAGATTCATCCTTAACAGAAATTTCGGTTACACGCGGTTTTACTATAAACCCATCATTTTTATAAATAAAACGAAGATTATTTTTTCTGTTTGGAGATTGATAGGCATTTAAATTCTCTGCAAAGGAAATATTATATTCGGAATTTTTAATATTTTCTATAGCCTTGCTGTACCAGCTTTGATCAGCTGAATTTAACTGTGAGTGTAGATTGCCGTTTTTTTCATTTCCAGAAGCGAACAAATTGTTGGAAATTGATAATATAGCAACCACTAAAATAAATCTGATTAGATAATATCGCATTTACTCCCCCATATTAAGTTACGAAGTATTATTTCTTTAAAAAAATAGCATATTTTGTCGTATTTAGCAATAATTTGTTATTAAATAATATTCAATTGGAATTTAGTTCACTATGTTGATATTATCTTCAATTATTAAGATATGGAACTAGAAAAGAAGAAAGAAGAAAGAAGAAAGAAGAAAGGAGAAGCGGGGTAAGGGTGAAAAGGAGAAGAAAAAAAATAAAACTTTGTGAGCTTTTTCCGAAGGAATGTCTTATGAAGCGGTTAAATCTTTTCTATTATTTCATCACTAATATTTCTTTCCTTACTGAGTTGCAAAAGATAATTTTATCGGCATTTTTCAGATCAGTTAAGGTTAATCTTTTCTCTGAGCACAATTTATTATCTAAAAGATATTTTCTGTAACATCCGTTTAATATTCCTAATTCTATTGGCGGAGTGAACCGTCTGCCATTTTTTTCAATTACCAGATTACTTATTGCGCCCTCCAGCAATTCATCATTTTCATTTATGAATAAAACTTCGTCAAATCCATTTAATTTGGCTTTTTTCAATTCATCATCCCAAGGTCTAAATGTAGTTTTATGATACTTAAATTTTTCAACATCGCATCTTTCTATTTTGCTCAATACAATTTTAGCACTTTTTAATTCAAAGTTAATTTCATCAAACTCAATTTTAACACTTCCCCACTTGTTTACAAGAAGTCTTACTTTATATTTTTTGCCAGGTTCAAATTTAGTTTTAATATTTTTCAACGAATTAAGAATTTCATTTTCATCATATTTAAATAGAAGAGAATCCGCTGATTTTTTCAATCTTTCCAAATGATAATCCAGTAAAAAATATTCTCCATTTTCAAATAATAAACTTTCTAAAAGTTCAAAATACTTTAGAGGTTCTGTAATAAAATTGCCTTTAAGTTTTACTTCTTCAAATTCCATTTCAGCACTGCTATCCCAAACAATTCCGCTGCCCAAACCAAGCTCGCCAAGTTTTGTTTTTTTATCAATATTAACTGTTCTAATTGGAATATTAAAAACCGCATTTTCATTCGTGATGATGCCAATTGTGCCGGTGTATAAATTACGGGGAGATTTTTCCAGTCCGGCAATAATTTGCATAGATCTAATTTTAGGCGCGCCGGTAATTGATCCACTTGGAAAAAGGTTCATAAAAATTTTACTCAACTTTTTACTTTTAAGTTTGCCAACAACTGTTGAAGTAAGTTGGTAAAGAGTTTCGTACTTTCAATTTGATATAATTTTTCAACTTTTACAGAATCTGTAACTGCAATTCTGCCAATATCGTTTCGCATTAAATCGACGATCATTACATTTTCTGCCAAGTTTTTTTCATCACTTAAAAGTGAGTTAACAAGTTTTGCATCTTCCAAAGGATTTGCTTTTCGCTTTAAAGTCCCCTTCATTGGTTTGCTGATTATGGTTTTGTAATCAGTTTTAAAAAATAATTCGGGTGAAAAAGAAAGTACAAACTCCTTTTCATTATTGATTAAAACAGAATAACCCGCAGATTGATTAAAAATTCCATTAAGAAAAAGTGAGGTTATTTTCCCTCATACTTAAACTTAGCTTTTGTGGTAAAATTAATTTGGTAAGTATCTCCTTCTGAAATATATTTTTTGATTTGAGTGACTTTTAGGAGATAATCTTTTTTTGAAATATCGAGGCTAAAATCCTTAATTAAATTTTCAGAGTTCGTAAATTTTTCAATTTCGTCAAATTGTAAATCATTGGAATTTATTATTTCCACATTTTCTTTTTCATAAAAATAAAAACACATTTCTATGTTCTTTAGATTGGAATTTTTTATTTCCTTCGGCTGAAAATAATATCCAATTTCATAAGGAATAGTTGCAAACCCGATGAAATTAGGATTTTGAGAAAATTCATCAACTTGTTTAAGGACTTCTTCAACTTCTCTTTTTGTTTTTGCCTTGAATATTTTCAACGGCTTTTTAAAAAAAAGTAAGACTTCCTCCTTCATAAATATTTGGAGTATAAAAGAATGCGGAGTTGCTGTTTTCTTCAATATATTTTAAGATTTTTATTATTTGCACGGGTTGAATTAAAAATTGTTTCTAAAGGTAAACACTCTAAAAAGTTTAGTCATTGCGAGGAGTTTTCTCGAAGCAATCTGCCAATTAAAAAGGATTGCTTCACTCCGATAAAAAGCATCGAAGTTCGCAATAACGAGTCTTTAGGATTATTGTAATTTACTAATAATGAATTAAAGATTTCACATCATAATTTTTTATCAGTTCTCTTCCATTTAAAAAGTCGAGTTCAATCAAAAATGAAATTTGAGCAACGCGTGCTCCCATTTTTTTCAATTAAGTTACACGCAGCTTTCATAGTTCCGCCAGTCGCTAATAAATCATCATGAATTAAAACAACATCTTCGCTGGTTAAAGCATCTTTGTGGATTTCGATTTTGTCTGTTCCATACTCAAGAGAGTATTCTTCTTTTAGAGTTTCTGCAGGTAATTTACCCGGTTTTCTAATTGGAACAAATCCGGCATTAAGTTTTTCTGCAAGAGCACCGCCAAAAATAAATCCGCGCGATTCAATTCCAATAACCTTAGTTATTCCTTTGTTTTTACTTATGTTATATAATTCATCTAAAGTATAGCTAAAGGCATTTTTATCTTGCAACAGTGTTGTAATATCTTTAAATATTATTCCTTCTACCGGAAAATTGGGAACGTCTCTAATGTATTTTTTCAAGTCCATTTTACTCCTAATTATCATCTTTCAAAGCGAAAGTAATATCGTTTTGATTTATCAATTAACAATTTATTTATCGCATCATTATTTTCAACAGTAAAACCAATTTTTATTCTTTTATCCCTGAGCGTTAGAAAATAAATAACTGATCTTTTATTTCTTTTATAATCACGCGGAAACCAATGTCTAAAATCTCCGGTTCCCCAATATCTATATTTTCCGTTAAAGAATGTCGGCTTTTTACTTATGATTTCTTTTATTTCAGCAAATTTTACAACTTTTTTTGATCTTGTAGGAAAATAGTAACTGCGAAAAGTTATAGTTTCATTGTCAATTTCAATCAAATTATCTGAATATAAAAGTTCTTTATTCATAACATTTTTCCGAATAATTAAATATAATTAAGCTGAAACATTACTTTAAATGCATCTATTAACTCATTTACAAACAATATTTTATCAGAATAAAAGTAATTCCAAAACCAATAAAAGCTCCGGCTACAATTTGTGCAAAAAGAATGTACCTTTTAAATAGAATCTTGACCAACTTACAAGAATTAAAATTGCAAAGAATATCGGTAATTCACCAATAAAAAAAAGATGCTCCCTAGTGGAATAGCTGCTCCCATAGAGTGAGCACTTACTTTCCAAAATCTATTTATATTTATTAGTGCAATGGAGCAAATTAAATAACTCATCCAAAGTAAAATAATAGAGGATTCAACTCAAAAAATCCCGAAATAATCACACCCAATAATGTGTAAATAATTCCATAAATATAAGGAACTGTTCTTTCCTCTTTTACAGTTGCGTCATTATTTAATATTTTTCCTTTTTGCGGAAATAAACGAAAGTCAAAATTGGGAAAATTACTCCAAATAATAAAGAGATTATTATGGAATAAATTAATTTAGAATTTTCTTCATAATTAAGTGAATAATAAATAAATATAACAAGATTTAGAAACGGCGGAACAAAAAGGTAAGATATTATTTTGGCTGATTGATTTAAGTTCATTTATTCATTTTAGATTTGCACTTTTGTCATTCCGAATTTATTTCGGAACCTCATATTCTTGATATTAAAACGTATGCTGTAATGAAATTAGCATGACATTTTTTTATTTCAGAAAACATAACATTAATCTATTAATCCTCTTCTATTTCTTGATGCTGTTTGAGTTGTTCTTTATAGTTCTGCAATAATTCTTCAATCGGTTTGTATTCATCCAACTGCATAATTTGCTGCTTTATTTTTGATGCTCCATATAATCCTTTTAGGTAACCTGAATAATATTTACGGAATGGAATAATCGCCCGCTTCCCCTCTTTATATTCGAGTTCGTATCTTAAATGACGGAGCGCTGTTTCAATTCTTTCTTCAACATCAACAAAGCTTGAAACAAAACCTTTCTCAAAAATTTCTTTAATTTCTTTAAATATCCATGGGTGATTAATTGCGCCTCTTGCTATCATAAATCCATCTGCATTTGTAACTTCTTTTGCCCGTAAAGCATCTTCGGCAGTCATTATTCCACCGTTAACAACAACGGGTATTTTTACGACTTCTTTAATTTTAGGAATCCAATGCCAAGCCGGCTCACCGTTATGACCTTGATTTCTGGTTCTGCAATGAATTGTTAAAGCTTGCACACCAACATCTTCCAATCTTTTTGCAACCTCCAAAATTTGAATTGAATCATCATCCCAACCAATTCTTGTTTTAACTGTTACAGGTAATTTTACAGCATCAACAACTTCTTTAACCATTTTTTGCATGTATGGCGGATCTTTCAACAGACCAGCTCCGGCTCCACGATTTGCAACTTTTTTAACCCAGCAGCCAGCGTTTATATCAATTATTTCCGGATTTTCTCGTTCTGCAATAATTGCGGCTTCTCTCATTGGATCAATGGAACCACCGTAAATTTGAATTCCGACTGGACGTTCTTCATTTGTAATTTTAAGTTTATCGTGAGTTTTTTTATTATCTCTAATGAGTCCATCGGAGTTCACAAATTCTGTGTAAACAATATCTGCGCCCATTTCTTTGCAAAGTTTTCTGAACGCAATACTGGTTACATCTTCCATTGGCGCAAGAAGTAACGGATTTTGTAATTCTATTTTTCCGACTTTAAACATTTTTGGTATGTAATTTAAATTTTTAGAATTCAATACGTAATATGCAAAAATGAGGGTGAGAAATGTAGCAATTCCCCTGTTAAAAATGGAAATTGATAACCAAGATAATCATACGCAAACCGCCCCAAAGCGGACCTAACACGCGTGCTAAAGCAGCCAATGATTGGTTAACACCCAGTATTCTGCCTTGACTATCTTCTGTTGTTTCTTTGGAAACCAAGCCCAAAATAGTTGGTTGAAGAATTCCGGTTCCAATTGCTAAAACTCCTCCGAATATTGCAACGCCTAAAAAATTAACTCCGTATGGCAATCCGGTTAATCCAATCATCAAAAAAATCCCAGCAATCACTAATTTTTCATCGCTAACATATTTGGATACTTGGCGTAATAAACCGCCTTGAACTATTGCACCAACCAATCCAATAATTCCAAATAAATATCCAATTTGTCTATCCTCAAAACCGTAAACTTTGTAGGCAAGAATTGCGAAAGTACCATAAATATTTGCCATTGAAAACACAATTATAAAAATATCAAAACAAAGAAAGCCAAACGCTTTTGTTCTAATATTTCTGTTACCGATTTAATTGAAAAGAATTTTCTACTTTGTTTTTGATTTTCTGACTTAACAACCAATGATTCTTTTAGAAAAATTGATGCAAAAGTGAACGCTAAAAAGAAAATCCCGCTGCTGTATAGCCAACAACTTCATAACCGTAACCGGATAAAATTCCGCCCAGCATTGGTCCAAATACAAAGCCCAGACCAAATGCGGCACCAATCATTCCCATCCCTTTAGTTCTTTCTTTTGGAGTTGTCACATCCGCAATGTAAGCTTGAGCAACTGCAATGTTACTTCCTCCAAAACCAGCTAACATTCTTGAAACCAATAAAAGTAAAAATGTGTGAGCAAAGCTGAAAATTATGTAAGAAATTGAGGTCAGCAATAAAGAAACTAAAATTATTGGCCGGCGACCAATTTTATCAGAATAATTTCCAATAATTGGATTAAAAATAAATTGCATTAGTGAAAAAATCGCAACAACCATTCCTATTTGAAAATCAGACATTGCAAGTTCTTTGCTCGCAAAAGTCGGAAGTATTGGAATCAGCAAGCCGAAGCCAAGTAAATCAATAAAAACAGTTACAAATATTATAGAAAGTGATGCTTTAGTTTTCATTTATAATTTTAATGTGTCAATTTTAGGATAAGCAGATTTTGCCGTGAAAAGTTCAACAGTATCAAAGTATGATCTTTTCATACTATCAACATCCGCGCTTGTTAAAAAATCAAATTTTTCTGGTTGATTATAATATTCAGACGGCAAAATTTTATACTCTTTTGCCCTTTTCAGTTTTACCCTCTAAAACCCAAATAGGTAAATAATTTACTCCAGAAATATAAACTGAATCTGTGAAAATATTTTTAGTTATATTAAAATTAAATATCATTGCGCCATCAGAATAACGCCATCTTTGGTTTGAGAGAAAATTACCTTGCGAATATGTTACGAATCCGCTGTCTAAATTTCCGTTGTTAGTTTTGAATCTTTCAAACGGCTGAACTATATGCGGATGACTTGCCAGAATTATATCAGCCCCGTAACTAACAGTTTTTTCGGTTATTTTTTTTCTGATACGAATCAACTCGTTTATCATATTCAGTACCAAAATGGAAATAAACAATTACCAAATCCGCATTTCTATTTTTTAATTTTTCAATGTCACTTTTAATTTTTAAAGTGTCAATTTGATTTACATATTTTTCTGGATATAAATCAAACTCATAATAATTTGTTCCGTAAGTATAAGATAAAACTCCAAATCTTAATCCTTTTCTAACAAACAAATTATAATTTTCTATAGAGTCACCTGGAATTGTTGTGCCAAGCGGAACAATATTTATTTTTCGTAAAACATCAATTGTTCGTTTAACACCGTTAAATCCTCTGTCATTTGCATGATTATTAGCAGTAAACAGAAAATCAAAACCGGCATATTTCAAGGCTTCGGCTAATTCGTTCGGCGAATTAAAATAAGGATAGCCGGAATAATTTTTTGTATCCCCAGCTAAAACTGTTTCTAAATTACCAAATAAAATATCTTTCTCACTTAAGTAATCTTTTATGTAACTGAAAACCGGCTTAAAATCAAAAGAATCTGCTCCAACTTGCGAATAAAAAAATACTGTGTTGAATGACACATAATATCACCAACGCTTGAAAAAGTCACGGTAACTGTCGAATCAATTTTCTCTTCAACAATTTCCTGAATTATTTCAGGTTCTTCTTTGATGTAAGTTGGATTCACTAACCAGTAAATAATGGCTAGTAAAACGATGGTAAAGATTATGTATTTTATTTTTCATATTTAAAAGATAAGGCTGCCTATTAAAAAACAAACAGCCTCAAAGTATTATTGAAATGATTAAAAATCTATTCTAAATAGAATTAACCTTTTCTTTCGTTCTTAAGTGCTTGAACTTCATTTCTCATATCTTGAGACAATTTTTTCAATTCGCTTAATGCTTTACGAACTCTAGTTCCAGCAGCAGCTTGACCTTTTTCATAAAATTTTTCAATATCGGTTTCCATGTTTTTACAAACTCAACCAATTGATGATACTTATCCATTTTTACTCCTTTTGTTTAGTTAGTGGTTTATTAAATTGAATTCTCTAAAATTATTTCTGCAATATCTTTTACGTTTACCTCATCTTGCTTTTCAAAGGATTTAACACCGTCTGTAAGCATTGTCATACAAAAAGGACAAGCTGAAGCAATTTCATTTGCACCAGTTGCCAAAGCTTCTTCCGTTCTGTTTATATTAATTTTCGTACCTTCAGTCTCTTCTAAAAACATTCTTCCCCGCCGGCTCCACAACAAAATCCGCGGTCTTTATTTCTGTCCATCTCCAATAAATCTAATCCAGTAACAGAATTTAACGAATTTCTTGGAGAATTGTAAATATCATTATATCTTCCAAGGTAACATGAATCATGATAAGTCACCTTAGTTTTCTCACCATTTTCTTTTAATTTAATCTTTCCTTCATCAATTAAATTTTCTAAAACTTCAGTATGATGATAAACTTCAAAGTTACCGCCAAATTGAGGATACTCAACTTTTAGCGAGTTATAACAATGCGGACAACCAGTAACAATCTTTTTAACTTTGTAATTATTTAGTGTTTCCACATTTTCTTGCATCATCATTTGAGCTAAATATTCATTTCCTAATCTTCTGGCAGTATCTCCGTTACACTTTTCTTCTGTTCCTAAAATTCTATAACTGACCCCGGCTTTATTAAATAAAGTTGCAATTGCTTTAGAAACTTTTTGATATCTTGAATCAAAAGAACCAGCGCATCCAACCCAAAATAAATATTCACATTCCGGATCTTCAGACATGGTTTTAACATCTAAACCTTCTGTCCAATTTGCTCTGTCTTGTGGATTAAAAGCCCACGGAGTAAAGTTGGTTTCAATATTTTTGAACACATTATTTAACTCTGGGGGGAAATCAGATTCCATTAAAACCAAATTTCTTCGCATATCAACAATTGTATCAATGTGTTCAATTGTTACAGGGCATTCTTGCATGCAAGCACCGCAAGTTGTGCAAGCCCAAAGTTCTTCAGGTTTAATATAATTAAAAATTAACGTTTTCTCCAAAGTTTTTTTTTAGCTGAATTTTCAACTAAATTTGCTTCATTATTAGAATTAGCTAAAATTATTGGTGCTTTTTTCTTCAGTTCGTTTTCTGGTATTTATAATTATTTCTCTTGGAGAAAGTAATTTGCCGGTTGTTGCTGCCGGACAAGCATCAGAACATCTTCCGCATTCAGTGCAGGTGTAACCATCTAACATTTGCTTCCAAGTTAAATGCTCAATATCTGCGGCGCCAAATTGTTCAATTGATTCATCTTCTAAATTTATTGGTTTTATTTCAAATTTCTTATTACCCAATTTTTCAAAATAAACATTGGGAATTGAAGTAAAAACATGAAGATGTTTTGAGTATGGAAGAAAATTCATAAACCCGAAAACAACCAAAACATGCATCCACCAAAAAACCTCGTACCAAGTTGATGCTGTTTCATGAGTATCAAAAAATAATGGGGCTAAATTTGCAGATATTGGTCGCAAAGCCCAACTTTCAACTTCAAATCCGTGCTTAGCAACTAATGAAATATTTTGCCCAAACATTGAAACAACCACCAACAAAATCAAAACTAAAACTACAGTTGCATCAATTAAGCTTTCTTTTCCGTGATCAAGTCGTTTAATGTTTAAAAAATATCTTCTGTATAAAGCATACAGAACCGCAGCAATTATTAAAACTCCAAAAATATCTTGAGTTAGAGTTATGAGGGAGAAAATTGGTCCCAAGAGGTGAAATGAAAAGCCGGAATAAAATCCTTGTAAAATTGCTTCAACAACCGCAACTGTAAAAAGTAAGAATCCCCAAAAAATTAAAACGTGCACAATTCCGGCAACCGGTTCTCTTAAAATTTTAGATTGTCCTATTGCCACTTTTAGAACATTTTTAATTCTTTCCGGAACATTATCAAAACGATTTTCTTTTTGACCGACACTTAAATAACTGAGCAATCTTTTAATATTATAACCAAGGAAGGTGAATGCAGCAATAAAAACGATGATAAAAATAAAATTTTTAGTTTCCATAAGAGTTATTTATTTGTAAGTGTTGAATTAAAAAATTCTAAGGTTTTAGTTAAAAGAATATCAAACGCTTTTGTGTTTCCGTCAAACGGATGTTTAATATCAAATGTGTGACCAGTTCCTTTTATAAATTCTAATTTTGTGGTGGATTTATTTGACCATTCATAAATTTGATTTGCTTTCTACAAATGGAACAGCTAAATCTTGATCACCTTGAAGAATTAAATAAGGTTTGGCTAATTCTCTTAGTGCTTTTTCCAAATTCAGAGTTGTTGAGGAATTATTTTTAAGATCATCCAAAAAAACTTTATTTAATCGCATAATTTGGTTTGTTCTTGTATTCAAAACTTCAAAGTAACCTTTTTCAATCCATTCTTCTTTTTGGCGTTCGGTGAATCTATCAAGTTTAGAAATTGCTGCCCAGGTTACCAAAGCATCAACATTTTTATTTTTACTTGCGGCAAGAATAGAAACTGCTCCGCCTCGGCTGTGGCCAACTAAACCAATTTTATTTTGATTGGCAATTTTTCCAAAAAATCCATTTTTATATGCAGAAATAATTTCAATTAGCTCGTTTACTTCTCTGCTTAAAGTATTATTTGCAAATTTGTCTAATTCATCAAATTCTGTTAAACTTTTTCCAACTCCGTTATGAGAAAAATTAAAAGTAATAACAAAAAATCCGCTCTCAGAAAAGTGTTTTGCAAGCTGAGGTACAAAACCCCAATCTTTTAAAACCTTTAAATCCGTGGACAAATATTAAACAGTTTCCTTTTTCTAAATTGGAATTACCAAAAGTTGTGATATTTATTTTCTGATTTTCGGAAGTATTGTAAATATAATTTTGGCTCATATTGTGAAATATTGCTATTAAATAGTGAAAAGTCAAGAAAAGGATATAAAATAGAAGTTTTGTCAATAGGACTCAGATTTCAGTCAGGGAAAATTTTGCGTCAAAGTCAATTCACAGAAATAAAAAAATTCTTAAAAGCAATAATCTTATTTAAAAATTATGACCAAAACTTAAACCGAACCAAGGCCAAAATCCTTCATCAAATGAATAAAATGGGGTAATTGAAATTCTGAATAGAAAACCTCCATTTGTAGGCTGATATCTGTATCCAAAAGTTCCATTGATTAACACTTCATCCTTTCCGCCATAATTTTCATCCATAAATTGAAAAGTCACGCCAATGCCAATATCTAATTTTACATTTTTATTAAAGCTGTATAAATGGATATAATCAATTGGAATTAGAATTACTTGCTCTGCAGAAATAGAACTGTTTTCAATATTCGGCACATATCCTAATCCCATTTTAAAATTGAACTTTCTCCTAAAATTCTTTCATAATTAAATGAGCCTAAAAATCCATTGCCAAACAATTCAAAGTAAAAATTATTCTTAAACTTTTTTTTCCGGTGATTGAGCAAATATTTGGATTGAAGAAATTGTTAATAAAATTCCAATTGAATATATTTTTAATTTCACTAAAACACGCATTTAAAATTTATCTTTTAAACTAATTCTATTATAAATCATCTAAAACCCAAGAGCGGTATATTTTATTTTTCCAATTTACAATCCACACATACAGTCCGTTATTTGTTAGATCATTTTCTTTGAAAATTCTAAGAGATTTGAGCCAATTTTAGTATAATCTTCTTCATTTTTATATTTATAAAATTTATTTGTTATTTCCAGATAACGACCTTGCCCTTTCCTCGGGAAACCAAGTTCTCCATAATCTTGAAATAGAACTTCACTAACAGTTATACTTTGAAAAGATTTTTAATAGTTTATTATACAATTCAACTGATTTTTCTGAACCACCTGTTGCAACTACAGCAAAACTATTTTGAGGGTAACGCCAAAATACTGTGTATTCGGCTTTAGAAATTAAATTGGTCCCGTTTTGTAAAATAGTAATTAAAGTATCACTTATTGTTACGAAATACTTATCAATCACATCCTGTTGTTTAATGTTAAATAAATAATTCCCATTTGGAATTTTTAGTGGAATATATAGCTTTGGCTGTTCCCATTGCTGTTTCACAAATATTCCCAATAAATAATCTTTCATATTCGATATCAACAGTATTTTCGGATACTGAATTTTTAGTTATTATTTCAAAGTTGGAACATCCAAAAATTTCTTTAGTTTCTATAAAAAATTTTATAAAAGGTTCTTCAATAATTTCATAAGTACTATAACCTTCGTAAATCCTAAAATTAAAAAATTTTATAAAATGTTCAAATTCTCTTTTAAGAAAAATCTTCAATGAGTCATTCGATTCTTTTGTTAAATCAATTTCTCTAGAATATGCTAAAAAATTAATTGCTTCTGTAACTACCATATATTTTCCAATTGGAATTTTTTCGAAATTGAAAAAGCCTAATGAATCTGATGTTGTTGAATAATCTCCGGGAGATAATTTTATTACTGCTCCAGGCAATCCTTTTTGAAAATAATTATCAATTACTCTTCCGGAAATAATTTGATTTTCATCACTACTATTATCAATAACATTTTCATTACACCCAATTATTAAAAGCATTACAAGTAATAATATTTTATTACTCATACCACCCTCCTAAAAAATAAATTTAGAAAAAATATTTTTTTTAATGAATAAAATAATTTGCCCCAATTGAGATATTAAAAGTTTTACTTGTTTGATCACTTGAATAATAACCAGAGGAGTAATTAAAATTTTGAATGCTGTAATTTATTGCACCTTCTATTGCAAAATAATTTGTGATAAATAAATCTACCCCACCTGTAATAGTAAAATTACTAGTTGAGGAATTTTCACCAAGAAAATCGTGAAAATAAGTTACGCCACCGAACGGTTTTAGGTTTTCATTTGCATCAAAATAATATCTAAAAGTTGGTCCGAAGCCATAATTATCATCACTTTGATCTCCATAACTAGAATACACATAACTCAGTGAAATTCCCGTAAAAATATTATCCCAAAAAAAATATCCACCAATCGGATTTAAATAAAAATACGTTCTATTGTTCGAGCTGTTTTCCTCACTTGTTGTACTGTAAGAAATACCTCCCGAAACTGAGTAGGTCCCTTTACCAACTGGCGATTGTGCAAAAATATTTGTTAAGAAAACTAAAAATGAGATTACGATTATCTTTTTCATTTTATTCCTTTTTTTGGTTTGAGGATGCTTCAGTTGTACATAAAAATTTATACTTTCTAAAAACCAGCCATTAATCCGTTAAGATTTATATTTACGCCAAACATAAATCTTCTTCCCATATAATCATTTTTATTTTCATCATTCGGTATCCAGCTTAGCCAATAAACAACGTCATCATTATTTAGAACAATACTTGGTGATATTAAACCAGGCATTCCAATGTTAATTTGGGTTGAGATAATTGTGCTCTCAGAAAATTGATAAGCTATTACCGGAAACAATGAAAATGTAAAAAATCCAAAACCGGTTTCACTATCTATTATTCCTTCTTTGTTTGCTGATTTTCTAAATTGATAATAATCTCCGAACTCTGTCGCAACGCCAAAGCTTCCGCCAATTCCTATTCTTAACTCTTCAATTTTCAGATTTATATTAACACTCCCTTCAGCGCCAAAACCAAATGAATTTTTCAATCCATTATATTTTTCAAGTCCTGAGACTTTATAAAAACCTGAGTAACCAAATAATTTCATGTTAGTGTTTATGTAATCTTTTGTTTTAGAAATTATATAACTTCCTTTTACAAGCTGGACTGTTTCATTTTCATAATCTCCTTTTGCCAATAGTAATTCTCCACTAACATACTTAGTGTTTGTTGTATCTTTATTAGCAGTTTCAAAAATTATTGGAGAGGTACTTGATTCATAAATCATTGGGTAGTACGTCCGCAAGCAGCCCGTGTTGGTTATGGCAATAGAAACTAATAAGATTATTGATATTTTTGTTTTCACTATTACAACTATTTTTTGCGCAATGATATAATTATAAAAATCAATTTCTACGAATAGTACAACTATATATTGGTTTAACGTAATCTATTTCTTTTTAACATTCAATAGTAAAATTTGGAACGATATAAGGATACATAGTCCTTTGCTATAAATCACAAATGTTTTATCCTGAGTATTACTCTCCCTCTTGAGAGGGAAAGATGCGAGAGCATCAAGGGGTGTGTGCCTTATTACTAGAATAAAGCACAAATTAAATTTTTATTCTAAATTTTAAATTCATCTGGATTTCCGATTAAAACATTCGGAAATGACATCGAAGTTAATAGAATTTCAAGATTAAAAAATGCGCATCATATCAAAGTTTTTATCACAACACATTGTTCATTTTTATATTATTATTAAGATTGATATTTTTGTGAATAGTAACAAAATGGAGAGTAATGGCGAATAAAGAAGACATTCAAATGTTAAGAGAAATGGTAAGAGATTTTACTGATTCAGAAATAAGACCACTCGCGGCTTCTATTGACGTAAACGAAGAAATACCTCAAGAATTAATAAATAAAATTGCTGATGTTGGATTGTTAGGAACAGCCTTCCCGGAAAAATATGGCGGCGGAGGTTTTGGAGAATATGGTTTTTGTGTTGCCCAAGAAGAAGTTGTTAAAGCTTGCGGCTCAACAGCAACATTTATTGGTGCGCATCAATCAATTGGAACAAATGCAATTTATATTGGCGGCTCCGAAGAATTAAAACAAAAATATATGTTCGATCTGACTTCCGGCAAAAAAATTGCAGCATTTGCTCTAACTGAACCTGATGCCGGCTCAGATGCTTTCAATCTGCAGACTACGGCTAAATTTGATGGAACAAAATGGATTCTTAATGGTCAAAAATTATGGATTACAAATGCATCAGTAGCTGATGTGTTTTCCGTTTTTGCTAGGACAGATAAGGGAATTACGGGTTTTGTGGTTGAAAAAGATTCACCGGGCATTATTATTGGAGCTAACGAAAAAAAACTTGGAATTAAAGGCAGTGCGACAAATACTTTAACTTTTGAAAATGTTGAAGTTCCTGCAGAAAATATTATTGGAACTGATGGAAGAGGTTTTGCAATTGCAATGAAAACTCTAGACGCTGGCAGAATCGGAATTGGTGCGGCAAGTGTTGGCGCTTCAAAAGAAATGTTAAGGTTGTCTGTCGAGTTTGCAAATCAGCGTAAACAATTCAATCAGCCAATTTCTAAATTTCAAGCAATTCAGTTTATGATCTCCGACATGACGACTAAAATTTACGCAATGGAAAGTATGCTTTATCGGGCGGCAGAAAAATATGACGATAAATTTGAAGTAATGCAGGAAGCTGCAATGGTAAAATTATTTTGTTCGGAAGCCGTTTCTGAAGTTGCTGATATGGCTTTGCAGATTCATGGCGGAATGGGATTTTCTAAAGAATTATCTATTGAAAGATTTTACCGCGATGCAAGAATTTTAAGAATTTTTGAAGGAACAAGTGAAATTCAAAAACTTGTAATAAGCAGAAAATCAATTAAAAATAATGGTCAGTGGAAAATATAAATGAGAAAGATTTTAGTAATTCCCTCAATAGATATTAAAGATGGAAAAACAGTAAGAGTTGTTAGAGGTATACCGGAATTGGGTTCCAAGGAATATGGAAATGATCCGGTAGAAATGGCAATGATTTGGAGGACCGAAAACGCAAAAGTAATTCATGTTGTTGATTTCGATTTATCACACAAACACTCTTACAAAAATTTTGATATACTTGGCCAAATTTGTGACTCAGTAATTATTCCAGTTGAGTTCGGCGGCGGCATTACAAATCTTGAAGATGCAGAAAAAATCTTGGAACTTGGTGTATTCCGCTTGGTAATCGGTTCACTGGCTTATACAAATCCAAAAGAGTTTATCAGAATTTTAGAAAAATTTGGACCATTAAAAATTTCCGCCGCTATTGATGTTGTTAATGACGAATTAGTTATTCATGGCAGAAAACATAAAACCGGTATTTCAGCAGTTGAGTTTTCCAAGAAGTTATCCGATATGGGAATTAATAGATTTGTGGTAACAGATGTTTTAAGAAATGGAATGTTGGATGGACCAAATATTGAACTTTGTAAAGCAGTTGCAGATGCCACAAATACTAAGGTAACTTTATCCGGCGGCGTTAGCGGTTTTGAAGATTTAATGGAAGTTCAAAATAAATGCGAGTGCGGAATCGATTCTGTTATAGTTGGGCGTGCGCTTTATGAAAATAAATTCCCATGTCAAAAAATTTGGCGCGTTGCTGAATCGGGAATATTTGACTAATAATTTTTAATTAATTATATAGTGGTATGTTTTTAATTATAGGAGGTTAACATGAATGATATTACTAAAATATTAGTCCCTATTGATTTCTCTAATTATTCAAAACAAGCTCTTCGTTACGCTGTAAATTTTTCCAAAAAATTTAGTTCCAAACTTTACCTCGTTTATGTTGTTGAACCTGTAATTTATCCATCCGATTTTAGTATGGGTCAAGTAACTTTTCCAGTTACTGATACTGAATTAAATCAACGTGCAAAAGAAGAATTAGAAACTCTTGCCAAAGAAGAAATTGGTGCTGAAATTTCAGTTGAAACAATAATTAGAACCGGCAAACCTTTTGTTGAAATAAATGAAACTGCGAGTGAATTGGATATTGATTTAATTATTATTGCAACTCATGGTCATACCGGAATGGAACATTTATTATTTGGCAGCACTGCTGAAAAAGTAGTTCGCAAAGCCCCATGCCCAGTTCTAACTTTAAGAGAACCGATTAAGGGTTTTAAATTTTCAGACAAAAAATAGTCTATTATCACGGTTTCTCTATTTTCAGAAATACTAAAATTTGAAAAATAAAAATGCCGGTATTCAAAAAAACGAATCCGGCATAATATTATAAAACTTTTAGCATTATTTTTAATTTGAACCTTTTTTATTTCAATACATTTCCTAACATATCAGCAATACCACTTCCACCAGCCATTGAGGCATAGTTGGTAACAGCAGGAACAAATTCGCCAATTTTCCCAGCATCCATACCTAAATTTTTAAATGCAGGTGCTAAATCACTTACGGAATTTACAGGACCGGTTAATTTTCCAACAAGTTTAGCAATATTTAAGTACGATTCTGAACCTGGAATTATCTTAGCCAGTTTATCAAAATCACCTTTGGCTAATTTTTGTTGAGCTAAAGTTAAAATTGCTCCAACACCTCCAAGTGCTTGAACGTCTGTAACACCTAATTGTTTAGAAATAATTTTTGTTAATCCCTCTCCAACATTTAATGATGAGCAGCCATTAAGCAAAATTAAACTTAACGCTAAAACTGGGATTATGTTTTTGATCTTTTTCATGTTTTCTCCTTTGGGGGTTAGTGAGATTTTTAATTATTTAATTTTTGTAAAGATTCTCTTGCCATTTTTGCAGTTTCACTATTTGGATATTTATCAACTATACCCTGCCACTTTAACTTTGCCAAATCTAAGTTTCCTTTACGCGATTCAATTACTCCAAGGTTATAAATTGCTTCTAAATTATTTGGATCTATTTCTAAAATTCTAATTGTGTAATTTTCTGCTTCAGCAATATTGTTTGCATTAAAAGTTAAAATGGATAAGTTCATTAAAATATCAGTCCTTTTCGGATCAATAATAAGAATCGAATTGTAAAGATCAATTGCCTTTGTGGGATTGTGCGCTGCACCAAGTAAATCAGCATATTCCCTAACTTTTGCTGTATCTTTTGGATTAGCAACAACATAATCTTCTAAGTTTTTCATTCTATTTTTAAATTCAGAAGTTACATTCCCGCTAGTCGGCTGCTGGCTATTATTAAGATTAGTATGAATTTCATCACTCGGCATTTTACTGTTTTCTATTGGAATCACTTCTTCTGTGTTTTCCATATTTGATACATAAATTATAGCGATGATTGAAATTACAAACACTAATAGATAAAGAATGCTCGGTTTAATTTTCATATTTAATAATTCTCTGTTTTTATTTGCTTGAAATTTAAAAAATAATAAAACGAAAATATAATAAAATTTACCTTGTAAAAGATATATTATCTTATAAGGTTTACAATCACAAAAAAAAGGAAAAGTATGAAAAGTAATAAATCAATCATGACGGTTTTAACAATTCTTCTAATCTCAAGTTCAATGATCTTTGCACAGGTTAACCAAACTGTTAAAGAGACAAAAGTTAAAGTTGAAAAACAAATTGAGAAAACAACAGAAAAAGTGCAAGAAATAAAAAGTGATGCTGTTACTGAAGTTAAAGCTGAGACATCAGAAAAAGTTTCTGAAATAAAAACAGAAGCCAAAGCTATGACAACAGACAAAGTTGGAGAAATGGGAAAAAAATGCGGACCAGATTGTAAAATGGCTTGCTGCTCTGCCGAGAAAAAAGATATGAAAGCTTCTGTTGATAAAGACGTGAATAAAATGAAAGAAATGAAAGCAGCTCATGGAAAAGATTGTGATTGTGAAGGATGCAAAACTGCTTCTGTTGAAATGCATAAACATAAAGATGGAAAAGAAAATCATGAAGCACACGCAGAAGGTTGCAAGTGCGAAGGTTGTGCAAAAAGTTAGTACCAAAAAATTTATTTTTTAAAACAAAGATGCCGAACTCAAAAATCTGAATTCGGCATTTTATTTTAAAGCTTATTAAGAATTATTTTAAAACTTTACTTAATAAATCAACAACGCCAGAACCGGCTTTACTTTTAACAAATTCCATAACAATTGGAATAAATTTAGTAATCATTCCAGCATCTAAATCTAATTTAGAAAATCCGCCTGCTAAACTTGCCAAGTTGCCTAATTTATCAGCACCAAGTGATGAAGCAATACCGCCAATAGCGCCCATAAGCCCGCCGCCTACACCGCTACTTTCTTCTGGTGCTTTGCTTATTAAATTTGTTACATCAGGAATTGCATTTGAAACTTGTGAAAAATCACCGCCAAGTTTTTTCTTTAGCTAATTTGAAAAGTAATCCTGCTCCGCCAGCTGCTTGCTCTTCTTTAATTCCAAGTTGTGAGGTTAGCATGTTAAGTAAATCCATTTGGTACTCCTTATATTATTTTGGGGTTAAATAATTTGAAAATAAAACTTCAAGTTTTTATCTTCATTGCAAAGTATACTATTTTTAAATTAAAGTTCCTAAAAATTTAATTTTCCTCTAAAATGAAATGATAAATTTTGTTTTACTTTCTATTTTATTATTTTAATTAAATAATAATTTATAATTGTGAGAGAAAAAATATGACAGATTTTGAAAAATTAGGGGCTTTCTATCTTGGTAAAATTTATGATGAAGAAAGAAAAAAAAAAGTAAAGGATGATTTAGTTTTATACGATTCCAAAGATTTAACAACTCATGCAGTTTGTGTTGGCATGACAGGAAGCGGTAAAACCGGTTTGTGTATTTCACTTCTTGAAGAAGCTGCAATTGATCATATTCCCTCTTTAGTTATTGATCCAAAGGGAGATATCACAAATTTACTATTAACGTTTCCCAATTTAGAAGGTAAAGATTTTTTGCCGTGGATCAATAAATCTGATGCTGAAAGAAAAGGAATTTCTGAAGAAGAATTTGCTGACACACAAGCACAGCTTTGGAAAAAGGGATTGAGTGAGTGGGGACAAGACGGCAGCAGAATTAAAATGCTTAAAGAAACTTCTGAGTTTGTAATTTATACACCCGGAAGTAACGCAGGAACTCCGGTTTCTATACTAGATTCATTTAAAGCTCCGACTGATGAAATCCTTGATGATGGAGATTTATTTGGCGATAAAATTTCTGCAACCACTTCAAGTTTATTGGGCTTACTCGGCATTGATGCTGATCCATTAAAAAGTAAAGAACATATTTTACTTTCCAATATTTTACAATTCTATTGGGTAAAAAAGAATGATTTAGATTTACCGAAGATAATTCAAAGTGTTCAAACTCCACCGTTCTCTAAAATTGGTGTTTTTGATATTGAATCTTTTTATCCTGAAAAAGAGAGATTTAGTCTTGCAATGCAATTGAACAATATACTTTCGGCACCTGGTTTTCAAACATGGCTAACCGGCGATCCTTTGGATATTGATAAATTACTTTATAATGAAAACGGAAAACCGAAAACTTCAATTTTTTATATTGCACATTTATCGGATTCAGAAAGAATGTTTTTTTCATCGCTTTTATTAAATCAATTAATTGGCTGGATGCGTTCGCAGAGCGGCACAACAAGTTTACGAGCACTTTTATATGTCGATGAAATTTTTGGATACATTCCACCCGTTGCAAATCCAGCAACAAAAAGCCATTTTAACCTTGCTGAAACAAGCAAGAGCTTTTGGAGTTGGTTTAGTTTTGGCAACTCAAAATCCGGTTGATTTGGATTATAAAAGTTTATCAAACGCAGGCACATGGTTTATTGGCAGATTGCAAACTGATAGAGATAGAATGCGAGTTTTAGATGGCTTGGAAGGTGCAACTCTTGAAGGCGGCGGAAAATTTGACCGAGCCCAGATTGATAGACTACTTTCTAATTTGGATAAAAGAGTTTTTCTATTGCACAATGTTAATGAACCTCATCCTGTTATATTTAACACTCGCTGGGCAATGTCTTACTTAAGAGGTCCGCTCACAAGAACACAAATAAAGGATTTAATGAATACAGAAAAACCTTCAGCACCAAGTATTATTGCTGATACCACTTCTGTAAGTGTAGATTCGATTAATGTCAGTTCCTCCCAAAATCAATAAAACCACTTTTTCTTTAAAAGAGAAATAGCTGAGACTGATATTGCATCCACACAATTTAAACCATACTTAATTGCACAAGCAGATATAAGATTTTATGACAGAACAAAAAAAATAGATTTACAAAAAACTGCAAAATTTTTAGTTCCAATTACAAAAGAAGTGATTTCTGTAAAATGGAATGAGGGTTATGAAGCTGATTTTGACGAAAACCTACTTCAGAAAAACTCAACATTAAATTTACCATTTGCCGAACTACCCGCAGCTGCCAAAAATGAAAAGAACTTTTCCACCTGGGAAAACTTTTTTGAAGATTATTTAACTAATGAATATTATTTAGAAGTATATAGCAGTTCGGAATTAAAAGAAACTTCTAAACCAAATGAGAGTGTTAGAGATTTTAAAATTAGATTGAGTCAAATTACCCGTGAACAACGTGATTCTGAAATGGAGAAACTAAAAGATAGTTACCAAAGGAAAATAAAAACAATTGAATCTCGAATTCAAAGAGCTCAAGAAAAAATAGAAAGAGAAAAATCGCAGTCAACTCAGGTAAAACTCCAAACCGCAATTTCTGTTGGATCTACAATTCTGGGAGCTTTGTTTGGCAGAAAAAAATTAGTACCTCAACCATAAGTAAAGCAGGAACTGCAATGAAATCTGCAGGCAGAGCTATGAAAGAATCGGGTGATGTTTCCAGAGCTGAAGAAAGTTTAGAATTACTTAATCAACAAATGACAGAACTACAAGATAAGCTTCAAGATGATCTAAATTTACTTCAAGACAAATTTGACTTATCCGTTGAACAGCTTGAGACGGTTAAAATTAGATCTAAAAAGACCAATATTTCAATCAAATTATTTAGTTTTCTGTGGATTCCATTGGCTGATGAGGGAATAAACTCAATTCCAGAGGTTAAAATAATTTAAGAATAAATATTGTTATATTCATCCTTGTTGTATATATTAACGTGATTTAAATCACAAAAAAATAATTTATTAAAATCTAATATAGGAGACAAAATGAAAAAAACACTATTTATTCTTTTCTTAATATTTTCGATTAGCTTATTTGCTGAAGACGAAAAAAAGATAGCGTTGCTCAACAAACATGGTTACCAGCCGGAATTGCCGGATTAAATTTAAGTCAAATCGCTCTGGATAATTGGTCACAAGGCGGCGAAGATGCATTAGCTTTTACTTTATACGGAAATTTTGGATTAGACTATTTTGATAATCCATGGTCATTTACAAACAAACTTAAATTAGCTTTTGGTAGAACAAAATTAGGCTCGCAAGATTACAGAACTACCGATAATGAAATTTTCCTAGAAGATCTTTTTAACCTACAATGCCGGCTGGTTTGCAGAACCTTATATTAGCAATACTTTCAGAACAGTAATTGCTGATGGTTTTGATTACAGCGGTGAAACACCAGTGCATATAGCCTCTTTTTTCGATCCAGGTTATTTAATGCAAGCGATTGGTATGGCATATAAGGTTTCTCCTAATTTTACTACTAGATTAGGATTAGGGTTTCAAGAAACATTTACCAATGACTTTAGACATTATACTGATCCAGAAAATTTAGTAGATAAATTTAAATTTGAAACCGGTCTTGAATCTGTTACAAATGCAAATTTTACTTTAGATGATAATTTGCTTTTCACAAGTGAATTGAGATTATTCAGCGCATTTGATGAATTGGATGTTTGGGATGTAAGATTTGATAACACGATAACCGCTCAAGTTACAAAACTTGTAAACGTAAATTTAAATGTTCTTCTAATTTATGATAAAAGTCAAACTTTAAAGACTCAAATAAAAGAAGCTTTACAAATTGGCATAACTTATAACTTATTTTAATGTTTTCACAAAAAAAAAAAGGAGTACCCCATGAGCATGATGAAAGAATTTAAAGCCTTTGCAATGAGAGGCAATGTAGTAGATATGGCTGTTGGTATAGTCATTGGCGCTTCATTTGGCAAAATTATTAACTCATTAGTACAAGATGTAATAATGCCACCGATAGGTATTTTACTGGGCGATGTTGATTTTTCTAAATTGGGTTACGTTATTAAAGAAGCTAGTGAAGGTGTTGAGGCAGTAGTTGTTAAATATGGTGCTTTCATAAATACTATTGTTGAATTTTTAATTGTAGCATTTGCAATATTTATGGTTGTTAAGGGCATGAATTCAATGAAGAAAAAAGAAGAAGCAGCTCCTGCTGCACCGCCAGCGCCTTCTAAAGAAGAAGTTTTGCTTGGTGAAATAAGAGATCTTCTTAAAAAATAATTATCTGGGGGAAATAAAATGCGTAAGAAAATTTTACTATCAGCAATATTTGTTATTTTATTTTCAGTAACAAATTTTGCACAGTTGAATGATTATCCGATCAAAATTGGAATCCAAGGATCTGGCTTATTGCCGGATACTGATTTAAAAATGATGATTTAAAATTTTCTTTCCTCGGTAGAGCTTTTTTACGCGTTAAGTTAATTGATTTGATAGATCTTGAAGCCGGCGTTGGTTATGGACGTTTAGCGGGTGAGGATTTTCTTAATAACTATTGGGAGACTTCCTTAATTCCTGCTGATGTTCGAATATTACTGAGTCCATTTAATCTAAAATCAGTAAGTCCTTATGGATATGCCGGCATTGGTTACTTAAAATGGGAAGTTACTGATAAACCAGTTAGTATTAGTCCTGCTCCATCTAAAGCAGATGGAGCGGATTTGTACTCTCCTATCGGAATGGGAATTGAAATGCAGTTATCCAATTCTCTACTATTAGATATTTCCGGTGGTTACAATTATGTTTTTTCAGACGATATAAATTTTTATAATAATAAAGATTCCAGAACAAGTGGAGCAAATGATGGATTTGGAATTTAGGTGTTGGACTTATTTTTACCGGCGAAGGAGGAAGTTCTGATGCTGATAGAGATGGTCTAAGCCGTGATGAAGAATTACAGCTCGGAACAAACCCGGATGTTGCTGATTCTGATGGAGACGGACTTTCAGATGGATTGAAGTTCATCAATACAAAACTGATCCTCTTAACAAAGACAGTGATGGAGATGGATTATCTGATAACGACGAAATTAAAGTTTATATAACAAACCCTAATTTGGTTGATACAGATAAAGATGGTATTACTGATGGTGACGAGGTTCTGAAGTATGAAACAGATCCTTTAAGAGAAGATTCTGATATTGATGGAATTAAAGATAAAGTAGAAATTGAAGAGACCAAAACCAATCCAATTAAATCTGATACAGATTCTGATGGTTTAAAAGACGGCGAAGAAATTGAGAAGTACAAAACTGACCCAACCAAACATGATACAGACGGTGATGGAATTTCTGACGGTGATGAAATATTTAAGTATAATACAAATCCATCTAAGGCAGATACAGATGGGGGCGAAGTTAATGATAAGATTGAAATTGACCGTGGAACAAATCCATTAAATCCTGAAGATGATATAATTCTTGATATTGCTTCTCCGGTAATTTTAGAAGGTGTGACTTTTGCAAGCGGAAGCGCCGAGTTAACCCCTGAAAGTGAAAAAATGCTGCAAAGAGTTTTAAACACTTTAAATGCCTACCCAAATATGAATGTTGAAATTAGAGGATACACGGACAATGTAGGTAGAGCCTCATCAAATCTTAAACTTTCTCAAAGACGAGCAGATTCTGTTAGATTTTGGTTGATTAACAAAGGTGTTAATCCTCAAAGAATTGCAGCTAATGGTTATGGTGCACAAAATCCTATTGCCGATAATAATACAAATGAAGGCAGAAGATTAAACCGTAGAATCGAATTTGCTAAAACAAATTAACTTGCAATAAAATCTTATTTATTATAAAAAACTTCCATCAAAAAATTGATGGAAGTTTTTCTTATATTTAAACTATTCTAAAACCTAAAACATTAAATTTATTTCTTATCTAAAATGATCAAAAGCCTTATTGCTATTTTTACGCTAATATTTTTTCAAACAATATTTCCACAAATAAATGATTATTCAATAAAATATGGAATTCAAGGACATCTATTAATTCCCAATACTGAATTTAAGAATGACGCATATATTCTCTCTTTGTTTGGCAGAGGCTTTTTAAAATATGAAATTGCACCCAGTCTCGAAACTGAATTTGGAATTGGAATTGCGAATCTTGCTGGTGAGGATAAAGTAAAAGATAAATGGGAAACATATTTAATTCCTGCAGATTTACGATTCAGCTTCAGTCCTTTCACTTCAGAAGTTTACAGCCCTTATCTGTATGGAGGAATTGGATTGCTCAGATGGAATGTAGTTAAACTACCAAAGGATGAAGTAAATAAAAAAAGTGGATGGAATTCAGCAATACCAATTGGTGCGGGAGTAGAATTTAAATTAAGCAGCGACGTAATTTTAGATATTTCCGGCGGCTATAATTTTACCTCTACAGATTATTTGAATAATTACAATAACAAAAAAAGTAATGACGGATATTTTAATTTTGGCTTTGGATTTACTTTTTGCTGAAGGCGGTGGATTAACCGATAAAGATGAAGATGGCTTATCAAGAAATTTTGAAGAAGAAATTGGAACCAACCCAAATAGTAATGATAGCGACAATGACCTATTAACTGACGGAGATGAAGTTTTAAAATATAAAACAGATCCGCTTAAAAAGATACGGATGATGATTTGCTTAGTGATTATGATGAAGTAAAAAAAATATTTAACCGATCCGCATTCAAAAGATTCTGATGGTGATAATTTATCTGATTCTGAAGAAGCGCTGACTTATAAAACGGAACCAAACAATAAAGATACTGATGACGATAAATTGAGCGATGGAAATGAAGTAATTAGATACAAAACAAATCCCACAATGAAAGATACCGATCAAGATGGTCTGGATGATTTCTATGAAATAAATATTTCCAAAACTGATCCCAATAAAAAAGATACTGATGATGACGGAGTTTCAGATGGAAAAGAAGTCAACACTCTTAAAACAGATCCGCTTAAAAAAGAAAACCATAATGATTCTGTAAAAGATATGATTTTTATAGAGCCAAAACCGATTATTAAAGATTCTGAAACTTCAAAAATTAGTGAGGACTTAAACCAAAACAAACCAGTCATTTTGGCAGGCGTAAAATTTATGTTGGGTTCGGCAGAATTAAATTCGCAATCTGAACAAATTCTTACTAAAACTTTAAATGCATTAAAGCTAAACCCGGATTTGCAAATTGAAGTAAGGGTTATACCGATAACAGTGGAGATGCAAAATATAATTTGGTTTTATCAGAAAAAAGAGCTCTAGCAGTTAAAGAGTGGTATGTAAAAAATGGAATTGATTTTAGACGAATAAAAAAACAAAAGGTCTTGGGGAGGCCGATCCTATTGGGGATAACAATACTGAAATTGGGCGGGAAATGAATAGACGAATTGAGATTATAAAAATTAATTAAAAGAACCTAAAATACTTTTTAGGATGAAGCTAACCAATCAACTCCAAAAAATTGAACAACTCTCAAATTTGATCGGTCAGCGATAACCATATTATTTAATTACTCACACTTGTAAATCTTTTTCCTTCAAGCAAACTTTCTATTTTGCTCAATTTATCTTCTAATTCTTTAATCCTAGAATCTTGCATCTTGATACTTGATACCTGTGTCTTGATTGTCTCTTGCTGCTCTTGAACTGCTTTAACAAGCAATGGTGTTAGTTTGCTGTAATCAACCATCATGGGATCCGTTTTTACATCACTATATTGGGGAACCGCTTACTGCTTGCGGGTAAACTTTTGTAACTCTTGAGCAATTACTCCAATTTCTTCTATTAATGGATTTGAAATTCTTTCATATTTCTTAATGCCAATATTTGAAAGAACATTTAGTGCATTGGAATATTCTTTAATGTTCATTTTTAATCTTGCATCTGAGGTTGTGTTATATGATACACCACTTCCACTCCCAGAGATATTTCCAATTCCTGCACCACCGATTTTTTTTGAAATCTTATAAAGTGATTACTAGCTGCTTGAGTTCCAACATTGATTAGAATTGCTAATCCATCTGCATCTGTACCAAGTGAAGTATTTTCTATTCTGGCAACATTAAAATTGTTCGATTGATCATCTTTAAATATGCAATTTAGCTGGAGAAGTTTCACCAATTCCAACCTTTCCATTTAGATAGATTTCATCAGCGGCAAAATTACCCCCAATAAGTGGTGTATTTGAACTACTGTTTTCTATATAAAGCTGATTACTTCCAGTGGCATTTTTTCCAGCTTCGTGACCTAATGCAATATTTCCAGATCCAGTCATTACCGAATAAAGAGCTGAGGAACCTATGGCTATATTATTACTTTGATTTATTATTGTAAAGTGCTTCTTTACCAATCGCAACGTTGTCGTTGCCATTTACGTTCCAGTAAAGTGGCGAATAACCAACGGCAGTATTAAAGTCTCCTCCTCATTATTGGTAAGTGCATACGTGCCAAATGCATTGTTTGCCCATCCATCAATATTATTTGAAGTAAGTGTAGCATATCCTATCGCCGTATTATTATGCCCATTTATTGTTTCTTTAAGAGACTGCGATCCAACCGCGGTATTCAAATAACCAGATGTATTTGAAAATAAGGCTTCATAACCGATAGATGTGTTTTGGTGAAATGTACTTCCATCTTCATTTTTTCCACCACCACCTATAAATAAACTTCTTGATACATACCTTACATCAGAAAGATCATCTAATTTACTGACATTATTGATACCAAGTTGGTTTGGCCCTCAATATAAATTATTTCCATATCTGTATAATTTATAATCAGTTGTAGTCGCACCTATGTTCTTGAAAAAGAATTGAAGCGGCATTACTTCCCTCTTCAGTAATTGTAAGAATAGGATTTGCAGTTTCATTCTTAAATTCTATTTTATTCCCAACTGCCTCTATTGAGTTTGGTTTATTTACTTCTACTTTTTTCATCGACTTTTGACTTTTCTTCTATTTGAGCAAAAAGAGTTGTGAAGAATGTAAAAGTGAAAAGGCAAAGGTGAAAAGTATATTTCATTATTTCCATTGTGGCTCCATTTGTTTGTTTGTATTTCTGTAATTAAAAACAGAAACCCCAAACAGAATGGCGGGCAGTCTGCTATTCCGTTGAGAAGCACAAAAACCGGAATGACCAGGACATTTTTAATTACTAACTGTTGTAAATCTCTTTCTTTCAAGCAGACTTTCTATTTTGCTCAATTTATCTTCCAGTTTTTTTTTTATAGTCTCTTGCTGTTCTTGAACTGCTTTAACAAGCAAAGGTGTTAGCTTACTGTAATCAACCATCATGGGATCAGTTTTAACATCACTATCCGGGGAACCGCTTACTGCTTGCGGGTAGACTTTTTGAAGCTCTTGAGCAATTACTCCAATTTCTTCTATTCCGGGATTTGAAATTCTTTCATATTTCTTAATGCCAATATTTGAAAGAACATTTAGTGCATTGGAATATTCTTTAATGTTCATTTTTAATCTTGCATCTGAGGTTGTGTTATAAAATACTTGTGAGCCACTACCATCAATACTTCCAATACCAGCACCGCTAGATTTTTGAAACCTAATAAAATGATTGCTACTTCCTGGTATATCTGCATTAATTAAAATTGCTAGTCCATCTGCATTTGAACCAGTTGAAGTATTTTCTATTCTAGCAACAAAATTGTTCGATTGATCGTCTTTTTACATGAAGTTTATAAGTTGGTGAAATTTGTCCAATTCCAACTTTTCCACTAAAATATCCACGTCCTTCAAAAATAGCCCGCAAAAGCGTTTGCTCCAAGCGCATCACCTACAACACCGCGGCCATTAACACCATTTGAATAACCAGCTATACCATGCCCATTCTCTCCATCTGCAACACCCAGTACACCAAATCCACTAATTCCATCCGCAAAACCATGCACACCAGTTCCATCATCTCCAGCAGCCTCAAAATATCCGCCAAAATTTACAACATTTCCAGTCTGCTTTTCACTTCCATAAACAGCAGTATTAGGAAATCCTTCATCACCAACACTTAATATCGATTGTGGATTGCTGGTTCCAATACCAACTTTGTTTGTTAAATCAGACGTGTATATTTTCAATCCAGGAGGTGGCTTTGTCCAACCGCCTGCATTAGTGCTAGTCCCAAGAGCACTTCCATTCCAATATAATGTACCATCAAAATTTAATAGCATGTTACTATTGATTGGTAAAATAGGAAAAATTGCAAAAGGCGGTAGAAATAGAGTTCCGGCATCCCCATAATCATTCACTTGCAGAAGAATATTATCCTCATTGTTTTTAATGGTCATCTGCGAAAAAGTGGTTGTAAAAAAGGCAAAAGGTAAAAAGGCAAAACAGAAAAGAATAAAAGCGTAATGTATATTTGGTCGATTTCATTGTGGCTCCATTTGGTTGTATTTAGATATTCTAATTACTTCATAAATGTTAAAAACTGGCTTCCTGATAAGGTCATTCGGGAATGATAATTAAAAATTTGTCATTTCGAACCCTACCTAACGGCGGTTAATAATGACAAGAATTATACTTAATAAGACTGATTATCTATTTTGGATTTAAGATAAAGGATATTTTGGCAAAAAGCTACTACGCAAATGTGTAGTTTTTTGAAAAGCGGGGAAAAGGAGGAAAGGAGAATAAAAAAAGAATTCAGAATTCAGCACTCAGAATTTATGAAATATCAAGAATTGAGCAATTAAATCGAAATAGATTCCGGTATAGTGAAAAGAAACATACCGGAATGATTAATATGGTTTTATTTACTAACACTTGTAAATCTTTTTCCAGCAAGCAAACTTTCTATTTTACTTAGTCTGTTTTCTAATTCTTTAATGTTTGATTCTTGTGCAATTATTATTTCATTCTGCTCTTTAACTGCTTGCATTGTAACCACAGATAATTTTATGTAATCCACACTCTTATAACCATCTTGATCTGTATTCACTAATTGAGGAAAAATCTTTTCTACATCTTGAGCAATTACACCTATTTGAATATTAGTATTATCGAAGTTTCTTTCGGGAAATTTCTCAACTTTCCAATTGTAAGTTACTCCGCTTAATTGTCTTACTGAATTTAATGCATTTTTAATGGGTATTATATCTTTTTTAAGTCTAATATCAGATGGTGTTGAAATTGAACCAGTAACCTTAATATTGCCTACAAAATAACCAGCCCAACCAGTTATTGGGGCAATTCCATAAATTCCAATTCCATTTGTACCAGTTGCCTCTCCGTAAACTCCACGCCCTTTATCACCAATTGTTTTCCATAAATACCTTGTCCTTTTTCTCCATTTGATGAAAAATATCCGCCAATATTTGTTGCTCCAGAAATAGTGGAAGTAATGGCATCACCATAAACAGCATAACCATTAGTTGAAATATTTTTTGCATAAATTTTAGCTAACAAATCACCATCTCCGCCAACACTTAATTGTGATATTGGATTTTCAGTTCCTATCCCAACATTGCCGCTGAAATATCCACGACCTACAAAATAACCTGCATAGGCGCTTGAACCAGTAGCCTCTCCATAAACGCCCCGTCCTCTTATTCCACTTGACTTAAAGTATCCTCCAAAATGAATACCAGTGGACGGTGAAGTTGATTCTCCATAAACTCCCCGCCACCATCAGAACCGTTTGAAAAAAACGCCCGCCATAACTTTCTACGATTCCAAAAGAATTTGCTATACCCTCAACTCCAGTAAAAAGGAGATTCGCCATAAATTCCAATTCCACACTGAAGATAAAGAAGTCCCCGATATAGAAGCAGATGCATTTCCTTTCCACCAACGCTTAATAAAGAATTAGAATTTGTTGTAAAAATACCAACCTTATCAAATAGCTCAATAGTATGGATTAAGTTTCCAATCTTTGTCCAGCCGCCAGCACTTCCAGTTGTACCAAGTTGACTGTCTCCCACAATAATTTACCGTTGTTATTTAATAATTTTTTTGGAACTATCAGGCAGACCATTGACATCTTTTAATTCAATAGTGCCAGCATTATTACCTTCATCAGTTATTGTTAGAATTGAGCTAGTTGATTCGTTCTTAAATTCTATTTTGTTTCCAGCTGCTTCTATCGAGTTTGGTTTATTTGCGCTTTTTTTTCTTCAACTCTATTAGATTGTGGGTTTTCTTTATTTTGAGCAAAAACTGATGATCCTGTCATTGACAAGAACACAAAACAGAAAGGTAAAAAGACCGCCTGCCATATATTGGGTAGGGTAAAAGTATATTTTGTTGTTTTCAATGTTTCTCCATATTTGGTAACTAATAAGACTGTTTATCTATTTTAGTCAAAAATAGTGGAAGTTAATTGAAAATGCTATAACCAAATTGCAAAATATTTGTTTTTAAAATTATTTTTTGGAATTTTTAAGAATTAATTGTGGTTTAACTTTTCATTTTAGAATAAATTCAAAATCTTTGTTGTAATTTTCTGAGTTTATTGAGTAAACTTTTGTTTCTATTTTTTTCCGGGTAAGATTTTAATTTAATTCTCTCAAGCTGTGTTTCATCAATATAAATTTTATAATTACCCGGCTCAATTCCATATTGGTAATAGCTTCCGTCGCTCATTGTTCTAATTTTTATTACTTCATCTGAATTATGCTTTTTTAGAATTACATTAATTCCCTCAACTGGAATTTCTTTATCCCCAACTAATTTCATTACTGATCCATTTACAACTGCCGCTTCATAAAAAAGGAATCGCAACTTCTTTAAAATGATTTGGGTCGGAAATAAAGCTGAACTTTTCTCTTACCGGGAACCACAACGGATTTTTACTTTTTTTATCAATTAGCGTCACGTCATATTTTGTGTAAGCTTCAAGATCATTTATTACAATGCTTCCGTTGCTTAATTGTCTTTTATTCCCAATGGAATTTATGTTAACATTCATATCTTCAATTTGTTGTTCGCCGCGCTCAAATAAATTATTATTATTTTCATCAAGGAAAAATCTAATTGCGGCAGCAGATTTCCCAACCATTCCCCTATTATGAAAATCGAAATCGTTAAAAATATTGTTATAGTTAACAGACCCCAATACAGACTGTGTGAAAACAGATTTTGATAAATTTGTGTTAGATCTTAAAAATGGAAGGTCAAAAACAACGCGCAATTGTGTATCAGAAAAATTGCTGTTAAAATTAATATTATGCGAAAGTTGAATTCTATAATTTTGTAAAAATGTTGTTGCAAAGGTTATGTTAAAACTTTCTACATCGCTATTGTTAATATTATAAACTAATCTGGAATCAATAATATTTCCCAAAAATATTTGATGGAAAATAGAAATGAATAGTTTAGTCTAATATTTAAGTATGAGGTTGAAAAATTGTTTCTGCTAAGTGCATAATAATCATACTCAAGAGAAGGACTAAAATTATTAATATCATAAAAAGTTCTTACAGAAAAATCGTAACGATTAAAATCATTAAACTCTGCGCGACTTCCTCTAACAAGCAGACTAAATAAATTTTCACTTATGGAAAAAGGATAAATAAATTTCCATCAAATTCATTTTTAATATTTGTTGCATTAAACTTGGGATTTGTCTCATAAATTTTTGAGCCAAGATTAAAACTTGCCAAATCGCTAAAAATTGAATTTACTTCTAATTCATAAAACGCATTTGGAGCTAAAGTTAAATTTGTAATGTAACCATCAAAAAATCTTGCGGAAGTTTTGGAATAAATTGCTGAATTTCTAAAATCATTTGTAAAAACGTCAGTTCCAATTTTTGAAGTTAACCAATCGTTAAAACCATAAGCAGCGCTTGCGTTGAAACAAGTTTTCATCAATTGTAATTAGTCTGCCGAAGTTTGCCGAATATTCATATTCGCCTCTGGAATTTGATTTACCGGAATTTGATACATTTTTCTTTGTTGAGTATGTTCGCCATTTGGTCCATATTGATGAAGTTCTATTAAAGTTGTTCCATAAGTAAAGGGAATATTAAAATTGTAATTACCGTTTTCATCTGCTTGAACAATATCAATCAAATTGTTATTCTGCAGAACTTCCACTTTCCAGAACGGATTTGTTTTTTCCTCAATTTTTTGTTTACCATAAAAGCGCCTTTGATTCTAAAGGCTGGTTAGTAATATTAATTCCACGGAAATTATAAGACTGCAACCCAAAAATATTATTATTGCCCAATGAAATTGAACTTATGTCCTTATTATTTAGAAAAGCATAACGCCATCTATACTCTGTTTGGTTATAAATAAATTTATTTTGAAATAAAGAATGCTGAGAAAATACTTGTGCATCTCCTCCAAACAGTTCTCCGCCCAAACCAAAATTAAATGAATAAAAAGGATTTTCATTTTCAACATAATTACCAGTTAAGGAATAATCTAAAAATCCGCCGCTCAAATTATTTCTTCTTCTATCATAAAGTAATGGATATTCGTTTTCCACATAAGCGTTTTTATCGTTCAATAATTTCTTCTCGTTAACTAATCTCGCAACAATTGGAAGTTGATTAGCTGAATTAAATTTTATTGACATCTGGCGCAAATCAGCTTCCAGATTACCTTCCAGAAGTTTTCCAATTATTTCTGAATTAACGTAATAATCAAATTCATCTGAGATAAAATCTTTTTCAGAAAATGAATTTTTTGTTTCATTGACTATTAATTTTTTTGTGTTAAAATTAATTGTATTTTTTAATTTAGAGTTACTAAGACTGTGAATACTAATTTCTTTAGAATCTAAGTTTTCTTCAAACGGAATTTTCAATTTTGAAATTAGATCGAGCAGCGGCACATATACTTTTCCTTCTTTTTCTTTTCGCCAGCAACATTTCATCGATATAACTGGAGTACCTTAATCTTAAAACTAATTCTTCAACCGCCTCTGCAATTTCTTTATCCACCAAGGGTTGTGTTTCATTTTCTGATTGAATTTTAAAATAGTAGTAATCGGTAAAATCACTCCATTTATTCTCAACATTGCTTCTCAGCTTCCATCTAAAACTGTTATAGTTAGTAAGGTTTGTTGAATCTAAATTGTAAAGTGTGTCTTGTAAACTTGTATTTAATATTTCAAAATAATTTTCACCCAAAATTGTTGAAGAATTAATTCCTTCTAAGATAAGTTCATAACTGTCTGCATTTGGAGTTTTACTCCAGAATAACTTATGATTATTGATTTTGTCTTTAGAGGAATTAATAATTAAATTATTTTTACTTATAATTGCCGGAGGCAAAATTCTATTTACCGATTTAAGCGTAGTATCTTTTTTTATTGTTGGAACATCTACTCTGAAATTAACTGGTTTTGAATATTCACTCCAACTATTGGTTTTATAAGCTCTTAATTTTAAGGAATAGCTTTTATTAAATTTTAATATGCCTTCTGGAATTAAAAATTTATTTAATTCAACAAGTGTAGTAAAAAGAAGAACGGAATATTATTTTTTTCATTTTTCTCATTTACTTCGTTTATATAAATTGTATATCCATTTGCGTTAGGTGCTTTTCTCCAAGCTAGTAAAGGTGTCTCCGTATGAATAGTAAATACAGAATCAGAACTTGGATAAAAAAGTTTTGGTGTATTTAAAAGATGAGGATTAAATAGTTCACCATCAATTATATGGATTATTGGGAAATAGGATTGGGAAAATGAATTAGAATATCCCACAAAAAGAAAAATGATTGAAAATAAAAATATTTTCTTCCGAGAATTGAATAAAAAATATTTAATAAATTTAAAATTCTCAAGGAATATTAAACTCAAAACTATTTGAAATATCATTAGGTGGAATTAATTTACTTTCTGGAATATCTTCTTTTTCATTGAATTTAATCAATAAAGTAGCAGAATATTTTCCAGCTGTAAATTTTCTTTTGGAAGAATATAATTTCTTGAAATGCCATAATAAACTGAAAGGTAATCTTTTTCATCTAAAACAATTTTTCCCAAAGAATCAGCCACAGTTAAATTAAAATTTCCAAAGTAAGGTGAATTTCCCAATTGATTTATTTTGTAAAGCAGCTGATAAGTCTCGGTTGAATCTTGAATAAGAGAAACATTTTCAACTTCTAAATTGGTAGAGATTGAATCTGTTCTATAAATAGCAGTTGTTACTTGGTTAAGAACAAATTTTAATTTTGCAGAAACTCCCCCGCTTTGCGTAACACTTGTATCAGCTTTTATAGGAGAAGATGAAGTAACAATTCTTGTCCAGTAAGTTCCTTTAGAAATTTCTCTCGGCGGCTTTACCATTAATCGGACAGTTTGTTTTTCTTTTGAGTTTAGAACAAATTTCTTCGGGTATGCATTAATCCAATTATTTAGCGAGGGAAACTCCTCTCCGGGACTTTCTAAATATTTCATAGTTCTATTGCCCAATGAATCCGATACTGGAAAACCAAATACAAATGAAATTGTAATTTCATAAGGATCGAGAGATTCATTTTGGACAATCATACTGCCAAATTTATTAGTTTCATCTGTGTAAACAACATAAGGCGAAATTATGACCTGAGCAAAATTTTGAACTGCAAAAAAGAATAGAACTAAAAAGAATATTTTTTCATAAAAACTCTATTGTTAATGTTATTGAACCATTATAAATGCCGGGAGACATTGAGGAATTTGTTGTAATACTACCGCCGAGCCATAAATATATCGGAAGAAAAAAAATATGGCTCCCTAATTTCTAATGGTGAATTAGGATTAAAATTTTGTCTGCTTCGCTCATTAAAAAAATTTGCCCAGGCACCACTATTATTTGAAAATGAGATTGGCAATTTGTCTCTTCCATTGCTAAGATAACGAGGAAGTTGAAATGTTACTAAAAGATCTGAGCGTAAAACTTTTGTATGATAAAATAGAAATTTTGCCGCTCTATCATCTGTGTGATTTATAGTTTCAGAATAACCTATAAACACATCTCCAAAACTAAGATCATTGTATTTATAAGTATAAATTGATTGTGAGTTGACTTTGAATAACAAATCAAAACAATAAAATTATAGCGATTTTAAATTCTTTCATAACTTAAATTTTTACGTTATTTAAGTTAGAGAATTTCTAAATTATTTACAATTTTATGTTGGAAAGTATATAAAATAACAATGAGTTATGAGAATTGTTTGAAGTAATTTCTGGATGTCGATTTTATTTAACTTTGAGATGAATACAATTTTTTTTTTCTAACTTAATACACAATAGTGATTGCTAAATTATCAGAATTGAAATTTTTTGTCAATGGTTTCGGCAAATAGGAAGGATAATTTTTCATCATCTTTTAGATTTGTTAACTCATTTACTGAATTGAGTGTAATATTATTATTTGAGTTTTCGGTTTGTATCATTAAGCGTGGAACAACTTGAGAATTATCAAATCTACTATTGATTGCATTTTTATTTTTAAAATCAACTAATATACTACGCTTCCCTTTTTCTATTTTATCATCAGCTAATTTTTTCTAAACTAGAATCATTTCCATTTCGAGATTCATTAAAAGAAACTGACATACTTTTTACAATTCGGATTCTTATATCAACAGATGCAGATTGTCTACTCTGAGATAAAATTATTGCCGGAAAGATTATTAAAACAGAAAATATTTTTTTACAATTCTAAACATTTTGTTCAGTTTGCTAAATTGATAGAATAACATTTAAAACTATCGAAAAAAAAAAACAAAATTGTTTATCGCAGATCACAAATTAGTTGTTTTGAGATTTTTATTATTTCTGAGGAATAAGTCTTAGTGAGCCAGCATTACCGCTAGAAAGGGAGTTTTATCGAAGCAATCTATATATCATAAAGCAAATTACTTTATCAATTATAAATTCTAATAAGTTACAGAAAGAACAAATAAACCTTCGTAATTGCCAATTGGCTGTTTTGGATTAACCGTAATTGCTCCGCCTACTTGTAATATTAATTCTCCAATTAATCCTTTTTTATTTAACGGGAATGCACTTCCATCAATAACTTTTTTTGAATTTTGTAAAACTACATTTGGAATGAATTTCAACTGACCCATTTCCCCATTATTTAAAGAAGCCCATTGGTAGTTGGTCAGCTCAACGGAATTAAAACGAATTGTAACATTTCTGCCCGGTTGTCCAACAACTAAAAATTCTTTCCCTTTTTTAGGAGAAATAGTTTCTGTAAAAGAAGTATTTGTAACCAATATATCACCAAAATCTAGATCGCCTGAACCACCAGATTTAACAGAAAGAGGTACAACTAGATTTACTGATGCCTCTCCCGCTAATATAACCCGGTTGCTGCGCAAATATATTTGAAGCAAAAATGGTAATAATAATTATGAAAAATCTTTCTCATAATTAAAGATATAAATTGAATGGAATTTTTGAAAGGGAAAAAAAATGGCGTTAGACATCAATTTTCTTATTGTCTAACGCCAATGAGGACCCATGAGGAAAATTTTAACTTCCGTTTAAATTGTCGGTAGTTTATTTTAAAAGTTTAATTGCTTTCATCTGCGTTTAATATTATTATAAAATATCTTACTTCATAAAAAATCTTAGTTGTAATGTAAATAGCATTTTTGCCTTCTTAATATTCTACAGTTAGTTATTGTAAAAGTACCAACATAATCTCCGTATGGCGAATTAGCATTTATTATTAAGTAACCGCCGCCAACCCATAAATAAAGTTTACCATAAGGAATATCATTGCTTAATCTATGCTTGTTCCACTGAATACAAAATTTGATCCAACATAGTTTTTGTTTCCGTTAGTTTGTCTCACAAGAGAAAGAAATCTAATTGTACCTCTTGTTCCACCGTTCATACTTACCCAATCATTATTATCTAAATTTATTTATAAGGGGAAAGGAGATTGAGACTAATCTATTTCTATCCCCAGTCACTTCAAACTCAATGCCCAAATCGGATGTTCTGTTAAAGTAATTGCGTTACCAGTATATATTATATCTCCAAAATCTAAATCACCGCCAATTTTATTTATAGCTAAACCATTTCTTAGAAATTGAAACCGTTGAACTACTATTAGTGAAATTTGATTGAGCAAATAACTCAATGGTTGATATCAGTATTAAAAGAACTATTAGTTTTTTTTAGCATTTTATTGTTAGAATAATTGGGGATAGTTTAATCTATCCCCAATTAAGTTTATCTTAATATGCTACGGTTATGTTAAATACACCTGAATAATCTCCAGGTATGACCCAGTTGAAGTAATATTTCCAGTTCCACCCAACCATAAATTTAAGACACCTAAACCGCCAGATACAGGTAAATTAATAACATCACTACTGGTAACATCACTACCACCAACATATGTTCCGCTTATTCCTGTCTCTTCAATTTCTGAGTTAAATACAAGAACATCAAAAGCATCATTTTTTAAGATCAACAGTCTCATCATAAGTAATTGTTACATCTTTATTTGGATGACCGCTAACTAAAAACCTTGCTCCATCTTTTTTTAGTTAAAGTTTGATTAGATGTCCCAATAATTACTTCATCAAAATTAAGTTCCCCTAAATGAGTCAATTGATAAGCCCCTTTTTAAATTGATTTTTACATTAGCTGAACCGCTAACAGTATTCTTTGTGCCAAAACAGAACTTCCTGAAAAAATTAAAACTGCTAAAAAGAATAAAAGATTTTTTTTTTGTGTACATTTGTTAATACTCCTGTTTGAATTGGTTAATTTGTTTTTCATAGTTCAATCAAGGTGTGTGCCAGATCACAATTCTGTTGTTTTATGACTTGCTTTAATAATTATTAGTTTCAGAAATTTTTCAAAATTGTATCAATTTGCATGTTGTAAATTATTTTGTATTTAATTGGGACATCAGCATCTATCATAAATTTACAAACATAAAAACCTTAGTTTTTTTTTTATTATTGCTTATTAACAAAACTTAATTTATTTTTTTTTTTTGGTTGTTATGGAAACTGATATTAGATTTATATTAAACGAAAAAGAAATCCATACAAGAATTAATCCTTCCCTAGTTCTTCTCGATTATATTAGAAAAACCAAAAAATTAACCGGCACAAAAGAAGTCTGCAAAGAGGGTGATTGCGGAGCATGCACCATTCTGCTTGGTGAGTTATCCGATAGCGGGATTATATATAAAACAATAAATTCATGTTTATTCCCTATCCAAAAAGTTAACGGCAAACATGTTGTAACAATAGAAGGATTAAATACCAACGAATTGAATTTAATTCAGGATGAGTTTCTAAATCAAGGCGCTTCTCAATGTGGATTTTGCACACCTGGATTTATTGTTTCTTTAACTGGATATTTATTGAATTCAGAAAAACCAAATTATGAAGACGCAATAAATTCTATTGCCGGAAATATTTGCAGATGCACTGGTTATAATTCAATCAAGAAATCCGTTCAGAATATTTTACTTAATACAAATAACGCTAATCCTTTTAACAACAACAATTTAGATTATTTTATCAAAAGTAATATTTTACCAAAATATTTCAGTGATATTGAAGAAAAGCTTAAATCAATATTAAATTTGGAAGATTCTGACAAACAAATTACCAGTCAAAAATCATCGGTTTTTATTGGCGGCGGAACGGATTTGTTTGTTCAAAAACCTGAGATTTTACTCAAATCCAATGTAGTTTTTAATCATAGTATTCCCAAAAACAAGATAGAAATTGTTAATAATGAATTAATAATTCCAGCATCAACCACAATTGAAGAGTTTAAGAATTTTATTCAAAAAAGAAAATTTGCCTTTTAATCTTTCAAAACTATTCAAACTATTTGCATCTTTACCAATTAGAAACAGTGCTACCATTGCTGGCAACATAGTAAATGCATCTCCAATAGCTGATATAACCATCACACTCTTAGCCCTTAAAAACAAAGATTGAGCTTAGTGTTGATGGAAAGAATAAACGAGAAATTAATCTGGAAGATTTTTATTTAGATTATAAAAAATTAAGAAAAAAGAAGATGAGTTGATTGAAAAGATAATAATTCAGATACCTGAAAGGAATTCACTATTTAACTTTGAGAAAGTTTCAAAACGAACACATTTAGATATTTCAAGTGTAAATTCAGCCGTGCTCCTCAGTGTTAATCAAGACAAAATCACGCGAGCACGTTTATCAGCTGGCGGTATTTCTCCAATTCCACTTTATCTTTCAAAAACCTCGAAATTTTTGCACGATAAAAAGATCTCGAATGAATTAGTTCTTGAAGCAATTAGAATTGCAAAATTAGAAATTTCACCAATCAGCGATATTAGAGGAAGTAAAGAATATAAAACTCTTCTTTTAAGTCAGTTAATCAAAGCTCATTTTCTTGAACTTTTTCCCGAAATAATTACAGCGGAGGTATTAAAATGATAAACTCCGATGTAAAAAATCATATTCAGGGAAAGTCACTTTTTATTGATGATATAATAATTCCGGAAGGAACGCTATATGCATCAGTTTGTGTTTCTCAAAAAGCTCATGCAAAAATTACTAAAATTGATCTCGCTGAAGCAATAAAGTTAGATGGAGTAATTAACATTTTTACTTCTGCAGATATTCCCGGTGAAAACCAAGTTGGTGGAATAATTCAAGACGAAACCTTACTTGCCAAAGATGAAATTCATTTTATTGGGGAACCTATTGCATTAGTTATTGCAGAATCTGATTCGATTGCAAAAAATGCTATAGGAAAAATTTTAATAGAATATGATGAGCAGGAAGTAATTGTAGATCCAAGAGAAGCATTTGAAAATAATTCTTTGATAATGCCGCCTAAAACTTTTGAAAGCGGAAACGTAAATGATGCTTGGAAAGAATGTATAACAATTGTTGAAGGCAAAGTTGAAAGTGGCGGGCAAGAGCATCTCTACCTTGAAACACAAGGTGCAGTTACAATTCCACAAGAAGGCGGAAACTTAAAAATTATCTCCTCAACTCAAAGTCCGACAGCTGTGCAAAGAACTGCCGCAAGAATTCTCAATCTCCCGATGAATAAAATTGAGGTTGATGTATTAAGATTAGGCGGAGCGTTCGGCGGAAAGGAAGATCAAGCAACTCACTGGGCAGTTTTTACGGCTCTAGGTGCTTATCTAACTGGTAAACCGGTAAAGTTAATTTTATCCAGAAGCGATGATCTTTATATGACCGGGAAACGTCATCCGTATTCTTCTGATTATAAAATAGGGTTAAATAAAGACTTAAAAATAATTGCCTATGAAGCAACTTATTATCAGAATGCCGGCGCAGTTGCAGACCTCTCCCCTGCTATTTTAGAGCGGACTTTATTTCACGCCACGAATGCTTATTTTATTCCAAATGTAAAGGCAACTGCAATAAGTTGTAAAACAAATCTTCCTCCTAATACTGCGTTCAGAGGTTTTGGTGGACCGCAAGGAAAATTTGTAATTGAATCAGCAATTAACAAAGCTGCAAATATCTTAGATATTAATGCTGCTGAAATTCAAAAGAAGAATTTAATAGATGCTGGAAATAGTTTTTATTACGGACAAAAAGCAAATGATGCCAAAGCAATTCCAAGCTGGAATAAAGCAGATGAAATTTATGAGATCAAAAAACTGCAAGAAGAAGTAAACTTATTTAACTATGAAAATAAATTTTACAAAAAAGGTTTTTCAGTTATGCCAATTTGTTTCGGCATTTCATTCACAAATACATTTCTAAATCAAGCCAGTGCGCTGGTTCATATTTACTCAGATGGAAGTGTTGGAGTTAGTACAGCAGCTATTGAAATGGGTCAAGGTGTAAATGAAAAAATTAAAATTGCGGTTGCAAATACTTTTTCTATTAACACAGATAGAATAAAAATTGAATCGACAAATACAACAAGAATTGCAAACAGTTCGGCAACTGCGGCCAGTAGCGGTGCGGACTTAAACGGGAATGCCGCAATTAAAGCATCCAAAAACATTTTAAATAGATTGTTAAAATTTGCCTCAAAACATTTAGAAATAAATGATGAAACAAAATTAAAATTGATTGATGGAATTGTTTTAGTTAATGATAGAAAGACAGAACTAATTTGGAAAGATTTAATTTATTTAGCTTATACAAACAGAATAAACCTTTCCTCACATGAGTTTTATGCAACGCCGGAAATTTACTTTGACAAAACCACGAATAAAGGAAATCCATTTGCTTATCATGTTTACGGCACGGCGTTAACATGCGCCACAGTTGATTGTATTAGAGGAACTTACGAAATTGATTATGTGAAAATTGTTCATGATTTTGGAAAAAGTATTGATCAAAAAATTGATATTGGACAAACCGAGGGCGGCCTTGTGCAAGGAATTGGATGGCTTACTTTGGAAGAATTAAAATATTCTGATGAAGGCAAATTACTTTCTAATTCTTTATCGACTTATAAAATTCCGGATATTTATTCAGCGCCAAAAAATATTGAAATAGAATTTTTATCTGATTCAGAAAATCGATTTGGACCACTAAAATCAAAAGCAATTGGAGAACCGCCTTTGATGTATGGAATTGGAACTTTCTTTGCTATCTTTAATGCGGTAAAAAGTTTTAACCCTGAAACTAAAATTGAGTATTCAGCTCCAATTACTCCGGAGAAAGTTTTGATGGGATTGTATAGTTGAAATATTTTGTCATTCCCACGAACTTTCCTGGAATAAGCATGAGTGGGAATCTAGGATAACGTTAAAAAGTAAATGTAATTAACAAACTAAATTAATCACAAATAAATTCTCAAACCACTGTCTGAGATAAAAGAAAAATACTTATGAAAGAAATTGATTTATGGATTTTCATCTATAATAAGCTGAACAAAAACCTAAGAGTTAATTTACTAATTGTTGCAGATTCAAGTTTGTCATCTCCCGGAAAATCTGGATTTAAAATGGCAGTCTCCGAAGATGTTGAAACAGTTGGTTCAATTGGCGGCGGCATAATGGAGTTTGATATTTTAAATGAGATTAGAGGAATATTAAGCGAGAATACCCTAACCAATTTTATTCGAAAATTGCATCATAGCAAAACTAAAGAAGGTCAATCATCCGGATTGATTTGTGGCGGCACTCAAACATTAATTGTTCTTTCATTAACTCGAGATGATAGAGATGTAGTCAAATCAATAATTGATAATATTGATGAACAAAAAAGCGGACTGCTAGTTATAAATCAAACCGGACTAAATTATTTGCCTGGGAGTGAAAATAAAGAGCAAATAACATTAAAAGATGATACAACTGAATATTGGCAATATGAAGAAAATATTGGTGTGCTCAATACTGTTTATATAATTGGCGGCGGACATGTTGGTCTTGCTGTTTCCAGAATTATGTCAACTTTAGATTTTTATGTAATCACATTTGATCAACGCGATGATATTATGACGATGAGGCAAAATACATTTTCACATGAAAAAATTATTTGTAAATATGATGAAGTAAGTAATCACATGAAAGAATCGATAATGTCTTATGCGGTTATTGTAACACCAAACCATGATGGAGACAAGGAAGCTTTGAAGTCTATAATAAATATGGACTTGCGTTATATAGGAATGATGGGCAGTTCTAAAAAATCGACAAGTATTTTTACTCATTTAGAAGAAGAAGGAATAGATCCAAAATTATTTAAAAAAGTTCACACTCCTGTGGGGCTTGAGATTGCTGCCGAAACACCGGAAGAGATTGCAATAAGTATTGCTGCTGAGATAATTAAAATTAAGAATAAATAGAAATTGAAGACAGTAATTACCTATTTTTTTAGACTAACCACTTTCCCAGTTTTAGCACTTTCTTTAGCGGCTTCTAAAATTTCCATAACAATCATATTATTCTCTAATGATGATAGATCATAAACAGGCAGTTTAATTTGATTCCGCACAACTGCTGCAAACATTGAAAATGGATCGTTATAAGGAGATTTACGTTCCCCAAATTTTTCATAGTGTTCCGAATCACTTTCATTTAATCTATATCTTAAATCTCTATTATTATCGCAAATTACATATCCTTGTTTGCCGTAAATTTCTATATCCTTTCTCGAGATTGGCCAATTCCAAGATGCTTGAATTATTCCTTGCATTTTGGGATAGGTCAAAATTATTGTCGCCTCATCATCTACCTGTGGATAAACTTCAGGCTTAATTGTTTGAGTTACCGCAACTACGGATTCCGGTTTTTCCCCTTGATTAAACCAAGTAATAAGATTTGCACCATAACAGCCAAAATCAGTCAATGCACCACCGCCATTAAGTATTGGATCGGTAAGCCATTCTAGAAACTCTTTATTTACTCCAATTTCCTTTGGTCCTTTATGTCCATCATGAACAACAATTTTTCGTAAATCTCCAATCATCCCAGAATCAACCATTGAATAAGCTTCATGATTTGTTGCATACCAAGTTGTTTCATAATTTGTTAGAAGCTGAATATTATACTTTTCGGCTAACTCTTTCATTTGTTTTGCGTGTTCTAAACTAACTGCTAATGGTTTTTCAACCATAACGTGAATCCCTAGTGGAGCAAATGTTTTTACTATTTCCAAATGTTCATAAATTGATCCAAATCCCAAAACAGCTTCCGGCTTTACTTTGGTTAACATTTCTTTCATCGAATTAAAAACAATTTTCATTGAGTAGCCATAGTCGTTTGAAAATCGTTGCGCTAAATCTTTATTCGGTTCAACAATCGCTATTATTTCTAGATCACCTTTATCTGGCCTGCCCAAAATTCCATGAACGTGTGAATGTGAGAGACCAATTATTGCAACCTTTAATGGAGCCGCAACTAATTCAGGTTTGCTTGTTTGACTTACTAACATTAGCAATACTACAATTAATAAATAAAATTTTATATTCATTTTTCTCTCTAAATTTTAATTGATATTTTATCTTACATCTTTAATAATTTTAATTTCTTCATTTTTATAAATCAAAGTAAAGATTTCACCATGTGAATTATCAAAGACAATTTCAAATGGACTAGGTTTGCCTTCTTCCATTGTCGGCATCCATTTTTTAACAAGATAATTCATTACAATAAAAAGTCCGGTTTCATTTCCAATTGCACAAAAACTTTCAAAATCTCCATCATAAATTTCCAAACCAGATTCATTATTTAATGTATTAAAGACTTTACTAATATCTAAAGTAGGAATTCCTATTTCACTTATATAAAGAATATTTTCTTTAGAAAACTTTTCTTGTGAGACTAAATTCAAATTTTTGCGGGCAATAAATTCAACCAGATTCTTATCGGCATCATAAAAATATAAGGCTTCAGCATTCCAACTATCGAATCTGATTATATCTTTTCCTTCATAAGTTAATGTATCTATTTTTTGTTTTATCCACTCATAAGATTCATGGATTTGAAATGAAGGAATGTTAAATGCAAAATGATAAAATGGATTATCATCGCCTTGTACAAATGTAAGAATTGACTCCCCTACTTTCACACTAAATGAATCTGTGGTTTCTTCTAATAATTCTAATTCCAAAATAAACTTATAGAATTCTTTTTGTTCATTTAGATTTCTAGTAAATAATTTTAGCTTATTGATTATCAAATTACAAAACCATTGTTATTGTTAATGATGCGTGCATTTAATAAAAGCATTAATCAAGTTAAAGTAGTGTTGGATTTACTTTTTTTTGTGATATTTAAATAATGCAAACAATGAAAAAAGAGCCACAAAAATCCAAGCATATTGAATGTATTTCTTACCAATATCAAAATAGTCTATAGAAATTGTTATAGCCACAATAATATTAAATACATACACTAAATAAGTAAATATGTTTTTTAATTTTTGAGACATTAAGCTAGGCAGCAACATTAAATTAAAAGATCCGGCAACCAATTGATTAATCCGAATAACAATTTGTTGCTGCCAATAAATGTTATTCCAGAAAGAATAAATATGAAAGAATTCAATATTATTGAAAACTTGACGAACTTTGCTTTTTTATTTTTTGTCATTTTATTTAGCTAATTAGATTAACACCAAATTAAATATTCTTGCTGATAGTTACACATATTTTTAATAATTTCTAAATTGATTTAATAATTAATATAAATAAAATTTCATGAGCGATAAATTTTATAGAATTCCTATTGAACGGCTTTACAAGTGGATAGTTGAAGAAGAACGACATGAAAGAATTTTTGGCCTTTATAAAGATAATCTCTTCACTCCTAAAACTACCGATCCATTTAGAATGTTGCGTTATGGTCAACTTTTAGAAACACCTCTTGGAGTTGCGGCTGGTCCACATACACAAATGGCGCATAACATAATTGCCTCATGGTTAGTTGGAGCTAGATACATTGAATTAAAGACCGTGCAAACTCTTGATGAACTTGAAGTAACAAAACCTTGCATAGATATGGAAGATGAAGGTTACAATTGCGAATGGTCGCAAGAGTTAAAAATAAAAGATTCTTATGATGAATATTTGAATGCTTGGATTTTAATTCATTTTCTAAAGCATAAATTTGGGTGGGATGATATTGAGTCGGGTTTTTATTTTTAATCTGAGCGTAGGTTATAATTTAGATGGGATTCTAAAACCCAATGTTCAATGGTTTTTTGATAAGATGAATAATTGTAAAATTGAGAAAGAAAATAAATTAGAAATCATTTCAAAATTTTACCGGAGATTTATAAAGTCAAAATTCCAAATCAAATTTCAAACAACATTACACTTTCTACAATGCACGGCTGCCCTTCTGATGAAATTGAAAAAATTGGAAAATATTTAATTGAAGAAAGAAAACTTCATACAACAATTAAATTAAATCCAACTTTGCTTGGCGCTGAAAGGTTAAGATATATTCTGAACAATAAACTTGGCTATAAAGTTACTGTTCCAGATGAAGCTTTTGAGCACGACTTAAAATATGAAGATGCACTCACAATGATTAACTCGTTACAAAAATGTGCAAAAGAAAATAATGTTGAGTTCGGATTAAAACTCACAAATACTTTGGAATCTTTAAATTCAACAAATTGGCTTCCAAAAAAAGAAAATATGGTTTACACAAGCGGACGTGCTCTCCATCCTATCAGTATTAATCTTGCAGAAAAATTGCAAAGTGATTTTAAAGGTGAACTTGATATTTCATTCTCTGCCGGAGTTGATGCGTTCAATGTTTCCGATACTTTGGCTTGCAACTTGAAACCAATAACCGTTTGTTCTGATCTGTTAAAACCTGGTGGCTATTTAAGACTTACTCAATATTTCAATGAGATGAATAAAAACTTCAAACAATTAGATGTAAAATCTATTGATGAGTTTATTAAAAAAGTTGCTAACAAAAATGATGTGAATAAAGCTGGATTAACCAATCTCAGGAAATATGCGGTTGCGGTTCTTGAGCAAAAACAATATCACAAATCTGCTTTCCCCTATGAAAATATAAAAACTAAACGCGAACTAACTGCTTATGATTGTATTCATGCCCCATGTATAGAAGCATGCGCAGTTGATCAAGATGTTCCAGAGTATATGTATCATACAGCGAATGGAGATTTTGAAAAAGCATTTAAAGTTATTTTGCAAGATAATCCTTTGCCCAACATTACCGGAAATGTTTGTGATCATTTGTGTCAAACAAAATGCACAAAAATGAATTATGATAATTCTCTTTTAATAAGAGGGATAAAAAGATTTAATTCAGAAATGTTTGAAGGTAAGCTAGACTTAGTCATAAAAGAAAATAATGGAATAAAAGTATCTGTACTTGGTGCCGGCCCTTCAGGATTATCCTGCGCATATTTTCTTGCTCTTGAAGGATATGAAGTAGAGGTTTATGAATCAAAATCTTTTGCGGGTGGAATGGCATCCGACTCAATCCCCCATTTTAGAATTACAGATAAACAATTAAAAGATGATATTGATATTATAGAATCGCTTGGTGTGAAATTTCATTTTAGTCATCATGTTAACAAAGATTTATTTACTAAGATTCACGAAAATAGCGATTATATATACATTGGAATAGGCGCACAGAAGGGAAAGAATCTTAATATTGATGGTGAAGATTTCGAAAATGTTTTCGACCAACTAACTTTTCTCTCCAAGGTAAGAAGGAATGAAACAGTTGATCTTGGCAAAAAGGTTGCGATAATCGGAGGCGGTAATTCTGCTGTTGATGCCGCAAGAACTTCAAATAGATTAGTCGGGAAAGATGGAAATGTTGCAGTAGTTTACAGAAGAACCATATCAGAGATGCCAGCGGATCCTTAGGAAATAAGAGCCTTAATAGATGAAGGAATTCATATTTTTGAATTAGCGGCTCCTCTATCAATTGAACAAAATGGGAAGCAACTTGAACTAGTTTGCATAAAAATGGAATTGGGCGAACCGGATGACAGCGGCAGAAGAAGACCAATACCGATAAAGTATTCAGAGTTCTCAATAAAGTTTGATTCTATAATAACCGCTATTGGTCAGGATACCATATTAGATTTTCTTGAAGATGAAAAATTAATAATCAACTCAAATGGAGAAACTCAATATAAAAATGTTTTTGCAGGTGGTGATGCAACTCGTGGTGCTGATTCATTAATAAATGCAATCGGAGATGGTAAGGAAGCAGCAAAAAGAATAATGCAAATAGCTAATTCTGAATTTAAATTAGCTGTTCACAAAAAAAAGGAACAAAAACTTTCATTAGCTGAATTTCAAAAAAAGCAAAGTATTAGAAAATACGGTATTAAAATGCCGGAGATAGGTTTAGATAAACGTGATAATTTTAATTTAGTTCATCCAAACATGACCGACTTTGAAGCTATAAACGAAGCCGATAGATGTTTATACTGCAATGATATTTGTAATATCTGCATTGGTGTTTGTCCCAATTTTGCAAACGTTTCTTTCGAAGCCGAGATAGCAAAAATACCCATTTATGAAATAAATATTAATGGTTCTTTAACATCCAAAATTTCAGAGTATTTAAATATAGAACAGACAAACCAAATTTTTAATATTGGTGATTTTTGTAACGAGTGCGGGAATTGTAATACATTTTGTCCGACAAGTGGTGCGCCTTATATAACAAAGCCAAAGTTTTATTTAACCGAAGATAGCTTTAACAACGAAGATAATTGTTATCATTTAGGAAGCAATAAAATAAAATTTAAATCAAATGGGGAAATTGAATCGCTATTAATTGAAAATGATTTTTTATTTATGAATCAGCAATATGCAAAGTAATTTATAAGAATAATTTTCAAATAACTGAAATTACGCCCAAAGATAATAATCTAAAAAATATTAAATTAGATAAAGCGGCAGAGATGATTTATTTGTTAAAAAGTTTGATCAACAATTCAGTATTCAAAGAATAACCGCTTATTTGCAATTATGTTGTTTGCGATTTAGTGGAAAGGAAATTTTAATGAAATTCTTAATAAATGGAAAAGAAAAAGAATATAACGGTTCGCCGGAATTATCATTATTAAAATATTTGCGTGATATTGAAGGAATAACCTCTCCTAAAGATGGTTGTGCACCTCAAGCCTCTTGCGGAGCTTGCACCGTTGAATTAAATGGAAAAGCCATTCTCTCATGTGTTACACCAATGAGTAAGGTCGAGAATGGAAATGTAATAACAATAGAAGGATTGGAAAAATATAAACAAGAAGTTTTTGCAAATGCCTTTGTTGAAAAAGGCGGAACACAATGCGGATTCTGTACTCCGGGAATTGTGATGCAATCTAAAGTTTTACTGGATAATAATCCAAATCCAAGTGATGATGAGATTAAAAAAGCTCTCAATCCAAATTTATGCAGATGCACTGGATATACTAAAATAATTGACTCAATTAAATATGCCGCTGAAGCAATTAGAGAGAACAAAGAAATTCACAAATCAAATATTGAAGCAAAAGTTGGGAAGCGTTATCCTAAATATGATGCCGATAAACTAACTCTTGGTCAAGCCGATTTTGTTGATGATATGAAATTTCATGGAATGCTATATTCTGCTTTAAGATTTAGTGATCACCCAAGGGCAAGAATGATAAGCATTAACTTAGACAAAGCAATAAGAGAAAAAGGAGTAATTCATATTCTTACTGAATCTGATATTCCGGGGAAAAGAATACTGGATTGATTGTGAACGATTGGCCAATGTTAATAGGAGTTGGAGAAACTACTAGATATGTAGGTGATGCAATCGCAATTGTTATTGCCGAGACACAAGATATTGCCCGTAATGCAGCCAAACTCATAGAGATAGAATATGATGTACATGAACCACTGACGGATATGGAAAAAGCTTTAGAAAACACTGCACCATTAATTCATGAAAAAGGAAACTTACTTTCTGAAACGATTATTGATAGAGGTGAATTACAATTAGCAAAAAATAATTCGGATTATATTTCTTCTGGTGTTTATTACACTCAAATGATTGAACATGCTTTTATGGAACCGGAGTCTGCAATAGCACTTCCGCAAGATGGGGGGATTACAATTTATTCTCAGGGTCAAGGTATTTATGAAGACAGAAAACAAATTGCTAAAGTTCTGAATCTAACTGAAGATAAAATAAGAGTAATTTTGTTCCTAATGGCGGAGGTTTTGGCGGAAAAGAGGATTTGTCTGTTCAGCATCATGCCGCACTTTGTGCTTTCATAATGCAGCGACCAGTAAAAATTACACTTACCAGAGATGAATCAATTTTAATGCATCCCAAACGTCATCCTCTTAGAATGAAATATGAAGTGGGATGCAATAAAAATGGTATGCTAACCTATTTAGAAGCTGATATACTTGGCGATACCGGAGCTTACGCGTCTGTGGGAATGAAAGTTTTAGAAAGAGCTGCTGGACATTCAACCGGGGCTTATACAATCCCAACTGTAAAGGTAATTAGCAAAGCAGTTTACACAAATAATTTACCTTGCGGAGCAATGCGCGGTTTTGGAGTTAATCAAGTTACTTTTGCAATTGAAAGCTGCATTGATGATTTATGTGAACAAGGTGGATTCGATAGATGGCAATTCAGATTTGATAATGCAATTAAAAATGGAGACGCAACATCAACCGGACAAATTATACACAAAGGTGCCGGAGTAAAAGAAACATTATTAGCTGTAAAGGATATTTTTCAAAAATCAAAATATGCAGGTATTGCTTGTGGAATTAAAAATACTGGAATTGGAAACGGAATGCCCGATGACGGAATTGTAAAGATTGAAATAATTGCAAAAGATAAGGTCTTACTTCATCATGGTTGGACAGAGATGGGACAAGGGGTAAACACAATGGCTGTTCAATTCTTAACTGATGAAACCGGTATTAATCCTAATTTTATTGAGGTTCATGTCGATACATCAAAAGAAGCTTATTCCGGAATGACGACTGCTTCATGCGGGCAACTTCAATTATCGGTAACTCAATCAGGAAACTTGTAAAGAATTAAAAAAGATTTATCGACAAAATCTCTTGAAGAATTAATTGGTAAAACTTATACCGGGATTTGGATTTGTGATTGGACAACAAAACCAGGCAAAGAAGTAAAAGAAATTATTACTCACTATTCATATAGTTACGCAACACAAGTTGTAATATTAAATGAAGATGGCGAAATTGAAAAAAGTAGTTGCAGCACATGATGCCGGTAAAATAATTAATCCCACTTTGTTTGAAGGACAGATAGAAGGTTCTATTCATATGGGATTAGGTTATGCAATTTCTGAAGAAGTTGAAATGGAAAATGGCAGACCGAAAAGTACACGTTTGAGAAAAATGGGAGTTTTAAGAGCTAAAGAAACTCCGGATATTGAAGTAATTGGAATTGAAGTTGAAGATCCGAATGGTCCTCATGGAGCAAAAAGGAGTTGGTGAAATAGGTTTAGTACCAACAGCCGCGGCAGTTGCAAATGCTTTTTATCAATACGACAAAACCAGATATTACAGATTGCCGATTAAGAAAAGAACCAAAAATAATTGACTGGAACTTAAATGAACTCAACAAACTTGATTGATTTTATTGAACAAATGCCAAAAGCAGAATTGCACTTGCACATTGAAGGTTCATTTGAACCAGAGTTAATGTTTAAAATTGCTGACAGAAATAAGATTAAACTAAAATATAAATCTGTTGATGAATTAAAATCTGCTTACGAGTTTAATAATCTGCAAGAATTTTTAGATATTTATTACGCCGGAGCCAATGTTTTATTGACTGAAGAAGATTTTTATGATTTAACATTGGCTTACTTTACAAGGATAAATTCAGAGAATGTGATTCATACAGAAATTATGTTTGATCCTCAAACGCATACTGACCGAGGAGTTAAGTTTGGTACTGTTATTAATGGAATTAAAAGTGCACAGGAAAAGGCTAAAGCTGAGTTTGGAATTTCATCAAAATTAATAATGAGTTTTCTCCGGCATTTGGATGAACAATCTGCCTTTAATACTTTGAATCAATCACTTGAGTTTAAACATTTAATTACTGCAGTTGGATTAGATTCTTCAGAACTTGGAAATCCCCCATCAAAGTTTAAAAATGTTTTTGCCGAATCTAAAAATAAAGGCTTCATAACTGTTGCCCATGCTGGTGAAGAAGGTCCAGCTGAATACGTTTGGGAAGCATTGAAATTATTGAACGTAACAAGAATTGATCATGGGAATAAATCTCTTAATGATAACAAGTTAGTTGAAACTTTAGTCAAAAATAAAACTCCATTAACGGTCTGTCCCCTCTCTAACATCCGTCTTAAAAATGTTGACAAAATTGAAAATCACCCAATAAAAACAATGTTGGATAAAGGTTTAATTGCAACAATTAATTCTGATGACCCGGCCTACTTTGGTGGTTATATGAATGAGAATTACAAAGCTGTTTTCGAAGCTTTGGATTTATCAAAGGATGATTTGTATAAGCTTACATTAAATTCCTTCAATTCAACTTTTCTTAACACGGAAGAAAAAAGTGAATTGATAAATGGATTGAATGATTTTTTTAATAATTATGATTATCAAGATAAATTATGAGTAAAATATTACTTACTGGAGGTACCGGTTTAATTGGAAATGAATTAATACCATACCTAAAAAAAATAACCATCAGATAGTTTTACTTTCCAGAAATAAATCAGACCAAACAAAAAAATATTTTTAAGTGGGATATTGATAATAATTTTGTTGCAGACGATGCATTTGAAGGAGTTGAGTATATTATTCATTTAGCTGGAGCCGGAATTGCCGATATGCGCTGGACTGAGAAAGAAAAAACAAGAAATTATTAATAGTCGAGTTAAATCTGCAGAATTACTTTTTAATAAAGTGACTGAAAAAAAAATCCAATTAAAAGCATTTATTTCCGCATCTGCAACGGGTTATTATGGCGCAGTAACAAATGATAAAATTTATAAAGAAACGGACTCATCGGGAAATGATTTTTTTTCTGATGTTTGCATCAAATGGGAAAATGCTGCTATTAAATTTGAAGATATTGGAGTCAGAACAGTTAGACTAAGATTTGGAGTTGTGCTATCTGAAAAAGGCGGAGCATTAAAAAATGCTTCTTCCAACTAAATTAGGATTTGGTTCAGCATTGGGTTCTGGAAAACAATTTTTACCATGGATTCATATCGATGATTTGATTGGTATTATTACAAAATCCATTTCTGATGAAAGTATGAAAGGAGCTTATAATGCAGTTGCTCCTTCTTTCTCCAATTATAATGAATTCGCCAAAACTATGGCTGAAGTAATGGACAAACCCTTTTTATGCCAAATGTGCCAAACCTTATTCTAAAACTGATATTTGGAGAAATGTCTAAAGTTATTTTAGAGGGAAGCAAAATAAGTTCAAAAAAAAATAATTGATTCAGAATATAATTTTATATTTCCCAACTTAAAAGAAGCACTTTTAGATTTACTAAACAATACTTAATAAAATTAGGTTCTATTAAATTTCCAAAAAGCCATCGAACATTTCACTTACACTTTTCTTAAATTTATTTACCCATTTAAAATGAATTTGCCAATTCATTACATTTTTTTTCATCTTAATTTTATTTGAATTTTTGGAGAATAAATGAGTGTAAGAAGAATATTTGTAGAAAAGAAACCTGGATTTGATGTTGAAGCAAATAGTTTGTTTATTGAAATTAATGAACATCTTAGGATAACAACAATTGATAAAGTAAGAATTATTTACAAGTACGATATTGAAGGAATCTCTGAAGAAATTTATAAGCAAGCGAGAACAACTATTTTTTCTGAACCGCCGGTTGATTTAGTATATGATGAAGAACTTGATATCAAAGAAAATGAAAGATTTTTTGCTGTTGAATATTTGCCGGGTCAATATGATCAAAGGGCTGATTCCGCTGCTCAATGTATCCAAGTTCTAACTCAGCAAGATAGACCAGTTATCAAAAATTCAAAGGTTATAATTATTTCAGGAAATATTTCTGATGAAGAATTCAGTAAAATTCAAAACTATATTATAAATCCAGTTGATTCCCACATCTCTTCTTTAGCAAAACCAAAAACTCTAAAAGATGATTTCCCTTCTCCACCCGATGTGGAAATAATTAATAATTTCACAGAAATGAATACTGCGGAATTAACTGAATTATTAAAAAAGTTAGCTCTAGCAATGGATTTAGCCGATTTACAATTTTGTCAAAATTACTTTCGGGACGATGAAAAAAGAGATCCTACATTAACTGAAATGAGAATTTTAGATACTTATTGGTCAGATCATTGCCGGCATACAACATTCTTAACTAAAATTGATGAAGTTGGATTTGAAGAAGGAAAGTTCACAAAAAAAATTAAGGAAGTTTACAACGATTATCTAAAAACTCGTGAAACTGTTTATGGTGAAAGAATAAACGAAAAAGATATTTGCCTTATGGATATTGCAACTATTGCAATGAAAGATTTAAAGAAAAAAGGTAAACTTCCAGGACTTGATTTATCTGAGGAAATAAACGCATGCAGCATTGAAGTAAAAGTTGATATAAATGGTGAAGACCAAGATTGGCTTGTAATGTTTAAGAATGAAACTCACAATCATCCAACAGAAATTGAGCCATTTGGCGGTGCGGCTACTTGTTTAGGCGGTGCAATTCGCGACCCTCTTTCCGGTCGGGCTTATGTATATCAAGCAATGCGTGTTACAGGTTCTGGTGATCCAAGAATACCAATTGAGAATACTTTAGAAGGAAAACTTCCCCAACGAAAAATTACAACTGAAGCCGCTCACGGTTATAGTTCATATGGCAATCAAATTGGGCTTTGCACTGGATTAGTTGATGAGATTTATCATCCGGGTTATGTTGCTAAAAGAATGGAAATTGGTGCTGTTATTGGCGCTACACCAAAATGCAATGTAGTTAGAGAAAAGCCAAAAGCTGGAGATGTAATTATTTTGCTTGGAGGTAAAACTGGTCGTGATGGATGCGGTGGTGCAACCGGATCCTCCAAAGCACACGATGAAGATTCAATAATTAGCTGTGGTGCGGAAGTTCAAAAAGGTAATGCTCCGGAAGAAAGAAAAATTCAAAGGTTATTTAGAAATCCTAATGTTACAAGAATGATTAAAAGATGCAATGATTTTGGTGCTGGCGGTGTTTCTGTTGCCATTGGTGAACTTGCTGATGGTTTAGAAATTTATTTAGATAAAGTTCCAAAAAAGTATGAAGGTTTAGACGGAACTGAGTTGGCAATTTCAGAATCTCAAGAGAGAATGGCATGTGTTGTTTCAGCTGAAAATGAAGAAGCATTTAAAAAAGCTGCGGCTATGGAAAATCTTGAAGCGACAACAGTTGCCAAAGTAATGGAAAAACCAAGAATGAAAATGTTTTGGCGCGAAAAAGAAATTGTTAATATCTCAAGAGAATTTTTAGATAGCAATGGTTCTGTAAAGCATACCAACGTTAAAGTCAGTGAACCTTCGAGTAAGATATTTTTTAATGAGCACAAAGTGAATAATATTGAAGCTCATTGGGAAAATATTCTATCTGATTTGAATGTTTGTGGCAAAAAAGGTTTGGTTGAAAGATTTGATAATTGTGTTGGTGCGGCAACTGTTAACTACCCTTTTGGCGGAAAATACCAGTCAACTCCAACTGAAAATATGATAGCAAAAATTCCTACCCTTAATGAAGAAACTACTACTGGAACAATAATGAGCTATGGTTTTGATCCAAATCTTTCTGCATGGTCCCCCTTTCATGGAGCAGTTTATGCAGTAGTTGATTCAATTGCAAAAATTATTGCTGGCGGCGGTGATTTTAGAAGTTCATGGTTTAGTTTTCAGGAATATTTTGAAAGACTAGGTGATATTCCGCAAAAATGGGGGAAGCCTTTTAGTGCATTACTTGGAGCATTTTATGCTCAACAACAATTAGAGAGAGCAGCAATTGGCGGTAAGGATAGTATGTCAGGTTCCTTTAAAGATATGGATGTACCACCGACTCTTGTTTCATTTGCAGTCGATACTTTAAATCTCAATCACACAATTTCACCTGAGTTTAAGGAAATAAATTCTGAAGTTATTTATTTACCAATTGAACTGGATGAAAATTATTTGCCGAAATTTGATGAACTAAAAAAACTTTACATTAAAATTAGTGACCAAACTAAAACCGGCAATATAATTTCTATGCATACAGTTGGGGCTAATGGAATAGCCGAAGCAATTATTAAAATGTGTTTTGGTAATAAAATTGGATTTCAGTTTAATTCAGATTTTGATACTAATAAATTATTTTCCCCAGGTTTTGGCGGAATTATTGCAGAACTTAAACAAAATTCATTTAGCAAAAATGAAGCGATGCATTTGGGTTTTACAAAGGATACAAATGCAATTAATGTTGGGAAAACAAATATCAATTTGGATAAAGCAATTGAGCAATGGACAAAACCACTTGAAGATATATTCCCGACAAAAATAGAAACCAAAGAAATAGTTCCAGCTGACTATAAATATGAAACTAAAAATATTATTGTTGCGAATCATAAATTTGCAAAACCGAATGTTTTAATTCCAACCTTTCCAGGGACTAATAGTGAATACGATTCTGCGAAAGCATTCAATCAAGCTGGCGGCAATTCAAAAATATTACCAATTAGAAATATAACTCCACAATTACTTGATGAATCAATTCATGAACTTGCTGATCAAATTAAAAAATCTCAGATAGTTATGCTGCCTGGCGGATTTAGTGCGGGCGATGAACCAGAAGGTTCGGGTAAATTTATGGCAGCTATTTTTAGAAATCCATTGATAAAAGATGCAATAATGGATTTGCTTAAAAATAGAGATGGATTGATGCTAGGTGTTTGCAATGGCTTTCAGGCTTTAATAAAGTTGGGCTTAGTTCCTTATGGAGAGATTTGTAATATTGATGAGAATACTCCAACTTTAACGTTCAACAAAATTGGTCGACACGTTTCTAAAATAATTTACACAAAGGTTGTTTCTAATTTATCGCCATGGTTAAGCAATGTTGAATTGGGTAAAATTCAAGCAGTCCCAATTTCTCACGGAGTAGGAAGATTTGTTGCAAATGAAGAATGGATAAAAAATCTAAAACTCAATGGTCAAATTGCAACACAGTATGTTGATTTTGATGGAAAACCAACTATGGATATTTTCTTTAATCCCAATAGTTCTTATGAAGCCATTGAAGGAATTACAAGTCCGGATGGAAGAGTGTTCGGCAAAATGGGTCACAACGAAAGGTTAGGAAAATTTGTTGGAAAAAATATCCCAGGTGATAAAGAAATAAAGTTATTTGAAGCTGGTGTGAATTATTTTAGATAAGAAATTCGAAGTAAAAAAAATGCCGGAACAAATCCGGCATTACAATATTTTTTATATTCTCATTCCCGAATAATTTATTTGGGAATCTATAAAATTACATCGCATCAATAATATTATTCAACGTTGCACTTGGTCGCATTACTTTATCTGTAATAACTTCATTCGGCATAAAATATCCTCCAAGATCAACCGGTTTACCTTGCACTAAAATTAACTCTTCAACAATCTTTGATTCATTTTCTTTTAATTCCTTTGCAATTTTTTCAAATCTGGTCTTTAATTCCACATCTTTATTCTGAGCAGCAAGCGCTTCAGCCCAATACATAGCTAAGTAAAAAGAACTTCCTCTATTATCAATTTCTTTCACTTTTCTTGAAGGCATTCTGCCATTTTCTAAATACTTGCCGATTGCAACATCTAAGGTTTCCGCTAGTAAAGTTGCTTTTATGTTTCCCGATTTTTCAGCAATCATTTCCAGCGATGGAACTATTGCACAATACTCACCAAGAGAATCCCAACGTAAATGGTTCTCTTTTATCAATTGTTCAACATGCTTTGGAGCTGAACCGCCGGCACCGGTTTCAAATAATCCACCGCCATTCAACAATGGGACAATAGATAACATTCGTGCACTTGTACCTAATTCTAAAATTGGGAAAAGATCCGTTAAATAATCACGGAGAACATTACCGGTTACCGAAATTGTATCTAAACCTTTTCTCACCCTTTCTAAAGTAAAGATCATGGCATCAGCAGGTTTCATAATTTTTAAATCCAAACCAGTTGTATCATGCTCAGGCAAATACTGATTTACTTTCTTAATAATTTCTGCATCGTGTCCTCTGTTTTCATCAAGCCAAAATACGGCAGGTGAGCCGGTTGCTTTTGCTCTATTGACAGCAAGCTTAACCCAATCTTTTATTGCGGCATCTTTGGTCTGACACATTCTAAAAATATCGCCAACTTCCACATTTTGTTCTAACAATGTTTCTCCGGCAGAATTAACTACTTTAATAACTCCGTTTGCTTCCGCTTCAAAAGTTTTATCATGACTTCCATACTCTTCTGCTTTTTGTGCCATCAATCCAACATTTGATACAGATCCCATAGTTGCGGGATTAAACTGTCCTTTTGCTTTTGCGTCTTTCATAATTTCATCATACATAGTTGCATAGCATCTGTCGGGAACCATTGCGATAGTATCTTGAAGCTCATCATTTTATTCCACATTTTACCGCCATCTCGCACAACATTCGGCATGGATGCATCAACAATAACATCGTTTGGAACATGCAAATTTGTTTTTCCTTTTCTGGAATCCACCATAGCTAGAGCTGGTTGAGTTTCATAAACTTTGTTTATGTCTGCAATAATTTCAGCTTTCTTTTCAGCCGGTAATTTATTTAATTTATCAAGAACATCAGCAAGACCATAATTAACATTTGCTCCGATCTCTTTAAGTGTTTCTGAGTGTTTATCTAATGCTTCTTTGAAATAAACATAAACTGCGTGCCCAAACATTATTGGGTCGGAAACTTTCATCATCGTTGCTTTTTAGGTGTAAGGAAAGAAGCACATCATTTTTTCTTTGCTTCTTCAATTTGCTCTGCATAAAATTTTCTTAATGCTGCAACATTCATTGAGGCAGTATCAATTACTTCACCTTTTAATAAAGCTAATTTTTCTTTAAGGATTTTTACTTCCCCACTTTGAGTTACAAACTCAATTTTTACATCGTCGGGGTTTGCTAGAGTTGTAGAATTTTCACTGCCGAAAAAATCCTTTTCATTCATATAAGCAACTCGGGCTTTTGATCCGGATTCAGGCCAAGGTTTCATCATTTTATGTGGAAATTTTTGAGCAAACTTTTTAACTGAGGCTGCTGCTCTTCTATCTGCATTACCTTCTCTAAGCACTGGATTTACTGCTGATCCAAGAACTTTGGCAAATCTTTTTTGAAGATTTTTTTCTTCATCTGTTCTTGCTTCTTCAGGGTAATTTGGAATATCATAACCTTTTTCTTGCAATTCTTTAATTGCTGATTGAAGCTGCGGAATTGATGCACTTATATTAGGAAGCTTAATAATATTAGCTTCTGGAGTTTTTGCAAGTTTGCCTAATTCTGCAAGGTAATCAGGAATCTTTTGTTCTTCTGTAAGTTTATCGGGGAAGTTTGCAATAATTCTGCCAGCCAATGAAATATCTTTAGTTTCAACTTCAATGCCGGTTCCTTTTGAAAATGCTTTAACTATTGGAAGCAAACAATAAGTTGCCAGTGCAGGAGCTTCATCAATTTTGGTCCAAACAATTTTGAAATTATTCATTCGTCAGTCCTATTTTTAATATCAGTTTTTAAAATACTTTATAGTCTAAAATTAAGCATCTTTTTTAATAATTAAAAGTTGGATTTAGGTTAAGGAACAGTCTTTAATATTAATGGTCAAACCAAATTGACTTTTCATAATAATTAAAAATTTCTATGTTTAATTAGTTTTTAAATCATCTATTAAAAAAATTGAACAATATATCAAGATGAGGTTGTTATGAGATCAATTTTTGCATCATTGTTTTTTTTTTTAGCATATTCTATTTTTGCGCAAAATATCAATTTGAAAGATTCAAAAAAATTATATGATTATGTAATTATAACTAATAAAAACTTTATTCCTATCTGCGAAACCACTTTTCAAGCACACAAAAGAAAATTTCAATAATTTTTCTGTACTAATTAAAACAAGAGACCAAATTTTATCTGAGTTTAATACAGATTCAACTATTCAAGATAATATTAGGAATTTTATTAGTTACGCTGGTACAAATTGGTCTGATCCAAAACCTAAGTATTTTTTTATTTGCTGCCGACATAGACAGCATTCCAAATTTTGTTTTTAGATCTGTAGGCTCTTCCCGAATACGACGATACGTCATATTCAGATTATTATTACGGAGTTGATACTACTAGTAGCGATTCCAAAATAATCAGCTATTCCATTGGGCGAGTTGCAGCTCGTGATTACTTGATAAGAATTAGAAAATTATTTTAACAAGGTTATTAATTATGAGAATAATGCTTTGCTAGCATCCTGGCAAAATGGAGCTCTCTTTGTTACGGATAACCAATATCTCCAATAGTGATAATAGGTTTGAAGGATTTTTTTATAAATATTGCTAAGTCTATATCGAACGAATTGCCTTCTAATATTAATACCAATTTTATTATACCAATAGATACTTCAAAATATTTTGGGAATACTGAAACAATTTTTAATTTAATTAATTCGGTCAATCATCAATATTTTTAGTGGGCATGCGGAAAAATGAAGTATTCACTCATGAATCACTTTTTAACCGTTGTTGATTTGAGCAAACTGGGAAATAAAAATAAGCCATTTTTCGCTTCTATGATTGGGAAGCAAGAATTTGCACGAGGAGAAGTAAAAAGTATTATCAATGAAATGTTAGTTTCAGTCAATGGATCAATTTGCTTCAATAAATTCAGTGAGGGATTCATTATGTTGCAGAGAGTGCCAATATTTATCATAACATTTGGAGATCCTTATATTCACAAAATTCAATTGGTGATATTTTTATTGACGCAATTAACTCAAACAGCAGTTTTAAAAGAAAATAATTATAATATTTTTGGCGATCCTTCTTTAATTTTAAAAACTAGATATTACTTCTTAAGTTTCAGAAATTTATAATTCTTTTCCTAATATATTATATCTTGGTCAGAACTATCCAAATCCATTTAATCCTAGCACAAACATTAATTTTAATATCCTCAGAATGGACTAACTACTTTATAAAAGATATATAATGTTCTTGGTTTTGGAAATTGCAACATTGGTAAATGAAAATTGCAAAGCGGAGAATATTCTGTTACATTTAATGCAAGCAATTTGCCAAGTGGAATATAATTTTATACTCTAAGTAATGGAAATTTAACTCAAAGAAGAGTGAAAAAAATGGTTTTTCATGATGGCGCAAAAAATCCATCCTCAGAATTATAATGAAGATGGATTAAAGAAAAATGTGAAAGCGAATCAATAAAATAATTTAATGTATTTTTAACCTTTCCAATCTCTTTCTGGAATTGGTTTGTTTTGTAAAATTTCTTCAATCTTTTCCATAACTTCCTCTGTAAGCAATGGCAACATATATTTTTTAGCTTTCATGTTTTCTTTTACTTGCTTCGGTTTTGAGGCACCGGTTTTGGTAGTACTAACATTGGTATTATTTTTTCAAAGTCCAAGCCAAAGCTAATCCAGACATTGTTATACCCAATTCATTTGCTACTTTTGTAAGTTCTTTAACTTTCACAATATTCTTTTTCCTTCTTCAGATAAAGAATTGCGTTTTTCAGCCATTCGTAGAGATTCCATAGCTAGTCTGCTTTTTTTCTGGAATTCCATCATTATATTTTCGGTTAAGAAACCACTTTTCAGTGGACTCCAAATTGTTGTTCCCAATCCAATTTTATCATATAGCGGTAAAAAATTTTTTTCAACTTTATCCCTATGAAGCATGCTATATTTGGTTGTTCCATTAAAGGTGGTATAAGATGTTCTCTTCTGGCAATTTGATATGCTTCCATAATTTGTGTTGCAGTCCACTCGCTTGTTCCCCAATAGAAAGCCTTTCCCTCATTTATAACTTGATTCATTGCTCTAACTGTTTCTTCAATTGGAGTTTGTTAAATCCGGGCGATGACAAAATATTAAATCGACATATTCAGTTTGTAATCTTTTTAGTGTGCTGCATTTGTTCCTTCAATAATGATTTCCGAGAAAGTCCGCTATCATTAGGTCCGCTTCATCCCCAATAAATTTTTTTGTAGACAAAACTAAATCTGTTCTTTTCCATCCAGCTTTTTTAATAACTTTCCCCATCATAATCTCAGATTCTCCGGCTGAGTAAACCTCTGCATTATCAAAAAAGTTCAATCCGGCATCATAAGCCTCAACCATACATTTATAAGCGGTATCATCTCCAATTTGATCATTAAATGTTACCCATGATCCGAATGATAAAGCTGATACTTTTTAACCCCGATTTTCCTAGATATCTATATTCCATTTTAATCTCCTTTAACAAAATAAATATTTTTATTATTCAAATTAATCATTTAGTAATTTTTATGTTAACTATTTTATAAATAACTGACTATTATTTTCTACATTTTTTAAATATTATAATTTTATTTTGAATCAATCATTTTTAACAATAGAACTTTCTCTATGGAACATTTTAGTTTTTGGTCACTCTTTCCGCTTTTACTTGCAATTGTTTTAGCAATAAAAACAAAACAATTTTTTCGTTTCCCTTCTGTTTGGCATTTGGCTTGGCTGGGTAATTTTAAGTGGAGGTAATTTATTAACCGGCACTTTAGCCACTATTCAAGCACTTGTTGACGTATTTAAAGATCCCGGCAATACCCGCACAATAATGTTCAGCTCTTTGGTTGGGGCTTTAATCGCCTTTATACAAAGGTCTGGCAGAGTTGATGGATTTATAAATTTTGTAAATGTTCGTTTAGATAAAGTGAAAAGTCTTAAAGATCCAAATAGTAAAAAGAAAATAATTCAAGGTTTAGCATGGATTACAGGTGTATCAATATTTGTTGAATCTAGTATAAATGTTTTAACTGTCGGTTCAATCTTTCGCCCACTTTTGATAAACTAAAAATTCCGCGAGAAAATTAGCTTACATTGCAGATTCGATTTCGCCCCGACTTGTATATTTTAATTCCCTAAACGCTTGGGGAGCTTATATAATGGGTTTGATAGCCGCACAAGGTTTTGAAAATCCGCTGGGAGTTTTAATTGCGGCGTTTCCATTAAATTTTATCCTATGCTAGCTCTTGTTATGGTACTGATTATAATTTTACTCAAAAGATTTTGGTCCCATGAAAGAAGCAGAAAGAAGAGTGAGAGAAGAAGGAAAATTATTGCGGGATGGCGCAACTCCTATGATTTCCTCAGATATAATTTCTTTGGAGAAAAAAACAAATGTGAAAGCGAGAGCAGTAAATATGATATTACCAATTTTCATCAATGGTAATAATGATCACCTTTCCAATTGGTTGGTTTTTACTGGTTGGAGTGAAGTCGAAAATATTAGTCAGTATCCAATGTACAACGGTAAATTTTTTAGAATGCCTGTCATCAATATACTTCTGCCATTCTTTTGCCTTAAGTAAAGGTTCAGGATCAGCTTCGGTTTTGTATTCTGTTTTAACCATACAATAACAGTTGGTATTATTTTATTTACATCTCCAAAAATATTTACTTTTACAGAAACAATTGATCTAATATTTAAAAGGATAAGCGGCTTAATTCCTTTAGCTCTATTGATGATGTTGGTTTTTGCAATTGGAACAGTTTGTAAAGAATTAGGAACTGGGATCTATATTGCAGAAATTACTAAAGGATCCATATTTCATAACCAATTTTTGTGCCATTTATGATATTTGTTGTCGCTTTTGTGTAATTGCTTTTTCAACACGGAACTTCTTGGGAACCTTTGCAATTATGATTGCAATTGAGTTTTCAATGGCACAGACTTTAGATGCGAATTTATACTTAACAATAGCCGCAGCTTTGGGTGGTGGAGTTTTCGGAGATCATTGTTCACCAATTTCTGATACAACAATCATTGCCTCAATTTCTGCTTGTGATCATATTGATCATGTTAAAACCCAATTGCCATACGCACTAACCGCTGGTGGAATTACTGCTGTTATTTATTTGGTGTTTTTGGGCATTGTTTTGTAGAAACAATTATTTAAAAGCAACATCTTTTTGTTTGAACAAAATCATTTTGACTTCAATCGATAATAATAAACTCCACTTGGTAAATTTGTCGCATCAAAAGTAACTTCATAATTTCCAGGATTTTTTTTTACTTCGTTTACCAAGGTTTTTATTTCTCTTCCAAGAACATCGTAAATAGTCATGCGCACATCATATCCCTCGACTCCGCTCGGGATGAATGAGTTTGTTGGAATTGTATATTTTATTGTTGTTGTTGGATTAAACGGATTTGGATAGTTTTGTTCTAATCTAAAATCTGTTGGTAAATTATTTTCGGAAATTTTGGCATCGGTAACAATATTTGTCAAAACATTATCAAAGTATAACTGTCCAGATTTAGCACCCAACTTATTTTGGACAACAACTAAACTATTAAATTTGGCTTCTGGCCAAGTGCTTAAATCTATCTCTTTAAATTTCCAACCGGTCCAATCAATATTTTCAAGATTGGATTGAATTATGCTGCTATCTGAATTAGTAAACCAAACTTGAAGATTATTAAAACTTAAATCCCCAAAAATCCAAATGCCAAAATTAGCCTGAGAGCCACTCACATTATTCATTTCTGAAGCATTATAAATTCTACAAATACCAGAGCTGTCTTCTGAAAACTTATAAAAAGTCTACCGGAATGTGAACCGGATATAAATTTCTTGGACGATATTTGAAACTTAGTATCATTTGAAGCTATACCGCTCGTTGTTTCACTTTCTTGTGGCTGCCACCAATTTCCAAGCTCCTCAAAATCAAATAACAAGTTCCCGTCAGTATTTATATTTGGTTCGGTCTTAAAAATCATTGTAGTGTCTGCACCTAAGTTGGAGCCTTCAATATCTTTAATACCGCTCAATAATTTAACTTGATAAAACGAATTTGCATTCAAAGGTTTTTGCGGCTCAAATATTATTCTTCCATTATCATAATCTATTTCATCAATTGCTAAATCAACATCCACATTATTTATATCTTGAAAAAATATATTTCCACCTAATTTATTTGCATCAATTGGAGCATCAAATTTGTAAATAAGCTTTACTGTTCTGCTAATATTTTCAGCGTTTTGATTTGGATAAGCACTAAGCAAAGTCAATGCTGATCTAGTGAAGAACGATTTTGTAAAAGTTTGTTCGATCAATATATTATAATAACTTTGAGCGAATCCGCCAATTTTTATAGTATAACTTGTGCCGGCTTGCAAAAATCCACTTGGCGAAAACTTCACTCTTTTATCATTATTTTCCCAAGAAAACGTTCCGGTTATATTTGGACTAATTGAAAAAGATTGCTCAACAGAAACTCTATTCATTTTAACATTAAACTCCAGAATTATGTCTGAATCTAATCTAACATTAGTTGTATCCTCCGGAAGAAAGTTTTGAACAACAGGTGCTGCTGAATCCGGTTTTTCAATTAAATATTTATCTGCAAAAGTTGTTTTGCCGGCTGTTACTATTGCCTGAACTGTATCCGGTTCAAAATTTTCTGCTTCTAAGATTATTTCATAAGTTCCCGGCTCAACTTTATCAAAAAGGAAAAATCCGTTATTAAAAGAATCACCAAGATATAATTTGTTACCAGGTTGGAGAGTTGCTTTAACTAAATTTGCAGGCTTCTTTTTATCTGCAGAATTTATGGAATAATATGTTACTTCATTAAAAGCGTCTCGTACAACGCCAGCAATTTCTCCATAAGGCAAGCCATCTAAATTAAAATATTTTATAAAGGCTTTTGTTATTGCCCAAGCTTCATGATCAAGGTAAGCATCATTTTTTAATCGAAATGATTCGGGAATGTAATCATGAAATGAACCTTCTGAAAGTGTGCCCGGCATTGTTAATCCTTTAAAAACGCCCAAATAAGGTTGACCAGTTCCGTAAAAATCAGCGTCTCCTCTATTATATTTAGTTGAGGTACGATGGGCTTTAAAGATTTCATCAGCTAAATATCCGCCCATAACTTTTGCTTCCGGATATGTTGGTGCATTATCCTTGCCTTGAAAAAGTATTAACGTATAATTTGATTGACCATTATAAGCATTACTATGAATGGAGTGCATGTAATCAGCATCAAAATTATTTGCATCTGCAGCTATTACAGAAAGACCTAAATCATCATTCGTGTTGTTTGTGGTTCGGCTCATTTTGGTTATTGCATTCATTGAGTTTAAAATATCTCTTAAATGCAAACCTTTACCTAAGTTTCCTTCACTTTCCCAAAAACCGGTTGCCGCAATGTATCTATCATTTGAATCATGTCCGCCGTGGCCGGGATTTATATAAATTCTAATGCCAGTAAAATCTTGTGCAATGATTGTTGTTACTATAAATAAAAACAGAATAATTCTTTTAAACATTTCAATCCCTAATTTTCAATAATAATTTTTGCCAAATAAATTTCACCTTGCGGTGTTTGATAAACTATATTTTTTCCATCATTACTCCATTCTGCATACATTTCAATTTTATCTTCAGTATTAGTTAATTCATATTCAGTATCTTCTTCCAAAGAATAAACAAATAAATCTGATGCTATATACTTGTAACCGTCATCTGAATCTTTCATATACAAAACAAATTTTCCATCCGGTGAAAATTTTGGATAGTGAGCATCTTTAATATTAGTAAGGATATTGCCTTCTAAGTCACAAATAAATGCTCCTTTATTGCCAAATGTAAAAATTATGTTTTCACCATCATTTGAAAATGATTCCCAAACATAAACACCTTTACCAAGCGGACTTATTTCAATTGATTCATTTTCTTTAATAATGAATAAACTATTATCTTCTGAATAAATTGCTTTAGTAATTTGATTTGTCTTCTGCAACTTATTATTGTTTAAAACTTTTCTGTTAATTGAAGAATTTTCGAGAAGAATAAAATCAGCTCCAACAATTTGCTGAGGCAGTGAAATTCTTCTTTTATCAACTTCTAAAACCTCAGATACGCCAGTATTTATATTTGAAATTAATACTGAATGATATTTTCTGCCATTTTCAACTTTAAATGTTTTGATGGCAACCTCTTCATCATTCAAAAATATAGGCTTATAGCCGGCTCCGTTTTGTTCTGAGATAATCTTTGTTGTTTGATTCTTTAGATCAAATGCGTAAAGTCCTTTATAACTTTCAGTTGAAAAAATTATTTTTGAATCGTCTTTGCTGAACTGTGGGAAATAACATTCATTAATAATCTCAGAATTTATTTTTGTTTGTTCACCTAATTTTATTTTCTGCGGAAATAATAGAACAGTAAATACAAATAGTAATGCAAATATTTTTTTTATAATCATTTTAATTTTTCTCTATATTGAAAGACACTAATTTTATTGAACCATCTTCGGTTACGTAAACGATTTTATTTTCTGTTGGCGACCAATCGGGATAAAATTTTGGAGATTTTTCATTTTGTAAAATTTCAAATTTTTTATCACTATTTAAAAAGCCAATAAATAATTTTGAATTAATAATTTTATCATTTTGATCTTCTTCCTCAGTGAAAAGAAGTAAATTACTCTTATACAATTTTCGAACAAAACCAGAGCTAGTTAAATTATTTATTGGGTTTGCCATTTTATCATAAACTAAAACTCCAATTGAACTTGTAAGGACAAAAATATTTTCTCCGTCTTTAGAATATTTAACAGAGATTGCCTTTTCATTATTTGGGATTGAAAGCGTATCTATTTTATTGCTAACTTTTATAAGTTTATCATTTGAAGCAAATAAAAATGGCTGCGGAAATTTTTCACTTGTTAAGTTATCAGCTAAATTTATATTTATGGGTTTATCGTCTTCCAAGATGTATATTGAGCTATTGAGCAATATTGGAGTACTTATTCGCCTTTCGGAAGTATAAATCACATCCACACTTTTTGTATCAATTGTATAACTCATAATTGAAAAAGACTTTTTCCCTTTTGTGACTTTATTTCTGAAATAAAGGGTGTTTCCATTTTCAGAAATTTGAAAGTTAATCCCACACTGCGGTAAACTAACTATTTTTTCTAAAGTTTCATTTGTAAAATCCCACATCCATATTTCACCATAATTAATATTGGTGAAAAATAATCTTTTCCCATCAGCACTAAATTGAGGTAATTGAAAATGTCCAAGTTTACCATCAACCAAAGTTTTATTTTCCAGAACTTCAAATTTTAGATCTGCAGAATCAAAATTGTGTTTTTCTGATTCTTGCTGCTGAATTGACTTATCGCCATCATGTTTAATTTGTTCCTCATTGTTTTTGTTTTGGGAACAACTAATTAGCGTAATCATTGTTATCAGTAAAAATAATTTTTTCATAGAATTCCAAATATTTTTATTTGTTTTGTTTTATTTATCCTCACTAAATTAAATAACCTTGTTTTATTGAATGTTACTTGATTAGCAACATCTTTCTTGAAAGTGATTTATTTCCATAACTTAATCTATAGAAATAAATTCCACTTGTAAGTCGAGAAGCATCAAAAGTTATTTCATAACCGCCAGGAGATTTTAATTCATTAACTAATGTCGCAACTTTTTCCCCAAGCACATCATAAATGTTTAGCTGTACTGTGCGAAAATTTTCTTTTGTGCTAGCTGCAATTGAATATTTGATTGTAGTTCTAGGATTAAATGGATTCGGATAATTCTGCTCAAGTGTAAAATCTGTGGGAATACTTTTCTCATCTTCAACACCAACCGGGATAACAAATTTTTCCTCTAATAAATTCCAAAGTTCTTTTCTTGCACCATCATAACCTAAAGCCCACATTCCCACACCTTTAAGTTTTTTACTAATTGCCAGATCATATTTTAAAGCCATACTTGCGCTATCATCATACCAAACTTGATTTACAGTTGAGCCAGCGGTATAACTATACCAAGAATTTTTAAAAAAGTTGACCATTTAATTCCATAAGTTTCAGATAAAGGTTGCGCATCTCTAAATCTTACTGAAGTAACAAATTTATTTATAGCCGAACCTTCGTTAGAATTTGCCGTTTCCCAATGAGGACCAAAATATGGAACACCGAGAATTAATTTTTCAGGATAAAATGTACTTAAAGTTCCATATTGTGTATTGATCGTGTTTGATACATTATAACTTCCACCAGTTAATGGAGCAGTGGGACCAGTAGTTGAGCTCCAACTTCCATAAAAATCATAGCCCATTAAAAAGATAATCGCAGCTTTGCGCTAAGCCATTAAAATTCCACCTCCCCAATTAACAGCGGGTGCTGCATAAGAAACTTCTAAATCAGGAGATATATTATGAACTGTGTCAGAAAGTTCCTGCATAAATTCATTAATTAAATCACCTCTATCAGCTGTATTCAAACTTTCAAAATCGATATTCACTCCATCAAAACTGTTTTCTTTAATAAGTGATTTTACGCGATTCATAAAAATCCATCTTGGGGTCGGACTTGTAATTATTGAATGAATTGAATTTCCATCAAAGTTTGTTACAACCATAATTACTTTTGTTCCGCTGTTATGAGCTTTGTTGATAAGGTCAGTCCAAGGCCAAGTAGGATTTACTGGTTCACTAATTGCTCCGGTTGATGAAGCTTGGAAATCGAATAAGGCTATGTGAGTTAAAAGCTCAAAATCAAAATTTTCATCAGCTCTATTGGCATATTCCCAATACGGCAAATATCCAAAAACGGATTTACTTAAATTTTTCGTCACATTTTTATTTAATGGAACAATTTTTTCGGAAACATTTTCTCTTGCAGATTTTTCAAGCAGCATATATTTATGTGCTTCTCTATCAAGTGCGTGAATGCTTTTATGCTCCTGACCAAAATTGTTTGAATAAATTAGAATGGCAATAATTACTAAGAGTCTTTTTTTCATATAAAAACTTTTTTAAATAATCGTAAAATTTTTGTTTTAAAACGGAAAAACAATATAATTAATAAGAAGTAATTTTCAATTAATGTAGAATAAATTATATATTTTTATATCACAAAATTTACAAACTTAATTAAAATTGAAAGGTTAAAAATGGTCTCAAAAAAAATTGAAGACGCGCTGAATGATCAATTAAATAAAGAAATGTTTTCATCATATTTGTATTTATCAATGGCAGCCTATTTTGATAATATAAATCTAGGAGGAATGTCCAAATGGATGAAAATGCAATCTGAAGAAGAATACCTTCATGCGATGAAATTTTATGATTTCATTTTACGTTTAGGCGGAAAAGTAAAATTAGCTGCAATGGAAGCTCCGCAAACAAAGTGGAAAGCACCAAAAGATGTTTTTGAAGATTCTTTAAAACATGAACAATTCATTTCTAAAAGCATTCATAAATTAATGGACTTGGCTATTGAAGAAAGTCACCACCCAACAAAGAGTTTTTTACAATGGTTTGTTGATGAGCAAGTTGAGGAAGAAGATAATGTTCAGCAAATTGTGGAAAATTTTAATTTAATTGCCGATGATAAGAGCGGACTGTTTATGCTTGATCGAGAACTTGGTGCAAGAACAGCAGAAGTTGAACAAAATTAATTTCTTATTTGATTTAAGAAAAATTATTTCGTTTTTATTATTTTTTAAGTATATTACTGTTCTGTAATTTTTAAGATTTTGGAGAAAATGATGTCAAGAAAATGTGAATTAACCGGAATAGGTCCAATATCCGGAAGCAGTATTTCTCATGCTCATAATAAAACTAAAAGAAGATTTTTACCAAATTTGCATAAAAAAAAGATTTGGGTTAAAGAATTAAATAGATTTGTCTCTGTTAAATTAAGTTCAAAAGCCCTTAAGACATTGGCTAAAAACGGAACTTCTGAATTAGCAAAATTGGTTCAAGAAAAGAAAATTAAAATCTCGTAGTTAAAGTTTACTTGAGTAAAAAATTAAACCCATCTTTATGATGGGTTTTTGTTATATGTTAGTAAATTTGTGCTTAAAAGAACAGAACCGATATTCATCCAAATTTGAGAATTGAATACCGGCTCCATCACAGTGGGGTTTTAATTTCTACTTCTTGAAGTTTTTTTTGCTCTCACTTCTAATCGATGTTGCTGGTGTTGAAGTTTTTTGTTGTTTCTCTTTTTACCTGAACTTCCCTTTCAGTTTTAGTAATTGTACTTCTTGGTGCTGTTTTATTTGTTGAGTTATTCTTTCTAATTAATGAACTATCATCTCTCTTAACTTCTTTTTTAACATCTGTTGATTTATTTACAGTTCTACTTTTGCTTTTTATTAACATCTGTATTAATATTTTCTTTAGTGGTCGATCTTTTAATAACTTCACGATTTACTGTATTACTACTTTTAGCTTCATCATTTTTGTTCAAAGTTCTTTCAGTAGTTGTGGTTTTGTCAGTACTTCTCTTTATAACAACTTTTTCATTATTTAGTGATTTCAGCTCTCTGCCTTTTGTAATTTTAGTTCTATCAACTGTAGAACTTCTACTTGTATTATTATCACTTGGTCTAAATTCTCTAATTTCTTTTCCAGATCTTAGATCTTTAGAATCAAAGTTTCTATCACTGAAATTTATATCTCTTGTTGTAATTTTTCTATTTGTTCTCTTTTCAACAAAATCTCTGCTCACGCCACCATTTACTATTCTATTATTTTCTGTATAGTAATTGGTTCTGTATTTTGTTCTAGTGTAAATATTTTTAACCTTACTTCCATAAATGTAATAATTATGAATATTTACCGATGTAAAGTGATTATACTTTACGAAGTTCCAATAATTATATCCAGAGTTCCATTTAATTGAGAAATAAATTCCACTTCTTCTATCAAATCTTGCATATGGTGGTAAAGGAGCCCAGCCAATGTAATAATCATCATATCTCCATTCAACCCAAGCAGGAGCCCAAACATCATCCGGCATCCAAACCCAACCATAATAATCGTCAAAGTACCATCTGCCATAATGATAGGTTGCCCAGCCAAAAGACTCGTAAGAAACCCAATACCATCCATTGCTCGTCCATTCCCATCTTCCGTCAGCATAAGGTCGCCAATTACGATCAACAAAATTTGGTCTCCATACAAATTCATCATAACCAATTTCAATCCACTCACCGTATGGCTCTAATGCCCCAAAGAAATAATTAACATTTATATCTCTATCATAAAATGTTGTTTTTGCATTTAGATTACTTAAAAAGAATCCAAATAGTATTGCGGTTAATAAAATTATCTTTTTCATCTCATACCTCGTTGATTGATTACAACACTTATTATTCATATTTGGTGCCATAAAATATGTTCGTTTTTAGCTAATTTTCAAATGATTTTTACAGAAGTGTCTATTTTAGAATACATTTTGGGATATAATTCTGCACATTTTTTTTCTTATTATTTTGTTAAATTAGACAAGTTGAAAAATAAATTTGAGGAATGTATGAATAGTTTTAAGTTAATTTCATTTTTGGCAATTTTTATTATTTTAATCTCTTGCAAAGAAAAACCTAACCTAGAGGAATTTGTAAATATGGAAGAAAAAATTTCGCAATATGCCAGAACAGAAATTAATTATCGATAAAAGTTTACTTAATAAAAATCAAAAAATTGTGGTTCAAAAATTATATGAAGCTGCAAAAATAATTGATGAAATATTCTTGGAACAAGTTTATGACAAAAATGTTGAGATTAGACAGACACTTTCCAAATCGGAAGAGCCTCTTGATAAACTAAAACTAGAATATTTTAATATTAATTTTGGACCTTTTGATAGACTTGATCATGATAAACCATTTGTTGGAACCGAACCAAAACCATTAGGTGCAAATTTTTATCCCAAAGACATTACAAAAGAAGAATTTGATAATTGGCTTAAGGCACATCCAGAGGATGAAAAAAAGAATTTACGAGTGAGTTTACAGTAATACGAAGAGAAGGTGATAAGTTAATATCTATTCCCTACTCTGTTTTTTATAAAGACCAATTGAGCAAAGTCGCACAACTTTTAAGAGAAGCTGCAGAGTATGCTGATAACGCTTCATTAAAAAATATCTTGAATTGCGCGCAAAAGGTTTAGAAACAAATTTTTATTTTGAAAGTGACATGGCTTGGATGGATTTGAAAGATCATACAATAGAAGTTGTTATCGGGCCATATGAAGTTTATGAAGATGCACTGTTTAATTACAAAGCTTCGTTTGAGTGTTTTCTAACGTTAGTCGATCCTGCTGAAACCAAAAAAATTGAACAGTTTGCAAAATACCTAAATGAAATGGAATCAAATTTACCAATCGCAAAAAAAATATAAAAATTTTGAACGTGGCGGTGATTCACCAATGATGGTAGTTCAAGAAGTGTTTAGAGCTGGTGATTCAAAAGCTGGTGTACAAACTATAGCTTTTAATTTACCAAATGATGAGAGAGTGAGAAAAGCAAAAGGCTCAAAAAAGTAATGATTAAAAATTTTCATGAAGCAAAATATGAAAAACAGTTAAAACCAATTGCAGAAAAAGTTTTGGATCTTGACCAAATGAAATATGTTACATTTGATGGATTCTTTACTCACACATTAATGCATGAAATGTCTCACGGAATAGGTCCAGGCTATATTAAAATTGATGGAAAAGAAACTGAAGTTAAAAAAGAGTTGAAAGAAACCTATTCTAAGATTGAAGAATGCAAAGCAGATATTCTTGGAATGTTTAATAATATGCTAATGATTGATAAAGGAGTTTTACCTAAAGAATTTGAAAACGAAATGTGGGTTACATTTTTAGCAGGAACTTTCCGAAGTGTGAGATTTGGGATTAACGAAGCCCATGGCGGAGGAAATGCAATTATTTATAATTTCCTATTGGAGAAAGGTGCTTACGAATATAATGCTGAAACAAAAGAGTTAAAGTAAATTTTGATAAAATTTATCCAGCACTAAAAAAATTAGCAGAAAAAGTTTTGATGATTCAAGCAACTGGAGATTATAAAGGTTCGTTAGATTTAATTGCAAAATATGGAATTGAAACAGAAAGCATGAAAGTACTAGTGGATAAACTAAAATTTTTGCCGGTAGATATTAAACCGGAATATGAAATAGAAAAAGAACAGAAATAAAATTAAAAGCCCAGCTTTATTAAAAAGTTGGGCTTTAAAAAATCAATTCAATTATCTTCACATTCAAAAAAGGAAATCTTGAACACCTTTTAAAATTAGTTTATTTATATTCAATAATTAATCTTGGTCTATATTCAGAATCTTTTCCTGAAATTGTACACTTAGTGGCATTATCATTGAACTCCCAAAAACCAATTTTAAACTCTTCATTTTTTCTCAAAACTTGAATACAAATCTTTTATTGCATTTTCATTGAGAATAACTTCTTTAATTCCTGTTGATTCGCCAGCTTCCCATCCAATTCCATAAATTTTTTTGAGAATCATTTATATCTAATTTGTCAAAATAATCTACTATCACCGACGGTTTTTCAATTCTGATATTAAATGGGAATTTAGTAATAACTAAATTGTGACTACCTGGAACCATATGGTCATTTGCAGTTGATTCCTCTGAAACATTAAATTTTATTTTTAACTTTGTTATCTTTTCTTTAGATAATTGAGCTAATAAATCAAATTCTGCCCATCCTCTCATATCTACCCAACGCATTAACCAATCATTTCCAACATTAATATCACCTTCAAAAACTCTATCATTATTTAAATTTGAAAAAACATCTCCAGTTGTCCATGGTTCATTTTTACTAAAATTTCTTGACTTTTAGTTTGAGAAAAAAGATTAACTGAGATAATAATTGTAAATACTATAAAAGTAAGGTTTTTCATTTTTTCCTCCAAATAAAATAGATTATTATACTCTAGAGTAACTTTATTCGTGAATTTGAGATTTTATATTAAATATAAAGACCCGATTAAAATGATAATATATAAAGTTATAAGTATTATTTTTTACTTTCATTTTTACTAAAATTATTGGACAATAATATTTTCAATTTTAATTCATATTAACTTCAACCGGACTCATAACCGGTAAATGATTTCTATGCTTAACAACTAAATAATAACTTCCCGGAGGTGTTCCGAAAAACTCTAAAACTGTCGTTCCATCTTCGTCAATAACAGTTCCATCACTTTTTACAAAACATGCTTTTTGTCCAACAACAGTGGTTGCAGTTTCGGGAGTTTCTCCAGTTCTTAATTCCAGTAAAATCCAGTCAGCTATATCTGCATTGGTATTGTAAAACTCCAAACTAACTCGTTCATCGCCTTCATAGTTGAATGGAACATCATTAAATGGCTGAACAAAGGGCAGTTTTTAGAATCATTTAAATCGTGGATCATACCGCTTCCGGAATATGCGCCTTCTATATTTACGACTACTTGAACTATTGCCGAATTTGAACCAATTGTAAACTCAGAAAATGAATTAAATGGAACAGTGCTTACAAAATTATCTCCATCAACAGTTCCGCCAATTTGCACCCAATCTTCTGTTGCATTTTCTCTTTTTAACCATTTGAGTGTTGCCGGATTTACAGTCGTACCCAAAGAGCTTAAAGGAACTCCAATTGCTCCATCTGTAAAAGTTACTCCGTTACTTTCTGCATTAAAGTAAAAATTAGTTGTCGTGTTTACTTCTGCCGGTAATGCGCTTGGCTCAGGGTTGCCAAAAACTTTTGCAATAGTAATTGAGCCTGTTGTACTTGAATTTATTGATAAAAAGTATTTGTTTCTTCAAATGTTAACTCGTTTTGTCCGGCAGCAACATCTTCTGTTTCTATAACTGTTGAAGCTGTTGGCCACCACGCATAAATAACTTCACCTTTACTATTATCATCATATTGGTCATAAATATAAGTTATGTTTTTTGGATTTCCACCAGCATCCATTTCATCTGTGGCAATTTCTCCCCACCAGTTACTTTTAGCATCTATTTCTTGATCTCCATTATTATATATCCCAAACTCCGTATTATCTGCTAAATTATTGTAATTTATAACCGGTGCTAAATTATTACTACCTATATGTATTCCTCTCTTTGTCTCCTCTATTGTGTTATTAGTTATTTGTGGTGTATTGATCGGTAAGTTACTCCCAGTTATTTCTATACCATAATTTGCACCAGAAATTGTATTCCCGCTTATCTTTGCATCTGATTCATAAAGACCAATACCTCTAAAATAGGAATTTGTAGCATTTGCATTATTTGCAGTATTTTCTATCTCATTATTTAATATTTCTGTAAGATTACCTACCTTCTCTACATATATTCCGGTGCCTGAACCATCTCCATATGTATTTACATAACCATAATTTGTGATTTTGTTTTGTTCTATTATTAGTTCAGTTATAGCACTAAAAAATTATAACAATAAACTCCATAAGTACTTACGTTACTAATATTACTGTTCTTTATGGAACTTCCTCCATTATCATTATCAAGCTGCTGTGTATGCAATCCATATCTTGCATTACTTATAACTGAGTATGCAATATTAAATTGAGCAGACTCATTAGTGTATATTCCATACCAATCATCATTTCCCGGATCACTTGATTGTGAGGTGAATTTAATTGAATCTGCAATAGTTCCTTCAGCATTTAATACACCATTATTATTTACTCTTATCTCCGATCTAGTATTATCACTACCGCCAACTGTTTTATCCGTATTCGGCATAAACCTTACTTCTACACCCGATTCTATTGTTAATACTCCGCCACTATTTATATTCACATCTCCGGTTATCAAATATGGACTTAATACTTTTGTCCACGTCTCTGATGTTGTATAAGTTATCCCACTTATCTCTGTATAGCCATATAAGACATCGGCAGAAATAATCTGTGCATTACCAAAATCATCCGATGCATCATTATATGATACTATTAAACTATCACCTCTGCTTACTTCTAAATCACCAGAACCTCCGGATTCGTAGATAGTTGCAGAACCGGTAAATATATCAGTGTCTGCTCCAGTCTCCGTTAAAAGTACTGTTGTTCCAGTTTCATCTGTACTACTTGCAACAGTTACATTTATTGTCTCTTGATCACCGACATTAGTATTTAAGTCCGGATCTTCTAACTTTATGTAAACATTAACCGTTCCTCCGGAATAATTATCAACACTGTTCCAATTCATATCCGTAAATTGTACAATCCCGGTGTTGCCACTACCCGTTGAATTGCCATTAGGTCCATCCAGCCATGCTCCATAATTAACAAAACCTTTACTACCGTCATCATGAATATCATAAATGTATGCTAAGTTTTTAGGATTATTACCTAAATCAATTTCTCCAGTAGCAGCATCTCCCCACCAATTACTTTTAGCATCTATTTCTTGATCTCCATTATTATATATCCCAAACTCCGTATTATCTGCTAAATTATTGTAATTTATAACCGGTGCTAAATTATTACTACCTATATGTATTCCTCTCTTTGTCTCCTCTATTGTGTTATTAGTTATTTGTGGTGTATTGATCGGTAAGTTACTCCCAGTTATTTCTATACCATAATTTGCACCAGAAATTGTATTCCGCTTATCTTTGCATCTGATTCATAAAGACCAATACCTCTAAAATAGGAATTTGTAGCATTTGCATTATTTGCAGTATTTTCTATCTCATTATTTAATATTTCTGTAAGATTACCTACCTTCTCTACATATATTCCGGTGCCTGAACCATCTCCATATGTATTTACATAACCATAATTTGTGATTTTGTTTTGTTCTATTATTAGTTCAGTTATAGCACTAAAAAAATTATAACAATAAACTCCATAAGTACTTACGTTACTAATATTACTGTTCTTTATGGAACTTCCTCCATTATCATTATCAAGCTGCTGTGTATGCAATCCATATCTTGCATTACTTATAACTGAGTATGCAATATTAAATTGAGCAGACTCATTAGTGTATATTCCATACCAATCATCATTTCCCGGATCACTTGATTGTGAGGTGAATTTAATTGAATCTGCAATAGTTCCTTCAGCATTTAATACACCATTATTATTTACTCTTATCTCCGATCTAGTATTATCACTACCGCCAACTGTTTTATCCGTATTCGGCATAAACCTTACTTCTACACCCGATTCTATTGTTAATACTCCGCCACTATTTATATTTACATCTCCGGTTATCAAATATGGACTTAATAACTTTAACCATGTCTCTGCACTTGTATAGGTCACCCCACTTATCTCTGTGTAGCCATATAAGGTAATTGTAACTATGTATTTATCTTGCCCATAGAAATCGTCATCATCAAAATATGTTACAATAAGGCTGTCGCCAATATTAACCTCTAACTGGCTATTGGCAGATGGAATTCCTCCTTCATTCAATGAAATTGAACCTGTAAATATTCCGGTATTGTTACCAGTTTCAATTAATGTAACATTTTCAAAAATACCCTTGTGTGCTATCTTCAGTACTGCTTACAATAGTTACGTCAATGGACTGGGGCTTCCCGCATCAGCATCTAAGTCAGTATCATCTAATTTTATAAAAATATTACTTGATCCACGTGGATAGTTATCAACTATATTCTGAGATACATCGGTAAATTCAATAGTACCTGTATGATAATTTACTTGCGCATTAATTTGACTTGTTAGTCCTAATGCAAAAACTAAAACAATAATTAAAAGTATGGTTCTTTTCATTTTATAACCTCTTTTGTACTATTCTTATATAATTAGTATATAGTCCAATAATTTTGTTTTTGGACTTATAATTGAAATTATTTTCTAATTATTTAAATTAATTTGTCTGAAAGTGAGTTGGATCACAAAAGAAAGTTGATGGTTAAATGGCTTAATTGTTAAAAACTTTAAGGATTGATTACGAGGTAAATATTGTAAATTTTGGCTGTGAATTATGTTCTGAAAAAGTTATTATTTTTGATTTTTTAATGCACACACCTAAATCCCCTCTCAAGAGGGGACTTGAAACCTAGTTCAAATTATCCTCGCACTCAAAAAGAAAATCTTGAACACCCTGAATAATTTGTCTGCAAATTTTATCCTTAAATTCTGCGTTCATTAATTTCATTTCATCATTAGGATTGCTCATAAAAGCTGTCTCAACCAAAACATTTAATATTTCTGTTGGAGAGTTTAATGCAAAATTAAAATTCCCAACGTTTCCAAATTGTTCTAATCCAAGCTCAAGCATTCTTTTATAAATTGCAACAGAAAGCGGTCGGTATGCAATGTGTTTATAATAAGTGCTAGTTCCACTAACCTTCACCGGATCAGAAGTGTAGCCAATAGAGTTTGCATGAATGCTAATTAATATATCAGCATTTGAAGAATTAATATTTTGTAATCTTTCGCTGTTCTTGCTGTAAACATCTTCATCCCTTGTGGTTGTAACTTTTGCACCTTGTCCTCTTAACATTGTCTCAAGCCGTTTTACAATATCAAGCGTAACATCTTTTTCTAATAATCCAGTAGATCCAAGCGATCCATTATTAGTGCCTCCGTGACCTGCATCTAAAACAAAAGAAAGATTTTTGAAGCTTAAATTCTCCGATTGTCTTTTAACTTCAATCTCTAAATTATTACCTGAGTAACCAATTTTATATCCCCAAATTTGTTTTCTGGTCGGCTCTATTATAATTCTAAATAAATCCTTTTCGGCTTGTTCATAATAAAGATTTTTAATTCCTTCAGTATTTATGTGCTGGGTTATCCAGTTGCTGTTTGATGTTGCGCCATAGACATCAACAATTATTCTTGTTGGATCAACTTCTTGTCGTGTTGAATAAGGAAGTTTTTCATTCATCCTAATAATGATTTTATCACTTTTTTTACCGCCATAAGCTGCCCAAGAATCAGTTAAAGATTTCGGTGGGTAAGTTCCAAATGGCAAAAGATCAACTTGGTCTTTGGGAATCCAAGCTTCATAATTATCAGTTAACTTAACTCTAAATTGATCGCCGGACATTCCATTTATTGTCAGTTTAATTCCTGCTTCCATAAAAGAAAGTTTTGCACCTCCAAGTCTATTTCCTCCCAATCCATAGTTTAAGTAAGGTCTATCCCCTTTTGTAACTGCAACACGCGGTAATTTATTTGGGATTAGTGAAACTTTGGCTTTTGATTTTTTCTCAACACTTTCTCCATCTTGTTCGAGCTTAAAAGTTATTGGTAAATTATCATAATTTGTGTTATCTCTTACTGTATATATTCCAGTATAAATTCCTTCAACTCCGTTATTTTCAGAAGCGGGTAATTCCGTCATTTCAATTCCATCCATAAAATATGCTTTGCAGCCGGGAGTTCCTTTGAATCTTACTTCTAATATATCGCCAGCATCTAACCACAAATCATCTTCGGGTAACATTAGTTCATCTTCAATAATCAACTCACTTGTTGAGGTAGTTTTTAAACTTTTATCTTCTCTTATTATTGTAAATTGTTTGTTTACTGAAATGCCGTTTTTAGTTGATTTGATTTTAAATTCATTATTACCATAATTTAACTTCAGCAAATCGACAAAAGCTCCTGATGGATAAACTTTTATATTCTCTCCATTTATTGAAACAGAGCTTCCCGGCAAAGTATTTGCTGCCAATCTATAGCGGGAGTATGTTGTGGTTGTAACTTCTTCCTCGGGCACTACTATGGAAATATAATTTTCTTTTTGTGCAAATAGATTTATAATTGAGAGAAGTGATAAAAGTGCTATAAAAACAATGTTTGTGTTGATTTTTTTTACCAAAAGTAAATCCTTTTTTTGAAATCAAATAATGTGAAAATATACTAAATTGTAAACTGATTTTTTGAAACTAATTAAACAAGGCAAAATTGAATAAGAACAAAGGTATAACTAAATTTTTTGGGAAACATACATATAATAAACTCTACACTTATGATGAATTCTCTGAATTATCAGAAAATGAGATAAAAAATGCCGATGTAAATTTATTATCGGATCAAGAAAAAATTTACTTAGAGTATTCAAAAATAAATTTACAACGCACAACTAGAATTCATAAAACATTCAAGCCAAATGATAATGTTGTAAAATTAATTATGCAATTTGATAAACCACAAACTTGGCTAATGATTACAGAACATTGGTGCGGAGACTCCGCACAGAATTTACCTTATTTTGTGATGTATGCAAAGTTTAATCCACTGATAAATATTCAAATTGTTTTAAGAGATTCCAATTTAGAAGCAATTGATGATTATTTTAATTCTCCAACAACTCGTTCAATTCCTAAAATTATTGGTTTTGATGAAAACGGAGACGAATTATTTATTTGGGGTGCTCGACCAAAAATTGCTCAAGATTTAGTCATGCAATTAAAAGCAGAAGGATTTTCTAAAGAGGAGTTTAATGAGAAACTTCATCTGTGGTATGGAAGAAACAGAGGTAAAGAACTTGAGAAGGAAATGATTAGTTTGTTTAGTACTTTGTTAAAAAAAATAGTCTAAAAAGAAGCGTCACTGCGAGTCCGGATTAACATTAAAAAATTACAAATTATTATTTCTCGGCAGTTTCCAAAATAAACGGAACAACAATTTTAATTGTTGATTCTACTTCTTTTCCGTTTTTCATCGCGGGCTCAAACTGAGTTTTTATTATTGCAGATTTTGCTGCTTCATCACAGCCATAGCCAATACCTTTAACTACTTCTGCCAATATTACAAATCCTAAATCATTTATCTTGGCTTCAATTTCAACATCACCACTTATATTATTTCTTTTTGCCTGTGCTGGATATTTTAAGGTTTTTAATAATTCGTTTATTCCACCAATTGGTTTTGGACAAACCTCAAACTCGCAAGAAATAAATTGTGTTGCACTACTTTCTACCAAATTTGGATCTACTAAATTATCACTGCTTGCAATTGTTGTTGGCTCTTTCTTTTCATCCAATTTAAGATTTAAAGTAAAAGTAATTTCAGTCTCAATAGCTTCCCCATTTTTTTCGCCTGGTATAAATCTTGTTTTCTTAACTGCGTCAATAGCTGCTTCGTCTAAACCTAATCCCAAACTTTTAAAAATTTTAACATTTTTTGCTTCACCAAGTAAATTGATTTTTGTAGAAATCAATGCCTTGCCTTCCAGATTAAACTTTCTGGCAAGTTCTGGATAAACTATATTACGCTCGATTTCTTCAATTCCTCCAATTGGTTGTGGGCAAATATCGGCATCGCATAAAATATCTCCATCTTGCATATTTTGCTTTTTCAAACCGGCTTCATAAGCAGAAAATGGTGCAATATAGTTTGCATCGTATTCCAGCTGAGATAACAAAATTAATTTTCCATTATCATATTCCTTAACTTCTTTCAATGCACCATTTTCATAATAAAATTTGCTAACTCCATCCGGGGCACCATCTGAATAATGAATTTCATCTTTTAATAAACCAGTTTCATAATAATTCCGCCAAACTCCGTTTAATTTGCCATTTGAATAATTCTTTTCGGTTTTAAGATTTCCATTTTCATAATACCAAAAAGACTGCCCTTCAAGTATATCATCAACAAAAGAAACTCGTGAGCTTATTTTTCCTTTTCCGTAATAACTTTTAACAATGCCATCTTGGGCAATTAGATGAATTGTGAGAAAAAAGCAGAGTAAAAAATATATTTTTAACATTTTAATCTTTTTAAGTTTTAGAGTAAATTGATTATCGAATTAATTTTAGGTCGCAAAGTTGAAAAAAAATTTAATTATAAAGTTAACTATTATCCATTTATTATTTGCGGTAAATATTAGTACCGCACAAAAATTGTTAAAATTAGAAAACCTAAGAAGCGCATTCACAAAAAAAGAAAACAAAAATGAATATTATGAAGACTTAATAAAAAATATTAACTCCTCATTAAATCTTCCTTTAGATAAAAATTATGATAAGTGGAATCAAGCAATAAAAGATGCAGAATCGATATTTTTTGATGAGCCAATTATTAGAAATGCATTGCAATATGTACTTAATCAAAAAATTGATAAAAACCTTAAATTACAAAGAACAGCTCTTGAAGCCACTTTCACTCTTTTTGAGAATGATTTTTCAGAATCTATAAATAATATTTATGAAATTTCCAGCGATAAAATTTCACTTGCTGTTGCAATCCAATATCTAAAGAGAAACAATTTTAATCAAAGAAGTAGCAGTTTTTATATTAATGAAATTAAGAATCGTTTTAATGATTATTATTCCGATCTGCTATTAACAAATTTATTGTATGATTTAGAAAATCCCGCCTCTAAAAAGTTTGAAAACTATCCAAATTTAGCTGATTTATTTGAACATCCTTTTCAAAAAGGTAAAACAATAATTTATTCGATTCAAAGAAAAAATAGAGAATTTATCGGTCTAACGATCATAAAAAAGCCTGATGGAACTTTTGTAAAAAATGAAGACGGAACAGTTTTTAACATTCCTCAATTAGCAGTTTCTTATTCCAATCTGCCAGCTTATATACCAAACGGAAATACGCCGGAAGGAATTTATTCAATCATAGGAACTTATATTTCTCCAACAGAAACGATTGGACCAACACCAAATGTTTTAATTCGAAGTCCATTTGAAGTTTCACCATCAATTTTTACCACAAAAACAACGAGAATAATAATTGGAATGAAGAAGAATATAAAAATTTATTACCCAAAAGTTGGCTGAATTATTTTCCAATCTTTCAATCTTTTTACGCGGGTAAAATTGGAAGAAAACTAATAATAATGCATGGTTCAACTGACGAATTAAAATTTTTTAGCAAAAAACCATATTATCCTTTAACTTCTACTAGAGGATGCTTAAGCTCAAAAGAAATTTGGGATACTGAATCCGGCAAGTGTTTAGAAAGCGATCAAGTTAAATTGATAAACGCATTCAATAGTACAAAGCAAAAAAAGGGATTTTTAGTTATTTTGGAAATAAATGACAAACAAGAAAATGTAACACTTGAAGAAATCCTTCCGTATATAAAAAATGGCCCCCGTAGATAAGAAGGAATTATCATACGAGGACCTAGGTCAGGGGTATTGCATAAAGTATATAGTACAATATTTCTGCTTTTTAGAAAATTATTTATTTTTTTTTACACCGATTAACTTTTCTTCATTTTTAAGTCATTTTACAAGGAAACTTTTTTCTAAGAAAATATTTTTCAATTAAATTCCAAAAATGGAAAAAATTGGATTATATACTAGTTAGAAGCTAGTGAGGTTAAAAATGATAATAACAGAGCAAGATTTATTTAATCTAGTCTTTTGGCGGAGCAAAATTCCAAGTGAGAAAACCAATTATATTTTCGAGAACTATTTTAAGTTTAGAGAATCTGTTGAATTCTTACAAAAGATTTTGCAACATATTTCAGATGAAATAAAACCAGAGAACTGGGAAGAATTAAAACAGAAAATAAAATCAAAAAATTTAACCAGGGAGTTTATATTAAGAAAGGAGGTTGGTAACAATAGAAAAAAGTTTGATAAATTAGTTTTAGCGGCTGCAAGTAAAGGAGCTGAAACTAATTTTCAACCAGAAACCTTCAAAGATAAAGATTCACAATTCCTTGTAAAAGTATTTTCAAACGCTGTGGAAAATAAAATTTATTTCTTTGCAAATGATAATAAAAATTTAAATAAACTTGAGATGAAGTTAAAACCCTCGGGACATTCTTACAAACTAAATGGTTCCAAAATACCGCTTATAATTTCCCCCAGAGAAAAAATAGATGAGATAATTATTACTACTATAGTATAACGCTTTTATAGAATAGTTTTATTTTATTGAATTTTTACTTCAAAAATCATTTTTTGATTCGTAAAATTAATATCACAAGTCAATTTAAGCACTTTTACCAATTGGAACAGTAACTCTAAAAATTTTGGAATCATTTTTCATGTTGATGGAAAATTTCTTAAGACAATCTGGTATAAAAAACGCTTCTCCCTTTTTGTAAATTTCTGATTTTTTGCTTCCAAATGTAACTTCAATAATTCCATCAAGTATTAGGAAAATATTAATCCCATTTGTAATAAATTTATTTTTGTCAAAATCTTTATTCAAAGTAATTTTTTCAATTCTAAATTCTTCAGCTGGAGTTACATATAAAGTAATATTTTTGCTCTCTTTTATTTCCACATTTGAAAAAGCTGTTTCAATTTCTAAAATTTTTGTCAATGTATTAATATCTTTAAATTTACTAGTTAGACCTGCGCGAACAACATTATCAGAATTTGCCATACATTCAACAATATTTCCGCCAAGATAAGCGTGTGGAATACCTGCTTTAGTAAAAATTGCCTCATCTTTTTTTAATTGAATAAAATTAAATAACAACAAGGAAATCAATCCAACATCAAAACCATAATTATTATATTCTGCCAAAAATTGAGCTTCTATTTTATTCTTTTTGCTTTTTTGCGAAATAAATTCCAGCAAAGAGTTAACGCAAAGTTTGATTTTTCTATCGGATGCATTCATTACTTCTGAATAAACTTCTTTAATAAAATCTTCATTGAATTTTGATTTTACCGAAAATAATTTTTCATTTATTTCTTTACTTAATAAAAGATTCAGTTGAGGATATTTTATAAATGAATTTTTAATATTCTCAAGATTTTTTAATCCAACAATTGCGTTTAATTTATCTATTGCAATTGCAATCTCTGGTTTATGATTTGAATCGGGATAATTTTTTGGATCATTTTTATGTAAAACTTTCGCGACCTTTTTATTCGGATGTGTTTGAATTGATAAAGCTTTTTCTATTGATAAAATTTTAAGTAAAAAAGGTAATGTCTTTTTAAACTTTTTAGAGATTTTTTCACCCAAAACATCATTGGGATATTTTTTTATTATTTCTGCAAGTGAATAAGTTTTATTCTCAATTAAAATATCTGATGGATTTTTTGGGTGTGTACCAAACCATAATTCTGCATAAGGTAAATTTGACTCAGGCTTAATTCCTAGAAATTTAGGAATTAATGCCTTCCTATTTTTTGTTCCCCATTCATAATGTTGAATTTTAGGTATAATTTTATAAGGTTGAGGCTTGATCATAGTAATAGAGTTTTAGTTAAAGAATAGATTAAGGGATCTAATTTAAAAGAAAAAAACAATCAATTTTGTCAAGCACTTATAATATACCCGACAATTGGCGGTAAAATAAAAATGCCAGATGCTTCGTAAAGCTCTGGCATATTAATAATCATGCTACTTTTATCTTAAATTTTAATAATTACTTTAGCAGCAACATTTTTTTTTGTTGAATAAAAACTTCCAGCTTTCAATGTGTAAAAATAAATTCCAGAACTTAATTTACTTGCGTCAAATTTAACTTCATATGTTCCTGGCTTCTTTACTTCATTTGCCAAAGTGATAACTTCCTTCCAAGAATATCATAAATTTTTAATAATGCTCTATCTGTAATTTCACTTGGAATTGAATATTTTATTGTAGTTGTTGGATTAAAAGGATTTGGATAATTTTGTTCCAATCTAAATTGCGTAGGTACAATAATTTGATCTTCAACGCTGGTAATTATAAAAGCGCTGTTTTGTTTTCCGGGTGTTCCATAATTAGTTGAACTTGCCCAGTTAGAATAAAGCGAATTATCTAAATTGGGATTTTTAAGTTCAAGCGTATTGCCAGTTCCATCTGCTAATATTGGCCAAGGTTGACTATCGTCATATCTTACACTATCGATTATTTCATTATCACTATTGTATAATCTTAATAAATCTCCACCGTTACTTAAGCCAAAATCAAAATTACCAATCAGATTTTTTACATCACTAAATCTAATTCTGAATTTTGTTGTGTCGCGTGCAAGAAGTAAATAATCACCAGCATTAAGAAATGTATTTTGCGGAATTATAAATATATTGCTGTCATTTTGATCTTTAAAAATCCAATTACTTATGTCAATAATTTGATTGGAATTATTATAAAGTTCAATCCAATCTTCAATATCATAATTTGCATTTGAATTGTAATTAATTTCATTAATTACAACATGAGGGAATTCAGAAATTTTTTGAAAATTTGCGGTTAAATTTACTAATTCAGAAACATCAATATCTAAAGAATCTTTAATAGAATTTATGCTTCCGCTCCATCCAGTAAATTCATAACCAGGATTAGGTTTTGCGATTACTTTTACTTTTGTTCCATTAAAATAATTTCCAGTCCAAGAATATTTGTCAAGAAGAAGAGAATTGATTTGAATTTTGCCAGCATTAATATCAGATACATTTAAGACAAATACGCTAAGTCCGCTTAATCCAAATTGAGTTCTAAAAAAAGAACGTAAATATGAAATTCTTAAATCAGCAAAATTCTTCATCACTGATATGTTATATTCCCAATCTTCAAATGAAAACGCATGCCATCTCTCAATATGATTGAGAATTTCTTCTTGAATTTCATCGGTAATTACATCTAACTTTTGTTTAACATTTTCCGGCGTTAACAAAGAATTACTTAAATCTGAAAATCTATTTATAAAATCATTTTTAAATTTTTCATTTTCTAAAAGCTTTCTTAATATAAACGTTGACCACGGAGGATTTGGCCATACGGGACCGTTTGGTTCCAAAGCAAACTTTAAAGTATTGTGCAAATAATTATTCTGATCAATAAACCCAAACCCAAAATCTGTATCAAATAAAATCCATCTCCATTTCCCATTTTCAATGTTGGGCCGCCAGAATTTATTATTGTTTCCCGGCCAATCAGTGTTTGATATATATATTTCCATAAAATTATAATCTATAAAACTGGGGATATCAATTAATCTTTTAATTACTTCAAAATTTTCATCAAGTGATAGATTGTGAGAATTTAGGAAATCAATCATTTCCCAATACCCCTCATTACTGCCATCAATAATATTTCCATTAAGCTCTAAAAGATCAATTTTATCTTTATCTACATCATGATTGGCTGCAAGATAATTTAGATTTATTTTTTCTCTTATATTTTGAATTCCCCAGTATTCTCCATTCAGGTATAGTATAGCTGGCTGAAAAGCTAAACGGTCAATATTTAAATCAGCAGCAAGTGTTTGTATAAATCCATCTCGCAACATTGTGCTTGTCCAATCATTGCCCGAATTACGGAGTACTATTGATTTGAATTCGTCTATATCTGAGCTAGGGAAAAATTTGTACTTAAGCTTCTCATTCGCAGTAGCTTCAACAGACAAAGATTTTTGGTTATTTCCTCTACTCCAAGCTCCATAGATTTTGATAGCAACCTCAGAGTTAATTTGTTTTTCATGATTCTCATCAAAAAATTCAAAGGTTGCTGGCTTTGCCCAATCCTGCCAAAAATTTGCATCAAAATATGGAAACTCCTTCTCAGCATTTGGTCCAAGCACATAAATACCGGTATTGTAATCCCATAAATGTTCTGGATTGGTTGAAATAGAAACAACAGGAAGTTTTTTATTTTCATTAATAAAATAAGTGGATGTATTGGTTTCACTTTCCAAAAAATTAGCTGAAAAAGACTTTAACTTAACAACTGCTGTCGTATTAATAATTAAGTCACTAGACAATATATTAGAATTAATACTTGGCTCAGACCCATCCAAGGTATAATAAGTGGTGGTTCCTGGAATATCATTAGTCTGATTTAGTGTTACTCTTGAATTATAAAATCCTGATGGCAGAGTAAATTCAGGTCTTGGTGTTTGCCCAAGAAATCCGACTGATGTATTTGAAGAATTAGGAGTTGGTGCATTAAATAAAAACCAATCGCCTGAACCATCCGGTTGCCTTCCGAAAGAAACATCACTTTCTAAAAAATCCAAATGTACAGAGTCAATTATCTCACCCAATTTATTTGATAGAAAAACTGTTTCGCTTCCACTTGCAATACTAAAATTTGCGTGCAATGTTGGGAGTAAGGATTTAACTTCATTTGCAATATAATTTTCTTCGCTGCTTGCTTTATTACCTAGTGTTAAAAAAGGAATTGCTGATAAATCGCTGGAGTTTTCTCCATAATTATTTACTTGAATGGTTAGAACATTGTTTCCGTTTATCAATAACTGACTAACATCATAAACAAAAAAACTTTCTAATTTTTTATTCTGGTACAAATTGGCTTCATAAGCATTCTCAGCTGATTTATTGAACGGTATAAATTCACCAACTGCTCCCAGGTTGGAACGTGCACTTTCTTGACCGTTTATAAAAGCAACAAAACCATCATCATTATCTATGTTAAACATTAAAACGGAAATGCTTTCTATATCACTAATTGTAAAATTTTTTCTTAAATAAATTGATTTTACAGGATCAATTTGTGTCTGATCGTCTCCATCTCCATAACCGAATCCACTAAATCCAACATTCCAGCCCATATCATTGAAGGCAATATCTTTCCAACCGCTAGGCGGTTCTTTTGTCCCTAAAAATATTTCCAAACTTGATTTTTATCTATTATTGTTTGCCAAGAAGAAGCTGAAGTTTTAAATCTCTACCCGATGCATTTATTAACAAAAACTCTTCGGGGTCTAATAATATTGTTGGAAACACCCATTTTGTAAATTTGATTTCTTATCCGAAAGAGAAAACCCTTCTAAATTAATTGATTGAGAACCGCTATTAAATAATTCTATCCAATCCGGTGTCTCTCCAAATTCATCAAAATAAGAACCTGAATTTGAACTCATTATTTCATTTATTGCTAAACTTTGAGAAATTGTTCAATATTGAGAGATAGAATAACTAAGAAGATATATTTTATTTTGAACAACAAAAGTGCAATTAATCCCCGCGTGCTCGCACAAACAAAGCACTTTTAAAATAAAAAGTGAACTAAAAAATTTAGTTCACTGTAAGTAAATAAAATATTAGTACAAAATCTATTCTTTTGATATACCGAACATAATCAACTTCCATTGCGGCCGGAAATGCATCAGTATCAATTCCTGAACTCCACCCAATCTCCGCCAACTGCAAGATTTAGTATTAAGTGAAATCTTTTATCGAATGGCCAAACTTCCCAACCTTTATTTTCATTGGTGAAGGAAAAGTATTTTCCATTATCAATAAAAAATCGATATGATCTTCAAACCACTCAATAGCATATTGATGAAATTCTGTTATTGCAGTTGGTATTTTTAGTGTACCAGATTTTTGCGTTCCTATTTTATGGTAATATGCGTTTGTGAATGGAACCATGAATTACATTGGGATCGTAACCGACATGTTCCATAATATCAATCTCGCCGCTAGCTGGCCAACCGCCATATTCCCAGTCTGAAGACAACATCAAATTGCTGGCCACGTTCCTTGCCGGATGGAATTTTGGCAGAAACTTCAATTCGCCCATATTTCCAATCGCCTTTATTAAGGGTTCTTAACCTTGCGGATGTAAAATCACGCGTGCCATCAGAACCAGTAAATTTTTCAATTTTGGCAACTATAAATAGTTTTCCATCTTTTGTATAGGAGTTTTCAGATCTGGCTGTGTAGTATTGCATTTCATTATTACCACCTCCATTTCCATTCACTTCATATCCCCACTTGTTTAAATCGATCTCTGTACCGTTGAATTCATCATTCCATACTAATTTATAACCATCAATTTGAGGAATATTCTCTTCAGTTAGAACTAATATATTTTAGTTCACAAATAATAAACAATTATTAAGCATTTATTAAAACCATAAATAAATTATATTGACGTGCTATTTATTATTACCAAAATGCTGCATAAAGAACCGCCAATATCATTAAAATTGTATATGATGCAATGTTGAAAGTGCTATCTGTACTGAATAATTTTGCTGTTAAATTAAAACCTTTTGGATCATCATCAAATTTGTTTGAAGATAAACTTATCATTGCAATAATTCCAATTGTAATAATAAAAGTATACATCATTTGATCCATGAACGGTAATTGAATTGCCGGAATTTTTAATATTAACGCAACTGGAATCGATAAAATTGTGCCCCAAATTGCACCCCTAGTTGTGACTTTTTTCCAGAATAACCCAAGCATAGAAACGGCCAAAACTCCCGGACTAACTAAACCAGTATATTCTTGAATGTACTGAAACACTTGAGGTAAAGTACTAAGAAATGGAGCTATTACCAATGCAATTACCAAAGCAACAGCTGCTGTAATCCTTCCAACCGTTACTAATCTTTTTTCAGTAGCTGCTTTATTCACATATGGTTTGTAAATATCCATAGTAAAAATAGTTGCTGTTGAGTTTAACATTGATGCCAAGGATGAAATAATTGCAGCGGTTAAAGCAGCAACCACAACACCTTTTAATCCGGTTGGAACAAAAGTGCTAATTAACCATGGATATGCTTTATCATAATTAATTGTGCCATTGGCTTTTGAAAAGGCGTCTCTAGCACCTTCAACTATTGCCGTTCCTTCAGGCTGTGAATACATAATAAATGCAACAATACCCGGAACTACAACAATCAATGGAATTATAAGTTTTAAAAATGCTGCAAATGCAATTCCTCGTTGAGCTTCTTTTAAAGATTTTGCAGCTAGAGTTCTTTGAATTATGTATTGATTAAATCCCCAATAGTATAAATTTGCAATCCACATTCCACCAATAAGAACAGCTATGCCGGGCAAATTACTAAATTCCGGATTATCTCTTGAAAGAATCATGTGAAATTTATCACCAGCCTTATCATAAACATGACTTAATCCTGCGAATATCCCACCATCAGGTGTAACATGGTCTAAAGCAATTACTGTGGTTATAATTCCTCCCAAAACAAGAAGAATAACCTGAATAACATCTGTCCAAGCAACAGCAGATAATCCGCCGTAAAGCGAATAGGCGGCCGCAATTAAAGCTAATCCAATCATTGCCGGAACAAGTAAAGTTCCATCTCCATTTCCCATAATGGTATCAAGGGCCTTTGCGCCTAAAAACATTACTGTTGTGAGATTAACAAAAACAAAAAGGAAGATCCAAAATATTGCTAAAATTGTTTTAAGAGTTGTATTATATCTTTTCTCAATATACTCTGGAATTGTATATATTTTTTTCTCAATAAAAATTGGGAGAAAAAATTTACCAACAATTATTAGAGTTAATGCTGCCATCCATTCATAAGATGCTATTGCCAAACCACCAGCCATTCCAGAGCCGGACATTCCGATGATTTGCTCCGCAGAAATATTTGCAGCAATTAAAGAGGCACCTATTGCCCACCATGTTAAAGTGTTGCCGGCTAAAAAATAATCATTTGAATTTTTTTCATGTCCTTTCTTGTCTCTTGACACATATAGGCCAAGTGCTACAATACCAAGTATGTATCCAATAAAAATAATGTAATCAATACTAGTGAAGTTCAATTTTTATCTCCTTTAGAAATAAATTTGTAAAAATTAAAACAAAGTTAATTAATAAGATAATCCATATCCAAACGGAAACAATGGATTGTATTCTACATCACCGACATTAATTGGAATTTGATCCATGCTTTTTGGCCATGTTTGTGATAATTTACCGGTAAAACTAAAATCACCAAAAAGTACATCTGCAATACCTTGACCCTCTGTGCCTGGTAACCAAGCGGCAACAACTGCGTTGCAATCTTCTAAGATATTATTTAGCAACATAGGACGCCCTGATAAAAGAATTACAACAATGGGTTTGCTACTGTTTTTTGCTTTTTTAATCATATTCAGATCTTCAATTGAAAGATTCAAATCTTTTCTATCACCAACACCTTCAGCATACGGATCTTCTCCAACAACAATTATAATTAAATCTGAATTCTTCATGCTATTTTCGTCTAATGAGTTTGTAACATTTGTATTTTTACTTACGGTATTTTTAATTGCCGTGAGAATAGTTGTTCCACCTTTGATTATTTCTCCGTGAGACCCTTGCCAAGAAATTGTCCAACCACCACATTGCATTCCAAGGTCATTTGCTCCTCTACCGGCAACAACAATATTTTTAATATCTTTTGATATTGGTAGCGTTTTGTTTCCATTTTTTAACAATACTAATGATTGCTGAACACATTTTCTTGCAATTTCCCGGTGTTCTGTTGAACCAACTTTTGCAGTTAGGTTAATATCAGTTTTTGTTTTATTGAATAAATCTAAGTTAAATTTTGAGGTTAAAATTCTTCTAACTGCATCATCAATTCTAGGTTGTGAAACTTTGCCTTCATTAACCAATTCTTTTAGATAGGTGATAAAATCTAAATAAGTATTTTGTACTTGGCCGTTATCTCCAATCTTTCCTTGCGCCGAAGGACCATGAGGAATCATAATCATATCTAATCCGGCGTTAATAGATTTTTCGATATCACTTTTATAATCACCTTCCAGCTGATCTATAGCTGCCCAATCAGAAACAACAAATCCCTCAAAACCCAATTCACCTTTCAATAAATCTGTTATTAAATATTTATTCCCATGTAGCTTCTCACTATTCCAACTGCTATAAGAAGCCATTATAGAACCAGTATTTTCTTTGATTGCAGAAATGTAACCAGGTAAATGAATTTTTCTTAAAGTCTCTTCATCAATTTCGGTATTACCTTGGTCAATTCCATTTGTTGTTCCGCCGTCTCCAACAAAATGTTTTGTGCAAGAAAGAACAGCATCCCCATCAGATAAATCGCCTCCTTGAAGGCCAAGAACACTTGCTGCTCCTAATTCAGCAACAAGAGTTGGGTCTTCACCAAAACTTTCGTATGTTCTGCCCCATCTTATATCTCTGGCTACTGCAACACATGGCGCAAATGTCCAATGCATTCCAGTACCGGCAATTTCTTCTGCTGTTACTCCTGCGGCTTTATCAACCAATTCTGTATTTCGCATACAACCAAGACCAATATTATGAGGAAATATTACTGCACCATCAACGTTATTATGTCCATGTACTGCATCAATCCCTAATATTAATGGAATCCCTAAACGAGTTTTTAAAGAGAAAGTCATTATAGAATCTGCAACTTTTGCCCATCCACTAGCACTAAGATCATCAATTTCTGAACCGCCCCCCCAAAGAACTGAACCAATAAAATATTTATTGATATCATTGAAATCTTGAAAGGCCGCATAATCCACTTGGGTCATTTGTCCAATTTTTTCATCAAGAGTCATTTTGCTTAGCAAATCGTCCACATTTTTTGCAATAGCTTCTTTGCTATTGTCATTTAACATAACATCAACATCTTGCGAGCACGAAGATATTGAACAAGCTATAATCAAAAATAAGAGTGAAGTAAAGATTTGTCTAGATTTTTTTTTCATTTTTATCCCAGGTATTTTTTTAGATATTTTTATCTTAACGATTAATTTTCATTAGTACGTGTTGTTACAAATATGCAACTTGCTAAAAGGTAAATTTATTGGTTCAACCTTGATTTGGCCTTTATTAATTTGGTTAAATTTTTTGATAAGGGATAAATGCGCAGAAGAAATATTATCCGCATAAGTTATTACAATTTCGTTTTGTGTGTTTTTTTGAGAAAAACTTACCGAGAGAAAATAAAAAAGTAAAATGGCACAGTAATATTGTAACTATGCCAATTGTATAGTATGATGCAAAATATTTTTTTAACTAATCCATCATAAACATTTTATATGATTAGGAATAAAGTAAAATGAAATTTAGATATTTTTTAGAGAATTGTAGGTTGAAAAGATTAAAAAAGTCCCCTTTAAAAGGGACTTTATGGATTGGTAATAATATTTTCTATTTAATTTCTTTGATAAATATATTTTTAAACTTACTCTTGCATTGCTATCATGGTTTTGTAAACCAATATAGCCTTCTTTAGAAAACTTTTAATTTTTCCTCTTGGTTCAGCTTTCCAGTTATTTACAAGTTGTCCATTTAATTCAACTTTATCCAATCATCTTGAAAAGTAATTCTATAATGATTCCATTCACCTGTTGGATTAACTGCATTTAATTTTGCTGGCTCTGCATCATATACTGCACCGGTTCCATGAATGCTCAAAGAATCAGCATCATAAATTTGAATTTCAAAAGAATTGTAAATGTAATCGTCACTTGTAACAAAATTAGGAACGCGTAAGAAAACTCCAGAATTTGTGTTTGGCGCATGACTCATAAAATCTAAATCTAAAACAAAATTGCCAAACATTTTTGAGCTATACCACATCAGTCCCATTCCACCGCTGGAAGTTAAAACCCCACTTTTTTTCATCTAAATCAAAATAGCCTGGTCCATATTGGTTCCAGCCATGTTTGTTAAAACTACTACCCCAATATCCCAACAATTCGTTATAACCTTCATAGTAAGTAATCTTTTTGATGTAAGATAATCCTTCTTTAATCGCAAGGACTCGGATTCATTGAATCTTCTTCTTTCTCATGTTCAACTGTGATTGTTCCATGATAATTTTGATTTGACAATTCAGCCAGAATATTTTTTATGTCCGATTTTCCTTGACCGAATGGAACATCGTAAGCTTCTTTATTCCCAAATTCACTTAAATCTTTTAGGTGAATATCAAAATCCTTCCTTTAAATAATTTCCAAAGCTTCTGTGGGCACAATGCCGGATCTTGTCCAGTGACCAGTGTCTCCGCAAATTCCAATTCGAGAACTTAAATTATGAATATAAAAGTAAGTTATTCCTGGATTCCAATATTTGGTTGGATTTGGGTGGTTGTGAATTACGACATTAATTCTATATTCATTTGCAAGTTTATCAACTAGCAGAAACATATCATATTCGGGCTCAGCACAATTGTTTCAATTCCCATTTCTTTAGCAAATTCAAATAATTTTCTTCCAGAGTCCTCATCCTCAAACCGGCAACACCGAATAGTTTTAGGGTGATGCCTAGTTCTTTTAGTTTATTCTTGCTTGTGTCATTTCATCTTTAGTCATTCCTACATTAAAAGTACCCGTGCCATCAGAATTAAATTTTGTCCTGGATATGCTTCCAAATATTTAATTCCAAGTTCTTTGGCTTTATCTAAAGTTTCCATAAAAGAAAATTTTCTAAACGTCCAGCATTGCAAGGCAACTGGAAATTCCTTGATTAGGACATTATCATATTCAGAAGTTTCAGTTTCTTGATTAGCTGACAAGTTATTTCCCATTGCAGTTCCAATTAAAATAAATGATAAAAAAATAATAAAACTAAAAATTTTACGTTGCATGGTTTACCTATATGTTTAGTTAGAAATGTTCTAAAATTTTAGTTAAAATCCATTTGCTGAAATTTCATTAAATACTATTATTTTAATTAATCTTTTGTAAATTACTTTTAACGAACTACTTAATCAAATTTAAAATTGATAAAATCATAACCTACTAATATCTAAAAAGTTCATTTTTACTTAAACGTTTGATTTATCTTTTAATTTTATTATTTTTTCAATCGATCTTAGCCCCTAAAATTTTTAATAATTTTTCAAATTTAATTGGGAACTGAAATGAAAAAAAATCTTTCCAGACGAGAATTTATAGGAACCGCCTCAATGGCAACAGCCGCTTTTACAATTGTTCCAAGACACGTTTTAGGAGGGCAAGGTTATAAGGCACCAAGCGATACTCTCAATATTGCGTGCGTGGGTATACATGGCAAAGGTGAATCAGATATTGAAGCCTTGAGTACAGAAAATATTGTTGCGCTTTGCGATGTGGATATGGAAACAGGAATTGAAACTAGAAAAAAACATCCTAAAGCAAATCAGTACCAAGATTTTAGGGTTATGCTTGAAAAAGAAAAAAATATTGATGCAGTTAGTGTAAGCACTCCAGACCACACACATGCAGTAATTGCAATGGCCGCAATGCAAAGAGGCAAACACGTATTTGTTCAAAAGCCGCTTACTAAAACAGTTTATGAAGCAAGAAAATTAGCCGAAGCTGCAAAGAAATATAAAATTGTTAGTCAAATGGGTAATCAAGGTCATGCCGGTGAAGGCGCACGTTTGGTGAATGAATGGATTTGGGATGGAGCGATTGGAGATATATCTGAAATTAAAGCATGGACAAACCGACCAATTTGGCCGCAAGGTGAACTTGAAAGACCCAAAGAAATTCCTTCTGTTCCTTCTACTTTAGATTGGAATATTTGGCTTGGACCAGCAAAGCATAGACCTTACCATCCAGATTATCATCCATTTTCTTGGAGAGGTTGGAGAGATTTTGGTACCGGTGCTTTAGGTGATATGGGTGCTCATATAATTGATCAGCCATTCTGGGCTTTGGATCTTGGAAATCCAAAAACCATCCAAGCTTCTTCAACTAAATTTAGTGAGGAGTCATTTCCGCTTGCTTCTATAGTTACTTGGACTTTTGAAGGTAAAGCAGGAAAACCTGATATAAAATTTACTTGGAGCGACGGAAACTTAACTCCACCAAGACCAGAAGGTATAGAACCTGGAAGGAAATTAGGTGATGATGGCGGTGGTGTTTTATATTTTGGTACTAAAGGACACTTAATGCACGGTGTTTATGGAGACCAACCAAGATTAATACCTGAAACATTTATGCAGTCTTATAAAAGACCTGAAAAAACAATTCTAAGATCACCAGGGATTCATGAAGAATGGGTTGCCGCAATTAAAAATGGTACTAAAAGCACGACTGATTTTGAGTATTCTGCAAGATTAACAGAACTAATGTTATTAGGGAACATTGCAATACTTACCCAAGAACACAATACTGTTTTAGAGTGGGACACTAATCAATTTAAGTTTACAAATCTTGATGAAGCAAACCAATTTTTACAATATGATTATTCACCTGGCTGGTCATTGGATTAAAATATGACGGATTTGAAAAAGAAAATATTTGACAGAAGAGAATTTATAAAACTAAGTGCTGCGGCTGGAACTGGTATTTTACTTTCGCCTTACATAAAAACTAGCGGTCAAGAAAGTTCAGTAACCAATGACATTAACATTGCTTTACTTGGCACAGGAGCTCAAGGACAAGTTTTGTTAAGTGCTATTTTAAAAATTCCTAATATTAAATTTAAAGCTGTTTGTGATATTTGGACAGATTATAATCAACTAAGAGCACATAGACTTTTACAAAAATATGGCCATGAGCTTAATGCGTATGTTGATTATAAAGAGATGCTTGCTAAAGAAAAAGATTTGGATGCAGTAATTGTTGCTACTCCGGATTTTTGGCATGCACAGCACGCAGTTGATTGTATGGAAGCTGGATTGCACGTTTATTGCGAAAAGGAAATGTCCAATACCTTAGAAGGAGCAAGACGAATTGTTAGGGCAGCTAAAAGAACGGGCCGTTTGGTTCAGATAGGTCATCAAAGAAGAAGTAATCCTTACTATCTGCATAGTTATAACAATATTATAAATAATTCTGATATCCTGGGAAGAATCACAACTGTAAATGGTCAATGGAATAGATCTGTTCAGCCAGATAATGGATGGCCAAAAGGTAAGGAAATTCCATTAAGAATTTTACAGCGCTATGGTTTTGAAAATATGAATCAATTTAGAAATTGGCGCTGGTATAAAAATTTAGGCGGCGGGCCAATTGTTGATTTAGGTTCACATCAAATAGATATTTATAATTGGTTCTTGAATTCAAGTCCTAAATCTGTTATGGCAAGTGGCGGAACAGATTATTATGATAAAGCTACACACGAATGGTATGACACAGTCTTAGCGACTTACAAATACGATACCCCGCAAGGAACTGTTAGAGCATTTTATCAAACAATTACAACAAATAGTAACCAGGGTTATTTTGAAAGTTTCATGGGTGATCAAGGTTCGCTAGTAATTTCTGAATCTGCTGGGCGAGCAGGTATCTATAAAGAACCAAATGCACCAAGTTGGGATAAGTGGATAGAAAAAGGTGTTCTTGAATCTCCATCTGAACCTGCACCAACAAAAACCACAGCATTATTGGATGTAAGAGAAACTGTTGCACCGCCAAAACATTCTTTACCAATTACATTTAACGATCCATATCATCAACCTCATTTAGAAAATTTTTTCAATGCAATTAGAGGAAAAGAAAAATTAAACTGTCCGGTTGAAGTTGGGTATGAATCGGCAGTAACAGTTTTAAAAGTTAATGAAGCAGTAAAAGCCCAAAGAGAAATTGCGTTTAACCCAAGCGATTTTGCTATTTAATATTTTTATTCTATGAAAAAAAACTATTTCGCTTTGATTTTATTTGCCTTTTTTATTCTAATTTCAAATGAATGTATTTTTAGCCAAAATGCAGACTCATTAAGCGCAGCAGTAGTTTCAGATAGTTCTGCAGTTGATTCAGTTGTAAATAAAGTTCCGGAAGCTCCGTTAAAAATTGGTGATGTTGCAGATGGAAATAAATCAATCCCAATTCATTTAATAAAATTATATGATGAAAACCGCTTCACGATAGAGAAAAATGAAAATCATCCTCTTCCCTTTTCTACAAAACAAACTTGTGGCGATTGCCATACTTACAGTAAAATTAAAAATGGAACTCACTTTTCAATAGATCAAAAAGATTCAACAAAAAGAAATGGAGAACCTTTTATTTATACAAACCATAGAGCGCTAACTCTGCTGCCTCTTTCTTATAGAGGTTGGAAAGGAACAATAAATCCTGATTCAGTTGGAATAACTCCCTTTTTATTTGTGAAGAAATTTGGTTCTCATTTTACTGGCGGCAATATTTCTGAAAATGAAGAATTAGAAAAACCCGAAAACTTTTTACGTTGGGAAATATCGGGAAAGCTGGAAGTAAATTGTCTAGTTTGTCACGATGCAAATTCAGCTTATGATCAAGCAGATTTTGCTGCACAAATAAGAAATGAAAATTTTAAATGGGCCTCTACAAGCGCAAGTAATTTAGCTAATGTTAAAGGTAGTGCTGCTAAAATGCCCAATAACTTCGATCCATATAATACAAATACATATGTAGATCTAGATTTAAGGAGCACTTCCCCGCCAACAGTTTTTTATGATGAAACAAAATTTGATCATGATAATAAAGTCTTTTTTGATATCACAAAAAATATAAACAAAGAACGATGTTTATTTTGCCACACAACAACCCTTAACAATGATGAAGAAAAATACTTAGCTGAGCAGGAAGATGTTCACATAACGGCTGGGATGAGTTGTGTGAATTGTCACAGTAATGGTATGAGTCATGATATAATTAAAGGCTACTCCGAAGAATATCTCGATAAGAATAAATCTCAACTTCACTCTTTTAGTTGCGAAGGTTGCCATTTAACTTCTATCGATAATTCTATTGTCGGAAGAAACGGCGCTCCAAAACCTTTACATAAAGGCATTCCGCCAATTCATTTTGAAAAATTAAGCTGCACAGTTTGTCATTCTTCTTACATGCCAAGCGATAAAGCAAAAATGGTTAAAACCTCACGCGCTCATAAATTAGGAGTACCCGGCGCAAATAAAATGGCTTTAACTTATCCGCTTATTCAATCGCCAGTTTTTGTTAGAGCAGAAAATGGGAAAATAGAACCAAGAAATTTAATTTGGCCTTCTTATTGGGCTGTTAAAAATAATAATGAAATTAAAGCTTTAGAAATAGAATTCGTCGAAAATAATATTCAACCTAAGTTAGAATTGGACACAACTTATAATTTTGGAAATGGTCCGCAAGTTGCTGATTCAACTTTGATTAAAGTTTTTAATTCATTTAACCACTCCGATTTACTTAGCGGTAATTTAGTTTTTATTACCGGTGGAAGAATTTACGAATTAGAAGACAGTACAAAAATAAAAAGTTCCGAATATGAAGCAGCGGAACCTTACACTTGGGCAATTGCGCACAATGTTCGTCCAGCTCAACAATCATTGGGTGTAAATGGGTGTGATGATTGTCATTCGCTTAATTCAAATTTTAATTTTAGCGAAGTTGCTATCATATCTGGGGTAGATGATAAATCAAACTCCACAATTTCAATGGTAAATTTTGAGGGTTTAGATTCGATTTATCAAAGTTTGTTTTCACTTTCATTTTATTTTAGACCGTTTCTAAAATTCATACTTATTTTCTCTGCTTTTGTTATTACTGCAGTATTTTTAAGTTTTTCATTTAGCGGAATTAAAAATGTTTCGAAATATTTTTCAAATGTCTCTTCGCTCAACAATGATAAGGAAATTTAAGTGATCGAATTCCTTTCAATATTGATTCTTATAATTAGCATTATTTATTTCTTTGTTGCTCTAAATAAAAAAGAAATAAGTTTTAGTGAAATGATTTCTATTATTCGAGATGGTTTGAAAGATTCTAGCACTGAAAAAGACGGAAATAAAAATATTTTTTTTAGAATTAAAACTTGGCTTATACACGTAACGTTTTATTTATTCCTTTTTATGTTTTTAACTAGTTTTGTTCCGACCATTTTTTCTGGTCACTTAACAGGTTTATTTTTAATTCTACACATTACGGCCGCACCTTTATTTTCAATTTCATTAGCATTATTAGTTTTATTTTATGCATATCAGTTAAAATTGAATGAGAATGATTATTCCAATTTTGAAAAAGTAATTAATAAAGATTCAGCTAAAAACGATCGCTCATCTATTTTAAGTTATAGCAAATTTTCATTTTGGCTGCTTACGTTCATTTCAATTCCACTTCTACTATCAATAATTTTAAGTTTTTATCCAATAGCTGGAACCGACTGGCAAAATCTTAGTCTAATAATTCATAGATTAAGCGCATTATTATTTAGCTTGGTTGTTTTGGCATTAATTTACTTTTATGTGACTTTTTCTAAATTATAATTCTTATTTTATTATAGTAAAAGTTTTGCAAAATATTTTTTTAACAAATGAGGTACAATAAATGGTTCGAAATATTAAAAAGAATTCTTGGATATTTTTACTAATTTTTATTTTTAGCGCTGCAACAATGTTTGCGCAAAATGATTTAGTTCCAATTAAAATTGAGCTTCCAAGTCCAATGTTTGTGGGCACTCCAACAAATTTGTCTGTCCCAAATTTAGAAAAACCACTTGGCAAACCACGTCCGCCATTCCTTGCTCCTAAAGGGACAAAAAATGTTGCTTTGGGCAAAAAGGTTTCCAGCACTGATGAATTTCCAATAATTGGCGAACTTACAATGGTTACTGATGGTGAAAAAAATGCTGATGATGGTTATTTTGTTGAGCTTGGACCTTTTACACAAAGTGTTACAATAGATCTTGAAAAGGAGTACAACATATATGCTTTAGTTGTATGGCATTTTCACAAACAAGCCAGAGTTTATTTTGATGTAATTATACAAACCGCTGATGACGCTGAATTTACTAAAAATGTTAAAACTATATTTAATAATGACATTGATAACTCAAGTGGTTTAGGCAAAGGGAATGATATGCACTATGTTGAAACCGCTGAAGGAAAACTGATAGATGCAAAAGGAGTTAAAGGAAGATATGTTAGATTGTACAGCAAAGGAAATAACGGTAATGACTTAAATCATTATGTTGAAGTTGCAGTTTACGGAAAAGAATAATATAACCAATAAATTTAATAGCGGCTTGTTCTTACTTGCCGCTGTGTTTATTGCCCTTTCACTTAGGTTTTATGATGTTTCAAACCGCCCTCTCCACAATGATGAAGCAGTTAATACAATAAAATTTCAATCCTTACTTGAACAAAATGAATATAAATATGACCCTATTGAATATCATGGGCCAACACTATATTATGCAACCCTTGTTGCAGCTTGGGTTTCGGGTGTTTCTAATTTTGAAGATTTGAATGAAAAAATCATTAGAGGCATTCCAATATTTTTTAGTTTGCTTCTATTTCTTGCTTTTTTTACACTTCGGAAAAATTTGTCAACGATTTCACTTATTGTGATTACATTATTTTTTTAATAATCTCACCGTATGTAAATTTTTTTACAGCAGATATTATATTCATGAATCCCTATTGGTGACCTTCACGTTTTTTATGATAATTACTTTTTTTTAATTTTTATAATACATCTAAAATTTATTGGATAATTCTTTTTCAGGAATTTCTGCTGGATTGTTATTTGCCACTAAAGAAACTAGTGTTATCGTTTTTTTTTCATTTCTAGTCGCAATTATATTTACAAAAACTTATAAAGTGTTAAATCCAAAAAGTATTTCACTTTTCGGAATATCGTTCTTACTAATTTCTGTACTATTCTATTCTTCTTTCTTTTCTTATCCAAAAGGAATTATCGATTCTGTTTTAACATTTAAAAATTATTTTATAAAGTCTTCGGTAAACACAGAACATGTCCAGCCTTGGTTCTATTATTTCAAATTGCTTTCATATAATTCACTTAATAATTTTGCTATTTCGGAAGCTGTTATACTTTTGTTGGGTTTTGTTGGAATTATTTTTTCTTTCATAAAAATTCAGATAATACGGAAAATATTTTATTTAAATTTCTTTCCATTTTTACAATTATCGGGTTTGTAATATTTTCAATAATTTCTTATAAAACTCCGTGGAATATTTTTTATGTATGGATTGGTATTATATTTCTTGCGGGGTATGGCTTTTCTAATTTATATTTTCTTCAAAATAATAACTTAAGTAAATATGTACTAAGCTTTTTCTTTTCACTAGCTTTAATTCATTTAGTTTTTCAAATATTTTTGACTTCATTTAAATTTTCATCTGACCCAGAAAATCCATATACCTATTCACAACCAACTGAAGAAATTTATTCGCTAACAAATGAAGTTGAGAAAATTATTCTTTTCAAAAAAGATGTTTTAATAAATGTAATCGCAGCTGATAATCAATACTGGCCTTTGCCTTGGTACTTTAGAAAGGCCAAAAATGTTGCATGGAATTTTGCTCCACCAAATGATATTTATAAATTTGAGATAATTATTGCTCAGCCTAATTTTACAGAAGAAATAACTGATAAACTTTACAATCTTCCTCCAGCCGGTGAAAAATATTTATATATTCCGTTAATTGAAAAAGATATTCCAATTCGCCCTGGCAATTATTTTTCAAGTTATATTCGTAATGATTTATATCAAAAATTTATTAATACAACAAATATTGAATAAAGTTTATGTTAACTGAGACTGATCAATTTATTTTATCAAATAATATTTCGAAATTTTCACATCAAGCGATGAATACCATTTTTGATATATATATTGCGAATGAAGATAAATCTTATGCCCAGCAAGCGGCCTACGAAGCTTTCAATGAAATTGATAGACTGGAAAATGAACTAAGTCGTTTTAAACCAAACAGTGATATTAACAGAATAAACAATTTAGAATTAGGAAAAACAATCATTATAAATGAAGATGTAATGAATTGTTTGGTTCAGTCAAAATATGTTTATGAATTAACTAAGGGAATTTTTGACATAACACTTGGCAAATCAATTCAGAATTGGAAAGAAAATCAAATCAATAATATGGATGAAGATAAAATAAGTGGATTTAGTAATTTAATTTTAGATGAAGGTAAATTTGCAATAACGGCTTTAAAAACCAATAAACATTGATTTAGGAGGAATTGGGAAAGGGTATGCAGCTGATAAAGTTGCAAAATTACTAAATGAATGGGAAATAAAAAGCTTATTAATAAATGCAGGTGGAAGCACAACTAAATTTAATGCTGATGAAACTAATATAATTAATTGGCCGTTAACAATTAGTAATCCGATGGATAATAGAATAATCTGTGATATTAAAATAAATTCTGGCTCATTAAGTTCTTCTGGAATTAGAAAAGGTAATCATATTATTAATCCAATTGATTTTCATCCAGTAAATAATAAAAGACTTTCCGCATGGGCTTATTGTGAAGACGCAACACTATCTGATGCTCTTTCAACTGCATTTATGATTTTAGATTTTAATGAAATTAGGAATATCTGCGATTCGAATGATTCAATTTCTTCTTTACTAATTGAATCCAGAAATGAAGGTTTTGAAGTTATTAAGTTTGGAAAATTTTTTGAAGATATTGTTACCTAAAGAATCATATTCATAAATTTTTAATTAAACATTTTTTTGATTGCAAGAATCTCCTTTAAAACCTTTGGTGTTGTTTTAATAAAACTTATCCGGCTGTCTCTATCACATCTCCACTCGACCGGAAACTCGATAATCTTTAATTTATTTTTTAAGCCTCTTAATATTATTTCTAATTCAAATAAAAACCCGTTTGTCTGTAATTGTGCAAATAAATTTTTAGCAACTTCATTTTTGTAAATTTTAAATCCACATTGAGTATCTGTAAAATAATTAGGAATTTTTAAATATTTATGAATCATCCAATTAAATATTTTTGAAGCAATTACTCTATCAACATTTTGTTCTTTTGCTATAATCGAATTCGGAAGTTTTCTAGAACCATTTGCAACATCAGCTTGAATTTTATCTAATAATTTTATTCCAGCCAAAGCATATTTAAATGGAACAATATTGCCAACATCAGAATAAAGCACGTACTTTCCTCTTGATGTTGAGATTCCATCTTTAATAGCTGCACCTTTTCCAAAATTTTTAACAAGCTTAATTACTTTTAAATCTGTTTTTATTTTTGATTTTAAATCACTCGCAATTTCGAAGGTTTTATCATTACTTCCATCATCAACAACTATTATTTCTCCATCAATCTTTTCAGAAATTAAAAAGGATGATGCTCTTAGAACATCATCCTTAATTTTTTTCTCCTCATCATAAGCTGGGAAGATAATTGACAGATACATTAAGCAATCTCAATCATAATTTTATACAGTCCCCGGAACTGGAACTATTTTGGGGATATCAACATTTCCAAGTTTATATTCCTTTGGTCCAAGTTTTAGATCTGAATTCATAACTTCCTCCCACGTTACAGCTTTGCCTGTATATGCAGACATTCTTCCCATAATTGCGCAAAGTGTTGATTTTGCCGTTGCCTCTGCTTCTACATAAGGTTTATTATTTCTAATCGCTGTTACCATATCAATATGTTCTTGAACATAGGGGGAAATCATTTTATCAGTTTCTTCCTCACCTTTTTCATTTGTTGGATATTTATATTTCCAGATTACTTCGCCTTTGCTATTAAATATTTCATTTCTGCAATTACTATAACCATTTGTTCCCATAATAATTTCTGATACATTATTTTCACAGCCATTAATTTGTCTGCACATACTATGAACGTGCATACCGTTATCATATTCAAAATCAATGCTGAAATTATCATATTGATCGCCGGTTACTCTACGTTGGCGCGAACCAAAGCCCACGGCTCTTGTTGGATACTTTTCAGTAAACCATGCTGCAACATCTAAATTGTGAACGTGCTGTTCAACAATATGATCTCCGGAAAGCCAAGTCCAGTTTACCCAATCTCTAATCATAGCTTCCATTTCACTCATCCCCTTTTGGGGAGTTCGATACCATAATTGACTTTGATTCCAATAAACATTTGCTCCAACCACTTCACCAATTGCACCTTCGTAAATTTCTTTCCAAGTTGCAACGTAATCTCTTTGATGCCTTCTTTGCGTTCCAGTTCCAACTACCAATCCCAATGCTTCTGCTTTTTTTGAAGTTGCTATAACAGATCTTGCTCCAACGGGATCAACTGCAACTGGCTTTTCCATAAAGACATGTTTTTTTGCGTTTACTGCTGCTGCAAAATGTTCTGGTCTAAAATGAGGCGGAGTTGCAAGAATAATTATGTCCACACCTGAATCAATTACTTTTTCAAAAGCATCAAATCCAACAAAGCATTTTTCATCCGCAACTTCTGCGTTTTGGGATTCTTTTAATTTTCGTCTACAATCATCAATTCTATCTTTAAAAACATCTCCAAGTGCAACAATTTTAAGATTTTTACCAGCTCTTAAAAAATCAACAGCGGCTCCGGTACCACGTCCGCCGCAACCAATTAAACCGGCTTTTAATTCTTTTCCATCAACGGCTTGATCTAAAAATTTTACGGCTTCCATCTTTCTTTTTATACCATCATTTTTGGTACCGCATCCAACAATTAATCCAGCTGCAGCAATTGCCCCTAAACCTAAAAATTCTCGTCTGTTGTAATCTGATGACATAATTTTCTCCTGTTTAATTGTGTTAATTATTTATTTTCAAATTCACATACAACTCTAAATCCAACATCCTTGCAGTCAGAATACCACCATCTACTTTTTGGAACTTGAGGATCTGTAAACATCCAACCTTTTAGATTTGTTTTATCTCGAGCTGCAATTCTTAAATCAGCTGCATCACTTTTAAATGAACCACCCCGCACTACTTTTTTTTTCATCACCTGCAGAAGGACCCTTTGGGTTTAATTGTCCATCAGTATAAGTAGAATAAATGTTTTCTGAATAAAAATCAGAACAAAATTCTTTTACATTGCCTAACATATTTTTTTAAACCGAAAGGATTCGCTTTAACCTTATTTGGAAGATGTGTTCTGAATCCACTATTTTCTTTATAAATTAGATAGGAATTTATTATAGAAGTATCTGCCCCAAAAATATTATTCAGAAATGTTTCAGAAGAATAATCATCAGGAGCTCCTTCAAAAAAAGTAAGCACCACTTTTGCTTCCCCTACATGCATATTCCCATTCTGCTTCGGTTGGTAATCGATATTTTTTGCCGGTTTTTTCTGAAAGCCATTCACAATAAACAGTTGCAGCAAAATGTGTCATTGTAATTGCCGGAAGCTGGCCCTTTCCCCAACCTTGTCCTGGGTTTCCATAAGGAGGCGTGGGTCCGGTAATTCCATCTAACTTTTTTCCACTCGCAATCATTGCATATTGGTCTTCAGAGCGTCCTTCTTTTCCAGTTTCTTTCATAAATTGCTGATATTCATCCCAAGTAACTTCTATTTCACCAATCCAAAATGGATCAATCTTAATTTTCTTTTGCGGACCTTCATCATCTTGTCTGAATTCTTCATCAATGGGACTTCCAATTGTAAATTCACCTTTGGGAATTGCCACCATATTAAAATCAATATAAGAATTAGGTATCGTTTCGGTAAAGTTCTTAAAGGAATCAACTACAGCTGCGGCAGTAAAAAGTTTTTTCATTTCTGGAACAGATAAATCTTCCTCTGGTTTTTCAATAAAATGGCCTACATGCAAATGACAATTAATACACCGCATAGTTTCTTTATTTTGATCATAATATACATGTGCATCTCCACCCTTTTGGGAAAGCTGACGAGGGAAGATATTTGTATGACAATGAATGCATGAAGCTTTATAAACATGAGCTTTAGCAAACTCTAATTGCGATTTTTGCGACCAATTAAAATCTGCAGAATCTTTAAATACTTTTCCATAAACATCACGCATTCCAGTTACAGCTTTGGCGTATACGTAATCAATTCCTTCCGGCGGTAAATGGCAGTCGACACAATCAACAATAATACCAGCTTTATTATCATAATGAGTACTTTGTTTCCAACTCAGCGTTACATGTGGATGAACATGACAGCTTTCGCAAAACTCATTTGTTGATGTGTATTTTAATCCATAAACAAAAAGAGATGAAAAAATAATTCCAATTACTAAACCACTTAATAAAAACACTTTTGCAGATTTACTTTTTTTGTTTGTTATTATTCATTGATTATGGGGATTAAAATTTAATTAAGAAAATTATCACTTTTTCTATACGCATTTATTAGTTGTTCTTCACCAGATTTTCCTTCTTTACTTTTTCCATGCTCCATACCTAATATGCCATTATAACCTTTGTTATAAATATGATGAAAGACATTATTGAAATTAATCTCGCCAGTGGTTGGTTCATTTCTTCCCGGATTATCTCCAATTTGAAAATATGCGATCTCGTCCCAAGCCTCATCAATATTGGGGATAAGGTTTCCTTCTGTAACTTGCTGGTGGTAAAGATCATCTAAAATTTTACAACTCGGACTATCAACCGCTTTACAAATTTCATAGGCTTGAGGAATTTTCTTTAAAAATAATCCCGGGTGATTATAAAAATTTAAAGGTTCTAGAACCAAAATTAAACCGTGAGGTTCAAGAATTCCACAAGCTTGTTTTAAAGATTCAACAACATTTGCAGTTTGATACCCCATTTCAAGTTTTAAATCAACATGTCCAGGAACTACAGTCATCCACTTTGCGTTAACTCGTTTTGCAACTTCTACGCAATCTTTTATATCGTTTAAAAACTCATTGCGTAAATCTTTATTTCCATTCGTGAGATTTGGTTCATTCCAATAAATTTTATGTGCAACAAATACACCCATTGTCATATTTGTTTTAGTCATCTGCTGTGCAATTTTTTCTTGATCTTCTTTCGACTTTCCTTTCATTCCATTATCTTCCATTGCAGTAAAGCCTTGATCATGCATAAACTTTAATTGATCTATTAGATCTTTGCCAGCACTGTTTTCAAACATTCCAAAATGTGGCGCATAATTAAGGTTGAATTTTTTGATAGTTTATTCTCTATTATTGTTTTTTCAGTAGACTTAAAACTTGCACCCATTGCTAAACCGCCCGTAATTATTGAGGATGCAGTAATAAAATTTTTCCTGCTCATTACTTTTTGCGAAAGAATATTTTTTTGATTTTCCATTCTGTTTCCTCAAATTAAAACTTTGGTTATATTATTTTATAATTCTCTTATCCAAATATTTCTATAACTAACTGGGTTTCCGTGATCTTGAATTGTTATGGATTCTTTTGGATTATGTTTTTCATAATTTGGTTTTCCAATCCATGCAGTTGGACCTTTTATTTCAACATGGTTTTGAATTAGAACGCCATTTTGAAGAACTGTAATATACCTGGGATTTCAAGCGTTCCATCCTCATTAAACTTTGGAGCATTAAATATAATATCATAAGTCTGCCATTCTCTGGCGGCTTACAAACATTTACTAAGGGATGTGCTGCTTATAAATGCTTCCAGCTTGTCCATTTGAATAAGTTAAATTATCATAAGAATCGAGAACTTGAACTTCATATCTTTCTTGCAAAAATATTCCACTATTACCTCTACCTTGCCCTTCTCCAATTACATATCCTTTAAATTGCTCCTGAAGTAATATTTTCTCATCATTATTTTTTTTTTGCTTGTTCTTCCGTAAAAAGTGGAGTTCGCCATTCAATATGTAATTGGCAACTTCCAAATTTTCTTTTAGTCTTAATTTGTCCGGTTTTCTTCTCAACGGTTAAAACACCTTCGCAAAATTTCCATTTTATTGGTGACCCATCATCATGCTGCCATTCTGATAAATCATTTTCACCCAATAGAATTACAGCATCAGATGGTGCAGAATTATTTTCTCCAGCTCTAATAATCGGCGGAACAGGTTCCCATACTTCTGTTGCTCTTGATTTCTCTTCATCAGTTTGAGCAAAAGAAATTGAAAATAATAAAAGGCTTAGGACAAATATTTTTTGAGAGCGACAAAAAGAGTTTCATAATTATTCTAAATAAGTTAGTTGGTGAAATCATTAATTATTTTTGTTTATAAATTAACCCAAACATTTCCATTTTTTATTTGATTCAACTACTTTGTGTATAAACTTCATTCCTCTAACTCCATCAAGTACAGTAGGGAATTCGCCTTCAATGAATTTTTCTCCTTTAATGCTTTTTGCAGCACCGGTATAAATATTTGCAATTGCTTCGTAAATTCCTTCAGGATGGCCAGGAGGCATTGTGTGACTCATTGCCCTGAATTTATTGATGTATCCGTGTCCTGGTTTTAATCTTTGTACAGGTTCGTTATCACTTAAAATATATAAATAATTTGGATCTTCTTGCGACCATTTTAATCCTAGTTTAGAACCATAGACCGCAATTGACAAATTATTTTCTTCGCCAGTTGCAACTTGGCTAGAACGAATTACACCTTTTGCATTTGAATTAAATCTTAAAAGAACTGTTCCATCTAAATCAATATTTACAGTTTTGACAATTTTATTTAAATCTGATAAAACTTTTTCAACTTCTAAACCCGTCGTATATTCAATTAGATTAAATGCGTGTACACCAATATCGCCCATACAACTTGAGACTCCGGAGACTTTTGGATTAAGCCGCCAAGTTGATTCAATATTTCCGTTATGAACTATTGGATTTATCCAACCCTGATAGTATTGAGCATCAATTCTCTGAATCACTCCAATCTCACCACTTCTGATCATATCACGCATTTGCCTAACTAAAGGATAACCTGTGTAAGTGTGAAGCAATGCAAAAGTTAATCCGGTTTTCTTAACTAACTTCTGAAGAGTTTCTGATTCTTTAATGGTCATTGTCATTGGTTTTTCACAAATTACATGAAATCCATTTTCCAAACATTTTTTGCCATTTCAAAATGTAAAAAGTTAGGCGTAACAATAGAAACCGCTTCAATTCTTTTTTTTTTTTTGGTAAGGCTAATTCACCTTTTATAAAATCATCTATGGTTGCGTATGTACGATTAAGATCAATACCTTCTTGAGTAGCAAATTCTTTTCCAGCTTCGTAAACATCATTAAATACACCACCGATCAATTCATATTTATTTGAAATTCGACTTCCCCTTCTATGTGCATCTCCAATGAAAGCACCTATTCCGCCTCCCATCATTCCTAATCTAATCTTTTCCATTATGCCTCCTGTATTTTTGCTTTCTTACCATATTTTGAATATAATACTGCAAATAATAAAATTAAAACTGCTGGTAATATTGCCATGTAGCGCAACGTTTCTCCACCTTGAGAACCAGTATCCATAAATACTCCCATAATTGGAAGAACAATAGAAACAGAGAACATTCCCAATCCGCCCATAACTGATAAGCCTAGAGCGCCGCTTTCAGGAATCTCTTCAGCAACGAATCCAAGCATTGTAGGCCAAAAGAATGTTACACCGATTGCAAAAATTATTGCTGCAAAATAAACTGTAACTCCACTTGAATAGCTAAGCCAAATTAAACCAAGAAAAGAAAAAATAGCAGAAAATAAAAGCATTCCTGAAGTACTATATTTATGCACGATTGGTCCAGCAAAAGCACGTCCTAATGCCATCAGACCAGAAGTTAAACCCAGGACTAAGATTGGGACCGCATTTGCTCCTTCTAATAAACTTGAAATTCTTTGTCCCGTTGCAAGCTCAGTTGATGCAGTAAGAAGCATGCAAAAAGCCATAAATAAAAATATTGGTTTAGCAATTGCTTTCCACATATCACCTGTTGATACACCGGAAGTTACACGCTCTGTTTGTGGGAATTTTTCATTGAACATCAACACTCCGTATATAACCAATGGGATATAAAGTAAGGCAACCAAAATTCTCCAATCCAATCCTAAAACATCATAAATGAAATATGAGAGTAAACTTCCAATTACAATTCCCCCGGGGAACCAAACGTGAAATTTATTTAACATTGTTGTTTTATTATTTGGATAAAGAGATGCAACCAAAGGATTACAAGCAGCTTCAATACTACCGTTGCCAATTCCAATTGCTAATGTTGAGAAAAATAAACTCCACATATCGGTCGAGAATATTGTTCCGGTAATACCTATAAGTTGAGTGATAAAAGCAATGTACAAAACATTTTTCATTCCCCACATATCTACAATTGGTCCAAAAATTACCATTGCAATTGTAAAACCGTAAAAAGCGGGTCCAAACGCAAAGCCAATATCAGTAGCTGATAAACCATATTGATGCATAAATATTGGTTCAATAGTTGCGCGTAATGCAAAGGTCATTGCGGTAACTATTAATGCAATTCTACTCATTAAAAATAATTTAGAAGCATTAATTGTATTTGATTCCATATCCAACTCCTTGTTTATTTTTTGTCTTCAAAAGCTGCATCAAATTTAACTCCGGAAGGTGAAAAATCTATATTTTTCACAAACTGACAAGCTTCTGCAGCACCAATATTTCTATCCATTCCTCCATCTTCCCACTCGACTGATAGAGGTCCTAAGTATTCAATTCTATTTAATGCACGGATAATTTCTTCAAATTTTATGTTACCTCGTCCCAAACTTCTAAAATCCCAAAATCTCCTTCGGTCGCCAAATTCAAGATGACCTCCAAAAACTCCTGCTTCAGTAAGTGATGAACTCCACCAGGCATCTTTCATGTGAACGTGGAATATTTTTTTAGCGAATTTATAAAGGAATGAAACATAATCCACACCTTGATAACCCAAATGACTTGGATCATAATTAAACCCAAATGCAGAATGATTATTAAGAACTTCTAAAGTCTTTTCAGCACTGGCAATGTCAAACGCAATTTCAGTAGGATGAACTTCTAATCCAAATTTAATTTTGAGTCTCTTAAATTCATCCATTATTGGAATCCATTGAGATGCAAATTTTTTATACCCATCTTCAATCATTTCAGGAGGGACAGGAGGAAAAGAATAAAGTAAATGCCAAATCGGACTTCCGGTAAAACCATTAACAACCTTTATGCCTAATCTCTTTGCGGCTTCGGCAGTTTTAATCATTTCATCAGCTGCTCTCTTGTTCACATCTTTAGCTTTTCCATTTCCCCAAACGTATGCAGGTAAAATGCTTTTATGGCGTTCATCAATATTATCCGAAACAGCTTGTCCGACCAAATGATTGGAGATTGCAAATAATTTGAGATCATATTTCTTCAGTAATTCCTTTTTTGAATCACAATAATTCTGGTCTGCTTTATTAACTTCAAAGTGATCTCCCCAACATGCAAGTTCTAATCCATCATAACCAAATGCTTTTGCTTTCTCGCAAACAGTTTCTATTGGAAGATCTGCCCACTGTCCTGTGAAAAGTGTTACTGAACGTGACATAACAATTTACTCCTATCTAAATTTTTAATAAAATTATTCCCAGTTAATTAATTGCTTATTTGCTTAATATATTGTTTTTTATTCTACTTGCTTCCTTTTGAATTTCAGAACTTGTTGGATTTTTAAGTATTGTTTCAATAACCTGTAGTGATTCTTCGGGATTGGTCCAACCTACCTTTGAGATTATATTTATACAAGCAATTTCAGCTTCTGGTCTTAAACTATTATTATTCAAGTATGGAGATGTAAAATTTAATGCTTCGAGCGTTTGCACATCACCAATACCGGAAATAATCATAATTTTTTCATTGTCCGATTTAGAGTATTCCATTGCCGTTTTATATAAATCAACAACCGGAGCGTTTTCATTTTGTCCGTTTGCTTTTACTAAATTGATAAAGCCACGCAGAGCTAGTATTTGCAAAGTACTGTTTTTATTTGTCTTAACAATATCTAGTAGGTCATAAATTGGCTCGATGTTGGGCCAATTATATAAACTTTGTATTGCAGTTTTTTGAACATCTTCATTTTCATTTTTAAGAGAAGCCTTGATATGTTTTAATGCCCGACTATCGCCAGTACTTCCAAGAATTCTTAACAATGACATTTGCTTTTCAAAGTCGTTAGTTTTGTCAAATGTTTCCAAAAATTTTTCTGCTCGTTCATTTTCATTCTCATTTTTCAATGAAACTTTTGCCAAAGTGTTTTCCATTCTTTTTAATTCGGCTGGATTTTCAATATCTAGGAAAACTATTAACAATTTATCTAACTGATTCGGGTCTGAAATTAATTCCAAAGTTTTATATGATTCAAGTCTTACTTTTTGATTTGTACTTTTAGCAGTTTGCACAATATTTGGAAAGGCTGATTGCGTTTTTCTTTCCCCAATTGACCTAATTAATTCAACTTGAATTTCGGGAGGTGAAGTTACGATAAGATTAATTATTTTTTTGTCTATTTCTTTTCCACTTATTTTATCTAAAGTTAAACGAGCAGCATTATCAATTTCTGAATTATTTCCTAAAGCCAAATTAGCTAAAAATTGGACATCATCAACTGTTGCTAATTTTTCAAGGCAATCAATTGCTGCAATACGAACATCATCAGAACCCCTTTCTGCATTAGCTAAAACAAGATTATGAAAATATGGATTTTGTAATTCTTTGATTGAATATATAACTTGTATTTTTGTTTTATCATTAAAAGAATTGAAATTGGTAATAATTTTTTCAAACTCATTTTCTGTTGATAATTTGCGAACTTCTTGCGCCGCAGCTTGATTTAATTGAGGATCATCTGATTGGAGATATTTTAGAATAATGCTAGATTTATTATTAGGAGATGCTAGAACACTTCCATTTAAAGCAGCAATTTTTTGAACTGATGAATTTTCATTAGCTAATACGTTTGAATAAATTTCTTCGGCGGCTTTATTATTTTCATCAAGTAAAAATTTATCGGCACAAAGTAGATAGGAATCTATTAAAACATCATGAATAATATTTTTTGTTTTGTTCAATAATTGTGAAAGAACTTCTGCCGAATGGCTACTGCCAATTTTACCTAAAGCTGAGGCAGCTGAAGCTGCAACATCAGAATTATTATCTAAAACTAATTTACCGAGTTTATCAACAGCAATTTCAGATTTCCGATTTCCAAGAGAATTAATAATTCCTATTTTTATTTCCGGTTCAACATTATCTAAAATATCAATCAATGCTATATCAACATTATTCGATTTAATTTTTTCTAAAGCATATCTTGCCATGTCACTTGTTTTGCAATCTTTTAGCATAGCAATTAATTGCTCAATAGATTTTTCAGTTCCGATTAAACTGAGTTGTCTGCATAAAAACTGTTTCCCATCAAAGCTGGCATTTGTTTTAAGCACATCTAACAATTTGGTTTCTAAATCATAATCACTTTTTTCACCATTTAATTTTTGCTTAACAATTAAAGATAAATCGGCCAAAGGAGTTCTATTTAATCCATATTCATATTCAGAAATTTTAGACAAAAGTGCTTCAACATTTTTTTCGGAATTATCAATTTTTTCTTGTGAAAAAACAAGATTGGTAAGTTGAGTCAAAATAATAATTACTAATAATAATTTTTTAACTAACGAGAATTTCATTTATTCCTCATTTAGGAAATTTGTTAAATAAAATTTAATTGAAAGCAAGTAAATTATATATGCCACGGTGCTCTATAGCTCCTACTCAGCATTGATGAGGCTATTTCATCGCCTTGTATTTTTTCTGTTTTTGGATCAAAATAAATTTTTCTGCCAAGAAGCATAGATATTTGTCCTAAATGTCCCGGTGTTACCGAGCGATGTGCTGTTTCACATGGCGTTATAGTTTGATTACGAGATTTAATGCAGTCAATAAAATTACGAGCATGACCAGGTGATTTTAATAATGAAATGTCATTAGGACCAAAAAATTCTTTTAGTAGGCTTTTCGGATTAGCATCAAGAAAACTTCTATCAACGTGAACCCAACCTTCGTCTCCAATCCATTTAGTTCCATTTCTACCATTACAAACTTCCGGGTGACCGCCAGCGATTGTCATCTTAACACCATTTTCGTATTTGGTATGCACAATGTATTTGGTAGCAGTGTCTCTTAGACCAGTTTTAGGATATTCCCCATATCCTTCAATTTCGGTTGGTCCTGTTTTATCAAAATCAAGTCCCCAATGAGCAATATCACCATGATGACCAATCCAATCCATTAATTGACCGCCGCCATAATCTAAATTCCATCTCCAATTTTTATGAACGCGAGCAGGTGCATATGGAGCATAAGGCGCAGGACCGAGCCAACGTTCATAATCTAAATTTTTTGGTGGCTCACTTTTTGCTTCCAATCCAAAGGTCCCAGCAAAATCTGTGTGCCCAGAAGGCAAACCAACTTCAACAGTATGAACTTTTCCAATTCTGCCATTTCTAATGAGCTCTGCTGCAAATCGAAAATTAGGAATTGAGCGCTGCCAGCTTCCTGTTTGCCATATTCTCCCGTAACGTTCAATGGCATTACACATTGCTCTGCCTTCGTTAAAACTATGTGACATAGGTTTTTCGCAAAAAACGTCTTTGCCTGCCTTCGCTGCTGCTATTACAGGTATTGCATGCCAGTGATCGGGTGTAGAAATTACAACAGCGTCAATATCTTTTCTCTCCAACATCTCTTCAAATTTATGATAAGGGGTACAATCATTATTTTCATATTTAGTATTTACTAAACCAATTGCATTATCTAAGTGTTCTTTATCAAGATCACAAATAGCTACTACTTGTGCTTGATCTTCATATAAAAATGATTCAAGATTATAAGTGCCCTGCCAGCCCGTCCCAATCGAACCAATTGTAATTTTATTGCTTGGCGATATTGAATTATTTCTGCCTAAAACCTTTGCATTAATAAAGTATGGAGCTATGAATAACCCAGCCGCAGCTCCTGAAGTTTTTTGTATAAAATTTCTTCTAGATATTTTTTTGTTTTTCATAAATAATTCCATTAAAAGAAGGGTATTTTTTTTTATAAATCTCCAATTGCCCAAAGAATTCCACGTTTCATAATTGTGATTGCTTCGGGAACTTCAAAATCACTTACACTATGGCCAAGTGAGGAATAAAAAACATTTCCTTTACCATACTTTTTCTTCCATACTACAGGCATAACTGTCCCATCAATCCAAGAAGCATTTTCTCCATTAAATTTTGTTGTCGCTAGAACTTCTATTGAAGGATCAACATGCATAAAATATTGTTCGGAATTCATTTCAAAGTCTGAAAGCCCTTTGGTTATTGGGTCAACCGTGTTAACTATATTTACCTCATACTTAACTTTTCCACCGGGATGAGCAACCCATTGCCCACCAACCATGAATTGATATTCGGGATTATTTCTAAAAGCATCTCCTAGCCCACCATGCCAGCCTGCAATTGCAGCCCCATTTTTAATTGCAGTAGTCAAACCTTTTTCCTGCTCACCAGTAATTTGAGCCATTGTAAAAGTTTGAATGATAAGATTGACTGAACTCATCAAAAGAGAATCTGTGTAGGAATCTAAAGTGTTTGAAACAACTAAATCATAGCCTTGTTCTTCAAGCCAAGGCACTAACAAGTCTTTGCATTCCTTAGGCTGATGCCCATCCCAGCCGCCATAAACAAATAATACTTTTTTTTGTTTACTCTTTTGTTGAGCTAAATATGAATTGAAATTTGCGAATAATAAAATGAATGAAAGGTGTGACCAAAAAGATAAGTTTTAATTTTAACGACATTCAAACTCCAAAAAGTTAGTTCAGTGGTTTAAAATTATGATGAGATTAAATTAACTATTTTTGGGTTAAAAAGAAGAAAAAAAAGTTAAACGTTTGCGTAAATATATTGATTTGGTTACATCGAAATATTGTGCGAAGAAAAACTCACGCTGTCATAATATGTTATCTAACGGCGTGAGTTTATATAAATATAAATATTATTTCTCTATCGAAAATTTATAAATTGTTGAAGTTTTATAATTTTCGCCCGGCTTTAATAATGTGGAAGGAAACTTTGGCTGATTTGGTGAATCTGGGTAGTGCTGTGTCTCTAAGCAAAATCCATTTCTATATTTATACACAATATTGTTTTTACCTGTTAAAGTGCCATCTAAAAAATTACCTGAATAAAATTGAATACCCGGTTCTTCAGTAAAAACTTCTAAGACTCTGCCACTTGTATCTTCCGTTACTTTTGCAGCCAATTTCATTTTCCCTAATTCGCCGTTCAAAACAAAATTATGATCATATCCCAAACCATTTTTAATTTGTTTAGCTTCATTATTAATTTCTTTGCCAATTTTAGTTGGAGTTGTAAAATCAAAAGGAGTATTAATTACAGATTCTATTTGACCCGTTGGGATTAATGTAGAATCAACTGGCGTAAAGTTATCCGCCATAATTTGTAGTTTGTGATCTAAAATTAAACTTGCGCCTGCATCTTTTAAATTAAAATAAGTGTGATTTGTTAAATTACAAATTGTTGCTTTATCAGTTATTGCAGAATAGTCTATCTTTAATTCGTTATTGTTTGTTAGGGTATAAATAACTTTAACCTTTAAATTACCCGGATACCCCTCTTCCCCATCTTTTGAATTATATTCTAAATTTAATCCTAATTCATTTTCATTTTGGAATGGTTCTGCATTCCATAAAACTTTGTCAAATCCTTTAATGCCACCATGCAGATGATTAGGGAAATTGTTTGTTGCAAGAGTGTATTCAGTTCCTTCAACAACAAATTTTCCTTTCGCAATTCGATTTCCATATCGACCAATAATTGCTCCAAAGTATGGATTTTCATTAACATAGTCTTTAACTTTATCGAACCCTAAAACAACATCTCCAAGTTTCCCGTTTTTATCAGGCACAATTATTTTTGTAACAATTCCACCGTAGTTTGTTATAGAAACAGACATTCCGTTTTTGTTAGTTAAGGTATAAACATCTGCTGATAATGTTGAATCAATTTTTCCAAAATCCTTTTTCTCAATTTCCATTTTGATTTTCCTTGATCTGAGCAATTAAATAATGATAGTGAAACAATAATTGTTACGAATATTAATGTAATTTTTTTAATAGAATTTATTCTCATTTTTTTCACTTATGAATTGTGGTTAAAAATAATTTTACAATATTGAATTTTAAAATAGAGAAATCTTTTATTCTTTAGGTATTTCAAATTTATATACTATATAATTTACTTTTTTTTTTGATAAAAAAATTCCCGATTCTTTAAATAATGATTATAGTTAAGATTTTGTAATTCGGAAATTAAAAGTTGCCAACATGGTTATACAGACCATTGAACACAAATTTTGAAATATGTATTTATATTTTTATTTAAGTAAGAAATTGCAGTAACAAATATTTTAAATTGAAATAAAATTCCAAAATTTAAAATATTCAATTACAAATAAATTTTTGTTGCCCCGTCAGGACTTGAACCCGAAACAAAAGTGTCAGAGACTTCTGTGTTACCATTACACCACAGGGCAAATTATTTTTGATTTTAAAATTAAAGAATTTTTAAGAGAATTTTTATAATTAATTAAAAGAAATAACCATAAAAATTATGGTTTTTAGAAGACGAGGTTTTTGCAGATTTTTAACAGATGATATTTTTAATTAATTGATCAAATCATAAAAACAATGTAATTGAAAAGAAAACCAATAAAGCAAAGTATGCAAATCCTAAATATATTTTAACTTGTCCAATATCTGCAGTTTTTTATTTTTTCTACATAATTTGAAAAAGTATTTGTTGAATTTTCAATTTCAAATTCATTTAATACTACACTGGAGCTCTCATATTCTTGAATATTGGTATTTGATTCCATCATTCCAACCTTGTTTTTTCTTTACTATAACTCCATTATTATGCCAATAAAAACATTAAGAATATAATGGCATAACTGTGATGTGAATCAATTTAAGTGAGGAATTTTGGGATTTTTTGTATCATTTAGATACATATTTGGATCGCTAATGAAAATTCAACTTACTTTTTACATGTAGTTTTTACTTAAATAGAATTAAATAGAGTGTCGTGAATTTATTGGATAAAAGAATTAATTTTAAAATAGCTAATAAGGCTGATAATACTAGTAAATAAAAGTATAATTGCTTTTTACTTAATTTTGTTAATTTTTAATGTAACATTTAATGTTGATAAATAACTTCCAAGAAATCCTAAAACAATTCCAAGCAGAGAAATTAAACCGATAATATATAAATTTTCTTTTTCTATGAACTCTGTAGCATATATTTTTGAAAGAAAATTTACAGCAAAGAAATATAAGCCAAGGCAAATTAAAGATGAAACAATTCCCATAATAATTCCATTTAGAATAATTGGAATTTTAATTGTGCTAAGTTTTGCACCGACTAATTTCATTGCATTGTATTGATTTAGGCGAGATGAGAGAAGTAATCTATTATTTGAATAGACTAAATAAATTGAAAGTAACACAAGAAAAATTGAAACGCCATAAATTATTTTTTTTTGATTCATTTATAAAGTTCAGGACTTTTAGAGTTAAAGAATAATCATAAACTACGTCATCAATCCCTTTGTATTCTTTTTAGAGTTTTAATTATTGGTTCAATATTGGTCGTTGTTACGCTATCAGAAGTTAATTTAATTTGAAACATTGCCGGCAAAGGGTTTGAATCCAAAACCAAAGAAAAATCTTGTCCGGTTTTTTCTTTCATAATTTTTAAAGCATCTTTTTACTAACATATATTTTTTGATGCGACATACACATTTTGATCAAGCTGCTGTTCAATACTTTTCATATTTGATTGCGAAACTGTATCACTGACAAATAAACTAATTTCAATATTATCTTTTAATCGGTCATTAATCATATTTGAAAAAATTACTAAGCCGACTGAAAGTGTTACAAATAAGATTGCAATTGTGGTTGTTGCAATAATAAGGAGCGAGGCCATTTTTGATTTAAAGAGCGAACTGAAAGTTTCTTGTATAAAGTATAAAAACATAATTTTTCTGTTAATTATTATTTAAGAAATTAAAATTACTAAAAATTTGATTCATCAATCCAAGTAATTATTTGCCATTTATTTTCTTTTGATTTTTCCAATTGTAAATTTACTTTTCCATCAACATAAACAACATCTGTTGGATTAAAAGTGATTGTGAGATTAAAGCTTCTAATAACATTAGTAGAATCAGAATTTATTGCAACAATTTTATTCCAAATCAAATCTAACCGTTCTGAGTTGTTAAATAATCCATAAGTAACTCTCATTTCAGAATCTCTTCCCCAAGCATCATCAATTTCTCTATCATAATCGCGGTAAGAAAAAGTAAAATCTGAGGCTAATAGAGAACCGTAAATTGTTGTGTCCTTAAAAGTATATGCATATTGTAAATTCTGAAAAATCCCATCCACGTTGGTTAAATCACTTATTAAAGATGCTTCACTTCCAATTGATTCATCTAACTTTGGAGCAAAAGGATTCACACAACTCAATAAAAATTGAGTAAAAAAAAATATTGCAATATATAGTTTTAAAGTTTTCAATTTTCTTAAAACAAATAAAATCTGCCTTTTAACTCGCTCCAGCTTGGGAAATCTTCAGTTTTGTTGTCAATCCATTCTGTAATAACCCACTGATTATTATCATCCAAATTTATTTTAAAAAATGCGTTGCCCTTATAAAAATTGGGCAAACCTTCTGTTTCAATCGGCAGAGTTATTGAATAATCGTAATTTAGGCTTGCAGTAGTTCCTTCAACTGAACGTGAAATTTCTTGTAAATTTAGAACAATTTGTTTGTTCTCATCCACGCTGTTAATTAAATTTTTGAAATATGCTTTTTCAGCTTCAAGATTCCACTCTGTAAGAATATTAAATTTAACAATTGCCTCTGAAGAAGGAACGAACTTATAATCAATTTTCAAAAACGAACTGTCAACAAAATTGCTAGAGTAATCTTTCTCAACTTTTTCTGAAAATGAATTTTTAAGATTTGTAAAAAGTTGGTCGGGCGTGGTTGCAACAATATAACTTGAGCGTCCAGTTTCCGGGTCTTCTGCATTGCGAGTTGTTAAGAGATCGCAGCCTGAAAAAAGAAGCAAACTAAAAATTAAAAATAGTTTTATTTTTGAAAAATAATTATGCATCGCTCTGATTTTTCTGGATTATATTCATTACCGGTGTAATCTCCAAAAATATTTTTGACCTTAAAACCAATTTGAAAAAAATTTTCTTTCAACTCATTATAAGAATATAACTTTACTGATTCAATGTAATTATGTTCTTCATTTTGATTCACTATTTTAATTTCTTTTACAACTCTTCCATTTTGAATATTTCTGTTCTCAATAATTATTTTATCACCAACTTCCTTTTCTGAAATTGTGATCAAATTTTGTTCAACAAAATATTTATTAAGAAAATCTAAAACATAAAATCCATTTTGATTTAGCATTTTATAAGCATTATTTACAAAAAGAAAATTTTCTTCATCACTCTTGAAATAACCAAAACTAGTAAATAAACTTAGGACTAGGTCAAATTTTACATTTGAAGAAAATTCTCTTAAATCACTTGATACAAAGTTAATTTTTAAATTTTTCTTATTTGCTTCAATTTTGGCAATGCTTAGTAATGTTTTACTTAAATCGAAAGCAGTAACTTCGTAACCAAGTTCCGCTAATTTCATTGCATGTCTTCCGGCACCGCATGCTGCATCCAAAACAGCTGAGTTTAATGGCAAATTTATTTGAGAAAGAATTAAAGCAATTATCTCATTTGCATCTTTTTCATCTCTATGCTGATATACATCCAAATAATCTTTTGAAGAAAACCAATCTTTGAACCAATCTGTATGCATTTAAATATCTATTCTATTTAAAACAGCTCTGCCAATTGTCGCTTCATCTGTAAATTCTAAATCGCCGCCTATTGGTAAACCTCTTGCAAGTCGTGTTACTTTAATTCCAAGAGGCTTCAGCAATTTTGCCAAATAAAGAGATGTTGTTTCACCTTCTGTATCCGGATTTAATGCAAGAATAATTTCTCTAATATCTTCAGTTTTTAATCGAACAATTAACTCTTTAATTTTTAATTCTTCAACTCCAATTCCAGAAAGTGGTGAAAGTACACCGCCCAAGACATGATACTGACCATTAAATTCATTTGTGTTCTCAATTGCAATTACGTCGCTTGCTTCTTCTACAATACAAATTAATCCTTTATCTCTTTTGGGATTTTTACAAACCATGCAAATATCTTCTGAAGAAATATTAAAGCAAATTGAGCAGAATTTTATATTATCTTTTAGATCTGTTAGTGCTTGGATTAAATCTTCCAACTCTTTTTTTTCTTTTTTAACCAAATGCAGAGCCAAACGCTGTGCGCTTTTTCTGCCAATTGAAGGAAGTTTATTCAATTCTTCAATTAATACTCTTAGGGGTTCTGCAATTTCCAATTAAAATCCTGGTATGTTTAATCCCGGTGGAATCATTCCTTTTGTAACATTGCCAAGCTCTTCCTCAGCCATTTTACCAGCAGCTTCTAAAGCTTTGTTCACTGCTGCAACAATTAAGTCTTCCATCATTTCTTTATCACCAGATTTTGCAATTTCTTCATCTATTTCTAAAGAAACAATTTCTTTTTGACCGTTACAAGTTGCTTTAACCATTCCGCCACCGCTTTCTGCGGTAACGGTTTTATTTGCTAACTCAGATTGTGTTTTCTGCATTTCGGCTTGCATCTTTTGAATTTGTTTCATCATTCCAGCCATATTGCCTTTCATTATTCCTCCAATTTATTGAATATACTATCTAAAAATTGTTTTCTAAAAATCTCAATTAAGAAATTAAATTTAATGAAATTATTGTAATAATATGTTAATTTTGGTGTTTACTATAAACTAAATAAATTTATGTTAACCAAATACGGATATTCAACAATTGGAATTGCCGCAATAATTTCTTTTGTGCTAATTGCAATTTCAATATTTGTCCAAAGTGGATATTTTAAATATCCTTTGATAGCTATTGCCCTTCTGATCTTAATATTCACACTTCAATTTTTTAGAGATCCTGAAAGAGTAATTCCTAAAAAAAACAATATAATTGTTTCTCCCGCCGATGGAAAAGTTTTAATAATTAAAAATGTTTTTGAGGAAAGATTTTTAAAAGAAGATGCCATTCAAATTTCTATTTTTATGTCTCCAATAAATGTTCACGTTAATAGAATTCCAATTGATGGAACTGTGGATTATCTAAATTATGTTGAGGGTGAATTTTTAACAGCTTACAATGATAAAGCTGATGAACGAAACGAAAGATCTGAAATTGGAATCACTTCCAAATTTGGGAAAGTGCTCTTTACTCAAGTTGCGGGAATGGTTGCGCGAAGAATCATCTATGAACTTAATTTGGTTGATAAAGTAAAAATGGGCGAACGTTTTGGAATGATTAAATTCGGCAGTCGCGTAGATGTTATGGTTCCAAAAAATTGGAAAATAAAAGTTAAAGAAGGTGATATTACAACCGCTGGCGAAACAATTTTATTTGAGATGAACAAATAATGAAAAAATCATACATCCCAAATACAATTACTGCGTTTAGTCTATTAAGCGGATTTCTCTCGATAATTTTTACATCAAAGGGCGATTTTCAACTAGCTGCTGTAATGATCTTTGCCGCTTCAATTTTTGATTTAATAGATGGAATTGTTGCTCGATTATTAAAAACTACTAGTCAATTTGGAGTTGAGCTTGATTCATTAGCCGATATTGTTAGTTTTGGTGCCGCACCCGCATTTTTAATTTATAGTTTTCACTTTTATAAATTTGGCGCAATTGGAATTTTCATTAGTGCGTTGCTTTTAATATTTGGGGCTTTACGTCTGGCACGATTTAATTCGCAATTGGAGGAAATAGAAACTAAAGGCGATTTTAAAGGATTGCCAATTCCCCTTTCTGCAATTACTGTTGCAATGTTTGTTTATTACGTTAATAATAACGGCGAGTTTATTAAACCTTTATATTATGTTTCAGTTCCTTTGGTATTGGTTATTTCTGTTTTGATGATAAGCAATATAAAATATGCGGCGTTTCCAAAACTTAATAAATCAACTTTTAGAGGGAAACCTATATATTTAATTTTGGCAATAGTGGGTTTAGTACTTACATTTTTAACTGATGGGACTGCTTTATTTTATATATTTTTAGGAATTATATTGTTTGGAATTGTCCGGCATTTAATTAAAAAATATAATTCTTAACCAAAAATAGTGGTTTTGTAAAACTTAAGAAATTATTTAGACTAATTATTCAAATATTTTTTAAGTATGTTAATATAATTGGATTTGAGGATGATATATAAATCCAAACGGATCTAATTTTAGTATTGCTTGTATAACAAACCAGAATGCAATGTTTTTGTACTGATTCTTAATACTTAAAGAAAATTTTAATCATTGCAAAATCATAGAAACGGATAGTTAATTTTTAGATTAATATTTAATAATTTATATAAATAAGTAGAGGCATTTATGTTTGGAAGTTTAGGCGCAACAGAAATAATTTTAATTATTGTTGCAATAATATTGCTTTTTGGAGCAAAAAAAATTCCAGAACTTGCTCAAGGAATTGGCAAAGGTATGAAGGAATTTAAAAAAGCAGTTAAAGAAGTAGAAGAAGATATTAGTGAAGTTAAGGATGAACTCAAAACAGATAAGAAAAAATAATCCCGGTTTTAATGTTGATAAATTATAAAAATCATTCTGAAAAATTTGAGCTTCTCAAATCCGGCAAATTATCTTTAGTCGAAAATGTAAAAAACTTTTTAAGTAAGATTGAACAGAACAAAGATATAAATGCGTTCAATTTTGTTTTTAATGACTGCATTGAAACTGCTGAAAAAGTGCAGCAAAAATTCAAAATGGATCAGCCGGCAGATTAGCAGGAATGGTAATTGCTGTTAAAGATGTTTTGGCAATTAAAGATAAACCATTAACTTGCTCTTCCAAAATTTTAGAGAATTTTACATCTCTTTATACTTCAACTGCAATTCAAAAATTAATTGACGAAGATGCTATCATTATTGGGAAAACTAATTGTGATGAATTTGCAATGGGTTCTTCCAATGAGAACTCATTTTTGGCCACGTTAAAAATCCGGTTAACAAAGAATATGTAACTGGCGGATCAAGCGGCGGTTCTGCGGCGGCAGTTGCAGCAAATCTTTGTGATGTTGCAATTGGTACAGATACAGGCGGTTCAATTCGGCAACCGGCATCTTTCTTTCTGCGGTATTTACGGATTGAAGCCAAGCTATGGACGAGTTTCCCGATTTGGATTAAATGCATTTGCTTCCTCTTTTGACTCAATTGGTTCATTTGCAAATAATGTTTATGATATTGCTTTAGTTCAGGAAGTACTTTCAGGTTTTGACGAAAATGATTCTACTTCTGAAAACATTGAGGTTCCCAACTATTCTACATTTTCCCAAAGTAAAGACAAAATTAAAATTGGGATTCCAAAAGAATATTTTGGCGAAGGTTTGGATAAAGAAATCAACGAAGCAATTGAAAATCAAATTTCTAGATTGAAAGGAAACGATGTTGAGATTGTTGAAATAAGTTTACCCAAAACAGAATTTTCAATCGCCACATACTATATCTTAACAACTGCAGAAGCTTCATCAAACTTGGCAAGATTTGATGGCGCGCGCTATGGTTATAGAACACCCGACAAAGTGAACTTAAAACAAATGTACTCCAAATCAAGATCGGAAGGATTTGGTAAAGAAGTTAAACGAAGAATTATGCTAGGCACTTATGTTTTATCTGCCGGTTATTACGATGCTTATTATCGAAAAGCTCAAAGAGTCCGCAGATTAATTAAAGAAGATTTTGATAATGCATTTAAAGAGGTAGATATCATTTTAACTCCAACTTCTCCAACAACAGCTTTTAAAATTGGAGAGAAATCTGACGATCCGCTGCAAATGTATTTGAGTGACATTTATACAACTTCTGCAAACTTAGCTGGAATTCCGGGAATAAATATTCCAATTGGGCTTGATAAAAAAGGGCTCCCAATGGGAATGCAATTAATGGCAAATCAATTTGAAGAAGATTTACTTTTAAGCTTTGCAAAAAGGCTCGAAAGCTAAAGTAGCCGTTAACCATCTACGAAAATCAAACACATAAATTAATAATTAGGAAAAATAAAATGACAACATCACATAAATGTATTAGCTGCGAAAAAGAAGAAACAGTAGTTCCGTTAGTTTCACTAACGTTCTCCAAAATACCTGCGTGGATTTGTACTCAATGTTTACCAACATTAATTCACAATCCAGCACAACTTGAATCGAAATTTAGAGATATGGATATTGAGAATCCGCCAAAGCCGGAATTGAATTAACTAATATTTTCATTCAATTGCCAGCCATCTTCAATGTGATTTGTAATTTGTTCCATTCATTTAACGTCAGCAATTTCATTGAAACTTTTTCTGCTTATATCAGGGACTTTAGTTCCCTCTTTTGGATATCCAACAACTAATAATAAAAATGGCTTTTCATTTTTAGGGCGGTTTAAAATTTTATTTAAAAAGTTCATCGGACTTGGAGTGTGCGTTAAAGTTGCCAATCCACAATAGTGTAACGCTGTAATTAACATTCCGGCAGCAATTCCAACCGATTCTTTAACGTAATAATTTTTAGAAATATTTTCACTATCGGTCTTTGTAAATTTCTCTTCAAAAACAACAATTAAATATGGAGCTTCTTCAAGGAACGGTTTATCAGCATTTGTTTCAAAAGGTTCTAAATCTTTGAGCCATTCTTTTGTTGCTCTTCCGTTATAGAATTCATTTTCTTCTTTCTCGGCAGCTACTCGTATTTCCTTTTTTAACTTTTGATTTTTAACTATCACAAAATGCCACGGCTGTTTGTTTGCACCGCTTGGAGCAGAGCCAGCCGCTTTAATACAATTTTCAATAATCTCAATTGGTATTTCCTGTGATGAAAATTCTCTCACAGTTCTGCGTGTTTGCAGAAAATCATTTATGAATTGAGATCGATTTAACATTTCCTCTTCACTAAAACGTTTATAATTTTTTAATGGGATAAATTTTCCGCTCATAATTCTCTCCAAATCCTAAAAATTTGATTTTCAGTTTTTCCAAATTGCTTATCAATATTTACACAATTTTTTATTAAGTTTTAAATTAAGTTTTCTGAATATTAAATTTAATCAAGGAATTACTAATGAGCATTTTACTCGAGAAAAAAACAAGAGTTATAGTTCAAGGAATAACCGGAAGCGAAGGTTCATTTCATGCGGGACAAATGATTGAATACGGGACCAATGTTGTTGGTGGAGTTACACCCGGCAAAGGTGGATCCAAGCATTTAAACGTTCCGGTTTTTAATACTGTTGCTGATGCAGTTAAAGTTACAAAAGCTGAGGCTTCTGCTATTTTTGTTCCACCCGCATTTGCCGCAGACGCAATTCTAGAAGCAGCTAACGCTGGTGTTAAATTAATTGTTTGTATCACTGAAGGTATTCCAGCTAAAGATATGGTTAATGTTTACAATGCCATAAAAAAATTGGATGTTAGATTAGTTGGTCCGAATTGCCCGGGAGTAATTTCTCCGGGGAAAGCAAAAATTGGAATTATGCCCGGATTCATTCATAAAAAAGGTAAAGTTGGAGTTGTATCAAGAAGCGGAACTTTAACTTATGAAGCTGTTAAACAATTAACAGATCTAAAAATTGGTCAATCGACTTGTGTTGGAATTGGCGGCGATCCTGTTATAGGTTCTCAGTTTATTGATATTGTAAAATTATTTAATGAAGATCCAAATACAGAAGGTATTGTAATGATTGGCGAAATTGGCGGAACCGCTGAAGAAGAAGCCGCAGCTTATATTAAAAAATATGTCAAGAAACCAGTTGTTGGATTTATCGCAGGAAAGACTGCACCTGCCGGCAGAAGAATGGGTCATGCTGGAGCAATTATTAGCGGTGGAAAAGGAACGGCAGCAGAAAAAATGAAAGTGATGAAAAAAGCTGGAATTCATGTTGTAGAAAGCCCTGCCGATATTGGCATTACAATGCAGAAGGCTTTGGCTAAGAAGAAATAATTTGTAATTATTTGACAATCCAATATGAGTGGGAATCTAGAAAATTTCTAGAAAACTGGATTCCAATACAAGCATAAGGAAATGTCATTTGCAAAATAAATAATTTATTAATTGCCGGATAATTATTCGGCATATTTAATTTTAAAGAATAAAGGAGTAATAATTTTGACAAACAGAACACTTGCAATTCTTAAACCAGATTGTGTTGAAAAAAAATTAATTGGACAAGTTATTCAAAAAATAAATGAAGCCGGCTTTAAGATTCTTGGAATGAAGATGACGAAACTAACCAATGATTCAGCTGGTGGATTTTATGAAATTCATAAAGAACGTCCATTCTTCAATGACTTAATGGCTTATATGACTTCAGGTCCTTGTGTACCAATTGCACTTGAAAAAGAAAACGCAGTTGCAGATTTTAGAAAATTAATTGGCGCAACAAATCCAGCTAATGCCGAAGAAGGAACAATTAGAAAACTATATGCAGAAAGTATTGAAAAAATATTGTTCATGGTTCTGATTCTGATGAGAATGCTGCTTTGGAAATCTCCCACTTTTTTTCAAGAAAAGAACTGTTAGAAAATAACGGTTTTTAATGAAGCTCAAAACTTGGAAGAAACTAAGCGAAAAAGTTATCTCCAAAAATAATCATTGGAGTTATCATTTAGATGAGTTTGAAATTGAAGGAATTACGAGGAGTGAATATCATTATGTTCACTCCCTGGTTTCCACAATGGTAATTCCCCCAAACAAAAAATGGCAATCTACTACTTGTAAATCAATTCAGATATTTAAATCAAAAAGAAAGTTTAGAGTTTCCGTGCGGCTCTGTTGAGGATGGATTAACTTCAACAGAAAATGCACTTAAAGAACTTAGAGAAGAATCCGGAATGAGCGGAGATCTTGAATTTATTGGCGAATTCTCACCTTACACCGGCGTTTCAGATGAAATTTGTTCTGTTTTTTTATTGCAACCAATTTGATTCACTCGCCGCTTCAATCTGATCTCACCGAAGAATTTGAACTTGTTGAAATTTCTATAAATAAATTTGAAAAACTAATTGAGCAAAATATTATATGGGACGGATTAACTTTATCAGCTTGGGCATTGGCAAAAAAACATTTCACGGTTTAATACTTTTATTTAACATAATTAATTTTACTTTTTGGCTGTGGTGAGAAACAAATCTTAACTCAACCAAGCTCTGTTTTAACCGGAGCTGATTTGCTTTTATCAGAGAATTTTGAACTTATTAAAAATAAAAAAATTGGAATAGTTACAAATCATACTGCGGTTCTATCAAATGGAGTTCATTTAGTTGATACCTTGTTTGCAAGGAATGATGTTGAAATTATTAAATTATTTGGACCGGAACATGGAATTCGCGGTGATGCACCGGACGGACATACAATTACCGACGGAACTGATACAAAAACCGGAATCCAAGTAATTTCTTTATATGGAAAATTGCGAAAGCCAACTCCGGAAATGCTAAGCGAAATTGAAGTTTTAATTTTTGATATTCAAGATGTTGGTGCAAGATTTTATACTTTTATTTCCACAATGTATTATGCAATTCAAGCGGCAGCCGAGAATAATTTCCCAATTGTTATTCTAGATAGACCAAATCCAATAAACGGTAAAACAGTTGCGGGACCAATGCTTGATACAAATTTTAAATCTTTTGTTGGAATAACAAAATTGCCAATTCAGCATGGAATGACTGTTGGTGAACTTGCACAATTTTTTAATAGAACTGAGATTCTTGAAACTGAAAAATCAGCTGAATTAATTATCGTAAAAATGCAAAACTGGAAACGCGAGTTTTATTACGACGATTGCAATTTAAAATGGATAAAACCTAGTCCCAATATGCCAGATCTCAAAACTGCAATTGCTTATCCCGGCTTATGTTTAATTGAAGGAACAAATATTTCAGAAGGACGTGGAACCTATTCTCCTTTCTTAATTATTGGCAGTCCATTTATTGATTCTCAAGATGTAATTTCCGAAATGAAAAATTATAATCTGGATGGAGTGACAATTAGTGATACTTCATTCACTCCAATTTCAATTCCAAATATGTCAACATCACCAAAATATTTAGACGAGAATTGTAATGGAATATCAATCAACATAACTGATAGAAATTTATTTAAACCGATAGATTTTACAGTAAATCTTATTTATACATTTCATAAATTGTATCCTCAAAAATTTACTTTTAGGGAAAGTTCAATTGATAGACTTTGGGGTTCAGATAATTTTAGAAAAGATATTCTAGCTGACAAAACTCCAAAAGAAATTATCGAATCATATCAAAACGATTTAGAAAATTTTAAACAAGTGAGAAAAGATTTCTTACTTTATTAGGAACTATAAAAATGAAAATTAAAATTATTGCTTTTCTATTTATTGCATTATTAATTTCTTGTAATCAAAAAAAAGAGAAAAAAGTAGATACTTCAATAAACACTGAACTTGATGAAAAACAAGAACCAGTAAAAGATGAAATTGTTGGCCCAAAAATTTTGCTAAAATATAAAATGAATAAGGGCGATACTTTTAAATACAAATTAATCACTTCATCAGAGAATTCTGAAACAATTATCGCCGATACAACCGTTTCAAGTTTGATAAAACAAACCATTACTTATGTCTTTAATTTCAAAGTTAATAATGTTTCTGAAATAGAAGGAACAGAACTTTTAACAACTATTTCATCAATAGTTGCAGAAACAAATTATAACGGTCAGCCCATTAAATACGACTCAAAATATATTTACAGTACTCGCGAGAAAGTTCAATTTGTGGATTATGAAGCTATCAAAAAAGTGCCTTTTAGAATTTATGTTAATAATATCGGTCAAGTTACAAAGGTAGATAAAATTGAAAAAATCATAAATAATATTTTATCAATACAGCAAGTACCGGATACTTTATCAAAGGCTACAAAAGAAAAAATGTACATGCAGATAGCCAATGGAACTCTAATGCCATTGACCCAACAAATGTTCAAAGTAATTTCTGAGGATGAAGTTGGAGTGAACTCAACTTGGGAATTGAAGTTTAATTCTCCCCTTGCAGTTTTTAATATTGAAAACACGGCAATTTTTAAAATCACTGATTTCAGTTTTGAGAAGGACACAATTGCAAATATTGCTTCAACTTTAGAAATGACTGTTTCCGGAAATAATGTTGCGAAAGAAAACAATCTTACTTACACATTTAGCAATCCTAAATTAGATGGGAAAGGAGTTGTAAAATTTAATAATTCCAAAGGTTTGGTTCAATTTTCTGAATCTGCAACAAGTCTTGAGATGTCTATGCTTATTGAGGGATATGACAATAAGAATCAAAGAAAGACAAACACTAAAAATGATTATTCAAAGAATAAAAATACTGTCCAATTATTGTAATTCTTTTTAGTGCATAAATTTTTACATAGTTTTTATTTTCTCTAAAAATTAGTTTTTTATTATTATAACGTATAAAAGAATAAATCATAGAATTTATTCATTAATAAATATTCTTAATTCGGAACTCTTTAAATGAGTAGAATTAATTTCTATCTTTTTTTTCTTATTTCTTCAATCATATTATTTAGCACTCAAAGAATTTATTCTCAAGGCGTTGGAACAATTAGAGGTCAGGTTACGGATATTAAAACCGGCGAAGCTCTTCTATACGCAAATGTATTGATCAAAGAATTACAAACCGGTACCTCAACAAATGACAGAGGCTACTTTGTTTTTACTTCTATTCCTCAAAATAAAGATTATACAATTGTTGCAAGTTATGTTGGTTATGAAGAAAAAACTTTAACTGTTGTTGTTCAAGCTAATAGAGTAACTGAATTAAATTTTACGTTAAATCCCACAAGTTTTGAATTGCAAACTGTTGAGAAAGTTGGTGAGAAACAAGCCGAAACAAACACTACTGATGTTGGTCTGAGAGTGATAACAATGAAAGAATTGGAATCAATGCCTCAGGGAGTTGAGACTGATTTATTCCGATCTTTACAATATGTACCCGGCGTGAAAACAACCGGAGATATTTCATCTAGATATTATATACGAGGTGGTTCTGCAGATCAAAATTTAATTTTACTAAACGGAGCTGCAGTTTATAATCCTTTTCATGCATTGGGAATTTTCAGCATATTTGATCCGGAAATTGTTAATAGCATGGAATTATATAAAGGCGGATTCCCTGCTGAGTTTGGCGGCAAAGCTTCTTCCGTATTAAACATTATTACCAAAGATGGAAACAAAAATAAATTTAACGCTAGCGCTGCCATTAGTTTACTTACTGGAAAGGTTTTACTGGAAGGTCCAATCCCTCACGGCTCATATATAATTTCTGGAAGAAAAACCTATTCAAATTCAATCTTTAAAAAATTTCTTAACAACCAAGATGTACCTTTAGATTTTTATGATTTTTCATTCAAAGTTAATTATGCAAATGAAGAATTTAGTGAAGGAACTAAAATAGTTTTGCATGGCTTTACAAGTCAAGATAAAATAAATAGGAATAGTGAACTATCTGAAGATTACAAATGGCAAAATAATTTATTCGGAGTTAAATGGTTTCAAGTTGCAAAAAATACTCCGGTTTTTTGGGATATTGGAATGACAATGAGTACTTATCAAGGTGAAATTATTCCAAAGCTAAGTAATGTTAAACCTCAATTAAATGATGTAAAAGATTTATCTTTTAAAACCAACATTAATTATGTTCTTAATAGCCGTGACGAAGTAGTTTTTGGATTTGACATAAAAGATATTAAAACAGAATTGGAGTTGGAAAATAATCGCGGTGCGGTTTCAAAGATTTCCAGCAAAGGAAGTCAAATTGCGGCTTATGCAAAGTATAAGTTTATAAGATTTGATAACTTTGGAATTGACGCTGGTTTTAGATTAAACGTCGCCCAGCTTTCGGAAAAATCCGGCAGCACAATTGATCCAAGAATAAGCTTAACCTATAGTTTTATTCCTCAAGTTTCGGTTAAACTTGCTTATGGAATTTATCAGCAAGATTTAATAACACTTACGAAAGAAGATCAAATTCTTACCTTGTTTGAACCATGGTTAATCACTCCCGATTATTTAGAACCAACAATTTCAACACATTATATAGGCGGATTAACTTTTCGTTTTATAGAAAATTTGACCTTGAAATTAGAAGGATATTACAAAGACACAAAAAATCTTCCAATTATTAATAGTGAAAAAGTATTTAATTCTGATCCCGATTTCAGAGCTGGTGAAGGCGAATCTTATGGCTGGGAATCTTTTCTTGGCTACAATAATGAATTGATAAATTTTACAATTTCATATACAAATTCGTGGTCATATAAAACTCTTGATGGCTGGCGCTATTATCCAAAATATGATATTAGACACAGTTTTAATACCGGCTTAAGCATTAACATTGGCAAAGGTTGGCTTATTTCGGGAATGTGGATTTACAATTCTGGCTTACCTTTTACTCAGCTTACTGGTTACTATGATAAATATATAATCAATGATATTTATTTTGATGAAGATTATTTTAGTTCAACAGAGCCTTATACTTTGTTGGGCGATAAAAATATTGCACGTCTCCCAGATTATCACAGACTGGATCTAACTTTATCAAAGAAACTCAGTTTGGGTAGTCTTAACATGACGTTTAATTTTAGCATATTAAATGTTTACGATAGAAAAAATATATTATACTTTAACAGAGAAACCGGAGAAAGAGTTAACATGCTTCCATTTTTACCGTCAGCAACTTTAAAGGTGGATTTTTGAAAACGTTCATAAAATATATAATTCTGTTAATGATTTTTATATTAATAATAAGCTGTGAAGATGATCTGAACCCATTTATAAAAGGCGAAGACGTGTTTATTGTAAATTGTATTTTAAAAAATGATAGAGGAGTTCAGACAGTTTATTTATCCAAGAACTATCAAGCAGAAAATTTTGATCCAAAATCAAATACTGAAGATCATTCAATAGGAAATGGATTTGTAAGAGTTTTCTTTAAAGATTCAGTAAAGATATTTTCCGATACTTTGGTAACTCAAAATATTGATGGAAATGAAAAATCTTTTAATTCGTATATAAATTCTAATTTTTTGACCAAACCTAATACAGAATATGAATTAGAAGCTGTATTGAACGATGGACGAAAACTACGTGCATTTACAAAAACACCAAATAAAGTTTCATTCATTCCAGATAGCAACAATATTATTCCACCGCCAGATAAAAACTATATCAGTGTTGGCTGGTCAACTGTAGAAGACCAATTATATTCTTCTGCCAGATTTAAATTTATTTACTTTAAAAATGAAAATGGCAAACAAGTACGTTATGAAAAAGAAGTTCCGCGGACCTATGTTTTGGAAAACAATGTTTATGTTCCCTATTATCCGGTTCCATCCTATTTACAAAGAATTAATGTTGAAATGATTGCCTTTGATAGAGCAATGGCAGAAATCTCTGAAGGTGATCCTGACAAAAAAAATTATACCATCCTTACTTTTATTTTAGAAATATTGGTTTATGATAAAAACCTAACAGCATATTATGCATCTAGAAGCGAGTTAGGAGAAAGTTTTGCAATTACAACTAATGAAAGTGATTACACAAATATTTCAGGTGGAAGAGGAATTTTTGGTTCATTTATTAAACAGAGATTTGCAGTTAGGTTTACACATGAATACATTAAATCGTTTGGTTATGAACCTGGTTTAACGAGTAGCATTAATGAATAATAAATTAAAATCGGCATTAATATTTTGCGTGATTATTGTAGTATTTGTTTCTTGCGATAGAGAAGTTTCCGTAAGCGATCCACAGCAATATGAAACTGGAACTGCACAACTTTATATTTCCAGTATTCCGGAAGGTGCTTTAATTTTTGTTGATGGGAAAAATTACGGACAGCACACGCCGGATACAGTAAAATGGCTAACTTCTGGCACACATGATTTTAAACTAAAACTTGATTCTTATCTTGATTTCTCCTTTACAAAATCTATTGAAGAAAATACTGAAGAATTATATGAACATAATTTTAACACTGACCCAGTAAACTTTGGCGTAATAAAGTTTTTTTTTCAAATCCTAATTATTGTACTGTTTATATAAATGATACAATTCAAAGTTTTACTCCACCTTACACTTTACAATTTGTATTGCCGGGTAAATATAAAATTAAATACACGTATCCCGAACATCGATCAGATAGTCTTATTGTTTCAGTTGTGGCTGCTAGAGAAAGTTATTGCAGCATGGCACTTGAAGACACTTCTATTTTTGTTACATACAAGACACAGAATTCTTTGATACCGGAAAACTGGATTAGCTCAATTGCTGTTGATGATGAAAATAATATTTGGATTGGTACTAAAAATAATGGAGTTGTTGTAAAAAGAAATAATGACTGGGAATTTATAAATACGGGGAATTCAAATTTACCACATGATGCAATTCTTAAAATTAAAAAGGATCACCAAAATAATATCTGGATTGCAACAAACTCTGGTCTGGCAAAAATGTCGAATAACTTAATGACCGTTTATAAAACTGATAATTCAGATTTGCCGAATGATTTTGTAAATGATATGGATTTTGATGCCAGCGGTAATATTTGGATTGGGACATTATTCGGTTTAGCCAAGTTTGATGGTATTGCGAACTGGACAGTTTACAGAACATCTAATTCAACAATTCCAGCAAATTTTGTTACTGCCGTACTTATCGATAGAAATGATTCTTTGTGGATTGGAACGAATGCTTTTAAAACTGCAAAATTTGATTATAAAAATAAATGGACAACTTTCCAATCAGAACCCGAAGCTCCAAACGATGGTGTAATTGCCCTTGCTGCTGACCTAAACAATAATATTTGGGTTGGTTTAAGCGGGAATATTATGTCAGGTAAAGTTGGGGGAGTTTATGTAATTCAAAATAATATTATGGGGAAAGCCAAGTTAAGTATTCCTTATGAGGATGTTTTTGATTTTTACGTTGAGGATAATAATACGGTTTGGATAAGCACAAGTGTTGGATTTTATTCAGCAACATCTAAAGATAATATTAAGTTCAGTTACAGCGGATCAATAAATTCCAGCCATAAAGACTTATCCGGTAATTTATGGATTGGCACAAATGATAATGGAATTGTAAAATATAAAAAATGGGAAAACTAAATTTATTAAACTTTATCCACAACAATTTTTGAGCCTTCTTCGCTAACAACAATAATTTTAGCATTTTTATTTATGTAACCGCCGCTGGTTACAACATCAACGCGTTTATTTTCAATCAATGCTGTTCCGCTTGGACGTAAATCAGTAATTGCTTTCCCCTCTTTTCCTACTAACTCTTTAAGCTTTACATCAGAAGTGTAACCGGATTGTTCATCAATGTTTTTTTGCAAAATAAGTTTGTTCCAAATATTAGACTTAGGAAGAAATTTTAAAAGAAAATAGACCACAATTATTCCTAAAACTATTGAGCCTGCAAGTTGAATTGTTGCCATTTGTATCAAACTCCAATCTACTAAGGGAAAATCAGAAATTAGTCCAAGAAATAAACTGCCAATCATTAATATTATTCCGAGTGCGCCAAATATACCAAATCCCGGAATGACAAATATTTCAATTAATAATAAAACAATTCCAACTATAAAAAGAACAATTTCTATTATAGAAGCCAATTCTAAAATGTAACCAGCGCCAAAAAACAGTGACAGCGCTATTACAGCAGCTGTTCCTGGCAATCCCCAACCAGGAGTTTTTATTTCGGTAAAAAATCCAACTAAAATTATCATCATTAATATTGAGGTAATAACCGGATTATTTAAGAACCGAATAAAATCCTCTGCCCAATTACTTTTTGATGTAATCAACTCAGCTTCTTCTAAATTCATTGATGCTAATAGAGAATCCATATCAGTAATTATGGAATCTGCAATTCCATATTTTACAGCTTCGGCAGAGGTAAGAGTTATTAATTTGGTGCTGTCAACCAAGCCTTCAACCTCAACGGTTTCATCAACCATACCTTCTGCAATATCTGTTCTACGTCCGGTTCTTTCAGCTGTTGCGCGCATTTCAGCTCTCATGTAAGACTGTGCTTTCTCAGATTGTTTATTCATTGCTTGATCAACCACTGTGGTAGCTCCAATTGAAGCACCCGGTACCATATAAATTTTATCGCAAGAAAGTGAAATTAATGCACCGGCTGAGATGGCACGCTTATCAATAAAAGCAACAGTTTTCACCTTACTATTAATAATTGCATCCTTAATTTTAGTGGCGGCATCAACTCTTCCGCCAAAAGTATTGATTTTAAATATTATTGCAGAAGCTGAATTTATCTCTGCCTCATTTACAATCCTTTTTACATACGGGGCTAAGCCGAGGTCAATCATTCCATCAATTTCAGCAACATAAACTTTTGGTTGTGAATAGTTTGCCGAGGTAAGAAAAATTAAGTTAATTAAAACCAATAATAATTTTTTCAATTTAGATACTCCAAATTTCATATTTGTACTGGACTAAATAAATAAATTTAGGACTAATTTCAATTGATAAGTTTTGAGGACTGCTATTTACATTTTACTAGAATGAGTCACAAATTGAAATCAATCTTTTTTTAATGCAACTCTGGGGCTATTTTTAAAAAAAAGGTTAGTTAGTTTTTAACTAACCTTAAAATTCAAATGAATTATTCTTTAGAAGAAACTACAGAACCAATTGCAGTTCGTTCCATTTTAATTTTAATATTATTACCAACATCAACTAAAACGGTTGTGTCATCCAAACCGGCAACTGTTCCGTGCATTCCGCTTGCTGTAATAACTTTATCGCCTTTTTTCACACTGGATAAAAGAGCTTCTCTTTCTTTAGCTTTCTTCTGCTGAGGACGTATGATCATAAAATAAAAAATTGCAAAGATTGCAGCAAACATAATCAATGTGCTAACCATACTTCCTTCTCCTCCGCCTTGGGGAGCCATTGCAAATAATACTTCCATTTATTTCTCCATATTTAAATTTACATTAACTGTTAATTTACTAATAATTTTTTCTTTCCACTCTAAAAAATTTCCTTCAATAATTTTTTCTCTTGCTGTGTTGGTTAAGTTCAGATAAAATCTAAGATTGTGAATTGTAGCCAATTCAAGTCCCAAAATTTCGCGTGCATTAAATAGATGCCGTAAATATGCTTTTGTAAAATTTTTACATGTATAACAATCACATTCTTTATCAAGCGGGGTAAAATCATTTTTATACCCTGCATTTCTTATACTTACAATTCCTTCACTAGTAAAAAGATAAGCATTGCGGGCATTTCTTGTTGGCATTACACAATCAAACATATCAACCCCACGCTCAATTGCTTCCAGAATATTCTCTGGTCTACCAACACCCATTAAATATCTTGGTTTGTCTTCTGGCAAAAAATCATTCGTAAAATTAACCATTTCATACATTTTTTCTGCTGGCTCACCAACTGCTAATCCGCCTATTGCATAACCATCAAAATCTAACTTAACTAAATCAAGTGCAGACTTTTCTCTTAATTCCTTATAAACACTGCCTTGAACTATTCCGAATAAAAATTGTTTGTGCCCGTATTTCGGTTTGGAATTATCGAAAGCTTCTTTATTCAGAACTGCCCAATCGGAAGTAAGTTGTGTTGATTTAACTGCATAATCATATTCGCAGGGATAAGGTGTGCATTCGTCAAGAACCATCATAATATCAGAGCCTATAGTGCGCTCAATATCAATTACAATTTCCGGGGAGAAAAAATGTTTTGAACCATCTAAATGTGACTTAAAATGAACTCCATCATTTTTAATTTTGCGCAAGTCGGATAAACTATAAATTTGGAATCCGCCGCTATCTGTAAGAATTGCGTTATCCCAATTCATAAATTTATGAAGTCCTCCCGCTTCCTCAATTATTTCCATTCCTGGTCTTAAATAAAGATGATAAGTGTTGCCCAAAATAATTGGAGCTTTTATTTCATCCTTTAAAACTTTCTGAGAAACTGCTTTTACAGTTCCTTGAGTTCCAACTGGCATAAAGCGAGGTGTTTCAATAATTCCATGATCTGTTTCAAAAGAACCCGCGCGGGCTTTACTGTTTTTGTCTTGGGTAGTTAGCTTAAAATTCATTAGAATAATTTTATTCAAAAAATAAAGATAGGTTTATAGAAAGTAATTATCAATTAGTGACTTTTGCAATATCAATTTTAAAATACTTATCAGTTCAACTTGGGAACCTTACCAAACAATTTCTATTTCATCTTAATTGAGAAATCAGTTTAAATGATACAATATCCGAGATAAAAAGAGGAGTTTGTTCTTTTATAGAATAATTATTATATTTATTCTAAAATTGACTACTCTCTCTTCCCGACAAAATATATTTAACCATCACGAGGTTGAAATGTTATATAATAATCGCAATTTTTTTTCTCAAACATTATTCCCACTTACCCAATTAGCTATTTTTCAAAAGCAAGTACAAAATCTACATTAATTTAAATTTTATTTTTATATGAGGTTAATATGAAACAAAAAGCGCATTTAATAAAACTTTTTTTTTCTTTGGTTTTATACTGGCTGCACTTTTAAATAATATCTCAAGCTGCTCAGAAAAAAAATCTCCCGTGCAACCTGATGATCAAATCAATACAGGTTATACTGAAAGTCCAGAACTAAAAACCTATCGGATAGCCTAATTACAGCATATAAATCTGAAGATAAGGTCAAAGTAATAGAATTTATTGCTGAACAAACGAGAGAAATTTATGCAAACATATTGAACTCTTCGGATAAAAGTTTAGCTGCTTACGGAGAAGCACTTGAAAATAGAAAATTGATTTTTGCAAATGATCTTTATGCTGAGTATGAAATTACACTAAACCAAACTACTTATACTATTGCCTATGGTAATGGAGGCGATGGAAAATGGCAATTATTAAGGTTTTAGGAGGTAAATAATGAAAATTAAAAATGTAATTGCCACACTTTTAGGGTTTATGTTTTATTTTATTTTTCGTACTGCTATTTTTCCATGGGATAATCATACTTCACATATCGCTTATAATGATGCTATACTGGAAATATTTATAACTAATTATGAAAGTTTCTTCCCTTCTGAGTATACAATCAAAATAACTGATGATGAAGAAAAATATAAAGGTATGGCAGTAACTAATCCTGGATTTACTGAACTTGATTATACTGAAAGTGAAATGGACTATAAGATCTCTGAATGGATTATACATGGGGTTATTCGGCAGATGAACCTGAACTTCAAGCAGCAGTAAGACATTTCTATGACCCAATTGGGTTAAACGACGGTAAAAATATTTAACCAACCAAGGAACATCTTGGGAATGGATGTATCCAAATCCTCATATTGATGCAATAAGTTGGGCTATGAATGGAGAAGACTATAAGTGGAGTTTAAATAAAGGGAAACTGTATTTAATTTCTGCATTAGAAGAAAAAGAACTAAGCATCAAAAATGATAATCTTGTTAAGGCATTTAGATCTTTAGGCGAAGTTTTGCATAATACTGCAGATATGGGTTGTCCGCCCATGTAAGGAACGATAGTCATCCCGCTCCAATTAACTATCAAGTAGCAAAAATATTTGGTAGTCCGGATCCAACCGAAGAACTTTTTACCGGTGGAGATTATGTTTCCTTATATATGGATTATGCTCCTGATCAAAATTTAGAATCATTTTTTAATAGCGCAAAAACAATCAGATCAATACATGAAAAAATTAGCTGAGTTCACAAATGCTAATTTCTTTACAACTCAGACAATGAATGGAACCGGAGTAACGCCAATAAATAGCGACGGGTATTATCGAAAACCGTTATTACATGAACTTGATTATGACGCTAGTGATTTCACATATTATAAATTGCTCCCTGATGGCAATAAAATAAAAATGGCAAAGGATAAAATATATTTTGCATCTAGAGGTAACCCCTATATTGATCATGAATGTGTAAAATCACAGGCATCTTTATTGGTACCAAATATTATTTGGGCAGGTATTAATGTAGTTAGATTATTTATTCCCAAATTTGATGTTACAATAAAATCTGTTGCAGCTGATGGTGAAATAAAAGGTACGGTAAAAACATATTCCTACAGATGAGTATACCTCAGATATAAATTACACTGGCAAAATAAATATTTATGATTCTGAAAGTTCACAAATGATTGGTGAATTAAATTGCAATTCAGGTGATTTTGTGGGTACAATATCCAATTTAGGAAATCATACTGAAATATATGCAAATATGGAAATTGCAGGGATAAGCATCCACTCAAAAGATTTTAAAATTGGTGATACTACTCCAGGCGTTACTGGAAAGCCTTGCCCTGGAATACCAACCTTAACCTATGAAGGTAAAACATACAATACAGTACAAATTGGTAATCAATGCTGGTTAAAAGAAAACTTAGATATTGGCACGATGATAAATGGCAGCGTAAGTCAAACTGACAATAATATAACTGAAAAATATTGTTACAATGATGATATATCTAACTGTAATACTTTTGGAGGATTGTATCAATGGAATGAAGCAATGAAATATTCAACAACGGAAGGGACGAAGGGTATTTGTCCTGATGATTGGCATATTCCAACTTATGCTGATCTTTTAATTTTATATGAATCTGTAGAAATTAGCGATAATGCTCTTGAGGCCGGATCAAACACAAGTGGATTTTCTGCACTACTTGCCGGAACCTACTATGATGGTTTTTATGGTTTAGGAAACGAGACTCATATTTGGAATTCATCGGAGCTCAACTCTTTATCGGCGCATGCATTGTATATAAGTCCCAAAAATATTCTTCCAGTATAGATTTTTATGGTAAAACATCAAGTTTTAGTGTTAGATGTATTAAAGATGATGGCACAAGCAGCAGTGGGAATCAGGCCCCAAATATTCCATCAAGTCCAAATCCTTCTAATGGTGCTAAAGATCAACCAACAAATGTGTCACTCTTCTGGACTTGCAATGACCCGGATGGTGACCCTTTAACTTATGATATATATTTTGGGACTAATAATGTTCCACCATTAGTTGAAAGTAATCATTCAGGTACTTCATACAACCCAGGAACACTTGAAGGAAATACTCAATATTACTGGGAAATAGTTGCTAAAGATAATAACGGAAATGATAGAACCGGACCAGATTGGGAATTTACAACAGGCAGTTCAACAAGCTTGGGTTCTTCCTGTCCAGGAATACCTACAGTTACCTATGCAGGAAAAACATACAACACAGTGCAAATTGGTGAGCAATGTTGGTTAAAAGAAAACTTAAATGTAGGAACACTTATTGATCAAAAAGTTGAATCTATGAATAATAGTATAATAGAAAAATTTTGTTATAACAATGAAGAAGCAAATTGTGAAAAATATGGAGGTTTGTATCAATGGGCTGAAGCTATGGAATATCTAAATAGTGAAGGTAATAAGGGATTTGTCCTAATGGCTGGCACATACCTTCTAGATCAGAATTTGAAACATTGAAGAATGAAGTTGGCTCAGATGGAAACGCCTTAAAAGCAATAGGAGAAGGTAATGGCAACGGTTTAGGAACCAATACGAGTGGTTTTTCAGCGTTATTAAGTAGTAACCGTGAAGAAGATGGTACATTTTATACCTTTGGCTATTATGCATATTTTGGAGTTCTACAGAGTATGGTGATGATTTTGCCACACATCTCCAAACTACATTGTCAGATGATAATATCGAATTATTTTTAAGCTCAAAGGAGTTGGTTTTAATATTCGTTGTTTGAAGGATTAGATAGAAGTTCATGTAACTAAAATATTAACTTAAGGATAAAATTAATTTGACTAAAACTTGTTTATCAATTTTGCTTCTATTGTTTTTAATTATTTCTTGTACGAAAGCTCAAGAAGTTACATTTGAAATATATAATTCCCCTAAGAATGCAGAATTATTTCAACTTGAGGGAGAAAAAAACACGTCGAATTGATTCACTTTTTTCCGACAATGGGAAATTTAATTTTTCTTTGAAAGATAGACAAACTGGATTATATCGTTTACAATTTGATAATCAACATGCAATTAATTTTATCTACTCTGGTGAAGAAACTTTTATAAAACTGATTATGATAATATTTTGGAAAGTTTAAAAGTTATTAATTCAGAAACGAATAAGTTTTATTATGATTATATCAGATTAAATAAGACTAATAAAACCAAAACAGATTTACTTAATTTAATTTTAGCTCGTTACCCTGATGATGATGCTTATTATGAGGCAACTAACAACAGATTAATTGAAATTCAAAAAGAATATTTTAAATTTGTAAATAAAACCTCGCAATCTGAACCTTCAACTTTTATTTCAAGATATATCAGTACTTCACAACTTCCGATTATTCCTAAAAATATTGAAATCGATGGACAATTAGATTATTTAAAATCTCATTCTTTGGATAATGTAGATTTCAATGATGCAGGACTGATTTTTTCTGATGCTTTTACGAATAAAACAATTGAATATTTAACATATTACAGAAATCCTCAATTACCAAGCGCTTTTAGAAAAAGAATTTATGAAAGCCGTTGATTCATTATTGAACAAAGCAAAAGTGAATCAGTTGGTTTATCAACATATTACAGAATATTTAATTGACGGTTTTAAAAAATTTGGCTTTGATAAAATCATAGATTACATTCTAGAAAACTATATAATTGAAGATGATTTATGTCTTGATGAAGAAACTGAAAATTCAATTCAAAGAAGAATAGATCAGTCAAAACTATTATCAGTTGGAACGAGAGCGCCAAATATAATTATTCCCAATAAAGAGGGAAATGTAATTGATCTTTCAAAAATAAATACAGATAAAACGTTAATAGTTTTTTATGCAAGCTGGTGTCTGTATTGTAAAAAATTAGTACCTAGGCTAGACGAATATTATACTACAAATAAAGAGATTACAATACTGGCAATTTCTTTAGATAGTAACAAAGACGATTGGATTAAATTTATTAAAGAAAACAAAATTGAATTGGTAAATATTAATGACCCAAATGGATGGGATGGAACGGCCGCATCAGATTATTATATTTATGCTACTCCAAGTATGTTTTTACTAAATGAAGTGAAAAAAATATTATTGAAAACCAACTACTTATGAAGAATTAAAAGATTTACTGCAAAAAAATAATGATGAGATCTCTATAAAATCATTTGGGTCAATCATTTGTAATAATATTTCATTTATCTCAATTCTTTTAGGCAGTAAGTGTAGCGCGTACGGGATTCGAACCCGTGATCTCCGCCTTGAGAGGGCGGCGTCCTGAGCCAACTAGACGAACGCGCCATTTTTTTAAGTACGAATAATAAAAATATTTTTTACCATTTCATAAGTTTAATATTTTTCTGACTCTTTTTGATAAGTTTGGCATTGCTCTTTCTCTTTCCATTATTAGCACATTTCTTTATCTTAACTCTTAAAAATTTAATTATGAATTCACTGCCCCTTAGCTGGACAATAAATAATAAATCCGAATATACTAATTCTGTAAAGAAGAAGAATATTTGCTGGATTAGTCATGCCAATTTGCAGGAAAATAATTTCTTTAGAACAATTGATTTACAAATTATAAATAACCCTGAATCAGATATTATTATAAGAGGCTGCGATTCTAATATTAAAAATATTTTAGAGGAAAAAGGATTTCATTCAATTAAAATGGGTGCCGAAGCAGTCCTTGAAACCTCCGAAAACTGTTTTGATAAAAATCTATAAGAAAATTAGTTAAACGAGGTTTAAAAAAAGGTGAGGTAATAAAATTAAATTACTCAATTGAAAATGCTGCAAAGTTAAACGATTTTATTCAGATTTCAGTTCACTCAAATGAACCTCAGCTTAAAAATTTATTCCAAACAGAGTTCAGAATCAACCATTCACTTTATGTTTTACACAACAATAACGAATGGTTAGGGGCAGTTTTAGTTTCTGAAAATTCTAATTCTAAAATTCATACAGAATTAATTTTGAGAAAAAACAATTCGCCAATCGGAACTTTAGAAGCAATACTAAATCAAATCTATATTGATGCAAAACAAAAAACATTAAGCAATTAAGCTTGGGCGAAGTACCCTTCTCAAATTCTGTTAATTTAATTCAAGATGGATTTTACTCAGCCCTAATTACAATTTCTGGTAGATTTTTTAAATTTGCATATAACTATAAAGGTCTAAAAAATTCAAATCCAAGTTTAATCCAAAATGGCAGCCTGTTTATATTTGTGTTTCTGATAAAATTTCTCTCAAACATTTAATTTTTCTTTTAACAAAATCCAATTTTTACAGCCTCATTTTCTTCAAATTGCTTTATAATCTAAACTATTTTTCAATTCACACAAAAAAAGTTTACAAATCAACAATTTTTTATAAAAAGTTTGCTTGACTTTAATAAGACCTAGTTGTAATTTTTACCTTAAAATTTGTGGAAATATGTTAACAGAGTTTGGTAAAATTTTTGTATTTATGATTTTGGCTGGCGCATTTGTCGCCATTGCAATTTTTGCAGCCATGCTAATCCGTCCTAAAAGACCTTCTTACGAAAAAAATTTAATTTACGAGTGCGGTGAAAATCCAGAAGGCTCCCCTTGGGTTAAATTTAATATACGCTTTTATGTTGTGGCTCTTATATTTTTAATCTTTGATGTAGAAATTGTTCTGCTTTTCCCATGGGCTTTAACTTATAAAGAATTTGGATTTTTCGGTTTTGCAGTTGGAGCTATTTTCCTTTTGGTTTTATTTTTAGGAATGGCCTACGAGTGGCGTAAAGGTGATTTAGAATGGGCAAGACCAAAAATTGATCAACTTGATCTTAAAAAATTGTTAGCTAAAAAAATTCAGCCAACTTCTATTAATGTAGAAAGGTAATTTGTGGGATTATTAGACCAAGAATTTAGTGATAGTAATATAGTAATTGCAAAATCGGAAGATTTATTAAACTGGGCAAGACTTTCATCAATATGGCAGTTAAGTTTTGGATTAGCTTGCTGTGCAATTGAAATGATGGCTACTTCAGCTTCACATTATGATTTTGATAGATTTGGAGTTATTCCAAGACCTTCCCCACGTCAAGCAGATGTTATTCTTATTTCCGGTACAGTTACCTTAAAAATGGCAACCCGAATTAAAAGGCTATACGAACAAATGCCTGATCCAAAATATATTATCTCAATGGGAAGTTGTGCAAATTGTGGAGGTCCTTATTGGGAACATGGTTATCATGTTCTAAAAGGAATAGATCGGGTAATTCCGGTTGATGTTTATGTACCTGGCTGTCCGCCAAGACCAGAAGCTCTCTTAGAAGGTTTATTGAAACTTCAAGAAAAAATTAGACACGAAACTTTGAGAAGAACGGCATGACACCAGAAGAAACTTTAGAAATACTTAAAAATAAATTCCCTGATTCAGAATTCACTTATGATAATGAATTACCTGTTGATGCTTACATTATTGTAAATCCAAAAGATTTACTTGATGTATGTTTCTTTTTAAGGGACGAAGAAAATTTACAATTTGATACTTTAATGAATCTTTCCGGAGTTGATGATAATAACGCAACTAAAGTTAAAGATGAAGAAGGAAATGAGAAACTTGAAGGCAGAACGCTTAGTGTTTATTACCATTTACACTCAATGAAGTTTGACCATAAATTTTATTTGAAAGTTTCGTTGCCAATTGAGAAACCAGAAGTTGAATCGGTTGAATCAGTTTGGAAATGTGCCGATTGGCATGAACGAGAAGCTTATGACATGTTTGGAATAATTTTCCTAAATCATCCTAATTTAATCAGAATTTTATTGCCTTATGATTGGGAAGATGGAAGTTATCCATTAAGAAAAGATTTTGAAACACCTGAATTTTATAACGGAATGAAAATACCTTATTAATATGCCGATAAAAACTGAAGAAATGGTATTAAATATGGGCCCTCAACACCCTTCTACACACGGGGTTTTGAGATTAGAGCTTAAACTGGAAGGCGAATTGATTCTTGACGTTAAGCCCCATATTGGTTACCTACATAGATGTTTTGAAAAACATTGTGAAGCAATGACATACCCGCAGGTTGTACCATATACAGATAGAATGGATTACTTAGCTTCAATGTCTAATAACTTTGGTTATGCAGTTGCCGTTGAAAGATTAATGGGAATTCAGGTAAACGAACGTGTTGAATATATTAGAGTAATCATGGCTGAGTTGCAGAGAATTGCATCCCATATGGTTGCACTTGGAACGTATGGTGTTGATATCGGCGCGTTTACCCCCTTCCTATTTTTATTTGCAGACCGAGAAAGAATTTTAACTTTATTTGAAGAAACCTGCGGAGCCAGACTACTTTACAATTATATGTGGGTAGGAGGATTATCTCACGATATTCATCCAGACTTTGTTAGAAAGACAAAAGATTTTGTTCAATACTTTAGACCTAAAATTGATGAACTGAATAACTTACTTTCATACAATAAAATTTTTGTTGAAAGAACTGCAAACATTGGTATTTTACCTGCAGATGTTGCTATAAATTACGGCATAACTGGTCCAATACTAAGAGCGAGCGGTGTAAAATGGGATTTAAGGAAAAATGATCCTTACTCAATTTATGATAGATTTGATTTTGATATTCCAGTTGGAGAAGGCTTAAAAGGAACAGTTGGCGATTGCTGGGATAGATATTATGTAAGAGTTTTAGAAATGGTTGAAAGTTTAAAAATTATTGAGCAAGCAATTGATAATATACCTGAGGGTGACGTTCAAGAAGCTGTTCCTAAAAGAGTTAAACCGCCAAAAGGTTCTATCTATGCAAGATTTGAGAATCCAAAAGGCGAACTTGGCTATTTTATAATTAGTGATGGTTCTGTTAACCCTTTCAGAGTAAAAGTTCGCGCACCTTCTTTTGTAAATATGGAAGTTTTTGGAGAATTATGCAAAGGTCATTTTGTGGCTGATGTTATTTCAATTCTTGGAAGCATGGATGTTGTATTAGGAGAAATAGATAGGTAATGTATAATTTTTTAATTGACATATTCGGTAGTCCAGTAATTGCATTCTTTGTTGCTGCAGCTTTACCTTTATTTCTTTTCATTCTACCTTATGCATTAATTGCAGTTTTAGCAGAAAGAAAAGTTTCAGCTCATATGCAAGATAGACTTGGACCAATGAGAACAGGTTATCATGGTATATTCCAAACTGTTGCTGATATTTTAAAACTAATTCAGAAAGAAGATATTACTGCAAATTCTATTGATAGAACACTTTTTAATTTTGCTCCTTATTTAGTTTTTATTGGAAGTTTTGCAGCTTTTGCTGTTCTTCCATTCTCAAGTTTTTTTGTTGGCAGTTCAATTGATATTGGCCTTTTTTACTTCTTAGCAATATCAAGTTTGGTTGTTGCGGGAATTTTAATGGGCGGCTGGTCATCTAATAATAAATATTCTCTGCTTGGAGCTATGCGCTCTGTATCTCAAATTATTAGTTATGAAATTCCAACTGCGATTGTTGTTTTAACTATGGTAATGTTAACAAGTACATTGAATTTAGATACAATCACAAATCAACAAACAGCTTACTTTTGGAATTGGAATATTTTGGGTGGAGCTGCAACTGGTATCGCTAAATTCTTGTTAATTCCTTTAATGTTTGCAGCGTTCATAATTATTTTTATTAGTACTTTGGCAGAAGTAAACAGAACCCCTTTTGATATTCCAGAGGCAGAATCAGAATTAGTTTCCGGATTTTTTACAGAATATACTGGAATGAAATTCGCAATGTTCTTCCTTGCTGAATATGCAAATATGCTGGCTGTATCATTTTTAATTACTGTATTATTTTTTGGCGGATATCATTCACCATTTGGATATTTAGGAAATAGTTTAGGAATTGAATGGCTTGTTCCAATTGAACAAGGTGTTTGGTTTGCAACTAAAGGTTTAACTTTTGTACTTGTTCAAATGTGGTTGAGATGGACTTTACCACGATTAAGAGTTGATCAGCTTATGACTGTTTGTTGGAAGTATCTGATCCCTTATTCAGTAGCAATTTTATTATTAGTAGGATTTATAACTTTAATATAATATGAAACAATATTTTATAAATACATGGGAAGGACTTTGGACTGTATTAGTTGGAATGAAAATTACTTTCAAACATCTTTTTGACCCAGCAGTAACAATTCAGTATCCTGATGTAAAACCCACAATGCCGGAGCGTGCAAGAAACCGGTTATTTGTTAATATGGATGACTGCATTGGTTGCGATCAATGCGCAAGAGCTTGTCCGGTAAATTGCATTAGTATTGAAACTCTTAAATCAACACCAGATGATACTCCAGGCGAAACATCTCAAGGTAAAAAGAAAGCCTTGTGGGTAACTAAATTTGATATTGATATTGCAAAATGCTGCTTCTGTTCTTTGTGTGTTTATCCTTGTCCAACAGAATGTATTGAAATGACAAAGGTTTATGAATTTTCTGAGTTTGAGCGAAACGATTTAATTTACAAGTTTGCAGTTTTAACTCCAGAAGAAATAACAGACAAAACCCAAAAGTATGATGAATTTCAAGCTGCTAAAGAAGCTGAAAAATTAGCTGCGGCAAAAGCTAAAGCTGAAAAAGCAAAACAAGATGCAGCCAAAAAAGCTGATGATAATCCAGATAAAAAAGCAGAGTAAAATTTAACATGGAATTATACGATATCATATTTTATTTATTTGCAGCAATCACAATTGTTTCAGGAATTGTTGTTGTTAATGCAAAAAATATAGTCCACTCTGCCTTTAGTTTGCTGCTTACTTTTTTTGGTGTATCGGGAATTTATGTTTTACTTGGCGCAGATTTTCTTGCCATTGTTCAGATTATGGTTTACGTTGGCGGCATTTTAATTTTACTTTTATTCGGTGTTATGTTAACAAACAAAATTACTGATGTTGAAATTAGGTCGGGTTCTTTCCAAGTATTCCCCGCTATTATTGGACTTGCAGCATTTGCAGCAATTTTATTCGGAGTGATGACATCAACAAACTGGAAAACAGAGAGCTTTGAAATACCGGCAACAACAACATTTCAGCTTGGCAGGCTTTTAATAAGTGAGTATGCATTAGTTTTTGAGTTATTAGGAATTCTACTTTTAGTTGCTCTTATTGGAGCCGCTTCTATTGCAAGAAGAGATAAGGAATAAAAAATTGGAAGTTGGATTAAATCATTTTTTAACAGTTAGCGTAGTATTATTTTCTCTTGGCTTATACGGAGTTGTTACAAGAAAAAATGCCGTTATGGTTTTAATGGGAGTTGAATTGATTTTAAATTCAGCAAACATAAACTTTGTTGCATTTTCCAGATTCGGAAATTTTGGAATTAATGGAGAATTATACGCACTGTTTGTAATTATCTTAGCCGCGGCAGAAGCCGCTATTGCTTTGGCAATTGTGCTGAACATTTATAAAAGATTTGCCAACGTTAATGTTGATGAAATTAATAATCTAAAAGAATAGTCTATGTCAGAAATTGCCAATATAAATCTTTCAATAATAATTCTTTTACTTCCGCTATTAGGATTTTTTATAGTTCTATTCTTTGGTAAAAAAATAGAAAAACTATACTTAGTCGAAGTTGGAATTATTACGCTTGCCTTTGTTTTGTCGCTTGTAGTTGGTTTTTCAAAACTTGGCACTTACTTACACCAAGACTTGCTTTATTCTTTTACATGGATTGACTTTGGCAATGTTCCAACAATTGGAAATCTTCATATTGATTTAGGAATTAAAATTGATAACTTAACTGTTATTATGCTCTTCGTAGTTAACCTTATAAGTATGCTAGTGCATATTTATTCAATGGCTTATATGAAGGGCGATTCTAGATACTCAAGATATTTTGCTTACTTAGGAATATTTACCTTTTCAATGTTGGGCATAGTTTTAACAGATAATATACTAATGATGTATATTTTCTGGGAACTTGTTGGACTATCATCATATTTATTGATTGGATTTTGGTACGAGAAAAAATCAGCTGCCGATGCGGGAAAAAAAGCATTCCTTACAAATAGAGTAGGCGATTTAGGAATGTTTATCGGAATATTAATTTTATTTACAAATTACCATTCATTTTCTTTTGATTATATTTATTCACAAATGTCAGCCGGTATTTTACCTTTTGGAAGTGAGGCTTGGTTAACAGCAGCAGGTATTTTGGTATTTATGGGCGCAGTAGGTAAATCGGCTCAATTCCCTCTTCATGTTTGGCTGCCTGATGCAATGGAAGGTCCTACTCCGGTTAGTGCTTTAATTCATGCCGCCACAATGGTTGCAGCGGGTGTTTATTTGGTTGCAAGAATTTTTGTTATGTTAACTGCCGATGCAATGTTAGTAATTGCTATCGTAGGAGCTGTAACATCATTATTTGCAGCAACAATTGCTCTTACTCAAAATGATATTAAAAAAGTTCTAGCCTACTCAACTGTTAGTCAGCTTGGATATATGGTAATGTCTCTTGGTGTTGGTGCATATACTTTTGCATTTTTCCATTTGGTAACTCATGCATTTTTTAAGGCTTGCTTATTCTTAGGTTCCGGTTCTGTGATTCATTCAATGCATCATGAACAAGATATTAGACAAATGGGTGGCTTAAGAAAAAAAATGCCAATTACTTATTACACTTTTTTAATTGCAACTTTGGCAATTTCGGGCGTTCCTTTAACTTCGGGGTTCTTGAGTAAAGATGGAATTCTTGCAGGCACTTTAGCTTTTGGTGAATTGACCGGACATTGGCTAATTCCCATAATGGGATTTGCGGTTGCTTTCTTAACTGCATTTTATATGTTCAGATTGGTAATATTGACTTTTCATGGTACTCCAAGAGATCAACATAAATATGATCACGCGCATGAATCTCCTTTTGTAATGGTTCTACCTTTAATTGTTTTAAGTACGTTATCAATTTTCTTTTGGTACACTCCAAATCCAGTTTCACCAGATGCAGGTTGGTTTGCAAGCCAATGGGTAACAACTCCGCATACAGTTGTCCCGGCATCTTCAAGTTTTGATTTTATGATTAATGAAAACAATACCCATGCTGAAACTAGTGAACATGGAGTTATCACTCACTCAGAAAAATATATGCACGCAATGCACTGGGCACATTATCCAGCAATGATACTATCACTTGTACTTGCAGGATTAGGAATTCTCCTTGCATTCACAATGTATCAATGGAAGAAGATTTCTCCAGATAAAATTGCGGAAAGCGTTAAAGGCCTTTACAATGGCTCACTTAACAAATGGTATATTGATGAATTTTACAACAAAACTTTTATTGGCGGAACTTTAAATTTGGGTGGCTTATTAAATTGGTTTGATAAATGGATTGTTGATGGAATTGTAAATGGTTCTGCTGCTTTTACAAGAGTCTTTTCTAAGATTAGTGGATACTTTGATTCTTACATTGTTGATGGTTTGGTTAATGGAACTGCATTTTTAAGCGGTTTTATAGGTTTTCATTTTAAGAAATTACAAACAGGAAAGGTTCAAACGTATATTGTTCTTGTAATTTTTTCGATGTTGATTTTGTTCTATTTTATTGGACCTTTCTAAAAATAAAAAGTTTATAAATATAAGGTAACAAAATATAATGAATGGATTTCCACTTTTATCTTTAATTACTTTTCTGCCCGTCATTGGAATGATTATAATTCTTTTTATGCCAGGCAAAATGGCTAAAGAAATAAAGATCACTTCTTTAGTGATTACTTTTTTACAAATTATTTTAGCTGTTATCTTATTAGGAAATTTCAACTACTCGGCTGGCGGAATTTACGAAGAAAGTTCTTTTCAGTTCCTTGAAAAATTTAGATGGATTGAAATAACCGGTCTTTCATGGATTGGAACCGTTAAGGTTGATTATTTCCTTGGTGTTGATGGAATTAGCACACCTATGATTTTACTTACAGCTATTATTTCTTTCATCGCGGTAATTTCTTCATGGAGTATTACTAAATCTGTTAAAGGTTTTTTTGCCCTTTTCCTTTTACTTGATACAGGAATGATGGGAGTTTTTGTTTCATTGGATTTCTTCTTATTCTATGTTTTCTGGGAATTGATGTTATTACCGATGTACTTCTTAATTGGTATTTGGGGTGGACCAAGAAAAGAATATGCTGCAATTAAGTTTTTCATCTATACTTTGCTTGGTAGTGTATTTATGCTTCTTGTTATGATTGCATTATATTTTAGTGCAAGCGAAACATTAGCTAATGGAACAAGTGCTTTTACTTTTAACTTGCTTACTTTAATGGATCCGACAAATTACACCGTAGATGGAATATTATCTCCGCTTAATCCAAATAATTATAGATTTATTGCCTATATAGCTTTGTTTATTGGTTTTGCAATTAAAATCCCGATGTTCCCTTTCCATACTTGGTTGCCTGATGCACACGTTGAAGCTCCAACTCCAATTAGTGTTATCTTAGCCGGTGTGCTTTTGAAGATGGGTACATATGGCATTTTAAGAATTAGTTATCCAATCTTTCCGGAAATAACACAAGAACTTGCTTATTACATTGCATTATTTGGAGTTATTAATATTATTTATGGAGCGCTTGTTGCACTCGCCCAAAAAGATTTCAAAAAAATGATTGCTTACTCATCTGTATCACACATGGGTTATGTTCTATTAGGAATGGCTTCTTTGAGTACAACTGGAATCACCGGTGCAATTTTCCAAATGTTTAACCATGGAACAATCACGGCAATGCTCTTCTTAATTGTTGGAGTTATTTACGATAGAGCTCATACTAGAGAAATAAATGCTTTTGGCGGATTGGCAAATAAAATGCCGGTTTACACTTTCTTTGTAACAATAGCTTTCTTTGCAGCAATTGGGCTACCAAGTTTATCCGGATTTATTTCTGAAGCTTTAGTATTTGTCGGTGCATTTGGGGTACAAGAAATTAGGGTACTTACTATGATTGGAACTTTAGGTATCCTTCTTGGTGCTGCTTATATGCTATGGACATTACAAAGAATTTTCTTTGGTGAGTTCAACGATAAATGGAAAGATGTTTTGCATGATATCACTTTCAGAGAATATGCAATGTTAGTTCCTTTAACTATAATTATAATTTTCTTAGGAATATATCCTTCAGCAATGTTAGATGTTATGAATTCATCTGTAAATACTTTAGTAGAATTTATTTCAAAAAATGCTGAAATTATTAGAATAAGTGGAATGTAGTTTTTACAATTTATTATTCGGATTATTAAAAATAATATGATAGAAAATTTACTAGCTGATGTTTCGTTAATTGTACCTGAAGTAATTGTTTCAGTAACTTTACTTCTCATTGTACTTTTTGATCTTATCTTTAATAAAGATAAATCACTGATCCCTTACATCGGAGTAGTTGGTATATTTTTAGCGTTATATTTTGCCATTCAAAACATTGGCGTAAATACTCACGCATTTATTGTAAGTTCTGGAAATCAAAATTACGGACTACTAGCACTGGATTCATTCGGAAGCTATTTTAGAATTATCATTTTAATTGCTTCTATTCTTATTGTATTTTTTGCAAAAGCATCTTCGGAAATTCAACAACTTAAAGAGCGATCCGGCGAGTTCTACGCTTTATTATTTGGAATGATTTTAGGGATGCTTTTCATGGTTTCCGCATCCGACTTAATAATGCTTTATCTCTCTGTCGAATTACTTTCACTCTCTTCTTATGTCTTAGCTGGCTTCACAAAGTTGAGAGATAGAGATACTGAAGCTTCATTAAAGTATTTAGTATATGGTGCTGCTTCATCCGGAATAATGTTATTTGGTATTTCTATCATCTATGGTTTAACTGGCAATACTAATCTATTTATAATCAATGATGTGTTTAGATCAGTAAGTGTAAATGTTTTAGCTTATTCATTCTCAATAATCTTAATTTTTGCAGGAATTGGTTTTAAAATATCGGCAGTTCCTTTTCACTTTTGGACTCCAGATGTTTATGAAGGGGCACCAATTTCAATCACTGCTTTTCTTTCTGTAGCAAGTAAAGCTGCTGGTTTTGCACTCCTTGTCAGATTTGTTAAATCAACATTTTTATTAAATGAAAGTGATGGCAGCTGGATTCTATTAAATGGTTTTGATTGGCAAACTTTCTTAATTATTATTTCGATTTTGACAATGACGCTTGGTAATTTTGCGGCACTTTGGCAAGATAATATTAAAAGAATGCTTGCGTACTCAAGTATTGCTCACGCCGGTTATATGCTTCTTGGTTTAGCTGTATTATCTGATCAAGGTTTACTTGCAATTATGGTTTACTTTTTAGTTTATATTATAATGAATCTTGGAGCTTTTTACATTGTAATGCTAATTGCAAATAGAATTGGTTCAGAAGATATAAAAGACTATAATAGACTTGGTTATGCGTCTCCCTTCTTGGGGGTTGCCTTAACGATATTTTTAATTTCTCTAACCGGTTTGCCACCAACGGCTGGATTTATTGCAAAACTTTATTTATTCCTTGCTCTTATTGATGCAAAAATGATCTTTGTAGCAGTAATTGCAGTTCTTAATAGTGTAGTTTCACTTTATTATTATATTCGAATTTTGAAACATATGTTTATCAGTGAATCTGAAACTGAAGTTGAGAAATTCAAAATCTCTATGAATGAAATTGTTTTTATTCTTATTTTATTAGTTCCGACCTTATTATTTGGAATCTACTTCTCGCCAATGGTTGATTTTGCACAAAGCTGTCTATCCATAATCGGGAATTAGTTCTTAAAGGCCAGTTTGTCATTGAGGCTTACTGAAGTGAATGCTGGAATCTTAATAATTCATATCTCACACAATATTTTAAAACTTCCTTAGTATAAAAACACAAACTGTAATGTTGATTAAAAGTTTGAATACTTTCTAAACTTTACAAATTCAATCTCCCCTTCTTCCTTAGTATTTTTAATTTCACCTTTTGTAGTTGAAGCAATAACCTCAATTCCCTTTTTCAACAATTTTGAAACGAGACAAAACGTAAAGGTAGGTTCAGCCATTAAATGAACTGCGTTAAATCTATCGGCATTAGAGAAATAAGGTATTATTTTAATATAATAGTCTTCTGAAATTTCATTTATTTCATCTTCACTCAAAATTGGATCAATGCGGGGAAAATCAAAATCTACAATGGATTCATATTTATTAATTGCCATTTCTAATTTATTAGTTTGCCAACTAGATGAATGATTATTTGAAATATTTATTAGCATGAAGGCCTAGTTTTGTTATGTTAAACAATTATATGAAAGTCATTTAAATTTAACTAAGTTTAAATAAATAATTTTGAGAAAATTACCAAATAGCATAAAATATTCTAAAAATATTTATATTTTTTATTTTTTGCGTGAAAAATTTGTTTAATCAAATCTTCTTTTGTATTTTATATACGATAAAAAATAGTCGTATTATATGTTAAAAATTTCTAAATCAGTTGAGTACGCGATTCTTTCGCTAAAATATATTTCTGATAATAATAATTTCAAAGTTAATAGTAAAACAATTGCTAGTGAGTTAAACATTCCGTACGATCTACTAGCAAAAATTTTGCAAAAATTAGTTAGACAAGAAATTGTGAAATCAGAACAAGGAAAATTTGGGGGTTATACTCTTTTGATTCCTTCAAAAGACTTAACAATATTACAAATTATATCCGCGCTAGATGAAAATGTTAAATTAGCAAATTGTACTTTTGAAAATGCTACTATTGAAGATTGTTCAAGAGTAAATGATTGCTGTATTCGAAATCCATTTTTGAATTTACAAAATAAAATAAATGAAATGTTTCAGTCAATCACACTTCAAGAACTAACAAATTAAAAACTATATATCGAGCAATTATGAATCACTTAGAACATCTTAAATCGAACAAAAAAACATTCTTCAATTTTATGAAAGAAGAATACCCTCTATTTCAGCACTCAAATGTTTTTTTTAGAGATTTACAATATGCGATCAAATCATATTTTGAATTAAAAGAAAATTCAGTTAGTTACTTTCAAGCTGGAAAAATAGCTGAGGCTTTTATAAAAGAATTAGAAAACTTAAATGATCTCCAAAGGATTGACCATAAATCTTGGCGGGTAAATTTTGAAGTTGGAATTAAACCAAAAATTGCAGAAACGGAGGAAGTTAGCAATGAGTAATGCAATAGATACAAGTTCAACAATTTTAATTACAGAAAAAGCAATAAAACAAATTAAACAAATTATGAATGAGAATAAGATTCCTGAGAATTATGCTTTGCGTGTAAGTGTTAAAGGCGGAGGTTGTTCCGGCTTTACCTACAATTTGGGTTTTGACGGGGACGAAAAAGATGGAGATACATTTTTTAACTCAAACGATTTAAAAGTTGTCGTCGATGGAAAAAGTCTTTTTTACATTATGGGAATGGAATTAGATTATAGCGATGGATTAAACGGAAAAGGTTTTATTTTCAATAACCTTGAATGCAACTAAGACATGTGGTTGCGGGGGAATCATTTGGAGTATAATTATGAAAAGAAAAAATTTCCTTTATTCTTTAGGTATTCTTCCATTTATACCAAACGCTTCAAAAATTAATTTATTATCAAACAATAAAAACATAAGGAGAGAAACTATGAGTAAATTTGAATTGCCAAAATTGCCATATGCTTTTGATGCATTAGAACCAAATATCGACGCAAGTACCATGGAAATTCATCACGGAAAACATCACGCTGGTTATGTGAATAACCTGAATGCTGCGGTTGAAGGAACTGATATGGCTGGAAAATCTTTAGAAGAACTATTAAAAAATATTTCTACACATCCTGTTGCAGTAAGAAATAACGGTGGTGGTCATTTTAACCATTCATTATTCTGGACTGTTATGGGACCAAATAAAGGCGGAACTCCAACCGGTGAATTAAGCGACGCAATAAACGGAGCTTTCGGTTCATTTGATACTTTTAAGGAAACTTTTTCAAAAGCTGCTGCAACCAGATTTGGTTCTGGATGGGCTTGGTTAGTTGTGAGTGGTGGCAAGTTAGTAGTAACTTCAACTCCAAATCAAGATAATCCTCTCATGGATGTTGCAGATGTAAAAGGGACTCCGATTTTAGGATTGGATGTTTGGGAGCATGCTTACTACTTACATTATCAAAACAAGAGACCAGATTATATTTCTGCTTTTTGGAATGTGATTAATTGGGATGAAGTTGCGAAAAGATTTTCTGCAGCTAAATAACGCTCTTAAGGATTACTAAAAACAGAGAAGGGTTTAAGTAACTTACTTAAACCCTTTTATTATAATAGTTTAGTATGCTTTATCTAAAAATGCTTGTTGGCTTCTTTTAATCTATTTACTGCTCTCTTTAATGCAAGTTCAGCTCTTAAATCATCTATTTGTTCATCTCTTTTTTTCTTTAATCTTTCTTCAGCTCTTTGTTTTGCTTCTTCTGCTCGCTTTACATCAATTTGATCAGCACGTTCAAAACTTTCTGCAAGAATTATGATTTTATTATTCGATAATTCTAATGTACCACCGCTCGTAGCATAATGAACCTTAGCAGATTCATTTTCCTCAATTTTAATCTCACCTATTTCTAGAGAACTAATTATGGGAGCATGATTATAAAGTATCTGAAAACTGCCTTTACTTCCTGGAACAGTAACAGAAATTACTTCGCCTTTATACCCAACTTTACTTGGAGTAATAATTTCTAAATTAAGTTTTTTCATTCTATTTCATTTTCTTTGCTTTTTCAACTGCTTCTTCAATTGTACCAACATACATAAATGCGTTCTCAGGTAATGAATCATGTTTTCCTTCAAGAATCTCTTTGAAACTTCTTATAGTGTCTTCCAATTTAACATACTTTCCTGGGAAACCGGTAAACTGTTCTGCAACATGAAATGGCTGACTTAAAAATCTTTGAATTCTTCTTGCTCTTCTTACAACAACTTTATCTTCTTCTGAAAGCTCATCCATACCTAAAATGTTAATGATATCTTGCAAATCTTTATAAGACTGCAAAACTTCTTTCACATCACTCGCTACCCGATAATGCTCTTGACCTAAAATACCAGGTTCAAGAATTCGAGAAGTTGAATCAAGTGGATCCACTGCCGGATAAATTCCTAACTCAGAAATTTGTCTACTCAATACAGTAGTTGCATCTAAATGAGAAAAGGCTGTAGCTGGTGCAGGATCAGTTAAATCATCTGCAGGAACATAAATAGCTTGCACAGAAGTAATTGACCCTTTATCGGTAGAAGTAATTCGCTCTTGTAACTCGCCCATTTCAGAAGCTAAGTTTGGTTGATAGCCAACCGCAGAAGGCATTCTGCCAAGCAAAGCGCTCACTTCAGAACCTGGCTTGTGTAAAGCGGAAAATGTTATCAATAAATAATAATACATCTCTTTCTTCAACATCTCTAAAATACTCTGCCATTGTTAATCCTGTTAGACCAACTCTAAGCCTGGCACCTGGAGGCTCGTTCATTTGACCAAATACAAGTGCAGTTTTATCAAGTACGCCAGATTCCTTCATTTCACGCCAAAGATCGTTCCCTTCTCTCGTTCTCTCACCAACACCGGTAAATACGGAATATCCGCCATGCTGAGAAGCAATATTATGAATCAGTTCCTGAATAATTACAGTTTTGCCAACACCAGCACCACCAAATAAGCCGGTTTTTCCACCTTTAGAATAAGGCTCTAACAGATCAATCACCTTAATTCCAGTTTCAAACATTTCCTGCTTTGTAGAAAGTTTTTCAAATGCTGGGGCATGATGATGAATTGGCGCTCTTTGCTTTGTTTTAATTTCTCCTAAACCATCTATTCCTTCGCCTAGTACATTAATAAGTCTTCCTAAAGTTTCGGGTCCAACTGGGACTGAAATAGGTTCACCGGTATCAATAGCTTTCATTCCGCGGACTAGTCCATCAGTGATGTCCATTGCAACTGTTCTTACTCTGTTTTCACCAAGATGCTGTTGAACTTCTAAGGTTAGATCTGATTTTTCTTCCTTTTTATCAAACTGGACTGTTACAGCATTATAAATTGCAGGAAGTTTTCCATCAGCAAAATCAATATCCACAACGGGACCAATTACCTTTACAATTGTTCCTTCGTTACTTGCCATTTTTCTCCTTTAATGAAATTAAAACAATTTATAAAATTAGCTATTCTTTTATTATTATTCAATCAATTCGCAACCCTTATTTGATTAAAAGCATTTTTTTTGTTGAATAAAAACTGCCAGTTTTAAGAGTATAAAAGTAAATTCCTGAGCTAAGTTCACTTGCATCAAATTGAACTTCATAAGTTCCGGGTTTTTGGCTTTGATTAACTAAAGTTTTAATTTCTCTGCCAAGGACATCAAAGATTTTTAACTCTGCTTTTGAACCAAATGAAATGTTGGTGTTTACAATATTAGGAATTGTATATTTAATTACGGTTGTGGGATTAAAAGGATTAGGATAATTTTGAAATAATTCAAAATCATCTTTTATTAATTCTGACTCATTATTTTTTACTGATGTCAAAGGTTGAATTACAAAATCAGCGTATACTGGAAGGTGATCTGATGCATAATATAAAGCTGTTGCAATGTCATTTGAAACAGTCGCGTTAGGAAGTTCAATTAAGGCTCTATTAAAATGATTTCCATCATTTCCAAATGTTGTGTAGCTATTGGGTAAATATGTTATGCTTCCAGAATCGATAACAGCTTGCGAAACCAATATCATGTCAAATCTATCATCGAGTCCTCCGGTTGAGCCTTCATCAGATAAACTTGTTAGTCTGGTTGATTGAGTATGAATTGATCTGTAAATGCTATTGTTATGCCAGTTAGCTATTTTGTTAATTGGATCAAGAAAATATCCTGGGTTGGTTTTGTCGAGCAATTTTTGAAAACCCGGTTCTGTTGAATTGTAAAAATTAAAATCCCCAACCAGCATGTAATTCATATTTGGTGGCAGTTTATCAGTTACAGCGCGAAGGTTATTAACCTCTGCTAATCTTTTTTGCTCATTAGTTGCCCCATCACTGGCTTTTAGATGTGCTGAATATATGATTAGAGTATCACCAGAATTTTTATAAACTAGTGTCAACTGAGCAATGTCTAGAAGAGCAGTTTTTATCGGAGTGTTATCAATAAAATCAAATAGAGAATCTTTATAAAACAATGCATTATCAGTATCGTTGCCATTAATAAAGGCTCCGGCGCTGTATGATGAATCTAAGACATCTTCGTGAAACATTGTTACGCCGGTAATACTTTCCATTTCTTGAACAATTAAAATATCCGGATTAACTGCTTCTATTACTTTTGTAAAATACGGATTTCTTGTAGCAGAAATTTTACTCGGGTAATTCAAAACATTATAAGTCATTACCTAAATTGTTCTTGGCTAAAGATAGTTGAACTGCTGATTAAAATAATCAGCAGTAATATTTTTTTTTCTATTATTCATAATTAGTTTATTTCTGTGGAAAGAATAAAACGTAGTATTCTATCATTATTGGTATCAAGCACATAAAGTGTGCGATCGTGAATGCAACCGCATGCGGTGCTGAAAACATATTTGAACCGCCAAATGATTCTAATTCATCGCCAAAATTATTAAACTTAAAAACACTATCCTTTTCAGCATCGGCAACATAAATATTATTTGCTTCATCCAAAGCAACATCTTCAGGTTTTCCAAATTTATTAACTGTCATTATTGAAGATGAAAATGCTCCCAATTTTGATTGATAACCTTCAAAATCGGAATTTGAAACAAATTCTAACCATTGTACTTTAAAACTATTTTTGCCAATAAGAGTAACTATGATATCATTTGATCTGGAATTAAATGAGGTCAATGAACTGATTTCATTAGCTGATAATAGACCAGTTCCTAATGGTTCTAAGCCAGGTATTTTACTAACAACTGTGGAATTATCTTTATTAAATTTTATTTTAATAATTGTATTGTCTCTATCAACCGGATTATTATTTGATGGACCTTTTCTCGAAACAAATATTGAGTTATCATAAAATGAACAAACCCCAGTATAAAATCTATCTGTTCTATTAAAAGCAAAAGGATCAACTTTTGGATCCTGCGGCAAAATTCTCTGGAGTTTGGTATTAGCCAAAATGTGGTTAGCTTCAACCATATCAATTTTATAAACAGCACTAAATGTTAAATTATTATTATTGATTACTGTGTCAAACTCTGCGACAACAATTAATTCAAGCTTATAATTTTGAGTTAATGCAATTGGTTTTTTAATCGATTTTTCACCAAGAAATTGACCCGCAATATTTAGCATCACAATTCTATCATTGTCCGTATCAGCTACATAAATAAATGGTTCACGACCAACTATCATATCTTTAGGCTTGTTAAAGCCAGTCCACACGGGAGTTTGAGGTATATATAGTGTGTCTCCAATATTTCCAATATTGTTAGAGTCCAAATCGGAAATTACTTGGTTAATATCAAATTTATCTGTGCAAGCCGATGAGAAAATTATAGTAATAAAAAACTACACTGAAAAATTTTAATAAATATTTTTTACAAATATATTCAAAATGTTAAAACCCTAATATTATAGAAAACCGATGAACTGAACCAAGTGTTTCAAAATTTGAAAAAGCATAATCTAAATTAAATCTTGCAATATCTAAATCCATTCTAACTCCTGCACCGAGTGATATATTTTCTTCATCGACGTTAATTTTATAACCTCCTCTTAGAAAAAAACATTTCATTCCATGCATATTCTATTCCTGTTGAAACATTTTCACTGTTATCATTCGGATGATTCAACTGAATTGAAGTTGTTATTCGATTCGATTCAGTCTCGTAAGGCTCAAGTGCAAATCCAATTCTAAACATTGTTGGCGGTGAGAAAGATTGCCATGAATCATTTTTTCTTCCGCCAAACAAATTTACATTTCCATCTGGTGAAAGTTCATTACCAAAATTTGTTATTGTTACCTGCAAATCTAGTTGTACCTAAACCTGTCCAATAGTAAGTTCCAAGATCAACCATAACACCGCGCATTTTAAGCTTATCCAAAGTTTCTTCAATATATCTAATTGATGCGCCAAAGCTGAACTGCTCAGTCATTTTCCTTGAGTATGAGAGTGCAAGAGAAATATCTCCAACAGAAAAATATTCACCAGTTCCAAATGGGTTTACTTTCAGTTGTTACAGCCATATCCTCCATATGAAGTGCTGAGAAAGCAATTCCAATGACATCATTACTTGATAAGTGATATCCGGCACCAAAAAATTCGTGCCCAATATCTACAACCCAATTATTGTGCGAAAACATTATCTCGTCGTCAACGGCTTGCGCTAAACCGGCGGGATTCCAATATAATGCTGATACATCATTTGCGACAGCTACAAATGCATCACCCATAGCTGAAGCTCTTCCGCCAACGCCTATTTTAAGGAACTGTGCGGTTGATATTCCAACACGCTGCCCACCAAGGGTTTTAGTGGAGGCTAATGTGAATAGGAATAAAAATGTTATTAGTAATTTTTTCATATTTTATAAAATCACAAAACTCAAAAAACAAATTTCAAATAAATGACAAAAATCAAACCTTAAAACCTGATAACAAAAGAAATTAAAACTATTCATTTTGATTTCTCTAGGATTGCAGAAAGTATTTTTTTAATTCTATTGCTTCTTGAATTAATTTGTCAACATCTGCCTTATTCTTCAATTCATTTGTTTCACTTATTAGTTTTAACCAAAAATGAACTTTTGCTTCTTTTTGCTAATCTTAATTCTCATTAAAAATCTTTTTTACTTGATTCATTTGCCTCAATATAATTAGCACCGACTTGATCGAATCAGTTGTTTAGAATCTTCATTATTAGAAAGAGTTATAGGTAAAGTTTTTACAAATAATCTTACATCTTTTACAAACTTATAAGTTCTTTCTTCCAAATCGTATATTGGTTTGTCTTTTTGTTTCAATTCTATTCGACATTTCCTTTATAATTTTTTTTTGTTTGTGATTTAATTTTTATTATTTGTATTTTATTTGTTATTTATCATTTGCTTTTTGTTATTTCAAAAATACTTACTCCAAACTTTATATTTCTTCTTGTTAAATACCTTGCCGGATCGTATGGATAAGGCGAAAGAGGTGCTTGCAAATCGGGATAGTTTGGATCATTCCAACCAGAAGGAGTTGGATCACCTTTTTCATAGGCTTTCCGGTAATTGGATTTATGATAGCTGAATTTTGAATATCTAATAAATTATTAACTTCTAGTGATATAGACATATTCAAACCGGCAAGATTAAAATATTTTTCAATATTCATATCAATCCAAAACCAATCCTTTCCAACATTGCCTAACACATTACTTCTGTCAAAAACATATTCTGGTCTGCCGTCGGTATCATAATTATTTGTAAAAATATAAGGTGTATATCTTTTACCGGACTGATAAAACAACCTACAATAAATATTTAGGTCATCCAGAATTCCATGCCCAAAATCAAAGAGTGGTTTTCCCTTTTCAATATAAAAATTAAAACTGCTATTTATTGTTAATGGTCTATCCCAAGACATATACTGTTCTTTAATTGTTTCATCCAAATCGCCGCGCAAGATTAAAATACCTTCATCAGCAGATGAGCTTTTACCAGTTATTATTGCATATGAAAGAGAAAGCATTCCATTAAACCATCTGCCAATCCTTTTCTTATATTCAAATTCTAGTCCACGTGATTTTGCATAATCTAAATTTGCATAAGTTGTAAAAGACTGAGTAGCAAAACGCGCCGATGTTATTTTAGCAGTTCTCGTTCTTACATAATCAAAAATATCTTTGTAATAAGCTGTAATTGTTAAAACATCATCCGTGGAAAATTGATTTTTAATTCCAAGTTCATAAGCAACTGTTGTTTCAGGATTTAAATTAGGATTACCAAAACTTTGGAATGACGATTGCGCATTTGCCGGATCTAATTTTGCATATACGTATTGCGGCTTTGGCCACTTACTAAAATGACCATAAGAAAAGAACAAAACTTGGTTATCAGTAATTGGATGTGAAATTCCTAAACGTGGGCTAAGTCTTGCCTTAAACCTATTTCCATTAAACCATTTAAATGTATCTTCTTTGTATTGCTTGCGGACTTCATCTGGAATAGTAACAACTTCTGGATTATCAACTGCATCATCAACAAACTTACCGGGAAACCAATAATCAAGCCGGAGCCCAAAATTTAAAATCATTCCGCTGAAGTTAATATTATCTTGCGCGTAAAAAGATCCTTTAGCTGGATGAACTTTATAAATATCATTATTCAAACCCAAAGTTCCAATCCAAGGTTTGTAAATATCTATAACTTGCATCTCTTGATAAATCAAATTGAAGCCGGCTTTAAATCTATTTTTTTCATCAAAGAAAGTTGTTAAATCTCCTTTGATTGAAAACTCATCTACATAATGGTCCCGCCAGGTATAAGGATTGCCAACATCCCAAAAACCATCGCCCGGAATTACGCCAATGGTATCTCGGCCTAAATTATAATATTCAATAGGAAATGTTACAATATCTTTTGGCTCTTCATATTCATACCAATATTTTCCGTTTGCATCTGCCCGTAAATTTGAAAAAAACTTATTGAGCTTTAATGTATAAAATGTGCTGGAGTTTAGTGTATGTGTCCAAGTTAAAGAATTATAAGTATTATTATGAGTAAATACATTTGCAGCATCAAGATTATTCTGGAACTCATACTGATAGCCAGGACTTGGTTCAACGTATTCTAAATTTGACTGTAATGATTGTGAATTTTGATTTATACTTACTGACTGATTAAATGAGTAACCTAATTTCATTGTAGGAGAAATTGCATACGTTAGTTTGCCTAACCAGAACCAACTATTCTCAGCCCTAGGCGCAAAAGTGCTTCCATGAAAAGTTGATGAATATAATTGTTTGGCTGTTGGTTTATAGTAACCTTGAGTTATACCGTCACTCAAGCCCATATAAAAACTAGTGAAGAATGAAAATTTGCCTGGCAATTCTAAACCTAATGCTGGAAGTAAATAAGTCGTGATTGGTTCTGGTCCACTCAAATTAGCTTCTGCAACATCCAAATTAAAAACGTGAGGAGATTTCAAATTTCCAAAATTATCTCTCTTGTAAGAAACCGAACCGGAATATTTTTCTCCGCCTTCTCTTGTTTTTACATTTATAACACCTGAGGTTGCTTGACCATATTCTGCATTAAAGCCTCCAGTAATAACCTCAACTTCTTCAATTGCATTAGCACTTAACTGTAAACCAAATCCAGTTCCTGCAAGCGGATCTTGCACAGAAACACCATCTAACAAAAATGCATTTTCATAAGATCTGCCGCCTCTAATATGAATTGCATTATCCGATTGAATTACACCTGTTTGCTGTGTAACCAAATCCTGCACATTTTCAATTACAGCTACTTCAATTTCATCTCGCCCAATTGATTTTACACTTTGAGTTTCTTCAGCGTCAACAAGAGGTTTTTCCCCAACCACAATAACGTCTTGATCCATCGTTAAAACCGTTTCTTCCATTTTGATATCAAGTTGGGTTGTTTTATTTGGTGCAATTTCAATTCCGGTAAACTTCATTTGCTTGAAACCGATTAGAGTTGCACGAACGGTATATTTCCCGGATGTGATGTTATCTATAGTATAATTACCATCGAAGTCTGTAGCTGCGCCATAATAAGTTCCTTCAAGAATTACATTAACACCAGGCAAGGGATCTTTAGTATTTAAATCAACAATTTTACCCTGGATTTTTCCAATATCTTGAGCAACTAAGTTCAAACTTAAAAAGTAGTATCAGTAGTATTAGTTTTCTCATCAATTAAGTCCAAACTCATTGATGAAAATTTCTTGAAGTACATTTCCCACATTTCCGTTAGCATCACATTGATGCAAAGGAAGCCCGATAAAGAAAAGGGTTTTAGTGTTATTCATTAATGCAATTTCGCCGTTTAGTTGCTGGCTTGTTAAGTCATAAACTTTTTTTGATGTAATATTGCTTGTCTTAAAAGTTCTTACAAATCCAATTGTTGACTTAGTTGATAAATCTGCAAAATTACTAAAATCAGTTGATGAGACTATATTTGCACCGCTAAATAAAAATGAAATTGTTTTTTTAGAATCAAAACTTTCAATAGGTAAAAATGCTTGCAGTGTTTGTATAGAAAAATCAAAGTTTGCAGATGAATCCTGAAATGTCATTGAATAAGCTATTTTTCCACCGCCTTGTAAAAACTTTTGAGTAATTAAATTGCTTAAATCTAATCGAGGGGATGATCCCGAGAACCAAAATATTTTTTTAAAAAGTTTTAAAGTATTTAAATAAGTAATTGATTCATAAGGTAAGCTTGTTGTTTCAATATTAAAAATATCATACTGATTTAAATAAAAATCATCAAACTTTTGTTTGTAAAAATCTGTAACAGCAACACCAGCTGGATAGTCATCAACTAAGAGTAAGTCACCTTTAGGCTTTTTAACAAACCAAGACTTATCATCATTTGGCAAAGAAACAAATTTAGAAGCAGCGCCTGAATTATCAACAGCTTTAATAAATAATTTATTATTTCCATTCAAAATTAAGTTCGGCAGATTTTCAGAAAACTTTTTATCACCATCTGCGTTGATAAAAATATTCATATCAGCATTTTCTGAGTTAAGATTTTCAATAATCAAAGAGACTAATCTTGTTGAACCATTAAGTTTTATAAAATTTGTTGTGTCATTTAATGCTAAATGAATTTCTGTAATTGTCTCATCACCATCTAAATCAGTTGCGTTCCAACCAACTGTTATTGCGGGGAAAGTGACTTCTGGTAGAACAGTTAAATCATTCCATTCAATTTTAGGTGAAGAATTTTTTATTGGAAATTTTTGAATTGCTGGAGTTGGATCTATTGCACCATAATCAAAATATGGCTCACCTTCATCAAAGATTCCATTATTATTTTTATCTTGAAAAGGTTCGGCACCAAAGTTAATTCCATTTACTGAAACTTCATTATCATATTTACCATTACCGGAATTATCAATCGCCGAAATTACAAAATTAAAAGATGTATCAACTGTGCCAATTGGGAGAGAAAAAATGGAATCGTTTTTACTTGTGAATGTCCAATTATTATTTATACCTTCCCACTTAAACAAATAACCAATCACAAGTCCGTCTTTATCATCACCCCACCAATGTACTTGCAGCTTGCTCTTTTGCTGACTAATTGTTGAATCAGCATAAATAAACAAGTGAGTCTCCGGAGCTAGATTTTCCACGGGATTATCATTTATAGTTTCATTGCAGCTAATGACTAAAAGCAATAAAACTATTGCCAAAATATTTATAAGATATTTAACTTTCATAATTATAAAAACCTTCGAGATTTTTGAAACCTCGAAGGTTTATTTGTTCTTTATTATTTTAACAACATCATTTTTTTTTGTTTGATAAAAATCACCAGCACTTAAAGTATAAAAATATATTCCTGAACTTAATTGACTTGCATCAAATTTAACTTCGTAAGTTCCAGGTTGTTTAGATTCATTAACCAAAGTTTTTACTTTCTTCCTAAAACATCATAAACTTTTAACATAACATTATTAATTATTTTTCCATTTTGATTTACATTAGGAATAGAAAATTGTATTACTGTGCTTGGGTTAAACGGATTTGGATAATTTTGGTGCAGACTAAACTGTTCCGGTATAATCTCACTAGTCTTTACTGAAGTAACATGCCCAACAAAGTCATCATTTTTTCTTGGCACTAATTTATAATTACTGAATGAGTAAAATAAAATTCCAGTAATGCTTTCAAAAGTATGCCCAGCTTCAATTCTAATTCCTTTACCTTCCAATGAAGCATCCCAAAAATTATGATAATCATGAGTTCCATCTTGCAGTTCCAGCCTCATTTGAACATTTGATGTATCAGATATATATATTTCACCATAATTATTGCTAACTGGTCCTGAATCACCATCTGCATTATCATCAAGAACTTTTACATTTTCAATTGTAACTAGAACACCTTCGTAAGATTCTGCTGGTAAAGAATTATTTGCTGCAGAACCAAAATCTTTAGTACTTATCACAAGCGGTAATGGCAACTGTAAACCTGTACCATTAGAAGTGATTGTAACCCCATTTTCAAGTGTACCAATTCTAGTTACATTAAAATTTTCATTTACGATTCCAGTTACTGTTAGCTTATCTCCCCTTCTAACATTATCAGCTTCAACTCCAAAAATTTGAATTCCGCTCCATGGGGCACTTCCATCTTGCAAATAAACTTGGGGCCCAATGTTTGCGCCATCTCCTTGAATATCTGTAGTATCAGTTGATACAATTCCGGAAACAGTCACCTCGTAATTATTATAACCGCTAAATCCACTTCCAAATGGTGAATACTGAACATCTTTGATTGTTAACGGCCTATCAAGAACCATGTAAAAATAACTGTTATCAGGATTTGAAGGGCTTGTTGATTTAAAATCATTTGAATCAATTGCAGAAATATAATAACGAACAAGAGAAGAATCATTATATGCCGGAATTGATGCTGACCAAATAGAATCAACCAAATCAGTAATTGTCATTTCAACTTTAACAAATGGTGCATCATTAACACTGTAATTCAATTCAATTTTTTTAATCGCTGCTGTATTATCTTCATCCACAACTTTTGCACTCACACTAACTTCTTGTCCGTAACCAACAACTCCTTTATCTCTTTCAACATTTGTAATATTTGGAGCACTTTCACCAAAAACTACATCATCTTCATATACTGGATTGAGAATAAACCAACCATACTGACTGCCATTACGAGTTTCTATATAACCTTTTATACTTGTGACACTTGTACCCGCTGTTGGGGGTACATATCCACTTCTGTAATACATTCCCTTGTTATAAATAACCATACTGGTTTGATTTTCATCAAAAACCTTAAATGTACCTGAACCAACAATGCCGGGATCTGAAGTTGTTAAATTTCTAAATTCAACATAAACGCCTTCCCATTTTTCAGCAAGATAATTTGGATTGGCTGTTCCGGTTTCAAATAATGAATCCAATGTGAGCAAAACTGGTTTTGGTCTAATCATCTGGCCAATTACATTTGAGGCATCGAAACTTACCAAATCAATTTCAGTTGTTGTAAAATATTCCACAACTTCAAACGGAGCTTGGATTATCATACCGGTATCCAAAATGGCAAAAACATCACTGCCTAAATTAGGATCTCTACAAAGCACTCCACCCCATTCGGGATTATTAATATCTTGTAAATAAAACGCAGGTGCACCAGCCGATAACATTTCCCCATCTTCTGGATTAGCATTAAAATATGGCGAATTCATTACAACACCTGTAATCATAACAGTATCCCCAACCAGTGCCGGTGCCGGTTCTGTATTTAAAGAGCCATAGTATAATAATGAATCATCTGGAGCAAAATTCACATCTTTAATAGTTGCTTCCGGATATGTTTGAGCAATAAGCTGACTTGCAAATACAGCTATAAAAAAAAAGTAAAGTTCTAATTTTCATTTTAACCTCTATTTAATTACTAAAATTTTCCACGTTTAATGTTTCCACCATTTAGATTTTTTACTGTAAACAGATAAAGTCCAGTTGCTATTGCTTGATCGTTATCTGTTATTAAATCCCAAGAATGTTCCCCACCGGACATTTGCTGTTTGCCATCTTTAGAAAAAGTTTCAAACCAACGAAGATCAGAACCATTGCTTTGTTGATTATGATATATCTTTTTAACAATATCTCCAGAAAGAGTATAAATTACAATTTCACATTCTGCTGGTAAGTTAAAAAAATTGATTTTTCTCAACCTTTCAGAATTTCCATCCCAATAAGCACTTCCATAATATGGATTTGGATAAACTCCAATTTTAACATCTTCATCTTCAACTGGCGGAGTACCTGGAATTACTTTTTGCATACTGGCAAGTGGTCCGCTTTCTAAGCTCGATAAATTATTTTGAGGATCACCTTGATCAAATGCTGTAACTGAGTAAATATACTGCCAGCCATTTAATTGATCTTCAACCTCAAACTTATACCAATATTCTGTGTCGTCGCCTTCAAAAATCATCGGTTCAGCTAACTCAACATAATCAAAACCGGTATTGAAACCTAAATCATTTCCAATACTATCAAATTCAGCAATTTCAATAAATGATGCATTAATATCTTGCGACTCAGTTAAATCATAACCTGGATTGGTTCTATATAATCTATAACCTTCAAAATCTTTAACCGCAGAAATTGGATCAATTGATTCTTCTGATCTTTTATCCCAATAAATTGTTACAGCTTGATTTTGCGGAACAACTTTTACTTTAGGTGTTGCGGGAGGCGCAGGTAAAATAAATCTTGTAATTTCACCATCACCATCTAAATCTTCACCAGGATCAAGAATACCGTTTCCGTTTTTATCTTCACCATTATAAGCTCTTAAAGCCCAGCCGGCATTAATATAAAAGTCCTTTTCTGAAATTCAGTATCAAGCGAAGGCAAATCAGTTCCAGTTTTTTAGCGGCTACAATTGCATATGTTACATTTACTGAATCACCCGGAGCCAATTCATTTTTTAATCCAGTGGTAATTAACATTGAGCGATTGCTAGGTGTTTTAATTAGTGCTGGGGTAATTGCTTGGTCCTCTCCGAATCTATTTTTCACCACCATAATAACCAAGCATCTTTCTAAATCTTTGGACATCATTTTGCGGAGCGAAAAAATTTGGTTCGGTTGTATTTCTAAATTGCCAGTTAACAAAATTAACAGAAGTATTTTCTTTGTCAGCACCAAGATATTGAATGCCGATATAACTATCTGTGAATCCAACATCACCTGCAGCATCAAACTCATAAGCAATCTTTAAAGAATCCTTATAGCCATTGCCACCTTTATTGAAGAACGCGCTACCTGTTCTAGGTGATGTTACATTTGTATTCCTTACGACTGTATCAGTCCATAAACCGATGTGTAAACTATCTAAATATTTTTTGGATGTGTTTTTAATTGTATAATTTAGAATTACAAAAAAATCAGCAAATGGGAAATTCCAAGCATAAGATTCCAACCTAACTGAAACTCCAAGAGGACGATGATCAACAATAATCTCACCATTGCCTAAAGTAGTATTTGTATCCGTAAAATCCATAACAAAATCTTGATGAGAGATTGCTTCAGGATCAAAAAATTTAGAATCAATTAAAGAAGATCTTTCAATAACTTTACTTGATGGAGAGTTGGTAAATTCAAATCCACCGCCACGTGCTGAAACTGATGAAGCATCAACAGCTCCGGTTGTTACAAATGGACCGCTTCTATTTTTGCCAGCCGCATCGTCAGTAATAAAACCGCCTATCCAAAGTCCGCCATCAAAGATATGTTCTATTCCGCTTCCAATTGGGTATTCACATGAAGGTTGCTCCGGCCAAAGACTGAACCCATGACCGTAAGTTCCAAAGTTAGTAATTGTTAAACCAATATTGCCAACGTTTGTAAACTTTGTGTTATCATCAGCTAAAGTTTTATTTAATGAAACTTGACTAGTTTGAGCAAGTAAAATTATGGGGAGTAAAATAATTGAAATCGGTAAAAGTTTTTCATAAAGAATATTCAATAAAGGGATTTATTATTTTTAGTTTAGAGTAGAGAATTTGAGAATGATGCAAATCTTCAGTATAAAGAATATTACAGTCACTTTCAAATGCAGCAGCAATTATTAAAGAATCCCAAAATGAAAATTTATATCTATTTTTTATTTTTAACGCTTCAACAGAAGTACTAAAATTTAAAGAAGAAATTATAAAAGTTCATTTAAAATTGTAGGTTTTCTTTTAACTCTTCATCGGTTATTTCATTTTCAATTTTCTTTGTAGAATAATTTATAAACTCATTGACAACTTGTGAGCTTATAAAAAGCCTAGAATTATCAACTAATTTGTGCAATAGTTTCGTTACTTTTTTTTTTCTTTTATTGGGCTCTCCTAAATCAAATAAATAAACAATCATATTAGTATCAAAGAAAATCTTATCTATCATAAAGTTCTTCTCTTTGAGTAATTTTCTTCTCGCCCATATGCCAACTTAACTCATCCAATTTTTTATCAATATACTCGTGTATATTTTTTAGATATTTTTGAAATTTTAGTTTTTTTTTTCTCTTTTATGCTCTTTGACTTTTCCATCTTATACCTTGATAGAATTTCACAATAATTATTATAATACTAAAGATACAACTCTCCTTTGAGTTTTTCAATTTAATAAAACATAAAAAAACCTGCACGAATTATGCAGGTTTTTTTGACAAATATGTTAAACAATTTAACTTACTAAACTTGCTTCTTCAACCATTTCCATTCCTCTTTTTAAGGCTTGTTCATTTAATGGAATTAGGTGATGATATCTTTCCGGAAGAACTTGTTTTAATCCTTCAAGAATATTTTTCATTTCTATTATTGGTTTCTTCTTTAAGAAGCCGCCGAGCATTATCATATTCATAATTTTTGTATTCTTCATTTTAGCTGCTTCTTTGGTTGCATCAATTCCAATAATTTCAATATCTGTTCTTGTTGGAGGATGAATAACGTTATTAGCTTCATAAAGTAAAAATCCACCAGGTTTAACAGCCTTTTCAAATTTATCTACAGAAGGTTGATTTAGTGCTATTACTGTATCATATTTTGAAATAATTGGTGAGCTGATCTTTGTATCACTAATAATAGCCATGCAGTTTGCGGTTCCGCCACGCATTTCGGGACCATAAGATGGCATCCAGCTAACTTCTTTATTTTCTATCATTCCGGAATAACAAAGAATCATTCCCATTGATAAAACACCTTGTCCGCCAAAGCCGGCAATAATAATTTCTTCAGTCATAATCATTTACCTCCGTTTTTTGGTACTTTGATGTCGCCTAATGGATAAAATGGAAGCATGTTATCATTTAACCAATGATTAGATTCAATTGGAGTCATCTTCCAATTAGATGGACAATTTGAAACTATTTCAATAAAACAAGTCCCTTTATTGAGTTTTTGGTATTCAAATCCTTTTCGAATTGCTTTTTTTGCTTTTCTAACATTATTTGCAGTGTGGACCGATTGTCTAGTAACATAATAAGTTCCGGGAAGCTGAGCAATTAACTCAGTAATTTTTAGTGGCGCTCCCATTGTTGCAACATCTCTTCCAAATGGAGAAGTTGTTGATTTCATTCCTTCCAGGGTTGTTGGAGCCATTTGTCCGCCGGTCATTCCATAAATTCCATTATTAATGAAAAGGAATAAAATATTTTCTCCACGATTGCAAGTATGAATTGTTTCACCAGTTCCGATCGCGGCTAAATCACCATCACCCTGATATGAGAAAACATATTTTTCAGGCATAACTCTTTTAATTCCAGTAGCCGCGGCTGAAGCTCTTCCGTGGGCTGCTTCAGACATATCAATGTTTAGATAATTATATGCAAGAACAGAACAGCCAACAGGGGCAACTCCAATCACTTCTGATTGAATTTCCATTTCATCAATTACTTCTGCAATAAGTCTGTGCACAACACCATGACCGCATCCGGGGCAGTAATGCATATCAATATCAATTAGAGTCCCTGGTTTTTCATAAACTATGTTTTCGCGATCGATTATCTCAGTGTGTTCTGCTCGTAAAGTATGTTCGTAATGTTCATCGTCTATTAAGGCTCTTTCATTCATACGGCAACTCCTACTAATTTTTCTTCTAACACTTTTAGAATTTCTTCGGGATCAGGAACAACTCCGCCCATTCTACCATAAAATTCAACTGGAACTTTTCCATTTACAGCAAGTCGCACATCTTCCACCATTTGACCGGCGTTCATTTCCACATCAAGAATGCTGGTCACTTTATCAGCGTACTTATTTATAACATCATAAGGAAATGGGAAAAGTGAAATTGGTCTGAGAACTCCAACTTTAATTCCCTTTTTCCTTGCAAGCTGCGCAGCTTTTGTACAAATCCTTGCAACTAATCCATATGCAGTAATAATATAATCAGCATCATCACAATCAATTGCTTCATATCTAATTTCATTTTTTTCAATTTCTCTATATTTTTTTTGAAGATGAATATTAATTTCTTCCATCTTCTCTGCTTTTAAGTGTAAAGAAGTTATTGCATTTTTAGGTCTGCTTTCAGGTTTTCCGGTAATTGCCCAATCCAATTCTTCAAATTTTCTTTCTTGTTGAGGAAATAATTCAACTTTTTCCATCATTTGTCCTAGTGCGCCATCCGTTAAAATTAAAACCGGATTGCGATATTTAAATGCAAGCTCAAATCCTTCTTTTACAAAATCAGACATTTCTTGAACAGTTGCAGGAGCCAATACAATTAGTTTATAATCTCCGTGACCCCCGCCTTTTACTGATTGAAAATAATCACCTTGTCCGGGTTGTATTGTGCCCAAACCTGGTCCGCCTCTGTTTACATTTACAAGCAAACATGGAAGTTCTGCACAAGCAATATATGAGATACCTTCCTGCATCAAACTCATTCCGGGTGAAGAAGAAGATGTCATAATTTTTTTGCCCGTTCCGGCTGCACCATAAACCATATTTATAGAAGCAATTTCACTTTCTGCCTGAAGCACAACCATTCCGGTTCTTGCATTTGCTTCTCTACTCAAATATTCCAAAACTTCAGACTGGGGAGTAATCGGATAACCAAAATAAGCATCACAGCCGGCTCTGATTGCGGCTTCTGCTAATGCTTCATTTCCTTTCATTAATTTTAATTCTTTCATTCGTTCACCTCAATATTCATGTCTTGAGTAACGTTGTCTATTTTTGCAATTTGTTTTTTGCCCGTTTCAGTCTTTCTGTAAACTGTTATTCCGCCCTCTGGACAAACCAAAGCGCAATTTGTACAACCTGTACAGTTATCAAGAACTTTTACAATGTACAAATAACCTTTATTATTTACTTGGCGTGATCTTTCCAGAGAATCTTGCGGGCAGGCTTCAATGCAAAGTTCGCAGCCTTTACATTTTTCGATATCGATAATAATATCGCCTTTTACTTTTGCCATAAAAAACTCCTAAAATTTTTCTTTCTAATGAAGATAAATATATAAGTTTTATGCCAATAAAGTAAGGAATTATTCGAAATATGAAAACTTTTAAAAAGTTGGTTTAAGTTAAATAGGGCTATTTTTTAATGAGATGAAGGAGCTTATTTTTCACTCAATGTATTTTTTACTTACCAAATTTGAGAATCTAAAGGATCAAATGAGAAAGATAGTATCCAAAATATAACTATGAGAAACTAGGAAATAGCTAATTAGATGATTAGACAACTTTTATATTACTAAAAACATTGATACAATTAGAACTAAATAAACGGTTAATAATATATAGAAATGATTTTTTTTCTTTTTTAAATCTTTCAGAAATGACAAATACTCGATGTTTGAATTTGGGTTAATAAAGTCTTTATTTAAATCGTGGTTCATTTATATTCTCAATTAGTGATAAAAAAAGGACGACAACCAATTTTCGATTGTCGTCCTAAGTCAGGGGGAATGTTATATTATTTTATTTTACTAACATCATTTTTTTGGTTTGGGTAAACTCACCAGCGTGTAAACTGTAGAAATAAATTCCGCTTGTAAATTGGCTTGCATCAAAACTTGCTTCGTAAACTCCAGCGTCTTGAATTTCATTTACAAGTTTTACAACTTCCTTTCCTAACACATCGAAAACGGTTAATGAAATAAGCGATTTTGACGGAACCGAATAATTAATTTTTGTTGTTGGATTAAACGGATTAGGATAATTCTGATCAAGTGCAAATTTTGTAGGAACAACTTGAACCTCAACCACATCTGAATATTCATAAGATCCGTCAATATCTACTTGTTTCAATCTGTAAGCAAAATTACTGCCGCCATTCACAGTAGCATCAACAAATGAGTATTTCTTTTGGAGAATTGCTATTACCATGTCCTTCAATAAAACCAATTTTTGCCCATTCTTCATTTGATTTTCATTTTTCATTTTGAACACTTTTTCTCTCAATTTGGAAACCATAATTATTTACTTCTGTCGCGGTTTCCCAATTTAATGAAACTTTATTACCTTCTACCGAAGTTGCAGCAAAAGACGTTAACTCAACCGGTAAAGCGGCATCAATATCAGTTTCCCATAATCCTCTGCCAAAAGTTGCGGCTCTTAATTTATCCGGACCAGTTGGTGCATAATAAATCTCTAATTCAGAAACTACAACATTTGGTAATCCGGTATTGTATTGTGACCAATCACTTACATTAGCTTTTGCAAGAGCATTTGTTGGTAATGCTTGCTCACTTACATAAACACCTAAATCTGTACTAACAAATAATACATTTCTATCTGTAGCTTTTTTATAATGAACAATACTCATTTTTATTGGTAAATTTGGTAATGTACCGGAAATATTAGTCCAAGAAGCGCCACCATTTGATGATTGATATACTTTTTGTCCATTGGTAAATCCACCAACAGTAAACCAAAGTGTATTTTGATCAGTTGGATGCACAGCGATATAAGTAATACTATTATTGAGAGTAGGTAAAGTAACAGCTGTCCAGTTCGTTGCACCACCGTCTGTTGTTTTCCACATGTGAGTCTGATCTGCGGCATATAGAACATTTGAATTTGAAGGTGCAATCGCAAGACTACGTAATATTTGAACATCACTCAATTCCTGTGATATTGCAGTCCAGCTATTTCCTCTATCAGTTGACTTCCAAACAGTATCAAAAGCTGCAATAATTGTTGAACTATTATTTGGATGGATAGTATATAAGGTGTTACCCATGCGCCTTTTGGCTGTTTGAGTGTTCCCCCTGGTCCATTAGGTATATTTGCTGTTATATAACCATCTGTTGAAATGTTGCACCATTAGTACTAATGGATATTTGACCTTCAGTATAAGTTGAGTACATATAATTGGGATTACTATAATCAATTATACATTCCATTCCATCACCGCCGTTTACATCAGTCCATATACCAGTATTAAATAATTTTGAGCCATTATCTTGTAAACCTGTCATTATTTTTGTGGAATTAGTTTGAGAAACACCAATCCTATAAATTTGACTAATAATTATTCCATTTGATTTATCTTCATAAGTGGAGCCACTATTTGTAACTTTATAAATACCACCATCATTACCTTCCCACAAAACAGTCCCAGTAGTACCAGGTTGGAAGGCTAGAGCATGTTTATCAGCATGAACTGCAGGAACAGCAGGTATTCCATTATCTTGGTCAGACCAAATTGTAACAATATTCCAATTGGAACCGCCATCAGTTGATTTCCAAGTATTTACCCCACCAACATAAACTTCGTTCTTATTATTTGGATTAGCAGCAATACATAAATCGTAATGGCCTTGACCGGCGGTTAAATCACTACCATTATATAGATAACCCAATAGGTTTTTGGTTGTTGGTGAGAATACTATTGTAAATGAGACTCCGCTATCCGTTGATTTGTAAATCCCATTAAGCGATGAATTCTGTTTACATGTGACTACATAAGACTACTGCTGGATCATTGGCTGAAACAGCGAGTTCTGATCGCTGAGCATCAGTACCTGTTGGGATAGTAGTTTCAGTCCAATTCACACCACCATTTGTTGATCGTAGTAAGTATTGTACACCTCCAAAAGCTTCGGTTCCATATACAATACTAGGATCACACCGGGTTTAAAGGCAAGACGCCAAGCTTTGTAACTACCCGTGGTCTCTGTCCAATTATCGCCACCATCTATTGACCTATAAATTGCACCATTAGTTCCCCGGTACTTGTTACAGATGTTGAAGCCAAAAGAATTTGAGGATTAGTAGGATGCATTATTAAATCGTAAACTGTTACCTTTTGACTTGTAGTGTATGTTAGTCCGGTTGGGCTCCAAGTACTACCGCCATTTGTAGTTTTATAAACACCAATACTAGCATTATCAGCACCTTGACCGCCACTAAGAGTTGACATACTGCCCCCGTCACGATCACCGGTTGCAATATATATTATATCAGGATTTGTTGGATTGTACAACTATAGCACTTACTCCCAGAACATTAAGTGAACTGTTTAATATTGCCCAACTACCGCCACCATCTGTAGTTTTCCAAACCACCGGACGGACTGCCTACCCAAATAGTGTATTTAAATCTGTTGGGTGAAAAGCTATACAATTAATTCTTCCTATTCCTGAATAACCACCAGCGGAACTATTTGTTCCTAAATTAGACCAGCCTGAATTAAAATTAGTTTTCTTTAGTGTATTTTTTACTTTTTTCATATTCTTCAACTGCAGTTGTTTTAGGAATTCACCGGTTTTAAGATCAACTCTCTGTTCCCAATAATATTGCGCTCGTTTAAATATTTTCCAACCTGGCTTTTTGTTTTTATTCCGTTTTCCATGTAAAAACCGTTTTTTACATCGTATCCCGCCCACTTTTCATTAAATACTTTTTCTGCTTCATATAATGTTTTAGCACGTTGTTCTTCCTTCTGCAGTGCTTTTTGTCCCAACATTGAGCTGGAGTAACCCAGAACTAACGCCAATGTTATATCACCAAGAAATTTGTAAATTGTTTTTTCACTTCTTCTCCTTATTTTTTTTTTTTTTATATGTTTAATTTCTAATTATATTACAATTTTGTGACTAAATATTTTATACTCTGTAGAATTTAAGATCATCGAATTAATAAGTAAATAATTTATAAATAAGTCAAATAATATAATGTGAGTTTGGGTACGTTTTATAAATTATTGTTCTGAACTGCTCAAAATATGCTGTGAACTGCTCATTCAATTTTTATTTTAATCTTTTTTTTAACAAAACTTTGCAAAAATAATGGTATAATTGACTCTTATTTTAATGGTAAATTGCTAATTAAATGACAATAAATAAATTTATATTTTTTATTTCAATTGCTCTGATCTTTTTTCAGAGTCACTTTATTCACAGAACTCTTTTTTTTCAAAAATCACCATATAAATTTAATTATGGTGATTCGCTTGAGTGGAAAGAACCAAATTATAATGATTCTTCGTGGGCAGTATTATTTAATAATACAATACAAAACCAAAACCAATTTTGCTGGATCAGAACTAATATTTATTTATCGCAAAAGGATATTAATTTTAAAAATCTTGTAATACTAATTGATCTTTCAGCAGATTATGAAATTTTTTGGAATGGTGATAAACTAGGGCAAAATTTTGTTGGTAATTTTGAAAATATCACTAAAAAGGGAATATATTCAGAATCTTATTCATTTAATGACTCATTAGCCTTTTTTGAAAAGAACGTCCTCTCTATTAGAGCAAAATTAGATGAACGCAATCCGTTGGAATTTGCTTACTTAAGTATTGCTGATCCTGTTGATATAAAAATTTCAGAGTACAAAGTTTTCGGACATCTATTTTTTTTAATTTTTGTTTACTTGGTTCTTTTAGTTTTACTGATTAAGTATTTTAGTAAAAACTCATCTCTTTTCCTCTCAACATATTTGGCAATAACAACATTTCTGATGTTTATAAGTCTTTTTATTGAATATTTATTTTTTGCAGGTTTTGTCGGTTTTAATTTTACTTATTTCGGAGAACATTTAATCAAAATATTGGTTTATCTTTCACTTTTCTCATTTTCCCTATTTTTTATTGAATTTAACAAAGTGAAATATGGGATAATGTATTTAATATTGATTGGAGCAATTTTACTTGCAAGCTTTTTTCTTTGAACTGGATGAGAATTATTATTTGACATTTGGTCTAATCCTCCATTTCTTATGGTCTATTTTTATCAAGAAAAAAAAAATCCTTCCTCAAATTGTATTGTATCTCTTTTTTTGCAATTATAATATTTTTTAATATTGCTTTTAGTTAAGTATAGTATAATGAATTTATTCTTTCTCATCATTCTTTTTTATTTCAGTGTTATTTATTTTAGAAAAGAAGATCTTAAGAAAAATGAGTTGGCTTTTGCAAATCTAAGAACATCAAGATTAGAAACAGAAATGCTTAAAAAAATTATTCAGCCACATTATATAATGAACTCGTTAAATGCAGTAATTGAATGGATTGAAGAAAGCCCAAAAGAAGGATTAAGGTTCATTAAAGAATTATCAGATGAGTTTAGATCATTTTTAACATTTTCAGATCAAAAATTAATTACTATAAAAGATGAGTTGCAACTTTGTGAAAGACATATTAAAATTATGGAATTTAGACAACATAAAAAGTACACTTTAGTTAATAATTTACAAAATTTGAATAAAAAAATTCCACCAGCAATTATACATACCTTGGTAGAAAATGGAATTAGTCATCATCAAAATAATTCAAAAAAGTTTGTTTCATTATTGAAGAACATAATGATAAAAATTTATTTGAGCTTAAGGTTATTGTAAATTATAATGGTGACTGCAGTAGCCTTTCGACAGAAGAAGAAATCGTAATGAAAAATAATTTTGTGAACTTTAAAAAAAATTAAAGAAGGGAATGGATTAAAATATATACGTTCTAGACTAACAGAAAGTTATGGAGATAATTGGGAGCTTCAATATTTTGGTGATGAAACAATTTGGATTACTATAATTAAAATAATTAATGAGAGTGATAAATGAATGTTTTAATTGTAGAAGATGAAAAAAGCTCTGCCTTAAGATTGAAGAAATTGATTTTGAACTATGAAAAGGCTAAGATTTTTAATCTAATTTTTGCGGAATCTTTAGATGAAGCAACCATATTAATTAATTCTGAAAAAATTGATTTGGTATTCCTAGATCTTAATATTAAAAGCAGCGATGGTTTTTTCTTTGCTTAAGAATATAGTATCAGAATCATTTTTGACTATTATAGTTTCGGCATATACAGAAAGGGCTTTAGAGGCTTTTGAATATGGGGTTTTAGATTTTGTACCAAAACCAATTTTTGAAGAAAGAATAAATAAAGCGTTGGACAGATTTTTTTCAAGTGAGAAATTAAATCCAAAGACAAAACAATTATTTGTTAAAAGCGGAGGAAAAATAGAATCCATTCCTTTGACAAAAATAGTATACTTTCAGCCGGCAGATCATTACACAGAAATAATTCTAGAAAATGAAAATAAAAATTGCATAATCTTTCTTTAGAAAAAATATACAAAATACTTCCGCAAAATTTTGAAAGAACCCACAGAGCTTATATTGTAAACCTTGATTTTGCTAAAAAGGTACTTTCATTTCCTGGGAGCAGATATGAATTGGAATTATCAAATGAAGTTAGATTACCTCTTGGACGATCTTATTATAAAAAGATAAAAAATCATTTTGATGCGTGAGTTATTTTTTTACATGCTTCTCGGCGTGATAAGAACTTCTTACCAAGGGTCCAGATTCTACAGCTTCAAATCCTAATATTTTTCCTTCACTTTTGTACATTGCAAATTCTTCAAGGGTTACGTATCTATCAACCGGAAGATGAGTTTTTGTTGGTTGAAGGTATTGGCCAATTGTCATTATATCACAATTATGATTTTTTAATTCTTTCATTAATTCTAATACTTCTTCAGTTTTCTCACCTATTCCAACCATTATTCCGCTCTTTGTGCGTAGACCTTTTGCCTTAAACCATTTTATCAAATCTAAACTTCTTTGAAAATTTGCTTGCGGACGAACGGCATGATATAACCTTGGAACCGTTTCTAAATTATGATTTAATATATCAGGTGGGTTTTTCATAATAATTTCAAATGCAGTTTCATCTCCCTGAAAATCCGGGATTAAAATTTCGATGGAACATTCCGGCAATCTTTCTCTAATTAGTTCAATTGTTTTAGAAAAAATTGCAGCACCGCCATCTTTTAATTCATCTCTATTAACTGATGTTATTACAACATGTTTTAATCCTAAATCAACAACTGATTGTGCAACTCTGTTTGGTTCATCCCAATCAACAAAAGTTGGTTTTCCGGTTTTAACATCGCAAAATCCACAAGTTCTTGTGCACGTATCGCCAAGAATCATATACGTTGCGGTTCGGTTATTCCAACATTCTGCAAGGTTTGGGCATTTGGCTTCTTCGCAAACAGTATTCAGTTTTGATTTGCGCATCATAGAAAGAACTTCTCTATAATTATCCCCTGAAGGTAAGCGCACCTTTAACCAATCAGGTCTTCTGCCCAATTCAACTTTTTCTTTTTCAACTGTATCTTTAAATTCTCTTTGATGTTTGTTTAATTTCATGCTTTTAACTTTCACTAAAATTTATTCAATGTGTAAAGATATTAAAAAAAAGAGTGCTTTGTTAATGCCAATGTTTATTCAATTTCACTATATTTACATTATCATAGAAAAAGATAATTATGTTTTGTCCAAGCTGCAAACATCCCATGATAGTTTTAGAGTTTGAAGAAATTGAAACGGATTTCTGCACAAACTGTGAAGGCATTTGGCTTGATGCTGGTGAACTTGAATTGCTTTTGGAAAACTCTTCAGAAAAAGATGAGCTCATCAAATCATTTTCAAAAGCAAAAAAAAATAAGAAAAAAAAACGCCGCTGCCCAATCTGCCATAAAAAAATGGAAAAGACACGTGTAAGTGATGATAAGGATATTGTGCTTGATGAATGTAAACACGGACACGGTTTGTGGTTTGATAAAGGTGAAATTTTAGAGGTGATTAAAGAAGGATCTGTAAATAAACATAATAGTATAATTCAAGTTCTTGAAGATATGTACAAGCATAAAATTGAAGTCAGAAAGCAGAATTAAGTAAATAAAATTATTATTGAATTATTCTGTGGTTAAAATCTAATTTTGTCTTATCATTCTGATTCCGACGCTTTCCAATCGGGTAAAGAATCTTTGAATTATAGATGCTTAATCGCAAAATACGCGATTGAGCATGACAATAAAATTTTTATGCTGTCATTCTGAGAATGGTTTTTATTCGAAGAATCTAAGGACTTGCAGATTTAACTAATTAAAATTATGGAGAAAAAATATTACGTTTACATTTTAACCAATCATTCAAAAACATTATACACGGAATGACAAACAATATCTAAAGAAGAATTTATGAACATAAAAATAAATTAGTAAAGGGTTCACATCAAAATACAACTTAAATAGTTTGGTTTATTTTGAATGTACAAATGAAGTTCGCTCAGCGATTATAAGAGAAAAGCAAATTAAAGGTTGGTTGAGAAAAAAAAAAGATTGATTTGATTGAAAAGGAAAACCCAACTTGGAAAGATTTAAGCGAAGGTTGGTACTAAGCGAGAAAGAGATGCTTCATCGCAAAATGCGCGATTCAGCATGACAAATAAATATTGTAAAATAAATTAAAATTATTTTTAACCCGGAGGATAAATGAGTGCATTTTTATTTTTATTATTGTTGTTGCAGTAATTGCAATGTATGGAGTTTCAATTTATAACTCTTTAGTGCGTTTACGTAATCAAGTTAAAAATGCTTGGTCACAAATTGACGTACAATTAAAAAGGCGACATGATTTAATTCCCAATTTAATTGAAACCGTTAAAGGTTATATGACTCACGAGCGAGATACTTTAGAGAATATAACCAAAGCCAGAAGCGCTGCAGTTGATGCTTCATCAGTTGCTGATAAATCAAAAGCTGAATCGGAATTGAGCGGAGCTTTACAAAGATTTAATTTAGTTGTAGAAAATTATCCAGACTTAAAAGCCAATCAAAACTTTTTGGCTTTGCAGGAAGAATTAACTTCAACAGAAAATAAAATTTCTTTTGCACGACAAAACTACAATGATCAAGTTCTTTTTTTTATAATAATAAAATTGAAATGTTCCTTCTAATATTTTTGCTGGAATGTTCAATTTTGCAAAAGAAGAATTTTTGAAATTAAAGTTGAAGCAGAAAGAGAAGTACCGAATGTTAAGTTTTAAAAATAATTTTTTTTGACTTTTGACTTTTCACTTTTAATTTTTGACTTTTTATGTGGGAATTAATTCAAGCAAATCGGCGCAAATCGATTATACTTTTCATAGCTATGGGAATAATCCTAATTCTATTGGGTTATTTCTTTGGAGCAACTTTTCTCGGAAGTGAGGCGGTCCATTTGGAGTTTTTTCTTGCTCTAATAATTTGGAGTATTCTATCACTGGTTAGTTACTTTGCCGGCAGCTCAATAATCCTATCAATAAGCAATGCCAAGGAAGTTTCCACGAGATGTGCATCCTCAACTTTTTAATATTGTTGAGGAAATGACCATCGCCTCCAACTTACCCAAAATGCCTAAAATATTTATCGTAAATGAAGAAGCTCCCAATGCATTTGCAACAGGCAGAAAGCCTGAAGACAGCGTTGTTGCTGTTACTGCCGGATTGTTGAGCCAGCTTAACCGAGATGAGCTTCAAGGCGTTATTGCGCATGAGATTTCTCACATAGTGAATAGAGATGTTCTATTTATGACCTTTGCTGGAATTATGCTTGGGTGCTATTGTAATTATCTCTGAAATATTTTTGCGCGGTTATTGGTTTGGCGGAAGTTCTCTTAATCGTTATAAAAATAAATCTTCCGGCGGTGGAAATGAGCAAATTATTATAATGGTTTTTGCGCTTGTTTTTGCTATATCAGCACCAATTTTAGCAAGACTTTTATATTTTGCTATTTCAAGAAAACGTGAATATCTAGCAGATGCAAATGGAGCAAGATTAACACGTTACCCAGAAGGTTTGGCTTCTGCTTTAGAAAAATTATCACAAAATAGGTTCAATCTTAAATCGGCAAATAAAGCAACAGCAGGAATGTACATTGTTAATCCACTCAAAAAACAGGAATGCAAATAGCAGATTTATCAAGCACTCACCCACCAATTTCTGAAAGAATAAAAATTTTACGCGGAATGATGCATGGAGTTGGTTTTGCAGATTATCAAACAGCATATAACAAAATTAAAAATAATTCTGAGAAAATTATCCCTCCTTCCGGACTTAAACAAGCTGAAAACACCCAATAAGACAAAGGAATTGATCCAATTGCAAACTTAACCGAAAAAGAAACCCAACGTAAGCTTGGTAATATTGTGATGGGAGTAAATGGTTATAACTTTTACAACTGTAAATGCGGCGTAACAATAAAAGTTCCGCCAACCTTTAAAGGTGATTCAGTTAAGTGTCCAAGGTGTGGAGAAGTGAATGTTAGAAATTAAACACTTCCAACATCAAAATTTTCTAAAGAGTCTTTAATAAATTTCAAAAACATCCCACCAAGCATTCCGTCAACAAGTCTGTGATCATGACTTAAAGTCAAATACATCATCGGTTTAATCGCAATTGTATCTCCTCCCTCAACTTCAATAACAACGGGCTTTTTGACTACTGCACCAACACCAAGAATTGCGACTTCAGGTTGATTAATAATTGGTGTGCCAAACAAAAAGCTCCAAATACTCCATAATTTGTTATTGAGAAAGTGCCATCCATTATATCATCCGGTGTGAGTCCTTTGTTTCTAGATTTATAACTAATTTCAGAAATTGCCTTTGCTAATCCACGAATATTTTTTTTCATCTGCATTTTTAATATTGGGGACAATCAAACCATTAGGTTCAACCGAAACAGCAATTCCAAGATTTATATTTTTCTTTTTAATAATATTCTCCCCTTCAATTGAAGAATTGACAAGAGGGAATTCTTTTAAAGCTCTTATTGCTGCATAGGATAAAAAAGCCATATATGTAAGTTTGATATTATCTTCCTTTAAAAAGCTAGATTTATTTTTTTCTATAAAATTATGAATCCTAGTCATATCAACTTCCATCACTTCAGAAACGTGAACGGAGTATCACGGCTTTTAAGCATATGTTCCATAATTCTTTTACGGATATTATCCATTGGGACTTTTTCAACTGTACCTTTTGAATAACTTATTTTTTCGGAAGAAGTTTCTGATACAGCTGAGGTTTTACCTGATCTTTTGTTTTCAAGGTAATCAAGAATATCTTTTTTAGAAACTCTATTTCCAATTCCAGTTCCTTCAATTGATTCCAATTCCGATTGACTAATGCCTTCTTTGCTGGCAATGTTCATAACAAGTGGAGAGTAAAATCTATTGCTCACAAATTTTTCTTTACCTTCTTTTTTGCTTGATTCAACTTTTTCTTCACTTCTAGTCTCTGCATGTGTTTCTCGCCTAACCTCAACTTTCATCTCACTTGCATTAACTTTTGAGCTGCCGGTTTTTGTAGAAATTTTTGCAACAATTTTGCCAACTTCAACCGTTTCATTTTCTTTAACCAAAATCTCTTTTAGAATTCCATTGACTGGTGAAGGTACTTCTGTATCTACTTTATCCGTACTTATCTCATATAAATTTCATCTGATTTTATAGAATCCCCAACTTTTTATGCCATTTTATTATCGTTCCTTCCATCACAGATTCACCCATTTTGGGCATTGGAATATCAACAACAGAATCTGTTTTATCATCTGTTGTTTGGTCTTCTTTTTTCTCTTCTTTTATCTGTTTTCTGGTCTTTATGTTTTTCGTCTATAGTTTTTACATCCCCACCTTTTTCCCTCTTCTGTTTCAATTATTGCAACAACTTCATTTATAGGAACAGTTTCGTTTTCGTAAGCTTTAATTTCAGACAATATTCCATCAGCAGGAGAAGGAATTTCGGTATCAACCTTATCAGTACTTATTTCATAAATTATCTCATCTTTTTTTTACTCTATCGCCAACTTTTTTATGCCATTTTATTATTGTGCCTTCATTAATGCTTTCACCCATTTTTGGCATAACTATTTCAACTTTCATTTTTTCTCCAAATCATTTTTGACTTTAAGGTTGTGTCAAATACAGAAAATTATTTTTATTTAAAAACTAGTAAGCTAATAATTTTTAATCGTCAAAGTATTTTATTTTTTTTTT
>JACKAB010000043.1 GCA_020635285.1 Ignavibacteriales bacterium | reverse complement strand
GACATTGGCAAAAAAACATTTTTCCCGATTGTGGTATCCTGAACCGGGCAAAGGCGGCGATATCCCTTCTCGAGCAGATTTTGCTCTTTCGCGAGCACAGTTTGATGAATTATTTCCAAAAGAATTTTGGCGAGAAGTCGTTGATAGAATCAATACCGAAATGCCTGAAACACTTCTGCTAGCAGAGGCATTCTGGCTAATGGAAGGATACTTTGTTAGAACTCTTGGAATGCACCGCGTTTATAACAGTGCATTTATGAATATGTTGATGAAAGAAAATAATGCCGAGTACCGAGAATTGATAACTAACACTTTGGAATTTGAGCCTGAAATTCTAAAACGTTACGTAAACTTTATGAGTAATCCGGATGAGGAAACAGCAATTGATCAATTCGGAACTGACGATAAATATTTTGGAGTACTAATTTTAATGTGCACGCTTCCGGGCTTGCCAATGCTTGCTCATGGACAAATTGAAGGATTTAAAGAAAAGTATGGCATGGAATATCAACGGGCTTATTATAATGAAATTCCAAATCATTGGCTTATTGAAAAACATGAAAAGGAAGTTTTTCCAATTCTTGCAAAAAGATATTTATTTGCTGATGTAGATAATTTTTGGCTATATGATTTCGTGAATAAAAATAAAAAACTAAATGAGAATGTTTTTGCATATACCAATTCTGCTCGTGGAGAAACAGCTCTGGTTATTTATAATAATAAGTTTGAAGCGGCAAATGGATTTATAAATTTTTCCCGACAAAAATTAAGCGGAAGTGGTGACAATAAATACTTAAGCAATATAAAAATTTCTGATAATCTTCGAATTCAAAACAGCGATTTTCATTTCTATATTTTTAAAAATACCACAAATAATTTGGAATATTTATTTAATGGTACTGATATCAATAAAAAAGGTTTACAGCTTAATCTAAATGGATTTGAGTATAGAGTTTTTATTAGCATTGAAGAACTTTATGATACAACCGGCAAACTATATAAATTCTATAAAGAAAATTTTGGTATTGGAATTTGGGATAT
>JACKAB010000042.1 GCA_020635285.1 Ignavibacteriales bacterium | reverse complement strand
ACTTTTTCAACTCAAGTTGCAATTCATAATCCAACCGAAGTTCATTGCAGTGTGGTTAATTGGGAAGATGATAAGTTAATTGTTTATGATTCAACGCAAGGAATATTTGAAGTAAGAGAAACAGTGGCAAAAGCATTAGGATTAAGCGAGGAAAAGGTTCAAGTTATTAAAGAATATATGGGGGGCGGTTTCGGAAGCAAATTGGAAGCTGGAAAATATACAGTAATGGCGGCGATTTTATCAAAAAAAATAAAACGTCCAGTAAAAATTACTTTAGACAGAAGAGAAATGAATCTTGCAGTTGGCAATCGTCCAGACTCGATTCAAAAATTAAAGCTTGGGATGAAAAAAGATGGAACCCTTACAGCTTTGAGCCAAGAAACAATTGCAAGTGTTGGAGCTTACCCAAGCGGAGGCGGCTGTAGTTGGCCATTGAGAACATTATATAAATGTGATAATGTTGAAACCATAGAATTTAGTATGCTAACAAATACTGGAAAAGCTCGTCCTTTTAGAGCACCAGGACATGTACAAGGAACGTTTGCATTTGAAGCATTAATTGATGACGCCGCTTTGAAAATAGATATGGACCCAATTGAGTTTAGATTAAAAAATTATGTTGATAATGACCAAGTTTGGGGAGTCAAATATAGTTCTAAAAAATTAAAAGAAGCTTATAAAATTGGTGCTGAAAAAATAGGTTGGCAGAACAGGAATAAAATTCCAGGAAGCGGGAAAGGTTATATAAAATCGGGCATTGGAATGGCAACTCAAATTTGGTGGGGCGGCGGCGGACCACCAGCCCATGCAAATATTAAAATTACCAAAGATGGATTAGTTAATGTTTACTCAGGCACTCAAGATATTGGAACCGGGACTTATACTTTTATTTCGCAAATCACAGCGGAAATTTTAGAAGTACCGCTTATGAATATCATAGTTCATTTAGGAAATACTGAATACCCATATGGTCCATCAAGTGGTGGAAGTACAACAGCTCCATCAATTTCTCCAGCTGTTAGAGACGCCGCAGAAAAAATGAAAAGGAAACTTTATTCAGCAG
>JACKAB010000041.1 GCA_020635285.1 Ignavibacteriales bacterium | reverse complement strand
ATTCAGATCAATTTAAAGCTACCTCCATTAAAACGCCTAATCACTTAATTGTTGGAGTTATGAAACAATTCAATATAAGTGGGTTATCTCCATTAGATTATTATTTCATAATTGAAAGCTCTGACAAAATGAAGCAATTACATTTTGATCCGCCTGATGTCCGGGGCTGGGAAGGACAAAGAAAATGGATAAGCACAACAACATTACCAATGCGGAATGAGTTTACGGATTCTATTATTTCCGGTAATAATTCAAAAGGAAACCCAATTGGTTTTTCAATGAACGTTCTTGAATTTGCAAGAAGTTTTGAAAGTTCTGAAGATGCAGTTCAGTTTGTGGAAGATGTAATAAATTATCTTTTCATTTATCCCTTATCCCAAAATACAAAGGGACGTATGCTGGAAAAGTTACTTGATGGAGCTGTCATTCAAGATTGGTCAACGTATAGTAATCAAGCCGAAACTAGAATAATTAATTTCTTAAAAGCTTTGGCTAGGCTGCCAGAGTATCAACTATCATAAATTTGAAAGTATAGTATGAGACGTAGAGATTTTATAAGGCAAATGGCAATTATTGGTGGTGGAAGTACGGCTTTCTCACTTAGCGGTTTTCCGATGAAAGCCTTTGCAAACCCAATACTAAATATTAAATCTTATGATGGAAAAATTTTAGTTGTGGTTCAGTTAAAGGGTGGTAACGATGGACTGAATACAATAATACCTTTTGAAGATGATTTATATTACCGCAATAGACCAACACTGGCAATACCAAAAACAGATATTGTTCCAATTACAAATACAATCGGTTTTCACCCTAATATGAGTCCTTTAAAATCCATTTTTGATGATGGGAAAATGAGTATCATTCAAAATGTTGGTTATGAAAATCAAAACAGATCGCACTTCAGATCAACAGATATTTGGCTTACCGCTTCAGATGTTGATAAATATTATTCCGATGGCTGGCTTGGGAGAACTTTAGAAAATAAATATCCGACTTATCCCGAAACTATTCCAGATCAACCGATGGCAGTTGAAATTGGTTCAAATCAATCATTAATACTTGAATCACAACACGGCGGAATGGGCGTTTCTTTTGATGACCCTTCAACTTTTAGTTCTCTTCTAAAAGATAGCAGTATTGATGAAGAACCAATCCCGGATAC
>JACKAB010000040.1 GCA_020635285.1 Ignavibacteriales bacterium | reverse complement strand
AATCCGGATGCTAATACAACTGCGGTTCCCCCTGCTAAAGCACTTAGGTCAGCCCTAAATGATGCTACTATTGTTTCGTTATCACCGCCAGGAGTAACGTCGAGAATATAGGAAGCGGCAGGAACTTCGATATAATCAGTAATTGCAGTGTAAGGAGCATCATTAACTACAGTTGCAACGCCTCTAGCAATTACATCAACTGTTGGTGCATCAGTTGCACCGTGTACGGCAAAGAATTCTACATTTTCGCTCATTGCCATTTCTCTTGCCATTGGTTTTACCAATAATTGAAAGGCTGTCGAAACTTCATCCGGATTAGCTGCATAACTTGATGGGTCAAGTACGCCATTAGCTATTACAACATATTTTTCCATATCAGCAAATTCTCCAACTGGAATGGTTGCAATTACAGCGTCAGTTTCGCTTGTTGAAGTTGGAGCGGCAATAACTACATCCAATGCTTCACCAGCAGGCACGTCGACAAAAGGAGTTGCTGCTCTAAATGCAAAATCATTTAACTTTACCACCAAAGAATTTGTTACTGTATTCCATAAATAAATATCAACAGAAGCAGCAGCAACATCAGCGGCATTATGTATTACTTGTAATCTAGCAGTTGGAACATAAACTGGAAATTCAATTACAGTTCCATCAGCTAATACTGCAAAAATTCCAAAAGCTTCGCCATCTTGATTAGCAGAAGGATCTAAAAATCCCGATGCAAAAACTACAGCTGATCCGCCGCCTAAACTGCTTAAATCAGCAGTAAAAGAAGCCACTATTGTTTCATTTGCTTCGGCTGGAGTTACATCTAAAATATATGATGATGCAGGAACTTCAATATAATCAGTAATATCAGTATAAGCAGCATCATTAACTAAAGTAGCGACATTTCTTGCTATTACATCAACTTTTGGTGCATCTGTTGCTCCATGAAGAACAAAAAATTCAACATTATCGCTCATCGCTTCTTCTCGAGCCATTGGCTTTACCAATAATTCAAAAGCGGTGCTAATATGATTTGGATTTCCGGCATAACTACCTGGATCCAATACACCATTTGCAAAAACAACATATTTTTCCATATCAGCTAATTGACCTATTGGAATTGTTGCAATAGCTTGATCAGTTGGACCTGTTGATGTTGGACCCGCAATAATAACACTTAGATCA
>JACKAB010000004.1 GCA_020635285.1 Ignavibacteriales bacterium | reverse complement strand
TCGCATAACGTTTTACGGGTCCATCTAAATATTCAAAGCATTCATCTGAAATTCGCGAAGCAATCTCAGCTCCAAATCCGGCAGTTAATGAATCTTCATGAATTACTATTACTTTACCGGTTTTTTTAACAGATTCGAAAATTGTTTCAGTATCCAAAGGAGAAATTGTTCTTATGTCGACAATTTCAATTGAGTAACCTTCTTCACTTAATGTTCGTGCAGCGAATTCAGTTTCATGAACCATAGCACCGTATGTTACAACTGTAATATCTTTTCCTTCTCTAGTAACATTTGCTTTACCGAATGGAATTAAATAATCCGCATCCGGTTCGGGTCTAGTAGCATAACTTTGTCTGTATAGACCTTTATGTTCGAGGAATAAAACCGGATCATTTAAACGCAATGCGGTTTTTAAAAGTCCTTTTGCATCAGCTGCATTAGAAGGATATGCAATAAGTAGCCCTGGCATGTGTGCAAAAAATGCTTCAATATTTTGGCTATGATACAAACCACCATTTATATAACCACCAACGGCAACCCTGATGACAACTGGTGCTTGAAACTTATTGTTGGAGCGATAACGATACATGACAAGCTCATCTCTAATCTGCATAAACGCCGGCCAAATATAATCTCCAAATTGAATTTCCACACATGGTTTTTTACCAAATATCGCCATACCGATTGCAACACCCATTATGCTTGCTTCGGCCAAAGGTGAATTAAAAACTCTTTCATTTCCGAATTTTGTAGAAAGGCCTTTTGTGGCGGTAAATACACCGCCTTTTCCATCGGCAACATCTTCTCCAAATACATAAATATTTTCATTGCGTTCCATCTCCTCGCGTAATGCATGATTGACTGCATCAACCATAACAACTGGAACTCCCACGGATTTAGGTTCATTATATTTTAGCTCATCCTTCTTTCCACTTTCATCAAAAACAAATCGTTTAACATTCTTAACATCCGGTTCAGCCTGTGCATATGCCCAATCGGCTACATTATTTACTTGTTCTTTAATTTCATTTGTTAATTCTGCGTACGTTTCTTTGGAAATAATATTTTCAGCAATAAGCTGATTGGCAAATTTCTTTAGAGGATCTTGTGCAACATCTTCTGCAAGTGATTCTTTTGTTCTATACTTACCTTGATCATCAGAAGTGGAGTGAGATAAAAGTCTAATTGTTTTCGCTTCAACCAGAACTGGACCATTTCCGCTGCGTGCATATTCAAACGCCTCTTGTGCAGTTTTTTGCATTGTAAAATAATCTGTTCCATCAACTGAATAGCGCATTAAATTATCATAACCACTCATCATTGCAGCCACAGAAGCATTTTTGCCGGCAGTTTGATTTTCTACAGGAACAGAGATTGCCCATTTATTATTTTGAATTACAAAAACAACAGGAATTTTTTCCCTACTTGCCCAATTAACTGCTTCGTGAAATTCACCTTCGCTTGTGGTTCCTTCACCGCTGCTTACATATGTTACAGCTTTTAGTCCGGATTTTTTACATGCAAGTGCCGTTCCAACTGATTGCAGAAATTGCGTGCCGGTTGGACTTGATTGAGTTGGAACATTTAATTCGGTTGAACCCCAATGACAAGACATTTGTCGGCCGCCAGTCATGGGGTCAGCTTCCTTTGCAAGCTGATGGAGAAAAATATCTTCAATCTTTAATCCCAATCCAATCATAAATGCCATATCTCTATAATAAGGATAAGCCCAATCGGTCCCGGGTTTCATAGTCATTCCAAATGCGATTTGAGTTGCTTCGTGACCCGCTGAAGGCAAATGAAAATATGATTTCCCTTGCTTCAGCATATTCATAATTTTAGTATCCATAATGCGGGAAGTTGACATTAATTTTAACACTTGAATAAGTTTATCTTTTTTAATGCCGTTCAATTCATTTGCACCGGATTTACCATTTCCATTTCCGCTGGAAATATCCTTAGCTATATTTTTTACTTTTACTTCGTTTCTCATAATTGACCTTTCAATTTTTTTTGAAATTGATAATTCCAATTCACTCAATTTTAGTAGATCATATTGTTCATATTCGAAAACTTTTTTTAATTTTTTCTACAACCACTTTTTTTACTTCATCAATATTAATAATTCTTTTTAATTCTTTTGCTTAGTGTTGTTACTTCTTTGTCAGTAATACCGCAAGGAATTATTCCGTTAAATAAGTTTAAATCTGTATTAACATTAAACGCAAATCCATGCATTGTAATCCATCGACTAATTTTAATTCCGATTGCACAAATTTTTCGATTCTTAATCCAAACACCGGTAAATTTTTCATTTCTTTCAGAGTCTAAACCATAATCTGAGCAAGTATTTATAAGAGTTTGCTCCAAAGATCTTAAATATAAATGTGTATCTTTTTTCCAATTTTCTAAATTTAATATCGCGTATCCAACAATTTGACCCGGTCCGTGATAAGTAATATCACCACCTCTATCAATTTCAAAAGTTTCAATTCCCTTTTCAGTCAATTCAGATTTATTTAATAATAAATTTTCTTTGTGAGCAACTTTTCCCAAAGTGTAAGTATGTGGATGTTCGCAAATAAATAGAATATCTTCAACATTGCCAAGTGTGCGCTGCTGAAAATATTTTTTTTGCAAATCCCATGCTTCTTGGTATTTGATTTCTCCCAAATCGCAGACAATTAAATTTCTAGATATGGATTGATTCGCCATATGCATTAGCAGCCGCTTCCATTATTGATTCTGACAAAGTTGGATGAGCGTGAATTGTTCGCACAATTGTTTCATAATCGGCTTCCATAGTTTTTGCGATTCCAATTTCTGCAATTAACTCAGTTGCCTCCGCTCCAATGATGTGTGCGCCTAAAAGTTCTCCATATTTTTCATCAAAAATTATTTTAACAAATCCTTCTCGTTCGCCTATTGCGGCAGATTTACCGCTTGCAGAAAATGGAAATTTTCCAACTTTAATTTTATAGCCTTGTTCTTTTGCTTTCTCTTCTGTTAATCCAATTGATGCAACTTGCGGCTGACAATATGTGCATCCGGGAATTGCATCATAATTTATTGATGGAGATTTAATACCTTTTATTGATTCTACACATTTTATTCCTTCTTCCGAAGCAACGTGCGCAAGCCAAGGTGGACCAATTACATCACCAATTGCATAAATATTTTGAATGTTGGTTTGGTAATTTTCTTTATTAACTTTTATATGATTTTTTTTCAATCTCAACACCAAGCTCTTCTAATCCAAATCCAGTAATATTTCCAGTAACTCCAACTGCACTAAGAACAATATCTGCGGTTAACTTTTTTTTTTATCATTTTGCGTAATATTTACTTCAACTTTATTTTTTCTTTACTTTTGCGCTTGCAACAGATACACCAGTTAAAATTTTAATTCCTCTTTTATTAAAGTTTCTTTTTAGAGTTTCGGAAATCTCAGCATCTTCAATTGGTAAAATTCTATCCATCATTTCTATGATTGTAACTTTGGAGCCAAATACAGAATAGATATAGGCGAACTCAATTCCTATAGCTCCTCCACCTATAATTATTATTTCTTTAGGAACTTCTTTAAGTATCATTGCTTCTGTGCTAGTAGTAATAATTCTTTCCCTATCAATTGGAATTGATGGAATTGATTTAGGCTTTGCTCCCGTTGCAATTATTAAATTTTCAAATGAAATTGTCTGAATAGTTTTGCCGGCATCGTCAATAATATCAAGCTCATTTTGGGATTTGATTTTTCCAAATCCTTTTATGTGATCAATTTTATTTTTCTTCATTAAGAATTCAACGCCTTTAGAAACTTTCTTAGAAACATCTCTGCTGCGCTTAACCACTTTATTAAAATCGAAAGATAAATTATCAATCGAAATTCCAAAATCACTTGAATGATTTTTTACAAGATCGTAAACTTCAGCATTTTTTATAATTGCTTTGGTTGGAATACATCCCCAGTTTAAACAAACACCACCCAAATTTTCTTTCTCAACAACGCAAGTTTTAAATCCGAGTTGAGCAGCTTTAATTGCGGCAACATAACCACCGGGTCCGCCACCTAAAACTGCTATTTCATATTTTTGCTGCATAAATAATTACCCTTGAAAAGTCTTATAAACTATAAATATACTGAAGATTAGCATTAAAATAAACCTCATAACTTATTATGATTTCGGGAATATTGCTAACTAAACACTATCTAAAAGCATAAATGGACGATCATTATTTTTGTTTTTGGATTCTAAATTTTTAGGAGTGTGCTTGCAAATTTTAACAACCGGACAATTTTTGCATTTGTAATTTTTAGGCGTGCAGTATTCCCTTCCTAATCTTATTAAATTTGTGTGTAAAGAATGAGCAATTCCACTTGGTAGATTTTCATTAATTTGTGAAAATGTTTTATCCGGATTTTTAGTTTGTACCACGCCAATTCTATTCATTGTTCTGTGAACATGAGTATCGACCGGACAAATATTTTTATCAAGCGAAAAAAGTAAAACGCAGCTGGCTGTTTTTACACCAATTCCCTTAAAACTTGTTAAATAATCAATTGTTTCAATATTATTCATTTCAAGAATATTATCTAATGAAAAACTTCCTACTTTTTCATAAAGCTGGTTAAGCAAGTTTTTAATTGCAGTTGATTTTTGCAATCCTAAACCAGCAACTTTTATTTCTTTTTCAACAGAAATTCTTTTGGCTTTGTTGACTTCTTCCCAAGTTTTAAATCTGCCAATTAAATTTTGATAAGCTTTATATGAATTTCTATCATTTGTGTTTTGGGATAAAATTGTTGCGATTAAAAGATCAATTGGTTGTGGTAATTTTTCTGCTCTTGGCGGTTTACCAAAATGATTCAGTAATTTTTGATTGATTGATTTGAGTAGTTTTTCCAAAAGGCATCTTTCTAATTTTTCATTTCAGAAGTATCATTTTTTCTAATCATTTATTCTCAGGCTATTTTTTGGACTATACATTATGTAATTTATTTTATTTGAAAATCTAATAGCGGATAATCTTTATTATTCTTTAAAGAATAATGCCACCACTCAGAAATGTAAGAATCTATTCCGCCAAGTTCTGTCATTATTTTTTTAAGGAATTCTCTATTAAATAAAACGTCTGAATGTAATAAATTCCCGGGGAAATCGTGTCCGGCAGCAGCTGTAAAATCATCAAACTTAGTGGGCATTTGCAGTTCTTTCATGGTCAATAAATCAACCAAAGTTAGATCAACTGCACCTCCTCTATTGTGCGAAGAACCCGTTTCTGGATCTGCAACAAAAGTGGGATCTGGAAATATCTCAAACATTAAATATTGGATTGAACGAGGACGGTAACCATCCCAAATTTTTATCCCTATTCCATTAGGATAATTTTTACCATTTAGAGTTCTTATATTGTTCAAGCTATCTTGGACGGTTTTTAATTTCAATATCAACTCTTTGAGCAAATAGCACTCATTAGAAGCATAAAGTTTTTGGTTATTAAAAACATTATCTGTTGAAGCATATTTCAAATCAACAACAATATTTGGGATTAACTCTTTGACAGGAATTAATTCACTTGAAATATTCTGAGATTGAACTGATATTGAGAATGAGAAAAAGAATAGTATTAAAAAAATTTTGAAAGCAGTTTTCATAATAAAATGTATCCCTGCAAAAAGAATTCTTTTCGTTCTTAGCATAACAAAAACCAAGAACGAAAAGTAAAAACAATCTTTAAACTGATATTCTAAGAAGATTTTTCTCCACCTAAAAAGGAGGAAAATTTAGAATATTAAGCCAATATCAAAATACTGAATATTTGTCAATCTATTATAATCAGCGTAAGCGTAATTAAAAGTAAATTCTAATTCTGGAGTTAGGTTGTAATTAATTCCAAACCCTAAAGTTAAACCTTGCTCACTGTTTGGCATAAATAGAGATTTAAATCCACCACGCAGAAATACCATGCTATTATATGAAAATTCTAAACCAGTATTCAAGTATTCTTTGTTATCATTTGGATGAACAGCATCCACAGCAGCTTTTACTCTGAAATATCTTGTATCTACAACGTTCATTGCCAAACCCACTCTAAAGTTCAAAGGCAAATCATTTGTTTCTGTTGCATATTGTCCAGGTATATTATTTGGTCCAGATTCAGGACTATCATTTGGATCAATGTTAATTTGTAAATCTCTTCCATCTAACTGCATTTTGGTTCCAAAATTTGATATACTTGCGCCAATTACTAAATCATTAAATGGTGTTATGTAATAAGTGCCGATATCAAGAGCGATTCCGCTTGCACTTGAGTTCCAAATAGATTCCTGAACATACTTAAAGTGAAATCCAACAGAAAATCTATCAGTTAAACTTCTTGCATAACCAACACCAATTACCAAAGAATTTGCATCCCAAGTTCTTCCATCACCTTCAGGGTATTCAAAAGTTCTTACTTCATCTTTTGGAACTCTGAGCGAGGAAAAAGTTGCAAACAATGTTCCTAATTCATCAACGTTTATTGAAGCTGCTGCAAAATCATAATTTATGTCTGCAAGCCATGAGGAATGATTGAAAGCTACTTGACTATTTCCTTTAGATCTTGTTAATCCAGCTGGATTAAAAAATATGTACTATAAATATCATCACTAACACCAACACCAGCAGTACCCATACCAAGGGCACGTGCGCCAGGAGTAATTTTAATACTTGTGCGGCGGTCGTTCCTACCCTGGTTATATCTTGATTTATTTGCGCAAAATTAGTTTCAACACAAACAATTGATATTAGAATAAATAATAAATATTTAATTTGATTCATTGTTTTCTCCAACAATTCAGCATTTATTTTGCAATTTTCTTTAGCAGCAATTTTAAAAAACATAATTATTTAATTACTCCAAACCTTCCTATTTTTTCGCCTACACCTGGCGCATCAACATGAAATATATAAACACCGTAAGAAATTCTCATTCCCTCGGAGCTTAACAAATCCCAATAAGCAATGCTTCCATTATCATTCTTTTCAATTTTATCTACCAACTCACCTGTAATTGTATAAATTCGAATTGTGCAAACTGGTGGCAAATTACGGAATTGTAATTCACGCTCGCCTCTTTTAATTTGAGTTCTTCCAGGATTTTCAGATTCACTATAAGCTACATACGGATTTGGAACAACGTAAACATCATTAAGCGATTGATCTGAGTTAGTTGACAGAAACTCAGCTTTTTTTGTTTCAAATGAATAAAGATCACCTTTTTCAAAAGGTTTGTAAGTTGATAGTTTATAAATATCGCCTTGCTTTGGTAGAACTTGCTGAGCAACTTCTTTATTCAAACTTAAAGTTAGCTGATAAGATACTGTTGGATCTGTTGCACCTTGAGGTTGGAATATTATTCCTTCGCCCCAATCCCATCTGCCATTATTTTGTTTTGCAGGATCAGGTTCATAAAGTACAAAAGTTGCAGGCTCTTCAAGATAATAGTTTGGAGCTTTCTCTACTATGTACCAAAGTGAAAATGGCGTTGCAACTGAACCAACCAGGGTCTCAGTAGTATCTGCATTAACCCAAGCTCCTGTTGCTGTGGTATCTAAATTGTTCCATCGCAATTCCCAATCCGCACGAAGTTTAACTTTAGTGCCACCTAAAATTGGAGGAAAAATTATGTTATCAACTACTGTAATTTTGGAATCTGTAATAAACCTTGATTCTTCGTTATTTACATTTATTTGATCTTCTTGAACAAATATTCTCATTCCATCAAAAACATCGTTGCCATCTTCATTGTTAATTAGTGTGCTTTGGTAGACCGGATAATATTTATAGCTAACTGTATAAGTCTTTCCTGCAGGTAAACTTGCATCGGAAACTCCAGCAATTTGTCCTCTTAACGTATTTACAACATAGTTATCAGCTGAAACGACAGTGCCATCTTCATCTTTTAATTCTATACTTTCCGGAACAATATTTTTATGTCTAAGAGAAACTAAAACTGTTCCTTTTGATATAATTGAATAACTGACTCCTGAATCATCAAGAACACTGTAGGAATTTGTTGTATCAAAACTTACTTTATAGTTTTTATTATCAACAGATAAATCATCTAAAACTTTAAGATTGATTTTTCCGGTTGCATTTCCAACCATTAATGTTGGCGCTCCGCCAATACCAACTTCAGATTCTTTTATTCCACTACCTATTGGTCCAGGGATCACTGACAATGTATTTACATCATAAATTAAGTTACCCGTCGTTGGATCTTCCTGTATAACAGATTGAGTTTCAGTTGGTGGAAGTTCATCTGTTCCTCTATCATAGGCAACAACAGCGTAATAATATCTTTCTCCATTCTGAACAGTTGAATCTACATACTCATGAACCAAGCCTGTGTTATCACCAAGATCATATTTTACGCCTCTTCCAGGATATTCGACTGCTGCTAATCCAGAATAGTCATTAACTAAATCAAACTGAGCAGGCAACCCTGTATTTGCGTCAAATAAAGCTTGCCCTAAAAATGCGATTCCATTTGCATCTGTAATCTTGTAAACATCAGAAAAATTGAAATCACGACTTCTATAAATTTTATAACCTTCAAAATCTTGCTCAGAAGTTAATGGATCAATTGATTGTTCAGATTTTGCATCCCAATAAAGAGTTACTCTGCCATCTCCAGGAACTGCTGTAACAATGGGCTTATCAGGCGGTTGTGCAAATTGATAATCTGCTTCCAAAATTCTCACTGAAGTAGTGGCATTTAACCTAAGATCGTTTAAATCTTCTCCGAACAAAATAACCATTGAAAATCTTTGTGATTCCCCTTTAGCCAACATCATTGGTCCAGTTGAAAAACAGAATATATTATCACCGGCGGTTTGTAAAAATTCCTGGTTTGGATCAATTTCAGGTTTAGTCAACCAGCTCCAAACGATTTCATCATCTTTTGGATTTACGATGCCCCAGCCATTAACTGTAAAACCGGTTAATCCAAGCTGATCAGATTCAGAAATATCTCTGAAACCAAAATTAGGTTCTGAACCAGCCCACTTTTTGCCAATACTCCAATCGTCTGTTAAGGTTCCAACTTCGTCAGGATCATACTTTCCATTTCCGTTTAAATCATTATACCATGCTTGTGAAGGATAACCATCGCCTTCGCCATAATCTTTACCAGGATAGTTTGTCGATTCTGGGCCAATTCCATCTATTCCCACATCATTTTTTTCAGGATTCCAATCGCCATCTTCATCACCAGACCATCTTGGTTTTGGTTTGCCGTTTACCTTCGTATATTGATCAATATCAGAAATACCAGTATTTATTGGAATAATACCTCCATCAATATATTCTCCCTTACTATTGAATGGTGTTTCATCAGTTATTCCATCATCATCGTTATCTTTACTATCAGTTGCTATTGACGGAGACTCAAGAAATTTCCAGCCGAAATAACCTGGTTTTTTCCCACCTCTACCTTTCGCATCCTTGTCCCAACCATAAACCATACTTCTTTGTCTTTGGTCATATTTTTCTGCAAGTTCTCCGGTTGGCGGAATAAAAAATGCCATGTCATCACCAGTATCACCAACACCGCCAATATGTGGATCACCAAACATTCCCATGTAAAAATTATCCAAATCTTTATCACTTGCGTTAGTCATTTGGTAAACACTAAATAATAGATCTTCTGCGAGCGGATTATTAAACTGCAGCATTCTTACATCTGAGTCCAAACCTAATCCTGCTTTCGCCGGATTATTTACAAACGGTTGATAATCGCCTATATATTCGTAATTAGTATAATCATCAATTGCGTAATAAACTTCTTCATCAGGAGCAGTTGAAGCATCACCTAAAAAGGCAGGCCATAAATATTTTCCAGCACCTGGCGAATACCAACTCTCCGGCCAAGAATCCGGCTTACCATCACCATTATTATCGGCAGCGTTAAGACTTGCAACATTATTTTGAGTTGGATCTGTATAACCAGCTTTTGGCAGCCAGCCCCATTTTTGAGTTCCACCAGCATCATAATCACCTTCGCTTGGCGAAACATGCGAATCGCTTATTATGGTAACTGAATCAATTCCAGGTTGAACTGAAGGAACTTTAGCTCCTGCTAGTAAACCAAACTCATATCCATAACCCAACCCATTCCATACTAAATCTTCAATATCAGCTAGTCCACCTGGTCGGCAAACTGACCCATAATTATACATTATTGTTTGGATTTTATTTCCTTTAATAATAATGGATTTTATTTCTTTGGTTTCACCGGTTACTTTGTTTAACCTTTCTCCAAATAATTTTCCATAAAGTCTTTCAAACTCCTCAGGAGATTCAATTTTAGTTTTTACTTCGTTTACTTTATCAACGGTTTGAGCTGTTGTTAAACTCACGAAAAAGACTAAAAATATAAAGACTAAGATTTTTAACTTCATTATAGTTCCTAATTAAATTTCAATAAATTTATAATATTTTTTAATTCCTAATTAAAGAATATTGAAAAACCAAATCTCAATTCTCTTGGTAAACTTACTCTTTCAGCACGTCTATAGTAATCATCAACATAAGAAACATCAAAAAGACCGGGATCTTCTAAAGTTCTTCTTCTCAAATCTGCAAATTGACTTGCATTAAGTTTTTGTTCTGCATTCTGTAAAGCCTCACCGGAGCTTGACCAAACATATCTCTGATTCTCAACATCAAACAAATTATTAACTTGAACAAAAATGGAAAAATCAATTGGTTCAATATTAAAAAACTTTTCAAGCTTTAAATCAACATTCCACTGAAAAGGTTTGGTTGCAGATGTTTGCTCGTAAGTAATGGTTGATAAAGTAGGAGGCAACGCCGGTGTATATGGAGTTCCGGTTTGCAATGTATAAACAACGCCGGCTGACCAATCGCCAGGTTCTGAAAGTGTTATTGTTCCATTAATTAAATGCGATCGATCAAAATCTAATGGAACCAAATATGTTTCGGTTTGTTTACCCGCTGCTTCACTAAAAAATAAATCTTCTTCAGGTTCAGTTCTATTTCCCTCAGCAGCTTGATATGTATAATCCAAGGTTGCAGAAAATAAACTTCCGGGTGTTTGCCTTTTTATAAATGATAAAGTTATACCTTTTACATTTGCGTAAGCAAGATTAGTTAAAACACTGTACTGTCTGGCATTAGTTGAATAAACTGTTTGAGTATAAATATAGTCTCTTACATCTTTATAAAAACCAGTTAAATCAAATTTAAAATCATCAGTTAATTGCTGCTGCAAACCAATTTCATATTGTATTGATCTTTCTGGATCAACATTTGCATTTCCGAATCTTGGTCTTGTAGCTGCGTTCTGTACAATCCAATTGGAATTTCTATAAAGATTTGATAGTGACCCAATTTGATAAAAATGTCCGTAAGAAAATCTTATAACACCTCTATCTGTAATAGGATAAGAAACACTTAGCCTTGGTGAAAACATATGCTTTGGTTCAGCTTTTTTTACATATGTATTTAATAATCCGCTAGTTTCATCGTCTAAATTTTTTGATAAATCATAATTATAATCAGCGGCGGCATCAAAATATTCATAACGTAAGCCTGCATTTAGGATTAAAGTTTTAGCCAACTCAATTTTATCCTGAATATATCCGGAAATTTGAGTCGGTTTTTTATGAAAATTATCAACTGAATAAATTGGTATTCTGTAAATTTCACCAGGCGTGCCATAAAGTAAATCACTTGCGCTCAAGGTTGAACCATCTGCCTTAAGAAATTCCATAGAAAATGCTTCATAAATAAGATCATGTTTTCGAAATTCAAAACCAGCTTTTACTTCATGGGAGTTAAATAACTGAGAAACAACATCACCCTTAATACTTATCGTTTTTGTGGTTCTATCCGATCGGAAATTGTCTGTTCCACCCGAGTAATAAAGTGTAGTCCCTATCGTCTTGCTGTAAAAATTTGGCAAGTATCTTGAGTCATTTGGATCCTCATACAAATAATACTTAGAATTATTCCATGAGAAAGAGCCTTTGAGTGTATAAAATGTGTAATTATCAATAGTATGAGTTAAATCAACTGATTGAATAATACCGTTGCTATAATCTGTTCCTAACCCGTCTGGATTAAATAAATAACTTCTACCTCTAGTTAAATCATAACCAGGTCCAAATGGACTTGATTGCCCTTTATCATAAACGAATTCATATTTTAATTTTATTAATGAGCCGAAATTATGACTTATATTTCCTTGTATATTCCAGCTTTGTGAGGGATCCATTAAAACCAAAGAGCTATCACCGGTTGGCAATCCATTTCCATCTTTGGAATATGGATTAAACCAATAAGGTTTTTCTGCACTACCCTGTCGTTCATCACCTGTTCTAAAAGCCTCTGCTGTCAGATAAGAATCGGTTGGATTATACAATCTTTCACCGTAATACAAACCTTTATAATCCTCAAATATTCCAGAAATAAAAAATTTAGTTTGATCTGAATATGGGATTTTTCCACCAAAAGTTGCTTCTACTCTTTTTCTGTTTAGCGGATCAAAATCTTCAATGTTTTTGAATAAAGATTTGTTTGATGATAAATATTCGCCTGCATAACCTCTAAGACTAAAACTATATTTGTCAGAACCTTCTTTGGTAACATAGTTAACAACACCGCTAAGTGCATTTCCGAACTCAGCACTGAATGTACCAGTGGATACTGAAACTTCTTGTACTGCGTTTGTTGCAACTCCAACTGCTCGTGAATTACCATATGGATCATTAATGGATAACCCGTTAATTTGATATGCAACTTCATTACTTCTTCCGCCTCTTACGTGAAGAGCTCCATCATCTGATTGAACAACTCCTGCTTGAAGTTTAATAACGTCGGCAATATTATCAACAGGTAAAATGTCCAAAGTCTCAGAGTTAATTGCAACTGTTGGATTTGTTAAATCTTGACGTATTAAAGGATTTCTTTCGCCTTGGACAATGACTGCTTCCATTTCAATTGCTCCCGAAGGTAATTGGAAATCAATTGAGGTAGTGAAACCAACGTTTACCCTAACATTGGTTCTGGTAACTTTTTGATAACCAATGTATGAAGCCGTAACTGTGTATACAGATGGCGGAACATTAGTTATTACAAAAATACCGTCAATATCAGAAGCTGCACCGAGTGAAGTTTCCTCAATAAAGATATTTGCAAATGGAATTCCTTCTCCGGTTTGAGCATCGGTAACCTTACCCATAATTTTACCAGTTGACTGGGCAAAATGTGAAACGCTTAGAGCGAAAAGAAATAAAAAGGTGAAAAGAAGTTTAAATTTGTTTGTCATAAAAATCTCCGGTTCAACTTTTATTTAATTGAACTTTGGGTGTTAAAATAGAAATATGAAATAAACGTTAAGGATGCAATAAAATAGCTCAACCAAGAAATTGCTTGGTTGAGCTAAATAAATTCTATTTCATTAAAGTCATTTTAATTGATTTAGCAAAATTGCCGAATGTTAATTTTGCTATGTAATGTCCGCTTGCAACCTTGCTTCCATTATTGTTGGTTCCATTCCACATAACTTGATGCTGCCCTTTTTTAAAACTTTCAGAATCAATAAGAGTTTTTACTTCTTGACCAACCATATCATAAATTTTTAACGATATTTTTTTATCAAGAGGCAACGCAAAGTTTATTTGTGTAGAAGGATTAAATGGATTAGGATAATTTTGATCCAATTTATAATCTTCAGGAGTAATTATACCATATTCATGTTCAACTCCTACAGTCCCGCCATTGTATTCTAGAACTCTGACTGTCTGCCTGTAGTTGTTAAAAGTTTTATAGCTTTTATCAACACTGTAAGTCCATTGACCTATACCAGAAGTATCAACCCAATCGTAAACATCAACGCTAATAGAATCGTAAACACTTTGATCAGCTAAAACTATTTCAAGATTTCCATCATTATCTAAATCAACGCTATCAGCAAAAATGTATGCTGTAAATGGAGTTTCTTTTTTTACGGTATCTATTACACTTGAATCAAAAACTACATTAGTTGTATCATAAGCAACGGAATCTGCTGTAACTTGTATCGTATCAATTGTATAAACAACAGAGCCATTGTATATTTCCCAAGTAGCAAAAACTTCGCCGCCTTCTCCATTGTAAACTAGATTCATATCATAGCTTGCTGGATCAAGTAAGCTGCCATCACCTTTGTACTGTATTGCTACTAGATTTAATCCTCTACCGCCACCAGTATATAATTCATCTTTTCCGTCTTTATTCAAATCACCTTTAACTATAGGCCATAATTCAGCAGATGTTTTCCCACCTAAAGCAGCTATTTCAGCACTAGTTTTAATTATTGCATAATCAGCTTGAGTGGCATCTGTCCAGCGATAAACTCCTGTTGCTGTTTCAGGTAAGCTCATCATTGCAACGTTATGAGCATTGCCGTATTGAGTTCCAACTATTTCATCTTTGCCGTCTCCATCAACATCAACAGCTTGTGCACCAAAATAGCTGACTGCATCATCACCATCAAAATAAGTATGATATGCACCTTTTGTTTTTGCATCTGCAATATCTGTAACAGTAGGATATGTATAACTGTCTTTACCATTTATATCTATTGACCAAAAACCATATTTATCCCAATGATGATTTATGATTTCCTTTTTACCATCGCCGTCAACATCTGCAAGGAATGAGTTCCAATGAGAACCGCCGACAAATTTGCCTGCATTATTTGGAACTTTTGCATTGCTACCGCCTTCAACAACTATACTAGCAAATCCAGGGAAACTAAAGTTAACTCCTAAAATAATAACGTCTCTATAAGGATCACCGGTATGAGGAATAATTTCCGTTTTGCCATCGCCATCAAGATCAGCAACGGTAAGTACTTCTCTAGTAAATCTTAAGCCTAAATCATAACCAGCAGAAATTACCATTGCAGATGTAATTGAAAAAGCTGCTTCATCTCCCCAGCTCGATCCGTTCCACTCATAAAGAGCTATTCTTCCAAAAGTGCCGTCAGGATTTGCAAATCCATTTTGTTCAAAAATTATTTCTTTATTGCCATCACCATCGCAATCACCTACTTGTATAAATCTTGGAGTAGAACCACTGGAACTGGTTGCGGCGGGTGATGACCATATAATCTCTAACAAAGAGTCCTGAACTACTTTCATCACATGAACTCTTCCACCATTTGTGTAATCAGTTGCTAAAATTTCTTGTTCTCCATCACCATTTGCATCTGCAACAATTACTCTTCGCACACCCAAACCTTTATAATACGGTGAAAGTGTATCAGTTGTTTCCTGAACAGTATAAACTGCCATTTGTTTTGATGAAATTGGAGTTGTTTGAGCCATTAATAATGAGTAAGAACCTATTAACATTATTAAAAAGATGAATACTTTCTTCATTTTGTACCTTAATTTGTTTAATAAAAAATTTGTTAAAAAGATCAAATAAAATACAATACATATATTTATTATGCAATAGCAAAAAAGATCAAAAATTGTGTATAGAAGTATTTAGTTCCGTTTTATATAAATATTTTACATAATCTTGGCTAAATTTTAGTTTTTACATTTTTGTTTCTAATCCTTCGGCACTCTTTTTTAGATATTTATAAATTCTTCAGTCCACCTTTTCTACAAATCATTAATTTTTCTTTTCATTTTACTCATTCATTCATTTAATTATTAACTTTTAATTTTCGATTATATATAATTTAGAAATATTAGGAGAATGTATGTCAACATTAATGGTTAGTGTTTCCGGTATTAGAGGTTTGGTTGGAGATGGATTAGACCCGAATACAATAGTAAAATATGCTTCAGCTTATGCCGATTTTTGCGGGAAAGGCAAAATCATAATTGGCTCTGATGGTAGAATTACCGGTGATATGGTTAAACATATACCTTAATTGGGACCTTAATTGCAAAAAGGAAACGATGTCGTAGATATTGGCATTTGTCCAACTCCTACCGTTTTATTCAATGTTAATAAACTTGGTGCCGTAGGTGGAATTCAAATTTCTGCAAGTCATAATCCAAATGAATGGAATGCGCTTAAGTTATTAAATTCCAAAGGTGAATTTATGACACCCGAGGAAAATAAAATTATGTTGTCAAAATTAGATTCAGCAAGTCAAAATTATATGAGGTGGGATTCGCTCGGCAAGTTAACTAGCTATGAAGAGGGTTTGCAAAATCATTCTACCGAAGTTTTGAAATTAGTTGATGTTGACTTAATAAAATCAAAGAAATTTAAAGTTGTATTGGATTGTGTGAATGGAGCAGGAAGTTATATTATGCCGAAGTTTTTAAAAGAATTAGGCTGTGAAGTTGTAGAATTAAATTGCGGCAAAACCGGAATTTTCCCTCGCTTGCCTGAGCCAATCCCGGAAAACTTAACTGAAACAATGCAGGTTGTAAAAGATCACAGCGCTGATCTTGCTATTGTTGTTGACCCTGATGTAGATCGCTTAGTTTTGATCACAGATAAAGGTGAACCATTTATTGAAGAAAACACAATCACACTCGCAGCAAAACATGTCCTTTCAAAAACTAAAGGAAGTGTGGTTGTAAATCTTTCAACAACTCGTGCAGTTGATGATGTTGCAAATTCTGAAGGTTGTGAAGTTTTTAGATCGCCGGTTGGTGAAGCAAATGTTGTTAAAATGATGAAAGAAGTAAATGCTGTAATTGGCGGAGAAGGAAGCGGCGGAGTAATTTATCCTAAACTTCATTACGGAAGAGATGCACTTGTTGGAACAGTTTTAACTTTAGAACATCTTGCTGAACAGAATAAAAAATTATCACAAATTAAAGATGAATTGCCTAAGTATTTTATTGCAAAGAAAAAAATTGAACTAAAAAATGTAAATCCCGATGAAGTGATTGAAAAAATAAAATCTAAATATGCAAATGAAAAAATAAATACAGATGATGGTTTGCGTATTGATTTTATTGATCATTGGGTACATTTTAGAAAATCTAACACAGAACCAATTATTAGATGTATTGCAGAAGCTAAGACGGAAGTTGAGGCTGAAAAATTTATTGATAATTATTTTGGATTAGTGAAAGAGTTGATGAAATAAAAACTTTGCGTCCTTGGCGATATATTCTTTGCGTTCTTTGCGAGAAATTCTTTTCGCGCAAAGTGCGCTTAGGTTAAATACTAAGGCCGCCAATAAAAAGATTTTACTTTGTGTGCCTTTGCGTTCACTGTTGTGCAACCTTTTTTCAATTTAATCTTTTACGCTTCTTAAAAAAGCTCATCAACGCATTATCAAATGATGAAGTTGTGTCAATCAAATTGTAATCAAAGCCATATTTATTGCAGCCGGATTTTAATTCGTCTAAATATTTTTTCATTTCATCATAATAAGCTTTTTGAATTTGAATTGGCTGAGTTGTAAGTTCTTCCTTCGTCTCCATATCGATAAAAATTGAGTCGTTCTTAAAATTAAAATTTTTCTCAACAGGATCTAATACATGAAAAATAATTACTTCATTTTTTTTATAATAAAACTTTTTAAGTGAACTTAAAATTTCTTTCGGGTCATCAAGAAAATCAGAAATTACAATTACCAATCCCCTTTTAGAAATTTTTTCTGCAATTGAATTTATTGAGGCTGAAGTTTTAGTTTCACTGTTTGGAGAATACTTTTCAATTTCTGTTAATAGTTGTGTCAAATAAGTCCGCTTTGATTTGGGTCTCAAATAACTTTTTAACTCAGATGAATAAAGCGCAAGCCCAACTGCATCTTGCTGTTTAAGAAGTAAATAAATAAAACTTGCGGCTAAAACTTTTGAATATTCAAACTTAGTGATTTCGCCTTCGTTTTTATAATCCATTGATTTGCTTGTATCGAGAATTATATGGGCTAATAGATTTGTTTCTTCTTCATACTGCTTAATAAAATATTTTTCACTTTTGGCAAAAACTTTCCAATCAAGATTTTTGATTGAATCGCCTTGCATATAAGGTCGGTGCTGACTAAACTCCACACTAAAACCATGGTAAGGACTTTTATGATAACCAACCATAAAACCTTCAACCACAGTTCTGGCTTTAAGTTCTAATGTTTTTAGTTTGGCAATAACGGAAGGATGTAAAAGTTTCGATAAATCACTTCGTTTTTTCATTAAACAATACATTAAATTTAGTGATGATTTTCATAGATACTTAAGTTTTAAATTGAAGAAAGAAAATGAAATTTTGCCATCATGGTAAAAATAAATTTTATCACGAACTTCAATTAAACCACAAAAACCGTTAAAACGGTTACGTTAATTATTCTCTTGCACACATTCCCACGATTAAAATCGTGGGTTATTTTCGAATTTCGACTTTTTACATATTCTCTAAAATCGCAGATTGTATGCCTAAGCCCAATAACCCATAACTTCAGTTATGGGAAGAAACGCACAACTACAAACCTACTTAACCGTTTCAACGGTTTCCTTCTTTTACTTTATACTTTAAAATAAACTTTTCGTATTCCTCTTCAAAAGTCATTTGCTTGTGATGCTCTTTTTGATTTTTTATATATAATTCCACTTTTTTAAGTTGAGATTCGCTGACTGAAAAAGCACCATATCCAATTTGCCATGAGAACTTAGTATGAAGAAAATCATTTTGATTTATCCAATGAGAAGATTCTCCTTTAATAGTTTTAAATACTTCTCTTATCGAATAATTTGGATTAAGTAAAAATAAAATATGTATATGATTTTTATTTCCATTAATCGTTCGTACTGTACACTCAAGTTCATTTTCCAATTTATTTTTCAAATGAATGTGCAACTCATTTTCAAATGTTGATTTAATCAATGCTTCTCTGTTCTTTGTTCCGAATATTCCATGGATCCATATTTTTGTTAATGAGTGTGACATTTTAGATTTCCATTCCATAAATCTTTGTCTGATGGACTACTTTGGAGAAACGGTTTCCTTCATCATTTGCTTTTCGCTCATATTCCCACGATTGAAATCATGGTTTACTTTCGAATTTCGACTTTTCACGTAGTCTCAGAAACACGGGACAAAAATAAGATATTAATAATTAATACTATTAAGTATACAAAAGGTTATTTGCATTAAATACTTTTATGACTAAGAATCTCTTCTGGGGATTTGCCTAAATTCTGCAATTCAATTTTTGCATCATCGGCAAGCTCGCCATTTGGATATTTTTGGATATATAAATTGTACATCTTTCCGGCTTCTTTAAATTCTTTTAACTCATTCGCTAAAATAAATCCTGCCATAAATATTGAACTTTCTGCCAATTTTGAATTTGGATAATCTGCAAAAACTTTTTTATAAGTCTCTACTGCTTTTTTTAACGATTCTTTTGGTCTTAAGTTTTTTATAACTTGCCCTTGATAAAGTTTTGCGACTTCAAATAATGAAGAGTCGGCTTTCGCACTTTTGGGAAATTCATTTACAACTTCTTCAAACTTTATAACTGCTTCATCATACTTTTCTGAGGCTATAAGATTTTGGGCTTCGGTAAATACTTGGTTTTCGTTTTTATTACTACAAAATGTTAAAATAACTGAGAAAATTGCAATAGCAACAAATTTAATGGATTTCATAAATCAGCCTTAATTTGGTTTTTAGAATCTAAAAAAAATTACAATAGGAATGTTATTAAAGTTTTGAATTTTATGAAAGGAAAATCAATTTACTATTTTACCTTTTGCTGAAATATTTCTTGGCTCAAATTTGTAGAAATCATCTTTATTCTTTGAATCGTTGCCCGTATATTCTAATAAAAGTGTATTAGCACCAACTTCAAATAGCTCTTTCTTCTGATTAACATTAAAGAAATCATTCGAATCGGAAATAATTATATCAGATTTTTTTTGTAATAATCTGGTTATTGAAATAATTTTCATCATTAAACTTAGTTCAATCTGGGGCACATTTTTAAATCTAGGGAAATAATGCGGAACAAAAGGAGTATTGCATATCATCTCCGGTATAAATTGTTTCAGCAATAATAAATCATTCGCAATATCTTCAATACTTTGATTTGGAAGACCAACTATACTTCCTGTGCAAACTTCATAACCAATTCTTTTAAGATACTTAATATGATTTATTCTATCTTCAAGTTTATTATCTCTGTTAAAAACTGAAAAATTATCTTTGTTGGATGTGTTAAATTTTAGCAAATAATTATCTGCACCGGCAAATTTCCAAGCACGGTATTCATCAAATCCACGCTGTAAAAGATTAAGGGTAATTTTGATATCGTGTTCTTTTTTAATTTTATAGATTAAATATGCAATCATGTCGGTATCATAAAAACTATCTGAGCCAGATTGCAAGATTATATTATTGATATTGTTGCCAACAATTATTTTTATTTTTGTAAAATTTCATCCGGCTGCATTCTAAATCTTTGCTTAGAAATATTATCTTCACGCAATTCACAATAAAGACAATTATTTTCGCAATTATTAGAAAATTGAATTGATGCAATTTTACTTCTAAATCTGCCAAGGTATAATTGTTTAACTGCCCTTGCTTTTGAAAAAAGCAGAGTCAACTCGTCTTTGTTCTCTAAACTTAAAAGATATAGAATTTCATCTTTTGAGAACTCACTTCGGTTTAAAATTTCCAACAGGTTCATTTAAAACTTTCTTTGAAATTATGCACTTAGTAAAAACATCAAGAAATATACCATAAATGAATATTGAAAATAATTGTTATATTTTTTTTACCAGCCGTATAAAAAGAGTAAAAAATAAATAAAATGAGCAGTTTTCAGCAATTAAGAATCAAATTTGAAAAAATGCTTGGCTATTTTATTGTTAGAATTATTTACAAAATCCTCAATTACAATTCAATTATTCCTAAAATAGAGAATTTAAGATCGGAAGTCTTATTAGGATTTTGATTTAGGGAAATGAATTATTAAACAAAATGATGCTTGATCTAGATTAGATAAGCAAATAAAAATTTAGATCTACTTGACAATTGGTTCTTTCAATCTCAAATTAGGTGATTGTTGTCTATTTTAGCTTACTGCACTTTCAGTAAATTCAACAAAGCCTCTTGAAGCATTAAGTTTACAGTTTATACCAAAAGGAATTGTTAGATTGTCTTTAATATGTCCATGACTAAAATTATAAATAACAGGAATTTTTAAAGGGCTTAGATAATGTTCAATAACTTCATTCAGTTTAATTGCGTCATTTGTTTTATCTTTTGTATAACAGTCAACAAATCTGCCTAGAATTATTCCATTTACATCGGCAAATACATTAGCAAGTTTTAATTGATTCAAAAGTCGGTCAACTCTATAAGGTTCTTCTCCAATGTCTTCAAGTAATAAAATTGAGTCTTTAAATTTTGGCAAATATGGCGTTCCCATAAGTGAATTTACCAAAGCTAAATTGCCACCTAGAAGTTTACCTTCTCCTCTTCCGGAATTAAGTATATAGAATTTCTCTTTTTGTGGATTATAAATTTTTCCAATTTTCTTACTGTTGGTTAAAACGTTCCAAAAATTCTCTTCGGCAAATTTATTTACTTCGCCTGAAAAATCTGTAGCAACCATTGGTCCGGCAAAAGTTACTAGTCCGGTTTTATTAAATATTGCCATTTGTAAGGCTGTAATATCACTATAACCAACTAAAACTTTAGGATTTTTCTTGATTAATGGAAAATTTAGTTTATCTAAAAGTCTGCCCGAACCGTAACCGCCTCTTAAAGAAAATATTGCCTTTACTTCTTTATCAGCAAACATTTTGTGTAAATCATCTAATCTTTCCTCATCACTTCCAGCTAAATATCCATGTTTTTTACCAACATTTTTACCAATTTTAACTCTGTAACCTATTCCTTCTAAATACTTTACACCATTTTCAATTGCTTCATAATGATCTGGTGAAGAAGCAGGAGAAACTATTCCGATTACATCATTTTTGTTTAATTTTTTCGGCTTAATAATTTTCATAAGTTTTAATATTTTATTTTAAAAAATCTGTTGAATATATAAAAAGTTGCGTTATTATGCAAAAAATGATGGAAATACTTTTTCTTACATGTATTATTTTACGGAAAGTTTGAGATTCGGAATTAGTGTTTAATTAAATCGTTTCTGCCCCATTTTTTAAAATTATTCTCAATAAAATCTATAACTTTTTGATGTTGTTCGCTTCCGTTACCCTCAACCGTTAATGGTTCTCCAAATTCAAAATAAACTTTTTTGTTTGTATCAATTTTTCCAAATTCTTTAATTAATTTTCCATTTCCCCAGGCATCCGTTACCAAAGCTAAAGGAATAACCGGTACATTATTTTTTTTAGCTAATTTAATTCCAAGTGAATTAAAGGATGATTTATCAAAAATTGCAGAACGGGTTTTTTGCGGAAAAATAATAATACAGTAACCTTTCTGTAGATATTCCGAACCTTTATCCATGACTATTTTTAAGTCTTCTCGCGGATTTTCTCTGCCAACGACTATTGGATAACGGGCAGTAGCAACTGGTCCGAATAATGGAAAATCAGCCAATTCTTTTTTAATTACGTAAATCACTTTTTTTACAGGTTGAATAAAAGAAGGCAGAAGCAGAGTTTCCAAAGTGCTCATATGATTTCCAATTATCACAGCAGGTCCCTCAAAACTGGAAATATTTTTCATTCCTTTTACGCTAACTTTAATTCCCACACTTTCCGTTAAACGCAAAATTGCCAAAGAAGAAGCAACCCAATTATACCGGTTATAAAGTTTTTGTTTTGTTTCCCAATTAGAAAACTTAACTACTCTTAAAAGCTTATAATAGAATAAAAGAGATGAAAGGAAAGGCTTATTAATTGAGGGATCTGATTCGTATGTATCATTTAAAGGCAAATATAATGGATAATCAGAAAAATTATCAAATAGATCTGTATATTTTAAAAATTCAGTCGAGTTCATTAGCGCATTTAGTATAAATGTAAGTTTCAAAAATATACAAAATATTATAACTATAAATCAACAGATTTTATTTAGATATGATTTGTACTGGATTAGAAAAATGTGAAGATTACATAAAATTTACCAACTTCAATTGCAGTAATAACCAAAGCTAAAACTGATTAACAACATGCTGAAGAACAAAATTGCAAAAAAAAAAAGCCCTGATTTGCATCAAGGCTTTCTGTGTGACCCCAAGGGGATTCGAACCCCTATTACCGCCGTGAAAGGGCGAGGTCCTAACCATTAGACGATGGGGCCTAATCGAATAAAATTTTGTGGGTAAGCGATGGGATTTGAACCCACGACCTTCTGGGCCACAACCAGACGCTCTAACCAACTGAGCTACGCCCACCATAAAAAAAACTGTAAATTCAAAAATCCAATTCGGTTCTAAAAGTTAAGAAAAAATAATTGAATTTTCGATACTAACTTTTGTACGCCCGAGTGGACTCGAACCACTAACCTACAGCTTAGAAGGCTGTTGCTCTATCCGATTGAGCTACGGGCGCATTCAAGAAAATCAAGCGAAACCGCTTAATAGTCGGGGCGGCAGGATTCGAACCTGCGACCTCCTGCTCCCAAAGCAGGCGCGATAACCGGACTACGCTACGCCCCGTATTTTGCCCATACAAGAATAGTTTTATTTTTTCAGATTTTTAAAGAACTTTTAAAAAATTTAGAAGGTAAATTTATTAGTTTATTGGTTTAATGTCAATTAGAGAAATAATTATTTTCAATCTTATTCCATATATTTATATCTTTCTTTTTGTCATAATAAATATATGATTTTATCAGAATCTTTAATATTGCATTAAAAAGAATCATTAAATTCAATTTATGCTTTTTTAGTATGCTGGCATTTTTATACTAACGAAATATTTATAAACTAAAATTTACTTAATGAAATTTTCATTTCAAATTGCTTCCAGATACATCCGATCCAAAAAAAGTGTTAATTTTTTATCACTTATTTCTGTTATAACTATTGCAGGAATTGCACTTGGAGTAACTGTTTTAATTATGGCAATTTCAATTTTAAGCGGATTTGATAAAACAGTAAGCGAGAATATCATAAAATTTAATGCCCACATTAATATTAGTGGATATGGTGATAGGAATTTGAAAGACTTTAATTCAACTTCAGAAAAAATTAAAGACAAAATTAAGAATCAATACGCCTCTTTTTCACCTTATATTTCTAAAAAGTATTAATCACAAAAAGTGATTTTGCTGATGGAATAATTTTAACTGGAATCGATTCCAGCTATGCAGAATCATCTCTTAATAGAATTTTGGTTGAAGGAAATCTTAATATTTCCCAAGATAAGTACAATATTATTTTAGGCAAAAAATTAGCTGCAAAACTAAAAGTTGAGATCAATGATTTAGTTAGTATAATTGCTCTAAATAATGATGAATCACCTTCTGTCACAAATCTTCCTCTTATTGAACAATTTAAAGTTAGCGGAGTATATGAAAGCGGAATGGCTGAATACGATGATATTTTTGCCTACATTAATTTTTCTACTGCTAAAAATCTATTTGAGATTAATGATCAAGTTACCGGCTATAATATCAATCTAAAAAATATTTCTGAGATTGATTCAACCAAAAATTTGCTGCAAGATTTACTTCCCTATCCATATTATGTTAGATCTTATAGAGATATTAATAAACACATTTTCACTTGGCTGGAACTTCAGCAAAAACCAATACCAATAGTACTTGGACTAATAATCATAGTTGCGGTTTTTAATATTGTCGGCGCATTATTAATGTTAATAATTCAAAAAACTGAAGCAATTGGAGTTTTAAAATCCTTGGGTGCCACAGGCAAGCAAATAGTTTTAATTTTTGTTTTTCAAGGATTATTCCTTGCTGGAGTAGGAATTTTATTAGGTAATATGTTTGCATTCATTTTAAGCTGGCTTCAAAATACTTATAAAATTATTTCCCTTCCGGAACAAATTTATTATTTGTCAGCTGTTCCAATTTTTATTGATTTAAGGATGTATGTCCTAATTTCCGCAGTGGGATTAGCTTTGGCGTTTTTTGCAGCGTTAATACCAAGTTATATTGCGTCAAGAATTCAACCAATAACTGCAATTAAATTTAACTGATTATGTTAGAATACTTTATTGCAAAAAAATATTTACGATCGAAACACAGATTAAATTTTATTTCTGTAATTTCAATTATTTCAACAATTGGAGTTACAATTGGAGTTGCAGCTTTAATTATTGTGCTCTCTGTTTTTAATGGATTTGGTTCTCTTGTAACCAAAATGCTAATTAATTTTGATCCACATGTTAGAATTACTTCACTTACAAATAACCCAGATGATTTAATAGAGATAGAAAAATATTTAGCCGGTTCCAGTGATGTGAAATCCTTTGCCCCCTATGCTGAAGGCAAAGTAATTTTAATGAAAAAGAAATCAATTGAAATATTAAATATAAAAGGAATTGAACTCAATGATTCCGGCAGCACAAACCGAATAAAAACCAGATTAGTATATGGTGAATTTGATTTGACCAAAGAAAATTCAATCGATAAAATAATTTTAAGTCGGCCAATTGCAATGCAATTATCTGTAAGAGTTGGCGATACAATTTTTGCAACATCCGCAAATCAACTGAAAAAAACCATTACAAGAATGACAATTCCTCAGAGCAAGCGTTTAATAATTAGCGGAATTTACGAAATTAGCAATAAACAATATGCTCTTGAATACACATTTACATCGCTAGAATGTGCTCAAGGATTATTAAATCTCAAAAGAAATATTTCCGGAGTTGAGGTAATCTTAAATGATTTGGATGATTCTGAAAATCTTAAAGAAGAATTATTGTCAAAATTTACAGAAGAAAAAATTGAAGTTACAACTTGGTACGATATGCACAAAGATTTATATCGGGTAATGTTATTGGAGCGCTGGGCGGCTTATATTTTGTTATCGTTAATAATTGCCGTAGCAGTTTTTAATATCTTGAGTTCACTTACAATGTCAGTGTTTGAAAAGAAAAAGGACATTGGGGTTCTTCGTTCAATGGGTGTTACGGGAAATTCAATCAAAAAAATATTTATGTTCGAGGGAATTTTGATTGGAGTTCTTGGAACAGTGATTGGATTAATTTTAGGTTTATTAGTTTGCTATTTGCAAATCAATTTTAATATTTATCCACTTGATGCAAGTAAGTTTGTAATTGATACATTGCCTATGGAAGTTAGAGTAAGTGATATCTTTGCAGTCTCAATTATGTCTTTGACTCTCTCATATTTTGCATCCAAATATCCGGCAAATCAAGCATTAAAAACAAAAATTATTGATGCTCTTAAATGGGAATAAATTTTAATGGAAATTTTAAAAGCAACTAATCTTAATAAAGTGTTTGAGAAAGGTCACGAAAAAATTACAGTTCTAAATGACGTTTCTCTCTCAGTAAACAAGAATGAAATTACAATGATTGTTGGAACTTCCGGCGCCGGTAAAAGTACATTGCTTCATATTTTAAGCGGATTGGATAAACCTGATAGCGGAATTGTTGAGATTGACGATAAAAATATTTTTAGTTTTTCAGAAAGTGAAGTATCAAAATTTAGAAATAAATCGATCGGATTTATATATCAATTTCATCATCTTTTACCAGAATTTACTGCTGCAGAAAATGTTGCAATTGCCTTAATGATAAACGGAACTTCTAAGAATGAGGCACTGAAAAAAAGTTTGGAAACTTTAAAGTTAGTCGGGTTAGAAAATAGAAGCGAACATCAACCGGCTGAACTTTCCGGAGGTGAACAGCAGAGAGTTGCAATTGCAAGAGCTTTGGTTAATGGTCCCAAAATTATTTTTGCAGATGAACCAACCGGTAACCTCGATTCAAAAAACAGCGAGATGATTCATCAACTTTTTATTGAATTAAAAATAAGTTGGATATTACTTTGTTAATTGTAACACATAATCCTGAGCTCGTAAAACTTGCAGATAGAGTTTTAGAAATGAAAGATGGAAAGGTTGAACAAAGATAAAAAGATTGATACCAATTAAAATATTTAAAAATAAAAACCTTCAAGGGTTTTAAATTGTACTTTCAATCCTATCCTTGAAGGTCAAAAAATTATTTTATTCTTTATTCTTAAACTCAATACTATCTATTATTTCAATAAAATCATTTTCTTCGTTATCATATTACCGTTTACTTTCATTGTATAGTAATAAATACCACTTGATAATTTTCTGCAATAAATGCTAATTTCGTAATTGCCTGGTTGTTTTTGTTCATTCACTAAGTTGCAACTTCTTTTACCTAAAACATCAAATACTTTTAATGAAACAAAACCAGCAGATTCCGGAACAGAATATTTGATTGTTGTAGTTGGATTAAACGGATTTGGATAATTTTGATCAAAAGCAAATTTATTTTGAATAACTTCACTTGAGTTTGTTAACTTAACATCTGTTGCTGATCATTTTCTAAAATATAGAAATATTTATCATTTGGCCAAACATCAAATTGGTTCTATAATTTATAAATAGAATTCTGATTTACCATCACCATCCATATCATTAGCTATGAGCCATAAAAAACCTGACGGGTCAATATTATTGGAGATGCAGAATCAGGTGAGAAACCGCTATATTCATAAAACATCAAAAATCACACTTAATTCCCAACTTGTAGAATCTCAGCTAGGATCGCCAGAACCTTTATATTCTAAATCATATATTTGTCCATTTCTCTCCACAAATCATCAAATCTTTTTTCCATCACCATCAGGATCCAACATCCATATTTAAACGGTTATAATTTACCCATTCGATTAACTGGTTTAGGAAGGTATAAAAAGGTTTACATCTTCTGCTGTAATGGCAGAAATAAATCTGTTACATTTTAATTATAAATAAAATTATTATGCAGCATTCAGCTGCCGCAATATACAAATTCATTTTTTCCATCGTCCTGTTTATATCAAGCAATTCTAGCACCATCAACTGAGCCATAATCAATATCTTGAGAACTATATATTTGGTCAAGATCATTAACGTGTTCATATGTATTTTTTCCAGTACATTCAAACATTCTTAAAGTCAATTTCCACCAAACAAATTCAACAATATCTTGATTATCCATCATTATCTAAATCACCAACAGTGTTACATTATATTTGAACCCAAAAGATTCTCATGATGAAATTGTATTCAATTTGAAATCTTCCAAAACGGATAAATCACCTCCGGTAGTTACAGAAGCAAAAAACTTTCTCTTCCTCTATCTCCAGATCTTATTCCCAAAATAAGTTCATATTTGCCATCTTTATCAATATCTTCTACAACCATACTGTAGGGATTCCATTGAGTGTCGTCAGGCAATTCCATTTTAGATTGGTATGTAGGATTGAAAGTGCCATCACCATTGTCTCTCCCATAATTATTCTCACCAACTATTCCATTCCACTCAAAAAGTAAAATTCTTGGTGGATTAGGATTGTCAGAATCTACCAAGGAAGCCCAGCCAACGATTATCTCAACCTTTCCATTATTATCAATATCACTAACTGCAGCAGCATACCAAAACTATCAGATTTATAGGGAAATTTATAATGCCATACCATTTCATATGAATTATCACCTGTTGCTTCATACAAAAAAAATATAGTTGCTATCATAATCAGTATATCCAGTTAAAAATTCACCCCAGCCATCCTCATCTGTATCAAAACCTGCCAATACTCTTGCAAAGTCAGAGTTTCCAGTTGGGTCCTGAAAAGGTATTTTTGTAAACTCCAAACTTCATTCCAACCATTTTATTGAAAAAAAATATTATGGCTTATAAATAATATGAAAATAGAAAAAAATTATTTTTTCATGGCTTTTTCATTTTTATAACAACAAATATTTTGTGAAGATTTACATTAGTCATTACTTTAACAAAATCATTTTCTTCGTTATCATATTACCGTTTACTTTCATTGTATAGTAATAAATACCACTTGATAATTGTTCTGCATCAAAATTAATTTCGTAATTGCCAGGTTGTTTTTGTTCATTCACTAAGTCTGCAACTTGTTTACCTAAAACATCAAAAACTTTTAATGAAACAAAACCAGCAGATTCCGGAACAGAATATTTGATTGTTGTAGTTGGATTAAACGGATTTGGATAATTTTGTTCCAAAGCAAATTTATTTTGAATAACTTCACTTGGATTTTCAACTCCTACAAGTTGATGAGAATTTTCTAAAATGTACAGATATTTATCATTTGGCCAAACATCAAATTTGGTTCTGTAATTTATAAATAGATATTCATTTTTACCATCTTTGTCCATATCATTAGCTACAGAGCCATAGAAAAACCTGGGGTCAATATTATTGGCAGCGCTATCCGGTGAGAAACCGCTATATTCATAAACATCAAAAATCACACTTAATTCCCAACTTGTAGAATCTGCAGGATCGCCAGAACCTTTATATTCTAAATCATATATTTGTCCATTAGTCTCTCCGGCAATCATCAAATCAATTTTTCCATCACCATCAGGATCCGCAATATTTAAAGTTCTCAATTTACCAAATCGATTAACTGGTATATGATAAAAAGGTTTAAAATCTTCTGGTGTAATCTGGCTCAAATCTGTTATCCCCGTAACTATAAATAAAGTATTATCTGGTTCAGTAGCCGCAATATACATCTCGTTTATTCCATCGTCATTTGCATCAGCAACTCTAACTCCTTCAAGGCACCATAGTCAACAGGAGCTGTAACGCTGTCAAGAGAGGTAACTAATTCATAAGTATCTTTTCCAGTACATTCAAAAAATCTTACGGTCATATTTGCCCACACTAATGCATAAATATCTTGATTACCATCTTTATCTAAATCACCAGTAGTTACATTATATAAAGAACCCTCAAAAGATTCTTGATGATTAAATTCAATTTTAAAAGCTCCAAAACCAAATAGATCACCTCCGGTAATTGAGAAAATAAGAACTTCTCTTCCTCTATCTCCAGATCTAACTCCAACAATTAACTCATTATCACCATCTTTATCAATATCCTCCATTGTTAAACTATATGGTCGAAAATCGATACCATTCTCGATATTAAAATTCCAACCTCTTGTTGGTTCAACGGCACCTAATTCACCTTTGCCATACTTATTTTCACCTTCAACACCTGACCATTCAAAAAACCATATTCTTTCAGGACTATCATCTCCAACAACTGTTGGCATAGTTGTGATAATTTCAACCTTACCATTTGAATCAAAATCACCAACTTCAATGCCCGCAAAACTATTAGCTTGAAGTGGATATTGCCAATACCAGACCAAATCATAAGTGTTATCAGCCGTGGCTTCATACATTAAAATGTAATTTGCCTCCAAGTCAGTCCAAGCACACAAAAATTCACCCCAACCATCATTATCAGTATCATAACCGGCTTTTACAATTGCCATTTCAGAACCCGTCTGCTCAGGAAGGAAAGGTAATTGGTCCATAGTCCAAACTAAATTCCAATCTTGTTGAGAAAACATTAATGTTGAAGTAAACAACGTTATTAACAGTAATAATTTTGCTTTCATTCTTAACCCCTTATCTTATTGATGTTATTGGATTCTACGGTATTTATCTTACCTATATACTAAACGAATTATTTTCTTACACAGGTAATTAGAAGTTATAAAAAGTATTGTATTAAATCAAAATGATTTGTTGCCGATATTCAGATTTTTGAATAAAAACATTACAAAATAGGAAAATTGTTTTAGTCCGTAAAAATTTTAGGATGGGTAAAGTGTTGATATAGATTTGAGAGAATTAACTCTTAGTTATTTTGCTTTAAATACTCAAAAATTAGCCGAACACCAAAGCCAGTACAATAATCTTTTGTGTAATTTGTTAAATCATGATTAAGCGCCGGTCCAGCAAGGTCAATATGGGCATAAGGGATTTTCTCATCTACAAAATGTTCTAAAAATTTGCCTGCAGAAATTGCTCCGCCCCATCTTGGGCCTAAGTTGCTAACATCTGCAATTTTGCTTTCTAACAAATTATTAAATTCATCCCAGAAAGGTAAACGCCAAGTATGCTCGTAAGTTTTTTTAGAAGCAGAATTAATTTTATTTGCTATTAAATCTGATTTAGTAAAAACACCAGCTGTAAACAAACCAAGAGCAACAGCAACTGCTCCAGTCAAAGTAGCAAAATCAATTATTTCATCCGGTTTCTGTTTGGAAGCAAATTCTAAAGCATCGGCAAGCACGATTCTTCCTTCAGCATCTGTGTCTTTAACTTCAATGGTCTTTCCAGACGCAGTGGAAATAACATCTCCAGGCTTGTAAGAATTCCCCGAAATTGAATTTTCAACAGCTGGAACGATTGCCATAATTTCTATTGGTAATTTGTTTAGTTCAGCCGCTTTAATAATTCCAAAAACAGTTGCTCCTCCAGCCATATCCGCTTTCATTTGAAGCATTCCAGCTGTTGGTTTAATTGAAAGTCCACCAGTATCATAAGTAACTCCCTTTCCTACCAAACATATTTTTTTAGAGGTTTTAACTTTTGGTTTGTAGTGGGCAATAATCATTACAGGTTTGTTAGTGCTTCCTTTTCCAACACTAAGTATGGCATTCATTTTTCTTTTTTTAAGTTCGGCTTCATTAAATATTTTTACAATAATACTTGTTTTACCAAATTCATCTTTTACTCTTTTAGCAAATTCTATTGGAGTTAGTATATTGGCTGGTTCATTAACTAAATCACGTGAAAAATAAACAGACTCTGCAACATTCTTACTTATTTTTAATATTGCACCAGCAAGTTTTGCGTCTGCAATTTCTAAAACCACACCAAGTGATTTTTGTTTTTTTTCTTTTGTGAAATATTTATCATAATTATAATTACCTAAGTAAACACCTTCCAACATTGACTGATAAAGGTAGTCCTCCGATTCAAAATATTTTTTATAAGATGGATAATCAAGTGATGCAATGATAAGGTTACTAATATTCAGTTTCTCAAGAGATTGAATAATTCCAGCAAGGTAATTTCTAAAATAATCGCGAGTAAATTTTTTATTTACATCTATTTTTTTTTATGATCAAAAGTTCAGGAGATTGTGAATCCCAAATTTGCAGTTCAGAATTTTCTTCATCAATAAATTTTGATTTTTGTGAACTGCTAATTTCAATTTTATTTTTGTTTAAGTAATTCTTAAAATCAGAATTATTTTTAACGAAAATTATTTTGCAGAATTTTTAGGAAAGCTTAATATTTTTATTTTAGACTTTACCGATAATTTAAAAATCATTGTTTACCCTTAATTTTCATCATATTTTTTAGAATTTTTTCTGCTTCATTAATTACTTTTGGAATTATTGTATCGAGCTTAACATTAAATAATCTTGAGCCGGAAGCATTTACATGTCCGCCGCCATTAAATTTTGCGGCAAGTAAATTTATAGGAATTGTTTCCTGGAACGATAACTAATTTTAACTCCATCTTCCAATTCAAAGAATAAAATTCCAATTTTTACATTTTTTGTATTCAATGCATAATTTACAAAACCATCAACATCCGCTTCAATACCTTTTTATATTTTTTTAAGTTTTTTTGAGTTACAATCATATAAGAAATTTTTCCAGAATCAGTAATCTCTATACTTGATAAGGCATTTCCAAGCATTTTATTTCTGCTAAATTCATATTGAGAATAAATTTGATTATAAATTAAATCCGGGTTAAGGCCTAATTCTAATAAGTTGAGCTGTTTTATTATGAACTTCTGAAGTAGTTTTATTAAACCGAAAAGAGCCGGTATCAGTCATTATTGCAGAATAAATTGCGGTTGCTATATTCTTATTTAGTTTTATTTCATCAGAAGAATTTATTAAATCAAATATAATTTCTCCGGTTGAAGATTTTCCTTCATCAATAAAATTATGCTTTGTAAAATTTTCGGGATTTGTATGATGATCAATACAAATTATTTCCCCTTTAAATTTTCTAAAAGACTTTTCCATTCTGGCTGTTCTGCTAAGATGATTTAGATCTAAAACAATTGCTGCTTCATAAGTTTGAAATATTGATTGGTGTTTATCATTATCAAAATACTCAATTTGATTATTTGGATCTAAAAACAACATATTATACGGAGTTTCAGAAGTGTTGATAATTTTAAACTCTTTTTTTAGTTGTGTCAAAATACCAGAAATAGCAATCTCTGAACCAATTGCATCTGGATCTGGGTTAACATGAGATGTAATTATGAAATTGGTATGTTTTTTTAGGAGTTTAAATAAATTAGAAAAATTAATCATATCTTGGTTTTTAGATGAAATGTAATTTTTAAAAGAAAAAAGGCGGGAATAAATTCCCGCCTAAAATCCTTAGTTTTCAGAAACTTCCCAAGTGTTTGTTGCAAATAGTAATTTTTCTAAATTACCTTTACCTTTTTTCTTAGTCACTTGATCAATTTGTTCAACCATTGCTTCGTCATAAGTTGGTTTGAAAACTTGTCTGAATACACCAATAGGAGTAGGTAATTCTGGATCATCTGTCATGTGAGATAAAATAAATGCCCTTACCATTCCATGATCTTTTTCATCATGAACAATTACATCATTGATTGAATGTTTTCCGTCATTTAAATCAATAATTGTCGGTGTAAAACCTTTTAACATAATTCCTTTATCTTTTTCTTTTCCAAAAAGCATTGGCTTTCCGTGTTCCAAAAATAAAAGGTGCTCATCTTTAGTTTCTTTATCCGTTAAAATCGAAAATGCACCATCATTAAAAATGTTACAATTCTGATAAACTTCAATGAATGCCAAGCCCTTATGTCCTGCTGCTCTATCAATCATTTCAGCCATATGTTTTGGTTCCCTATCTATTGATCTTGCAACAAAAGTTGCATTAGAACCGAGTGCCAATGAAAGAGCATTAAATGGATAATCAACACTTCCGTAAGGTGAAGTTTTTGTAACCTTTCCTCTTGGAGAAGTTGGAGAATATTGACCTTTTGTCAATCCGTAAATTCTATTATTAAATAAAATCATTTTAAGATCAATATTTTTCCTGCATGCATGTATAAAATGATTACCTCCAATACTCAACAAATCACCATCTCCGGTTGCAACCCAAACTGTAAGATCAGGTCTAGCAATTTTTAATCCAGTCGCAATAGCCGGTGCACGCCCATGAATACTATGGAATCCATATGTTCCCATATAATAAGGAAATCTACTTGAGCAGCCAATTCCGGAGACCCAAACTACTTTTTCTTTAATAATATTATCTATATTAGGCAAAGTTCTTTGTACTTGAGCAAGAATAGAATAATCTCCACAACCGGGACACCATCTTACATCTTGTCCACTTGAAAAATCTTTAGCCGTATATTTTTTATCTAATACATCAGTGTTACTCATTATTTCCTCCTAACACTTCTATTATTTTACTTTCAATATCACCAACTCTAAATGGCAAACCACGTACCACATTAAACTGAATGATCGGAAGTAAGAAATCACTTCTTAGTATTTTTGCAAGCTGTCCTAAATTTATTTCAGGAAGCAGAACATGTTTATATTTTCTTAACACTTCTTCAGTATTTTTAGGTAAAGGATTTAAATATTTGAAATGCGTTTGAGCAACTTTATAGCCTTTTTTTCGTGAATGAATAACTGCTTCCTTAATTGCTCCATAAGTTCCGCCCCAACCAATCAGCAAGATATCAGCATCTTCATCACCTTCTATTTTTAAATCAGGAATTGTTTTGGCCATATTTTGTATTTTTTGTTCTCTGATTTTAATCATTTCAAAATGATTATCCGGCTCATAATTTACATCACCGGTAATGTTTGCTTTTTCAAGTCCACCAATTCTGTGTTCTAAACCCGGAGTTCCAGGAACTGCCCAAGGTCTAACCAAATTTTCATCTCTTGAATATGGATGAAATGTTTCAGGATCGGTAAAGAATTCAACTTTTATTTCCGGTATTGAATCAACACTTGGGATGTTCCAAGGTTCTGAGCCATTTGCTAGGTAACCATCGGTTAGTAAAATTACCGGACTCATATAATTTAGAGCTAATCTAGAAGCTTCAATTGCCATATGAAAACAATCTGCAGGAGTTGCAGCAGCTACAACAGCAACAGGTGATTCGCCATTTCTTCCATACATTGCTTGGAATAAATCAGCTTGCTCAGTTTTAGTTGGCAAACCTGTACTAGGTCCGCCTCTTTGAACATTAACAATTACCAAAGGTAATTCTGTCATAACTGCAAGACCTGTAGCTTCAGATTTTAACGCTAATCCTGGTCCGCTTGTTGTAGTAATAGCTAAACTACCGCCGAATGAAGCTCCAATTGCGGAACAAATTCCAGCAATTTCATCCTCTGCCTGAAATGTTTTTACTCCAAATTCTTTATACTTACTTAAATATTGTAAAATATCAGAGGCAGGAGTGATTGGATAAGAACCAAGAAATAATTTTAATCCTGCTTTTTCAGCTGCAACAACAAAGCCTAATGCTGTTGCTTCGTTGCCGGAAATATTTCTGTATGTTCCTTCTTTAAGTTTTGCAGGATCAATTGTATAACGAGTCGTAAATCTTTCTGTAATATCGCCAAAATTATAACCAGCTTTTAAAGCTTTCTCATTTGCATCAATAATATCTGGTTTATTTTAAATTTAGTTTCAATCCATTTTATAGTTTGTTCAATTGGTCTGTTGTACATCCAATACATTAAACCAAGAGCAAAAAAGTTTTTACATCTAGATTTTTTTTTTTGACTCAGTGGGCTGTCTTCTAACGCATTAAAAGTTAAAGTTGTTATTGGAATATCCATAACATCATAACCTTCTAAAGCTCCATCTTCAAGTGGATTAGTTTCATAACCGGCAAGCTTAAGATTTTTTTTTATCAAAAGCATCTGTATTTACCACAATTAAACCATTGCGTTTTAATTCTTCAAGATTTTTTTTAAGTGCTGCAGGATTCATTGCAACCAGAACATCTGGAACATCGCCAGGAGTGTGAATATCCTCATTGCTAAAATGAAGTTGGAATCCGCTAACTCCATAAAGAGTTCCGGCAGGCGCACGGATTTCTGCAGGATAATCAGTAAAAGTACTTAAATCATTACCCAAAACAGCAGTAGTATCGCTAAATTGAGTTCCAGTAAGCTGCATTCCATCACCGGAATCTCCGGCAAAACGGACAGTTACTTCGTCAATATTTTTTTGTAATTTTTTCTTTTACTTCATGCATCAGTTTCCCAATCAATTTATTAGAAATTATTTATGTATAAAAAATATGAAAGCTCATAAGATTAACCAAGTTAATAATTTTTATTTTATAGTGTCAATTATTTTTAGAAATTCCTCAGCATTTACAAAACCGGTAATTCGTTCAACTTCTTGTCCGCTTGAGTTAATAATTAATACTGTCGGCATCCCTCTAATATCGAATTTTTTTCTAATGATTTCAGTTTGATCTGACAGAGTTTTGGTCATATCAACTTTGAAACTTTTAAAGTTTTTAGATGCTGCAATTACCTTTTCATCAGAAAATGTTATTGCATCTAATTCTTTACATGGAATACACCAATCTGCATAAAAATCTATTATCATTTTATTATTATTGGACAAAGCGGTGGTGTAATTTGCTTCAGTATAATATTCCCAATCAAGGGATTTTTTTTCTGTTGGATAAAGCATGTAAGCAGCTAACGCAATTAATATTGTTGAGAATAAAATTTTGAATACCTTGAACCCAAAAATTTTACTTGCTTCTTTATCCATAAACAATAGAAATATTCCGGCAATAATCATAAATATTGGGAGAATATATTTTACAATTGATTTTGGAAGCAATGGTTCTGCAAAATAAATTGCCATTCCCAAAAGTATAAATCCAAAAATATGTTTTACAGCATCCATCCAAAAACCGGCGCGGGGAAGATTTTTAATTTTACCGGAAAATAATGCAAGAACCAAGTACGGTAGGCCCAAACCAATAGCCATAACGAAAAATAACAAAAAGCCATAGTAAGGATCGCCTTTTGCTGCAACGTAAGTTACAAGGCCGATAACAAATGGACCAATGCAGGGTGCTGCAACTATTCCCATTGTTAAGCCCATAAAAAATGCACCAAACATTCCAGATTTAGAACCGCCAGCTTTTGCAACCAGAGAATCCGGCAGCTTAAATTCATAAACACCAAACATACTTAGCGAAAGTGCAATAAAAATTAAAACTATAAAACCGATAACAAATGGATTTTGCATGAGAGTTCCAAAAATTGCTCCACTTAATGCTGTTATAACTCCAACAATTGAGTAAGTTAGCGCCATTCCAAGAACATAAAATAATCCCATCACAAAAAGTTTAGAAGTTTTGCCTTCACTTTGACCGCCAAAAAAACCAATTGTAATTGGAATAAGCGGATAAACACATGGAGTAAGGTTTAGAGCCAATCCACCGAGAAATACAATTAGAAGCGTAAGTAACAATCCGCTTTGTTCAAGTTGGCTGCTTAAAGAATCATCTTCTTCAATAATTGTTTTTTGAGTTGAATAATCTAAATCTATATTTTTAAAACTTCTCCATTAACTTCTTGTGTCTGGCTTGATCTATCAACGATTTCTATTTCTAATGTATCAGAAATACTATTTGGTGCCATACATGTAGAATTATTACATCCTTGATAAAAAAGCTCTACAATGATGTTTTTTTTACCCAGTTCAATGTTTTTAGGAACTTTAATTATTGTACCTAAATAAATTTCTTTCTCAAAAACAGAAAGCGGCGTATCTGAGAAATCCAACTTAATATCTTCGGCTTCAGGATAAATTATATCACCTTGCTCAAAAGGTATATCAGAAATGATTTTAAGCTCTGTTGGAATTAAAAAATCTTCTTTAGGATTGTTTGAATTTATATGCCAGTTTTCATTAATATTTATTTTAACTGCAATTTTTATTTCACCTTCGGAATAAATCTTCTCGAAGGAAGAATATGCTTCCATGGAAAGAATTTCTTCTTGTGGAAAGCCGAATTGAGCATATAGAAAACTCTGACTTAAGAGTAAAAAAATTACTATTGTAAATAATCTATTATTTTTCATTTTATCTCTATATTATGTTCTCCAACCCTGCACAATAGGAAACCTTCTTCCATAACCAAATGCTTTTTTGGTTACCCTTAATGCAGGAGCAGCTTGATTTCTCTTAAATTCGTTTCTATCTACCAAGTTTAAAATTCGTATTACAAGTTTTTGATCACCAATAATTTCGCTAATGGCTTCAAACTCCTTATACTCTTCTAGATATAATTCTAAAATTTTATCCAAAACTTCATATGGAGGAAGTGAATCCTCGTCTTTCTGGTTAGGACTTAATTCAGCCGAAGGTGCTTTTGCAATTATTTCTTGCGGAATAATTTCTTCGTTTCTATTAATATAATTTGCCAAATCATACACTTCCGTTTTGTAAATATCGGCAATTACTCCAACCGCACCATTCATATCTCCGTAAAGTGTAGCATAACCAACCGCCATTTCTGATTTATTTCCGGTTGTGCATAATAAGTAACCAAACTTGTTAGATAAAGCCATTAATAAAACTCCGCGTATTCTTGACTGAATATTTTCTTCAGTTACGTCATTCTTTCTTTGATTGAAAGAAGGAGCCAGAACTTTTTTAAACTCTTCAAATACACTTTGTATAGAAATTGTTTCTGATGTGATGCCGAGATTTTCTATAAGTTTCTCAGAATCTTTGATGCTCCCTAAGCTTGAAAATTCCGAAGGCATCATAACAACATGAACATTTTCTTTACCAAATGCTTGTACTGCAATGTAGGTTACAATTGCTGAGTCTATACCTCCACTTAATCCAACTAAAGCTTTTTTAAATCCGGATTTTGTTGCATAATCTTTAAGACCTAAAACGAGGGCATTTAATATTTCTTCTCCGTATGATCCCTCAATAGTCTTTATCTTTTTATATTTTTCATCAGTATCGAAAATGAAAAAATCCTCTTGGAAGTATTTCCCAATTTTAACTAAATTACCTTTTGCATCTAAACACAAACTTGCGCCATCAAAAACTAAATCTGTTTGTCCGCCAACACAAGAAACATAAGCCAAAGGAAGTTGATTTGTTTTAGTAAGAACAGAGAGCATTTCGGTTCTCTCAGCTCTCCTTCCATAATGATATGGACTTGCGGAAATATTTATTAAAACTGTTGAGCCCTTATCAACTAAACGTTGGACAGGATCTTTTTCATAAAGTCTCTGCTTCCAATAATCAGCATCATTCCAAATATCCTCACAGATTGAGATTCCTAATTTTTCATTCTTAAATTTGAATATGTGAACGTCTTTTGCAGATTCAAAATATCTTACTTCATCAAAAACATCATAATTAGGCAAAAGAGTTTTGTGCTGAACGAACTGAATTTTTCCATCGAAGCAAAGCACAGCCGAATTATAAACTCCGGTTCCGATATTATCAAATTCCTCGGAGATAGTTCCAAAAATTAAACCGACATTTTTTGTTTGTTCGGCTATTTCAATTGTGGCATTAATTACGGCACTTCTAAATTCTTCTTTTTCAACTAAATCTTGAGGCGGGTAACCGCAAAGAGCAAGCTCCGGCAATATAACTAAATCAACGCCTTGTTCAATTCCTTTTTTATAACCGGATAAAATTTTAGATTTATTATAATCTATTTTTCCAATAATTGGGTTGATCTGACAAAGACCAATTTTCATAAAAAACCTTTTTCAATATTTGTGAGTTAGTAAAATATGGAACTCTAATTTTTAATACAATTCTTTTAAATTGATTTAACTTTTTTAAATATATTATTTTGAAAGGTAAAACTTTTATTTATGATGAGCGTCTAAAAAAGTGAACCAAAAAGAGATTAAAATGGAAAAGAAATTATACCGATCACGTTCAAAGAAAGTTATTGCCGGAGTTGCCGGCGGACTTGGAGACTATGTAAATATTGATCCAGTTGCAATTAGAGTATTACTTGTTTTGATAACAATTATAAATGGTTTTGGAATTTTATTGTATATAATTTTGTGGATTGTTGTTCAAGAGGAACCTTATGATGATAATTTCAAAACCAAATCTGAATATATGGGTGAACAAAAAACTAATGAATTTACGACGGAAGAAAATGTTAATTATGAGAATAAAATCAAACCGGAATCTTCTTCCAAAGGGAGAGTAATTTTTGGAGCAATTTTAATAGGACTAGGTTTAATATTTTTGTTTGAAAGATTTATTCCATCTTTCGATTTTGAGGTTATTTTTTCGCTTGGTTTAGTAATATTGGGGCTTTCAATGGTTTTTAACTTTTTTAATAAAACTGAGAATGTAAAATGAAATCATCAAATTTGTTTTGGGGTTTTTTCTTTATCACTTTTGGCGCACTTTATCTTATTGCAAGATATACCTCTTTCGCAATTGATTGGTATGCCATTTGGGATTTATGGCCTGTTATAATTATACTTGCCGGAGTTGCAATTATTCTAAAGGGAACATTTGTTAAGCCTGTTATAAGCGTTCTTATGGGAATTGCCATTGCATTACTAGCATTTGGATTTTTTAACGACATGTTTGATGCTTTTGATGGGAATCACTTTGATAGAAGATATTCACGAGATATTTCTGAGAATTATTACAAATTAGATTATGATAAAAATATCGAACATGTCAATCTAAAAATTGAAGCTGGTGCAGGGAAATTTGAAATTGAAAAAACAACAGACAATTTAGTAAAGGGTTACTCACGCGGAAATATTGGGAATTATAATTTCACATCCAATAATTCAGATTCTGTTCAATGGGTAAATATTAGTATGGATGATATTGATAATGACTTTTTCAACACTTCATTTAAAAATGATTTTAGATTACAATTAAATGATAATCCTACTTGGAGTTTTGACATAAACATTGGTGCAGCTAAATCGTATTTTAATTTAATTCCTTTTAAAGTTGAAAATTTAGTTTTAAATACCGGAGCTGCAAATACAAAAATTAAACTTGGAAATAAATCTGACAGGACATTCGTAAATGTTAAAATGGGCGCCGCTGCACTAAAGATATATATCCCAAGAACTTCCGGATGTAAAATTAATGGTGATATGGTTTTGATGAGTAAAGATTTAAAGGGTTTTTCAAAACAAGGTTCTGATTATCTAACAGAAAATTTTGAAACATCCAACAAAAAAATTATTATGGATATAGAAGGCGGTATGGCTTCGTTTGAAGTTGAGAGATATTGAAAAAATTGATTCTGGAGACTAAATTCTTTATACTCAAATCTTGATACTTGATACTATTTCTTTTTCACTTTTGCTTTTTTACTTTTCTCTTTTGTCTTTCCTTTAGGATGCCACAAATGTTTATCTAAATTAACATTTCCCTTTTCAGTAAACTCAATTCCTTCATTCCTTAAAAGTTCTTCCATTAAATTCGGATCACCAAAATGCAATTTGCCGGTAAGTTCACCGTTTCTATTTACAACTCTATGGCAAGGAAGTCCAGATTCTTTTGCTCCATTTATAGCCCAACCAACAGTTCGTGCCGAAGACTTAATTCCACACGCTTCTGCTATAGCTCCATAAGTTGTAACTTTTCCATAAGGGATCTTAGAAACAACTTTATAAACTCTATCAAAGAAATCTTGTTTAGTTGATTTTTGGGTTTTCATTAAATAATTGCAAGTTGAATTTGTCAGTTTTTGAAAACTAATTTATTTTTTATGACTAATTAATCTCAATCGATTTTCTCACATTTGCCTCAACAAGTTCACAATAATCATCATTTTGCACAAAGGCATTTATTTCAAATATCCAATTATCATTCAATTCTTGTTTAACAATTATATGAGGCTCCTTTTTAAGATTCACACCCGGAGATACTAAAACTGATCTTCTAATAATTTCTTTTGTTTTTTCTAATGAGTCATGTTTTAAAACTGTTATCGAAAATTTGTGCTGCTTAGTCTTACTATCAATAAAAGATTTAAAGTGAATTGAGGTTAAAATTTTACTGTATGGAATCTTGATTGTTTCTCCATTCTCATTAACCAGATCCAAATTTAGATAATTTAAACGCTCAATAAATCCGTTTATTTCATTCAGCTTAATTAACTGTCCTTTTTGATAATTATCATTTAACTTAAAAACAACACCAGCAATAAAATCTCTAATCACAAACCAGCCAATCCAAGCTGCAACAATTGCAAAAATGGTTATCACAGCTATTGAATAATAAATAGTATCAGACAAAAATGTTTTTAATGCCCAAATACCAAATACAACCCAAATTATTATTTCTACCAAAAAAATAATATTGTTGATTGCGGTTTGATAATCTCTTAGCAATGAAATATTTTTTAATGAGCCAAAGAAAAAGGTAGAGTAAAATACCTAACAATAGTATACTGATTATTGCAAATTCCGATAATTCTAAATTGATTATTTGATTCATAACAGTTCCAGCTCAATTAATTTTTTAGAAATAATATTATGAACATAAGGGTTTATATAAAATACGTTTGACTGAAATTCAACAATTAATCCACTTCTTTTAAGTGATTCAGTAATTTTATAACTTTTTATTTCATCTATCTCAAGAATCCGCTCTAATTTTTGTCTGCTTAAGTGTTTGTGAAGAATAAATTGCTGTAGTATTAGAAATATTTCATTATCAATCCCTTTCAATAAAAAGTCTTTTTACATTTTCAGGTTTTTTTTATGATTAGTAATTGCGATTTCATTCTATCAATACTGCTTATCCAAGCATTTATTGCCAAGCCAATATTTCCATTTGATATTTCAAAATAGCTGTTAAACAAATTTGCTAATGTTAAATTAGAAATTTGCTCTTCAGGTTTATTTTCAAATTCGAATTTCAACCCACTTGATTTATGGCGCATCAATATTGCGTCTTTTTTTTTTCTTCAGCATCAAAAGGTTGAGTTTGAATTGCACTGATAAAAATATTTTCAATAGGATAAATACGATTAATAAATTGTAATGAATGCTTATTACAATTAACAATAAAAAATATTTTATTCGAGTAATTCTCAATAAGGCTTACTATTTTTTCAACAACAGCAAAGCCATTGTTGCTGCGTTCCCACCAAAGTTCCAAATCATTAATAATGATTGCAGTATTGTTTGGTGTACTATTTAGTATCGCTTCACTGTTTCCCTGCTGATTTAATGAGATTGAAAATTGTTTTTCAAAATCTTCAATACTAATACTGCCAGAATCAGTTGGATTAATTTCATAGATTTTTTTATTTGCAAAAAATTTATCAGCAACTATGTTTGATAGAGTTGTCTTACCAGAGAAACGATCTCCAATAATTAACAATCCTCCTTTGTATCCTCTGTTGTAATTTTTTAACAACATCATTTGCAAGTTCCAATTCATTTTTTCTATCAATTAGAAACTCTTTACTCTTAAAATGTTTCCCTAAATAAAGTTGTCTGTAATAAAACGGTAATTGATTAATAACTTCAGATTTTGGTTCAAGCTTACTTACAATATTTAATAACTTGCCCGTTTGGGTTTGGTAACTTGTGGTTGATTCCCCAATTTTTTAGCTAAAAGAACGCCTTCACTTTTTTGATAAATTAAATTAACTATCATATTTCCAGTATAGTTTTTTATTTTATTAAATTTATCTTGAGCTGTACCAACAATTTCACGTCCTTCTTTTGTTCTAACTGTATGTTTGAATTCACCTACAGATCTTACAACTAAATAAGGATTTAACTTATCATAAATGTTCCCAAGCAATGTTTTATCCTTATCAACAAAATTTTTCTTAATTGATCTTATACTAACAATTTCTTTCTCAATCCTTTCTAAACTTCTGGCAAGAACAGTTTTATTAGCTTCTGCATCTTGCTCAATCTTTTCATTACTTTGAGAAAAATTATATTTAGTAAATCTTAAAACATCTTGCGCAATTTCAACTGATTTATCTAAATTATTTGAAATTGAATTAAGCTCTTTTTGAAGAGGATCAATTAATTCATTTTCGACTGTGAAATCAATATATCTCCTTAAATTAACTTCAACCACATCAACATTAGAAAATTGATTCTGCTCTAAATTTTGGAATGACTCTTCATTAATAATTTCAAATTGTTCTGGCATTGCTTCAACTGCAGAATCAATATCTTTAATAAAAGCCTCAATAAAATCCTTTGTATTCAATTGTTCATCTGTTAGTTGATAAAACTCAAATGGTTGATGATGTTCTACTTTTAATTTTTTTAATGAATTATTAATTTCTTCAAAGTCATCTAAAAACCTGTTATCTATTAATAATAAAACTTCTTGTTCAAATCTTTGGATGATAGTATCAATTCTATTCTGGAAATTTTTAATATATAGATCTTGAATAAAAAAGTTAGAAATTAGCGACTGATTGCGCTCCCACTTATTTGGCAACTCAAAAAAATCTTCCTCACTAAATTTTAGTTTTTTTATTTCTCTTATTTTCTGTTTGCTAATCTTCTTTATATTTTCACTTTGAATTTCTGTTGAAAAATTTTGAAGTGTTTGAAAAGTTTCTGACTTTAGATGTTTTATTACTTCATTTTCTTTCTTTTTATTACTATCCACAACTTCAACAATTCTAGTATTGAATTTTAATTTTTCATTTTCAATAAAATTTTCATCCTTAAAACCTTGTTCAAAAAGTGAATCAATCTTTTGAAGTGAGTCGTTTGTTGAATTAAATACTTTTTGTAGATCTGAGATTAGTTGATAATTACTTATTGCAAAATTATTAAGGTGAGGAACAAGGATAAGCTGTTCAAAGTTGGCAATAAAACTATCAACTAAAGATTGTAAAGGTACCTTTATTTTTTTAGGTGGAGTAATCTTTGAGATAAGTTTTGCCATACCGGTTTTGTTTAATTCATTATTATCCGGTTCTATTTCATAAGTTATTTCTTCAAAAAAATTGTTCCGTTTATTTCTTAAGTTTGCTAATAAGGCTTGAATTCCGACAGATAAAAATTGTTTTTGCTCAGGGATAATATCTTGCTGATAGTCTTGAACAAATTTTCTAGATGTAAAAAGATAGTTACTAAATACTTTTGCAATAACCTTTTTACTTTTTTGGATCTGGGAAGAAGAAAGCCCACTTTCTAAATCAGAATATGCTTTCTCAATAAGTTTGTGAAAATCATCTATCAATTCATTATTTCTAAAATTTATTTTTAAAAGATAATCATTTTGGTATTGTTGGATTTCATCTTTAAGGATACTACTGAGGTCACTAATCGGCTTAGATAATAGATCTTTCTGAGGTAGAACTAACGATTGTAAATAATCCTCCTCCTCAATAGAATCATCAAATATTGAATTTTCTTCAAATTCATCTTGATCTTCGATACCAATATAAATTGGCTTGAAAAATGTTGAAGCATGAATTAATAATACGGTATTTAACGTGCTAATTAATTTATCGGAACTTTGAAGTATATCACCTTGCTTTTCAATTTCTGGAAGGCCTAAAATTACTAAATCAGCATCATTAGATTCAAGTTTGATAATTTCAGAAAACGGAATGTTCTCAATAGAATTATTAATAATTTTTACTGTTGCAGTCATTCTATGATCTTCAAGAATTTGAGTAACATTTTTATAAACTCTATTATGAATTGAGCTATCATTTGTTACAATAAAAATTCTTGCGGTTGCATTATTCCAATCTTCTGATAATTGCAGAAACTTTATTACTGTTAAAGCTAAACTGGCATTGTTCCCGCTTCCCCGCCACCAAAGATCAATTGTTTTATTATTTCCAAATTTTAGATCTTTATCATAATCCAAGATAAAAATATTATAATCTAATTTTTGATAAACTCGCAATAGTTTTGAAAATGCTATCGGATCTTTAGAGTCCCTAGCCCAACCGAACATAACTGTATTAGGCTCAATTCCCGCAAAACCATATAATTTTGTGATGGTCTCCATTCCTTCATACACATCATTTACTTCAAGCTCTCTTGAAAAAATACCCTCAAAATGATTTTCTTTTTGTTCAATTAAAGCTTTTGGTCGACGGATTAATTGCTCAGCATTTTTATTTTCAATTAAGTTGAAATTAGAAAGAATGCCACGTTTTTTTACCAACCAGCGTCCAAACTCAATAAGATGAGGTCTTGCCTCTAAACCTCCGCTAAATAGAATTATATTTGGTCTCCAATTTCTTTGAACTGTTTGAGTTCTATTTAGTCTATTTAATCCGGATCGAAGTATAGACGACCAAACTCCTTCCCAAGTATCGCCAGATTCCAGTGTAAGTTCTTTATTTTTCAGATAAAGAAAAATTGCACCCATAATTATTGCAGCACCAACCAGTGCTACAATATCAAGTTCTATCATAAGGATTATACTAGTAATTGCACCAACAATACTTATCCAGGTTGGAATTTTAAAACTAGGTCTAAAATCTGTACTTGCAATTTTTTCAATTGTACTGCTTATATTAAGGAACCCATACGTTGTTATAAAAAACATTGAAACAACTCTGGCAATTAGATTTAATTCTCCAATCAGAATTCCAGCTTCTGCAATTATAAGAGTTAAAATCAAAGCATTTCTGGGTTCATTTGTCTCTCCAAAACCTTTACCAAAAATTTTAGGGGTTATCTTATCCTGAGAAGTTGCCTGCAAAATTCTTGGAGCTCCCAATATACTGCCTATTGCGGATGAAATTGTTGCACCCCAAATACCAGCTAATAAAAGTGGCGGTAAAAAAGAAATTTCTAATAATATATTCGGATTGTTAATTAATTGATCTGATGAAACATTATATGCAAAGAAAAATGCAAGTCCGATATAAACCAATAAGCCCACAATTATTGCTGCAATGGTGCCTACTGGAATAGATTTTTTGGGATCTTTAAGATCACCCGACATTGATACACCAGCCTCGAAACCCGTTACAGCTGGGAAAAATATAGCAAATAATAAAATTATGGGGGCAGCATTTTCAATTGGATTTAATAAAGGTTCGGTTGGTACATAGTCATGTTTGCCAAATAAAATTGTAACCAGTGAAAGAATGATTGCAGCCATTATAAAGTACTGAGTTCTCATTGCAAGCGATGTACTTATAAAAGTTAAAGTTCCAACAGCAAACAGGGCAATCGTTCCTGCAATTCGAATATTATCTTTTGTAATTGGAATATCCCAAAAGCCAAGAAAACTTTCTGAGAAACCAATTAAATAAAGACTTACGCTAAGAGAGAGCCCAAAAAATAATGCAATCCCTAAAGTACCGCCAATTGGTAATCCTAAGCTTCGCGATATAATGAAATATGTACCTCCGGCTTTTACCTTTTTATCGGTTGCTATTGAGGAAACACTAAGCCCTGTGGTTACAGAAAGAATATGTGCTACAACTATCACCCCAATGGTTACGTATAATCCTGCTTGACCAACTATCCATGGCAGCCTCATATACATTATAACACCGAGAATAGTTAAAATAGAAGGGGTGAAGACTCCGCCAAAGGTGCCAAATTTTTTTTGTGCCATAATTCAAACCTTTTAGTTTAGGCTGGGCAAAATATTTAACAATCTGTCAAATTTTGAACACGAAATATTAATACAATGCACATATAAAACAAATTAATAAAACTAATTATTCAAATAGAATTTAAAGCGTAATTTTTTAATTTTAAGTAAGTTTTAAATTTTGCATTTAGTTTTTTATTCAATCTTTTTGAAAATATAAGGACCTGTAACTGCGCCCCAAACTTGGTTACCATTTTCATCAAATCCTCTATCCCAACTTGTTAGAACATTTTCTTCAATTCTAACTTGAGAAGTTGCATAAGAAGCGCCTCTTAATTCGCTTGAACAATGATTATCAACTGTACCGCCGACAAAAGCATCATCTTCAAACTGAAGAATAATAGCACAACCATCTCTTTCAGAAAGAGAATCTGGAGATAATTCATTTAAAGGATATTCTTCTTCCCATGCGCCCGCAAACCTTAAAGGATCATTAAACACAAATACTGCACTTTCAAATGATCCGTCTTCATTTTTTATTAAACGATAAACTCTTTGACGATATGGTTTATCCAAAGACCACGCAGCAGCTTGTTCAACATATAGCCAAATTGCGTCATCTCTATTTTCCCAAATTCGCACCATTTCTAAGTGAATGTTATAAAAATTAGTGTCTGCTTCTGCTTGCTCTTCGCTGGTGAATGAACCAGTCATCCAAGTTTTAAGTTTTATCAAATCTTGGTCATCGTTTTGAGCATAATAATCGGAACTTAAAAATAAAATTGTTAAAACTGTTAAAAAGTATGTACTAATGGATTTAATTTTCAATTCTTAGCCTCAAATAAAATAATAGTTATGTTGATTTTAATTAAGATTCTCTGCAAACATTAACTTTGTGAATACTCCAATAAAAATCCTTTAATAAATTCGTTAATATTCCCATCCATTACACCTTGAACATCGGATGTTTCAATATTTGTCCGGTGATCTTTCACCATATTATAAGGATGAAAAACATAAGATCTAATCTGACTTCCCCACTCAATTTTCATTTTGGTTTTTTCAGTTTCATCGTGAGCCGCTTCTTGTTTCTCCAATTCTTGTTGATACAGTTTTGCTTTTAATAATTTCATTGCATTAATTTTATTGCTTGATTGCGAACGCTCCGATTGACAAGCTGCAACTGTATTTGTTGGGATGTGTGTAATGCGTACAGCTGTTTCAACTTTGTTTACGTTCTGTCCGCCTTTTCCGCCTGAACGGTATGTATCAATTCGTAAGTCGGCAAGATTTATATCAATCTCAATTGTGTCATCAACTTCTGGGAGCACAAAAACAGAAGCGAAAGATGTATGCCTTCTTTTGTTTGAATCGAATGGTGAAATTCTTACTAATCTGTGCACACCAATTTCTGCTTTAGCATAACCGTAAGCAAAATCGCCGGTAATTTCTAAAGTAGCACTTTTAATTCCTGCGCCATCTCCTTCAAGCATGTCAATTAGGTGCATTTTAAAATCATTCTGTTCACCCCAGCGCAAATACATTCTGAAAAGCATTTCTGCCCAATCACAAGCTTCAGTGCCGCCTGCTCCAGAGTGGATTGTCATTATGCAATTTTTATCATCATCTTTCCCGCTTAGCATACTTTTAAACTCTAGATTGGAAACAGCTTTATCTAAACTGTTACATTCTTTTTCAACCTCATTTAAAAGTCCCTCATCTTCTTCTAATTCGGCAAGCTCAATAAACTCATTTACATTAACATATTGCTCATTAACTTTTTGAAACTCACTTACCCAATTTTCCAACTTTTTTATTTCTTGAAGAATTCCCTGAGCTTTAGTTTGATCATTCCAAAAACCATTAACTTCTGTTTCTTTTTTTAGTTTGCCAATTTTTTCTAACTTTTTATCAATGTCAAAGAAAACCTCGTAATTTCTTAAGTTTTTCTTCTTGTTCATTTACTGATTTTAATTGTTCTTCGAACATTGTGACTCCTTATTAAATTTATAGATTCCAGCATCGCAGAAATTGCAAACCTGCCTTTGTCGGCAGACAGGCCGGAATTACGTTTCAAAATATTTGAATTTACAGAAAGAGCAAAATGGAAATATCTTATATTAAACTTCTATTTCCATTCTAAGCAAAGCTGCAGCAAGGGTTTTGCCTTGTGCATCATGTTTTAATGATACTGTTCCGCCGCCGCCGAGTGTGCTGTGCAATAAAAAATTAAGTGCTCTAATATTTGGCAGTTCAAATCTTTCTACTTTTCCTAAGCATATTCCTTCAAAATGGTTCTTAACTTTTTCTTCTGTTAAATGTTTTTTTATTATTTCATATCCTTTATCATCATAAGCAATAATTCCGACATTGGCTGCATCTCCCTTGTCTCCGCTTCTGCCGTGAGCAATATCTAAAAGTTTTACTTTCATATTACACTTCCAATATTTGTACTTCTGGTTTTATAAATTCTTTTTTAATTAAAGCAGGCCAATAAGCAACTACTTCACTTGGCTTTGGTCTTCCTCCGGCAAATCCAGTAACACTTGGCGGACCTGTTAAAATGAGTGGTGCAATCTCTTTCCCAAATCTGTCTACTGATTTAAAATCATGAGAACGAACCGATACTTTCAAAACTAATTCATTTATATCATCTTCGTGCAGAGTTTTTGCTAAAGGACCGTGACAAGAATTATATCCCAAAAATTCAGTATTAATTTCTTCAAACTCTAGTCCTAAATTTTCAAGTCTACCTCTTAAAATTTTATCCGCAGCTGTTGCTTTTGTTAAAGCTTCCGGCCAAGAATATGTTAAACTTGCAGAAGCTGAATAGCCATCTGCATATGAGCAAGATACTTTAAAAGTATCTGTTTCCTTTGCTCCGGTTACTCCAAAAACTTTCACTTTATTATTTCCCAAATCTTCCAGTTTAATTGAGGTAAAATCAGCAATGCAATCAGGAGTGATATATTTTTTAGGGTCTCCAATTTCATAAACTAATTGTTCGGCAACAGTTTCATAAGAAACCTTTCCTCCAAGATTTTCGTGCTTGGTAATTATAACTTCTCCATTTGGAAAGGCTTCAGCAATTGGGAAGCCAATATTAGTTAACTCAATTGATTTCCAATCGCCTAAAAAATTAACTCCGGATGCTTGTCCGCCGCATTCTAAAATATGTCCGGCAACAGTCCCAGCCGACATTAAATTATAATCATTCATTGACCAACCGAATTCATAAATCATTGGGGCTAAGGTTAATCCGGTATCAGTAGTTCTTCCGGTGATAACAATATCAGCACCCTTTGATAAAGCTTCAACAATTGGAGCCGCGCCAAGGTAAACGTTTGCACTTAACAATTTATCTTTTACATAAACAATTGATTCACCCGTTTCCATATTTTTTAATTCTTCACCAACTGATATAAGTTCATCAATTCTATCTTTAATATTGTCTCCATCAACCACGGCAATTTTCAATCCTTTTATGTTTAGGGATTTTGCTACTTTTATAATCGCCTCTGCACAACCAACCGGATTAACACCGCCGCCATTGGTTATAACCTTTATTCTCTTTTCTTTGCAAACCGGAAGAATGCGTTCCATAAGTGCTGGAATGTCACGTGCATATCCAAATTCGGGGTTTTTATTTTTCTGTTTCTGTAATATTGACATGGTGACTTCTGCAAGATAATCCATCACCAAATAATCAATTTCCCCTTTAGTAACTTGGTCGTATGGAGCATCAATTAAGTCGCCCCAAAAACCTTGACCCGACGCAATTCTAATTTTTTCTTTCATGATAATTTTATATTTATTGGAGAAGTTTAATTATGAATATATTGAAAAAGATGAACTTAACAAATTGAATTGAATAATAATTTTGGATTCAGAAAATGAAAAACAGATACCAGATTGAGAGTTTATATTAATTCTCAACAAATGATAAAATTTTTCCAGAGATTTTTTCCAAATCATTTTCATTTTTTATATCGAACCAAGTTATTCTTTCATCTTTTTTAAACCAAGTTAGCTGGCGCTTTGCGTATCTTCTTGTGTTACGTTTTATCAATTCAATTGCTCGCTCTATTGGGATATTCCCTTCCAAATGATCAATAATTTCCTTGTATCCAACCGTGTTAAGTGCATTAATATTTTTTGAATAGCCTAGCTCAAGTATTGATTTTACTTCATTAACCAAACCTTGTTCTATCATAGCATCAACTCTATTTTCAATATTTTTATAAAGAATATCACGATCCCAATTTAATCCGAACTGTAAAAAATTGAGTTCACTTTCTCGTTTGTGCTGTTCGTGGAATTTCCAAATTGGTTCACCGGTTAAATGAAAGACTTCCAAAGCTCTTATTACTCTTTTCCAATTTTGAGGTAATAATTTGTCGGCACTTATCTTATCAACTTTTTTTAATTTTTCATAAATAAATTCATTGCCAAATTTATTTTTTTCATCTAAAATAGATTTTCTAAAATCTTCATCAGTATCAACAGAATCAAAAATTCCATCAACCATTGCTCTGATATAAAGTCCGCTTCCACCAACTGCTATTGGTAATTTGTTGCTTTTGTGTAATTTTTCAATTACAAGCAGACTTTCTTTTCAAATTTACTTACATTATATTCTTCAGTTGGCTCGAGCAAATCAACAAAATGATGATTTACTAATTTTAATTCTGATTCTGTTGGTTTTGCAGTTCCAATATTTAAATATTTATAAATTTGCCTGCTATCAGCCGAGATGATTTCACTATTTAATTTTTGGGCTAAATTGATACCAGTAGAAGTTTTTCCACTGCAAGTTGGACCAACAATAACTATTACTTTTAGCTCCAACCTTCTCTTCCAATTAGTGGAACAAAGGCAAAGTTAGGTATTTCCTCTACATTAAAGTTTTCATCATCAATTTTTTGCAATATTTGTAACGATTGAGTTTTTTATCTCCTACCGGAATTACTAATCTTCCTCCAACAGCAAGCTGTTTCTTTAAATTTTCCGGAACAGTCGGGCTACCTGCAGTAACAATAATTCCATTGTAAGGTGCAAACTCACTCCATCCAATTGTTCCATCACTGCATCTGCAATGCACACGCAAACCTTTTTCATCAAATAACTTTTGCACCCTTCTATAAATATCTTCGTTTCTTTCAATGCTAAAAACTTGAACACCAATTTGTCTTAAAACTGCGGCCTGATAACCTGAACCAGTTCCAATCTCTAAAACTTTATCATTCGATTCAACTTTAACGCCTCAGTCATTGTAGCAACTGTAAACGGCTGAGATATAGTTTGTCCATAACCAATTGGAAGAGCTACATCTTTATATGCATGTGGGATCATAATTTTTGAACAAATTCATGACGAGGAACAGCTAATATTGCAGCAAGTACTTTTCCATCTTTTATTCCCTTTTTTTCAATTCATCAACAAGATGATTTCTTTCAGTTTCGTACATTTTTCTCATAAATATTGAGCACAAAATTACAAAAATATTTGATTGTAGGAATGATATTTCAAATTAAATCCTTAGTTTTATAGTCTTGTTTTATAAATGTTAAATATAAGGTAAATTGATGGAAAATATTTTAGGAGCCCTTTTAATAATGGTTCTAAGAATGGCCGATGTTTCTTTAGGAACATTCAGAACTATTATGGTGGTTCAAGGGAAAAATATTTGGCTGCTTCTATAGGTTTTTTGAGGTTCTAATATGGATTTTTGCGATGCGCTATATTTTTCAGAATTTAGACAATACATATAATATGCTCGGTTATGCTGTTGGCTTCTCACTCGGAAATATTCTTGGTATCAGTTTGGAGGAAAAAGTAGCATTAGGTTATGTTCAAGTAAATATAATTTCTCTTCATTTTGCAGATAAAATAGCTGATGAGTTAAGAAAAGCTAAGTTTGGAGTAACTATACTTCCCGCAGTAGGTGGTACCGGCGGAATGTCTCTGATTGTAATTTTAATTAGAAGAAAAGATTTAAAAGTGCTAAAAAATTATTGATGCAATTGACACAAAAGTTTTATAACGGTTCAGCATTCTCGTCCATATCGCGGATTTATACATGCATCCAGAAAATAATTAATAAATTTTCTATTGAAAAGAATGGAAAGCGTATTATATTTCTAATTCAGTTTTTGATTTTATTGTATGCGGAGTAGCTCAGTTGGTAGAGCATCACGTTGCTAACGTGAATGTCGCGAGTTCGAGTCTCGTCTCCGCTCTAATCCACCTAGGTGGATTTTCTTTTTATAGTTCTTTATTTACAGATTTTTATTATTTTGTAGTGATAATAGTTCATGGCGACGTGGCCAAGTGGCTAAGGCGAAGGTCTGCAAAACCTTTATTCATCGGTTCGAATCCGATCGTCGCCTCTAAAAAGTGTGATTATATTAAATAATTGCACTTTTTTGTTTTAAAGGGGATGAATTTTATAATTTTAATCTAATTCTATTTTTTACCCAAATTAAATTTTGTTCTATGATTGATTTAACTAATTGAATCTCAATTCAATTAATTAACAATATTATATCTTAATTCAAAATTCTGAACATGCCAAAGTCATCAAATGAACCTAAACCTAATTTACCGTGATTAAGACTTTTGTCGATACTAGAGTGAATTAGTAAGCTATCAACAAATAACTCAATTTTTCCAGATGAAATATCCCTTGTTAATTTAACTTTATGCCAATTGTAATCGGTTAGTTTTATTTTGGAGTTATCATTTAAAGGTTTTGTAATTGGTTCGCGGTCCTTACCATTTACTATTCCTATGATATTATGAACCCTTGCATTGTCGTTACAAATATGTGCGTAATAGAAATGTACAGAATCTTGAAAACCAAAAATAATATTTAAATCTCTGCCAACCAGAACTGTATCCGCAAGACATTTAATTTCAACTGTTAATTCAAAATCGGTTGCATCAATACTGTTTAATATTGCATAAGATGTTGGTTTCCTTATTTCCCCAAAAGCTCCGGCTTTAATAAGATGAAGAATTCCAGTTCCATCTTCATTCAAAATTTCCCAATTTTCGGGGATATTTGGCTGCCAATTAGAAAAACTTTCCGAGCTAAAATTATCTTTATAAGTATTTTCATATTTGTTATTTTCTTTTCTACCACACGATGTAATTATTGATAATGTGATAAATGTAAGAAATAAAATTTTTAAGTAATTTATATTTTTCATCAATTCTCCAAACTTACTTACATTGAAATTAAAACTAACAAATAATTGTATTTTTTTTAATCTTTAAAGTAATTTATTTCCAAAGAACTGAAGGAACAAATATATGTTCAACGCTACAAAAATATTTTTTTACTTTCTTTCCCTAGTTAACTTTTTTATAATGGGAATGATACTTGCTGCATTAACTAATGCAGGTGAAGGACAAGGTTTAGCAGCTGGAGCAATTGTTCTAAGTTACGGCGTAGCCTCAGGATTTATAATGTTTATTATTTCAATTATTGGAGCGAGATATTTATCGGAAATAAAAATAAAACTGTTTAACAAAATATTATTGATTCTGCTTTTAATATTTGTATTACTCTTCATTTATAGGATATCCACCCTATAGAAGAAAAAATAATTAAGCCATATTATTTAAACATCATTTTACTTTTAATACAACAAAAGTTACATCATCATCGGGATCTTTTCCATCAACCCAATCTGAAGCTGCATTTTTCAAATGCTTAATTATTTCTTCGGGATTTCCCTGAGCATTTTCTTCAAAAACATCTCTCATTCTTTTATAACTGAACATTTCTTTATTTCGATTGAACAATTCAGGGAGCCCGTCACTTACGAGCAAAAGTGTATCACCAGAATTCAAATCACTTTCTATTAAAGTATAAGGGAAATCACTTATTGTACCCAAAGGCATCCCTTTCATTACAAGTTCTTCAATACTTTGATTTTCTCGTTTGTAATGCAATACGGGCGGCATTCCAGCGGCAGACATTTGGACTTTGCTTCCTGTAATTTTCAGCATTGTCATACACATTGAAAGTTTTTCCATCTGCATAAGCTTTAAGCATCTTGTCATTTCATGAAATGTTTCAATAATATTTGGATTTGGAGCTAAAGCATTAAACAAACTTTTGGTTGATGTTACCATAGTACCTGCTTTCATACCGTGTCCTGTTGCATCTCCAAGCACTACAGTTAATGTTCCATCTAAACCAACATGAAAATCATAATAGTCACCACCGACCTCTGTAGCAGTCTGCATATAAACCGCAATATCTAAATGTGGCAACTGCGGCAAACTCCTTGGCAGCATTGATAGCTGCAGCTCCCTTGCCTCCTCTAGTTCCTGTGTTTTTCTTTGGCTCTCAGCTTCAATAGCACGAGCTTGTAATTCTGCTGCCTCTGCCCTATGTTCAGCTTCTTGAATCTTCATTTTTTCTTTGGCTTTTGCAAGCAGGCGTTTTTTCTGGAATTTATTAACAAGAAAGACAGCTGTGCCAAAAATTATACTGTAGAGTAAATATGCCCAAATGGTTCTCCACCAAGGAGGTAGAATTTTTATATTTATACTAGCTCCTGTTTCATTCCAAATTCCATCGCCATTTGCACCTTTAACTTTAAACACGTAATCGCCTTCCGGTAAATTTGTATAGGTAACAAATTTTCTATCGGAATAAATCCATCCTTCTTTGTCAAATCCTTCTAGCATATAAGCATTCTTATTCTTTTCTGGTCTAGAAAAATGGATTGAATTAAATTCGAATGAAATATTATTTTGAGCATAGTTTAAAGTCAAATTTTTTGTATCTAAGATGCTTGTTTTTAGGGGCGAGTCTTCATCAGTTGGTAAAACAGTTTTATTATTAATTTTTAAATCTGCAATATTAATTTTTGGTAGCATCTTGTTAATATTGCCGGACATAAATGCATTAAAACCATTGATCCCTCCAAAAAAAAGCTCTCCATTTTCACTTTTATATGATGAATTATTAATAAATGTATAAGATTGAAGTCCATCTTGTACATCATAATTAATAAATATCGGATTCTCTATATCTTTGTTAAATTTTGAAATACCGTTAAGTGTGCTTATCCATAAATTTCCATAGTTATCTTCTTGTATTGCTTGCAGATAGTTTGAAGGTAACCCATCTTTATCGTAGATTATATTATATCCTTTGGTCTTCTGATCATATTTAATTAGCCCACCCATTGTTGCTAACCAAATGCTGCCATCATTCTCAACAAAAATATCATTTATTGTTTTGGTGTTTGCAGTATTAGGAATGGAGCTTGGGTATGTATAATTCTCAATTTTATTCTGACTAATAAAATATTTGCTATAGCCACCATTGGTTCCAATAATTAATGATCCATCTTTCTGATACTTTACTATTTTTGTGTTACTGCCTTGAAGTAGTTGTTTATTCCCACTTTCGTTAAGCCAATTTTTTATTTTGCTAAGATCATTTTCCGGTATCTCAAAAACTTGAATGCCCCACCAGGTAGTATCTATTGGTGGAATAGTATTCCAATTACCATAACTATGACTATCATCAGATGTATAGTGTAAATTGTATTTCCCTTTTTTGAGTGAAACTACATTTGAGTAAATCCTATTTTTTCCATTACCGCTAAAATAATTATAGACATCAGTAGAATTTTTATGAATAAACAAAGTATCATTATTACTATCCGTTAACCAGCCATAGTCCCACATTCCACCTAAACCCTCGCCAACCGAAACAATAAGAACATTTTTGCTTTCGTTTATTTCAAATTCTTTATTTAAATCTTGATAATCTCCTACTTCTAAAATAGATGATAAATACTTCTTTTGAGTATGCAGGGATTTAATATAATCGAGTAGTTTAATATTATACGTGTTTTGTAATTCTTCTCTAATATAATATTTTGATTTAGTTTTTATATCGAACCTAACAATCCCTGCTGTTGTCGCAAGCCAAAGATTGCCATAATCATCCATTGAAATATTTCTAACAAAATCATAACTTATTGAATAAAAGTCAGTGGTTTCAGTTAAATCATAATTAGTAAAGGAGTTATCTAAAGTGCTAAAGTAGCTTAAACCATTACCTGTTCCTAACCACAATCCAGAATTTGAACCCTCAATAATAGAATTAATTGTGTTCGAGGGTAACGATTTTGGATCATCTTTTTTATTTTCAAACTTCTTAAACGATTTATCTGACAAATTATATTTGAAGAATCCCTGCGATGTGCCCAGCCAAATAATGTCATGGTTTTTCGTACTTTTCAATAAACTTAAAATCACCAAATTGTTATTAGTGCTATTATTGCCCCCTGGTTTTTTATATAATTTAAAAGGTTCTTTCTGAAAATCTAATTTAAGTAATCCTTTTCCAAATGTTGGTATCCATAAAACACCAAAATCATCCATGTAAAATTTAAAGAAGGGATCGGTAGAGTTAACATTTTCTGGAAAGGATTTTTGGTCCAATGTATTGAAGGTATTGTTTCTAAGATTGTATCTAAATATTCCTTTCTGAGCCGTGGTAATCCAAAGGTAACTATTCTCATCTTGATAAATATCAGTAACAGTAGAATTATTATTATCATAACTCTCAATTTTAAATAATTTAATTTCTTCCAAAGACTTTGAGCGGGGATCGTAAGTAAAAAGACCCTCACCAGTGCAAAGCCACAATTTTCCGGTTTTATCTTCAAAGGTACTGAAAATTAGATTTCTATCTAAGGGATTTTGGTCTTGCAACTTAGCTTCAATTATTTCAAATAAATCTAATGTTTCGTTGTATTTAATCAACCCGTTGAAAAGATATCCGGCATATATTTCATTTGCCGAAGTTTCCATTATAGAAAAGACAGTACCATCAGTAGGAATAGTATTATCCATATTCTTTATTTTTGCTAAGGTGAATTTCTTTTTTTCAATATTAAATTGGTATATCCCTTTGCCAGTTCCAATCCAAATTCTACCTTTAGAATCTTCAAATATTTTTGTCACGTTATTTGCGGTTGAGGTTACGTCATTAGAATCTACATAATAGAGCGAAAAAGTTTCTGAGACCCTATCAAAAATAGAAAGACCAGATAGAGTGCCAACTAAAAAATTATCATCTTCATCAAGAATAAGTGAATGAACTTCATTATTAGGAAGAGAGCTTTTATTTTCTGGGTCATTTTTATAAATTTTTATATCATAACCATCATATCTATTTAGACCATCTTGCGTGGCTA
>JACKAB010000039.1 GCA_020635285.1 Ignavibacteriales bacterium | reverse complement strand
AAGAAACGCTTAGAGAAGAAAAAAGAGTTGCCTTAGCTCCAGCTGGAGTTGATGCTCTTGTAAAATCCGGACATACTATTTTTATAGAAAGTGAAGCTGGACTTGGAAGTCATTTTACTGACCAAGATTATATTAGCGTTGGTGCTACAATTGTTTACAGTGCGGAAGAAGTTTTTCAAAGAGCGGAATTAATTACTAAAGTAACACCGTTAAATGAAGAAGTTGTAGATCTTGTACAAGAGAATCAAATTATTTTTTCATTTCTACATTTGGCAGTTGGTAAAAAATATATTCTTGATAAATTAATTGAGAAAAAAGCAGTTGCAATCAGTTATGAACTAATTGAAAAAGGCGATCAATTCCCAGTTCTTCAAACTACTAGTGAAATAGCCGGTCAACTTGCTGTCCAAGTAGGCAGCAAATATCTTAAAAGTGATTCACCTTATGGTAGAGGTATTTTATTGGGTGGAATCCCAGGGGTTGCCCCAGCAGCTGTCGTAATTTTAGGTGCCGGAGTTGTGGGATTCAATGCAGCTCGTCTCGCATATGCAACCGGCGCGCATGTTATTGTGCTGGATAAAGATTTACGAAGATTGCGAAGAATTGAGAATAATATTTCTAAAAGTATTACGACCGTTGTTGCAAATCCGTTGACTATTGCTAGGGGAATTAAATTTGCTGATTTATTTATTGGTGCTTCACAAATTAAAGGAGAAAAGTCTCATCATGTAATAACTGAAGATATGGTTAAAACCATGAAGAGGGGATCTGTTATTGTTGATGTTTCAATTGATCAAGGCGGTTGTGTTGAGACCAGTTATCCAACAACCATTTCCGATCCAGTTTTTGTAAAACATAATGTGATCCATTATTGCGTCCCAAATATTCCTGCACTTGTTGCAAGAACAGCAAGTTACGGATTAACAAATGCCTCACTTGAATATATTCTAAACATTGCCGATAATGGATTATCAAATGCTTTATTAGGGGATGTAGGTTTATCTAAAGGTGTTTGCACCTATAATGGAACTTGTACGAACGAAGTTATTTCAGAAACATTTGATTTGGAATATAGAAGGCTTCATATTTTTTCAACAAATTAAAATTAAAAATGATGACCGAAGAATTACAAATAAATAAACCGCAAAAATTATCGTGGCGTGAAAAATATAAATCAAAAG
>JACKAB010000038.1 GCA_020635285.1 Ignavibacteriales bacterium | reverse complement strand
TATACTCAATCTTGGTATGGTTGGACAATAGACAAATGGATTTATTCTGGAGTGCTTCCTACAATTGACATAACAATTGATGGTTCAACTACTGGAATAGAATTCTTAGATTCGACTATTCCAAATGAGGTATCTTTAAAACAAAATTATCCAAATCCATTTAATCCAACTACTACAATTGAATTTCAGTTAAACAAACAAGAGAATGTTTCATTGAAAATATTTAATCTAAATGGTGAACTTGTAGCAAATTTAATTAACAAAAAAGATTTTGGAGCTGGAACTTATAGAGTTACTTTTGATGCTTCGAATCTTGCATCCGGCAACTATATTTATCAATTAAATACAGCTACTAAAAAATTAGCTGGTAAAATGACGTTTTTAAAATAATATTGGGACTTATATGAGAAAAAAATATTTACTTTGTTTGGTCTCCACTCTTTTACTATTATCATCTTTTGTTTCTGCGCAATCTTTAGATGGTGATTGGTCCGTTGACTATGTAACCTCAGATAGTCCCGATTCACTTAATAGCGTTGGTTACAATGTAATTTCTGTTGCAAGTTTGGGAGATGAAAACTCTTTTGTTGCACTTGCAAATAGAGGAAGTGCAAACTCATTTTATTTAGTAGCTTATAGAAATGCAGGAAAAAACTCTGGTAGATTAGGCACATATCCATATTCAGAAACGGATTTAAAAACTAAATGGATTAATCTATTTGATCAGGAATTTTTATATGATGCAAATGACCTAGCCGCAAAAGGTAACTTAATATATGTTCCTAATAATGATTCTGTGAGTAATAGTATTTTAGTTTTTGAAGTTAAAGACGATAGCATTTACTCGCATCCTCAAAGATATAAAGTGAATTCTTATATTTGGGCGATTGATGTTGACGCAAATGGAAGAGTTTATGTGACCAAAACTGGCGACACAACTAAAGCAGGTTCTGTTTTAATTTTGGAAAGTCCGGATGTTACACCAAAATGGGCTTCTAATGGCAATTCTGGAAAAATCCTACAAGAGATTGTATTACCTGATAAAGGTTCATTAAGAGGAGTAACAGTAAACAGCGATGGCACAGTCCTTTATGTTAGTAATTGGGATCAGAATAAAGTTTATTGTTATGTTGGAGATCCTGTAAGTGGTTATTCACTTTATGATGGATTTAATTTTGCAGTTGATAGTGAATTCGCAGCTACAGATGGACCATTGCAAGTTGGACCATTTGGTATTCAACTTATGAATACTAAAAATTTGTTATTCGTAACTCACGACGCTGATTTTAAAGGTGGAGCCGGAAGTGGGTATTCCTATGGTAGAATTTATGTTGCTAATCCAAATACGGGAGAATTATTAGATACGGTGGATGCTGCAGCATGGAACTTGAAAATTGAAGGTCAGTATGATAATCACAATTCCGAGAATAATGCTTCAGGATATACATCAACATTTGCTGTTGATTTTGATGATAATTTTAATCTA
>JACKAB010000037.1 GCA_020635285.1 Ignavibacteriales bacterium | reverse complement strand
ATCCATATTATTTAGAATCTGATAAGATATTTTCTGAAAAAATCAAACTCAGCGTTGAGAAAATAATTACTGCAATTAAAAAAGAAATTCCAGTTAAATATGATACTGAGAACTTTAATGGATTTGAAATACCAGCTTATTTGCCTAATAAATACGCATCTGATCAAGCTTCAGTTTTACTTCTCGGACTAATCAATTATTATAAGCAGACAAATGATGAAACAATATATAATTATATGAAATTATTGAGTAAAGGTATAATGCAGATGCAGATTGCCGAAAAAGAAAATAATTATTACGGAGCATTTTTAAGCTGGCAAAATATATGGCATGCATACGGTAATATTCAATCCTACGCATTGCTTAAATCTTATCAAGTTTTAAATGATGAATTAATACTTGATGCGGTTTTAAAAGAACTTAATAATTTCTATCCCGTTTTGTTGAAAAACAAATACTTAAGTTCTTTCGTTGTGGAAAAGAAAAATCAAAATATAATTATCGAAAGTGAAAACAAATATTCCCAAATAGCTTACAATATCAGACCAATGGTTTATGCATTAATTGAGGCTTATCAAATTACCAATGATGAAAAATATGCTGAAATAGCAGGAAAAATAGGCAGATGGTTTACCGGTGATAATCCAACTAAAACTAAAATATATAATGAAGAAACTGGAATTGTATTTGATGGGATAGAATCTTCTGAAAAAGTTAATATGAATTCTGGGGCAGAATCAACTATTGAAGCCCTACTTTCAATTATAAAAATTAAGAACAATAAAGTGGCTGAAAAAGTTTTTAATGTTGAATGAATTTATCACATAAATTTAACATGATATTGATAATAAAACATTTGCCGAATTTATAAAAGACATATCAAAAACATTAATTTCACTATCTCAAAAAAAAGGATTCATTGATATGATAAATTCTACAAAACTTTAATCTAGGAACCATAAATATTATGGAAATGAATAGACGAAAACGATTTTCTCTGAATTCAAATTGGAAATTTGCCTTACACACTCACCTTGTAAAAAATGATTTAAATACTGGCGTTAATCTTAAACCAGGTAAATATTTCCCGGCATAAGTTCCTGGAACAATTCATACTGACCTTTATAAAAATAAAATAATTGAAGATCCATTTTATTCCGATAACGAGTTAAAACTTCAATGGATATCTCAAAATGATTGGGTATACAAAACCGAATTTGATTTATCAGAAAATAATTCTTTGCTGCAAGACCTTGTTTTTGAAGGATTGGATACGATCTCAGAAATATATCTGAATGATAAAAAAATAGATAGTACTAATAATATGTTTTTACGTCATCGGTACAATGTTTCCAAAATTTTAAAAACCGGCAAAAATATTTTAAAGATAATTTTTCATTCACCGGTTAAATATGCGGATGTTCAGGAGAATAAATATGGGAAGCTGGCTGTTGCATTGAGTTCTAATAGAGTTTACATAAGAAAAGCTCAGTATTCATTTGGCTGGGATTGGGG
>JACKAB010000036.1 GCA_020635285.1 Ignavibacteriales bacterium | reverse complement strand
ATAATGTGTAGCATCCATTGAAACTATATTCTCAGGTATGCTATTAACACTAAAATTTTCCTTTAATAATGTGGTGTCAGAAATATTACCAAACTTCATTTCTTTGGAAACACATTGTTCAAACACAGTTTTAAAATATTCATTTGGGGCTTTCTCTCCAATTGAAATATTTGTTTGGGTATCAAGATAAGTGTAATTTGCTATCTGATTATATTTTGATTTATCGGTTATTCCGTTTTTCTGTAAATACCCTTTCGGGAAAATATGGTGAATATCTCCCATTGTTGTTATTAAATCCCGAACTTTTGTTCCATTCATTAATAGTGAATTATCGCTACCATGAACTTGTGCGGCTAAAAAAACATTAAAAAATGGGCTATTTATAGCAGAAGTTTCTAAATCTTGAACTAAGCCTATTTCCCAAAAGGTATCAGATAAGTTCGCATCTTCCATTTCATTAAAGTATTCCAAAAATCCTTTTTCCTCAATTCTGCGAATATCCAAATCCATAACTGATTCAGGCGAAGTTATATATCTACTTGTCAATGTTGAAAACACATACCATTTAGAAACAAAATGCTTAATCTGTGTTTTGTCAATTTGACTGTTATTATTTAAAATTAAATAAAGAGTGTAGGCAAAATCTAAAGTCATTTGCGAGTTAATCAATCTATTTGAGATGAAACCAGCTGATTTTATCGAAAGTATAAAGTTTGTAAATGAAAATTCATTCATAAAATCCATTACTCCATCAGTCAATTTTCCAAAAGATGCTTCAGCGATTTCTTCTTTGTAGTCGCGCGTTTCAAAATCACGACCGCCAAGTAAACTTACTAAATCTTTCATTTTACCACGACCGAATTTGTACATAAATGCAACTCGCAAAATGTCTCCATATCCTGGGTCAAAAATCTCTTCTCTATCATCCTTAAGCCATTTGATTTTTGATGCAAATTTTGATTCCATGAAATCCTTGTCTTTTGTCATTTCATGATACCAGTCTGGTTGCACAGCTAAATGTGAAAAATAATCAATTGATTTACGAAGTGCGTTACCACCATATTTTACATTTGCAGCAATCTTTGACATTGCAAAGTCAGATTGATTTAGTTTTGCTCCTTGACTGTTGATTCTGATAAAAATCTCAGTTACTTCATCAATTGTTAGTTCTTTGTCTAATGTGATTACACCAATCTGCCGATTTTTAATGCCAATTAGATTATCTAAAATGTCATGCAACCTATCTGAATCCATTTCAGGATTTGACTCACAATATTGAGAAACAAAACTGCCACGTTTAAAATCCGTTTTAAAAACTTCTGCTATGTCGGTAATCCATTTTTTGTCTTTTAAAATGGCATTATCTTGAACTTTAAAAACTTCGTCTTCGTCTATTGCTAATGGATTGAATGAGATTTTAATTCTTTTCTTTTCAAAGTCAGAATTAATCACTTCCAATCCCATTATCGCAGTCATAAGTGCTGTAACACGCTGTTGACCATCAATCATTATCTTTTTCCCTTCTGATAAAGTCCCATCTTTTAACTTCATATTCGG
>JACKAB010000035.1 GCA_020635285.1 Ignavibacteriales bacterium | reverse complement strand
AACAGTTTCAAAGATAACTTTAATTTTCCCTCCAACTCCCGCATTAACAATCAATCTCCTTGTATCACTTATATAATTTGGATACGGCTCATTATCCCAAATAACTTCTTTGATACTTAATTGAGAATTAATTGCCAACGGCGACAAAACTATTTCTCTATTATAATCGACTGGCTCAATTTTATAATAAAGTTCAATAGGGTTATCATTATAGAATAAATTACCGTATAAATATGCATAATAGCCGGTTTCAATAGAATGGTAACCGGCTTTTGATCCATTTCCTTTTGCAGTTCCCCAAGCTGGAATTGTTGTACCATTACTAAATAGATCAGCATAAATTTCACCATAAGTATGATCAACAAAATATTTCATAAAAAAGTTTAATGATTGATCAGACATTTCCAAGTAAATATCATTTTTCGTAAGATGATATAATTCAAGACCAGCTACAATTGCTTGTTCAACTTGCCACCAAGCTTTTGCAGTATCTTGTCCATAAAAAAACATTTCTCCTGTCACTCTATCATAGTCTTTATAGGGTCCTCCAGAATTATGATCATATCCTTTTTCCCACACATTCAAAACTAGTTTTTCTGCGTTCTGTAAATAAATATCATTTGGTATAACTTCATATATTCTGCCTAATACCCAGCCGGCTTTTAGCACATGACCCATTATTGTTCTTGTATTGTTATTAGCTGTATTGTCATTCCAAGACCAATCGGTTCCAAAATTTTCCACAAATCCAATTTGATAATCATCAACGGTTGAAGCTAGTCTGTTAATTATATTATCAGCAATTTCAATGAGCTTGTTCTTGTAAGTATTCTCCCCTGTCAACAAAAATGCATTTATTAAATGAGTTGTAACAGCATCAACAGTTGCATTAAAGCTTTTCCCATTCTTGCTGCTCCAATTGAAATTACTATAATCATAGTATCCAAACAAGCTGTCATCACTATCCCAAAGATCTTCTTGATTTTTCGTAAATCCTTTTGTAAACCAATTGAAAGCCGTAGTATCTCCTGTAGCTTCATAGTAGGCTAAGATTCCTAGTAACGCATAATGCTGATTAAAGGCTGTTTTATTTTCAGTTGGATTGATAGGACTTCCATTTTTATCAACTTCACCGAACCACCCTCCATTTACATTATCCCATGCCGAATTGTACATAAAATCTAGTGCGGCTTTGGCTTTTGATAAATATCCTTCGTTCCCAGTTAACATATAAGCCCTTACCATGCCATAAGCAGTCCTTGATTGGGTTAACATATTTTTATTTGTTCCCCATGCAGTTATCACATTTCCTTGCCTATCTACATTAGTATAAAATCCGCCTAAAGTTTCATCATAACTTTTCAACCAGAAAGAAGCACAACTATCCACGTATCCAATATTAAGTTCAGGATCTATTAAATACTTGCACACAACTTGATGTTGAGAAAAAATTGTATTGTTAAGTAATAGCCCAAAAAATAAGGCTAAAACATAGATTTTTTTAATCATCAATATTCACCTTATATTGGATTTTTATTTCATTAAAACTATTTTTTTAGTTGACGCAAAACTTCCCGCTCTTAAGCTATAAAAATAAATTCCGCTCGATAAAGAACTTGCATCAAATTCAATTTCGTATTTTCCGCTATTTAACTCTTTATTGACTAAAGTGCGAACTTCTCTCCCTAAAACATCATAAATGCGCAGCGTAACCA
>JACKAB010000034.1 GCA_020635285.1 Ignavibacteriales bacterium | reverse complement strand
AAAATGAAACTATTATACTCTCTTTTACAAATTGGTTAAGCAGAATACTTATAGCCAAAGCAAATTGTCCGGCTACTAGATAGAGGTTTTTATTTTTCATATTTTTTTCTCTTTTACTGGTCTACAGAGTTGTTGAAATAACTGTCCGCCCCAATTTACCTGCCATCTTCTTGGGGAGGGACAAACAATTTACAGAAAAACAAATTTGCTATTTTTACCCGAAACCGCTGTGATTTAGCTTTTAATTATTGTACAATTATCAACTTCAATTTTGCGTAAAACACAAAACATACTTATTATCACTTTTGTGAAATTGAGTAGCTATAGACTAAGTATTTCGTTTAATCATCTTGTGGCTTAATTCTTATTGTAATTGTTGCTGCACCCCCAACCCCAAATCCCATAAATTTTCCATCAGCATTAAAACTGGCAGAAAGCTCAATTTCATTTATGATATAACTTTCTGTAAAAGTGCTAGTTATATCATCAATAAATGAATTGATTTCCTTCTTTGCACTATTAAACCCTTTCTTCAAATTATTAACTGGAACTGGTTTACTTACTCCAACTGGAACGATTAGTCCCGAGTTATTAGCTTCATATCCAGAAGGCATTTTATATTTAACTTTCTTTGAGGGGGATACTTTGTAAGTTCTTGCTACAACTTTTTTACCTGCTACCTTAAATTCTGGTTTTTGGGATACTCCTTTTTTAGAACTATATGGTTTTGATTTTTTCAATTCAGATTTTTTAACTGATTTTGGACTCATAATTTTCTCCAAACACATTCCTTTTAGTTAATCAGAAACTCCTTATCAGCTATATAGGTAATTAAGTCGTTCTAAATTAATATTAAATTTCATAAAATCTGTTTTAGTCTTTTTCTTTTACGTAAAGGGGAGTTCGCCCAATAAAATAGGCATGTTTAGAGCTTTTAGCTTATTGATAGAAGTTGGTAAAATCATAAAGATAATAACCAAATAATGTTGGTTAAACTTAAAGCTATTATAAGTTAGAAGCAATTGTGTTTGAAAGAATAGATTCTAGCCAAAATGAAGATTGTTTTGATGAGGTGATTCTGCAAGTGAAATAAGATTAGGAAAAATAATTATAAAAATAAGATTAACTTAAAAGCCATTCCAAAGCTTCTTTTCTATCATAAAATATAGAAAATCTGAAACCTCGATTTTTAGAAACAGTTTCTAAAAATTTAAAATGTTCTAAATGCTCAGGATGGATAATTTCGGCAATTTTTATTCCTAATACCCAACCAATTATTTTGAAAAGTTTTGGACGATCATATACCTCTGTTACACTGCCTGATACATCTGTTATATTACGGTGATCGATTAATGCTTTGGTTATTCTATGATGTTTCATTGTTTCTGAAATTAATTTTGCCATTTCCATTGAGCCATCTTCATCAGCAAAGCCTTTGGTCACCATTTCAACATATTTATCATCACTATGTATAATTATTTCCCATTCCATAACATTTTCCTTTCTACAAGTAAATATTGCATTTAAGTAAGCTACAATTTATCAATAAGTTATCCATCTCAAATAAATATAATAATCGAACAACAATTATTTAATTTTACTAAAAAGTATTTTATTTTCTAGGCGAACATGACAAGCAACTTTTATAAATTTACTCACATTCTTTTTGTTAGAATACTATTGAAGCTAATTGCAGTTGTTTATTTATGTACTTATA
>JACKAB010000033.1 GCA_020635285.1 Ignavibacteriales bacterium | reverse complement strand
GCTATCATTGTATCCATATGGATACATTTGTAACCGTAAAATTATGAGTATTTTTTTTGGATGTCAATAATAAATTTTACTTTAGTGCATTAGATAAATTTTTTATAATTATAAAAATGTTAAAAGTCTCCGTTTTTAATATCGCATCTTGGGGTGAATTACTTAAATATTAAGATTCATAAGACTAAGTAATTGCAAATAATAATCGATTATAGGTATTAAAATTTTGAACTAATAAGATGAAGCTGCACCGACTTAACTTTTAACACAACTAAACTGCTAATTCTAATAATTATCTATGATGAAAATAATCAAATCCATAAATGATTTCATAAATCATTGCATTTACGAAAAAAACTTAAGTCCTAAAACCATTAAGGCATATAAAATTGATTTAATGCAGCTGCAAAATTTTTTTGTCAAAAATGAATATTCACCTGCTATTTCAGATGTAACAAAACATGAACTTAGAGAATTTTTGATTTCTATAACTGAGTTAAAACCAAAATCGGTAAAAAGAAAAATTGCCGTGATTAAAGCTATGTTCAACTATCTTGAATTTGAAGATATAATAAATATTAATCCATTTAGGAAAATGCGAATCAAAATACGAGAGCCGAAAGTGCTTCCGAAAGCAATGAATAAGTCAGAAGTATTCAATATTCTTAAAACTGCTTACAAGCAAATCTCATCGGGAAATACTCTTACCTCATATTCTTATGCTGATAAACTTAGAAACCTTGTAGTTATAGAATTGTTATTTACAACTGGCGCAAGAGTATCGGAAATTGCGGACTTAAAAAAGGAAAATATAAATATCAATTCCGGGTTAATAAAAATTAAAGGGAAAGGAAATAAGGAAAGAATAATAAACATTTGTAACAAAGAAACACTAAAAATATTACAAGACTATTATAAATTATTTAAAAATAAAATTGAAAGTTCTGGTAGTTATTTTTTAATCAATCGCTTAGGGAATAAGTTATCCGATCAATCAATAAGAACTATTGTTCGAAAACTCGCAGCCAATTCCTCAATTCAAAAAAATATTACACCTCACATGTTCAGACATACATTTGCAACTTTACTACTTGAAAAAGATGTTGATATAAAATATATCCAAACAATGTTAGGACATAGTTCAATTCTAACGACTCAAATTTATACTCACGTAAATAACACAAAACAAAAACAAATCCTAAAATCAAAACACCCCCGCAAAGACCTTATTATGCTTGAATCATAGTTATCCCCAACAAAGGATAACTAAAGGTTAACTGTGGAGAGTTTACTTAATTTAATAAGTAATAATTTGATAGCTTTACTTATTGGGACACTTCTAGGTAAAGAAATTACTAGATTTCTTTATAGACCACAAGTAGTGATAAAATTTAAAGGAATTATGCCGTTGAATTCTGACAATGGTTTTTTCTTGTCAATTCAAATAGCAAATAAAGGACGTACAGAGGCCTCAAATAGTACTGGTAATATTACTATTAATTGTCAAAAAGATGATTTAATGGATCCTGATATGTATGTATTGGATAAATTTGAAAATGCATTACCTACATATAGATTAGAAAATATTAAACTTGACTTTCCTAGACATCAATTGATAACACCAGACAAGTTTAGAGAAATTAAAAATTCAAATCTTTGTTGGTCAAAACTAGGGAATCCATCAGATATTAATATTAGTCCTGGTTCAATACAGAGTTTAGACTTCTGTCGAGTTCAGTTTTATAATAATGAAAAAACTAATGAAAAATTCTGGTATTTAATTTTCCCAAGTGAACAAGGTTGGAGAAAAGTAATAACTCGTATAAAATTAGAAGAAAACATGTCCCTAAAGGGCAAATTATTTATTTGTCCTAATAATGTATTTCCAACTGTTAGAAAATTTATTATAAGATACGATAGAACTATTAGTTCA
>JACKAB010000032.1 GCA_020635285.1 Ignavibacteriales bacterium | reverse complement strand
ACATATAGTCCTGCTATATACAATTGTATATACTGAGACGTTAGCCACCATAAACCGAATTATATCAAAATATACTTGTTTATTATATATGCGTATATTATATTTTATTATCTTTGCAGAATAATTTTAAAAGGATAATAATATGTGGATAAAAAAAGTAACCATTAAAACAGACGCAACAAAAGAACAAATATGGAAACTATGGACTGATGTTGATAATTGGAATAAGTGGGATAAGGAAGTAGAGTTTTCAGAACTTGATGGGAAATTTGAAGTCGGGATTTTTGGAATACTAAAACCAACAAAAGGACCAAAATCAAAATTTGAATTAATTTCGGTAGATAAATTATGTGAATTCACAAGTCGCTCATTTTTACCATTAACCAAGATGGATTTTATTCACGAAATGGAAGAAAAAGATGGTGAAATATATATTACACACGGAGTTAAGATAAGAGGTCTATTGACATTTTTATTTTCAAAAGTAATTGGCGAAAAATTAGTAAATGAATTACCAAAGGCAATGGATAATCTTTCCAAAATGGCAAAAATGATTTGATATGACAAACTTATTTAAATTTGGAACACCAAGTGAGAGTAATGGATTTCTCTTATGGAAAACAACAAACCTTTGGCAAAGAGAAATCAAGAAGACTTTAAAAAAATTTGATTTAACACATACTCAATTTGTGATTTTGGCAAGTTCTTATTGGTTAACAAATCAAAATGAGAATATAACACAAGTAGAAATTGCTGAATTTATAGACATTGATAAAATGATGACTTCAAATGTTATAAGAAAACTAATAGAAAAAAAACTATTAAAAAGAAAAGAACATAAAACTGACACAAGGGCGAAAGTAATTAATTTGACAGATAAGGGGCTTGATACTCTAAAAAACTCTATTAAAGAAGTGGAAAGTTTTGATGTTACTTTTTTTGGAAAACTAGCAGATAAAGATGAATTTAGTAAGGAATTATTACGATTATTGAATAATAACGGTGGCTAACACATGGTAGAGTGCATGCGGGTTTCAGAGGTTTGCGAAGGTTTGTAGCTCGTAAAAAAAGCCGGTGTAAATTGATAGGAAATCGCCTCGAAATCCCGCACGACACCCTACCATCAAACGTTGTGTGCTATTTAAAATCCCTCACAATCTAAACACCCTAATTAGCGAATTTGTAATACAATAGTTTTTGAGATTAAAACGATAAAGAATATGAATTTTCAAAATATTAGATATGAGTTAAAAAAAGAGATGACTGAAAAACCAAAACTGAAAATATTACTTTTCTGGTTTTTATTTTCAGTTCTCGGAGTTATCATTATAAAAAGCATAATTAGACCAAAACACCTTCAACTTTCGGAATCTTTTGAATTTTTGCAAGGAACGTTGCCTAATTTTTTTGCCAGCGCAATGATTTTTGTTTTAGCATTTGTTTATTATGGTGCTTTTTATAGAAATAAAAACGTTGTACACAGAAGAATTATTTTTGCATTCTTATTTTCCTTTTTAGGCCTTACACTATGGGAATATGTTCAATTTTTTATGGGTTATCCAATTGATTATTTTGATATTCTAATGACAGCCATTGGAAATATATTTACAATAGTTATTATTCTTTTACTTAAAATAAAATGAGAAGATAATATATCAATTGAAAAATTAAAACAGCATACAGCATGTGCTCATAAATAATTGCCGTTTAGTAGGTTATTCAGTGGGTGTAGCACGCATTAAGGTCTGTGTAATTGGACATGAAAGAAACCCGCAATCGGCAACTATTCATAGCACAACACGTTGGCTGTAATGTATAAATGACATTCTTGATACAAAGAAAATGACTCAATCCGAACTCATAATATTAAATTTTGCAGAGATTAGAAGAAGAAGCATAAAGCTGTGGAATGGACTTCCCGAGAGCTATTATTTTTGGAAACCAGACGAAGAAGCAATAACTGCCATAGAAATGGTTA
>JACKAB010000031.1 GCA_020635285.1 Ignavibacteriales bacterium | reverse complement strand
CATCTTTTTCCAATTTTCCAATTCTTATTTTTGGTCCCTGTAAATCTTGTACAATTGTGATCGGTAATTTTTTAATTTCACAAACATTATGTATTCTATTAAACAATTTTGTAAAATATTCTTTATCGCCGTGGGAGAAATTTAATCTAAATGCACAAACACCCTCATCAACTAATCGTAATAAATTTTCTTCAGAATCTGAAGATGGTCCAATGGTAGCTAAAATTTTTGTTTTAACAATTCTCTGAATCATTTTGTCCCTTTAGATTTTAATTTTGAGTTAGTTGCAGAACCAGCAGAAGTATTTTGATTAACAGGAGGTCTTGTTCTAGCTTTCATTTCCTTTAAACATTTTTCTAATTTTCCATATACAGTATTTAATTGATATTTTCCACTCGTCATTAGTTTGCCTGCTTTATATCCGGTTAAAATCTCAATTGCTTCATCAACAGTTTTGATTGGATAGATAGCAAATTGTTTCTTTTTTACTGCATCAATTACTTCATCTTTCAGCATCAGATCTTTAACGTTTTGATATGGAATCAGAACTCCATGCTTTTTATTTAAGCCGCGAGATTTGCAAACATCAAAGAAACCTTCAATCTTTTCGTTCACACCACCAATTGGTTGAATATCACCCTTTTGATTTACCGAACCGGTTATTGCAAAAGACTGTTTAATTGGAATTTCTGTAAGACTGGAAACCAGCGCGCATACTTCAGTTACAGTTGCGCTATCTCCGTCAATCATTCCGTAACCTTGTTCAAAAACAATGCTTGCGGTAAATGAGAGAGGAAATTTTTTACCAAATTTTTCTCTGAAATATCCTGCCAATATAAGAACACCCTTATTGTGAGTACTGCCGCTTAATCCAGATTCTTTTTCAACATTAATAATAATTCCATTTCCCAATCCAACAGAAGCTGTAATTCTAGTGGGTTTTCCGAATGAATAATAATTTCCTCCATATACAGCTAAGCCATTTATTTGCCCAACTCTTGTTCCGTCAGTATCAATTAGAATAGTTTCCTTGCTAATCATTTCTTGTAATTTAGATTCGTGCAATGCGTGTCTTTCAATTGCGGAGCTGTATGCTTTTTCTACATGATGCGATGTTATTATTTTATTGCCTACATCCTTTGCCCAAAAATTTGCTTCTCTTGCCAAATCAGAAATGTACGCAAAACGAGTTGTAAGCTTATCTTGATTCCCGGCAAATCTAGCGCCGTACTCAATTATTTTACCAACTGCAGATTTATCAAATTCTAAAAGTTTTTCTTGAGTGATTAATTTTTTTATAACTTTTGCATATTCTAATAACGTACTTTCTGTTCTATCCATTTCATAATCAAACTCAGCTTTTATTTTGAAAATTTTATTGAAATCGTCTTCATAGTTTGATAGCATGTGATAAGAATAGTTGTTCCCGATTAATATAACCTTGCATTTTATTTCAATTGGTTCTGGCTTTAATGTGCTGGTGGTAACCTGATATAAGCTCGATAAATCTTGAATTTCTAATTTACCATAAAGTAAAACTCGTTTTAGTGTTTTCCAAACACCAGGTTCTTGAATTGCATCCATAGCATTTAAAACAAGAAAACCGCCGTTTGCTCTTAACATTGAGCCGGATTTAATATTTGTAAAGTCGGATTGCCAAACACCTGAACCATCATTATATTTTTCAATTGCGCCAAATAAATTTGTAAAAGTGGGAGATGTCTCAATAACAACGGGAGTTTCTTTTAGATGGGAATTATCCAAAATTAAATTTACTTGATATGCTACTAAATTTTCTGCAGATTGTGTATTTTCTGAATTCTTTGGCTGTGCCGGAATTTTAAACAATTCTAGATTTTCTAAAATGTTTTCGGTGAGCTTATCTAAATATTTTTTTACTTTTCTTAATTTATATTTTTCTTTCAGCTCTTCAAAAGTTGCGGCAAGTAAGTTTTTTACTGCTTTGGATTCAAGCTCGCTCAATTGAATTTGGAATG
>JACKAB010000030.1 GCA_020635285.1 Ignavibacteriales bacterium | reverse complement strand
CCACTTATTGTAATTTGTCCAGTTTTTTGGTCAGTTGCACCTTGATTATCAGTAACAGTTAAAGAATATGTATAAGTATCAGCTTGTGAATAGGAGTGGGTTGCGATTTGTTGAGCACTAGTTGAGCCATCGCCAAAATTCCATAAATATTGTGTAATTTGTCCATCTGTATCAAAAGATTGCGATGCATCAAACGTGATTGATTCATTAATCTCGGCTTGATCTTTTGAAAGACTAGCAACGGCAACTGGATTTGTATTTCCACCACCTCCGCCACCAAAAGTCCCTGAAGCTCTAATTATAAATGCAGCATTTTCATAGCCAGAAATTGTATTTAATCCAACATAATCTACCCCATTAAAATAATAACCCTTATTTGGAATGTTAGCATCTGTATCTGCCCCAGCCGGAAATGGAATAAAACTATAGCTATAAAGTTCAATGTAAAATGTTGAACCATCATCGAAGGTCAATTTTGGATTCAACGATATGGTAAACCAATCACCAGTTGGAGCTAAACTTAATGACAAAGTTCCTTCAGAAAGTAAATTAAAATCTTGATCGTAAATTGAAGCATAAATATCATTAGATACAGCTTGCTCAGTCCTCAAGAAAAAATGAAACGAATCCATTTCAAAACTATTTCCAGAAACAGTAAATTCATTATACCAGTCAAATGCCGACCCATCTCCCCATCCAATAAAGTCATCAGAAGTATTATCACCGTCATCAAGAAACAAGAAATCATTTCCCTCCAAATTTAGCGGAGAGTTATTGTGATTATTCTCGCTCACTTTTACAATTTTTGGTTCTGTTTTAAATTTTGCTATTTTACTTTTATTTCTAAACTCATCAAATTTAGTTGAACTTAAATCAGCTCTATTTAATGTATATTTTGTCTCATTTGCTTTACTAAGAGCACTATTAAAACTTCCGGATACTGATATATTAAAGTTAAGAGGTGCTTCTCCAGTATTGCTTAGAATAAATGAGGTATTACCAGTTTCACCAGGTTTTGATTGCAAAGTAAGAGAACTAACATTAACATCAGCAACTGCAGCGCCACCAACTTCAGCTTGCCCTACAAAAGCTCCTCTGCCATGAGTTCCAGCTACAACTCTTCCATCTGATTTTCTTGAAGAAAGATAATTTACAATAACATTACCAATTGAATTCGCTCCTTCTAAAAACCAGTTAGTATTATTTCCATTTAATTGTGTTGTTGAGTAGACCCCTGTACTTGTTGCAACCAGAAACAATGTTCCATTTTTAGTTGGTAAAATACTAGCAGCCCTTATTGAAGGACCCGGATTAGTTTCATCGCCTGTCAAACTTCCTTCAACAGCGGTAAATGTATTTCCGCCATCTGATGAATGGAAAATTCCAGTAATATTATAATTTGACATTACAACAATTATTTCATCAGCATTATCTGGATTTATTGCGATACTATGTATGTAAGAATTATCTTCAACCCCAGCTATTGTTAGCTCAACAGCACCACTTGTTGCAGTATTAGCATTATCTAATCTGAATACCTTTGGTGCTTGAGATGTTTGTGAGAAATTAGAAGCTCCGTAATAGAGTCGATGCTGAGGATTACCTTCTGAAATTGCGAGTGCAGAAATAATGAATCCATCAGGAACTGCAACAGAAGTTAATTCACTCCAGCCTTCTGTCGTCCCAGATTGACTGAAAGCCAAAGTGCTTAATTTGTTATTTCTCCATAAAGTATTGCCGGCAGGATAGATCATTATATCTTCATCATTTGGATCAACAACAAAAGGATTTATGAATGACTGGTTCTTAGCATTCGTTGGTGTAATACTGCTCCACCCATTTTCAAAGGATGGATTTCCATTTGCATCATACTCTAATCTTAAAACATTTCCATTCTGAGATGAAGTGTAGCAGAAATTATCAGCAAAATATGCATAACTTCCATCTCCGCTACTTACATCTTCGGAAACTGAAGTAGTTGTTCCATCAAAAGTAAAAAATGGACTTCCATTATCCTGGGCACCTCCCATTATTCTATTATC
>JACKAB010000003.1 GCA_020635285.1 Ignavibacteriales bacterium | reverse complement strand
CCAAATGGATATTTTACCTACCGTCACATGAGTGATGATTTTGAATTCAAATTCAATATAAACACAATAGTTCAAAAAGGGATAGTTAGCACATTATACCCTGTATTTATCACAAAAAATATCAATAAAAATTTTGTACTGTTAAAATTAAATGAAGGTCAAGAATTCAAAAGATATGCTCGAAAACAAAAGCAAGGGGGATCAAGGACATATATGTATTTTTCAAAACTATCTAAACTTAAGATTCTCGTCCCGACTATTGAAGAACAAAACCAGATTGTAAAAATCATAACGTGTGCAAATCAAGAAATTAATATTTTAAAAGAAAAGCATAGAGCTTTAAAAGAACAAAAGAAAGGCTTGATGCAGCAATTGTTAACGGGGAAAATACGAGAAACCTATAAATAAAATTCGCAACCACGACATATCAAACAAAAACTGTAACTACTCAGCCAAATAGTCAAATGAACAACAACACAACTTGTCTAACTAATTTTTATCCAATCAATTTGGAGTTTGATGAATACACTATTTTACAAATCCCTAGTAAAGAGGGATTGCTTAGAGAACTAAGAGATAAACATAATTCTACCCACTCTTTTTTTAAGCATGGCGATTTCATCTATGCTTCAAACAAGGAAGGTGAAGATTTGGATTTTGGTGGAAAGATAGTAACACTCTCTACAATTGGAGATGAAAAAATAACATCTTCCCTTATCAAGCATATTTTCTTTCGTACCTTCAAAGACCGCTTTCAAACAATTGTACCTACACAATTTTATCCATTTAGGATTATTTCACGAAATAGGGGCGACGATATTATTTATAATGCTTTGCCGAAACCTCTTCAGGGGCACATAGCTTTCAAGAAGCAAATTGACCTTCATCTCAGATTGATTGATATAAAAGGGAAACCCACTTTTGGTTTTGTCATAAGTATTGACCGAAAGTGGATATTTAAGATTGATTGCGAAGTCCTGCAAATAGAAGGTTTTGACTTGATAGGGAGGGAAGTTTTGCATTCAGTTGAACTACCTGGGTTATCAGGTATTCTAGCCCCTGACCAATCCTTTCTTGGAATAATAAAGGAAGTTCAAAAATCAGAAGCAATAGTTGACACTAATGAGGGCGATCAGCGAATTCCTTTAAATGAGCTTTTCATTAGGAAAACGACCAGGAATATGAAGGATTATTTAACCTTCAAACTCGGTGAAAATGAGAGTAAAAAGATTTTTAAAATAATAAGCGCCAAAAAAGAAAA
>JACKAB010000029.1 GCA_020635285.1 Ignavibacteriales bacterium | reverse complement strand
TTTACCAGTTGAATTATTATCTTTTTCAGTTAGTCTTTTTGAAGGTACAAAAACTCGTTTAAAGTGGCAAACTGCAACCGAAGTAAATAATTATGGATTTGAGATTGAGAAACAATTTTTAGATGCTAAGGCTTCGTTCAGCGTGATTGACATCCCGAGCGAAGATGGGGAATGGAAAAAAATAGGTTTTGTTCAAGGACATGGAAACAGTAATTCTCCTAAATATTATTCATTTACAGATCACAAGATTAATTCTGGAAAATATGCTTATCGATTAAAACAAATAGATATTGATGGTAAATTTGAATATTCAGATATTGTTGAAATTGATTTAGGTTTACCAACAGAATTCTCATTATCACAAAATTATCCTAACCCGTTTAATCCAACTACAAGTATAAAATTTAATCTTCCCACAGATAGCAATGTTAAACTAAGTGTTTTTAACGTACTTGGAGAAGAAGTTGCAGAATTAATAAACAATAATTTACAAACTGGGTATCACTCTGTTGAGTTTAATGCAAGTGAGCTTAATAGTGGCGTGTACTTTTACAAAATAGAAGCCGGTGATCCTTCGGCAGGCTCAGGACATGGCTTTGTTCAAATACGTAAAATGATGCTCCTAAAATAATACGCCATAGGCTTACAAGTAGCGCATGAGAGCTGTTGAAATTATTATTCAAAAGCTCAAATCATCAGAAAAGTCCGTTTAATAGCGGACTTAATTTTTTTAAAATAAAATGAGCTACTCTTTCCTTTTTTTACGCATGTAGTAGTAGGAAAGAAACTACATCTAATTGGAGAAGAAAATGAACTCTTTATTTTCACTTTTTTTGGTTATTCTTATATGTTTTAACCAAATATTGGGACAGGAAACTAAAAATATAGTTTCTAAAATACAAAATGGAATAATTTTTAATGAATCGATAAGTATTTTTAATTCTAAAAATTCAGAAAAAAATGATTTAGTTAGTGTAAATTCTGGTCCTTTCTTAGACCTTGAAAGTTTTGAAGATACAGAAAATTTTCCGCCGCTTGATTGGATAAATTGGATAGATCCCTCACAGCTTTACTCATGGGAACAAGGTTACAATAGTTATGATGGTGATTATGCAGCATTTTTTAATGGCGGAAGTTATTCGGATGGTGAAGCTTGGTTAATAACACCTCAAATTGATTTATCAACAGCATCTAATGCTATACTAACCTACTATGATGATTTTGATGATTCATACGGGGAAACAGATCAAGATGATTTTTCAGTTCTAATTTCAACCAACTACTCTGGAAGTGATGATCCAAATTTAGCTACTTGGACAACTATCCATTCAGGATTAACTGAATATAATAATTGGAATTTGCAGGAAGTTGATTTATCATCATATTTGGGACAATCAGTTTACATTGCATTTCGTTATACTCCATATTTTGATGGTTTCGATTATATTCCAGGAACTGACTGGTATATTGACGCTGTAAGAGTTTCAGATGATGGATGTACTGGAATTGAATTAGTACCTAATGCTGCAACTGTAGATTCACCGCCGAATGGTGCAACTTTAATTCCAGTTGATGTACCTTTAACATGGATTCCACCATATGGAGATTTTACAAAGCAACTTTTGTATTTTGGAACTGATGGAGGCGGAACAACTACTCCTACCAATATATATAATGGGACTGAATTCAGTATTTATGCAATAGGATTAACTATATATAATTTAAGTCCAAATACAACTTATTATTGGCAAGTTGTTCCGGCAAACTGTTCATACGAAGCCCTAAATTGTCCAATTTGGTCATTCACAACTGGAGATGGTAACTTAAATTACGGTGGAGGCGGACCAACACAAGATAACTATTACTTTGAAAATTCAATTTCTGGGACATCTCACCAACCAGCATTCAATTGGATTGACATTTCATCTACAGGAACAGATTTAATTACTTCAATTAATGACGATCAAACAAAAGGCTCTTTCCCACTGGGATTTGATTTTGATTTTTTTGGAAACACGTATAGCACATTCTATATCAATGCCAATGGATTTGTTTCTTTCGGATATCCCAACGGACAAGTATCTTATGGTTT
>JACKAB010000028.1 GCA_020635285.1 Ignavibacteriales bacterium | reverse complement strand
GAGCCTGGTGGATAAATTGAATTTGCTGCCCTATCAAATAAAGGTTTTAGTGGGTCTCTGCTAATTTTATTTATAACATCTGTTGATGTTACTGAAGCGAAAGAATTTAAATCATATTCCGGGGCACTTACATATGCTAAAATTTCACCGGTTGAAGGTTCAATTGCAACAAGCGATCCACTTAATCCCTGAAATTCTCTTTCGGCAACTTCTTGCGCCTGTTTATCTAAAGTTAAAATTAAATCCTTTCCTTTTATTGGAGGAATATCGTTTAATCCTTCCAAATAGCGCCCAATAGTTTTTCTTTTTGAGTCTACAAGGACAAACTCATATCCTTTATTTCCTCTTAATATATTTTCATAAGTTTTTTCAATTCCAGTTATCCCAATAAAATCGCCTAAGTCATAAATATCTTCATATTTAGAAAGCTGAGCAGAATTGATCTCCCTTAAATATCCAAAAATGTGCGAACCCATTACTCCATATGAATAATCTCTCTGCATTTGCACAATAATATTTGTTCCCTTCAAATCTTCATTATTTTCTTCAAACCATACAACTTCTCCAAAATTTAGATCTCTCTTAATTATACGCGGTAAATATTTTGAATAAATCCGAGACTTAATAAAAATATTATTAATTGCTCCGCGGTCTTCATTTAATACTGATTCAAGTTTTTGGTTATAATTGGTATCATAAAGTGCAGGTGTAATTTGTAAAGTATAAGTCGGTTTGTTACTTACTAGAACATCTAAATTTCTATCGAAAAAAATTCCTCTTGGTGCTTGCTGAGGATTTTTCTTTATTGAGTTGCTATCTGATCTAAGCGTATACTCGGCATTTTCAATAATTTGCATTTTAATTAACTGGAAAATAAATCCAATACCAATAAAAGTGATGAATGTAATTAAAATATTTCTCCGCAGCTTTGAAGCAAATATTGTATCACTCATAACGTTTTTTGTTTTTGGTTAAAAATAACAACTGGAATACTGATTACCGCCGTGTAAATTCCTGGAAGAACTCCCTGTTCCAAAATTAAATGCGCGGCAGTTAATTTAATTTCTGAACTAGATAGCAATAAATAAAAAAATGAATTGATGGTTGAAGTTATAAAAACAATAAACACAAAAAACATTGTAGATATATTCGTTTCAATTTTATTTTCATTATAGAAGTAACCGGCAATGAATCCACTTATTGTTTTTGCAAACATTGCGCTCCCCAAAATTCCACCAGATATTATATCAAATAATAAACCGAAAATCGAACCTAAAAATGTTCCATATAATTGTCCATATTTTAAAGCATAATAAACCAGCAATATCATTATTATGTCAGGCGCTATTGCATCAATAGCAATCATTGGTACAAAGATAAACTGCAATAACGCAACCGGAAAAAAGATTAAAATTGGTAATATGAATGAAAGAATTTTTATTTTACAACTCCATTAATTTTATTAAAAAGTGAATCGAGTTGAAAATTTTGACTTTTCTTTACCACTAAAACGTTTTCAATTTTATTAACATTGGTATACGGTTTTACTTTTATATTACTTAAAATTCCAGAAACTGTACTCTCTTTGCTTGAAATAATTCCAACAGGAATTGCAGGTGGAATAATTGTACTTAGCTCAGAGACTATTACTCTATCGCCAACTTCAACATCTTCTGTTGTGGGAACATTTTTAATAATAAGTTCTTTGCCATCCCAATTTAAAATACCATCTACACCGCTGCGTTGATCTTTTACAGCAACTTTAAATAAACTGTTTTCATAAGTACGTACGGTTGAATAATTACTTGCCACATCCATAACAATTCCAACCAAACCTTCATCGGTTATAACTGGCATATTTTCAGTCACTCCATCCAACGAGCCTTTCGAAATGATAAAATAACCGCTTACTTTAGAGACTAATCTAGAAACTATTCTTGCAGAAATTAATTCATATTTGGAAGTTTTAATAAATTCAGACTGTCCATGCAATTCTTCATATTGATAGGCATAATTTCTAAGCTCATTAACTTGCAAAGTAAGTTCTGCATTGTGTTTTAATAAGCCATCAATATACGCTCTATCTTCAAAGAAATTTTTAAGGTTTGATAAAAATGAATTTACTGAGGCAAAAGTTCCAAGTGCATATAATCTAATATTCTTCACCTTATGGTTATCATTTAGAGTGATAAGAGATA
>JACKAB010000027.1 GCA_020635285.1 Ignavibacteriales bacterium | reverse complement strand
CGAAATTATGTATGATGTGGGATATACAGACAGTAAGTCTTTTAGAGACGTATTTAAAAAGTTTGCCGGAATGTCGCCAGTAGAATATAAAAATAGATTTAATTAAAGAGACAACCTCTTTAATTAGATCATTTCAATAAAATCATCTTTCTTGTTTCTAAATATTCTCCGCTAGATAATTGGTAGTAATAAACTCCACTTGATTGCTTTATCGCATTCCATGTTATTTCATAATTTCCCGGTTTTTGATTTTTATCTACTAGTGTTGCAATTTTTCTTCCGAGAATATCAAAAACAATTAATTTAACCTTCGTAGTTGACGCAAAGTTTGCGCCCACTACATTTGAAATTGAATACTTTATTGTTGTAAAAGGATTAAAAGGATTTGGATAATTCTGATCAAGTTTGAAAGTATTAATTATATTATCTTCATTTGATTTTACACTTACTGTTGTAGTATCAGAATTTATATAATCTAAAATTGCTTGATATTTTGGAGCAGGAACAACAGAAGTATCTTGATTAAGACTTTCAAGAATTCCCCAGCTTCCGTATTTTGTACTTCTTTCAGCAATAAAAGAAAAATTCATAAACAATGATTTATTTTCCGGTGTTTGAAGTGTTTCTAAAAATCTAAACCATTCCATATAAAGATTATACATTGCTGTATCTCTTTGAATATCTAAAAGAGCTTGTGAATAAGTAGGCTCTTCGCCAAAAGGAGTTGGTGTAATATGCTGACCACCTTCATAAAATAGCATTGGCAGATCAAGCACATCAGAAATTTCTTCTTTTTGTTCTGTCAGCCATGCCATTTCATTACTTTCAATTTCGGATCTAATTTTCTTTACGATATCATCTACTGTTGTTGAACTTCCTAAGGTGTCGAGTACTGAATCGGCATTAGAGCTTAAAGCAAAATATGCAGCTGGTGCAAAAGCATCAAAACTATTTTCTCTCATATTGAAAACAATTCGTTTGCTCACATCAAGCCAAGCTGCTTGAACACCAACAACTCTAACGATTCTATCCATTTCATTACTGAAAACATTACTGAAAATATTCATACAATTTTGAATATATGGAACTATTCCTTCCGGCCACTGCAGTCCTTTATTTTCACAGCCAAATTTGTTTAACCATTGCGTTTGACCAAACATCCAGTTCCAAGTTTCATTGCTGTATTCAACATAAATTTTAAGAGATGGATTTAGATTTTCTTTTAGTAAAGTTGCTAATTGAGAGATGTAATCATCACTTGCACTATGAGGAACGCAAATCCACATATCACTATTAAGCTTGTTACAAAGATCAATCATAATTTCATAGGGAACACCTTTGTTTGTTGTCCAAGTATAATTGCTTAATTTTGATCTTTCGTCCCAGCTAGTTTTTATTGTATCTGTATCATCATCAAAACATTCCCATGAATAATTATTTCCCCAATTGTTTGTGTGTCCCCAATCCATAAAACGAATTACTTTAAAATCTTCGAGTTTATTAAACCAAGCATTATGAAAGGGCATTGATTCATAAGTCTGCAAAGTTCCAGGCATGAGTAAACGAATATTTCTAACATGGTCATTACTATCAGAACGAACAATTTTAAAGCTGAAATTGCCAGTTTCTTGAATGCCTTCCTCAAGATTAAAAATAATTTTACCAGGTTCTTTTGTTGCTTGAACTAAGCTGCCTGAAAATGTAAAATCTCCATCGCCATCATATAAAAAAGTATATTCTCCCGCCGGCCATGCATCAATTGATGCCCAAATAGTATGAATTGCTTGTAGGGTTTCCGCTTCAGCATGATAAAATGGAAGAGAGAAAGGATAACCATTTTCATCCTTTGGAATTTGTTCATAATATTCAGTATTCCAAATATTTTCTCCTCCGCTAATCCAACAATAGTTTGATGTCATCCATTCTCTGCTTGAGTGCATCAGATCGACAAATGGCATTTCACTCATGTAATCTGAAATGCTGGTTATATTTGTCCCAATTTCAATTTTTTCTTGTCCGTTAGTATTTATTGATAAAATAGAGAATAGAATAATTACAAATAGATTTTTCATAGCTTTTTTGATTTGCGAATGAATGAAAACAATTAAAGTAATTATCGAAAAGAGTTATTAGGAATAAAGAAAGATATAAGAAATTTTGAAGTAGTTTACGATTTAGAAATATACTATAATCCTAATTTAGGAAGATTTTTAA
>JACKAB010000026.1 GCA_020635285.1 Ignavibacteriales bacterium | reverse complement strand
AGATAGAATTTTAGCAGATACTCTTAGAAATAGAATAATACCTATTACAGAGTACAAAACTGATAATTACTCAAATAACAAACCAATAGTGATTATCAACCTTGGTTATGGGGAAGAAACGACAGCGTACTCATTTATTGCAAAAAAATTCGTTTCGGAATGTTATTTGGTAATCTCAATTGGACATGAGTTACCTACTGATGAACCACTTGCACGAGAAGGAAATTTATATAAACTAAGATTACCGGTTTGGGAACGAGGAGTTAAAAATATTCAATTTGTGTTGAAAGAAACGAACAATATTGAAAAGAGAATAATACTAATTGGTCATTCAAATGGTGGTGATATTTCAATGCTTTATGCTAAAGAATTTCCTGAGAAAATAGATGCTGCCATTACATTAGATCATAGAAGGGTTCCAATTCCAAGAAAAGAAAATTTAAGAATATTATCTATTCGTGCGGATGAATTTAATTCAGATGAAGGTGTTATCCCAAAAGAAGAAGAACTAAAAAAATACCCAATTAAAATAGTAAAACTAGTTAATGTACAACATAATGATTTGACAGATGTCGGAAGTGAATCATTGAAAGCAGAAGTAAATACAGAAATAATTCGTTTTCTTAGAACTGAATAGTTGCCAGACCAGCAAATCAACTTGACCGCCGGTCTGGTTCGGCGAAAATTTGTAAAAATTGGCATTGGAAGTTTAACTTAAGATTTTTGTTATAGCGAAGTGCTGTTCAAAGAAAAGTTAAGTCGCAGTTTTTGCTGAAGGCAAATTATAAACTGCTCTTGATAATTTTATCAACCGTTATTTAGTAAAATTGTAATTTAGGACGGCAAGTTATTTGCCACGGTAAATTAGTAAAGAAGGTCTCACCAACTTTGCAGGTGCATATTCCAAAAAAATGGAATAAATTAAGGCATCTCAAACAAAGCAAGGAGACCTCCAATGACTGATATGAAAATAACTCAAAAGGAAATAAAAGACAATACCTATCCAAATAATATTGATCAATATGATCATTATTTAGCACTTGATTGGTCAATGGAAAATATGGCAATATCCAGACTGACAAGTAAAATGAATAAACCAAAAGTAATAGACGTACCCTCAGATTTAGATAATTTGAAAGATTATATAAAAACACTTAAAGGGAAAAAGATATTAACAATAGAAGAAACAACAACAAGCCAATGGCTATTTGTAGAGTTGACGGACTATGTAGAAAAAATACTGATATGTAACCCGCATAGAAACCGATTATTAAGTGAAGGACCCAAAACAGATAAAATAGATGCGGGGAAACTATGCTTGCTGTTACGCAATGGAATGATGAAGGAAGTATATCATACAACAGACAGTTTATATGAACTAAGAATATTGGTAAGCCGATATGAAGATGTGATAAAATCTGGAGTAAGATTAATAAATCAAAAGTCAGCGATATACCGAGCAGAAAATAAGAGCCATAAAAAAGATAATATAGAGAGACAAAATAAGATAAAGAAATTTGTGTTAATGGGCCTGGAAGAAGAGATAGAAAGTTATGAAACAAGGAAAGAAAACTTTAAGAAAGAATTTGAGAAGATAAAACGAAAAAACAAAACACTACGAAACTTATGCACAATACCGGGAATAGGCTTAGTCAGTAGTGTAGTAATATTATCAGCAGTAATAGAAGCAGAACGATTTAAGTCACCAAATCATTATTTTAGTTATTGCGGTTTGGTAAACCATGAGAAGATCAGTGGAGGGAAAAGTTATGGAAGGAAAAAGCCGAGATATTCAAGAAGATTAAAAAGTGTATATAGATCAGCTGCAGTAAGGAGTTTACAGTACGATAATCCAATAAAAGAATATTATGAATATTTGATAATGAAAAAAAATATCGATGAAAAGAAAGCAAGAAATTCAGTAGCAAGGTATATAGCGAAGATAAGTTTAGCAATAATGAGAGATGGGACAAAATATAAAGGATATGAATCGAAAGAAAATAAACTAAAGGTAAAAGCGGCATAATAATAATATAATTTGTTATTAGTTAAAGAAGAAAATAAGGAAAGTTTTAACTAATTAGCGGGAGAGAGAGTTCAAAACGGCGTGTGAAGTAACAAGAAGTAAAAGTTAACATTCCAAAGCCACGGTTAACCACTCCCAGTTTATACTAAAATTTGCCGTAGCCCGAAGAGAGCTCAAATAGACGCATAGTAGAACAAGCTAAAAAAAATTAAGCGAGCAAAGAAAGAAAAAACTAAAACATAAATAATAACTAATAACGATTGAAATATAATTATTATACTGAGACCAAAGTCAAGAACCCAAAAAAGTGGGTAAGGCAGTACTGTTTTTTCTTGACTTTCTTTACTATAGACGCCGTTATACGGTTACAAAAAGTGGAGGGGATATTATGAAAAAATTTATATTCATTTTCGT
>JACKAB010000025.1 GCA_020635285.1 Ignavibacteriales bacterium | reverse complement strand
TAACGGATCTTTAAAGGAAATAAAACAAAAATACGCGCAGAAAAATGTTAGTCTAAATTATGAAGGTAATATTTCTTTTCTTAAGAATCATCATATCATTGAAAAAATATCAGATTATGGAAACACAACAGGAATTACTGTTAAAGATGCATCACAAATTCAGCAGCTTTTAAAATTGCTGATTGAGAATAATATTTCAATTCAAAAGTTCAGCGCAAATGATATCTCACTTCAAGAAATATTTGTTGAACTGGCCGGAAAAGAAGAAGGGGAAATATTGGAGGCAATCAATGTTTAATTATAGAATTATTGGTTTGTTAAAACGAGAGCTTCAAGAAAAGTTATTATCTAAAACATTTATTATAATGACAATAGCCTTACCAGCATTGATGATATTGATGATTGGAATTCAAGCTTTATTATTTTCTTATGATGGAGATGAAAATACAAAATTAGAATTGATTACAGAATCTGTTACCTTAACTCAGAAATTTGAATCGACCTTTGAAGGATTGCCTTTTATCAAAAATAAATATTATTCTTTTAATTATTTAACAAAATCTAAAACTGAGCTAGATTCTTACTTAGAAGAAAGAAAAGCTGATTTACTTGATGAAAAATTAGCAGGAATTATTTTTATTTCTGACTCTGCAAAATCAACTAAAAATATTAAATATTATTCTAAAACACCTAACAACGCCACTATTACTCAAAAATTAAATGGATATATTAATGAGGTTTTGGTTGATAATTATTTTCAAGGAAAGAATTTATCAGAAGGTGATTTAAGTTTTGCAAGAACCAGAGTTGATTTTACCGGATACAAAGTTTCTAAAGATAAAGATATTGAAGAAGAAGGTTATGGAAGTTTAATTTTATCTTACTTGTTTACTTTTTTGCTCTACATCAGTTTAATTATGATGGGGCAAATGACAATGCAATCCGTTATGGAAGAGAAAAGCAATAGAGTTTCAGAAGTTTTATTATCCTCCGTAAGCAGTACAGAATTAATGGCAGGGAAAATTTTAGGAGCTTCGATAACCGGGGTATTGCAAATGGCGGTTTGGTTAATTCCTGTTATTCTTATTTCCTTTACAACATTATTTGCTTTGCCTAGTAATATCAATATTAGTGTGTCGCTTGGACAAGTTTTATATTTGTTATTAAATTTCTTTTTAGGGCTTATCACATTTCTAGGTTTATTCACAATGGTTGGTTCAATTTTTGAGAATGCTCAAGAAGCTCAATCCGGAATGTGGCCAATTATGATGTTAATAATTATTCCATTTTTTATTGCAATGTCTTTAGTTAAAAATCCGGCTAATCCTATTGCAATTATTGCTTCAATGTTTCCGTTTGCAAATATAATTGTTATGCCTGCACGAATGACTTTAGCAGATGTTCCGCTTTGGCAATTTGCTTTGTCAATTATTGTAAGTATTGCAACTATTTTAGCAATCTTTCCTTTTGCTGGAAAGATATTTAGAGTTGGAATTTTAAGAACAGGTAAAAAACCAAAGTGGAGTGAAGTTATTAAGTGGTTGAAATATAAGTATTAAATTTAATGTCTGTTTTATTATAAGAAAAAATTTTCTGCCCATATATTTCAATGGGCAGAAAATAATTTATTAGAATACCAATTGCATTACAAGTTGAAAAGCGTTGTTATCCACAGCTGTTCCCGATTCTCCGATTATAGCATATGCAGCAGTTATCTTTCCTGCAGTCCATTTTGTTGAAAATACTGAATAAGTTGCACCAAGTGTTATGATAGATTGTTCATTATCATCAACATCTGTATTTTTATCATAATTTTCAAATCGACCAACAGCCTCAATATTTTCCGCTACTTTATAACCTGCAAACAAATAATAACCCATTTGGCTTACATCAATAGTCCCAAAAGTATTTGTCCAGCCAATAACTTCTGCTTTTACTCTAAGCGGACCTGGTTCGTAATATGCATAAGCATTGTATGATTTATACTCATTAATTTCCTTATTCCCCATACCGTAATATGCACCCGCTTCTAATCCTTTTACAGTTTTGGGTTTAAAGGTTAACATTCCACTAACTGCAAAACTACCATTCTGCACTCCGTGCCCAGACATTCTATTAAGAACATTTGTTGCGCCATTGCCATTGTGCAAAGTTACAGTAGCCTTCAAGTCTCCAAAGCTTCCAACAACATCCATTCCGTAATCTCTAAAATCAGCACCAATTGTTGAGGCACCCCATTTTTGTGCTGTAAGCGGTCTTTCTGTAATATCTATAACTGTATGAGATGTTAATCCGGCAGCTCTGACACCGGCACCAATAAATCGTCCAGCTCTTATTGTAAACATATCAGAAACTAAATACTCAATTCTAGCATCAAGCAATTTAGGGGAGGTTAATTCAAATTGAACAAATCCTTTCATTTTTGTTCCAAAATTTGAATAAGCTCTTACTCTAACTCTTCTTAAACCCCAACCTAATGAGCTTGTATCGGAACCATCTATTTGTCCTAAACTTGTCCATGCCTGAATGGTACCCCCGATTCTGTAAGAAAATTCAGGGTCATCCTGAGCGAAATTTAAATTTGTAGAGATGAAAAATACTAACATTATAACAGTGAACCTTTTTATGAAGTTCATGCACCCTCCTCGGTTTTGTGGT
>JACKAB010000024.1 GCA_020635285.1 Ignavibacteriales bacterium | reverse complement strand
AATAAGAGTCAGCGGCGAGAACAGTCTTGAATTAACGGATAAAATTTTCAAAGGTAAAAATAAATTAAGTGATTTTGCCTCACACACAATTCATTATGGAAATATTTTAGATAGTAAAAACGAAATAATAGACGATGTCTTAGTTTCAGTTTTCAAATCTCCAAATTCATATACTGGAGAGAACTCAGTTGAGGTTAGTAGTCACGGCAGTCAACTGATATGCAATAAAATTTTAGAAAGACTTGTTGAAGTTGGTGTAAGGCTAGCAGAACCGGGCGAGTTTACAAAAAGAGCATTTTTGAATGGTAGAATTGATTTATCCCAAGCCGAAGCTGTAATTGATATTATTAATTCACGTACTAACGCTTCTTTAAAAGGTGCAAGAAATCAGCTTGATGGAGTGCTATCAAATAAAGTTGATGAGTTAAGAAACTCACTTTTAAATTCATCATCTTTAATAGAGTTAGAATTAGATTTTGCAGAGGAGGACCTGGAATTTGTCTCTTATCAAAAAGTGAGGGAAGAGATACAGGAAATCATTTCAGTTTTAGCAGAATTAATTGAGTCTTACAAGTATGGAAAAATAATAAGAGAAGGATTAAATGTAGTTTTAGTCGGTAAGCCTAACGTCGGCAAATCCTCTTTGTTAAATTATTTGGTTAAAGAGGCGAGGGCTATTGTAAGCCATATTCCCGGAACAACAAGGGATGTTTTGCGAGAAGAGCTATCAGTCGATGGAATTTTAATAAAACTTTATGATACAGCAGGAATCCGTTTTACGGAAGATGAGATTGAGAAAGAGGGAGTTTTAAGAAGTCGAAAAGCCGTAAAAGATGCAGATTTAGTTGTTTTAATTTCGGAAGCATTAGAAGAATTTCCCAAAGGACTTTATGAGGAATTGCTAACATTAACAGAAGAAAAAAATATTATACATGTTGAGAATAAGTGCGATTTGAAAACTGACAAATCAAAATTCACAGGAATTCCAATTTCAGCAAAAACCGGAGAGGGAATAGAAAGGTTTCTTAAAGAGATAAAAGTAAAAGGAATTAGCTCAGATGCTTACTCAGAAAAAACAATTTTGGTTACAAATCTAAGACATAAAAATGCATTAGAAAAAGCCAAGGAATATTTAGTTAAATCCATAGAATCTATTGATCAAAAATTTACCGGTGAATTTATTTCTGTTGATTTAAGAAACGCTGAAAGCGCGCTTGGAGAAATAATTGGAATAGTAACAACAGATGATATATTAAATAATATATTTGCAAAATTTTGCATTGGGAAGTAAAGAAAAACAATAATCGTTTCACGTGAAACAAAACAAAAATGTTTCTCAAAATAATTAAATGTGTTCCACGTGAAACAGAAAGTATAATAAATGAAAAGTTATGATATAATTGTTGTAGGCGGCGGACATGCCGGTATTGAAGCTGCAATTGCCCCGGCTAAAATGGGTTTATCGGTTGCGCTTGTTACAATGGAAAAAAACGCAATTGGAAGGATGTCTTGCAATCCTGCAATCGGTGGGAGTGCAAAAGGTCACCTTGTTCATGAAATAGATGCGCTTGGTGGAGTAATGGGCGTAATTGCAGATCGAACAGGAATTCAATTTAGAACTTTAAATAAATCTAAAGGTCCGGCTATTTGGGCCGGAAGATGTCAGTCAGATAGAAAGCTTTATTCTGAAGAAGCCGTTAGAGTTGTTTCAGAAACAAAAAATTTAGAAATAGTTGAAGATTCTATTGTTGATGTCATGGTTGAGGATGGAAAAATAGTTGGAGCTAAATCTTTGAGCGGAAAAGAAATGAAATGCAAGGCAGTGATAATTGCTTCAGGCACTTTTCTAAATGGTTTAATGCACACAGGATTAAAATCAAAAAAAGGTGGAAGGTTCGGAGAAAACCCATCAACAGGATTGACAGAGAAATTGAGCTCCTTAGGATTCAAATTTGATCGGCTTAAAACAGGAACTCCACCAAGACTTTTAAAAGATTCAATCAACTTTGATATTCTTTTAGAACAACCAGGAGATGAAAATCCAGAACCATTTTCTATGAGAACGGATAAGTCAGTATTTCCATTTCTTCCTCAAGTCAGCTGCCACATAACCTACACAGATGAAAAAGTACATAAAATTTTGGAAACAGGGTTTAGTAGCTCGCCTATGTTTACCGGACTTATAAATGGGGTTGGGCCGAGATATTGTCCCTCTATTGAAGATAAAATTGTAAGATTTGCTGATAAAGATAAACACCAACTTTTTTTAGAGCCGGAAGGATTGGATGATAATTTAATTTATGTAAATGGATTTTCATCTTCTCTTCCTGAAGATGTTCAGCTAAAGGCAATACATAGTATTAAAGGATTAGAAAATGCAACTATGGTTAGACCTGGATATGCAGTTGAATATGATTATTTTCCGCCTTATCAAGTTGATTTAACTTTAGAAACAAAATTAGTAAAAGGGCTTTACTTTGCTGGACAAATAAACGGAACCTCTGGATATGAGGAAGCTGCTGGTCAAGGATTGATTGCGGGAATTAATGCTGGATTAAAAATTCAAAATAGGGAAGAATTAATTCTAAAAAGGAGTGAATCATATATTGGAGTGCTGATTGATGATTTAGTTGGAAAGTCAACTAGCGAACCTTATAGAATGTTTACTTCCAGAGCAGAACACAGGTTGCTGCTTCGCCAAGATAATTCTGATAGGAGGCTTCTGCGTTATGGAAATAAAGTTGGTTTGGTTGAAGATGAATTGCTAAATGAGTTGGAAAGAAGAGAAGTTCTAATTGTAAAAT
>JACKAB010000023.1 GCA_020635285.1 Ignavibacteriales bacterium | reverse complement strand
GTGATTATTTTGAAAAGCAAAGGTGAGCAAGCTTTTTGTGCCGGAGCTTCTTTTGATGAATTAATTGAGATTGATAATTTTGAAAATGGTAAAAAATTCTTCATGAATTTTGCCAATCTGATTAATGCAATCCGTAATTGTAAAAAATTAGTTATTGGTAGAATTCATCAAAAAGCAGTTGGCGGCGGAGTTGGTTTAGTTTCAGTATGCGATTACACACTTGCAACAAAAAATGCCTCATTAAAATTGAGCGAATTGGCTTTAGGTTTAGGTCCTTTTGTTGTTGGTCCGCCAATTGAAAGAAAAATTGGAAAAGAGGCTTTTGTTGAAATGTCTCTTGATTGTGAATGGAGATCAGCAGATTGGGCAAAGCAGCAAGGCTTTTACCACAATGTTTTTGAAACTGAAGCAGAATTAGATTTGAATATAAACAAATTTGCTGACTCATTAAGTGAACGAAGCCAAGAGGCATTAACAAGTCTTAAAAAAGTCTTTTGGGAAGGAACGGATAACTGGGATGAATTATTAGAGCAAAGAGCTGAAAACAGCGGCAGATTAGTTGTTTCAGAATTTACCAAAAAATTTATTAAGGATTTTAAGTCGAAGAAATAAATTTTTTTTGTCTTACCAGAACCGACCAATAGAATTTAACCAAAAAAAATGACATCCCATTTCTGGAATGTCATTTTCAATAAAAGTTATTAAATATTAAATTTACTTTAAATGAGTTATAATCCTAAAGACTTATAAAATGCTTCTGCATTTGGGTCGCGACCTAAAAATTCTTTAACTAATTCCATTGGTTCTTTATCGGCCCCAGGAGCCAAGATCAAGTCTCTGTATCTTTTACCAACCTCTGGATTCAAAATACCTTTTTCCTCAAAAATTGAATACATATCCTGAGCATAAACTTTAGACCATAAATAACCATAATAACTAGCCGCATATCCATTTAAGTGACCAAATGCCGCTTGGAAATGTGTTCCTTCTCTGTATGGAGTAAATAGGATTTTATTTTGTAGTTCTTTTACAATATCGGTAGTTGTTCTCGCTTCATTCGGGTTGTATTTGTCATGAATAGTCAGATCAATTGTACCGTAAAATATTTGACCTAACGTTGCAATACCAGATCCAACATTTTTAGCGGCAACCATTTTTTCATATAGATCAATTGGTAAAACTTCACCGGTCTTATAATGTTTTGCAAATAGTTTAAGCGATTCATAATCCCATGTCCAGTTTTCAAAAATTTGTGATGGGGCTTCAACAAAATCGCGAGAAACAGAAGTTCCAGAGAATCCAGACATTTCTGAACGCGTTAGCATATTGTGAAGTACATGACCAAACTCATGAAAAAATGTTTGAACTTGTCCGTGTTCTTCGTGAGTCATTAAAGCCGGCGCATCTTCAGTTGGTTCTGGAAAATTACATTCTAAAGCAGCGGTTGGAATTTGATATCCCTTATCTGTCATCATTCCTTTTTGAATTGGAAAACATGCAGCATGGCCAAATTTATTATCACGGGGATACAGGTCTAAATAAAAACGGCCAATTATTTCGCCATTATCAACCACTTCATACATTGTTACATCTTTATGCCAAACCGATGCATTTTCAACTTTTTTATATTCAACACCAAACAACGATTGTGTAATTTGAAAAAGTCCATCAAGAACATTATTCAATTCAAAGTATTCTTTAACTTTTTCTCCATCAACCTGGTATTTCTCTTTATTTAAGATGTTATCGTAATAGCTGGTTTCCCAGCCATTAACAACAGAAACTGTATCATTGCCCGTTTTTTCTCGTTTTACGGCAAGTAATTCTTCAAAATCAGCTTTACCTTTTTCTTTAACTTTTTCTATTAAACCATTTTCAAACTCCCAAACAGTTGCCGGATTTTTTGCCATTCTGGTTTCAAGTGTATATTCAGCATAAGAATTATAACCTAAAAAGTTTGCCATTTCTAATCTGTTTAATGCCATCTTTTCAAGCATAACTAAGTTTTTATCTGCTGCACGATTTAAATATTTTTCCGATAATGCCTTTCTTGCTGATTCAGACTCTGATAATTTCATGAAAGGAAGATAAGATGGATATGATAAATCAATTTTATATGTTCCATCTTCTTGTAAGCGGGCTTTTTTATAATCTTTATCTAGACCTCTTACTTCATCTTCAGTAACAATAAGAAAATCTTGATACTCTGTAATATTTTTGCTGAAAGCATTTGTTATAACGGATAATCGATCCCGCATAACTTTTAACTCATCTCTTTTTTCTTTTGATAAAGCAAAACCATTAAGTTCAAAATCCCTTATTGATTCACGTAAATACTTTTCTTTAAAGCCAACAAGTAATTTTGCCTTATCAGATTTTGAATATTCTTTAAATGAACGATAAAGATCTTCATCTAGACTCAATTTATTTCCATATTGAGCAAATGTTATATTAGCATTATTTGCGGCTTCTCGTGTTGCCGCGTCGGGATGAGCATTAGCCATTAAATAAATTGTTCCCCACAATGTGTTGAATTTATCTAAAGCAATATCATATGCCTTTATAGTATTATCAAAAGATCTCATTTCATCAGGAATATTATAGATAGATTTTAATTTTTCGTCTAGTTCATTCATTGCCTTTTTATGAGATTTTTCAATATAATCTGGAGTAATTTTAGAAAATTGAATTTGTTCGTTAAACCCAGTTAAAATTTCATCTTGCGAAAATAAAGTTATCTGAGAAACGAATAAAAACAGAAGTGAATAAAATAAATTCTTCTGAAACTGTTGCATATATATTTCCTTATTATTGTGTAAAATGAATTAGACACAAAACTATGGATATGGTTTCTTAAAAACCACACATTTTCAGTTTTATTTAAGATTACGGTTATGTTCTTGAAATAAAATTATTTAGTAGATTTAAACTAGGAATTATAAAAAGTGACTTTAAAGAAGCAAAGCAACATCTCATTTATGTGAATTGTTGGAACAAGCGAAAAATTGTTTTCGTACTCTTCTTTTGAACAAATAATTTTTTTCAAAGATTTTAAAACAAAAAATTAAATATACTTATGTCCTTTGCCTTAAAAGTTATTCTTGTGCTGATTTCTGTATTTGTTCTTGAGTTTTACTTTGTAAAAAAAGTTCTCGGTTCAATCAAAATACTATTCCCAAAATTTTCTAAACAGAAAATTACAATTGGTAAATGGATAATTCTTACCTTTGTTAATCTTTATCCAATAATTGCAATTATTGGTTGGATATACGTTTACATCAATAAAATATGGTACTTTGCCCCTCCGGAAAACCCTTTCTTTGATTATTTTGTCCTTTATCCATTTTGGATAGGAACAATGATTATTGTTCAAGCAACTTTATTTTTTCTTCTAATAGAATTAATAAATTTGATATTGCTTCCAT
>JACKAB010000022.1 GCA_020635285.1 Ignavibacteriales bacterium | reverse complement strand
TTCTATTCGATTCAGTCTCGTAAGGCTCAAGTGCAAATCCAATTCTAAACATTGTTGGCGGTGAGAAAGATTGCCATGAATCATTTTTTCTTCCGCCAAACAAATTTACATTTCCATCTGGTGAAAGTTCATTACCAAAATTTGTTATTGTTACCGCAAATCTAGTTGTACCTAAACCTGTCCAATAATAAGTTCCAAGATCAACCATAACACCGCGCATTTTAAGCTTATCCAAAGTTTCTTCAATATATCTAATTGATGCTCCAAAGCTGAACTGCTCAGTCATTTTCCTTGAGTATGAGAGTGCAAGAGAAATATCTCCAACAGAAAAATATTCACCAGTTCCAAATGGGTTTACTTCAGTTGTTACAGCCATGTCCTCCATATGAAGTGCTGAGAAAGCAATTCCAATGACATCATTACTTGATAAATGATATCCGGCACCGAAAAATTCATGCCCAATATCTACAACCCAATTATTGTGCGAAAACATTATCTCGTCGTCAACGGCTTGCGCTAAACCGGCGGGATTCCAATATAATGCTGATACATCATTTGCGACAGCTACAAATGCATCACCCATAGCTGAAGCTCTTCCGCCAACACCTATTTTAAGGAACTGTGCGGTTGATATTCCAACACGCTGCCCACCAAGGGTTGGAAAGAGTTGTGCTTTTGTGCCAACAATTGGAATTAAGGTAATCAGCAATATGTAAAAATATTTTTTCATTAAAATTTAATTGAAACTCCAAACTTTATATTTCTTCTTGTTAAATACCTTGCCGGATCGTATGGATAAGGCGAAAGAGGTGCTTGCAAATCGGGATAGTTTGGATCATTCCAACCAGAAGGAGTTGGATCACCTTTTTCATAGGCCTTTCCGGTAATTGGATTTATGATAGCTGAATTTTGAATATCTAATAAATTATTAACTTCTAGTGATATAGACATATTCAAACCGGCAAGATTAAAATATTTTTCAATATTCATATCAATCCAAAACCAATCCTTTCCAACATTGCCTAACACATTACTTCTGTCAAAAACATATTCTGGTCTGCCGTCGGTATCATAATTATTTGTAAAAATATAAGGTGTATATCTTTTACCGGACTGATAAAACAACCTACAATAAATATTTAGGTCATCCAGAATTCCATGCCCAAAATCAAAGAGTGGTTTTCCCTTTTCAATATAAAAATTAAAACTGCTATTTATTGTTAATGGTCTATCCCAAGACATATACTGTTCTTTAATTGTTTCATCCAAATCGCCGCGCAAGATTAAAATACCTTCATCAGCAGATGAGCTTTTACCAGTTATTATTGCATATGAAAGAGAAAGCATGCCGTTAAACCATCTGCCAATCCTTTTCTTATATTCAAATTCTAGTCCACGTGATTTTGCATAATCTAAATTTGCATAAGTTGTAAAAGACTGAGTAGCAAAACGCGCCGATGTTATTTTAGCAGTTCTCGTTCTTACATAATCAAAAATATCTTTGTAATAAGCTGTAATTGTTAAAACATCATCCGTGGAAAATTGATTTTTAATTCCAAGTTCATAAGCAACTGTTGTTTCAGGATTTAAATTAGGATTACCAAAACTTTGGAATGACGATTGCGCATTTGCCGGATCTAATTTTGCATATACGTATTGCGGCTTTGGCCACTTACTAAAATGACCATAAGAAAAGAACAAAACTTGGTTATCAGTAATTGGATGTGAAATTCCTAAACGTGGGCTAAGTCTTGCCTTAAACCTATTTCCATTAAACCATTTAAATGTATCTTCTTTATATTGCTTGCGGACTTCATCTGGAATAGTAACAACTTCTGGATTATCAACTGCATCATCAACAAACTTTCCGGGAAACCAATAATCAAGCCGGAGTCCAAAATTTAAAATCATTCCGCTGAAATTAATATTATCTTGCGCGTAAAAAGATCCTTTTGCTGGATGAACTTTATAAATGTCGTTATTCAAACCCAAAGTTCCAATCCAAGGTTTGTAAATATCTATGACTTGCATCTCTTGATAAATCAAATTGAAGCCGGCTTTAAATCTATTTTTTTCATCAAAGAAAGTTGTTAAATCCCCTTTGATTGAAAACTCATCTACATAATGGTCCCGCCAGGTATAAGGATTGCCAACATCCCAAAAACCATCGCCCGGAATTACGCCAATGGTATCTCGGCCTAAATTATAATATTCAATAGGAAATGTTACAATATCTTTTGGCTCTTCATATTCATACCAATATTTTCCGTTTGCATCTGCCCGTAAATTTGAAAAAAACTTATTGAGCTTTAATGTATAAAATGTGCTGGAGTTTAGTGTATGTGTCCAAGTTAAAGAATTATAAGTATTATTATGAGTAAATACATTTGCAGCATCAAGATTATTCTGGAACTCATACTGATAGCCAGGACTTGGTTCAACGTATTCTAAATTTGACTGTAATGATTGTGAATTTTGATTTATACTTACTGACTGATTAAATGAGTAACCTAATTTCATTGTAGGAGAAATTGCATAGGTTAGTTTGCCTAACCAGAACCAACTATTCTCAGCCCTAGGCGCAAAAGTGCTTCCATGAAAAGTTGATGAATATAATTGTTTGGCTGTTGGTTTATAGTAACCTTGAGTTATACCGTCACTCAAGCCCATATAAAAACTAGTGAAGAATGAAAATTTGCCTGGCAATTCTAAACCTAATGCTGGAAGTAAATAAGTCGTGATTGGTTCGGGTCCACTCAAATTAGCTTCTGCAACATCCAAATTAAAAACGTGAGGAGATTTCAAATTTCCAAAATTATCTCTCTTGTAAGAAACCGAACCGGAATACTTTTCTCCGCCTTCTCTTGTTTTTACATTTATAACACCTGAGGTTGCTTGACCATATTCTGCATTAAAGCCTCCAGTAATTACCTCAACTTCTTCAATTGCATTAGCACTTAACTGTAAACCAAATCCAGTTCCTGCAAGAGGATCTTGCACAGAAACACCATCTAACAAAAATGCATTTTCATAAGATCTGCCGCCTCTAATATGAATTGCATTATCCGATTGAATTACACCTGTTTGCTGTGTAACCAAATCCTGCACATTTTCAATTACAGCTACTTCAATTTCATCTCGCCCAATTGATTTTACACTTTGAGTTTCTTCAGCGTCAACAAGAGGTTTTTCCCCAACCACAATAACGTCTTGATCCATCGTTAAAACCGTTTCTTCCATTTTGATATCAAGTTGGGTTGTTTTATTTGGTGCAATTTCAATTCCGGTAAACTTCATTTGCTTGAAACCGATTAGAGTTGCACGAACGGTATATTTCCCGGATGTGATGTTATCTATAGTATAATTACCATCGAAGTCTGTAGCTGCGCCATAATAAGTTCCTTCAAGTATTACATTAACACCAGGCAAGGGATCTTTAGTATTTAAATCAACAATTTTACCCTGGATTT
>JACKAB010000021.1 GCA_020635285.1 Ignavibacteriales bacterium | reverse complement strand
CAATCACTTTAAGAAAAGTACTTCGCGCATTTTCATCACCTTTGCCTCTTGAATGTCCGGCATCGATCTGCCAAATGCCGTTAATTTTAGTGTATGAAAAGTTGTGAGTATGTCCACAGAAATAAGCAGAAATTTTATGATCTCGCAACAGATTCATAAATCGCAAAAGGTGTTCCGGATACTTATCAAGATTATCACCGACATGACGAATTCTGCCATTATCATAATCCGGCATTGATACTAGCGGCTCATGTCCAAATACAAAAGTAAATTGTTTTGCATTTTTCTCTAAATCATTTTTAAGCCAGATATAAGTTGAATCTGAGATATCTCCATCAAGTCCTTCTGTCGACATACCATCATAATATTGATTTAGCACAATAAAATGCGCATTCTTAAAATCAAAAGAATACATTGTTTTTTTAGCATTTTGCGGACCTTCATTAACTAGGTTGGGGATTTCTGAAGCCATATATTTAGTTAAGAAATTCATATCATCTTCGGTTTCAACTTCATGATTTCCCAAAACCGGATACCAGAAATAATCTTTTCCTAAAACTTCAGCAATTGTTTCTTGAACATGAAAAGGCGGATCAATATCTCCAGGACTTATCATAAACTCACCTTTTCCTACTGATTTTATTGCCTCGCAAACACCTAAAAAATATTCAGATGAATGATATTCCGGCTCGGCGTAATTTCGCATATCTGCGGTTACATCAAAAGTAAAAGAATTGTTTTGGAGATTTTTCTCAGTTGATTGTGCAAAAATAAATGAAGATAAAAAGAAAAGAGTTAAAATTAATTTATTCATTTTGCTCCGATTTTTTTTGGTAGTTCAATTGGTATAGTTACTTTAATTTAGAACACCCTTTTTGTGTCTGCCCACAGATTAGTCGTGGGAGAAATCTTTTTTCCCTTATCTTGCTGCATTCCCAATTAAAATATTCGGGAATGATATGTTTTGATTTTCAAAATTAATCTTCATTATTACACAAATGACAATCATTTTTTTATTCTAAACAGAAAAATGGTAAAGTGCTCGCTCAAGTTTATTCTTAAATATTTCTTCAATCTCATTTCTTGATTGATGAAACTCTTTAGATTCCATTATTGATATTTTTCTTTCTTTCAATTCGACTTTTAATTTCTCAATAATTTTGCCGGGATTCTTCTGCATTAAATAAATTTTATCTGAAAGAAATATTGCTTCAGTAATGTTTGTTGTTCCAAAAACGATTGTCAATTTTCTTTGTTCAAAAACATCTCTCAGCATCAAATAAATTTCTTCACGTGTTTTGCTATTTAGATTATTAAATGGTTCATCAATTACAATTACATCCGGGGCATTTGCTAAAGCTCTGCCAAATGACATCCTAAATCTGAAACCTTCACTTTCTCTATGTGGATAATGGTCTTCATAGCCATTTAAGCCAACCAACTTAATGATTTTAGCTATTTCAGCAGACGCAAATTTACTATTGAAAGAAATATTTTGCTCAACATTAAACCAAGGAAATGATGAAGGCTGAGTTGGAATATAAACTATTTTTCCACCGGAATTAATTCCACCGGAAGTTCGTTTTTCTAATCCGCAAATAATTTTTAACAACGAAGATTTGCCTGAACCTTTTGGAGCAAGAACCGTAACAAATTCATTTTGCTTAACCGAAAGAGAAATATCTTCCAATAAATGAATACGGTAGCCGACTTTATCGGTATAATCTTTACTTACATTTATTAGTCTAATTAACTCTTCACTCATCTAAATTTTCCCAAAAGAAAAATTTCATTTTGATTAAATTCATCAAATATTCCATAATCCAAAAAATTAAAAGTAAAATAATAATCATTACTATTATAATGCTAAGATCATGGAACTTTATTGCTTGATAGAAAATTCCGCCTAATCCATTTGCCCTGCTGACGTATTCGTAAATTAGAATTGCAGACCAAACCACAAAATGAATTTTCAAAATGCCCTCAAATAGCTGCGGCTGAAATGATTTCCAATAAATATTTTTGATCAGTTTACTTTCATTTAATCCAAAACTTTTTGCCGAAAGAATATATTCTTCCTTCACCTTATAAGACTTTTGAAATATTTCACCTTTTAAGAAGCCATTTACAATTATCAATACAAAAAATATTTCGGCGTAAATAGAATTACCAAACCACATTTCAAAAAGTAAAATTAGAAATAGTGGAATAAAATATTTTGATGTATTAAAAATTATTCCCAAGTTTTTAAACTGGAAAGAAGCATTTACAATAATGGGGAAAAACCACTTAATCAAGAAATATGATATTAGAAAAACCGAATAGACTATTGAGATTGTGTAAATAAATGATGTGATAAAATTATAATCATTTATTAAAGCCGGAACAGCTTCTATTAATGTTGATGGTTTAGGCAAGAATTTATTGGCAGGTAAAATAAACTCAAATAGAACAATGTAGACAAATGTAATTATTGAGATAAAGGAAAGTACAATACTGCTATTTGATTTATTTATGAGTTTGCGTTTGGACATTTAGTTTTTCGTTTACATTAAGTTTATAATTTATCAAATCGAAATTTGATAATCAATATACTTTACTTCAAAAACGGATTATTTAATTTTTCATGACCAATAGTTGTTTTATCTCCGTGACCCGGATAAACAACAATATCATCCGGCAGAGCAAATAATTTTTCTTCAATTGATTTTAGTAACGTATCATAATCTCCACCCCACAGATCGGTTCTTCCAATACCTTCCAAGAATAAAACGTCTCCGCTAATACAAGTTTTTTCATTTCTAAAAAATATGCAATATTCGCCTGGAGTATGTCCGGGTGTGAATAAAAACTCCATTTCAGTGTTGCCAATTTTTAGGATTAAATCTTCAATAATAAATTCATCCGGATGTGGCGACTTATCTGCCGGAAAACCAAACATTTTTGCTTGATCAATTAATTTATCCAGTAATGGAACATCTAACTCGGGCGCATAAAATTTGCATTTATATTTTTCCTTAACAAATTTATTACCCAAAATATGATCAATGTGACAGTGAGTATTTATTAAATATTTTACTGCAAGATTTTTATCACTTATTAATTGAGTTAGTTTATCTTGCTCAAAATTATTTGAGCAGCCCGGATCAACAATAATTGTTTCATTTGTTTCAGTTTCCCAAATAACATAAGTATTTTCTTGAAACGGATTAAAAGTAAACTTTTTTAATTCTATCATAAAATTCTATTTAAAATTTTTGGTGACCCGTTTTTGTAAATCTTTAGTGTAATTTTTATAATTTAATTTAGTTTCTTCAAGCGAATCACCACCGAATTTTTCTAACATAAATTTAGCAATAACCCAAGCCAGCGCTGCTTCTCCAATAACTCCGCAAGCTGGAACGGCTACAAAATCGCTTCGTTCCCTTCTTGCTTTCACGGATTTCATTCCATTTAGATCAACAGTTTCAATAGGCTGCATAAGTGTAGCTATTGGCTTCATAGCCGCTTTAACAACTATTGGTAGTCCGGTTGAAATTCCGCCTTCAATTCCACCTGCACGATTTGTTTTTCTGGAAAATTCATTATTTTTTATAATTATTTCATCGTGAGATTTTGAACCAAATAAATCAGCCGAGTTAAATCCGCTTCCAATTTCAACACCTTTTATTGCATTAATTGACATAAACTCAAACGCAATAGCTGCATCTAACTTTTTATCAAAATGCATGTATGTTCCAAGTCCAACGGGCAAACCGGTCGCAACTACAATAATATTTCCACCGAGTGTATCGCCATTTTTTTTAGCAGTTTTAATTTTACGAATTATTTTTTCTTCCTGCTCTTTCTCTAAAACGCGTACTTCACTTTTATCGGCTTCATCTGCAATTGATTGTGCAGAAAAAATATTGGGTAAATTATTTTCATACAGAGATTTTGCAAAGTTATCTTTTGGATAAATTCCGCCAATACTTTCCACAAAACTTCCGACAGTAATTCCAAATTCCTCTAAAAATCTTT
>JACKAB010000020.1 GCA_020635285.1 Ignavibacteriales bacterium | reverse complement strand
TTATTATTGACTTAATTTTTAATAAAGGAGATAATATGATGAAAAAATATACCTACCGTTTACTCTTACTACTTTTTGTCTTTATGACAATTAATTTGAATGCCCAGCCATTTTCTCCACCGTTACCTGAACCTGGAACCGCGACAATTGACGGTGACCCTGGTGAGTGGGATTTAATTAACGACTTTTTTGCAGATATGAGGGAAGCTGGTGATTTTGTAACTCCTAAAACTTTATTATCAAAAGTTTATCTCAGATATGACTGTCCGACAGAAACATTGTCTATCCTAGTTCTAACTGAACCTGGATTTACGATTGTAAACTCAGCATCAGATAATTGGGTTAAAGAATATTCTCTTGGCGGTAATAATAAGATAGTTGATGGTAATGGAACATTTAGCTACATATCCGACGTTGCAAATCCACCAAACATAATTGGCTATGAAGCTTCAGGTACTATCGCACCTGGTTCCTATTCAGAGCTTGAAGTTCACGCACAAATCGATGGTAACAATGGCAGTACAAGGACTTCTTCAACAGGAAAAGGACCATACATACCGCTGAATCTAAATTGTTCAGTACTACCTGTAGAACTTACGTCTTTCTCTGCAACAATTAGTGATAATATGGCTCAATTAAGTTGGCAAACAGCAACAGAAGTAAATAATTATGGCTTTGATGTTGAAAGACAAAAGAAAGAAGTTAGTAGTCAGAATTCAGTATGGGAAAAATTAGCATTTGTTGAAGGTCATGGAAATAGTAATTCTCCAAAGTCTTATTCATTTACTGATAACACTTCAAACGCTTCGGGGAAATATTTATACAGACTTAAGCAAATAGATATTGATGGAACATTCGAATATTCAGATGCAGTTGAAATAAATCTTGGAGCTCCAAAGAATTTTGAGTTAGCTCAAAACTACCCTAATCCGTTTAACCCAACAACTTCAATTAGTTATTCAATTCCTGAAGATGGATTTGTAACTTTAAATATTTATGATGTTTTAGGTAAACAAGTTGCTGTTTTGGAGAATAATTTCAAACCAGCTGGTAATTATAAATATTCTTTTGATGCCACCAATTTTTCAAGCGGACTTTATTTTTATACAATTAAATCCGGTAAATTTTTACAGACTAAGAAAATGTTGTTGATGAAGTAATTCTAAAAAATAAATATTTTTAACTGGCCCGTACTTGTTACGGGCTTTTTATTTATGTATATCTATCAATAAATCAATAAAAATCAATTCCAATTATTAATTCATAATAGGACTTAATAATTACATTCCACCAAGGTTAGATAATACTGCTGATGCGAAACTAAGAACGAAAAAGAATCCGCACATATCTGTAACCGTTGTTAAAAGTGGACTTGAAACAAGAGCCGGATCTAAATTAAATCTCTTCAGAATTAAAGGAAGCATACCACCGAGTGCTACTGAGACTATGGTATTAGCAGCTAGAGCACCTCCAACTACAAATCCTAAGTACGGATTACCTTTCCAGAAAAACGCTACACCGCCAAGAAGTAAGCCCAAAACTACTCCATTAATAATTCCAATTTTAATCTCCTTTGATAGAACCCAAAATAACTCTCCAGGCTTTACTAAACCAAGTGAGAGTTCGCGCATGGAAACGGCAATGGCTTGATTTCCAGAACATCCACTCATATCACTAACCATTGGGAGAAAAACAGCAAGGGTAATAGCCGCAGACAGTGTATCTTGGTAAATAGCAATAACACTTGCGGCAATAATATTTAAAATAATGTTTAAACTAAGCCATGAAAGTCGGCGACCAGAACGAGAAAATAATGGCATGGTTCGGAATTCCTCTCCACCAATAATACCGCTAATCCTTAAAAATGATCTCGTTTTTCTTTTACTTAATGCTTCCTCTATTGCATTTGGTAAAACTACTCCAACCAATCTATTTAGTTTATCAACAACTGGAGCTCCGAATAGATGTCTTTCTTAAAAAAAATCTTTGAGATCTTTAAGTGATGCATCATCTCGAACACTTAATGGTTTAGAAATCATTACTTCTGTTAACAAAGTTTTGGGTGATGGAAAGAGCAAGTCGTGCATTCGTAGCACACCAACAAGTTTTTCGTGATGATCGACAACATAAAAATATAAGACATGATAATCCAAGTACTCACTTCTATTTTTTTGCATATCATCCAAAACATCTTGAATTGTATGATCAATTTTATAAGCCAGAAACTCAGAAATCATTAGTCCGCCTGCACAATCCGGCTCATACTCCAACATCATTCTAGCATCATCCGCATCTTTTCTGCTGGTCATTTTAGCAAGAATAGCTTCACTAATATCGTCATCCATTTCTCCCAAAACATCAACAAGGTGATCACTTGACAACTCTTCCATAATTGCTGCCGCTTGATCAGAGGGCATATCTTCGACCAGATCCGCAGCTTGTTCATCAGGAATGTCTTCTATAACATCTGCTGCGTCTTCCGGGCTAAGAAGACTAAAAAGATTAATTTGTTCCTCTTCAGTAAGTCTGGAAATTGATCTAGCGGTTTCGGAGGAACTTAAGGTTTCAATAAAATTATTTAGTTCAAACGAATTCCCGTTCGCAATAAGTTCACTTATTTTCTCCCATGGAGTATTAACGTCAATCATAATAAAGCCTCTTGGAATTGTTTTCGCACTCAAGAATTGAGTCAAATATTAGTCGCAAAAAATTGTGGATGTTTAACATAGCAAATAAAATTATTCACTCAAAGCAATTGAGTTGTTGAATAATGCAAATAAAATTTTTTTTTATACTGTTTTATTATCTTCTTAGGAAATTAAATAAATACTTAGCTATATTTGTCAAAAATTGTTAAAAAGAATAATTAGAAAAATGAAGAGGTCGTAATGAAAAAAATTGGAATCCTATTTGGTCAAGAAAATACTTTCCCGCAAGCTTTTGTTGATAGAGTAAACTCGAAAAAAGAAAGAGGAATTATCGCAGAACTTGCACAAGTGAACGTTGTTGAGCAGGGCAAACCAACTCAGTATGATGTTTTAATCGATCGAATTTCTCAAGACATTCCTTTTTACAGAGCATACTTAAAAAATGCGGCTCTCGGCGGAACTGCGGTTATCAATAATCCATTTTGGTGGAGTGCTGATGATAAATTTTTCAACAATGCGATCGCAACTAAAATTGGAGTAGCGGTTCCGAAAACTGTTATACTTCCATCAAATCAGCATCCGCCAGATACAAATGCAAACTCCATGAGAAATTTAGAGTATCCATTGGACTGGGAATACATTTTTAATTACGTCGGTTTCCCGGCGTTTTTCAAACCCTTTGCCGGCGGGGGATGGAAGAATGTTTATAATCCACAAAACAAAAATGAATTTTTTAGGGATTATCATGATACTGGAACTTTAGTAATGCTGCTCCAGGAAGCTATTGATTTTACTGAGTATTTTAGATGTTACTGTTTGGATAGACGTGAAGTTAGAATTATGCAATACGATCCAAAGCAGCCTCATCACTTAAGATATGTTCAAAACCCAAAACCAATTGAGGCAAAGCTATTACAGAAAATTGAGGAAGGCGTTCTCAAAATTAATAACGCACTCGGTTATGATTTTAACACAGTTGAATTTGCAGTTAGAGATGGAGTGCCTTATGCAATTGACTTTGGCAATCCTGCGCCAGATGCAGATATCAATTCTGTTGGAGAAGAAAATTTTGAATGGGTGGTAGAAGCAGCTGCCAACATGGCTATTCACCGAGCTAAGAAACATAAGAAGGGCGAAAATAATTTAACCTGGGGCGATTTTGTTTCTTCATTTTCATCTAACCAAAAATTGAAATCAAATAAAAAGAGAAATAAGTGAGGCAATATGCTTTCAGATAAAATTTTCACAATGGGAATTGAAGAAGAGTTTCAAATTATTGATCCTGAAACTCGTGAGTTAAGATCAAGGGTTGAGCAAATTTTAAAAGGTGGAACTATTCACCTTAGAGAAAAAATTAAGGCAGAGCTTCATCAGTCGGTTGTGGAAACTGGTTCTAAAATTTGCCACAATATAAAAGAGGCAAAGCAAGAAGTGTTTATGTTAAGATCTCAACTAGCCGAGCTTGCTGAAAAAGAGGGATTAAAAATTGCCGCTTCCGGAACTCATCCTTTTTCAAAATGGGAAGATCAAGAAATTACAAATCACCCAAGGTACGAGGGCGTTGTGCAAGATATGCAGCAAGTTGCGCGTGCAAATTTAATTTTTGGTCTGCACGTTCACATAGGTGTTGATGATAAAGAATTAGCGATTCATATAATGAATGCAGCTAGGTATTTTCTTCCTCACTTATTTGCGCTATCTACCAATTCGCCTTTCTGGAAAGGACGAAATACAGGCTTAAAATCTTATAGAGCAAAAATATTCGATAGATTTCCA
>JACKAB010000002.1 GCA_020635285.1 Ignavibacteriales bacterium | reverse complement strand
TGTCGTGAATATCTTCCATAATATGGATATGAGTGAGTAGGAGGTGGGTCACACATCTGGACATTTTTACAAAAAGGGTAAAGACGCGGAGAGCCCGCTTTCGCTTGAGGCTTCAGCGGATGAGAGGGAGAGAGGGGATGAAGGCTTGGAGTTGGTACTGTTGTATACGATTAACTTTAATGATAAAATAAATACCAAAATGCTGGAATGCCGGCATTTTGAAGAATTCAAATTCTTTTATATCAGAGAACGGGATAATCATGCTAAAGCCATTAAGGACAGGGAATGGCAGCTATGGAACCTGCATACCAACGATTTTAACATTTATGCATTTGACGACCTGGATACGGAGTTGTTATCCATCCATGACGATTGGGTCTATTTCAGGGTATTTGACGAACTGCGCAGGATAGCCTTGCCGGATCTTGAGTCTCCGGAATACCAACAAAAATCAGAGCTCCTTTTTCAGGACAGGGACATTGTACCCAATATCCATCATGTATTCTGGGCGACGGAAATGCCGGCGAGGGTGGAATGGGTATTAAGCAGGGGAAGGTAATTTTTCTCTATAATTTCCAGATTTTTAATGATGAAATCTATTTGTCTCATAGCGTTATAGAGCCTACATCATTTCTTGAGGAAATGGCATTAGCTCTTTTGAAATAGAGATGTAGTTTGTTGAGCGCAGTAGAGGGAGGTAAACTAGGAGGTCAAGAAAGATAGCACTTGGTGAAACAATCAATATTTAAATACATACTATGCATGCTACTCTTCGGGATTTATTTTCCGAGGCAAGTAAAAGCTCAATTGAAAGGTTATTCGTTGATTCAAAAAAATCATTTTTATGTTGGACAAGCAGAGGAAATTACTCTTTTAAATTACGTTAATTGCTACGATTTACTGCATCCCTCTAATTTATTTTTTACTAGATTAACTGCTATAATAAAATCCGACAATTATGAATTTCCGTTTTGTTGGGATATTTATTATGATACATTATTTAGTATTGCCTCAAGTCAGACAAGAGAATTTAGGGAAAGGGTATATTTTTTTCAAACGGAATTGTCAAAATTTTCTCGCGGCGAGATATTTAAACAGGATTCAATTAGGTCAGCCGCTTTGGAAAAAAAGTATCCGGAATTAGAGGACAGGTTGAATGTGATTGGGGAACGCCTGATGAAAAAAGAAATCGAAAGTAATTTTAGAAGAGTAATTCCCGTAACCAGCTCGTTTTCAGAATTGGAGGGCATATATGCTGAAATGAACGAACAACCGGTGAAAAATAAAGATATCATTACTTACGATTTCGTCACCCTGAATCGGGATACCCATTTGTTTTTTGTCCGGGACGGCCGGAAATTATCTGTGTGGAAATACGCCTATCCGGTCATTGGACAAAAGAATGAGGATTCAGACTG
>JACKAB010000019.1 GCA_020635285.1 Ignavibacteriales bacterium | reverse complement strand
CCATCAAAAGTAATATTTCCATTTGGAGCTTCTGAATAAATAATCCTTGCATATGTTGTGCCCCCAGCGGTAAAAATATTATTGATAAATTCTATATAATTTGCAGAATTAATTCGTACTACAAAATTATCTGCAGATGTTGTTGCTGTATATGTAACCTTTCCGCCCATAAAAATGATTGGATTAGATTTACTGCTTCCACTTATAGCGCCATCTAAATCTATTTGTTCATTAAATGTCCCTTCAATTGTAAAAGTAACCGGACCGGAAATACCATTTGCATAAAGATCAGAAACTGCCGCTGCTATTGTTGTATAATCACCGCCAGAAGTATTAATTGTATAATTACCATTTAATGCTGATGCAGCAAAAAACTGTATTGATGAAAAAAGTACAATTACAAATACAATCATTATAATTGTTATTGAATGGTCAATTTTATTCTTTTGTGGATTCTTAATGGCTTGACTGTATTCATCATTAATAGAAATATTTGGGAATGACCCACCTAAAAGACGGCGGGCAAGTAATTCGATTTTATTATTTGTTAAGTTCATTTTTGCCTCTTTTTGAAATACAAAATTTTGAAATCAAAATATGTTTACAAGAATTATTTCACAATAACGAATTAGGGTAGGTTTTGATAAAGTGAAAAGTGAAAAATAATTTAGTAGTTTAACCTACTCAAATGGGGGATTTAAATTTAAATTTTGATGTTGTATATTAACCTATGATTTCAGTTGATATAATAGAAGATATAGAAGAAATTAGAAATACGGTAAGTGAGTTTATCGGATTGCAGCCTGAATTATTAATGAATACTGCTGCTGCTTCTGTTGAAGAATATCTTGTCAAACAGCCAACCGAATTAAATCCAGATGTAATAATTTTAGATATTGGTTTGCCGGGAATTTCCGGCCTATCTGCAATTGAAATAATTAAAAAAAAATTGTCAAATTCTGAAATAATTTTATTTACAATTCATGACGAACCTTCTAAAATTTTTGATGCATTAAAAAAAGGTGCATCAGGTTATATTTTAAAAAGCACTCCTTTGCTTGATATTAAACGAGCAATAATTGAAGTGGCTAATAACGGAGCTCCAATGTCTCCTTCAATTGCAAAAAGTGTTATTGAATATTTTAATCAAAATAAACCGATTGAAGAAAAATCGATTTTAACAAAAAAAGAAAAAATAGTCCTTAAATATTTAGCTGATGGTCAAAGCTATAAAATGATTGCCGCAAATTGTAATAATTCATTGGAAACAATAAAATTTCATTTAAAAAACATTTATAAAAAATTACATGTTAATTCCAACACAGAAGCAATTGCAAAATTAAATAGGGGGGAAATTTAAATTTCTGTTAAATTAAATAATACTTAGATTCCGTTATTCACTTATGCCTACTGCAGATAAATTCTTTTAACCGGAATGATCATCCTAGAGAATTTTTCTAAAAATTAAATTTTATCTTTTGTTACTTTTACTGAAAATCCATTTTCATTGGTGAAATCTATTTTTGCGTTAATTGATTCGGCACGCATTTTCATATTTTTTAATCCACTACCTTTTCTAACATTCTCAATATCAAAACCTTTTCCATTATCCTTTATGAGTAATTCAAACCCATTCTTTGAATTTTTAATTTTAACTATTAGCTCGGAACAATCTGAATATTTAACTGCATTGTTTATTGCCTCTTTTGCAATGAGCATAATATTTTGTCGGAATGTTATTTTTAGAGGTTTATTAGGATTATCAATATTCTTAATAAAATTTAAAGATATGTCTTTTTGTGAACAATGATCAAAAGCGAAATTATTAATTCGACCCACCAAACTTTCAAGATTATCGTTCCGAGAATCGATTGACCAAACAATATCATTCATAATACTTATTATTTCTTTGCTTTTGCTTCGTATAAAATTTGATTTTTCTTCTTTCTTTTTTTCATCATTTGTGAAAGATAAAAAATCAACATTTAATGAAATTTGCGTAAGCATAGAACCAACTTCATCATGAAGATCACTTGCAATTTTTGTTCTTAATCTTTCCAATTTTAGTAAATAATTTAATCTGTACTGGAACGCCAGCCACAATAAAAATCCCAAAGTTACAACAAACATTAATCTTGTCCACCAAGTTTCCCACCAAGCCGGATTTATCACAAATGCCAACTGTGCAGGTTCACTCCAATATCCCCACTGGTTTTTAGCTTTAACCTCAAAAAGATATTCACCTTTTTCCAAACTGGTATATTGAACATTATTTTCTTTACTTGTAACCCAATCTTTATCAACGCCGACAAGTTTGTATTTATAAATTGTTTTTTTCGGAGCTGAAAGATTTATTCCGGAATAAATGAACTTCAGATAATTTTGATCGTAATTTAATCTATTAGAGTTTTTCAATTTTTCCAAAGGGAAAGATTCATTAAAAACTTCCAAACCGGTTATATATACTTTGGGTGGTTCTGTAATTGGCTTATCTGTTTTAGGATTAAATATAGAAACTCCTTTTGTTGTACCAATCCACAAGTTTTTGTCATTATCAACATATAATGCATTACGGTTACAATTATTTGAAATCAATCCATCTTCTTTTTTTATTTGTCGAATAAAAAAATCATTTCCTTTTTTTGTAATTACATTCAAGCCATTATCTGTTATTACGTAAAATAAATTATTTGAATATTGAACTATTCCTCTTACGTCATCGGATGTAAGTCCTTTTTTAACATTTAATGTATCTACAATTATACCATTCTTATAAATACAAATTCCTCCTTGAGCAGTACCAATCCATAAATTATTTTCAGAATCTTCTAATAAGATTTGAACGATTCCGTTTGATAATCCTTCGTCTTTTCCAAAATGTTTCAAAATTCCATTTTTATAAAAACTAACTCCGCTTCCATGATAACCCAAAACTAAAGTTGAGTCTCTTGTAAATAACATATCCAAAATCCAACTACTGAGTATACCATTTGAACGATTTATGTAGTTGAAAATTTTTCCGTTAATTTTATCATTATTATTTTTTTTACTCAAAAAAACATTTGCACCATGTCCTCTTGCATTTCCTTTATTTGTTGTGTCGATCGTATTAATAAAACTAGTGATAAAAGGATTTTGATAATTTTTTTGGTCGCTAATCAAAGTAATTCCTTGTCTTCTTACACTTAAAACCAAGTCGCCAAATTTTGAAAATTCAATATCATAAATTCCTTGTGTAGCTTTATCAGTTTTGATTGAAGAGATAATTTTATTTTTGTTTAAAATGTTAAGACCAGCGTCAGTTCCAATAAAAATATCATTATTTTTTTTTGTAATAGATCTAATATAATTACTGATAATTCCATTTTTCATTGTAATCGATTTAATGCTTTTATCACTCAGAACAGCAATTCCGTTTTCAGTACCCAATAAAAATTCATTATTATATTGCAAAATTGAATTAGCTGCAAATTCCTCACCTTCATAATTTGTAAATTTTTCGGGTGTATAAATACTTATACCGCCTCTGGAATAACCTAAATAGATATTCCCGCTTTTGTCTTCACCAAGAGTAAATATTGGATTTTCTAACAATCCATTTTCAATTGTAAGTAATTCAACTTTTCCATTTTTTTCAATCAGCAAACCATTATCACCTGAATAATAATTTGTTCCATCCTTTGCACAAAGAATATCTGCAATTGTCCAATTAACCGGTTTGCCGTTAAATTCAAGTGTTGAAATAATTCCATTATTATATTTATTTAATCCTAATGAGGATCCTATTAATATATTTCCATTAAAATCTTTTTTTAGGAAACTGGTAATGTTTGTTAACAGACCATCTTTTGTTGTGTAAAGAGTTTCCTTGTCTTTGGTTTTTACATAAAATCCATTTCGGCTTGTTATATAAATAGTTCCATCTCCATCAATAATAAAATCTGTTATTGGTCCATTTATAAGTTCTGGTTTTGCTAAAAAAGATTTTAACTTTCCGTTCTGTAAAACTTGCGGTGCCGATGAAACAATTATTGGTTCATCATTTAGTAATCTGATTTTTGTTACGAAATTTGTTGTTAAACCATCTTCAGTATCAATAGTATCAAAAACATTATTTTTAATTGTTACAATTCCTTTTCCAAAAGTATTAATTACCATTGTTGAGTCGGAAGTTTCAAGAAGATTTAGTACAGCAGAAGAAGTGAGTCCATTTTCTTTTTTTATATTTTTAAAATTATTTCCATCCCAAATACTAATTCCTTTAAAGGTTGCAAACCACATATAGCCTTTACTATCTTGAACTATACTCAAAACTTCATTGCTTATAAGTCCATCATCAATTGTTAGATGTTTATGAACTTTTATTTGAGCAAAAGTTTGCGATACAATAAGTGTTAAAATTAGTATTAAAAATTTCATGATAATTTGACTGATTTGATTTAATGAAAATTTAATATAAAAAAAATAATTAAAATTATTTATGATATGGTTAACGATTTCAAAAAATATGACAAATTTAAATTTTGCATATTTCACAAAAAAGCCCGCTATAAACGGGCTAAATTGAAAATATAATTTTAAGAAATTTATTTCAGCAACATCATTTTCTTAGTTTGAATAAAATCTCCGGATTGAAGTCTATAAAAGTATACTCCGCTTGAAAGTTCTTTTGTATCAAATGAAACTTCGTAATTTCCTGCTTTTTGTTTTTGGTTGACCAAAGTTTTGATTTCTCTACCAAGAACATCATATACTTTTAATTCAACATTGTTCGAGCTAAAGTTCGAGACTACATTAGGGACACTGTATTTAATTATTGTTGTTGGATTAAATGGATTTGGATAATTTTGACTAAGTTCAAATTGAGCAGATAAATTTTTATCTGATTCAACATCTGTAATAGAGACATAGAACACATTAATACTGTATGCCAAATATGCATAAGAAAAATAATTTGTAGAAAAATCACCAATACTAAACACGATGGAACCAGGAGATGAT
>JACKAB010000018.1 GCA_020635285.1 Ignavibacteriales bacterium | reverse complement strand
TCATTTGTTTTAGCCGAAATATTTTTAGCAGAAGTAGAAATTCCATCAAACTCGAATGCTCCTAAATCTGGTGCAGTTTCTAAAAAAGGAATCCCAACATCTACGCCTGAATTGATTAGTGAACTTGCTGATGCCAACCTGAGAAAATCTGTTTGTAATAATTTGAAATTTTCATCTCTCGCAATTGTTGCAAGGGATGTATCTAAACTTTTAAAATCATTAGCAGAAACAGTAAATCCATTCCAGCTATTTTTTTCCATCTCACTAGTTGAAGCAATGTTTACACTACCTTGAAATGATAAATTATTTTTAAGTATATGAACGCTATCAGTTGGATTTTCGTTAAATGAAAAATTTGTTCCATTTCTCCAGCCTGTGCAATTGTAAACTGTAATTCCACCGGTATTATGGTTTTGATCAAAACCCTTGCTCACATTATCAAAAGCTATTGAATTCCTTATAATATGAAAAGCGGTTATATAATTTCCACCAAGTTTAAAACCGTTTCCATCACCTTGGAATGAACTATCACCCCAAATATTATAACCATTATGAAATGCCCAACAGCTATCTATTATTATCTGGTTTTGTCCTTCATAACAATCCCAGCCATCATCAGAATTTAAATATGCTCTACAATTTTTAAAATAATTTCCCGGACCTATGTCCAGCTTAGGCGCAAAGCCATCGGCATTTTCTCCATGTGTTCCAGGATCGTAATTTAAGTATGAATCACAATTAATTATTTGATTGTATGATCCGCCATTACTAATTTGCAAACCAGTATCTTTATTGTGATGTAGGCTGCAATTTTCTACAATATTATAATGACCGGAAATATGAATTCCATTATCACCGGCATTCTTAATTTCAATTCCTTTTATCTTCCAGTAATCTCTTGTTAGTTTTAAACCTCTATTTGAGCTTGAGTATGCTTGACCAATAAAATCAATAACAGGATGTTCATTTTCATAAGCAATTAAATATTTATACTGATCTTCACTTCCAGAAACCGGAGGTTCCAAAGGAATACTTTGGTCATAAATTCCTTCTCGCAAAAATATTGTATCACCACTTACTTTAATTTTATCAAAAGCTTTCTTAATTGTTTTAAGAGGTTGTGAAATGCTGCCAATATTATTAACATCTCCATCTGGTGAGACATAATATTGAGCATAAACTGAAATCGAAAAGAAAAGTAGTATTACAATGAGGCGCATCTGTCTAGTCCTATACTCGTTTATAAAAAAAAGAAGCACCCATACAAATAAATGTTTGGATGCTTCCGGAGGCAAATTGATTTTAAATTACTTTAATAAAATCATTTTTTTAGTTTGGACAAAATTACCTGAATTTAGAGTATAGAAATAAATTCCACTTGATAATCTTGATGCATCAAAATTTACTTCATATTGTCCAACGCTTTGAACTTCATTATTAATCAATGTAGCAACTTCACTGCCCAAAACATCATATATTTTCAATGTGACGTTAGATTGTGCAGGTATTGAGTATTTAATCATTGTTGTTGGATTAAACGGATTTGGATAATTTTGTGACAAAGAAAATTCTGATGGTAATGAACCAACTTTTTCTACTCCCACTGGATCAAGGCCATTTTCCCATGCATTTTTTTGATCAGGGAAAGCATTTAAGTTACCAGCTGGGAAGCCATTTTCTGCTCCTGTGTACGCTGGTGATGATGTTGAATATGCTACATCTAAATCATCTATCCAAAATGTAATTGGTTTTCGATCCATATCATCTGTGGCTGGATTCCATAATGTTGTTGGTGTATTCTTGGTTTTGTTGCCACCTGCTGGACTTACATACCATCGCATCAAATTCAACATTAAGCTTTGGGTATTTACGAATTGAGGATCATCAATTTTTGTGAATGCATTAACTGAATCAGCTCCTAATCGTGAATTTATATGCCATGATAATGGTGAACCAGCTGTTATTGGTTCTGCTGTGTGTTCATCAAAGAATGTTTGACCATCTGAGGAAACTGCCCAGAAATTATTCTTTACTGTCCAGGCTGTTGTATTATTCGGAGCTGTGAATATCCACATAATTCTATTTTTTCCGTCTGGATATTTTTCTCCTGTATTTGCCCATTCAAATGATCTTGTGGTATCTGTTGGATCTTCTCCGGCTGCAAATGCATCTTTGAACAAGTTGTTTGTTATTTTTACTTCTGCACCTACGTTACCCAAAGATAGTAATCCATGAAAGCCCATTCCGTTGTAGAATGTATTGTGATCTATAAGCACATGTTCTATGTTTCCTGTGCCTGCTAAAGGATCTCCAAAATTATAATGCCTTACAACTCTATCTTGATAGTTGGTAAATGTATTATTTACTAGTATCAATGACTCGCATGATGAGGCACGAAGATCTATTCCCTTGCCAGCTCCAAAGTTTGATGTACTTAAAGCTCCTAGGTTTGTGAACATTGAGTTCGTAACTTTGATCGTTCCCGTTGATCCTTCACAACGAATTACTTGTCCATTGATATTTGAGAAAATACAGTTATCAATTGTATAATTTGAACCTTCATTATCATTTCTAAACAATCCGCCTTGAACGTTATTGAAGTTTGAATCTATCGGTTCAAAATAACCTGATACTGCTACTCCGGACATTTCTAAATCGCCGCCTCTTAGTCTTATAAAATATCCTGGAGGTCTTTGTGGATTTGATCCGGTTCCTGTTGGGAATAAATATATAATTGGTTTTACATCGCCGGCTGCGGTTATGCGAAGCGTTTGATTATCTTCCACATAAAATGTCTCTTGACAAATATATGTGCCTGATTGTAACTCATAAACTCGATCCGCTACTAATCCGCCTGTAGCCGTTGTATCTGCTTTAATTTGTGCTGTAAATTCTGTTTCTGGTTGGCCGTTATATGGAACTAACTGCACAACGCTTTGTCCAAATATAGCATTGGATACAAATAGAATTAGAAAAATTAAAAATGAAGCGTAATACTTATGTAGCATGATTCCTCCTATTAGTTAAAAATTTTGTTAAATGTTTCTAATATGTTATTGGTAATAATATATTCCTCCTATGTTATAGTAATTAAAAATAAATTTTTATAAATCTATACGCACGCCTAAATCAGCTGTTAAGCCATACAACGAGCTAGACCTTAGAATCTTATAACCATTCACCTGGTTATTTAATAAATTTTCTTCTTTAATATTTGTCAAATTATTTAGATTTAGTTGAACAGATATATTATCTGTAATTTTTTGTTTTAATGCCAAATCAACTCTGGTATATGCAGCAATTACTCTATCACTTCTTTTACTTGGCGAGAAAGATCTAAAATATTCTGATTGATGAAAAACTGAAACTCTTCCGGAAAATCCAGCAATATCATATCCTAATGATATGTTACCGAAAAATTCTGGTTGTTCTTCCAATTGTTGTGTGTACTCAATTGCATGCTCTGAATAACTTGGGAATGGAATTCCCCCAATAACATTAAAAGTTGTATCTGTTTTTGAACCTATTAAGCTTGTTTCTGATTTTACCAATGATGCATTATAACTAAGAACAATATTTTTAAAATAGCCTGGTAAAAATGTAAAATTAATTTGATGCTCTAATTCAAATCCCCATACTTTTGATGTCTTTGGTGAATTGTATGGAATTGTTAGCTGATAATCCCCTTTGTGAATAGTTGTAGTATTTAATCCGAGTGCATTAAATAAAACATTACCTGTTGTATTGATTTGATTTAATAAATGATACATGTCTTCAATTTCTTTATAAAATGCAGAAACAGAAAACAATCCAATATTGTTTCCAAAGAACGAAGTGTTAATTTCATAATTCCAAGCCTTGGCGGTCTTTAAAATCGGATTCCCTACAATAAGTTGTCTATTTCCTCCTACAGCTGCAGGTCTCCAAGCAAAATATGTATTTAATCTCATATTAAAGTCCGGACGGGCTAAAGCCTTATAAGCAGCAAGTCTAATATTCAAAAAATCAGTTGCTTTAATATTAAAATGGAAATTTGGTAAAACTACGGATTCAGTATACGACGATGTGGTATCTCTGGTAAGCAAAGTTACAGATGGAAAACCACCACCAGACTGCCTAGAATAAGCATTTTTGTAATCATTATTTTCTTGTTCTAGCCTAACCCCGGCAATAAAAGTAAGACCTTGTCCTATTTTTAATGTATTCATCAAATATCCTGATGCAACTGATTCAGTGATATCATAATAATTTGCTTTTTGGGTTGGGTCATTATAATATTCGCTGACTCCATCTTTATTCAACTCGTACCATTCTCTTAATTTATCTCTATTGATCAACGGATTTAGCTCATACAAGTCATAAAGTTTTCTTGTTTGAGGTGTATCATCAAGAAATTCTAAAAATGATAAAGTATTATCCAGCGGATTTGCTAAGTAACCTAAATAAAAATCTTCAAAGTAAGTTCCAGTAAAGTCTTTTGCCACTACTGATCCATCACTTAATCTTTTATTTGGAGACCAGCCACCAAGGTAATAAGGGGCAAAATTTTGTGTTGAATGGTTGGTTCTATTTTTACTTTTATATTTTCCACCTGCTTTTAACTCACCTGAAAATAGAGTCCCAAGCGTATAATCTTTTTTAAGGTTTAGGAAAATGGACTTATCTTTATCTAGATTATCTTGAGTGGTATAATAGGCACCTGCAAGTGATGCCACTTGAAAATTATTATATGCAAAAGGAACTAACTGCTCAGGATGATCTTTAAATTGAGGAGTAGACTTCATGCCTGCATTACCAGCATCTGAGGGTTCACTAAAATCTAATTGATAATCATAAGGATAGTCTGATGTTGATTGAGCAAATGAAAGTCCCCAATAAAGATTTATTCCCAATAAGGAATTATCACCTGTCAAGGAAGTACTAAAAGTTTCTATTTCTTGTTCTCGATCTCGATATGAATAAGTTACTCCACCAAGATATTGCGATTCACCGCCACCATTAGGGTAATCTCTATTATGTGTAATATAATCTCTTTTAGTACTATAATAAGTGCTGTTAAATTTAATGTTACCATCATCGGGTGTATTATAATCAAGTATTGCACTAATCCCATTACGTTTTCTTATTTCATCAGTAAATTGTACGTTAAATTCATTTATAAAATAACTGGTTTGGTTTTCAATATTTTGATCATAACCAAGGCTAATACTTTCACTACTTCTAATTTTATTTTCCAAATTTCCTGTTAACTGAATGCCGAACAGGTCATCCAAGAATCTTTCTCCATATTTAAGGGAGACATCATATTGTTTTGCAGAATTCATAACATCATTATATCCACCTTTAAGAACAGCTCTAATCTCTCGTTCAGATGGGGCTTTTTTAGTTACAAAATTTACACTGCCCGCAATAGCATCAGCGTCTTTATCTGGTGTAAGTGCTTTATACAATTCAATTCCAGCTAAGGAACTTTGTGAAATTGCACTTAGGTCAATTCCCCTTTCCTGGGCATCTGTCGAAGGAATTCTAACACCATCTAAGGTTACACTAGTATATTTGTCACTTAATCCTCTTAAAATTATCTTATTAGCCTCACCGCCAGATCTACTTAAAGACACGCCCGGTAATCTTCCAATAGCCTCAGCGGCATTTGCATCAGGTAATTCTTGAATTTTTTCTTCAGAAATAATATTTACAATTGTATTTGCTGAAAGTTGTTGGTTTATGGCGGCAACTTGACCAGCCGCTTGTGCTGATACAATAACAGTTTCCCCTTCAACAATATCGGCTAACAAGAAAACATCCAAATTCAGAGTTTTATCGTCAACAACATTAATATTAAATTCTTTTGGTTTGTAACCAATGTAAGAAACACGAAGTTTATAAGTACCTGCAGGAACTCTTGAAATTTTATACTTACCGTCAAAATCGGTTGCTGCACCCATTGAGGTACCCAACAAAACAGCATTTGCTCCAATTAAAGAATTGTTCGTTAATGAATCTGAGATAGTACCGGAGATATTTCCTTGGCCAAGAATGATGTTTGTAAATGTAATGAAGAAGAAAAATGTAATAATTTTGTAATTTAGTTTATTCATAAACATTCCATTTTTAATAGTTTGGTTAAATAAAAAATTTTTCTAAGCGATTGAGAAAATTTTCGAGAGTTTAATCGATTACTTTATCATTTACTTAATCGGTTACTAAATTGATAATTTTTTTTATATTTGTCAAGGGAAAAATTTTTTGATGTGATAAAAGTGAGAAAATATGAAAAATTTAACAGTTATTTACATCGCAATAATTTCTTTAATATTGACGGGTAGTCAACTTATAGATAAAGAAATAAATATTTTTCTTGCCGGAGACTCAACAATTGCTGAAAAATTACCAGAAAAACGACCAGAAACAGGTTGGGGCGAAAAGTTTGGATCATTCTTTA
>JACKAB010000017.1 GCA_020635285.1 Ignavibacteriales bacterium | reverse complement strand
TGGTTGAGTTTCATAAACTTTGTTTATGTCTGCAATAATTTCAGCTTTCTTTTCAGCCGGTAATTTATTTAATTTATCAAGAACATCAGCTAGACCATAATTAACATTTGCTCCGATCTCTTTAAGTGTTTCTGAGTGTTTATCTAATGCTTCTTTGAAATAAACATAAACTGCGTGCCCAAACATTATTGGGTCGGAAACTTTCATCATCGTTGCTTTTAGGTGTAAGGAAAGAAGCACATCATTTTTCTTTGCTTCTTCAATTTGCTCTGCATAAAATTTTCTTAATGCTGCAACATTCATTGAGGCAGTATCAATTACTTCACCTTTTAATAAAGCTAATTTTTCTTTAAGGATTTTTACTTCCCCACTTTGAGTTACAAACTCAATTTTTACATCGTCGGGGTTTGCTAGAGTTGTAGAATTTTCACTGCCGAAAAAATCCTTTTCATTCATATAAGCAACTCGGGCTTTTGATCCGGATTCAGGCCAAGGTTTCATCATTTTATGTGGAAATTTTTGAGCAAACTTTTTAACTGAGGCTGCTGCTCTTCTATCTGCATTACCTTCTCTAAGCACTGGATTTACTGCTGATCCAAGAACTTTGGCAAATCTTTTTTGAAGATTTTTTTCTTCATCTGTTCTTGCTTCTTCAGGGTAATTTGGAATATCATAACCTTTTTCTTGCAATTCTTTAATTGCTGATTGAAGCTGCGGAATTGATGCACTTATATTAGGAAGCTTAATAATATTAGCTTCTGGAGTTTTTGCAAGTTTGCCTAATTCTGCAAGGTAATCAGGAATCTTTTGTTCTTCTGTAAGTTTATCGGGGAAGTTTGCAATAATTCTGCCAGCCAATGAAATATCTTTAGTTTCAACTTCAATGCCGGTTCCTTTTGAAAATGCTTTAACTATTGGAAGCAAACAATAAGTTGCCAGTGCAGGAGCTTCATCAATTTTGGTCCAAACAATTTTGTAATTATTCATGCGTCAGTCCTATTTTTAAAATCAGTTTTTAAAATACTTTATAGTCTAAAATTAAGCATCTTTTTTTATAATAAAAAGTAAGCCTCTTAACCTTTCCAATCTCTTTCTGGAATTGGTTTGTTTTGTAAAATTTCTTCAATCTTTTCCATAACTTCCTCTGTAAGCATGGCAACATAGCCCATAGCTTTCATGTTTTCTTTTACTTGCTCCGGTTTCGAGGCACCGGTTATAGTAGTACTAACATTCGGATTTTTTAAAGTCCACGCCAAAGCTAATCCGGACATGGTAATACCAATCATTTGCTACTTTTGTGAGTTCTTTAACTTTCACAATATTCTTTTTCCCTTCTTCAGATAGAATTGCGTTTTTCAGCCATTCGTAAGATTCCATAGCTAGTCTGCTTTTTTCTGGAATTCCATCATTATATTTTCCGGTTAAGAAACCACTTTTTAGTGGACTCCAAATTGTTGTTCCCAATCCAATTTTATCATATAGCGGTAAAAATTCTTTTTCAACTTTTTCCCTATGAAGCATGCTATATTCCGGTTGTTCCATTAAAGGTGGTATAAGATGTTCTCTTCTGGCAATTTGATATGCTTCCATAATCTGTGTTGCAGTCCACTCGCTTGTTCCCCAATAGAAAGCCTTTCCCTCATTTATAACTTGATTCATTGCTCTAACTGTTTCTTCAATGGGAGTTTGCAAATCCGGACGATGACAAAATATTAAATCTACATATTCAGTTTGTAATCTTTTAAGTGCAGAATTTGTTCCTTCAATAATATGCTTGCGAGAAAGTCCGCTATCATTAGGTCCGCTTCCGCCCCAATAAATTTTTGTTGATAAAACTAAATCTGATCTTTTCCATCCGGCTTTTTTAATAACTTTCCCCATCATTATTTCAGATTCACCGGCTGAGTAAACCTCTGCATTATCAAAAAAGTTCACCCCGGAATCATAAGCCTCAACCATACATTTATAAGCGGTATCATCTCCAATTTGATCATTAAATGTTACCCATGATCCGAATGATAAAGCTGATACTTTTAACCCCGATTTCCCTAGATATCGATATTCCATTTTAATCTCCTTTAACAAAATAAAAATTTTTATTGTTCAAATTAATCATTTAGTAATTTTTATGTGAACTATTTTATAAATAACTGACTATTATTTTTGTTTTTAAATATTATAATTTTATTTTGAATCCAATCTTTTAACAATAGAACTTTCTCTATGGAACATTTTAGCTTTTGGTCACTCTTTCCGCCTTTACTTGCAATTGTTTTAGCAATAAAAACAAAACAAGTTTTCGTTTCCCTTCTGTTTGGCATTTGGCTTGGCTGGGTAATTTTAAGTGGAGGTAATTTATTAACCGGCACTTTAGCCACTATTCAAGCACTTGTTGACGTGTTTAAAGATCCCGGCAATACCCGCACAATAATGTTCAGTTCTTTGGTTGGGGCTTTAATTGCATTTATACAAAGGTCCGGCGGAGTTGATGGCTTTATAAATTTTGTAAATGTTCGTTTAGATAAAGTGAAAAGTAAGGACCCAAACAGTAAAAAGAAAATAATTCAAAGTCTGGCATGGATTACAGGAGTTTCAATATTTGTTGAATCTAGTATTAATGTTTTAACTGTCGGTTCAATTTTTCGTCCATTATTTGACAAACTAAAAATTCCACGAGAAAAATTAGCTTATATCGCAGATTCAATCTCAGCGCCAACTTGTATATTAATTCCACTAAACGCTTGGGGCGCCTATATTATGGGTTTAATAGCCGCACAAGGTTTTGAAAATCCACTGGGCGTTTTAATTGCGGCGTTTCCATTAAACTTTTATCCTATGCTAGCTCTTGTAATGGTACTGATTATAATTTTTACTCAAAAAGATTTTGGTCCAATGAAAGAAGCGGAACGAAGAGTGAGAGAAGAAGGAAAATTATTGCGGGATGGAGCAACTCCAATGATTTCCTCTGATATAATTTCTTTGGAGAAAAAAGAAAATGTGAAAGCAAGAGCTATAAATATGATATTACCAATTTTCACAATGGTAATAATGATGCCATTAATGCTGGTTTTTACTGGCTGGAGTGAAATAGAAAATATTAGTCAGTATCCAATGTGGGAACAAATATTTTTTGCCTTAAGTAAAGGTTCAGGATCAGCTTCAGTTTTGTATTCTGTTTTAACCGCAATAACAGTTGGTATTATTTTATACACATCACAAAAAATATTTACTTTTACAGAAACAATTGATCTAATATTTAAAGGGATAAGCGGCTTAATTCCTTTAGCTCTTTTGATGATGTTGGCTTTTGCTATTGGAACAGTTTGTAAAGAATTAGGAACTGGGATCTATATTGCAGAAATTACTAAAGGATGGCTTTCACCTTCATTTGTGCCATTTACGATATTTGTTGTTGCTTGTGTAATTGCTTTTTCAACCGGAACTTCTTGGGGAACCTTTGCAATTATGATTGCGATAGGTGTTCCAATGGCGCAGACTTTGGATGCAAATTTATACTTAACAATTGCCGCTGCTTTGGGTGGCGGAGTTTTTGGAGATCATTGCTCGCCTATTTCCGATACAACAATTATTGCCTCAATGGCTTCTGCTTGTGATCATATTGATCACGTTAAAACACAATTGCCATATTCGCTTACCGCCGGCGGGATTACTGCAGTTATTTATTTGGTGTTGGGAGTATTGTTATAAATTTAATTATTCATATTGTTAAGATTTATAAATTGAGAATTATTATTTGTGAGTGTGACCTTTTGAGAACTGATTACTGAAAGGTGATTTCTATGCAATACAGCGATATAATACTCTCCTTCATCAACTGATGGAAATTTAATATTAGTGCTGCCATCTTCGGTATCTATTACATTACCATCTTCATTTAGCAAAGCGGCTGTGCGTGAAACTATCGTTGCGTTTTCAGCGGAACTTCCACTCCTTAATTCGATAAGGACCCAATCTACAATTTTATTATTCAAAATAAATGAAGAAGTGGTACTCTGAGTTCCATGATAGTTCCATGGCAGACTAGAGTAAGGTTGGTCAAATGGAATAAGTGAGAATAAATTAGTATTCATTTTACCTAATGAATAAGCACCTGATAAAAATATTTTCATACTCAATGTTATTGGCAATTCTGATAGCAAAAGTGCCCATTCACCGGCATATGGCGGAGTATAAGTATGTTCACCGGAATTTGCAACATTTAGTTCACCATCAAGATACACAGAATGAATTGGATCAAACCATTTTGCATCTACATTATTACTAAATACTGTCATATCAATTTTTAATAAATCATTATTTGGTAAAAATGCAACTCCAAATTTTCCTGAGGTTGAAATTGAGAACGCCATTTTTTCCTCTTCAACAATTAATCCATCGGATATAATTGCTGAATGATTTGGTTCCAATTCCCACCACGCAATTGAACTAAAAAATTCTACTAAATATTTCATTTGAGTTGAGGATATATAAGCTAGAGCACTATCTAAAGGAATAGTTAAACCAGGAGAAGCCTCTTCACCATACTGCCAAATACCGGTAGCACCATATGTATAACCTAATGATCCGGATAGCAACGATAACCATCCCAGTTCTCTTGCATTTTCATCCGTACCTTTTCGCTCAGAGTTTTCAACTTGATCAGCGTACCGACCAGACGAATAATATGCCTCTGTGTTTATCATTGGTACCATGGGTAGTTCATTGTATAGATTTACGTTCCATTCTTTTACTTTTTTGTAGATTCGATATATATCACCACTATTATGACCGGATTGGTTCATCGAAAAATTCATATAGTCTTTATTTTTAAAATAAAGTGCATATTCGTTAATAGGACTTTCATAATAACTATGACCAGGATGTTGGCTGATCAAATGCCTTGAGTAACTCCCAAGGGAGGAACCAATATTATCCATGATGGGATATTGAGACGCAGCCCATATGTCAAAAGCAGGAGACAATATAACATGGTAGCCTTGCATTCGGGCATAAAAATTACGAGTAAAAAGTTCTGCGTTCTCAATGGTCGTGCCGTCATGAACTGCCTCAGCCAACCCCATTACAGCTATTATTATTTCTTGCGAATTCGCATACTCAACAAATTTATCAAATTCCTGCCAGTATAAAGGATTCCACTCATCCTCATCAAAAAAACAAACATCACCTTTCCAATTGGTTGGATAATTATAAGGAGGATCTTCCCAAATACCGCCATGAGCTCTTGCTGGGGCTATCTGTACAACGGTAAATTTTTTAGAATGCCTGTCATCAATATACTTCTGCCATTCTAAGTAAGTTGCAGCTATTGGTAAGGCCCATGCAGTTCCACCCATCCAGAAAAAAGGTGTTCCATCGCCATACGTTAGGTATTTATTATTATCAGAGACTTTTAATGCTCCATGACTAAATATTTTATTTGTACCATTATATTCACTAACATTTATTATTCCGCTTCTATTGTGCAAACCAGTATCATTTAGGTTTGAGCATGTTGTTTTCCACGTCCACAAACCAACTTCTGGGAAATATGATCTTATTATAAATGTAGAACCACCATCCCAGAATCCATATTCATCATAAACAATTGAACTATCTACATTAGAAAAATGTACACTTATTGTCACGTCTTTATATGGATTTGGGTAGATTTCAACACTATATAAAATTTCTTCCCACTTCGTATTTTTGATTGCGTTACTTGAGTTTTCATTACTGGTAAACGCAGTCTGGGAGAATTGAGATTTTAAAATATTTCCACTTTGCTGAGCAATAGAATCAACAAAATTTAGTATTAAAACCAATAATAAAAGAACATAAATTTTAGCTATATTCATTTGTATTTCGTTTCGTGTATTATTAAAGAAAAACCCTTAAATTATAGAATTTATTTAATTTGATGTGTTTTATATCACTAATGTATCTTTGCAATGTCACTTTTATTTCAAAATAACATCTTTTTGTCTGAACAAAATCATTCGACTTTAATCGGTAATAATAAACCCCGCTCGGAAGATTTGCTGCCTCAAAGGTAACTTCATAATTCCCCGAACTTTTACTTCGTTGACCAATGTTTTATTTCTCTTCCAAGAACATCGTAAACTTTTAATGTTAAATTCGCATTGTCATCCCGAACTTGGTTCGGGATCTGATAACAATTGTTGTTGGGTTAAATGGATTCGGATAATTCTGAAATAAATTGAAATTTGAAGTCAGTTCTGCACTCACTTCATTCACTCGGATATGATCTTACAAACTTCATTTGAATAGTCGGAATGATTTGCAAACTCAACATCCTTAAATGCTCTTACTCTATAGCAATACTCAGTATTTTCATATAAAGTAGTATCTATAAAACTTTGCTGGTTAATATCTACCAATGAAATTAATTGAAATGATTGACCAAAACTTTTTCTTTCTATTTCATATCCATCTTCATTTTTGAATTATCTTCCCATTGTAATTCAATTGAAGTATTTTCTATTCTATTTAAAAGCAAATTTGTTGGTTTTTAATTTTTGCAGTTAATTCATAAAGTTCAATTATTTGATCATAATTTAGTAGTTTATCGAATATATATATATCGTCAATAGCTCCATAAAAACTTGAATTCTGAATAGTACCATTGGACCTGCAATTCTTAATCACGATAATTTTCCATTATCAGTATTATCAGTATAAGAGATTCCATCAACTTGATGACCATTAACAAAAGTGAAACCGTTTTTGTTCAACATTTCTAATGATTACTATATGATACCATTTTTAATATCAAAAAAGAAACGATTAAAATCATGCGATTGATTAATCCATTCCCACTTTCATGAGTGTAAGTTAGGTATTTATTATTATTTGAAAAATAAATACTATACAATGCATTCGTTTCAATATTATCGGTATTGTCAGCCTGGCAATTTATTATTGATTGTATGTTTCCGTTATAATCCTCTATTTTTATCCAAACACTTATCGTTAAATTACCAGTTATTTGAATACTTGGTTTTACGCCAATATTTATATTATCATCTATTCCATCAAAAGAATAAGCTGTACTTGAGTCTCCTTGCAAATTTTGAGTTGGACTAGAACCGTAGACTATAGCGTGATTACCATTACCACTCATATCATTTGCATTTCCTTCAAATGGATAATAAGCGACAGGTAAAAACCTTGCCCATTAGTTACTATTGCTAAAAAAATGTTAAAATATAAATTTGGATCTTTATCAATTACAAAGCCCCTTATTTCATTAACAGCATTTTTTTGTAACACTAAATTCACCAGCACTAACTGTATAATAATATATTCCACTAGATAAATTGCTTCCATCAAATTCAATAGAATAATTTCCAGGTTTTTGATTTTCGTTTACTAATTCTTTAACAACTCTTCCTAAAACATCGTAAATTTTAATTGTAACGTAATAATTTGGTAATCCTGCTGGTAAGAATAATTTATTACTGTAAGCGGATTAAATGGATTTGGATAGTTTTGCTCAACAATAAATTCATCGGGGATAAGTTTATTTTCAACATCTTTAACTGATGTCGGATCAGAATAAAATGCTGTGTACTTTGTTAATATTTGGAATTGCAAACTTAATTCTAATATTTGCTCGACTAGCTCATCGGTTTCGCCGTAAATATCAATCAAATCTAACAAATGATTTATTTTAGCTTTTGCCCAAAGTCTTGGCACAAATCTATGCCCGCCTGAGTCTGGGAAAATAATTGTTTTTGAAAATTGAACGGGTTGTGATTGAATCATTCCATTAAGTTTAATTTGTGTTTCATTTCCTTGTGAGTAAAGACCCAATTCCATAGTTTGACTTCCCCAATACAAATCAGTAAATATTTTTGGATATTTATCAACAGTTACAAATCCGCCATAATCCAAACTTAAATCAGTGATAATTGGTTTTGAGATGCGAGTAAAATGATTGCTCACCAATTTGGCAATATTATCATCAGAGGTTATATAAGTTGCATAACCATTGTTTTGTGATGATAATTGAGTTAATAAAGTTTTACTTAAATTATCACCAATTCCAAATGAATATAATCTTATGCCTTTGTTATTTAATTTCTTTGTGTAGTTAAGTATTGAGTCAATTTGAGTAATTCCGAAGGTTGGTTTTCCATCTGTTAAAAATATTAAATTATTTGAAGTCAGCTCGCCAAAGGATTGATTAAGTGAAGAATCTAAAGCCGCAGAAATATTGGTCATTCCCAAAGCATAAATTTGATAAACAAAATCATGAAGCAACTTGAACATTTGCGATATTTGCTTCAACCAAATCCGGTTTGAATTTATCTACATTAGTCCCAAAGTTAGAATATTAAACTTATCTATTGGCGTTAATAAATCGATAAATTCATCAAGGGATTGTTTTAGTTGGTGATTCTCTGTCCGCCATACTTGATGAAACATCAGCTGTAAAATTATATCTTTAGGAATTACTTCATCCTCAGAAACACTGTCAGGCGGAGTAATCCATAATGAGTAAAAACTCTCTGCGCCCATTGAGTCTTCTTCAGTTGGAGTGTATGTTAAAACATTAAATTGAACTTCGTCTCTGATCGTTTCATAATGCAGAATAAAATCTTTATCGGGAAAATAATTTTCATCACCAAATTCTATTGTATAATTATAGTCTGTAACTTTAGTCATTGAAGTTGCTGTAGAATTTTCATGACTTGGAGATTGAAAATATTTATACAGTGACTGTGATTTAGCATCTAAATTAAAATGAACTGTTTCTAAAGGTTTAGAGGAAAGACCCAATGTATTGAGTAAAATTTATAATTATTAACTCCAAAATCGTAATTTATTAATTCACATAAGTAATTTCAGTTCTTACTTCAGAAAGTGCATTTACTGGAACTATACTTAATCTGAAAAGATTATCACCCAAATATTCAAGCAGAGCTGGATCCAGCCATTTTGATATTTTCTCATTATAATCTGCAATTGCTTCTTGTCTTTCTCTAATTTCTGCTTCGTACCTTTGCCCATTGAACCAATAAACCATGCTTGTAATCATTGCATTTTCTGGTAGTGGGAAAAAGATAAATTGCTTCAACAGAGGTATTCATTTCATTATAAAAAATCTGATCAACATGAGTTTCCGCAACTTGATCTTGAATATTTACATTCACATCAATTGTTTTAATCCACATTTTCTCATATTGTTGAGTGCTGAAGCGAGGACGAACATATAAAGCTCCGGTTGCAAAAATATTAATTATTGAACCAAGAAGAGTGTTATAAATAAGATGTTGAATAATTTAATTTTCATATTATCCTAAATTTTATAGGATTGACTTAATAAATAAATTTTTAATCTATTTCATCAAAATCATTTTGCTTGATAAAATTGTGTCACCAAAATCAATAGTATAAATGTAGATTCAGAAGAGCCATTTTGCCAAATTGTGTTAAGCCGTTCCAATTAGTTTGATAAATTCCTTTTCCATTAACATCAACAGCTAAAACTCTTACTAGCTGCCCAATTGAATTATATATTTTTTATCAATACCTCATCATAAAAATCTTTGCCGACTGAGAATTTTATTGTGGTTGTTGGATTAAATGGATTTGGATAATTACCTAGCAATTGAAAACCATCTGGTATATTTTCGTTTTCATTTTTTACAATTTCTTCAACATCAGTAACATAAATATCTGTAAAACTTGTAAATTGAGTTATTACTCCATACATAACACTCAAAGTGGTAATGTATTCTTTTAAGGAATCAGCTTTAGGTGATTCGGGTGAAAAAGTGTAGTACTCAACCATCAAGTCTTCTATCTTTTGCTTTGCCCAAATTTTTGGAAGGAATTGATATTCTGAGACTAGTGAATCAACTAAATTTAAGTTATAGTCATACTTAACAGCTTTACCAAATGTTCTTCCGCTTAAAGTAAGAGTTACATTTTCTGGAGTCTTGTATCTACCGCTAACTATCATTTGCTGACCTTTATATAAGCTCGGAAAGTTTTTGGGCGTAATTTCATTTATATTTGCTGAAGAAAAACTTAGCTCTGTTCCTAATAATACTGGATTTCTAATAAGTAAATAAAATTGAGTAATTACTTCTTCAACTTCATCATTTCCTAAAAATTCTGCCAAGCCATTATTTTCTGTTGCCAATAAAGTAAGTAGCTGTTCATTGACTGATGAGCCTATTCCAAAAGTAAATACAGTAATTTGGCTTTCATTTTGACCAATTAAATTATGAACATGTTCTAATATTTCACTTGTATTTGTAATTCCTGCTGTTGCTTCTCCATCTGTAAAAAAGATAATTATATTTGCTGTTGAATCGTTTGACGCTGCAAATTGTGGAATAGCTGTTCCAAATGCATCTGAAATATTTGTACCTCCATTTGCATTGATTGAAGAAATATAATTAAGTGCAGATTCTTTATTTTGATAATTAAATATTTGATGTATATTTCTAAAACTTGTAACCTCGGAGGCAAAATCAACAATATTAAATCGATCTCCCTCATTTAGATGATTAACAATAAAACTAGCAGCACTTTTTGCTTGATCAATTTTTTCACCTACCATACTTCCTGAGCGATCAATAATTAGTGTAAAAACTTTATTAATTACGCCTGTTACATCTGAAGGATCCGGTTCTGCAACAAATGTAAAAAATCCACTGCCACCATTATCTAAAATTGTTGAGTCTGGCTGGAATGTGCTGAAGCTGAATAATCCCAATTCACTAGAGCTTAATGAATATTTTACACCATAATCAGTTGAGGCTACTTCGTTTGGTAAAGAAAAATTTATTTGAGCAGAATTACCTTCATTTGTTATGTTGCTATTTGAATGACTTAATAATTCAATTCCTTCAATAGTTCTTCCGGAAGTTAGATTGAAATCAAACTGCTGCAATTCAATTGGGCTATTTTGAATTAAAGTATAATCGTTTGGGCATGAAAATGTTACATCCCCAAATTTATATTTTAAGAGTTCAACATAAGTTAAGCGAACAATAACTATTTCATTAGAATTTAGCTTTTCTTCAATGTTAAAATAAAGAGGCAATTTGCCCATATACTCTTTAAGTGATTGGTCAATTTCATTTCCTCCACTTCCCGGTAAAGTTGTGTCTTGCTCTTCTGCTCTAATTTGAGCTTTCCACCACTGGTCGTTGATAAAAAATTCAAGTGAAATTGCACTTGCACTTTCCGGCATTGGGTAGCCATATTTGAAACTAACTGAATCATCAAAATTGTTTAAAAGCGTTTGTTCACTGGTAATAATTGCCACTTGGTTTTCAACATTTACATCAATTTTTGATGATACTAATTGTAAATATTCACCTCTTGAAGCATCTACTATTCCAACTCCGTTTGCAAAAATTGTTGATGTCATAAAAATTGAAGCAAATAAAAACTGTAATAAATTCTTCATATTCTCCTCTCAATATTAAACTTATAATAAGATCCTCAATTCTTATACCAAATAAAAAGTCGTGTTTAATGATGTTTTAATCATTTCTGTGTGGTAAAGTATGAAAAAAATTCGTATCTACGAATAATATTCGTATCAATTTTGAGAAATTTAAATTATGGTTATAATTACTATTTAATGATAATTCATTAGAATTTGCAGATTTTGTTGAGGATAATAAATCATACAAAATTTAACTAAAATAATTTTGTATGATTTATGTAGATATTTTGAGAAAAGCTTGTTGATATTAAATTACTTGAGAAGCAACATTTTTTTTGTTTGAACAAAATCATTTGACTTCAATCGATAATAATAAACTCCGCTTGGTAAATTTGTCGCATCAAAAGTGATTTCATAATTTCCAGGAGTCTTTACTTCATTTACCAAGGTTTTTATTTCTCTCCCAAGAACATCGTAAATAGTCATGCGCACATCATATCCCTCGACTCCGCTCGGGATGAATGAGTTTGTTGGAATTGTATATTTTATTGTTGTTGTTGGATTAAACGGATTTGGATAGTTTTGTTCTAATCTAAAATCTGTTGGTAAATTATTTTCGGAAATTTTGGCATCGGTAACAATATTTGTCAAAACATTATCAAAGTATAACTGTCCAGATTTAGCACCCAACTTATTTTGGACAACAACTAAACTATTAAATTTGGCTTCTGGCCAAGTGCTTAAATCTATCTCTTTAAATTTCCAACCGGTCCAATCAATATTTTCAAGATTGGATTGAATTATGCTGCTATCTGAATTAGTAAACCAAACTTGAAGATTATTAAAACTTAAATCCCCAAAAATCCAAATGCCAAAATTAGCCTGAGAGCCACTCACATTATTCATTTCTGAAGCATTATAAATTCTACAAATACCAGAGCTGTCTTCTGAAAACTTATAAAAAAGTCTACCGGAATGTGAACCGGATATAAATTTCTTTGTTGAAATTTGAAATTTAGTATCACTCGAAATTAT
>JACKAB010000016.1 GCA_020635285.1 Ignavibacteriales bacterium | reverse complement strand
AAATCAAAATGCTCCCGAATCTTTTACTTTATTTAATGAAATATTGTTTTATGATGGATACGCAGAAACTGTAGACGAACCAGTGCCGGATGGGATTTATAGAATATCAAATTCAAAATATGTTACCAAATTATCTGATGAAAACTTAACTAAGATTGGGAATAAACTATATTTAGATATAGTAATTAAAGCCGCCTGCGATAATTATGATAGAATAGGTAATGTATTTTTAAGCCTAATCAACAAAGGTGAAAATTATAATCAAAATGGTTTAGTAAGCACAGTTGAAATTGCTCGATTTATAACCCCATTTATGGATAAAAATAAAAGCCCAGAGGAAGTTCCATATACATTTGATATAAGCAATATTGCAAAAATTTTAAAGGATACCGAGTTATCTAGTAAATACGATTTTTGGATTGAATTTGATGTTTTTGGGGTTCCTTATGCAGCAAACGAACAAATAAGCGGGTGTGCAGGTAAAAACTATACATTTTTTGGAACTTTAACATTTTCAAATTCCGAAGATTTTAAAGAATCAAATAATCAAAAATTAATTTCACTATCTAGTTTTGCTAATTTTAACAATTATAAAAATACCGATGTGGTTGGACAAACAATCCGGACTTTAGAATTTACAACTTCAACCTCAATTCAAAACGCAACTTTGTACCTCATAACCTCTAATCATGGTGCTAATGCAGGTGGTGAAGAGTATGTTAGAAGAAATCATTATATATATTTTGATGAAACTCTAATAGATGCTTATAAGCCAGGGGGTATATCTTGTGAACCTTTCAGAAAATATAATACACAATCAAATGGCATTTATGGTCGCACAGCAAGATCCGATTCCGAATGGGCATCATGGAGTAATTGGTGTCCCGGTGATATTATTCCAATTAGAATTTATGACATAGGGAATATTTCCGCAGGAACCCATTCATTTAAAATTGAAGTGCCTGATGCTAAATTTGTAGATAATCAAGGAGATTTTCCCCTCTCGGTCTACATACAAGGTGAAATATAAATTGTTTAATACCAATTTTGGAGATATCTTTTTGGTAATAATTTCAAGTTTTTATTGAGTTAACAATATTTAGTTATAAATAATATAAATTACTGTTTCTATATACTCTAGGTGAAGTTCCCATCATTTTTGTAAATACTCTTGAAAAATAATATGGATCATCATAATGGAGAAGATTGCCAATTTCTTTCACCTTGTAATCTGTAGAAATTAAATACATACAGGCTTTTTGAATTTTCAGCTGTATGAAAAACTCTATGGGAGAGAAGCCGGTTCTTTCTTTAAATAATTTTGATAAGTGTGAAATGGATAAATTAACCAACTTTGCAAAATCATAGTTTGTGTAATTATCATGAACATTTTTCCTCATGAACTTAATTACTTTTTCAATTTGATCATTACTTTGTGAGTTCTTGGTTTTTAAATAATTTTTACTATACACAAATGAACTTAAGAAGTGAGTTAATGTAAACATCGAATGATAAATATTTTCTGCGCTATATCCTTGTTCAATAGTCCTATATATTTCTTCAAACATTTTAATTCTTTCTTCAACCATTGATGCATCATTAACCTCGATAATTTCGTTCTTATAAATCTGATCAATTAGTTCACCAGAAATTAAACCTGTAAAATGGATCCAATAAATACTCCACGGATCAGATTCTTTTGCATAATATTTATGCTCTTTGTTAGCTGGAATAATAATAAAATGATCAGGTAATATTCTATACTCTTGATCTTCTATCTCTACAATTCCCTCTCCTTTTATTGAATAAATAAAAATATTTTCTTTCGCTCCTTTGGGTCGTGTTCTAAAATGATATTTTGCATTTGGGAAATAACCTATATCAGTTAAGTACAAAGACTTAGTAAGATTATTCTTTCGCAAATTATTAATGATTTTTTTAGGAATCACTATCATTTTCTGTCCAGAAAATCCTTTTTCCTTTTTATCACCAATCATAATTCCTCCTGATCATAAAATTAAGAAAATAGTCCATCTTTTTGTATGATAATCTATTTTATTGTATCTAATATTTTAATAATTTATTTGGTGATAAAGCATTTTTGTATGCTAAAAAGTACTGCTTTAAAAAATATTCATATTCGTTTTTTCAATAATTATTGGATTTCATATTATGGATAACAAGAATATCAATTTATCATACCTTTACTTAATAGTATTTATCTCAGCATTAGGCGGTTTACTTTTTGGCTACGATTGGGTAGTAATTGGTGGAGCCAAACCATTTTACGAAAAATTCTTTAATATCTCCAATGTTCCTGCCCTACAAGGTTGGGCAATGAGTTGTGCCCTCATTGGTTGTTTACTTGGAGCAATTCTTTCCGGATTGTTAAGTGACAAGTTTGGACGAAAAAGACTTTTAATTCTTTCTGCAATTCTATTTATGATTTCTGCATATGGTACAGGGGCAACAAGTAATTTCAACTACTTTATATTTTTCAGAATTTTTGGCGGCCTTGGAATTGGATTGGCATCCAACTTATCACCAATGTATATTGCTGAAATTTCCCCGGAAAAAATGCGCGGAAAATTAGTTTCAATTAATCAGTTTACCATTGTTATTGGAATTTTGCTAGCTCAAATAATCAATTGGCAAATTGCTGACCAAGTTCCATTTAATGCTACAGACTCAGAAATACTAGCTTCTTGGAATGGACAATTAGGCTGGCGTTGGATGTTCTGGGCAGAATTAATTCCAGCATCATTATTTTTATTATTTATGATCATTGTTCCTGAAAGTCCAAGATGGTTAGTTAAAAATGGATTTTCTGAAAAAGCTAAAAAGATTTTATCAAAAGTAGGTGGGCAAGAATACGCTAAGAATGAATTCAATAATATTTCAGAATCATTAAAAAACACAGAAGATAAAATTGATTACGGATTCCTTTTTAGCTTAAAAATGAGAAAAGTTCTAATTATTGGAATCGTGCTGGCAGCGTTCCAACAATGGTGTGGAATAAATGTAATCTTTAATTATGCCGAAGAAGTTTTTGAAGCCGCTGGATTTGGAGTTTCTGATATATTATTCAATATAGTTCTTACAGGAAGTGTTAATCTAGTTTTTACTCTGGTTGCTATTTATACTGTTGATATATGGGGACGTCGTGCGTTAATGCTAATGGGCTCTGGAGCTTTAGCTGGAATATACTTTTTTATGGGATTAGCATACTTTTTCGAAATTAGCGGCTGGATATTATTATTATTAGTTGTGCTTGCAATTGCATGTTATGCAATGTCTCTCGCCCCAGTAACCTGGGTAATTCTATCTGAAATATTTCCAAATAAAATCAGAGGATCAGCAATGGCCATTTCAACAATATCATTATGGCTGGCAAGTTTCATACTAACCTATACTTTCCCCTTACTGAATAACGCATTAAATGCATCAGGTACTTTCTGGTTATATGGTATAATTTCTATTGCTGGTTTCACTTTTATTTACAAGAATTTACCTGAAACCAAAAATAAATCATTAGAATCAATTGAAAAAGAATTAATAAAGTAAACATATGAAAGAAGAACAGAATGTAATTTGTAAGATAGAAAAAGTTTTAATTCCAACATATGGAATAGGCAAACCTGAGAAGAATCCTATCTTTTGTGAAAATCGAGTTTATCAAGGAAGCAGCGGTACAGTTTATCCACATCCAATTATTGAAAAAATATATGATGAAAAAGAGAATAAAGAATGGTTAGCAATATACCTTGAGAACAAGTATATAAAAATCATGATTTTACCGGAATTAGGTGGACGAGTTCAAATGGCATATGATAAAATCAAGAAACGTCATTTTGTCTATTATAACAGCGTAATTAAACCTGCTCTGGTCGGATTAACAGGTCCGTGGATTTCGGGCGGTATAGAGTTTAATTGGCCGCAACATCATCGTCCATCAACATATGAACCTGTTGATTATTACATTGAAGAAAATAATGATGGTAGTATCACAGTTTGGTGTAGTGAAATTGAAAGAATGTTTAGAACAAAGGGAATGGCTGGTTTCACTCTGTATAAGGATAAAGCATATTTAGAAATTAAAGTTAAACTTTATAATAGAACTTCTGTACCTCAAACATTTCTATGGTGGGCAAATCCGGCTGTAAAAGTTAATGATGATTATCAATCTGTTTTTCCACCTGATGTTTATGCTGTATTCGATCACGGGAAAAGAGATGTATCAGATTATCCAATTGCAAAAGGGACATATTACAAAGTTGATTATTCAAGTGGAGTTGACATATCGCGTTATAAAAATATACCGGTTCCGACTTCCTTTATGGCTGTTGAATCAAAATATAATTTTGTGGGATGTTACGAAAACGATACAAAAGGGGGAATGCTTCATATAGCTAATCACCATGTATCTCCAGGGAAAAAACAGTGGACGTGGGGCAATGGTGATTTTGGCCGCGCTTGGGACAGAAATTTGACAGATGAAGATGGCCCTTACATTGAGTTAATGTGTGGAGTGTTTACTGATAATCAGCCTGATTTTTCTTGGTTAATGCCCAATGAAGAAAAATCGTTTTCTCAATATTTTATGCCATATCATGAGATTGGACTAGTAAAAAATGCATCAAAGGATATTCTTGTTAATTTAGAATTTGAAAATAATAAGGCAAAAATAAGAGTTTACACAACTTCCGAATTTTCAGATTTAAAAATTACGTTTTATTTAAAAGAGCAAATCTTATTTGAGGAAACTTATAACAGCTCGCCTGAATCTTCTTACAATAAATCAGTGGAACTCTATTCAGATCACAAAGAAGAAGATTTCTCGCTTACCATTTTAAATAACAGAGGAAAGAAATTACTAGAATATAAACCGGAGCCCTTGAATAACAAAAAGACGCCTGAACCGGCAAAAGCGATAAAATCGCCACAAGAAATAAATTCAGTTGAAAAACTCTATTTAGCCGGCTTACATCTTGAGCAATATAGACATGCTACATTTAATCCTACAGACTATTATTTAGAAGCATTAAACCGAGAACCTGATAATATTCAGAATAATAATTCAATGGGAATGTGGCTATTGAGGCATGGTCGCTTTGATTTAGCGGAACCATATTTTAGGAAAGCTATTAAAACAATTACAACCCACAATCCAAACCCATATGATGGCGAACCATTTTATAATCTTGGATTATGTTTTTTCTATCAAGAGAAACTAGACGAAGCTTACAATTATTTTTACAAATCGATATGGAATTCAGCTTGGCAAGAAAATGGATATTTTCAACTTGCAAAAATTTCATGTATTAGAAATGAATTTTCTGTAGCCCTTGAATTGGTGGAAAAGTCATTAATTAAAAATTGGCACAATCATAAAGCCAGACATTTGAAAGTAGCAATTCTTAGAAAGCTTGATAAGGTTGAAGAAGCATTGAACCTGTGCGAAGATTCATTAAGTCTAGATAAATTTAATTTCGGTGTATTATACGAAAAATATTTACTGACTAAGAATGATCTTGTCTTGAAAGAATTTTTGGAACTTTTGCGAAATAATGTTCACACCTATATTGAATATGCTCTAGATTATGCACATGCTGGATATTATCATGAAGCATCTTCTGTTCTTGAGTTATATATTAAAAATCATGAAGACGTATATCCAATGGCTGGATATTTTTTAGGATGGTTTGCACTCAAATGTAATAATGAGAAAATGCAAAATTTTGGTTTATAAAAGCTGAGCAAATGAATCCGGATTATTGTTTCCCAAATAGACTGGAGGAAGCAATAGTTCTGCAATCAGTTCTAAATTATTGCCAGAATGTTCAAAAGCGAATTACTACCTTGGCAATTTTTGGTATGCTTCAAAACAATATGATAAAGCTATTGAGTGTTGGATAAATTCCAGAGAGTTAGACGATTCATTTCCGACAGTAAGACGAAACCTTGCATTAGCTTATTTTAACAAATCAAAGAATTCTAATACCGCGTTACTAGAATTAGAAAAAGCTTTTGAACTAGATCCATCTGATGCACGGATTTTAATGGAACTTGACCAGTTATATAAAATGCTTGGAAAAGATTTCGAGTTTAGATTATCCTTTCTCGCAAAACATTTAGACTTAGTAAATTTTAGAGATGACCTATACTTAGAGCGAATTACTCTTCTAAATTTTAACGGCAAATTTGAAGAAGCTCTTGAATTACTGCTTAAAAGAAAATTTCATCCTTGGGAAGGTGGAGAAGGCAAAGTAACCGGTCAATATATTTTTAGCCTTACAGAGATGGCCAAGCAAGAAATTAAAGAAAAAATGCAGCTAAAGCCATAGAATTATTGGAGAGAGCTAAAATATTTCCTCATAACCTTGGTGAAGGAAAACTTGCCGGTGCAAAAGAAATTGATATTAACTATTGGCTAGGATGTGCCAATGAAATAATAAACAACAATGATAAAGCGATTGAATACTGGAAGATGGCATCTGAAGGTGACTATGAACCTTCAATTGCAATGTATTATAACGATCAAAAACCTGATAATATCTTCTACCAAGGATTAGCTCTACGAAAGCTTGGTGAAATTGAAAAAGCTGATCAATTATTCAAGACATTATGTGATTATGGAAAAAACCATATTAATGATCATGTTGAGATTGACTATTTCGCCGTTTCACTTCCGGATCTGCAAATCTGGGAAGAAGATTTGAATAAAGTAAATAGGCTACATTGTGAATATTTAATCGCATTGGGCTATCTTGGACAAGGAAAAAGAGTCCACTAAATTGTTTCATAATATATTGAATGTTGACATGTATAATTTGGGAGCTCATATCCACCAACAATTTGAACTTGTTTAATTTGTTTGGAGAGCTTATAATATAAATGTATCACTAGAATTATTAGAAAAGATTTATATATAGGAGGAAAATGAAATTAAAAATTTTGCAATAGGGTTTTATTGTCGTTTAGCTTAAGCTTTGCTCAAGAACAAAACCGTCAAATAATATCACTTGATGGTTCTTGGAAATTTGCAATTGATTCTACAGATAAAGGGCACAAGAAAATTGGCAAAATAGAATTCCTACTAAAATTGGCAAAGAAGTATTAGTTCCTCATACATGGAACATTGAATCCGGTACAGAAGAATATGCAGGACTTGCTTGGTATCAGAAAGAGATAAAAATACAGAAAGATTGGAAAGGTAAAAATCTTCGTATAAAATTTAGTGCTGTTTATCACGATGCCATCGTATATGTTAATGGAAAAAAGCAAGAAAATCTTAATTCTGGGTATACTCCTTTCACTATAGATATTACACCATTTGTTAAATTTAATTTTATTAATACAATCGTTGTTTCTGTTAATAACTCTTTTTCTGAGACAATGTTTCCATATAAAAATCTTTCGATTGGGTTAATGATGGTGGTATTATTAGATCAGTTTCTCTAATAATAACTGAAAAACCTTCAATTAAATATGTTCATATTACCCCTAATTTTAATTTACATGATAGTACCGGTCAAGTAAATGTTTCTGTTAAAGTATGGGAAGAAGATGTAAACAAAGTAAAATTCAAATATATTTTTAAGGAAAAGAAATCCGAAAAAGTAATTAGCTCGAAGACAATAGAGTTAAGTGTATCAAACAATGAATTCTTAAAAGCCTTTGATTTAGGGAAAATAAAGCCATGGCATTTCGATTCTCCTCATTTATATATACTAGAAACATATGTAGTTACTGAAGAAGGGATCTCTGATAATGAAATATCTACTTTTGGATTTAAGAAACTTGAGCTAAAGGGCCAGACCCTTTATTTGAATGGCGAAAAAGTAAGGTTGCCTGGTATAGAGTATATGGCAAATAGCAATCCTAATTTTGGTGCTGCTGAACCAAGGAATGTTATGGATTCTGTTGTGTATGCAATGAAAGATTTGAATGTTTGTATTACACGTTTTCATTGGCAGCAAGATGACTATTTATTAGACTTGATGGATGAATATGGCATCCTTGTTCAAAAAGAGATTCCATGGTGGCAGCAACCGGGAAATTTAACAACAGAATTAATGAATACTGCTCAAAAACAATTATCAGATATGATTGAAGCTCATTATAATCATCCAAGTATATTTTCATGGGGACTTAGTAATGAAGTTAATGGCGGAACGAAAAAAGAAACTATTTTAACACTAAAAGATTACGTTAAAAATCTAGATTCCTCAAGAATGGTTACAGTTGTATCAAATAAAATGTGGAAACGTAAAGGGAATGATGAATCTCTTCTTTGTGATCTTCCAACCTGGAACGAATATATTGGTACATGGCATGCAGAGAATAGATATCAACTTCCGGAAATGTTTGAAATTGTTAAGAATACTATTGGTGATCGCCCACTACTTATAACAGAGAATGGTATTTCCGAACCTGCATTTACTGGTGGTGATGCTCGTAGAATTGACGAGATGATATATCACATTGGTGAATGGAGCAAAAGACCATATATAATTGGTTATATATATTTTAGCTTGAATGACTACAGAACTCACATGGGTGAAGAAGGTTTTGGAAAATATAAAATCCGTCGACATGGAATTATGGATTTGAACTTAAAGCCAAAACCCTCATATTCCGTTCTAAAACAAATTGCTTCGCCAATTGAAATAACCAAAATTGAACGTATTGAAAATGAACATGCAATGCTCAAGTTTAGAGTAAAAAACACAATCCCGCAATACACACTCAGATCATATAAGATTCAGTATTACACAATTGACAATGAACTTCTGGAAATTCCACTTCCAGATTTAATGCCAGGTGAAACTTTCTCTACACGATTAGAGAATATTAATTCAAGATTTTCTTTAAAATTTACGTCCAAACGGATTTTGTGTAGTTCAATATTAATTATGATCAATATGTATTTATAAAGAAGTTTTATATGACTATATAAAATTATACTTGTACATTAAAAATAATTTAGGGATAAAAATGAGAGTAATAAACATTTTCATTTACTTTTTAATAGTTATTCTTACCTCATGTAGTTCTGAAGAAACCAATAATATTGATCTATCAGGGGAATGGAGTTTTCAAATAGATTCACTTGATATTGGTGAGACTGAGGAATGGTATAATCAAAAACTCATCGATAAAGTGAAATTACCTGGATCAATGGTCGAGAATGATAAGGGTAATAAAATTACAATGCAGACAAAATGGATCGGCGGTATCCAACAAAAAGAATGGTTCATAGATCCTGCATTCGCGCCATATCATAATCCTGATAGTGTACGTTTTCCATTTTGGTTGCAACCCGAAAAAAAATATACCGGTGTTGCTTGGTATCAAAAAGAAATTGTAGTACCTACTGATTGGAAAAATAAAACTATCTCCCTTAAGCTTGAACGATGTCATTGGGAAACAACCGTCTGGCTTAACGATATAATAGTAGGGACACAAAATAGTCTATCCACACCACAGACATATGATTTGCCAAGTTTATCTACAGGAAAGCATCTTTTAACAATAAGAGTGGATAACCGAGTTAAAGATATTGATGTTGGGGAAAATTCACATAGCATTTCAGATCATACACAATCAAACTGGAATGGTATTGTTGGTGAAATCTCTCTAAATAAAAAGGAAAAGGTTTTTGTAAATAATCTTATTCTGAAACCAGACATTAAAAATAAATCAGTAAGAATAACTGCTGACATTTATAATGAACTTGAGAACAATAAGAAAATTTCTCTTGTGATATCCGCAGAAGATATTACTAATAAATCTTCATCTTCTATTGCAATTAAAAAACAATTCGAATTGCAAAAAGGTTCTAATGAAATAGATATTGAATATAGCCTAGGTAAAGATGCCAAATTATGGGATGAGTTCAATCCAAATTTATATAAACTAAATGTAGCCTTAACATTCGATGAAATAGAAACCAAATATTCTGAAACTTTTGGTTTAAGAGAAATTAATATTGATGATAATCAAATCAAATTGAATGGAAGAAGAATTTTTCTCCGTGGCACTCTGGAATGTTCAATTTTTCCTAAAACTGGTTATCCTTCAACAGATATAATGGAATGGAAAAGAATTTATAAAGTGATTAAATCTTTTGGATTAAACCATATGCGTTTTCACTCATGGTGTCCCCCAGAAGCAGCCTTTGAAGCAGCAGATGAAGAAGGTATATACTTACAAGTAGAATGTGGTTCGTGGGCAAACCAAAGTACAACTTTAGGTGATGGAAAACCAGTTGATAATTTTGTTTGGGAAGAGAGTAAAAGAATTGCAAAAGAATATGGCAATCACCCTTCATTTTGTTTCATGGCTTATGGAAACGAACCTGGCGGAAAAAATTATAAAAAATATTTAGTTGACTTTTTAACTTACTGGAAGAATAAGGATAACAGAAGATTATACACTGGAGCTGCAGGTTGGCCGGCAATTGCAGAAAACGAGTACCATAACATTCCAGATCCAAGAATTCAAGGTTGGGGTGAGCAATTACATAGTTTAATTAATTCTGAAAATCCTAATACAAACTACGATTGGAATAGTCGTAATAAAATGCCCAATGATAGTATTCCAGTTATTAGTCACGAAATTGGTCAGTGGTGTGTTTATCCAAATTTTAAGGAAATAAAAAAATATACAGGTGTTTTAAAACCTAAAAACTTTGAAATATTTAAAGAAAGTTTAGAAGCAAATCACATGGGAGATTTAGCTGATAATTTTTTAATGGCATCAGGGAAATTACAGGCGCTTTGTTATAAGGCAGAAATTGAAGCAGCTTTGCGCACTAAAGGATTTGGTGGATTTCAGTTACTTGACTTACATGATTTTCCCGGACAAGGAACTGCTCTGGTTGGTGTATTAGATCCATTCTGGGAAGAAAAAGGTTATATAACATCTAGTGAATTTAGTCGTTTTTGTAATAGTGTTGTACCACTTGTTAGACTTGAAAAAAGAATATTTAAAGAAGGCGAAACTTTAATCGCAGATGTTGAAGTAGCAAATTTTAATGCGGAAGAATTAAAATCTGTTGTCCCAAAATGGAAACTTTCAACAATTGATGGGAAAATAGAAAGTAGTGGCTCTCTCCCCAAAACAGATATTTCTATTGGAAATGGAATAGATCTTGGGAAGATAAATTATGAAATACCAAATACCGGAGTACCACGAAAATTAATTCTTGAGGTTTCTGTTTCTGATTATACAAATAGTTGGGATATTTGGGTTTATCCTGAAATTGAGAATATTTTGATTAATTCAGATATTCTAATTACTGAAAAATAGATAGTAAAACTAATTACTGCATTAGAAAATGGTAATAATGTTCTACTAAGTTTGGGACGAGGAAAAGTAAAAGATGGGAAAGGTGGAGAAGTTGGTGTAGGATTTTCAAGTATATTTTGGAATACTGCTTGGACGAAGGGTCAAAAACCACACACATTAGGAATTTTATGCGACCCAAAACATGAAGCTCTTAAATTATTTCCAACAGAATATCATTCCAACTGGCAATGGTGGGATGCAATGTCTCACGCTGATGTAATTAAATTAAACGAATTCCCGGTTCAAATTAAGCCAATAGTTAGAGTTATTGATGACTGGTTTACAAATAGAAGGTTAGCATTATTATTTGAAGTAAAAGTTGGGAAAGGAAAGTTATTAGTAAGTGGAATAGATCTTCATACTAATTTAGATTCTAGGTATGAAGCAAAGCAATTATTAAAGAGTTTAAATAATTATATGAACAGTGAAGCGTTTGATCCTGAATTTGCACTTACGATTAGTGAAATAAACAACATAGTAAAATAATATTTATTTGTTGAGTTATAATTAACTCAACTTTCTAAATTATATTTCAAGTTGTTTCTGAATTATACTTGTTTGAATCTAAAACATTCACTGGTATGGTCATTAACCATACCAGTTGCTTGCATAAAAGCATAACAAATAGTTGAACCAACAAATTTGAATCCCCGTTTCTTTAAGTCTTTGCTCATAGCATCTGAAATTTCTGTTTTTGTAGGCAAGTTTGATAAAGTTTTAAATCTATTTTTAATTGGTTTTCCACCAACAAACTGCCAAATATATTTATCAAAAGTTCCAAATTCTTTTTGAATTTTTAAAAATGCTTTTGCATTTGTAACAACTGAATTAACCTTTAATTTATTTCTAACAATTCCAGGATTTTGTAAAAGCATTTCAATTTTATTTTCAAAATTTTTTGAAATTTTATACGCATCAAAATTATCAAATAACTTGTTACAATTTTCTCTCTTTTTTAGAATTGTAATCCAGCTTAATCCAGCCTGCGCACCTTCTAAATTGATCATCTCAAATAAATGCCTATCGTCATGAGCAGGAACTCCCCATTCTTCATCATGATATTTTATATAAAGTGGATCGGTTCCACACCATGCACATCTTTTTTTCAAATCAATTCCTTTCTTAATTTAGGTTTTTAATTCGGTAATTTGCCGGCTATTTTCCAAATCCATTTATGAAAACTATGTATTGATTTTACTGGTTCTGCAAACATCAGAATACATTCTTTGTGAATTTCATTAATTCCATTTTCTTTACAGAAATTAATTGCTTCTTCCGATTCACTTCCCTGTTGCATCCAAATGTTTTTAACGCCAATCTCATTAGCTTGCTTTACAACTTCTAAAGTTTGATTTGGCGAAACGACATTAATTACACCATCAATTTTCCCTTTTAATCCTAGTAAATTTTTATAGCATTGGTCACCTTCTATACTTCCCATATTTTGATTCACTCCAAAAACATTCACACCCTTTTTCTTTAATTCCTTGTAAATAATATTCCCGAATTTACTGCTCTTTCTTGAAACACCAACTACTGCAAGGTTTTTACTTGATAAGAAATTTGCGACCGACTCTTTTGAAGTCATCTTTCCTCCAAATTAATTAATCATTTAACCAAAATTAATATATATTTTATATTTATATAAGAAATAAGATAAGAAAATATTATATTATTCATGTTAAGACATTTGGTGTTTTTAACTGGACTAAAAAGGAGAACAAATGAAAACAATGACTTGCAAACAACTTGGTGGAGTGTGTGATAAAAAGTTTAAGGCAAATTCTTTTGAAGAAATTGCTGAAAAGAGTAAAGCACATGGAATAGAAATGTTTCAAAAGGGAGATGTAGACCATTTAAAGGCTATGAATGATATGCAAGAGCTTATGAAAACTCCTGGAGCATTGAATGAATGGTTCGAAAATAGGAGAAAAGAATTTAATTCTTTACCGGATGATCAATAGCGCTACAATTTTACATCTTTATTTATGCAACATATTTTTATATTAAATCTTTGGTTATATAATGACGAGGAAAAACTTACACAACAAGAGGCTGTAAATTCTTTTTGTCAAACCATACAAATGGAAATTCTTCCAAACAGAATTGTTGAAGAATAAAAGATGTATCAAAATTCCATACCCTTTCTTCTTATTTTTATTTTCATTGCGTCATTAAGTGGTTTTTCTGAAACCAATATTAAATAACCGCCGCCGCCAGCTCCTGCCAATTTCCAAGCAAGTGAAGTGGATTTATACTTATCAATAGCCGAGTGAACTTTATTATTAAGCATTGCTGGAAACATCTTTGTTTGAGCGTTAAACGAATCCAGAAAAGCACTTGCAAATTTATTAATATCCTTACCTTTTATTGCTTCCCAAGCTCTATCTGAAGCTGAGGCAAGACTTGCAACATTTGTTCTATCCAAAAAAGTTTCTTTAAGTAAATCCAAATCATCTTCTCTTGGCCATAATAATACCATACTTAAATGATCTTCAAGCCATGTTAAGATCGAATCATCATGTATAGACTCAAATTTTTCTGGCCAATAATTATTATTGTAGTAATGCCTTACTAGACCTGGCATGCATATACCTATTGCATCCTGGGCTCCGGAAATCATTTTTGATCCTGGAATGTTTTCAAACTTAAACAAAATTTCTGCTAATTTTTCTGGATTATCCATTGGCAAATGATATGGCCATATTTTTTTCGCCGCATTTCGTGTTGATGTTGCCATGCCACAGCGTTCGTTATATTCAATTATTGGTTCAAGTGAGAGAGTTATTGCCCATCCCGGATGATATTTAGAAACATAAGGTTGATCGATCCAAGTTCCAGCCAGATCAATCCTATACGGCAGCATGCAATTATCAGATGATCGAATTGAAGTAGTAGATCTTGGAGGTAATCCAATATCAGGAGTTCTATTGAGAATTTTTAATTCAATATTTAGTTCGTCACATAATTCCTCTTTCATCGGTGAAAAACCGTCTTCATTCACAACAAAAATATCTGGTTTTAATTCCCTAAGATTAATTTCAAAGTCCATAATTCCAGAACCTGAATTAATAAAAGCATTTTTAACGTACTTAATTGATTTGACCATATACAATCTTTCTTGTTCACTGTTTATGGTGTCTCGTCCCTTCAATGATCTAATCGTAGAATCTGAACCAATCCCAACGTATAAATCACCAAACTGTGAGGCCTCTTTAAAAAATGCTACGTGTCCGCTGTACAGCATATCAAAACATCCAGAAACAAATACTTTCTTTACCATACAAATCCTTAAAATAAATTATTCTTTTTGAGAGTTTACAACA
>JACKAB010000015.1 GCA_020635285.1 Ignavibacteriales bacterium | reverse complement strand
ACGGAAAAATATTAGTTGGCAGCAGCACTGATTTAGTTGCAATATGGAATAGACAGAAAGTCCAATTAAGTTTTGGTAATCATCCAAACCAAGAATTACAAAATGATTGGAAGGAGTTGGGTCCTGAAGAATTTGAGTATGAAATTATTTCGGAATTAAAAGAAGACGATTCAAAAGAAATAGATTATAAAAAAGAAGTAAGAGAATTAGAAGAGTTATTTATAGAAGAACTTCAACCATTTGGTGAAAAAGGTTACAACAAGAAAGGAAATAAGTAAAACTAGATTTCAAGATGTGAACAAGGTACGTTAAGGAATTTATTGATAATTTGGTTATAATATTAAAAATTTTGGAAAAATGTTTATGCAGATTTCTCTAAGTCTCACACTTTTTTTAATAATGATCTCCATATTTGGATGCAAACAAGACGAAAAAGATGTATATCTTTTTTCTTACTTTAAGGATAATGGTCAAGATGGTCTTCATCTAGCTTATAGTTATGATGGACTAAAATGGGCTTCATTAAATAATGATAAATCATATTTAACTCCGCAAGTAGGAAATGATAAATTAATGCGAGATCCTTGTATTATAAGGGATTCAGAAGGTATCTTTCATATGGTATGGACGGTGAGTTGGCGAGATAAAGGTATTGGTTATGCAAGCTCAAAAGATCTTTTACATTGGTCGGAACAAAAATTTATTCCGGTTATGGAACATGAAGCGGATGCCAAAAATTGTTGGGCTCCAGAGATATTTTATGATGATGTAAAGCAACAGTACTTAATATTTTGGGCAACAACAATTCCGGGAAGATTTCCTGAAACTGATTATCAGGACAATAAGGGAATTGAGGGTCAAGGTTATAATCATAGAATGTATTACGTAACCACAAAAGATTTTAACAACTTTTCAGAGACAAAGATATTTTATGATCATGGATTTAATGTAATTGATGCAACTTTAATAAAGGTTGGATCAGAATATCTAATGTTTCTTAAGGATGAAACAAACCTTCCATTTACGCCGCAAAAAAATATTAAAATTGCAAAAAGTAAATTTGCCGTGGGACCTTATAGTAAAGCATCTGCAGCAATAACGGGAGACTACTGGGCAGAGGGTCCAACTTTAGTAAACATAAAAGGAAGTTGGCATTTGTATTTTGATAAATATACTTTGGGTAAATACGGTTTACTTGTTTCAAAAGATTTGGTCAATTGGACTGACAAATCTGATAGTCTTAATTACCCAAGTGGATTGCGTCATGGTACAGTTTTTAAAGTGCCAGAATCGATTTTAACGAATTTATTATAAAAAATATAAACAGCCGCTAAATTTCTTTTTCTGAAACCGATAAAAGAGATCAAAAATTTTATGTACATTTATTGTTAAAGTTTGTGAATAAATATTAGCTAAGTTAATTATTAAATAATCGGATAAAAAAGCAATAATATATTTGTGAGGGGAAAAATGAAAAGCAAAATCAAACTTAATGACGTTCCTAAAATAGCTCACGTTCAAGAGATGATCTTTAACTCTTGCGAAACTTACAAAGACAAACTTGCACTGGAAGATTTGCAGCAGTATCCAATTAACAAAGTTACATTTACCCAACTGAAAGAAAACATCCTCAAATTTGGCAAATCATTAAAATCATTGGGAATTAAAGAAAGAACTCATATTGCTTTAATCGGTGATAACAGAGTTCAATGGTCAATTTCTTATTTAACTCTAATGAGCTTCAATTACGTTGTTGTCCCAATAGATAAAAATTTAACAAACAATGAGATAATAAATATTATTTATGAATCAGATTCTGAGGCTGTAATTTTTTCAGATTCATTCGCCAACTTCTTTTCTGAAAATAAATCTGTGCTCAAAAAATTAAGATTATTTATCAGCATGGATAACGCAAATACGACTGAAAATTTCTTGAGCATGAAAGAATTAATAGACAAACAAAATATCGGCGATACCACAGTTCTTCCACATATCAATCCGGAAGATATGGCAGAAATAATATTTACATCCGGCTCGCTTGGCAGAGCAAAGGGAGTAATGCTTTCTCAAAAAAACTTAGCAACAAATTTAATGGATATGTTAGGCATGTTGATGATGTATCCGCATGATAGATTTTTATCCGTGCTTCCAATTCACCATACCTATGAATGCACTTGCGGAATGCTTTGTCCGCTCTACGCCGGTTCTTCTATTCATTATGCTCGTTCGTTAAAAACCGTTGCAGATGATATGCAGAAAGTAAAAGCCACAATTGTACTTGGTGTTCCTTTACTTTTTGAAAAAATGTTTAAGAAAGTTATGAAAGCAATTAACGAAGATAAAAAGAAAGCATTCCTTGTCCCAAAATTAATTTCATTAACAAACCTCACTCAAAAATTTGGTATTCCGGATTTGAAGAAAAAAATATTTAAAGAACTTCAAGAGAAGTTTGGAGGGGCAATAAGAGTATTTATTGTGGGCGGCGCTGCAGCTGATCCTGTTGTTGCAGAAGGTTTACAAGGTTTTGGTTTTGCATTTCTTCAGGGTTATGGATTAACAGAAACTTCACCAATTTTAGCTTTAAACCAAATTGATAATTTTAAGAACAATGCCGCAGGCATTCCGCTGACCAATGTTGAGTTAAAAATTATGGATAAAGATGAAGATGGAATTGGTGAAATTTATGCAAAAGGTGATAATGTAATGTTGGGATATTATAAAGATCAGGAAAAAACCAGAGAGGCTTTTGCAGATGGTTGGTTTAAAACCGGTGATTTAGGCTTTTTTGATTCTGACGGATTTTTGCATATTAGTGGAAGAAAGAAAAATGTTATTATTTCCAAAAATGGTAAAAATGTCTTTCCGGAAGAAGTGGAAGATCAGCTTAACCATAGTAAATATATTTTAGAGTGTTTAGTCTACGGCGAAAAAAATGATAAGCATGATGAGATAATTGCGGCTCAGATTGTTGTTGATGCTGAGGCGTTTATTCTTCATTCACAAGAAAGCAATACTCAGATAAATGATAAAATTATTAATGAAACTATTGCTAAAGAAGTTGAAAAAGTTAATAAAAATTTAGCCTCATATAAAAGAATAGCAAAGTTTTACATTAGAGAAACTGAGTTTGTAAAAACAACCACTCAAAAAATTAAAAGATATTTAGTTGAAGAGAATTAAAAAAACCTTTCAAAACAATTAAAAACCCCACTTTATAACAAAGTGGGGTTTTTCTTTCATTAAAATTTTAGCCTCATAAATACTCCAACATAAAAATTAATCCACTTGACAAATAAATAAAAATATAGTAAACTGTAATTGAACTTACAATTAAAATAAATTCTGTAACATTTATTACAATGATTGATCAAAAACTTTTAAACATTTTTTTAGACCTAATTAAACTTGATGGGCTATCCAATCAAGAAAAAAACGTTGCGCTTTATGTCAAAAATTTTCTCACAAAATTTCCTGTAAAAATCTCAGAAGATAGTTCACAATCCGAAACTAAAAGCAATACGGGAAATATTATTTGTGAAATTGGAAATGGCGGTGATTTTTTAATGGTAAGCCATATGGATACTGCACGATCCACACTTAAAGTAAAACCGGTTTTATTAGATGACAGAATTACTTCCGATGGGACAACTGTATTAGGTGTTGATAACCGAGCTGGAATTGCTGTCTTACTTTATTTGGTTGATCAAATATTTACTCAAAATATTCCAATAAAAAATTTTACAATTGCTTTTACCACTTGCGAAGAAACTACTTTATTTGGTTCAAAACATTTAAGTATTAAAAGCAAAATTAAAAAAGGATTTATTTTTGATTCTGGGTATCGGCCTGGAAATTTTATTTTTTCTGCTTGCGGCGCAATCGGATTTAAAATTAAGGTTATCGGTAAAGCATCACATAGCGGAATTGCACCGGAAAAGGGAATTAACTCATTACAGATTGCTGCAAACGCTATTAGTCAACTAAGGCTTGGCAGAATTGATGAGGAAACAACAATGAACATTGGAATTATGAAAAGCGGCTCAGCTGTAAATGTTATTCCGGAATCGACCGAATTAGAAGGCGAAGTAAGATCGTTCAATCTTAAAAATGCAGACACAAATTATAAACTTTTGGAAAAAATATTTAAGTCAGAGGCTAAAAAACATAAAGCAAAAATTGAAGCTGAATATTTTTGGGATTTTATGCCTTATACAATTTCAAGTAATTCTGATGTTTATAAAGAAACGGTAATAGCTATTCAAAAAGTTGGATTGAAACCTACACCTACAATTTCGCTTGGTGGAAGTGATGCCAATTCCTTAAATGCGCGTGGAATTGAATCTGTAAACTTGGGAATAGGTGCACAAAATCCACATTCAAATGATGAATTTATTTTTATTGAGATTTAGTTAACTCTGCAGAAATAGCAATAGAATTGGTAAGGAAACAATAATTTATGAAAAAAAATATTTCTAAAATCGGTGATATTATTCTTAGCAGTTTGCCTTGTAAGTTATGCACAAACAAAAGGAAAGTTAGTAATTATTGGGGAGTTCAAACCGATGAAATTGTTAAAAAATATGTTGAACTTGCAGGCGGCCCAGATGCGAATATTATTATTATTCCAAATGCTGGTTCTGAACCTATTCGTTGGAGTAAATCTCAACAAGAAGATTTTGCAAAGTTTGGTGCCAAATCAGATTATCTTTTATTCGATAAAGAATCTGTTGATGATGAAATTAATTTGGAGAAAATGGATAAAGCAAATGCAGTTTTCTTTTTAGGCGGAGATCAAAGTAATTTAACAAGAGATATGTTAGGCACTAAATTACTTGAAAAAGTTTTTGATATTTACAACAATGCGGGAGTTATAGGTGGATCAAGTGCTGGAGCTGCAATTATGAGCGAAGTTATGATAACCGGTAACGAACTTATCAATCCGGATTCAAACTCTGCTTACATTTCTATTGAAAAAGATAATATAGAAGTGAAGGAAGGATTTGGATTTTTAAAAATGTAATTATTGATCAGCACTTTTAAAACGAAAAAGACACAACAGGTTAATCTCAACTATTATTGAGCATCCAAATTTATTAGGAGTTGCAATTGATGAATCAACTTCAATAATCGTTAATCCGGATGATACTTTTGAAGTCTTAGGAAATAATCAAGTTTTGGTTTACGACCCAACATGTTCTGAAGATATAAGAATGAATGATAAAGGACTTTTAGGGATAAGCAATATGAAGTGTCATGTTTTAATCAGTGGTGATAAATTTGATATGAAGACGAAACAAGTTATTAAATGAGTAAAGTTAAAAAGAAATATAAATTTAAAGTTCCTAACACTTACCTGCTAATATTCTCAATTTTAGTATTAATTGCGGAAGGCTTAACTTGGATAATTCAGGCGGGCAATATGAACGAGTAATTGTAAATGGAAGAGAAGTTGTTGTTCAAAATTCATTCAAATATATAAATAGCAATCCTCAAGGAGTTTTTGCTTTATTTATTTCTCCTTAAAAGGATTTGTTGAAGCCGCAACAATAATTGGCTTTGTACTTATAGTTGGTGGAGCTTTCAATGTACTTGCCAAAACTGATGCAATAAATTCTTTAATCAATAAGTTAGCGAAATCTCACAAGACTTCACCGACATTGCGAAAAAATATTTATACCGGTTTTAATTTTAATGTTCTCAATTGGCGGAGCAACTTTTGGAATGAATGAAGAGATAATTCCATTTGTTTTAATCATTGTCCCAATTTGTCTAGCCCTTGGGTATGATTCAATTATAGGAGTTGCAATTCCTTTAGTAGGGGCGCACGTAGGCTTTTGCAAGTGCCTTCTTAAATCCATTTAATGTTGGTATTGCTCAAGGTATTGCTGAGGTTCCTTTATTTTCCGGAATTGGCTATAGAATGATCAGCTGGGCAATTTCAACAATTGTTGCTATTGTTTTTCTTATTTATTATGCAAATAAAGTATTGGCAAAACCTAAAATTAGTCCAATGTACCTTGAAGATAATGAACGAAGGAAGAATGAACGTTTTGATCAAATTTATGACGATAATAATCATTTTTCTTTAAGGCATAAAATTGTTTTATCAACATTTGCCCTTTCTCTAATAATGCTTGTTGTTGGAGTTGTATACTTAAACTGGTACATCGAAGAAATTTCTGCAATGTTTCTTATTATGGGAATTATTGCAGGAATCATTGGCGGATTAAAAACGGATGAGTTAATAAAGAGCTTTATTGATGGTGCAAAGGATTTAGTCGGGACTGCACTAATTATTGCTTTAGCACGTGCCACCTTGGTTATTTCAAGGGATGGACAAATTATTGATACTGTGCTCTACGGACTTGCACCTTTTATTCAATCATCTTCACCAATATTTGCTTCACAGAAAATGTTTATAGTGCAATCAATAATTAATTTCTTTTGTGCACTCGGGGAAGCGGACAAGCGGCATTAACAATGCCAATAATGGCTCCTCTGGCTGATTTGGCAGGTGTATCCAGGCAAACGGCAATTCTTGCTTTCCAGTTTGGAGAATACACAAATATTATAATTCCAACTTCTGCCGTAACAATGGGGGCACTTTCAATGGCCAAAGTTCCTTGGGAAAAATGGGCAAAATGGGTTCTCCCATTACAAATACTTTTAATGATTCTTGGATTACTTTTTATTAATTCCGCCACATTTTATCGGGTGGCAATAATTATTAATTAATTTTTAACAAACAATCAAAGAGGACAATATGAAAAAAAAAATAGTTAATATTTTTTCGTTTTTAATATTCTTATTTCTTACTTACTCAAATGCAATATTTGCACAACCTTCGTTCAATACAGGAGAATTTGCCATTACCGTCAATGATTATGGAAGAATTAGATTATACACACCAGATACGAGTGAGGCTGGTTTACGTCAGCTAGAACGAATGAGTATTCTTGTTGCCGGCGCTCCATATCAAGTTTTTGATTATCAAAATGATGCCGATAGTGAAGAGGAAACTATTCTCCTTAATAACCCGCTCATTAGTGATTATGAAATCTATGGTGCGTTTAACAATTATTACTCTTCTGAAGCTCCAGATGTTTTAGTTAAGTATAATGTTTATGGATGGAATGGTGGTAAATTCATTATCTTAAAAAGTACTGTTGTTAACAGAGAAACCGCTACTATCAATGCAATTGTTGGAATGGACATAATTCCGTATTTGGATTATGAATATGGATTTGATACGGTAAGTTATGATATTACAAATGAAATTATTAGATCACATAGAGGTTTAACCAATTTGGGATATAAATTATTATCTCATCCACTTGCTTCTGCAACAGCATTTGAATGGTTTGATGGTTATGAAACGGATACAAATTATTACAATTGGTTAAACCACGGATCAATAGATAATGAATATGTTTCTGAGACAGCTGACGGTCCTGTTATTATTACGTCTCAAGCACCACAAGAATTGGCAAATGGAGACTCAATTGAAGTCTATTATGCAGTAAGCCTTGGAGCAGATGAATCTGAAATGATTGCCAATATGCATGCGGCTGAGGAAAAATATAGTGTAATTACCAAGGTTGAATCTGATGTGAAAAATATTCCTTCTCAGTTTACACTTGATCAAAATTATCCTAATCCATTTAATCCATCTACAAAAATTTCTTTTGGATTGCCGCAAAAATCGAAAATAGTTCTAAAAATATTTAATGTCCTTGGTCAGCAAGTGGCTGAGTTGCTTAATCAACAACTAGAAGCCGGCAATCATGTTTACAACTTTGACGGTTCAAAACTTACATCTGGTGTTTACATATATTCTTTGCAAACTGATGCTGGAACAATTTCTAAAAAGATGTCTTTATTAAAATAAAATAAAAAAGGTGGCTCACTGAAAAATGTGAGCCTTATTACTATGGCGAGATACAAAGAAGTAAAAGATAAAATTACGAGCAGTTATAATTCTTTGCCGAAGAACCAAAGAAAAATTGCAGAATATTTCATTAATAATTTCGATGGAATTCCGTTTCAGAATGTGCAGGATTTATCAATTGCAACAGGTGCAAGCGTTGCGTCAATAGTTAGATTTTCTCAACGAGTCGGATTTAAAGGTTTTAGTGAGTTAAGAGAAGAAATCACAGAATCACTTCAAAAGGAATTAAGCAGTAAAGAAATATATCCTCTTTTTGAAAAACATAAAATTGATAAAGATCTTCTAACTGAAGTTGCAAACCTTGATATCAAAAATATTAATGAAACACTTAATTTAGTTGAGCGAAAAACTTTTACTAATGTGATCAATAGAATTTCATCTTCGGAAAGAGTTTTCACAGCTGGATTAGGAATTTCATATTTGTTGGCTGAAATATTAGCATACCAGTTAACCCAAGTAGGTGTAAGCTCAACTGTTATGCAGCACTCGCATACAATATTTAATGAACAAATTTTGTTTATGAATCCAAAAGATATTTTGATAGTCTTTTCATTTCCCCCATATTCTAAAGAAACAATTGAAGCCGCAGAATTTGCAAACAAAAGAAAGATTGATGTTTTTGCAATAACAAATAAACCGGCGTCTCCAGTAACCTTTTTTACAAAGGGTAATTTAATAGTTAAAAGTGAGAATATGCTTTTCACAAATTCTTTTTCGGCCATTTCAGTTATCATCAATGCAATTGCCACTGCCTGCGCAATTAAAGATAAAAAACGAGCAAAAAAAATCTTAAAAGAATCCGAAGAGGTTATGCTTAATCAGAACCAGATAATTACTGGGAGTAAGGAATGAAAAAATTTCTGCCGCTTATATTTTTGATATACCAATTTGTATTTGCCGGTACAACTGGTAAACTTTCAGGAATTATTAAAGATGCCCATACCGGCGAACCTTTAGTTGGAGCTAATGTTATAATTGTTGGAACCAACTTTGGCGCAGCTGCAGATATAAATGGGGATTTTGTTTTATTAAATATTTCCCCTGGAAGATACAACATAAAGTTTAGTTTTATCGGCTACGAATCTTTGCAGATGCAAGATGTTGCTATTGTTGTGGATCAAACTACATTACTTAATGTAGAACTTAAGCCCAGCACTATTGAGGTTGATGAAATTGTAGTGACTTCTCGTACTCCATTAATTCAAAAAGATGTAACTAGCTCAATCTCAGTTGTAACTCGCGAGGAAATAGATGCATTGCCGGTTTCAACTTTTACTGAATTGCTTTCTCTTCAAGCGGGGGTTACCGGAAGCGGTTCCAACCTTCATATTCGCGGCGGTAGATCAAACGAAGTTGCATATATGATTGATGGAATACTAGTGGTTGATCCTTTATTAGGCGGACTTGCAACTGATGTGGGTAATGATGCGATTCAAGAAATGAGTTTATTAAGTGGAACTTTTAATGCAGAGTACGGTAATGCTTTAAGTGGAGTTGTAAATATTGTTACTAGAGATGGCGGCGATAAATTTTATGGCAAACTTGAATCAAGAACAAGCGAGTTTGGAATTGACCGATATACTGATCTTCACGAAAATAGAATTAATGGAAGTGTAAGCGGACCTTTATTTTTGCCGGAATTTAATTTCTTTGTATCGGGTGAATTAGACAAACGCGGCAGTTATCTTCCATTTGGTTATGAGGATAATAAATCTATTTTTACTAAAATTTCCACAACTGTAATTCCAAATGTCAGAATAGCTCTATCAAACCGTGGTAGTATAGGCAAAGCTCAAAATTATAGTCACTCTTATAAATATATCGCGGATCAGTATTATAGAAATAGGACAGATAGCTGGCAAAGCACATTAAGTTTTAATCACACAATTGAAAACAATTTTTTCTATGATATAAAACTTTCATATTTCAATCAAGGATATTATTCTGGAATTGGGAAAGATACTTCACAATATTTATCATCCAGTGAGGATCAATATTTCTCTGAAATTGGAAATGGATTTGAGTTTTATAAAATTTCTGATCCGCCGGAATTAATAGACAGTAGAACTGCTACTGCGGAAATTAAATCAGACGCAGTTTGGCAGATGGGTACTTTAAACGAAGTTAAGTTTGGTTTTTCATTTAAAAAACATTGGTTAAGATTATTTAATATTTATGATCCCAAAAGAAATTTTCCTTATGTAGATGATTATAGCACTTCGCCTTTTGAAGGCGCCGCCTATGTTCAAGATAAAATCGAATTGTCATATTTGGTTATAAACTTGGGACTTCGCTTCGATTATCTGAATTCTAATGTGAGATTTAGAGATAACCCACTTGATCAAAATTCTGATGTAAAAGTAAAATCACGTTCACAAATTTCACCGCGTTTTGGAATTGCTCACCCAATTTCTGATAGAACAAAACTACATTTTTCTTACGGTCATTTTTTTCAAAATCCGAATTTTCAGTATTTGTTTGAAAATAAACAATATGATTTAAATGTGAGAGAACCACTATTTGGTCAGCCAAATCTTGATGCTCAACGAACAATTTCTTATGAGGTCGGCGTCGCGCATCAATTTAACGATAACACCGTTGTAAATGTAACGGCATATTATAGAGATATAACCGGACTAATAGGCACGCGTTATTTCTTTCCATTTGTTGATGGAAGATATACGGGTTACACGCTTTATGTAAATGAGGATTACGCTAATATTAAAGGATTTGAAGTTACTTTAGATGTAAGACCGACAAATTATTTTTCGGGGGGAGTTACCTATACTTATTCAGTTGCTAAAGGAAGTGCTTCAAGTGAGACGGAGCAATATCCTGGAACTCAAGAATCGACACAACTTTACTTTCTAGATTTTGATAGACCGCACGTTTTTAATGCAAGCGGAACTTTTACTATTGGAGATGAAAGCGGTCCACGAATTTTTAACTCGCCAATATTTCAAAATATGGATTTTAGTTTAATACTTAGAGCCAGTTCTGGAGCTCCTTATACGCCTTCAGGAAGAGATATTGGATTTGTTGAACAAAACTCTTTGAGGCGGCCTTCATTATTTAATGTTGATTTAATGATTGGAAAAGAAATTGAAATTTTAAACAATATTAAGTTAAGAATCTTTGCGGAGATTCTGAATTTGACAGATCATAGAAATGTTTTATATGTTTATGGTGATACCGGTGAACCCGATTTTACTTTGGAAGGAAATCACTCGCAAGAATATATTCGCGATCCATCTAATTATGGTCCTCCAAGATCAGTACGTTTGGGTTTCACTTTTAGATTTAATTAAAATTTTATATTTAGGTAAAAAATGAACAGAGTTTTAAAATTGGTTTTTGTTTTCCTCTTAATATTTTTTCAGACTTTTAGTATTGGGCAAGTTGAAAAAAAAGATTTCGATACAAAAGAATCATTAGAAAAGGTTGATGCTATTAAGGATCGAGCTGGCAGCACGCATAATGCAAGCAACATCGGATTATTTTTTGAGAACCGTGGGAAATTATATCCTCGAAGAATTACTCAGGGTCCTTCTGGGGAATTCCCAATTAATAGTACTAAGAATTATATTTATCGAGTGAATCCGTTAATTGGAATTCCCGGAAATGTTGTTCAGTCAAGATTTACAACTAATGAAGAGTGGGAAGCAGTTGGCGGATATCATAATAGCGATACAGCAAGAATTGCTTTTAGTGATGATCCGAATTCTTGGAATAAAAATTTAGGTTGGCCAATTAAAGATGCAAATGGAAATAATATTATCATCTCAGATCAAGATAGCTACTGTGTTTATAATGATAGCAATAATGTAATTAAAATCCTAGGTCTCCAAGTTGCACAAACCGGTTATGCTTTTGGAACTACCTTCGCCAAAAATATGCTGTTCTTTAAATATGAGTTAACAAACAATGGACCAAATGATTTAAAGGGAGTTTACTTTAGTCTCCATAATGATATTGATGTTGGAAATATTAGTGGTGGCTCGCCAGAATATGGTGATGATAAAATTGATTTTATCAAAGAAAAAAAATTACTTTACTTTTATGATGATGGGTTATCATCAGAGTGGCCAGATGGCAAAACCGGTTTTTTTGGAATTATGTTTTTAAAAACTCCAGAAGTAAACGGAGAAGAACTTGGTATAACTGATATGCATTATATGCTTTATGATGATGATGAAATTTCAGATGTTGATTCTGTACAATATGGTTATATGTCATCCAGTCAAAATCTTTTCAACTCTTCCTTTGGTAGTAAATATTTCCACATTGGAAATAATTCAAATATTCACTTTGACGATCCATCAACTATTCCCGTTTCTGGTATTGATCTACTTGCCAACATTGCATCGGGTCCTTATGATCTAAATCGTGGCGACACTTTAGTTTTTTATACAGCATTTGTAGCGGGTGATACAAAAGAAGAATTGTTAAATGCTTCAACAGTTGCTCAAAATGCTATGGATGCAAATTTCAATTTACCAAAACCACCTTCACGTCCAGCATTAAATTCTTCTTCGGGAAATTTTAAAGTAGATTTATTTTGGGATGACATTGCGGAATCAAGTTTTGATGAATTTTCAGGATATGATTTTGAAGGTTATAGACTTTATCGAAGCAGGAATAAAGGAATAACCTGGGATAAAATTGCTGAGTTTGACGTTGTAAATTCTATAGGGAAAAATTCAGGACTTCAATACAACTATACAGATACAACTGTAATAAACGGTTTCGAATATTGGTATTCAATTACAGCTTATGATAAAGGTAGTTCAACTATCGAAAGTTTGGAAAGCCCAATTGGGAACACACTTGAAGCGATTAATACCATTTCTGGTACTCCACGTTCAGATGCAATTGGGCGAGAACCGGTTTCTATTATAGACGTAGCTAATCTTAATACTGGTAATACAAATTATGAATTAAGAGCATCTGTAATTGATGAGGAATCACTAAGTGGAAATGAATTTAAGGTTAATTTTAACTATATACCACGAATAGAGAATGGTGATTTATCTACAAATGTTTTAATAATAATCAGTGATTCACTTTTAACCAAACCATACAAATATTCAATTGAGTTTACCTCTCCTAATTCATTTGATTTGAAAAATGCAACGCTTAATACAATTATCCGTGCAGGGTATAATTATCCCGTTGGAGGGAGAGACGTAGTAATAAGCAGCGATGGATTAAGAATTAGACTAAGTGATTCATCTGGTACTGGTTCACAATATTTGCCCGAACAAGGAGATATAATCACAATAAATTTTGCAATAAGTGTATTGAAAAATAATGCAGAATTAGTAATTAAAAACCGGCCGTATCAAATAAATCAAGTTCAAACAACTAATGATGGAATTTCTCTGGAAATTGTTGAGCCGGAAATAATCAAAAATGTTTCAAGAATTGGTGGAACGGATGAAGTGAAAATGAACTTTCATGTTCTCAATTCTGATTCAATAATTGAAAAAATGTATGTTGTTTCTATTGAAGGTAACGGAATTTCTGCAGGAAAAGGTTTTGTAATGCTTTCGGTAAGTGAAACAAATATTCAGAATGATACTCTTTATTCTGGAGATGTATTTAATTTTGAGGGAATTGAAGGCACTATTACATTCCCAATAAATGTGCCTCCATCAGCGGGAAATAAATTTTCATTTGAAACAATAAAACCAATTCTGCCGAATATTAGGGACTCTTATACATTTAAAATTGAAAGCTCTAAAGTTGATGCGGTGAAAATTAAAAATGAATTAAGTAAAATTAGGGTGGTTCCCAATCCTTATATAGCTTCATCATTATATGAACCCGAATTTGGAGAGTTAAGAAGAGAACCGCTAAGACAAATTCAATTTGTAAATCTTCCACCGGAATGTACAATTTATATTTTTACTGTAGATGCAGATTTGATAAAAACTCTTGAGCATAATTCAACAAACGGAACTGAGGTTTGGGATCTGAGAACTGAGGGCGGAAGGGAATTGGCTTCTGGCATTTATATTTATTTAGTCAAGACAAAAACTACTGAGTTCAAGGAACGATTTGCAATAATTAAATAAGCAAAAGTGGAAATTCATAAAATGAAAAATATTATATCAATATCTCTCTTCTTAATTATTGAGTTGAGTACGGTGTTGGCACAAAATCCGAACTTGGGCACATCCGGTGCACAGTTTCTTCAATTGCCGGTTGGAGCTCGATCTGAAGCGATGGGCGGTGCCATAGTTGGTTTAGTTGATGATGCTTCTTCAATATTTTGGAATCCAGCAGGAATGGTAAAAATAAAAAATGTCGGCACACATTTTTCATATATGAATTGGTTTGATCTTTTTGATTTTAATGCCGCTTCTCTTGTATACAATGTTGGCGATGTGGGAACGTTTGGCGTTAGTATGGTAAGTTTAACGACAAGTAAAATGGAAGTTACAACAGAACAAGAGCCAAACGGAACTGGTAGATTTTTTGATGCCGGCGATCTTGCTTTGGGAATTTCTTATGCAAAATATTTAACAGATAAATTCAGCGTTGGTTTAACCGTAAAATATATTAATCAAAGAATATGGAACGAAACTGCATCTGGTTTAGCTTTTGATATAGGCACTCAATATAAATTGGATTTTCAAAATCTAACAATTGCTATGTGTATGACAAATTTTGGACCTGATATGAATTATGATGGTCCGGATCTGGATTTCGTTTACCGTAAAGACGATAACTTTCCCTTAAGTAGACTAACACCAAGCAGGCTTTTAACGGAAGATTTTCCACTGCCGCTAAATTTTCAGGTAGGAATTGGCTTTGATATCATTCAATATGAGTTTGTAAAAATCATTGGAGCTATTGATGTAACACATCCGAATGATAACAGAGAACGTGCGCATTTGGGATCCGAAGTTTCGTTCTTCGATCGTTTTTTTATTCGTGGCGGTTACAAATATAATTATGATGATCAAGATTATGCTTTTGGCGCTGGCGCAAATGTTATCTTGGGAAACACTCTTGTAAATTTTGATTATGCATATTCTATTTATAATATTCTACCGAATGTTCATAGGTTTTCTTTAAATCTTAATTTTTAAATTTTGCTTACTAAAACAAATATATTCAGCACGATTTTCTTTTCTCTTTTTTTAACAACCACAATATTTTCACAAGGATACATATGTGCAGTTGGCGGAGGCTCTGAGGATTATAACGATTGGAGCGATGCACCTTATAGCTGGATTGTAAATAAAGCTGGAAATGGTAAGATAATTATTCTTGGAGCTGGTGATGCAACAAATTGGCTGCCAAATTATTTTATTTCCTTTGGAGCCGATACAGCTTTTAATAAAAATATTTCATCCAAAGCCATTGCAAATTTACAAACTACTTATGATGAAATAATATCTGCAAAAGCAATTTTTCTGCGGGGTGGCGACCAGTGGGATTATGTACGATTATGGAAAGGAACAAAGGTTGATTCAGCAATTAATTATGTTTTTAGAAATGGTGGTGTAATTGCGGGAACTAGTGCAGGTGCAGCGGTATTGGGCTCTGTAGATTTTAACGCAAAAAATGGAACCGTTTATCCTGAAGAGTCACTGCGGAATCCATTTAACAAATATATGCAGTTTGAAAATAATTTTTTAAATTTTATCCCAAATGTGATATTTGATACGCATTTTATTGAGCGAAGCAGACCCGGAAGATTAATTTCAATGTTGTTTAATTGGTTTACAAGTACCGGTGAACATTTAATTGGGGCTGGCATTGATGATAGAACCGCTATTTGTATTTCTCCAGAAGGTATTGGTGAAGTTATGGGGAGCGGTGCTGTTTATATTTATCAAAAAGGAAATTAACAAATTATACAGATTATAAAAATGGAAAATATACTATTGAGAATCTGAAATCAGATATTTTAACAAATGGATGGAAATTTGATTTTAATCTGAAGGAAATTTCGTTTATACCAAATTCTGCAAAAGATTTTGTAACCACAGATCTATTAGAATTTCCCAAAACAGACATTGCTTTAAGCGGAATTAAAAATATTTCATCTCAAGCATCTTACTTAACAAAATTCTTAAATAATGGTGAATCAAAAATGTTTTAATAATTACACACAAAGGAACTGAAGATAATCTCAAAATTATTTCTGAATATCTTAACTTAAACAATTATGCTTTTGAGGTTTTGGAAATGTCGAATTCAATTCTTAATAATCAGATGGAAGCTGAAAAAGTTAAGAATTCAACAAACTTTATATTTTTAGGTGATTCCTAAATCTATTAAGTAACTTTGATGAGATGGGGAGTTTAATTGGAGAAGCATTTCAGAGTTCTATTAATAATGGCAAGCCAATACTTTTTTTTGGAAACAGCCAAAAAAATAATTGGAGAAAAGTTTATTGATAATACTGACTCTGACTTGTATGCTTCTTACCGCGGGCAGATGAGAATTGGCAATGGATTAAACATTTTTGGCGATTTAATTATTCAACCAAATATTTTTGCCGATTCTGATTATTATGAAAATAGAACAAGTTCTGTACTCTGGGGAATGATGCGAAACAGAAAAAGATTTGGCATTTATTTAAATAGTAATGATTTTTTACATTTATCACATTCTAATAAATCAGTCAGTGGAATTGTTGAAACTCCATATTTATTAGTGGATGCAAGTCAAACCACTAAAGTTGATTCATCAATCTATCGTGCAAACAAAAGTATTGATACTAGACAAATAGTTGCCATGAATAATCTAAGTATCTCATTGACTAATTATTCTGAAATAAATTATTCGTTTGAAACACAAAAGTTTGATAACTTAACTGCAGTTAAAAGTGACGATGAAAATAATATTGCGGATTTTTTTCACTTTATCAAAATTATCCTAATCCGTTTAATCCCTTAACCATAATTAAATACACAATTTCAAATGTTGTAGAACCAAAATTTGCATTAAAAACAAAGCTAGAAGTTTTTGATATACTTGGGAAAAAAGTTGCCACTTTAGTGAATGAAACTAAAGCTCCCGGAACTTATGAGGTAAAATTCGACGCAAGCAAATTAGCAAGCGGAATTTATTTTTATACCCTTATATCAGGTAATACTAAACTGATAAAAAAAAATGCTGCTACTAAAATAAACGAATATTCAATTTATTAACTAAATATAACTAATATGAAAAAAATAATTTTTGCAATTCTAAATCTCTTTCAAATTTTATATGCACAGCAATCTCCACTTATTGTTAATAATTATCAGAAACTTACATCCTATGATGAGCTTTCGGAATTTGTTGATCAGCTTGAAAAATCATCAAAAATTGCTGCAGTTGAAACAATTGGAAAATCTATTGAGGGCAGAAACATTTATGTCTTAAAATTTTCCTCGACAGAATTTGGGCAAGATGATTCTAAAATAAAAGTCCTAGTTTTCGCACAACAACATGGAAACGAACAATCCGGTAAAGAAGGTGCTTTGCTTCTTGCAGAAGAATTATTAAAATCTGAAAATAAATATTTATTTGATAAAATTGATTTTGCCCTAATTCCGCAGATGAATCCCGATGGTTCCGAAGCCAATAAGCGCCGCAACGGAAATGATGCCGATTTGAACCGCGATCATTTAATTCTCGATCAACCCGAAAATATTGCGCTTCATAAGTTTTTTGATAAATATTTGTTTGAAGTTTCAATGGATGTTCACGAGTATTATCCTTTTGGCGAAGATTGGAAAAAATACGGCTACAGAAGAAATTTTGATGAAACTATCGGCGCACCAACAAACATAAATGTCTCTGCGAAAATTAGAGATTTAGCCAATGAGAAATGCATTCCCTATATTTTTGATCGCTTAAGAGAAAAGGATTTTACTGCATTTTCTTATATTCTGGGAGGACCTCCGAAGTTGATTTAATGCGCTATAGCACTTTTGATATAAACGATGGTAGACAGAGTTTTGCAATTCAAAATACTTTTTCATTCATTCAAGAAGGAATGAATGCTGAAATTGTTGAAACCGAGAGTATACAGAAACGCGCTGAAGGTCAGATGAACGGAATGTTGTCTCTTTTAGAATTTACTTATAATAATAAAGAAGAAATTAAAAATTTAGTAAAAGAAGAGAGAGAAAAGTTAATTAATAATGGTTCTCCGAAGTTAGTTGCAATCCAATTAGAGCACATTTCAGACGGAAGTAAATTAGAAATACCTCTTTTTCTTATCACTCACAAAAAGATTCACTAATTACAATGGATGACTTTCGTCCGGTGGTAAAATCACTATTTGATGTTGATCGCCTTGATTGGATATTTATTTCCTAAAGAATTAAATGAAATAAAGATTTGGGCAGAAAAACAAAACATAAATTTTGAAAATACAAGTTCAGCCAACTGTGAAAAAGTAGAAGAATATCATGTAGAAAGGATTGATTCAATTGATTTTGAGGGAGATTTAGTCGTAAATCCAATTTTGAAAGTAAATGAGATTTCTGAAAAAATTGATAAGTCTAACTATTATTTCATACCGCTTAATCAACTCAAAAATAATTTAATTGTGATTGCTCTTGAGCCCAAATCGATGCTTGGATTAGTGAATTACAATAAATTTAAAATTTATTAGGAAATCAAAAAACATTTCCAATTCTTAGAGTCGTAAATTAAAAATGATAAGCAAAATATTTAATGTTCTTGTTTTTGGATGGTGAAAGTCAATAGTAATTATTAGAGATAAAAAAATGGCTCTAAAATTAATTTTTAGAGCCATTGAGGACCAACAAATCAAAAGGAAGTTTGATTGCCTTTTATTTCTAAAGGCGTTTGCAATAAACTAAAATTTTGATACACAAGCTGTGATCTGAAACAAAATTATAAAAAAGAACTTAAAAATTTTTTTATTATACCGATAATTGAACTAGAATTAACAAAAGGAAAGGGAAATGCACACTTATTTTGAGCCGTCAATTTCTGCGTACATGCTGATAAATCAAGTTTCTAAATCATTAGATATTGATGAGCATCCCGCACAAAGTGTGCAAAACGGCAATGTTAGTAAAATAATTTCTGAATGTATTAAAATTATTGAAGCGGAATACACAGAAAAGAGAACACGTGAATTGTTGAAATATTATGTAGCGCACAACTTTTTTGAAGATTATGATTTAGAAAGTGACGAAAATTTTAAGGGGCAAATTCTAAATTAGTACTTTAAGAAAATAGCTAAAGCATTATAATTAAACAACTTAATTTTTTTTGTCCCTAAATTGAATCAACCACGCAAAAAGTATTATTGCAATTCCCGCATAAGATGCTCCATCTCTAAACAAAACCCAATTTTCATGATAATTAGTCACATTAATTAAGCTGTTATTCACAAATTTACCTTGTATGGATAATTTGGAGCTTGAAATATTTTCCACATTTTGCAGCTCAATTAAATCATGATCGAATGATTCAATCCAAAATGAATTTGTGGTTTCATTAAACTTAACTTTTTTCCTGTCCATTTCTACATATTTCCCTGTTCGGTTTTCATAATTTTTTAATGTTGAAATAAAATGATTATCAGTTTTTTCAACATTTTTCATAAAATAAATGGGCAATGAAAAATAGATTAATAACAAAAAGAGAAAGACAATAATTCTTTTTTGAGAAAAAATTAAGTCGGGTTTAGAATTTTTAACTTCTTTCCAATTGTAAATAAAAAATATAATTCCAATAAAAGTCAGCAGGTAAGTTCCAAAACTCTCGGGCCAGAAAAATCCATAATGAATTAAATCCCAATTAAAAGGAGCAAATAAATGAACTCCGTTTGCCCATTTGTATTGAATTGGATCTAACAACAAATGCAGTAATGAACCAAGCGAAAGAATTAAAAATGTTCTGACTGGAAATTTGCTCAAAACGGCAAGAGCTAAACTCAATATTATACTAAAAAACAATGTTGCTTCAACAATAACAAAAGCTTGCAATTCATAACCATTTACTGATGGCAATATAGTTTCAACAACTTTTCTAATTATCCAAGGAAAATCGGGAATAATGCAGCCGGCATAAATCCATAATAAATCAGATTTTCTAAAAATTGACTTTGTTATTAATCCATTTATACCGATGTGTGCTAGAGTGTTTGGCATTTATTATTTTAATGGTAAATGAAAATTATGATTTTTTAATGGAAGTAATTTAAAGAAAAAGAAATAGGAACGCAGACTATTATGAAGGTTATGATTTAATAACATCTTAAAAAATTGTCATTGCGAGCCCGCCTTGCCGCGAGGCAGGGAGTTTCTCTCCGAAGTAATCAGACCAAAAGTGATAGATTGCTACACTCCGATATGGAGCATCGGAGTTCGCAACGACAAATTAATAGTTATACATAGATTTCTATCTGCTAATTAATATCCTTTGAGTAAACCAATTCTTCATCCAAATTAATATAATCAGTTACTTCATCAGCTGAGAGTTTGAAAATTTTAATATGATGATCGCCTTCTTCAATCCATTCGTCAACCATTTTTTTAGCTTCTTGAAAAGTGTTAGCAAATTGATCATGATTGTCAGCACTTGCATGGTAATAAACGTGTGTCATTTTTCCCTCTGTTTTGGTGAAATAATATTTCTATTTGTTTTATCCATTTGGATTTTGTTCTATCTGATCAACTGATTTTAATTCTAGTTTTGTTTCGGTTAAATAATTGATTATGCTTTTTGATTCCATAAAAAATACTACTAACCCAATATGACTTAGCATAAGAATAAAAAAACCATAGAAGTATTTATCATTTACCTTTGTTAAGGCAAAAAAGTCAAAGAATATTGATGGAACTAATATTAAGTAAAATAGATGTTTGGCAAATTTCCATTTATAGTAAATTAAAACTGCTATTAACAATCCCATGGTTACACCAATCACTTTTATTGAGCCGGAGGTATGAACAAAATATTGCGGATTGAATTGAGGAAATCCACTTACAACTACAAGTATAATGAGAAATATTTTGGTGATTTGTTTATCTGTTAATTTCAGCAAGAATTTACCTATTGATTGAAATATTCTTAACTTAGCTTCTTACGCTCTCTATAATTTAGCGTTGGAAAAATTATCCCAAAAATAATTGAGAGTCTAAATGCAGTTGCCCAATCAAATAAAACTTCTGCATGAAACAATAAATTATAAATTAATGTTACCAATGAAGTAACAATAAAAGTGATTATGAATACAACTACAAATTCTTTTAACACATCAAAAAAGCTCAAGCAAAACCTCTTAAATTTAAGAAGTATTATTCTCATTCAATATTTAAATTTCGGCAATGCCAACTATATTTATGTTGAATTGAGATTTGAAAATATTTATATGGTTAAAAACTATAGTTCTTGGAAAGGAATTGAGAAGTGCAGAATTATTTATGACCATGAAAGAATTTTGATTCTTCATTACAATTAATTCTTTTAGAGTTTTAAAACTAATTGTAAGTTAGAAAAACTAAAATTACAAGTCAATAGTAAAATTTATTTTCTTTTACTAAATAAGTGACTTGAAAAAATCGGATAATAACTCCATATTTATTGTTAAGTTTATAATTGTTTACAAACTTAAAATTTATCAGAAAGAGAAAAATGAACGGATTTAGATTTAGTGAATTTAAACCAGAAGAAAATGGCAAGGTTGGCTTTGATCAACTTTTAAAAATTCTTATGCAGCTTCTCAATATTACTTCCGGAGATGTACCCGAAGCCCTTTCATATCTGAACGAAATTGATAAATATCATAATCTAACAAATAATGAATATGGAATTGGAGATTTTATACAAGAACTCAAAGACAAAGGATATATAAAGGAAGATGGAATAAACAGCAATAATTTTGTTATGACATCCAAATCTGAAGTAGCAATTAGAAAACAATCACTAGAAGAAATTTTTAATAAACTTAAAAAAGGTAAACGGGGAAGCCACAACACGCCTTATTCCGGTTTTGGAGATGAGACAACTTCAGAAAGAAGGAATTACCAATTTGGCGATTCGCTTGATCAGATTGATATGACTTCATCAATTAAAAATGCACAAATTAATCACGGTATTTCTGATTTCCATCTTATGGAAAACGATTTAGAAATTGAGGAGAATGAATTTAAAACTTCCACCTCAACAGTTTTAATGATAGACATTTCTCATTCAATGATTTTATATGGCGAAGATAGAATTACTCCGGCTAAAAAAGTAGCCATGGCTTTGGCAGAATTAATTACAACCCGGTTCAAAAAAGATACTTTAGATATAATTGTTTTTGGTAATGATGCTTGGCCTATTGAAATAAAAGATTTACCTTACTTGGAAGTTGGACCTTACCACACAAATACATATGCCGGTCTTGAACTTGCGATGGATATTTTACGAAGAAGAAAAACAAGCAACAAACAAATTTTTATGATAACAGACGGCAAGCCAACGTGCTTGAAAGAAGGAATTAAATACTATAAAAATAGTTATGGGCTTGATAGAAAAATCATTAATAAAACTCTTAACCAAGCTGCAATTTGCAGACGACTTAAAATTCCTATTACAACTTTTATGATTGCTCGTGATCCTTACTTGCAGCAGTTTGTGAGAGACTTTACAAAAATTAATCATGGTCGTGCATATTACAGTTCTATAAAAGGATTAGGTGAATTTATTTTTGAAGATTATATAAGAAATAGAAGAAAAAAGTCAGATAAGAAAGCCATGAAAAATTCAAAAATCAGTTGCATCTTATGTCATTGCGAACTCCGATGCATTATATCGGAGTGTGGCAATCTCTCACTTTTTGGCAGATTGCTTCGGAGAGAAACTCCTTGCAATGAGAACGAGTTTTTTCATTTAGACATAACTACAATTCAAAAAATGAAATTATAAGAAAAGGAATTTATGAATTACAACTTTGATAAAATTAAAACTTTAGCGCAACTAAAAGAGAGCGGTTATAAATCGCGCTCAACTAAAGATGAGATGCGCGAGAATTTGATAACACAGCTTAAAAAACAGGAAAACAAAAATTTAAAGGAATAATTGGATATGATGAAACTGTAATACCGGATATTCAAAGTGCAGTACTTTCCAGACATAATATAATTTTACTCGGTTTACGCGGACAAGCAAAACCAAAATTGCACGTATGATGACAACCTTGCTTGATGATTATCTTCCAATAATTGCCGGCTCTGAATTAAATGATAATCCGTTTCATCCAATTTCTCGTTATGGAAAAGATAAAATTTCTGAAATGGGAGATGATACTCCAATAGAATGGATTAAAAGTGATGAACGATATACTGAAAAACTGGCGACTCCAGACGTAACAATTGCAGACCTAATTGGCGATGTAGATCCAATTAAAGCTGCCACATTGAAACTTCCTTATTCGGATGAGCGGGTAATTCATTTTGGATTAATTCCAAGATCACACAGAGGAATTTTTGTTATTAATGAATTGCCGGATTTACAAGCAAGAATCCAAGTTGCACTTTTTAATATTCTTCAAGAAAAAGATGTGCAGATAAGAGGATTTAAAATAAGATTACCGCTTGATGTTCAATTTGTTTTACTGCAAATCCGGAAGATTATACAAATCGTGGATCCATTGTAACACCTCTTAAAGATAGAATTGATTCACAAATAATGACTCACTATGCAAGAACAATTAAGGAATCACGAACAATTACAGATCTTGAAGCAAAGCTTACTGAGGAGCAAATTAAAAATATTAAAGCACCAAAACTTGTAAAAGATTTAGTTGAGCAAGTAGCTTTTGAAGCACGGAAGAGTGAATATGTTGATTCTAAAAGTGGAGTCTCCGCACGACTAACAATTTCAGCACTTGAAAATTTAATAAGCACCGCTGAACGCAGAATGTTAATTAATGGAGAAGAAGAAACTACGGTAAGAATTTCTGATTTCATTGGAGTAATTCCATCAATAACTGGAAAAGTAGAATTGGTTTACGAAGGCGAGCAAGAAGGAACTGCAACTGTTGCACAAATCTTAATTGGCAAAGCAATAAGAAAACAATTTGAGGAATATTTTCCAAGTCCGGATAAGATTAAAAAATCGCAACAAAAAAATCCTTACACGGAAATCACACAATGGTTTTCTCAAAATAATTTGGATTTACTCAATAATATTTCCGATAAAGAGTACAGAAAATTATTAGGCACAGTTACTAATCTTGATGCCGTAATCAAAAAGCTTCATCCTCAATTGCCTGAAAATGAATATTATTTAATGATGGAATTTTTATTGCATGGATTAGCAGAGTATTCTTTGATAAGCAAACAGCGAGTTGAATTTGGAATGCAATTCAAAGATATGATTTCCACAATGTTTTCACAACAGAAGGATGATGATGAAGATTACAACTTTAATGAGGAAGATTTTCAGAACTAAATAAAGTAACAATTAACACAATTAATTACTCAAGAGGGATAAATATGAAAAAAATAGAATTAGGTCAATTTTCAGTTAGCTTAAGTGTTAAGAACATTGAAGCAAGTCTTTCATTTTACAAAACATTTGGATTTGAAGTGATCGATGGCGGACATTTAAATTCATTATTTCCAGATACAGAAAATGAAAAATGGAGAATTTTAAAATCAGAAAATTCAGTTATTGGTTTGTTTCAAGGAATGTTTGAAAAGAATATTCTTACTTTTAATCCGACCGACGTTAGAGCAATTCAAAAACACTTAAAATCGAATGGATTAAAATTAGTTAAAGAAGCAGACGAAAATACTGAAGGTCCCGAATCCATAATGTTGGAAGATCCGGATGGAAATCAAATTTTAATTGATCAACATTGATACTAAATTTTAAATAGGTACATATAGTTCTTCATCATTCAAATATTAGCACTTGCTCATTTTTTTCTCCGAATTCTCTCAATAGTTATTTTAGAATGACAATTTGTGAGGATTAAGATTCTTATTGAAATAAACAACCTTGAGATTAATTGGCATTTTAAAAATAATTTTTGCAGATTTAATTCAATCATACAAAAAATAGATTACTTATCTTATTTAATCATTCATTTCATTATATGATATGGGGGAAAACATAACTTTGGAAAATGAAACTGATAAATTAAAGCAAGAAAATCAACGGTTAAAAATAGCGGTAGAAGAACTTGCAATTTTAAATGATATAGCCACAGTAATAACCTCAAGCCAGTCCCTGGAAAAAGTTATTGAGTTGATGGTAAAAAGTTGTATCAAACATTTAAAAGTTTCTCAAGGTGTTGTAATGCTTTTAGAAGAGCAAGATACAGAGAAGCCTTTCCAAACCATGATTAGAAAGCAAGATTCAACTTTAGAACTTCTTCCATATAGATTTGACAGTCAGTTAACGGGTTGGATGTTAAAAAACAAATCTCCTCTTCTTATTAATGATATAAAAAATGATGTAAGATTTGACTTTGCCAACGAAATAGATTTGCCAATAAAAACTTTGTTAAGTGTTCCGATTTCCCTGCAAGGAAAAATGATTGGCCTGCTAACAGTTTTTAATAAAAAATCAGAAATAGGGTTTTCACCTAATGATCAAAGACTTCTTTCCATTATAGCTGCTCAATCTGCGCATGTAATTGAAAATGCCAGACTTCTTAAACAAGAGCAAGAGCTTATTAAGTTAGAAGAAGAATATAGAATGGCAAAAGAGATTCAGATTAACATTTTGCCCAAAAAAATACCAGCAATAGATGGATATGATATTTATGCAATAAATATTCCAGCAAAAGAAGTTGGTGGTGATTATTATGATTTTATAAAATTATCCGGCGATAAAATTGCAATTTGCTTAGGGGATATAACCGGTAAGGGTTTACCGGCTGCAATGTTGATGGCGAATCTTCAAGCTACTTTGCGTGGACAAGCACTTACCCAGCAAAAAGTAAGTGATGTTATTAAAAATTCCAATACATTATTAATAAACAGCACTTCCGGAAATCGATTTGCAACTTTATTTTTTGCTGAGCTTAATTATAATGATCACACATTAACTTACTGCAATGCCGGTCACGATCCGGTTATAAATATTAAGGATAACAAACTCACACACTTAACTGAAGGTGGATTATTACTTGGCTGTTTTGATTTTGCTGAACATATACAGGTAACAAAAACTTTAGAGCCTGGCGAAATGTTAGTAATATTTTCTGATGGAATTACCGAAGCGATGAATGAAAAAGAAGAAGAATTTGGCGAGGGAAAGTTAATTTCAATATTGCAAAGTAATATTGAATTATCAGCTAAAGAACTCAGTGATAAAATTGTAAAAGAGGTGAAAACTTATACTGGTAAGGCCGAACAATCCGATGATATAACTTTGATGGTTTTGAAAAGAAGTAAATAAACATCCCCTAAAACTTACTACAAGAAAGGTGGAAGAATGTTTTTGAGACTAGTGCAATTATCCATTAATACTGAATACGAAAGTACTTTTAGACAAGTTTATAATATAGTCGTGCTTCCGCAACTTCAAAGGCTCGTTGGCTGCAGAATGGCGGGCTTGATTAAAAGCAATACTGATAGGGGAAAATTTATTTCATTAACACTTTGGGATAAAAAGAAACAAGCTGAAGATTATGAAAAAAGTGATGTTTCAAAAAAACTTTCTGAACATATAGAACAATTTCTGTCGGAATCGAGTGAATGGAAGTTGCAGTTATCTGAAGATTCTAAAGTGGAATACAAACCAGTTTTGGAATCACCTTCTAGAACAAATTATGTTGTGGCAGTTAGAAGTCATAATAATAAATCAAAACTTGCTGAATCAACCGGAATGTATATCAGGATAGTCTCAGTAAAAATACAACCAGATAAAATTAAAGAGTTCAAGAAAATTTATTCAAAAGAAATTCTTCCCAATCTTGAAACAGCAGAAGGATGCAGCTTTGCTTATCTGACTGAAAATTTAAAAAATGACTCTGAATTTTTATCTTTTTCAGTTTGGGAGGATAAGTCATTTGCTGATCAATATGAATTAAGCGGTAAGTTTACTCAGCTAACTGATAAAGTAAAGCATACTTTCTCAAAATTTTATTTGTGGAAAATGGAACTTGAACAAAGTTCAAAAGGAAAAATAAACACTAGTGAAGATATGAAAATTGATAATTACACTTTGATAACAGGGAAAAGTTTTGGTTAAAATTCAATAGTATGAACTTGATAGAAAAAAAAATATCGAATTATCAAATAATTGAAAAAATCGGCATTGGCGGAATGGGGGTTGTATATAAAGCCAAAGACGAAAAACTTGAACGTATTGTTGCGTTAAAGTTTTTGCCTAATCACATGTTAACAGATGAAGAGGCAGAACAAAGATTTATTTCAGAAGCGAAAGCGGCATCCTCTTTTGATCATCCGAATATTTGTACTATTTATGATATTAATAAAACTGAAGATGGGCAACTTTTTATTGTAATGGCTTATTACGAAGGCAGCACACTAAAAGATGAATTAGAGAAGGGAAAACTACCAATTTCAGTTATTGTTGAATACAGTATTCAAATAGCAAATGGATTGGCAAGAGCACACGAAGCTGGAATAACTCACCGAGATATTAAGCCTGCAAATATTATGATTACAAATCGTGGTGAGGTTAAAATACTTGATTTTGGATTGGCAAAAACATTAAACGACCCGAGTGTTACAAAAATTGGTTTAACAATGGGAACAGCGGCATATATGTCCCCAGAGCAAGCGAAAGGTTCAGAAGTAAATCAGCAAAGTGATATATGGTCTTTTGGCGTTGTAATGTATCAGATGTTAACAGGTCAAGTTCCTTTCAAAGGAGATTACGAACAAGCAATAATATATTCTATACTAAATGAAGAACCTGATCCGATAACAAATTATGCAGAAAATTGTTCTTCAAGTTTAATTCGTATTGTTGAAAAATGTCTGGCGAAAGATCAAGCTGTTCGCTATCAAAACGCAAGTCAACTCTTAAATGATCTGGAAATGTATCGAGTGGATCCTGATTATGGGTTTAATACAACTCCAATTAAAATTTCCAATTTACCTGATAAAAAGAATAAAGCTAAATAGGTTTTTTTTATTGGTGGTTTAATATTTAGCCTTATAATAGGTTCTATTATTTTACCGTTCGGTTGGGAAAAAGTTAAAGAGATTGCCGGCTTAAATACGGTTTCCAAGGAACAACATCTATTAATTTTACCGCTTACAAATATTGGAGGGATAAGAATCAGCAAGCATTTTGCGACGGATTAATGGAAACACTTTCAAGTAAACTTACACAAATAGAAAAATTAAAAGGTACTTTGTGGATTGTACCTTCAAGTGAAGTATTAAGTAATAAAATAAACAGTCCGAAAGAAGCTAACCAAATGTTTGGAGTAAATTTAGCAGTCACAGGTAGTCTTCAATTTCTAAATAATTTATATCGTTTAAATATTAATCTTGTTGATGCGGTTAATCTTCGTCAACTTAATTCGTCGGTGATTGATATTAAGGAATCAGATATTGCTTCCTTGCAAGATAAATCGGTTATTAAATTATTAGAGATGCTCCACATCGAAATGGATGAGAGCGTAAGCGATTTAATCAGCTCGGGCGGTACTTCGAAACCGGAAGCTTATGCATATTATCTGCAGGCAAAAGGCTATTTACAGCGCTATGAAAATATTGAAAATGTTGATGAAGCTATAAATTTATTCAGTCTTGCGGTTGATTCTGACTCGCTCTATTCATTAGCATATGCAGGTTTAGGTGAATCTTATTGGCGTAAATATGAGATTACTAAAAATACAAACCTTGTGAACTCGGCTCTTAAAGAAAGTAAACAAGCATTTAAAATTGATAGTCTGCTGATACCCGTAAGTGTTACATTAGGCATGATATTCTCTGGAACAGGTAAGTACGACGAAGCCATTGTTGAATTTAGGCGAGCATTAAAAATTGAACCTAATCATGCTCAAGCGAACCGTGAGCTTGCAAAAACTTATGAATTAATGGGTAAAGAAAATGAAGCTGAAAAAATATTTAAAAGGGCAATTCAAATAAAACCAAATTACTGGGCAGGCTATAATGATTTAGGAGTACATTATTATAAAAATGGAAATTATGATAATGCTATTGAACAATTCAAAATGGTTATAAAATTAACTCCGGATAATTATCGCGGGTATAATAATCTTGGGGGAATCTATTATATGCTCGAAAAATGGGGAGATGCAAGAGATATGTTTGAAAAATCTCTCGAAATTAAAAAATCATATAATATCTATTCAAATTTAGGAACTTTGTATTTTATTGAGAAAAATTATGAAGATGCTGCCTTAACCTATGAAGAAGCATTAAAATTGAATGATAAGAATTATTTAACATGGGGAAATTTAGCAGCGGCATATTCAGAAGTTCCGGCCAAAAAAAGCAAAGCATTAGAAACCTATAAGCAGGCAATTAAAATTGCAGAAGAACAAGTAAAAATTAATCCTAAAGATCCTGATCTTATCTCGAATCTTGCCTCCTATTATGCTGATATTGGGGATGAAGATAAATCGTTGAACTTATTAAAAAAGTCATTATTAATAGCTCCTGAAAATGTTCAAGTAATTTTCCGAGCAGCCACTATTTATGAAAAACTTGGGAACCGAGACCAGTCATTGCACTGGATTGAAGACGCAATTAAAAAGGGATATTCTCAATCGGATATTGAAAATCAACCCGAATTGAAAGAACTAATTGCTGATGCAAGATATAAGGTTTTAGTAAAACAAGATAATGACTAACAGAATGTAATGGAAAATATCTATTAGAAAAATATATCAATCACTAATTTGGGGAACGAAATGAGAAAGAAAATATCAATATTATTCACAGCATCTTTATTAGCTATGCTGCTATTAGGGATGTACACAATGTCACCTGCACCAGGAGTTGAATTAAAGGTTGTAAAAGTTGATGGTGTCTGGAGAGTTGTTGATGCTTCAGATTACACTAAATTTAAAGTTAAAGTTAAAAAGAATGCTAAAATTCAGTGGACTGTCGAAGGCTCGGATGCCTACTTTCAATTCCCGGACTTTTTATTTGATGCTGATAGTCCCGCAGATAGTTTAACTAACGGTTATACAAAATTTGTAAAAGATGGTAAAAAGCTGAAGTTAAAAGTAAAAAGTGATGTGCTAGCCGGTACCTATGAGTATGCAGTCTTCTGCACAGCAAACGGAGCTTTTGCTATTGGCGGTTCACCACCGAAAATTATTATTGAGTAAATATTATTTAAGATTTCATAAAAATAAAATTTGATAAAAAGTATGCTTGGCTCATCAATATTACATTATAAAATTATAGAGAAACTCGGCGAAGGCGGAATGGGTGTGGTATATAAAGCTGAGGATAACAAACTTAAACGTGAAGTTGCAATTAAGTTTTTACCAAGTTATATCACATCAAATGAAGAAGAGCGTGAGCGATTTGAAATTGAAGCTCAAGCCGCAGCCGCGTTGAATCATCCCAATATTGCACATATTTATGCCATTGAAGAAACCCAAAATGAAATGTTTATTGTGATGGAATTAATTAACGGCGTAGAATTAAAAGATAAAATTCAATCAGGATTTGAAAACGAGGATGAAAAGCAAACCATTGCCCGACAAATAGCAGAAGGATTGAAGACTGCTCACAAAAAAGGAATTATTCATAGAGATATAAAATCATCGAACATAATGATAAACGTTGATGGCAGAGTTAAAATAATGGATTTTGGTTTGGCTAAAATTGGCCTTGGCAAAGAGGTAAGTGCATTTGGTTCAACTATAGGTACTGCTGCTTATATGTCACCTGAACAAACTCGGGGTGAAGATGTTAATCAGCAAGCAGACATTTGGTCATTTGGCGTAGTTCTATATGAAATGTTTACGGGTGAGTTGCCGTTTAAAGGACAATATGATCAAGCAATAATTTATTCTATCTTAAATGAACAACCGGAAATTCTTGATGAAATTGAAAGTAATGTTTCAATTAAAAAAATTATTCAAAAAGCGTTAGAGAAAGATTGCAATAAAAGATATAATCAAATAAGTGAATTACTGGAAGACCTTGATTATGCGAAGTCTTCTGCAGTTTCTAATAATACTGAAATTAAAAAGTTAGCAGTCCTTCCATTTTCGAATATAATGAATGATCCGCAAACCAATTTTTTAGGTTTTGCACTTGCGGATCAAATCATTGGGTCAATGGCTTATTCCAGTAATGTTCTTATTCGTCCGTCAAGCTCTGTTCGTAAATATCAAAATGAGTTTGTTGATGTGAGGGAAGCGGGCATTGAACTCAATGTGAATTATATTTTAGCCGGGAACTATCTGAAAGAATCGGATACCATTAGATTAAATATCGAGTTAATAGATCTTAACGCAGACCAGATGATTTGGCGTGAACCAATTGAAATACAATATAAAAATGTATTTGAGCTTCAAGATATTGTTTCGCAGAAAGTAGTCTCAGGACTAAAAATTCAATTCTCCGAAGAAGAACGGGAACGAATGAAACCAGAGGCTCCTCATAGCCAAATGGCTTATGAGTTTTATCTACGTGCAATTTCCTATCCAACTAGTGTAGAGGGGAATAAGAAGGCCATTGACAAACTAAACGATGCAATTAAATTAGATCCAAATTATGCTCCGGCCTATATGGAATTGGGCTCTCGTTACAACCAATTATCACAAGTTGGCACAAGTACTTCAGTAGCACAAAAAAAAGCCGAAGAATCATTTTAAAGGCTTTATCACTAAATGAAAATTTGATACCCGCACTTGCAAATTTAGGAATGCATTATACAGACAATGGCAGACATGAAGATGCGCATAATATGATCATCCGAGCCCTTAAAATAAATCCGAATGATCCATATCTGCATTTTGCACTTAGCTATCATTACAGATATGTTGGCTTTCTGGAGGAATCAAAAAAATGAAGCGGCTATTGCTAAAAATATTGATTCAAATAATTCACGATTTAGATCTTCAATTATTACAGATATGTTCTTGGGAAACTTCGATGAAATTTTAAAACCTATAATTTGGATTTGCAAAGTCCTTTTTCACTAAATTATTTAGGGAGGTTGCTTTTAGAGCAGGTAGAAAAAGACCTAGCAAAAAATTATCTCAATCAAGTTATTGATATGAAAGATGAAATAGGTGAATTCTATTTTGCAAATTCCTTGGTTGAATTTATGAACGGAAATATTGATAAAGCTACAGAATATAACTTAAAACGAGAATTGGAAAATCCAGCAGATAGCGAAATATTTTATGAAATTGCACGAATTTATGGACTATTAAGTAAGACCGAAGATTGCAAGAGGGCATTAAGGAAAGCAATAGACTTGGGTTACGTTAGTTATCCTTCCATGCAAAATGATTCTTTTTGGATACAGTTAGGGAAGATGAAGGAATTAAAATTTTACTAAATAATGCTAAAATGATTCATGAGGAGTTGAGGAAAAAATTATTAACCACTTATTAATATTTCTCATCGTAGAATGATAAAAAGTTGAACTACCTCACTTATCATTTACCTAACAAAAAAAGCTGCCATAAATCTCAGGTGCTAGTTTTAAAATTGGAGCTACGGCTAGTTTCCCAGTTGTTCCGATACTGTTTTCCAAATATTTTAATTCTTCTAATTTATCTTTTACTTCTTCTTCAATGATTACCGGCAAGCCTGCTTTTCTTAAAAGCAATACTCCTTTTGCCCTTACTGATAATTCCAAATGTATTTTTATTAAGCAAAGCATATCCGATAAAACTATTCCTGAAAATTTATTTCTAAGTGATAACAAATATTCTCCAGCATGGGATTCAGAAAAAATTCCCTTGTTAATTTGATCAAGAATTTCAACTTCATTATCAATATTACTATCCATCCATTCTTGTAAAGCCAATTCACTTCTGTGAAAGACAAACACTAAAAAGTGCTGGAAGTAAGATTAACTGTAAAACTGTAATAGCTACTGCCGGCAATAGCAAATGGTTAAAGAATGAATGAATTATTATTGCAGAAAATAAAGCCAATAAAAAATTTTAAATTTTAAATTCTCACTTCTATCAAATAAATTTTTGTAATGATTGAAAAGATTGCTGTAGTTCCGCCGTGCATAACGGCAGTTCCAAAACCTCTGATAATCCAAAGAAATAAATTTGAAGACTCCAGAACATTTAAATAATAAATATTTTCGATGAATGAAAATCCCGCACCGATTGCAAAGCCGTAAATAGCTGCATCAACTGTAAAACCAATTTGTTTTTTTGAAATCATATAAATAATAAAACTGGCTTTTATTGTTTCTTCAATAATTGGCGAACCGTATTTTGTATAAAGTGAAAGTTCAAATGAAAAGTTGGTAAGAAGAAATTTTGTTATTGTAAAACTTATTAAAGCAGCTGCGAAGCCAATTAGAATGACTAACGATACGGTTGTAATTTTTACAAGTTTATAACTATCTAAATAAATTAAAGCCAGTAAAAATATAAAAACTGGTAAGAGGCTTACGAGAATTTCTATCATAGGTTAAAGAATTTTTAAAGAAAAACATTATTTCATCAGTAGGCTTAAGATTTTTTTCAAAAGCCATTGCATACCCAACTGAAAATGTCATTTTTAGATGAAAAAATATAATGAATTTAAAATCGACTTGAGCACCAATATTAGCCAAGGATCTTTTATAAATTTTTGAATCAATATTTGTTGCCAATATATTTGAGAAAAATGACGTCCTTGCATAATTTATGAAAAATGAAGAAAATCCTAAATTACTAAAACGCAATGGAGGAAGATTCCACTCAAGCATTAACTCCCATAATTAGTTCCTCCTATGCTGTTTAGTTCAACACCGGGGAAACTATAATATTCTCGGTACCTTTTCTCAGGTAGATTATCAACATAATTATTTCCAAAACCACCAAAATAAAAATTAGCAAATGGTTCATCCCTATCACCATAAGAATATCCTGCAGAACTTCTCAACCAAATAGATGAGTGATTTATTGGAAGGGCAAAACCATAATCCAAATTTGTGTGAACATGAGGAAATAAAGTTTTTACAACATAATTATTGTTGGTGTTAAAACTCCACTTTACGCCTTTTTCATAGTCAACGGCACCAAGCGATGCTCTAACATCCTTATAATTAAGAGTAAAGCCCGCATTTAAAATCTATCGTAAGAAGCAATTATATTTTGATAACTAGGCAGTCTTTCCAGATTACCATAATAACTTGCATAAATATTGTAATCCATAATCTCAGGTGTATCGTAAATAAGATTTGCATGGTATTTAGCCCCTATTGAATATCCTTTTCTGCTGCTTTTAGTCGGCCCAAATAAATCATAAAAATCTGAATTATTTAAAGTAGCAGATGCCTCAAAACCAAAATGAGAATATTCTAAAGCTAGATGATATCTTTCATTCTCAGGCAATAATCTATTTGGAGAATATGATGCAGTTATTCCAAAGTTTTGAAATCCGATCAGGTCTGAAAGATTAAATTTCATACCGTATGAAACAAATTCTTTGTACCCTTCCACAATTGGGTATGCAGTTGCAAATCCTATATGTGCAAACGCATTATATTCTCCTTTTCAATAGTAAGAGAATCAAAATTGATTGAAGAAGGCGGAGGTGCCGCCCACGTTGTTACAATTGGGTCTGCTTCTACAATTTCTTGTCCCAATAATTAATTGCTGCTACATTTTGCAATGGTTTATTCTCCATCATAACTGGTGAGAAACCCTGACTATTATATATAAAAGCAATAAGCGAATCTTGAGAGATTGGTAATGGTCGGAATAATCCGTTTCACAGTTGCTTAAAATTTCCATATCCTTTTTTCAAAATCGTATTTGAAAATATTTGATACTCCTGAATAATAAGATGAACCAAATAAATATTTATCATCATCTGAAAAAAGTAAAATTGGCAGGCAGGCTATTCTCAAAATTAAAGAGTGTATCAAATTTGATTGCACCTAAGATTAAACTATCTATATCATATTTTATGAGAAGTTGTGTTCCATTAATTTCTGCAAGTGCACCAATAATAGTTTTACCATCATTTGAAATGTCGATATCATACATCGTCTTTCCGTATGGTAAAGAATATATCTGATTCCATTCATTGTATGGGTAGGGATTCTAACAATCGTAGCAATTCCATTGAAATGTCTAATTCCCCATAATGAATTATCAACTTTATTAAATGTCAACTCTCCAGTTCTGGCCTCTTCAATAAGGACTTTTGAGTTTCGAGTATTTAAATCCACTTCCAATAAATCTCGCCAATCATTATTATCAGATGTATAAAATAATTTTTGATTTGTTGAATCATAAGCTAGTGATGTAACAAAATAAAGTGCAGGTCCTTTAACATCAATAATTTTTTCTACTGATCCTGAACTTATGTCAATTGATGCAATGTGAGCTGTTTGTCCCGGATAATTGACGGCAGCATAAATTTTATTTTTCCCCGATCAAAATAGGGACGTGATAATGAGCCCAAAGTATTGTCGGTAATATTTCGAAAAGGCGTAACCGGGTATTTATTAATTTTTCTTTATGTTATCTTTTTGAAAGTTTCTTTCCCATTTGATCCACTCTAACCAAGCATCATTCAAATTCAATTCATAAATATTATTAAATTGAGAGCCAAAATATGCATAGCTATCTTCATTTCTTGATGTCCACTCTATTAACTTTTCCGAACCATATTTTAACGCAAGATAGCTCATAAATCTAGTGCCATAAAGGTATGCATTTACTTCTACCTGAAAATCAGTTTGAGTTCCTTCAGATTCTAATCCTACAAGATCATGAATAACTGCATTTTCTTTTACTAGAGTTCTAAAAACCATTTTCGTCGAACCCTCCCATGGCTCTACCTATACCTCCAGCCATCCAAGTCTCAAGATAAACAGCAATCCCTTCTCTGTACCATCTGGGAGAAGCCCTTCTTGGAGTAGTTAAGAAACTATATATCATCGTTAAAGGATTTTCAGAAGCTTCAGCCACTTTGCCAAATACCGATCGATAAAATTTATCCCTACTATTTGCAGCATCTAATGTTGCTATATGAACAAATTCATGATTCATGGTTGTATTAATTCTTTTCATTAGCCGGAGCAGTTTCATAAACAAAATTTGAAGGGGCAATAGCAATCATTACAAAATTTCTAGGAATTGTACTTGCACCAGCATTCCCATAATCATTAAGGTCATGCATTATTACACTCACTTTTTCAGAAGGAGTGTAATGATATAATGCTTTGTGATAACGGAATGAATTTTCTACACAACTTCCAACATAATCAACCATATATGAAGATGCATCGCCATAATAGATTAGCCTCTGATTAGGAGTTAAAATGTTATAAAATTGTGCTGGCACATTAGTAAATACTAGAAGTGATAAGAGTGTTAGTACTAATAATTTCTTCATTTAAAATTCGCTTGGATTTACGTTAACAATTTAAAAATAATAAAGATATGCCGTGCAAAACACAGCATACCTTTGGGGAGTGTAAATAATTTTAAGTTTTTACTTATTTCCTTGCTCGTAAAAATCTTCGCTATTTATTGCTCTTAGGAAATCAGCATTGTTGGCTGCTTTTAGAAAATCTGGTTCACTCATTGCTTTTAGGAAATCAGGATTATTAGCTGCTTTTAAGAATGTAGGATCATTAACAGCTTTTAAGAAATCAGTACTACTCATTGCTTTTAGAAAACTTGGATCAGCCGCAGCTTTTTAGAAAATCAGCATTATTTAACGCACTTCTAAAGTCTGAATTAGCAGCAATTTTTAAGAAATCTGCATTGGAAGCAGCTTTTAGAAAGTCAGCATTTTTGGCGGCTTTTAGAAAATCAGCATTACTTACAGCTGTTCTAAAATCTTTACTATTAGCAGCTTTTAGGAAGTCAGTATTTTTTATTGCTTTTAAGAAATCAGCATTTTGGCAGCTCTTAGAAAATCTTGATCTTTTGAAGCTTTTAAGAAATCTGCATTGCTTGCACTTTTTAAGAATGATGGATCTTTCATTGCCTTTAAGAAATCAGCATTTTCCATAGCTTTTAAGAAATCTGCATTGCTCATTGCTTTAAGATAATCACTATTGCTAATGGCTTTCAAATATTGTGGATCATTCGAAGCTTTCAAAAATGAAGCATCAGTCATAGCTTTTAATTGATCTGGATTATTTGCAGCTTTTAGAAAATCTGCATTATTCATCACTCTTAAAAATGATGGATCATTGATTGCTTTGGCAAAATTTGGATCGTGCATAGCTTTTAACAAATCAGCATTTTGAGCAGCTTTAAGAAAATTCGGATTATTCATTGCCTTCAGAAAAATTTTCATCCTTTAAAAACTTTTGAATTTTATCATTTTGTAATAAAGTATTTACATCTGAATTCTCAAGTGCAACATCACCTGCAGAAATTTGCTCTTTCTGATATTTTTTTTGCTTTTCAACACCACCAATTGTACCTACTACATTTTTCATTTGGCAATGGATTTCCAACTGCAAAATAGATTACAGCTATTGCTAAAATTAATGCTCCCCCAAAAGAAATTTTATTTTGGAATTGCTTTTTTATTTTGTGCACTCATGATAACCTCATTTTTTTATTTTGGAAATAATTTAGTCAGTTCGATTACTACAAATACAAACGAAATGAATAAATGTTGGAGAAAAATTAAAATATTTTGAGAATCTAAATATTAATAATTCGAGAGTACTATTTCTCTTTTGGAAAATCTGACTATCATCTTTCAATATCTTAATAGAAAATTTGTCTTCAGAAATATTTTTTGAAGTGAATTCTAGCTCATCTGTAAGTTGTAATGAATTTTCAAATGTTACTGAACTGCGATCATCACTGATTATAAAATTGTTGTTGGACGAGTAATTTTTAATTAAAACATTTAGTGGATTGAAATCAATTTGTAATTTATATTTTTCGGGTGAGTTAATATCAATACTAAATTTATATTCGTTCTTTCCTTTTTCAATATTAATATTCCCTAAAATATTCTCTGAATTAATATTGATTGATTCTAATAATTTCATTTCGCTTAATCCTATTGTACCAATTGTATTGTTCTCACCGACTAAATCTTTGAAAGCAGAATTAAAAAACATAGCAGAAAACAAAATACCTGTAATTATTAAAACCACACCAAATGACACATTGCAGTTTTAACTTTAGACCCAAAAATATTTTAGAAATACTTTCAGGAATAAATGATTTGCTTTTTTTGGGGCTGATACATATTATAATCTATAGAATTCAAAATCCTTTTTTAAGATTTTCAGAAGCGACATTTTCGGGAATAGTATCTAGTAATTCTTCTGTTCTTAACAATTCTTTATGTAGAATTTTAGCTTCCTCGTTTTCTTTTAGATATTTATCTAATATTTTCTTTTCACTAGCTGAAATTATTTTATCGATGTCTTTATTTATTAGTTCTATGTATTCTGGTTGTATCATTTTAAATAACTCTATTTTCTGTTAATAAATTTTTTAATAATTGCCTACCCGTAAATAACCTTGATTTTACTGTCTTTTCCGGAACACTTAATAGAAAACCTAATTCCTTGTATGAGTAGTCCAAAAATGTTTTAGAACAACCGGCAATCTATAAAGCATATCAAGCTGCATTAAAGCATCATTTATATTTTCACTTAGAATATTATTCTCACAAATTTTATCAGGATCATTTTCCAGTGATGTTTCATTTTCATTTAATTCAGAAACATTACTTTTTCTTTTCTTAAAATTGATTGATTCGTTAACTGCAATTCTATAAAGCCAACTGAAAAATTTATATTGTGGATTGTAATCTTTAAGATTTTCATATGCCTTAACAAATACGCTTTGTGTAATTTCTTCTGCATCATCAAAATCTCTTACTAATTTATCTGCTAACCTAAAAATGATCTTTTGATATTTATCCACAATTTTCTCAAAAGCTTTCCCATTGCCTTTTAGGCATTCAGTAACAAAAATTAAATCTTCATTCTCCAATTATAAATACACCCAAGTAATAAAAAGTTGGTGAAAAAAAATTATTCTATCGTAAATACTTTATCTAGACCGCAAATCTTAAAAACTTCTCTAATATGACTATTCATATTAATTAGCTTAAGGATTTACCAGAATCTTTTAATCTTGAATACGTTTGTATTAGCTCACCTAAACCAGCACTTGAAATGTATTCAAGTTCTTTGAAATCAATTATACAATTATCCTTAATTGTTTCTAGGGCTTCAACGAGTTTAGAAGTAACAGAAGCGTTTAGTCTACCACTAATAAAAACTTGATTACTGTTTATAATTTTACATCGAACAATTTTATCTTCCATAAAAAAACTTATATGGTCTTAATACTGTGAATTATGCAGTTTAGATTTTTTTAAATTTAGTAAAAATTTATTTAACAAATCCACCAGATTGTAAAATTAAGTTTAACTTCTTTATGGATGAATCGCCATAAAATACAGAATTAAAATACTTTTCAATTTGAAAGGGAGTAAGAACGGCAACCCACTCTAAATCTTTTAGAGTAAATCACCGTTCTTAATAAATCTTTAGTTCCCAGCAAATTCAGATAACTTAACTCCGTTATAAGTTTGATCAAGTTTTACTAAATAGTCTGGCTCAACTGTTTCATTATCATTGATTTGATCTGCTATATGATTATTATAAAAAATTTCGCAAAGTCTTTGAACTCTTTCGCTGTCATCAAATTTAATTCTTTGTTTTACAGCGAATAAACCTTGTTCTGTTTTTATTTTAGAAAGTGAAAGAGCTGCAATAATACGTTCTTCCTCAGTGGTTCCATCCTTCAACATTTTTAATAATGGATTGATAGCTCTATGAGATTTCATTTCACCTAAAAAATATGCACTACTAATTTGCAAGCCACGGTTATCAGAATTAATTCCTTCAACTAAATTATTTTCAATTTCTTCATACTTTGATTTTTCTAGTTTTGTTGAAGCTAAACTTTCTGCCGCTTTATCTGCTTTTTCAAACTCACTAATATTTTCTGATCCTCCGATCGTGCCGACAACGTTTTCTTTTGGACTAGGATTATCAACTACTAAGAATACTACTATTATTGCCAAAATAACTGTTCCTAATAACATGGCCATCATTTTGGAATTGCTTTTTGGATTACTTTGGTTTTTCATGGTTACCTCTTTTTATTTGTGAAAAAATTAACTTTGTCTGTGCGACTACTACAACTACAAATGAAACAAAAAATGTTGGTGAGAATTTGAAAAAAAAATTGACTCGTGATTTTACATGAGAATTCACTCTTTATACTTATGTGCAGAAGCTTTTTGACTTGCAGTTATTATTATAACAACGCTCTGTGAATTTCTTTTTAAATTTATTTAACCAACTTTTATGTTGTTAAATTGTACTTAGTTTAAATTCACTATTTACTTGGAAAAATGTCTTGGGTTACTTATTTTTTTTTGTATATTAAATGATTATTTCAGACATCTAATCTTGTATAGAAAACTTCAAACTAATTTGAGAAAAAATATGAACGAAAACATTAATCTTGAAATCAAACTTCCCAAAGTTCCTGATATTGAATTAGTAGCGCTCGAAGGATTGCAGTTAATGGGTCGACATCTCGGCATACCTGAAGATAAAATTGGGGAAGCTGGAATTTTAGTAACCGAAGGTATCATCAATGGAATGGAACACTCTGGACTTGAAAATCCATATGTAAGTGTTGATTTTACGATGACCAAAGAAAAGCTAATTATCTTAATTACAGATTATGGCAAAGGTTTTGAACCTGAAAGTGTTGAAGAACCAGATATACAAAATAAAATGGGTTCTTCAAATAAGCGTGGCTGGGGTTTAAAATTAATGAAATCAATGTCCGATGGTTTTGAAATTACCTCCGGAAAAAATGGAACTAAAATTACAATAACAAAAAATTTATTATGAGGGAAAAGTAATGGTTAAAGATTTCGATTTAACATCAAAAATGGTTAATAATGTTTTAGTTATTAAAACAGAGGGTTACATTAATAATTCCGGTGGCGAAAAAATTGCCCAAGCTTTTGAAGAGCCTTTTAACAGTGGGGTTACAAAATTATTAATTGATATTGAAAATTCTAAAGTAGTTAATTCAATAGGAATATCTTTCCTTATTGAAATAATTGAAAAATTAAACAGTAAAGGGGGCAAACTCTATTTTACTAATTTAGATCCATCAATAGAAAAGACTTTTACGATTATGGGACTCTTTCAATTTGCAGAGAAAGTAGCTTCTATAGATGACATAAAATAAAATTATTGGGGGATTTATTTTGGCATCTGATTTAATTACTGAGAAATTATCTTTCCAAGTTAAATCATTCCAAGAGAGTTTTGAGATTTTAACAAATTCAATTTCTCTAAATGGAATGGCGAAACAATTTGATAAAATATTACGCGGGAATTTTTTTACCACTAAGGTAAATATATTTCATCGTGATAAAAACTCACCTAAATGGACCAATCTAATTAATAAGAATGTTTTTCAACATCAATCTGAAGTTGAAAATTTTGACGAGTTAGCTTTAAAAATAGTTGCTAACTCCGATTCTTCTGAATTGTTTACAATCACTAAACTAATTGATTCTAAACTTATAGCCATTGTTCTCGGTAAAAAATTTGATGGAACAAGCTATTCAGAAATTGATAAAATAACATTTCAAATTTTCATTCAAATATTTGATAGTGCTTACCAAGTTTTGCTCTCGAGAGGTAAAGAAAAAAAATTAATATTTTCATTAAACAATCGGGTTTCTCAACTCTATAGTTTAATTGATACCGGCATTGAGATTTCCAAAATAAGATTTGGTAATGATTTACTTGAGCTTGCTCTCTCACGTGCAATAGCCTTAACAAATTCATCATATGGGAGAATTAAAGTAACCAATAAAAAAGGTAATATTGATGAAATACACTTTCCGCCTAACATCATCTATGGCAAACCAAAAGTTAAATTTAGATTAATCAAAAAATTTGTTGATGTAGGAATTGAATATGAGTTTACACTGTGCGAAAAGGAAAGTCGCGAAGGAATTATTCAATTTGAAGATACAGATGAATTACTTTTAGGCGCTATTGCCAGACAAGTACAGGCAGCCATAGAAAATGATAGGGCGAATAAAGAAGCCCTGGAAAATGAAACAATGAAAAGAGAGTTAGCCGTTGCTGCATCAATTCAAAAAAGAATTCTTCCCGAAAAATTACCAACCATTGATGGTTATGATATTTCTGGAATTAATATTCCTTCCAAAGAAGTAAGCGGCGATTATTATAATGTCTTTAAACTTGAAGATGGCAGATATGCTGTAATTGTTGCGGATGTTACCGGAAAAGGAATGCCAGCTGCGCTGTTAGTAAGTACTTTAGATGCCTCTCTTCGTTCTTATCTAGATTTCCATATTCCTCTTTCAGAAATGGCTGTAAAAATGAATACCATTATTTACAAATCTTCTACTGCAGATAAATTCATTACATTTCTAATAGCTGTGTTAAACCCAGAAAATGGGGATATTGATATTATTAATGCAGGACACAATCCGGCACTTATACTAAGAAAAAATAATAAAATTGAAAAAATTGATGCTGGTGGTGTTGCCTTTGGAATGTTCGATATGGGATTACCTTTTGCGAGTGAAAAATTAAATTTAAAAAAAGGGGAACGACTTTTTATTTTTTCTGATGGTATTCCCGAAGCAATGGATAAAAAAGAAGTAGAATATACTGATGAAAGATTAGAAAAGTATTTTGTTGAAGTAAAACCCAAAAGTGCTTCCGAATTTATTAGCTCAATTGTTGCCGATGTAAGATCTCACACCAAAGGTGAAATTCAAAGTGACGATATCACTGCACTTTATTTAATTCGTCAATAATTTTTTTATATAAAAATAAGACAAGTAGTACGAAAATTAACAACATCCTGTTTTTAATTTTAAAAAAGGAAAACATGAAAACTATTACCATATCTTTTTTGGAAAAAGCTCAGCATTATTTTCTCATATTGTTTATCATTTTACCAACTCTGTCCTCTGCTCAAGAGACCATTCAAACCGAATTTATTACTTTATCAGATGGATTAAGTTCTGCAGGTATTAGGGCAATAATGCAAGATAGTTACGGACTAATGTGGGTTGGGACTTTAGCCGGATTGCATCAATATGATGGCTACAAATTTATACGATATAAAAATATTCCGGGCAAATCAACAAGTTTACTAAATGATAATGTTTGGGGATTGGCAGAAGATAAAAATAAAAATATTTGGGTTAGTACAGAAGACGGAATTGCAAAATATAATCGCACCAAAAATGAATTTAAAAATTATGATTTGACAGAATTATTAAACGCCCCACCAAATGGTGGTGGAAGAGTCTTTAATATTCTGATTGACTCAAAAAATAGAATGTGGGCAGCCACGCGTAATTATGGAGTTTTGCTTTATAATGAACAAAATGATCGCTGGGATCAGGTTGCTATTTGGGAAAATGATAGCAAGAATGCTGTAATAGTTAATGCTTTGGTTATGCAATTAGCAGAAGACAAAGATGGGAAAATATGGGCAGGCTTTAGTCGCTATGGTTTATCCTATTATGATAATAAGGATAGTACTTTTGTAGCTGCTAGCATTAAAAATCTCGAAGGTGTAGTTGATTTTAGTAAGGGCGAGAATTTAATTACCAGTTTATATACTGATCTGACAAATACAATATGGATTACAGGCAGGAATGGAATATATAAATATGATCAGATCACGACAAGTATAAGGCCAATAATAGAATATGAAACTTTAAAATTTTTAAATGGCAATTATATGAACAGAATTATACCCGATCAAACCGGCAATATTTGGATTGCAAATAATTATAGAGGTATTGTAAAATTTGATGGAATATCAGATGACTTTACTGAAATTATTATTGATGGTCATGAAAGACTTAAAGATGGAACAATGGATTTATTTTGTTTTAGTGCAACACTTGATAATACTGGAATAATTTGGTTTGCAACGGCTCAAGGAATAATGAAGTATGATGCTGGCCGTGAGTCTTTCATTAATTATAAATATGAGGATGGCAATAATAATAGTATAAGCAGTAATCAAGTTTTTGGTTTACTTGAATCAAAAATAAATAAAGGTAAAATAATTGTTGGTACTAGAGGTGGAGGGTTAAATGTTTTTGATCAAAAGAAACAGAGCTTTAGCCAAATTAAATACAACATAATTAAAGATCAGTTTGGGGGATCTGTAAGAAGTATTGCCGAAGATAGTGATGGTTCATTGTGGCTTGGAACTTGGGGAGATGGATTGATTCATTTAGATAAAAGCTTTAGGGAAATTCAAAGGTATACTTTTGATCCCAAATCGTTTAACAGTCTTTCCAATGACCAGGTAAGAGTCATAAAAAAAGATAATGAAGGTAATTATTGGGTAGGTACAAATGGTGGTCTTAATTTAATAAATGCTAAAACGAAAAAAAATAAACGAATAGGAAATCTAGTAACAAGAGTCTATCCCCAAGAACTTTATGATATAGTTGACAAATTTATTAGTAAGGGCAAGCAAAAAGCATCAATTAGTAAAGTGGGTGATTTTGCAGATTTGACTAAATCATTTAACATTCTTAAACCTCGAAAATATTTAGTGATTTCTGGAGGAGAGGGCTTTTTTGATGATAATTTATTATATGATTATGGCTGGATTGTTAATTCTAAGAATGACACTATCTGGGGTTCTAGGGATGTTACTAAAACCTATGAATTAGGTGGCGCTGACAAAAATAGACTATGGCTTGATATAATTGAGTTAAAACCAGACAGCTATAAATTGCGTTATAAATCTGATGATAGTCACGGATATGGAGCTTGGAATGCCACCGAACCACTATACCCTCAATTCTGGGGAATAAGTATTGTTGAATTGGAGAATGATTCTCAAGCGAAAGAAATAAGCAGATATCTAAATGAAACAAAAAAAGAAAAATTAATTAAAGGGAATAATATCCGATCAATACATATTTCGAAAAATACTGTTTGGATCGGTACCGACCTATTTGGATTAAACAAGATAGATTTAGAAAATAATTCAGTTAAAACATATAGCAATGACAAAAACTCCCAAAATACTCTAAGCAATAATAGCGTTCAATTTATTCACGAAGACCAAGATGGTATACTATGGTTAGCGACAAATTTAGGACTAAATAAATTTGATCCGATTAACGAAACCTTCAAAGTATACACTGAAGATGATGGACTTCCAACAAGTTATATAGCCTCAATATTACCTGGTGATGGTACTGATTTATGGTTAGCAACCCGAAATGGAATTTCCAAGATGGTAACTGACTCAGAAACTAAACAGGTTACTTTTGTAAATTATGATACTGAAGATGGAATTGAAGGGATGGATTTTATTGCTCTTGCTGCACTAAAAGCTAGCAATGGGCAGTACTTTTTCGGGAGTGAACAAGGACTTAGCGCTTTTACACCGGGTAACTCAAATACCATTGAACCGAATCTAATATTTTCTGATTTGAAAATTTCAAATAAATCAGTAAAATCATATGAAGCTGATGAAAGTCCGTTAGAAACATCATTACTTGATTTAGAGAAATTAGATCTAACCTATAATCAGAATGATCTGACTTTTTCATTTGCAGCACTTCATTACTCAAACCCAAAAAAAAATCAATACGCCCACCAACTAATTGGCTATGATAAAAGCTGGGTATTTGATAATAAAAGAGAAGTAACTTATACGAACCTTGACCCTGGCGAATATACATTTTCTGTAAAAGGATCTAACAGAGATGGTGTATGGAAATCAGCTCCCAAAACATTAGCAATAACAATTCATCCTCCTTGGTGGTTTACAACTTGGGCTTATATAGGTTATGGCTTATTGTTTATTGGTTTAATATTTACCATTGATCGTTTACAAAGAAAAAGATTGCTTACAAAAGCTAGAGAAAGAATGAAAATTCAGGATGCTGAGCATAGGGCTGAGGCAGCTGAACTGCAAGCAAAAGCTACTGAATCTGAAAGACGTGCATTGGAATTAGAATTCAATCAGAAGAAAAAAGAATTAGATGAAGCAAGAGATTTGCAATTATCAATGCTGCCCAAAACGCTGCCGCAATTACCTCAACTGGATATTGCAGTCTATATGAAAACAGCTACTGAAGTTGGAGGTGATTATTATGATTTTAATATTGGTTTGGATGGCACCCTGACTTGTGTTCTTGGTGATGCTACCGGTCACGGAATGAAAGCCGGAACAATGGTTACCGCCGTTAA
>JACKAB010000014.1 GCA_020635285.1 Ignavibacteriales bacterium | reverse complement strand
ACCTCAAATTTCATAGCGTCTTCCATAATACTTTTTATGATGGGTGTTAATTCCTTAATCTCATCTTTGTGCATATCAAATAAAAGTTCATCATGCACTTGTAAAATCATTTTTGTCTTAGATTTTCGTTTTTCCAATTCTTTGTGAATTTCTATCATTGCAAGTTTTATCATATCTGCTGCGGTACCTTGTATGGGCATGTTGATTGCAACCCTTTCTTCAAATTGTCTTACAGTTCTGTTCTTGCTATTTATATTTCGTAAGTATCTTCTTCTTCCCAAAATCGTTTTTGCGTATCCGGTTTTCTTGGCTTCCTCAATAAAATCGTCCATCATTCCTTTTACATTTTTAAAAGTATTAAAATATGTATCAATCACTTCTTGCGCATGATTTCTTTTTATTCCCAATCTGCCAGCTAAACCAAACGCCCCTATACCATAAAGAATTCCAAAGTTCACTTCTTTAGCTTTTCTTCTCATATCTGAAGTTACTTCGCTGGGATTAACCATAAAAACTAAAGAAGCAGTTGATTTATGAATATCTTCTCCTTTTTGGAATGCTTCAATCAATGCTTTATCACCACTTAAATGCGCCATTATTCTCAATTCTATTTGACTATAATCTGCACTAAAAATTAAATAATTTTTATCATTTGGAATAAATGCTTTTCTAATTTCCCGTCCAAGTTCAGTTCTAATAGGAATATTTTGCAAATTGGGATTCAGACTGGAAAGCCTTCCGGTTGATGCAACTGTTTGGTTATACGTTGTATGAATTTTCCCCGTTTTTGGATGTATCAATTTTGGCAGTGAATCTGCATAAGTTGATTTTAATTTGGTGATTTGTCTATAATTTAAAAGCTCATCAATTATTTGATGTTCGCCTTTTAAGAGTTCCAAAGATCTTGCATCTGTAGAAAAACCGGTTTTAGTTTTTTTAATCGGTTTTAGTTTTAATTTGTCAAAAAGTAAAACTTGAAGCTGCTTTGTTGAATTTATATTAAATTCTTCATCTGCATATTTATAAATTTCAGATGTCATATTTGTTATCATTCTTTCCAAATCTTTACTGAATTCATTCAAGCCTTTTTTATCAACTCTTACACCGGTTCTTTCCATATCTTCAAGAACAGTTACAAGAGGGAACTCAATATTGTAAGCAATTTCCTCTAAATCATTTTGCTTAAGTTCTTTTTTGAATTTATCATATAGCTGAAAAGTAATATCTGCGTCTTCACTTGCATATTCATTTAACCTATCCGGTTCAATTGAAAATATTTCAGCTGGATTTTTCTTTACGTCATACAAATCCTTTAAATGGATTGGTTCGTAATTTAAGTACTTTTCAGAAAGTGCATCCATTCCATGTTTTTGATCAGGATCGATTAAATAGCTTGCCAGCATTGTATCAAAGTAGAATCCCTTCACATTTACATTATATTTTCGTAAAACGCTAATATCGTATTTACCATTTTGGCAGATCTTTTTTATTGATTCATTTTCAAAAATTGGTTTGAATATTTTTATAAACTCACTAACATTTAATCTGTCGCTCAAATCTTTTTCAAACAATCCCTCATCATCCAAGTTCGGATCAATTGCAATAAAATAAGCCTCACCTTTTTTTATGCAGAATGAAGCTCCGGCTAGGTTTACTTCAAATGTATCAAGTGAATCTGTTTCAGTATCAAAAACAAACTCTTTGCTTTTATCTAAAATAGCAGCTAAATTTTTAGCACCTTTTTCAGTTGTGATTAAATGATATTTTACTTTATTTTTTTCGAATGAAGATTTGGTTTCTTCTTCTGGCAAGTCACTTATTTCAACATCTTCAGAGCTATATATTTTTTTTACTCTATCTAACAAGGTTCTAAATTCTAACTCATTAAAAATTGATTGTACTTTTTCAAAATCCGGAAGTTTATTTTTATGTTCAAAATCAAAATCCATTTCCACACTGGTTTCAATCTGAGCAAGTTTTTTGGAAAGGAAAGCATTTTCTTTACTAGCTTCCAGTTTGTTTTTAACAGCTTGTTTTTCAATTTTATCAATATTCTCATAAATATTTTCCAAATGTCCAAACTGATCGATTAAAGGCTGTGCAGTTTTTGGACCAATACCAGCAACACCAGGAATATCATCAGAGGAATCTCCTATCAACGCTAAATAGTCAACCATGTATTTAGGTTCAAATCCATAATCGGCTTTCGCTTTTTCTAAATCTGTAATTATTAAATCTTCATTCGATTTACCGGATTTGATTAGCTTGACATTCTCTGTAATCAATTGCACATAATCTTTATCGGGAGTAACAGCAAATGATTCCATATTTTTTGATTCAGCAATTTTCACAGCCGTTCCAATGATATCGTCTGCCTCAAAACCGGGTTTTATATATAGCGGTAAATTAAATGCTTCAACAATATCCTTAATTCGTTGTATTTGGGGAATCATATCTTCGGGCATTGCAAGTCTGCTTGCTTTGTAACCTTCATACATTTCATGGCGAAAAGTCTTTTCTTTTGAATCAAACGCAACTGCTAAAACATCAGGTTTAGTTTCTTCAATTACTCTAACAAGTTGTGTTACAAAGCCATAAACTGCTGAAGTTGGTTCACCTTTTGAGGTTACAAGCCCTTGTCTCATTAAAGCATAGTAAGCTCTATAAGCCATTGCCATTGCATCTATAATTACAAATTTTTTCTTCGCCATATTATTCCTAAACTTTTAAATATTATTCTATTTATTTTACTATTTTGAAAATACAAAATTCATTGCTTACAAAAATTATATTATAACAAATATGAAAAAAAATATTCTTCTCTTAGTAATACTATTTTTTATTTCCACATTAGTCTCTTGCTCTCAAAAAGAAAAAGTTAAATCAGAAAATTTGGAATATAGTTTTTACGTAGCAAATTGGAATGTTGAAAATTTGTTTGATGTAATTGATGATCCTGATAAAAATGATGAGGATTTTTTGCCTTCGGGATCCAAAGAATGGACTGAAAGAAAACTAATAAATAAAATGACTAATCTTGCTAGGGTTATTGAATTTATGAATGATGGTAATGGACCTGATATTTTGGGTGTTGAGGAAGTTGAGAATGAAGCCTTACTAATTGATTTAACTGAAAATTATCTCGAAAATAAAAATTATAAAATTGCTTATTCCGAATCGCCAGATGCACGCGGTATTGATAATGGGTTAATTTACAATAGTGAAGTTTTCGGAATTGAATCTGTTAACCCATTAAGCATCCAGTTTGATGAACCAAAATCTTCAAGGGATATTTTATTTGTGCAATTAGTTGCGCATAAAAATAAAGAAGTTCTGAATGTCTTTGTAAATCATTGGCCAAGCCGTAGAGAAGGATTGAAAGAATCAGAAAAATTTAGGATCAATGCCGCTGAAACTTTACTCAAAGAAATTGATAAACTTAAAAAAGAAAATCCTAATCCTGCAATTATTATTTTAGGAGATTTTAATGATCTGCCGGCAAATATATCAATCAGTAAAACATTAAATGCCAAACCGATCAACTGCGAAGACGAAAATAGAGACTCATTTTTACAGAATATCACATATAATCTTTTTCAAAAAGGTGAAGGTAGTTATAAATATAAAGATAATTGGAATATGTTAGATCAAATAATTATTTCCAATTCCTTGCTTGATAAGGTTGGCATTGATTATATTTGTAATTCATTTATAATTATTAAACCGGATTTTATGGTTGAGCAGGAAGGAAAGTATAAAGGTACTCCCTGGCCAACTTTTGGCGGAAGAAAATATTTAGGTGGTTATAGTGATCATTTTCCGGTTGGTGCAAAATTTATTATTAATAACTAATTGGAAATTTAATTTTTATTTTGTAATTATGAATGATTGTTGTACAAAATTTCGTTATTGACTTTTTTTTATTAAATACTTAACGTTAGTCAACTTATTTTTGCAATTTAATTAAAATATCAAAATAAAAAACACTTTGGAGGAACCCTCGCATGCAAATTACAGAAGTATTAGGATCCCTTTCCTATGTATTGGCTCAAGTAGAATCTACTAGTCCTTTATCTTACTTACAAGAAAAATTTACTCAAGGCGGTCTATTTATGTGGCCAATTTTAATTGTACTTATTATTGGGCTTGCAATATCATTTGTAAAAATTTGGTCATTAACAAGATCATCAACAAATAGTAAAAAGTTTATCATCGCTGTAAAAGAAAAATTAAAAAACGGTGGAGTTCAAGAAGCAATGAAATATTGTGAAAACTCAAGCGGAGCAATTGCTTCTGTTTTTCATGCCGGTTTGTTAAGAGCTGATGAAGGTGTTGAAGCTGCTGAAAAAGCAATTACAACTTATGGCGCTATTGAAATGAATTTCCTGGAAAGAGGTTTGGTATGGATTTCATTATTTATCAGTGTTGCTCCTATGATTGGATTCCTTGGTACAGTACAAGGTATGGTTGTTGCTTTTGATGATATTGCCGCTGCAAACACAATGTCACCTTCTATTGTTGCTAACGGTATTTCTATCGCTTTGTTAACAACTTTATTCGGATTAATTGTGGCAATTATTCTTCAATTCTTTTATAATTTTTTCCTTTCAAGAATAGATGCAATTGTTGGTGATATGGAAGAAAGTTCAATTGAGCTTATTGACGCTTTATATCAAATGAAAAAATAACTTAAAAAAATTGAGAAATTAAAATGGCTGCTATAAAAAGAAAACAGAGAGAAGGAGGGTCATTTTCAGCTAGCTCAATGGCTGATATTACATTCCTATTACTTTTATTCTTTCTTGTTACAACTAATATTGATGTTGATACAGGTATAGGACTTGTACTTCCGGAATACGTTCCACCGGAAGAAAGAGTTGATGTTCCTATTTCTAAAGAAAGATTAGTAAATATTCTTGTAAATGAAAACGGTGATGTTTTGTTGAATGGCGATGTAATTGCTATTCCTCAAATTAAAGACCGTTTGAAAGAGAGAATTAAAAGTAAAATTGATTTACCAAAAAACAAGAAATTAATTGTTTCAATTAAAACTGATAAAGAAACCAATTATAATATTTTTATTCAAACTTTAGATCAAGTTGAGTTAGCCTTTGCGGAAACCAGAGAAGAATATTCTCTTGCTAAATACGGCAAAAAAGTTAAGGACCTAAACGACACTGAAGCTGATGAAATGAAAGAAAATGTTTACAAAGTAGTTTCTTTTGCTGAACCTGAAGTAGTAAAATAACTTAAGGAATTAAAATGAAATTTGAAAAAAAGCGCGCCAGCGCTAAAACTGAAATATCTACTGCCTCTATGCCGGATATTATTTTTATGCTGCTTCTTTTCTTTATGGTTGCAACTACTATGAGGGAACAAGAAATATTTGTGAAGTTTATTCTTCCTGAAGCACAATCAGTTCAAAAAATTGAGAACAAAAGACTTGTATCTTATATTTGGATTGGTGATAACGAGCGTATTCAAATTGATGATAATATTGTCCCAATTAAGAAAGTTCAAGATATTATGTATGATAAAAGAGTAAACCTACCTTCAGTTATTGTTTCTCTTAGAGCAGATAAAAACTCTAGAATGGGTTTAATAACAGATATTCAGCAAAGTTTAAGAAAAGCAGATGCACGAAGAATAAATTATTCAGCAACAGCTAAAATGTAGAATAACTTATCTTTAATTTTACGAGCAGGTTATATATTTTATAGCCTGCTTTTTTTTTAAATATTTTTAATAGGTAATAAACTTATGAGCTTAAAAGAAAAAATCAATAGCGACTTAAAAGATGCAATGAAATCTCAAGACAAAATACGCTTAAGCACAATTAGGTCTATTCGTGCTTTAATTTTAGAATATGAAAAAAGTGGAGCTGACAAAGAATTGACTCCCGAAGATGAAATTAAAATGTTGAGTACTGCTGCTAAAAAAAGACGTGAATCAATTGAACAATTTGAAATTGGTGGAAGAACCGAACTTGCCGAAAAAGAAAAACAAGAGTTAGAAATAATTCAGCAGTATTTACCTCAACAATTGACTGAAGAAGAGATTTTAAATAAGGTTAAAGAAATTGCAGTACAAATTGGTGCAAGTTCTAAAGCAGATTTTGGGAAACTTATGCCAATCGTAATAAAGGAACTTAAAGGCCAAGCGGATGGTAATACAATTAGAAAATTTGTTGAACAAGTCCTGAGCTAATATTGAATTATATAGATTATATACTAATAGCAATTATAATCATTGGATTTATACTTGGATACAAAGATGGATTGGTTAGAAAACTTATTGGATTAGCCGGCTTAATTCTAGCAATTTATTTAGCAATAACTTATGCAAGTGAAATTGGTGAAAAACTTGCACCAATTTTTAACAACGAGAATTATCTTGCAAAAATAATTGGTGGCTTTGTTATTTTTATGGGAACAATTTTGATCGTATCAATTATAAAAAGATTGATTCACCCGGTTGACAAAGTAAATAAATTTCTTAATCAACTTTTAGGAGGAATCGCTGGGATTATTCAAATTATATTTTTTGCAAGTATATTTTTATTATTACTTAACATACTAAATATTCCTAAAGAAGAAGATAAGAATAATTCTTTGCTTTATGCTTCAATTTATAGCATAACACCTAATTTTATTGACTTAATTGTTGGTTCTGATTTTAAAACAGAAGGTTTTTAAAGGATTATATTGATAGCAAAAGTAATGAAGAAATTCCCGAAGAACTACTATCACCTATAGATTTGGACACTCTTAGATATAAAAATGATAAGTGAAACTGTTTTAGATAAATTAGAGTATAGAAAAGTATTATCATTCATATCTGGTTATACCTCAACAGAATTAGGCAAATCCGAATTATTAAATCAAAAACCATTTATAAAAAAAGCAATTGCAGAAGAAAGAGGTAACTTAGTTACTGAAGCAAAAGAGATTTTAATAAATTTTGAATATCCGCCATTTGGATATTTGCCGAATCTGCAATCAGCTCTTATCCAAAGCAAAATCCAAGGTACAATTCTAAAAAAGAATGAAATTAGGCAAACACTTGAACTTGCCGAAATTTCTAGAAAACTATTTACTTTTTAAAAACAATTCCCAGAATCCAAATTATTCAAAAATATTCCGACCAGTTTTTTGTTGATAAAAATTTTGAATCACTAATCTCGAAAATTTTAATGAAGCGTGGGAAGTTAAAGATAATGCTAGCTCAAAACTTTCTGAAATAAGAAAAGAAATAATTAGCAAAAGTTCTAGCCTCAAAAATGTTGTAGAAAAAATACTAAAGAGTTTGAGTGATTCTTATGTAGTTCAAGAAGAATATATAACTCAACGAGACGGTAGATTAGTTATACCAATAAAGGCGGAGCACAAACGCCACGTTAAAGGTTTTATACATTCAGAATCAAACACCGGGCAAACTGTTTATATTGAACCCGAACAGACTTTAGAATTAAACAATGAAATTCTTTCGTTATCATTTGCTGAAAAACGAGAAATTGAAAGAATATTTAAAGAATTAACAATTGTTATTGGAAACAATTCTCAAATACTTCGTTTAGCATTCAATGCAATTACTGATTTAGATATTATTTTTGCAAATGCAAAATATTCCATGGAAGTTATTGGCTCATTTCCTGAAATAAATGAAAGTAGAATAATAAATATTATGGATGCACGGCATCCAATATTATTAAAAAAGATTGGGAGAGAAAAATCAATTCCTTTAAATTTTGCTTTTGAAAAGAATAACATCACAATAATTACCGGACCAAATGCGGGTGGTAAAACAGTGGTTTTAAAAACCTTGGGACTAATTGCCTTGCTAGTGCAATCGGGTATTCATGTGCCTGTTCATCCCGATTCCGAAATAATATTTTTTGAAAGTGTAATGTTGGATATTGGAGACGAACAAAGTCTGGAAGATGATCTTTCTACTTTTAGTTCTCACCTGAGAAATATTAATGAAATTATTACTTCCGCAAACGAAAAGACTCTTATTTTAATTGATGAAATTGGAACCGGTACTGATCCGAGCGAGGGAACCGCACTAGCAACCTCATTTTTAATGACATTACAAAAAAAGCATTCTATAGTTATAGCTACTACTCATCATGGAAATTTAAAAATAATCGCCTCAGAAATGGAAGGATTTCAGAACGCCTCTATGGAGTATGATTTAGAAAATTTAGCTCCAACTTATAAATTTAGACAAGGAATTCCAGGTTCAAGTTACGCTTTTGAAGTTGCATCTAAAATTGGATTTGAAAAATATACAATTGATTTGGCGAAACAATATTTAGATACTAATAAAAATAAAGTTGAAAATTTTATTGTTGAATTAGAAAACAAATCAATGGAATTGACTAAAAAACTAAATCAACTTGAAATTGAAAATGCAAGACTGAGCGGTTTAACAAGTTTATACGAGCGTGAAAATAAAAAACTTAAAGAACAGAAAGAAAATATTTTAAAGGATACAAAGCAAAAAGCTGAATTATTTTTAATGGATATTAATAGTCAATTTGAAAACACAATAAAAAGAATAAAAGAAAACAACGCTGAAAAAAATATTATAAAAGAAGAAAAGGAAAAAATTCAACAAATTAAGCAGGTTGTAAAAAAAGAATTCGAATTGCCAATAGAAAACTTAATAAAAAAAGAAATTTTTGAAGTTAATGATTATGTTAAAATTAAAGATTCCGGGACAACGGGAGAAATTGTTGAAATTGACAATCAAAAAAATATTGCCACAATTGATACAGGAAGTTTAAGAATTAAGGTTAAGATTAGAAGTTTAATTCATACAAAAAAAACAATACCAAAAAATGAGAATCCATTATTTTTTTCTAATAATTTAAGTAGTTCTACTTTAGATATTAGGGGACGAAAACCGGAAGACATTGAATTTGAGATAATAAAATTTATTGATGACGCATATTTGAGCAATTTAAAAAATGTTGAAATTATTCATGGAAAGGGAACAGGTGTCTTAAGAGAAACTGTTCACTTAATTCTTAAAAACCACGAAATGGTAAAATCTTTTAGTTTGGAACATGCTGATTTTGGAGGAGCCGGAGCTACTCACGTTGATCTTAAATAAACAAATAGTAATTTCAAATGTAACTTTAGAAAAAAAATATTTCTGAATTTGGCTATTTGCTTGATAGCTGAATTTTGTATTTTGATTTTCGTCAATTAATTTTCTTAGAGGATTATGTTCAAAAAAATACTTATTGCAAACCGAGGAGAAATTGCTGTAAGAATAATTAAAGCATGTGGTGAAATGGGAATTACTTCTGCAGCCATTTATTCCGATGCTGATAAAAACTCTTTGCATGTTAGAATTGCTGATGAAGCTTACAATATAGGACATGCTAAAAGTTCTGAATCATATTTAAATATCGATAAAATCATTGAAACAGCTTTGATGACTAATGCTGAAGCAATTCATCCAGGTTATGGATTTCTATCTGAAAATTCTGATTTTATAAAAAAAGTTACAGAAGCTGGATTAAAGTTTATCGGACCAAGTTATCAATCCGTAGAGCTAATGGGAAATAAAACTTCAGCCAGAGCTTTAATGAAAAAAAATAATGTCCCAATAGTTCCCGGCACAACTGAATCGATTAGATCATTTGAAGAAGCAAAAAAGATTGCGTTAGAAATTGGACTCCCAATAATGATTAAAGCTTCAGCTGGTGGTGGTGGCAAAGGAATGCGAAAGATAACTAAAATTGAAGAACTTGAGCAAGGTATTGAGCGAGCGAAAAATGAAGCCGAAAAATCTTTCGGTAATTCTTCAGTTTACATCGAAAAGTTTATCGAAAATCCAAAACATATTGAAGTTCAAATATTGGGCGATGAACATGGAAATTATATTCATTTATTTGAGAGAGAATGTTCTATTCAGAGGAGACATCAAAAAGTGGTCGAGGAAGCTCCCTCGAGCTCTATAAACGATGAATTAAGAACAAAGGTAACAAATATTGCCTTAAACGCAGCAAAAGCTTGTAATTACTACAATGCAGGCACAATTGAATTATTGTATGATCAAAATGAAAGTTTTTATTTTTTAGAAATGAACACACGACTTCAGGTCGAGCATCCGATTACAGAAATGATTACTGGAGTCGACATAGTAAAAGAACAAATTAAAATTGCCTCTGGCGAAACACTTTCAATTAAACAAAATGATATTAAATTAAATGGCTGTGCAATTGAGTGCAGAATTTATGCAGAAGACGTTGATAATAATTTTGCTCCTTCTATTGGAAATATTATGCATCATAGATTGCCTTCCGGACCGGGAATTAGAATAGATAGGGGGATTGATATTTTATCGGAAGTTTCAATTTATTACGATCCGATGTTGTCTAAATTAATTGCTTGGGGCAGAAATAGAGAAGAGGCAATTGCGAGAATGAAGCAGGCATTAAGTGCTTATCAAATTGCCGGTGTTAAAACAAATATAAATTTTTTCTATTGGATTTTAGATCATCCAATATTCTTAGATTCAACTTTTAATAATAATTTTTTAGAGAATTATTTTCTTCCATTAGTCCCAAACAAATGGAGAGAAAATGTAAATAAAGAATACATAAAAGTTTCTGCGATTTTAGGCGCTTTTATTAAGTCTCAAGAAAAATCTTTAAAAACCAAAAAACTTTGTTCATCTAAAAATAACAATTGGGGTATGCAAATTTATGAATGACTTCATTGTTTCAATTGACGATCAAAAATTAGATATTATTTCTAATGATTTTTCTAAAGTTAATGTTGATGGTGAAAATCATAATTGTGATATTTCACAATTATCGGAGCATACTTTTAAATTAGTTCTTGATAATAAAATATTTCACATTACTACTTTTAAAATCAATAACGGTAAGCAAGCTTTTCTAGTTGATGGTCACTATTTTGAAGCGAAAGTTAATACAGCACTTGAAGAAAAGGTTTCTCAATACCTAAGTAAAAATTCCACTAATAAATTAAGAGAAGAAATACTCTCGCCGATGCCTGGACTAATTTTAAAAGTCTATAAAAATGTTGGCGAAAAAATCAATCAAGGTGAACCTTTACTACTTTTAGAGGCAATGAAGATGGAAAACGAAATTCACACACCCAAAACCGGAATTGTAAAATCAATTGAGATAAAAATTGGGAGTGCTGTTGAAAAGAATCAATTACTCGCAATTATTGAATAACTTTCTTGTTTGCTTTTTTATAATATTTATAGCTACATTTACATTATTTTAAACTTTAAGTTCGGGAGATGGAGTGAAAAAATATTACTTTTTATTCTTTATAATTTCTTTTTTATCAACAGATATTTCCGCGAGCGGATTTCAAATTAATGAACATGGTTCAAGAGCAATGGGACTTGCTGGAGCCTTTACAGGCTTAGCTAATGACCCTTCTGCAATTTATTTTAATCCAGCTGGGATTACACAACTTACAGGGACACATATTTTAGGTGGAGCAACTTTAATATTGCCCAGTTCATCTTTTCGAGGTCCGACACCATCAATAAGTGAAAGTAAATTAGAATCTCAAATATTTAATCCAATTCATCTTTATGTAACTCAGCAAATTAGTGAGAATTTATTTTTAGGGCTTGGAGTAGGAAATAATTATGGACTTGGCACAAAATGGAATGAAGATTGGGTAGGAAGATTTATGGCCGTTGAAACTGAAATTAGAACCTTCTTTTTTAACGCAGTCGCTTCTTACAAAATTATGGATAAAGTTTCTATAGGTTTTGGTTATGTTCTTGCATACGGAGATGTTTTAATTGGAAAAAAATTAAACCTTAGCCCATTTGATGCAGAAAGTTATTTAAGTTTAGAAGGAACTGGCTATGGCGCCGGCTTTACTGCGGGAATTTTTGTTAATCCCATCAAGCCATTATCATTCGGACTTTCATACAGAAGTCAGGTTAAAATTGATTTTGAAGGAGATGCAACTCCTTCAGATTATCCAACTCAGTTTGAAGGAAAATTACCAAATGGAACAATCGCTGCTCCATTAACCACTCCGGATAATCTAACATTTGGAATTGCAATAAAACCGTTAAAGGAATTCACACTTACTGCAGACTATCAATTTGTTGGATGGAGTAGTTATGACAAACTTGAAGTTCAGTTTAAGGATTATGTAGATTCAAAAACGGGAGAACTTTTAGTATCAGCCTCCGAAAGGAATTATGAAAATAGTTTTATTGCAAGAATTGGAGCTGAATATACTCTAGATAAATCCATCTCAGTACGTGGAGGATTTCTTTATGACAAAAATCCAGTTGCAGATGAAAGACTTGATCCAACTTTACCGGATGCAGATAGATTAGGCTTCAATATTGGTGGGTCATATAATTTTAATAAAAATTTTACGCTTGGAGCTGCTTATCTTTTACTCAGATTTGATGAAAGGAAAATTACTAATTCTTTAGAAAATTATAGCGGTATTGAAGGAAGTGTTTCTCCAATGAACGGAGTTTATAATTCCATCGCACATTTACTTTCTTTAACAGTTGCTTATAATTTTTAATAAGGAGAAATTACAAATGAAGAAATATATATCAATCTTTTTAATAATTTTTATAATCCTATCTTGTGAAGATAGAAGTGATTTAACTTCTCCTGAAAAACCAACAACTGGAAATGCTGATTTTACTAATTTTATTTCAATTGGGAATAGTTTAACTGCCGGTTACCAGAGCAGTGCTTTATATGAATCAGCACAGAACTATTCTTTCGGCAAATTAATTGCTAATCAAGCTCAAGTAGAATATGTACAACCAATTATCAGCGACCCTGGAATTGGTGGAAGAATTGAAGCGAAATCTATTTCGCCATTTGTTACATCTACTCAACCGTTAAATGCAGGCCAACCAACAAATTTTGCTTTCGACGGAGTTTATAATAATTTAGGAATTCCTGGGGCTTTATTGCCCGATTTACTCTTGGCAAAAGATGCAAGTTCAGCAGTAGATAAAACAAATATATTTTTTGATATAGTTTTAAGAAATCAAGACAAGACAGTTTTGGAACAAGCAATATCAGCTCAACCCACATTAGCTACTCTATGGATTGGCAATAATGATATTTTAGGTTATGCAACCAGCGGAGGTATTTTACCTCACACTCCGGTTCAAACTTTTGGAGTCCTTTATGATCAACTTTGTGACGGATTAGCTCAAGCTGGAATTCCAGTATTATTGGCAAACATTCCAAATGTAAGTTCAATTCCTTTTTTTACTACTGTTGCCCCAAATGTAGGTTTGGCAATTCAAGAAGCAAAGATGCAAAATACTTCTATTGTAGGTTTGGTTTATCAAGTTTCAACTGAGTATAATATTGGAATCAGTTCAATTGAAGATTTGTTGGCAAATAAAACAATGATTACACTAAAGGGCTCCGGAGCAGCTGCATTTATTGGAGATACTCAAGGATTGTATTATTCAACAAATAAAATATCAATACCAGAAGGTGTAAATACGGCCTATCCGTTTGGTTTAACACCTGAGAATCCTTTCCCTAATCAATTTGTTTTAGATCCAGAAGAACAAATTGAAGTTAGCAATGTAGTTGGTAATTTTAATGCAACTATTGCTGCAACTTCCGAAAAATATGGTTTTCACTTAGTTGATGTGAATGCTTTTTTTAATAATGTTGCAATAAATGGTTATAAAGCAAATGGCGTTGATTTTTCAACAACTTTTGTTACAGGCGGATTATTTAGTTTAGATGGAGTACATCCAACAAGTCAAGGTTATGCAATCATTGCAAATCTTTTTATTGACAAAATTAACACAGATTTTGGAGCTTCCATTCCAAAAATTAACGTTTCTGAAATCCCAGGAAGTTTGGAACTTGCAAAAAAAATGGAGTTCGGAAAGAATAATCTGCCAATTTTTGATTCCAAGGCTTTCGATAAAATATTTTACTAATTGACTATTAAGTTTGAGGTAGCTATTTTTAAACCCTAACCAATAAATTAAATTATAAGAAGAATAACATGAAAAAATTATTATTACTTTTATTTGCTTTATCTTTATCATCTTGCTCAATATTTCAAAGCGGTGAAGAAGATGAATCAACTGTAAAAAAAGATGATGCTGAAGAAGTTTATGTATTTGATGACACATCAGAATCAAAAAATAAATCAGAACAAATTGATGATTTAAAAAAAGAAGTTGATCATTCATTGAATACGCAAGGCAATAGTTCAGTTTCAAAGAAATCTAAGGAAGAATCAAGCGTTTTTAATGATCGCAATAGTTCTGGCCAATCATTTTATCTTCAACTTGGAGCTTTTTCAGCATTAAAAAGAGCGGAGCAATTCATTCAAGAAAATGATACCAAAGTTCCATTCGTTATGTCAATTGTTTACAATAATGAAAAAGGTCTTTATACAGTTAGAAGTACAGCTTACTCAACAAAAGCAGAAGCAGAAATGATGCGTGATGGTTTTAAGAACCAAAATATGTTTAAAGATTCTTTTATAGTTACTGAATAGTTCTAAAATACGATAGAGGAGAAAGATGGCGTTTTCACTAAACAAAGTAATGCTTATTGGCAATTTAGGTCAAGATGCTGAACACAGGTTCACAACAAATAATACAGAAGTTACTTCTTTTTCTATAGCAACTTCATACAGTTACAAAGGAAAAGATGGTAATTATGTTAATGAAACTACTTGGCATAATGTGGTTCTTTTCGGGGCTTCAGATTTTCTAAAAGAGAGATTGAAAAAAGGTAAAAAGTTTTATATCGAAGGAAGAATCAGTAAAAGAGATTATGAAAACAAAGAAGGTCAAAAAGTTAATGTTACAGATATAATTGCTGATAAATTTAGTATCATTCCTTTAGACTCTTCATCTGATGGCTCGCAAAGTTCATATAATGATGGTGGTGGATCTTTTACGAAATCTGAACCAATTGATACAGGCGCCGCTGCCGAAGATGATGATCTTCCGTTTTAGTTTTTATGTTTAATAAAATAGGTTAATATTTTTATTTGGAAGTTGATTGGTTTTATCGAACAATTTTACTTATTGTTCTTCTATTATTTTCTGCACTATTTTCCGGTTCCGAAGTTGCATTGTTCTCATTGGACGATAAAAAACTAGATGAGATTAATAAAAATTCCGGAATAATTGGAAAATATGTCACTAAGCTTATAGCTTTTCCAAGACGACTTCTTGTTACAATTCTTATAGGCAATACAATTGCAAATATTTCCGTTTCCATTATCTCTGTTTCAATAGCCTTAGATATTGCAAGAATTTATAATTTTTCTGTTGATTTAACCTTAATAATACAAATCATTATTCTAACAATAATTGTTATTCTTTTTGCCGAAGTAACTCCAAAAGTATGGGCTAATAAACACCCGGTTAATTTTGCAAAATTTATCGCAATTCCACTCTATATAATTAACATTTTTATAGGTCCTTTTTCCAAACTCCTTTCCAATTTAATTAAAATTATTACTTCAAAAGTTAAATACGATAAATCCAGAACGGCACTTTCAACTGCCGAAATTGCAGATTTAGCAGATATAGGAATTGAAAGGGGAACACTTGATGAAGAAGAACATGGATTGATACATGGATTGGTTTCATTTAAATCAATTTTTGCACGTGAAGTTATGACACCTAGAGTTGATATGATTTCTGTATCAATTGATATCCCATTTAATGAACTAATTGAAATTATAAAAACTTCCGGACATAGTAGAATTCCTGTTTACTCGAATGATCTTGATACAATATTAGGAGTAATTCATGCAAAAGATTTACTTCCTTTTATAAGTGAAGAAAATATTCCTTTTGATTTAAGAAAAGTTTATAGAGAATGTATGTTTGTTCCTGAAACAAAACTTATCAGCGATTTAATGAAAGAGTTTCAAGAAAAAAATATGCACATCAGCATAGTAGTTGATGAATATGGCGGCACCGCTGGTTTAATAACACTTGAAGATATCTTAGAAGAAATTGTTGGCGAAATTAGAGATGAATACGACGATGAAGAAGATGAAATTTTAGAGATAAGTGAGAATAAATTTGTTATGTTTGGAAAAGTTGATATTGACGAACTTGAAGAAAAATTGAAAATTTCAATTGTAGTCCCTGATGAAGATTTTGAAACTTTAGGCGGATACATTTTTAATCATGCAGGAACCATTCCGGAAGTCGGCTACCAATTTGAAGAATATGGTTATTCCTTTAAAGTTCTTGATCTAGAAAACAATAGAATTGGCAAAGTAGAAATTGAGAAAATACCGAAATTAAAAAAAGGTGTATAATGAAAAAAGGCTGCTTCATCTCAGTTATTGTTACGCTGACCATAATTTTAGCAGCTATATTTTATATATTTAAATTTCATGGCGAAGATGTTATAAACTTTGGGAAAGAAAAAGTTATGGCTTATGCGCATGATAAACTAAATAAAGAAATTAATCAAGTTCAAGAATCTCCTTATGCTGATTCGCTAAAAATCGAAATAGAAAAATATTTTAATGATTTTGATGAAAAGGATATTGAAAAAGAAATTGATAAAATTGAAGAATTTGCGGATAATATTGAAGTAGTGATGAGAGATTCTAAAATTGATTCTTCTGAATATGTTTTTATAAAACAATTAATGAACAAGAAATGAACGAAGATAAAAAAACTGAAATACAAGTTGGTGTAACAATTTTTATTGCACTTATTATATTCGGATTAGTTTTTGGCTGGGCAAAAAATTATAGTTTTTCCTCAAATAATTTTCCATTAACTGTAGACTTTAATACAGTAGCTGGTTTAGAAAATGGAGATTTAGTTAGCGTAAATGGTGTTAGAAAAGGATTTGTAAAATCCATCACATCTAACGCAAATGCTGCTAGAGTAGAAATTGTTTTTGATGAAGATCCTAATTTAAAAGAAGATGCCACTTTTTCAATCATGATGCTTGATTTGATGGGCGGGAAAAAAGTTGAAATTAGTAGAGGTGCTTCTAACTCAGATCTTGATTATTCCAAAATACATTTAGGAAATTTTTCCGGAGACATTTCCACTGTAATGGCAACTTTAAATTCTGTAGAAACTGATCTGATCTCTGTAATCAAAGATTTAAAAAAATCTTTAGATTTTGTAAGTATAAACTTTACTAATGATGATTTTAGTTCCAACGTAAATCAATCTTTAAATAATGTTAAATCATTGACTGCTAATTTGAACGAATTAATATTGGTAAATAAAAATAATATTTCAGAAACAATTAAAAATGCAAACCAACTTACCTCAACTACCAATGAGTTAATTCTAGAAAATAAAGAACAAATAAAATATTTGATTAGTACAGTGAATTCAACAATGAACAATGCTGATATTTTAATCAAAAAAATTGATTTACTTGCTGGTGAAACCATCGATGGTAAAAATAATATTGGTAAACTCCTGTATGATGAAAATTTGTTTATTCAACTGAAAGAATCGTTAGAACAAATTAATAAACTTACAAACACAATCAATAAACAATTAGAAAACGGCGGATTAGAAGTTAAAGCTGACGTTGATTTGTTCTAGTATAAAAGGTTAGTATGATTTTTGGAATTGGAATAGATATAATTGAAATTGAACGAATTAAAAAAAGTGTTCAAAAATTTAATGATATTTTTCTGAATAAAATATATACCAAAACTGAACTGGATTATTGCTTAAGCAAGAAAAATCAGTATCAGCATCTTGCCGCAAGATTTGCAGCGAAAGAAGCAATTGCAAAAGCATTAGCAACTGGATGGAGCAAAGGTTTTAGGTGGAAAGATATTGAGATTTACAATGAAAGTTCAGGGATGCCAAACGTTCATTTGCATGGCCATATTAAGGAATTCTTGGGAACTGATAAATCTCTTAAAATTACAATGAGTCATTCAGAACATTATGTAACTTGTTTCGCTATTATTTATGCAAACCAATCAATCTAATAATTATTTTATTTTAACCTTTATTATTGAAAATTAATTGCAAAGATTTTTATATATAGTAAATCCTATTTCAGGAAAGGGAAGAGGCAGAAAATTAATTCCTCTTATTGAAAAGTTCCTTAATGATAATAATATTGCCTACGAATTAAAAATATCAGAATATCATCTACACACCACGGAAATTGTAAAACAAAATATTGCAAATTTTGATACAATAATTTGTGTTGGCGGAGACGGGACATTAAATGAAATTGTAAATGGAATTCCAGAAGATGCATTTGATCATGTAAATCTTGGCGTGCTCCCAATTGGTACTGGCAATGACTTTGTAAAAAATATAAAATTACACAAAGAATTATTAAAAAATCTATCAATTTTCTCAGGACTTATATCTAATAAAATCAGAAGTACCGATGTCGGTATGATCGATTTCAAAAATTCAAGATCCAATAAAAGACATTCCCATCTATTTATAAATGCTGCTGGATTAGGTTTTGATGCACAAGTTGGAGCTTTAACTAAGAATAATAAGATTCTTTCAGGAAAACTTGCCTATTTATTTTCAGTCATGAAAGCTATGATTAATTTTGATATGATTAACGGTAATTATAGTTTTAATGGTTCGAATATTACTGGGAGCAAGCTAATGTTAAGTATCGGGAACGGAATTTCTCACGGAGGGGGCTTTTATCTAACTCCAAACGCCAAAATTGATGATGAAATGCTTGATATAAGTATTTTTGATGCTATTACACGAAGACGTTTATTAACGGCCTTACCAAAAGCTCTCATCAATAAAATTGAAACTATTGATGAGGCAAAACTGTATAAAACCAATGAGCTTGAAATTCAGCTATCTAAACCGTGTTTTATGCATTGTGATGGTGAAATTATTTCTGAAGATTTATCAGAAGCTTATGTCAGCTTGTACGATAAGAAAATAAAAATAATCGAGGAGAACTAGAAATGTTTAAAAAGCAACCTAAACCTAGAGCTTTTGATTATCAACCAAGATTTTATAAACCTGAGGAAGATCCTGAAGTAAAACGCAAAGAGAGGCTTGGATTCAGATCAAACTTACGACGAAGAAGCCAGAAAAGATCGCCGCTAGTTTTTATTGTGTTATTAGTTGTGGTTATCTATATAATGTTAAAGTATCAAGGACTGGTTTAATAGGAAATAAGTTAGTTTACATAATATACATTATAAGACACATGACACTCTCACTAAACTATTAGTTATAGTCATAAATTTAGTACTTGTAAAAACCTTCTCCGGTCTTTCTACCTAACATGTTTGCTGCAACCATTTTTTTTAATAATGGACATGGTCGGTATTTCGAATCGTTAAATCCTTCGTGTAAGACATTCATAATCGCAAGGCAAACATCTAAACCAATAAAATCTGCAAGTTGCAAAGGTCCCATTGGGTGTGCCATTCCAAGTTTCATAACATTATCAATATCTTCAGTTGAGGCAACGTTCTCATATAATGTGTAAATTGCTTCATTTATCATTGGCATCAAAACTCTGTTGGATATAAATCCTGGGTAATCATTTACTTCAACCGGAGTTTTGCCTAGTTTAACCGTAACATCTTTAATTTTGTTGTAGGTTTCATCACTTGTCGAATAACCTCGGATAATTTCTACTAATTTCATTATAGGCACAGGATTCATAAAGTGCATTCCAATAAACTTTTCTGGTCTGCAAACTGCACCAAGTTCTGTTATTGATATTGAAGATGTATTTGAAGAGATAATACAATTATCATTAACTAAACCACATATCTTCTTATATATAGACAGTTTAAGTTCTTTATTCTCAGTAACTGCTTCAATAACTAAATTCACATCATTTGATATATTTTCAACTCCAACTATTTTAGAAATATTATCCATTGTCGAATTTAGTACAGATTCAGTAATTATTTCTTTTTTTAATTGTCTTTCTAAATTTTTCCTAATAGTCCCCAAGCCCTTAATCAAATATTCTTCACTAATATCTATGAATTCTACTTTAAAGTTGTTCTGAGCAAATACATGGGCAATTCCATTTCCCATTGTGCCTGCACCAATTACTGCAACTTTTTTAATTTCCATATTAAAGACTCTTATTTATTATAATATATTATTTGATAATATTCTAAACAAAAATAAACCACTTCCCTATTTGTTAATAGGACAAAGAAGGTTTTATGAATTATTCAATTTCAAATGATAGGCAGCATTTTAACTTACCACAAGGACCAGTATATTTCGAAATGGTATTTGTCACATTATTTTCTTCAGCTATATCAGTAGTTATTCTTTTAAAATTACTAATAAAAGAAGTGCAGCAATATTCTCTTCCGCAAGTTGCAATTCCACCAAGTCTTTTTGCCTCATCACGCACGCCCATTTGTCTTAATTCAATTCTTGTTTTAAAGGTTTGAGCCAATTTTTTAGCCAATTCTCTAAAATCAACTCTTCCATCCGAAGTATAAAAAAAGAACAGTTTCTTCCTATCAAACTGATAATGAATATCGACCAATTTCATGTCGAGCGAAAGTTCTCTAATAAAATTGAAAAATACTTGTCTTGCTTCAAATGAATTGACTGTATTACTTAAATTTCTATCAATATCTTTCTGAGTAACCAATCTTTCGATAGTGGGCATTTCTTCATTACAAAGTTCCAACTTTACTCTCTTAATATTTACAAATTTCCCAGTTTCGATTATAGAAGCGAATTCATATTCATCGTTAGTTTTAATGATCACATTATCGTTTAACTTAATGGGTAAATTGTTAACATTTTCACAGAAATGTATGCCTAATAACCCTTTACTTTTGGCAATTAAAATATTTCGGGTGTCAATATCGGTTAAAACAGTTTCTTTATCTTTATTCTCGATAGACGATTCGACGTGGTTTAATGAATCTAAAAACTCCCGTGTTATTTTCTCAAGAACTATATCATTATAATTTTCATCTATAAGCGAGCTAAATGAGGTGTGAGGATTGTCAGAATTTGGGTAGTGCTTATCGTTCATATTTATTTCATTCCAATAGATGCTACTTCAAATATAACATTCATCATTGTAAGATTCAAGTAAACATTCCTCTCAGAGGAATTTCTAATTTCGACTAACCTTGCGACAGTTCTGCTAATATCAACTTCATCAAACTTTTGATTAAATTTTTCTAATGTATCTTTATATGAAGAAAATTTTATATCAGAATTACCATGTTTCATTTTTAAAGTGTCATTAAACCACATAATTATTAAATCGACTATCATGTTAAAGACCAATGCAGCATTGCTTTCTAATAATTCTGAAAATTCCTTTGTAGCAGTAAAATATTTTCTAGCCAGAGAATATCTTAGAATTATAATTGTTTTATGTAAATATTTTTCAAAATTATTTTCTAATAAAAATATTGCATTTGTTACTGAACCATATGCAAATGGTAATATTTCATTTATGGAATCTGAAGAATACTTAAAATATTTGTTAAGTATCTCTGCAATATCATTTTCTGCTAGTGGAGAAAAATTAACTGTCCAGCATCTTGATTTAATTGTTGTGAGAAGATTATCGGGTTGACTTGAAATTAAAATATAAATGATTCCTTCTGGCGGTTCTTCTAAATTTTTAAGGAAAGCATTCTGAGCTTCAATACTCATTTTATGAGCATCACTTATGATAATTCCACGATATAATATTTCATCAAAATTTAGGGATACAATTTTATTAATTTCTCTTATGCTATTAATTTTAATATTATTCGCATTCTTAATGTTTATTTGATGGTATGGATTTTCAGATTTTAAATGATATTGCTCATTGATTTCTTCAGCCATATCTGAAGTCAATTTATCAAAAGGTAAATCTGAATTAGTTTCATTTTTACCGCGTGGCAGCGGTGTGATTAGCTTAATGTAAGGTTCGGAAAGTTTAGAAATTTTTAGATTTACGGAAGCAGTATTTCCATTTAAAAGTTTTAGAAATTGAATCGCAGTAAAATGTTTTCCAATCCCTTCATTACCAGAAAATAATAATGCATTTGGAATTCTTTTAGAAGAATAAATTTTGGAAAGTATATCTAAGGCAGACGATTGACCTTTAACATCTGCAAATATTTCATGCATTTAATTTTCTTATATAGTTCTAGCTATATTCATCATCATCAAAATAAAAGAAATCTTCATCGGTCGGATAATCCGGCCAAATATCTTCAATGCTCTCATACAATTCATCATCGTCTTCTAATTCATTGAGATTTTCAATAACTTCAAATGGGCTGCCAATCCTATCTGCATATTCTATTAATTCTTCCTTTGTTGCAGGCCATGGAGCATCAGTTAAATATGATGCTAATTCGATAGTCCAAATCATTATTATAATACTCCTACTTTGAACCTTGTTCTGATACTAAATCAAATGCTTTTATATCACTAAATATAAAGTTTTCAGGATTTAGATTAATTCCGTTATGCGATAATTCATAATGCAGATGTGGTCCGGTTGCAAGTTCACCAGAGCTGCCTGATAATCCTAATAAATCACCTCTTTTAACCTTTTGCCCATTTTTAACTTTTATTGCTGATAAATGAGCATACAAAGTTTGATAACCAAATCCATGATCTAACTCAACTACATTTCCATATCCGCCTTTTCTTCCGGCAAAAATGACTTTTGCATCCCCTGGCGCACTAACATCAGTTCCAGTATCGACAACGATATCCACACCAGTATGCATCCGTCTAATTTTTAAGATTGGATGTAATCTCATACCAAATCTATCACCTATTGGACCGTTAGTTGGATTGATAGCTGGAATAGAATTAAATAATTTTAAGTTACTTTTTAGAGTACTTTCAATTTCAGAATAATTATTTTCTGCAACTATAACTTTAGATTTTAGAATATCTAGCGAATAATCTACATCATTTAATAATGTCTTTATGTCGGTAACATTTGAAGGAATTATTTCCTTAAATGTATAACCACCAATTCCTATACTTTTTTCTTCATCAGATTGTGGTTTGAGATTAACCGATAGTCTTAATTCATTATCCTTGTTTCTCAACTCATCAATAACTTGTCCTAATGATCTTACTTGATTTGCTACTTCGATAAACTTTGTTTTTATAGTCTTATTTTCAGCCATTAATTTATCATAATCTCTATCTGGATAAATTAAATTTGTTATAAAAATATAACCGCCAAAAATTAAACCAGCTGCAACAATTGAAGAAATAGCTACAATGGATAAAAACTTAGAATAGAACTTCTTAATTTCTATATATTGTAATTTTTTCTGCGAATAATAATAAATGTTTTTCTTCATACTCTTCATTTCTATTTTCGGTTCGGAAGATACAAAAAGACTAAATTTTAAGCAAGACTTATGTTTTAAATACTACAATTAAAATATAGGTCATAATTTACTCACTCAAAATCATGTTCAAAATAATCTACAGATCTGTTTGTATCATTATTTTTAGAATTAATTTTTGTTCTTAATCTCTTATTTAAAACTTCTGCAGCATCATAACCGTAATGTTTAAGCACGTAATTTAAGGCAATAACCTCGCAAATAACAGTAATATTTTTACCCGTTACTATGGGTATTTTAATATACTGAATATCAACATCCATTATACTCTTTGTAGTTGTATCTAAACCAGTCCTTGTATACTCGCTGTCACTATCCCAAACTTCCAGCTCAATTATCACTTCTAATCTCTTTTGAAAACGAATTGCTCTTATTCCGAACATACTTCTCACGTCCAGAATACCGATTCCTCTTATTTCCATGAAATGCTTAACCAAATCAGTGCCGGAACCCATAATAATTCCTTCACCTTTTTTAGTTAATATCACAACATCATCAGCAACAAGTCTGTGACCTCTCTCAATTAAATCGAGTGCAACTTCACTTTTCCCTATTCCCGATTTACCAATAATCAACATTCCAATTCCATAAACATCGGTAAAGGAACCGTGAACAGACAGACTAGGAGCAAATTGATCATCTAGAAAATCACTAACTAAATAGGAAAGTTTTGTGGTTGTTAACCCAGAAATAAATACCGGGATATTAAACTTGGTTGCTAATTTAATGATGATTGGGTCAGGTTTATTGTAATTGGTGAAAATTATGCATGGAATATCAAATCCAAAAAGTTTTTCAGCGGTTTCTTTTTTCTTTTCAGCGGAAAGTTTTTTCATATACTGAACTTCAGTATTGCCAACAATCTGTATTCTTTTATAAGAAAAAAGATCAACAAACCCGGCTAAAGCTAAGCCAGGTCTGTGTAAATTCTGATCCATAATTGGTCTGTTTAAATCTACTTCTTTATTTATAAGCTCAATATTAAAACGACCTTTAGTCTTTTCATAAAAGAACTCAACCGTAATACTTTCTTTACGAAAGATATTTTTATTAGAAATATTCACTAGCGCGTTTTTGCTATTCTTTTTGATTTTAATGTTTTTAATTGCTTTTGCAATTTAGAAATAGTTTTAGGAAGTGCTATGACATATTCTTCAGCTGTTTCAGTAGCAGTAAGAGTTTTGCCAGGTATGTTCAAATTTATTTCAACGGTTTTAATACTATCTTTTAAATGAGTATAACTTAAAATAACATTAGCATCTATTATATCGTCATTAAATTTTTCGAGAGATTTCAATTGTTCTGTAATCTCTGCTTTCAAACCATCTTTTGCTTTAAATTTTCGGGATGTTATTTGTACATTCATAAAAAACTCCTTATGATTTTGGATGAGCGTTTTTATATGCTTGTTTTAATCTTTCCACACTTACATGAGTATAAATTTGTGTGGTTGACAAATTTTCATGACCTAATATTTCTTTAACTCCAATTAAATCAGCCCCATTATCAAGCATATGTGTTGCAGCTGTATGTCTCAAAATGTGGGGACTCTTTTTTGCAATATCACTTACTTTTGAAAAATATTTTTTTACCAGCCGATCGACATATTTTGGATAGATTCTTTTATTACTCGAAGTTAAGATTAAAGGATCATTTTGATTAATAGAAACTCTTGAGGAAATATAATTTAATAATATTTGTTGGGATTTTTCACCTAATGGGACTAATCTAGTTTTATTACCTTTGCCAACTACCCTAATAGATTTGCGGTTCAGATCAATATCTCCATAATTTAAATTGCAAAGTTCTGATACTCTTAAAGCACAACCATATAATAATTCGAAGATTAATTGGTTATTTCTACTATCTTTTTCTTCCTCACCTAATAATTTAAGAATTTTTAGATAAGAATCAAGCGTAATTATTTCAGGCAATTTTCTTTGAAGTTTAGGATTTTTAATATTTTCAAGTGGATTTGATTTAGTAAATTCATTCTGGATTAAATAATTAAAAAATCCTCTAAGAACTGACAATTTTCTAGAAATGGAAGTCCTACTTAGATTATTTTCGTTAAGCTTTAGGATAAATAATCTAATCGTTTTTTCTGAAATTGAATTAATATTCGATATTTTCTTTTCTTCCAAAAATAATGTGAATTGCCTTAAATCATTTTGGTATGAGATAGAAGTATGATCTGAAACCCTTTTAATTGCAGAAAGGTTCGAGAGAAAATGTTTAATATATTGATTAATGTTATTTTCGCTCATATAAAATATTTAGGCATTTGAATTTTGGTTACAGATTAACAAAAATTGTTTAAGGACAGTCCTAAATTATTTTAATAATTTAGAACCTATTGACTGTATCATTAAGCATTTTGTTCCAACTTTCTAATTATCATTCTCATTTTCAGAGCTTTCAACTTCCTCTTTAGGTTTATTCCAACTTACATAATCGCAATTCGGGTAATTACTGCAGCCGTAAAAGAATCTTCCACTTTTTGATCTTCGGGAAACAACGTCACCCTCTTTACACGTTGGACATTTAATTCCAAGAGTAATTTGTTTTGTGAAATTACAATCTGGGTAATTTTCACAACCAATAAATTTGCCGAATCTTCCTCTTCGATAAAGAGTTCTTTTTCCACACTCTGGACATTCTTCACCAGTATATTCAGGTTCACTGGTTTTCATTTCATTTGTTGATTTAATATTTTCACAATCTGGATAAGCTGTGCACGCAAAATATTTACCAAAACGTCCAATTTTAATTTCCATTTCCGAGCCGCATTTTTTTTCGCAGATAATTTTTTCTAAATTATCTTTAACAAATTTCAACTGCTTAGAAAAAGGGCCATAAAAATCATTTAGAACTTGTTCATAATTATTTTCGCCAGCGGCGACCATGTCAAGTTCTTCTTCCATTTTAGCCGTAAAATTAACTTCCAAAATATTAGGGAAATCCTTTACTAAAACTGAATTGACTTTCTTCCCTAAATCGGTTGGAAATAATTTCCTTTCACTTTGCTCAATGTAAAATCGGTCTTGTATAGTTCCCATAATTGAAGCATAAGTGCTCGGTCTTCCAATTCCGTTGCTTTCCAATTCTTTAATAAGTGTACTTTCAGTAAAGCGAGGCGGTGGTTTTGTGAATTGTTGATTTTTATCAATTGATTCTAATTTTAATTTTTGATTTTCTTCTAAACCTACTGGAATCTGAGAGTTATCGCCATTTCCATTTTCAGATTCATTTTCTTTATCTTCCTGATAAACTTTTAAAAATCCATCAAAAGTAATAACAGAGCCAGAAGCTTTCAAAATATTTGTTCCAGCTTTAACAGAAACATTTGTTGATTCAACATCGGCCGATTCCATCTGAGTTGCAAGAAATCTTTGCCAAATTAATGTGTATAATCTAAACTGATCTTTATCCAAAAATTCCTTAATATCTTGAGGCGGATGAGTTAAGGAAGTTGGTCTAATAGCTTCATGTGCATCTTGCACATTTTTTTTGTTTTTCTTTACAAATGATCTTGCACTGCTAGGTAAATAATCTTTTCCATATGTATCTTTAATAAATTCCCTGGCTGTTCCAACTATTTCATTGCTCAATCTGGTTGAGTCTGTTCTCATATAAGTTATAAGACCTGTAACTTCTCCTTTACCAAGTTTTAGACCTTCGTACAAGCTTTGTGCAACACGCATCGTTTTACGAGGTCTAAAGCCTAATTTACGAGACGATTCAGCTTGCAACGTGCTGGTAATAAATGGAGGAGAAGGATTTCGTTTGGATTTCTTTTTAGTGATATCACTAATATGAAAATCTTTAGCATTTTTAATATCTTCGAAAATTTTTACCGCATCATCTTCATTTGTAATTGCAAAGTTTTTCTTTAAGAAATCTTCCCAATCACTTTCATTCATTTCTGGTTTTGGCTGAATTTTTAATGATTTCCCTTCTCGCTCTGTAAGTTTTACGATAAGCGAGTCGCCATTATCAGTTAAAAATTCTGCAACAATTGTCCAAAATTCGGTCGGAATAAAATTGTCAATCAATTCTTCTCGTTCACAAATTAATCTCAGTGCAACTGATTGTACTCTTCCTGCAGAAAGTGAATTACCCGAAGCTTCTAAAATAGAGCGCCAAAGTAGAGGACTAATACTATAGCCAATAATTCTATCCATCACTCTTCTTGCTCTTTGCGATTGTACTAAAGCATCATCAATCTCAAGAGGAGTTTCCATTGCTTTTTTAACAGCAGTTTTTGTTATTTCATTAAAAAGGACTCTATAAATATGAGCGTTTGTTTTACCTTCTAGAATTTCAACAACGTCTTGTGCAATTGCTTCTCCTTCGCGATCAGGGTCAGTTGCAACAAATATTTTTTCAGCTTTACTCGCAAGCTTACGAATTTTTTTTATTAAATCGCCTTTGCCGCGAATATTTAATAGACTTACTTTAAATCCATCTTCAACGTCAATACCTAATTTAGTTTTGGGTAAGTTTCTGATGTGACCAACGGTAGCTTCAACAACGTAATTTCTGCCTAAATATTTATTAATTGTCTTTGCCTTTGATGGAGATTCCACCAAAACAAGATTCTTAGCCATTAAATTTCCTTAGTTTATTGTGTCTGATGAGTAAAGTAAAATTCTGCTTCCGGGAAGTATTTCAGAATCTAAATCAACAAGTGAGAAAAGAATTATCCAATTTATATCTTCTCTAGATACTTTTTGATCAGGGAACATAGTCATTTGTTCCGCAATTAAATCAACATCAATTGGATCAAGCAGACCAACATTAACTAAGTGTTGGATGTATCTTCCGTTTTCGGTTCCAATAATATTTGTTTCTTCGCTGGTTAAAATTCTAAAACTTTTTATTAACAGAAGCGCTGTTTTTATGTAAATTAATTCTGTTGGTTAAAAACTTATCAAATACTAATCCTAAAGCTGCGCTTACCGTTTGCTCATCAAAATCTTTATTCGTTTTTAGTTTTTTAGTAACTTCTTCTATCGAGAAATTTTCTTTAAGTCCTTCCAGAATTTTAGCAAGAACTTCAACAATTTTAGCAGTCATATTGAACTATAAATTTTAATAGTAGTTTTTGTAATTTATTTACAAGCAAATCTTCTTGCTCTTTCATTATTATTTTATCTTTTTTCTGCTTATCATCAAAACCAAGCAAATGTAAAAACCCATGAATCACCAATCTTAATATTTCTTCATCAAGCGAAACATTGAAATTTTTAGCATTTATACAAGCATCTTCTAAAGATATAAAAATTTCACCATCTAAAGTATAATTTTCTCCTGAATAATTAAAGGTAATTATATCCGTGGAAAAATTATGCCCTAAATATTTTACATTAATTGGAATTATTTCTTCTGCTGAAATAAAGTTTATAATAAGTGAGTTAATTGAAAAAGATAATTCTTTTTTTAGATTAGAAACTACTGTGTGAATATTCTTCTTATCAATTTTAAATTTTGGATTTGTAGTAACTGATAAATTACGGAGCAATGTTACTCCTATTTTTAATCGAATCAACTGTAATTTGTGAATATTTTTTATACCGTTCAGAGGAAGCTTCAAAATCAGCTATTTCTTTTTCTGTTAAATCCCTTACAATTTTTGCTGGAACTCCTGCAACCAATTTTCCACTTGGGACTATAAAATTTGGTTTAACTACTGAACCGGCTGCAACAAATGAGTTTGTTTCTACAACTGCACCATCTAAAACTATTGCACCAATACCAATTAAACTCAAATCTTGGATAGTGCAGCCGTGTAATTTTACACTGTGACCTATGGTAACTTTATTGCCGATATTTAGCGGATATCTTTGATTTGTAACATGAAGCATACTTAAGTCTTGAATATTGGTATCATGACCAATTTTAACATAATGAACATCACCGCGAATCACACAGTTATACCACACACTGGAGTTGGCTCCAATTTTTACATCGCCAACAATTTTTACACCTTCTGCCAGAAAAACACTTCTGTCAATATCAGGGAATAAATTCAGATACGGAAATAATTTTTCGTCTTTATTTAATTGAAAATACGTAAAACTCATTTTTAATATTTTGTTGGAAGTTTATAGTTACTTTCTAAAAGTTCTTTTGCTTTTAAATATTGCTCGTCTAATTCCAGTAATACAGCATACCAGCCGTTGTTATTCCAATAATTTCTAGCAATTTGTGCCTTTAGTCTTGTCTTTATATATTGCTCATCTTTTTGAAAATCATCGTTTGAATAGACGACATCATTTCTTTCTGCAAATTTAATAAAAGATTTCATATCAGAATCTGTAAATGAAAAATTATTCTTAAATAACTCAAAATTATTTTGGTAGTTTGTTAATAATTGAGGATTTGAATCAATATATCTTCTTACAAATTTATAAAATACATTTCCGCCTCTCAGTTTAATTGAATAATCTGTAAGTGCGCTATTTTTAACAATAAAATCTGGAGTTATTCCTCCACCGCTAACAACGCGTCTGCCGCCATTTGTGTGGAATATTTCAGTTTTTGTTGAATCAACTTCAGCTTTGTGCTCAGTATTGTCTCCCTCAACTTCTACTCTATCCAAAACTTCATTATAATATTCTTCTTTATCTTCATAGTCTCTCTGAATTGCTCTACCAGAAGGTGTGTAATATTTAGAAATAGTAATTCTAACTGCAGAACTGTCTTCTAAAAGAAATGGTCTTTGAACCAAACCTTTTCCAAAAGAAGTTTCACCAACAATAATTCCTCTATCCCAATCTTGTATTGCTCCTGAAACTATTTCACTTGCAGAAGCACTTCCTTTATTAATCAAAACAACTAGTGGAATATTTTCATAAGAATAAGTTTTTTCGGCTCTCAAATTATCATCTAAACTGGCAATTCTGCCGCGAGTATAAACGATTAATTTACCATCATCAATAAATAAATCTGCAACTTGAAAAGCTTGGTTTAAATATCCACCGGGATTATTTCTTAAATCTAAAATTAACTTCTTCATACCTAGTTTAGTTAATTTTTCCAGCGCTTGTTTTACTTCATCTATAGAAGTTTCAGCAAATTTAGATAGTGAAACATATCCAATAGAATCAGACATTAAAAGCGAAGCATCAACCGTGTAAATAGGAATTTGATCTCTATATATTTCAAAATCTAAAATCTTTTTAACGCTGGGTCTGTAGATTGTTACGTCAACCTTGGTTCCTTTTTCGCCTCTTAAATTCTTTACAACATCCGGATTTGTAAAACCAATTGAGCTTTTTGAGTTAATTTTTACTATTCTATCACCTGCTTCAATTCCTACATTTTCACTTGGACCGCCGCTAATTGGAGAAACTACATTAATTGTATCATTAATAATTTGAAACTCAATTCCAATTCCTTCAAAATTGCCTCTGAATTCTTCTTCTATTCCAATTTGTTCTGCTGGCGGAATATAAACTGAATGAGGATCTAACGCACTTAACATTCCGGTAATAGCATCATCAACCAATTCCTTAGTATCAACATCCTGGTAATAATATTTTTGAGTATAGTTTAACACTTCGTCAAACTTTGCTGAACCTTCGGTTACACTTTTATCAACAAACAGTTTATTGATTTGGAGACCAATTAATATTCCTGCGAGAAGAATAATGAATGCAATAAGAATATTTGTTTTTGATTTAAACACAGAGAATACCCCCACTAAATTTTAGTATGTAAAGAGAAACTAGTGAAGAAATTTTCAAAATGTTGTGATCTAGCTAATGAATTATCTGAATAATTTATATTAAAGATAAAAATCCAGTTCTTTATTGGTTCAATTTGAGTTGAAAACAATATATTTCTCATAATTTCTTTTTCACCATTTAATAGATGAACATTATCCGAATCACCAATTCTATGACCAACTAAAATATCGCCGCCGTAATTTATAAGATTTCCACTTGACTCAATAATATTTGCTCCATGCACCGTATAATTAAAACCAAGTTGAAGATTAATTCTGTGATGAACTCTGTAAAATAGATTTATTATTCCGGAAGAAGAATTTGGCGGAATTTCAGTTCCCAGACTAAAATTTAAGTTAGTGAAATTATTATCAGAAATTCTATGAGTAAATACATATGGATCTATTTTTAAGTATTGAAGTTCAATGTCAAGTGGTAAAATATTATAAAGCTGACTTGAATAAACTCCAAAATTCATTAATGTTTGATTTCCATACCAGCCCGATCCTATTTTACCGAAATCAATATCATCAATAAGAATGGTAGAATAAAATTTTAAGCCCTTAAAAGAATTATTTTGAAAATCGAAAAATAAAAATGTGTTATCTCTATCTTGGTTAGCGTGCTCCGCACTTTTATAAAAGTTAAAAGGATTAATGTATGAGAAATCAATATTTCTGTTTGAATAAATTATCATTTCGCCCGCACCGAATTGCAAGTGTTTCCCAAAATCAAGTCCAAGACGATGATAAGCCAAATATTTATCGTTTACAATGTTAATGCTGCTTTGGATTGGATCATCTATTATAAATCTATTTCCCATAAGCTTGGAGTGAAAAAATGAAAAATTCACAGCTTTGTAATTTAGATCAAGCTGAATATATTCCATTCTCGGTGCATTATCACTTAGTAAAATTTTGTTAAAACCATGACCGATTAATTTTCTATCGTTTCCAATTTTTATTTTGGCGAAGTTAAAATCAGCTGCAAGAAATGCACTTGTTTCATCAAAATAACTATCACCTAAATCAGAACCGCTTTCTTGATTGAATTTGTAATTATATTTTAATGATGAAAAACTTCTTGCCAAATCTTTATCGCCTGAGAATGATCCGTTTGTTGTGTTAACGTAAAAACCAACTTTATCAAAAAGTGAACCTCTGATTTCTCCGCCAAATCTATAAAGTATACTTGACTGATTTTTATTATCAGAAGATTGGTTTAAGTAATCAAGCTTGCCAACAAAATTTACAAATAATGAAGATTTATTTAGATCAGAATATTTATAAAGAAATTTATCTTTTGCATTCAATAAATAATTAAAATCCCAATTTGGAATGAGCGATTCTGATTTCTCTAAAGTAGAGCAAAGTTCATATTCAAATTCGATAATAAAATCGCTGAGCTTGTTTAGATCAATAATATCAAGCTCTTCCCTACTTTTTATAAATTTTAATTAAATAACTTGAAATATCTTTTCTTGTTTTAGGAATTTCAAATTCATTGTAATTTTCAATAATTCCTAAAGTGTTCATTCTAATTAAATAATTATAAATTTCATCTTCAACCGGAACATAACCAACTTGAGCGAACATAATTGTTGGCAGCAAAGTAAACAAGAGAATATATTTTCTATTTTTTTTAATCATTAAAAATTACCTAACCTCATTCCACTCAGATGATTTTGAAGTTTTTGTAAAAATAATATATACACTATTTATTAACCAAGTAAATAAAATTCTAAAGTGACCAAGTTTTCTATATCTTCTTGGTGATTCAAAAACTACTAAATTTCTTGCGAAAAATATTTTACCTTTTTTTCTAATTCTTCTGAATAAATCAAAATCTTCGCCGGCTGCAAGTTTTTCGTTATATCCTTTCATATCGTCAAATACTTTTTTAGAAAGTATATGGCACTCTCCTCTTCCCATTCCCATTCCAATTATATTAAGGAGATGAAAATAATAATTATAAAACGTTTGGAAAATAACATCAACAAATTTCTGCTCTTCCGGAAAAACTTTTACACAGCATGTCATTGCTAAATATTTATTCGGAAGAAATTTAGTTTCAATTGTTTCAAAAAATGATTTTATATTTTTCGGAAGAACATCACCATTAAAGAAAAAAAGTACTTCGCCTTTTGCAGCATTGGCTCCCGCGTTTCTTCCCATTGCAATATTTTGTTTTTTACTTGGATCTTTTTCAACAATCACAGCATTAAATTCTCTTGCAATTTTAATTGTATTATCTGTACTTCCACCATCAGAAATTATTATTTCATAGTCGTATTTTTTCAAGTCAGAATTGCTTATTTCAGAAAGCAACTTTGGTAAAAGTTTTTCTTCATTTAAAGTTGGAATTATTATACTGTATTTTATCATATTAATAAATGAAAAGTCCAAATGAAATTTTATTTTCAGAGAATTCAATTCCCGGCATTGGAAAGTGCTGATAATTTAATGTGTTCTTTATGAACGACCAAAATTTTCCATATAAGGGAATTGTTTCCACATCTAAATCTAAAGTTAAATAATAATGTGGTTTCACTTCTTCTGTTGAGTAATCTCCAATACCACTAACATGATATCCAACAGAAAGCATTAAGAATGATGGCCAATGTTCAGCTATACTTTTAGGCAATAAATTTTTCATTCGAAAAGCTAACCACAATTTTTGACCTTCGTAATCATCCGAAAAATTATTATCTGGTTTATCTCCATTACGCAAAGCTTTTGATGGAAAATAACTAACTCGCAATTGAAAATTATTCATATAAGGATAATAATATCTTGATACAAAATACCCTGCACCTAAAATATCGGCAATTGCATCACCCGGACTAAAACCCCATTTGGGTTTACCAGTGCTTTTTTCAATTGGTGCAAAACCATCTTTTACTTCCACATAAAGCTGCATTCCTAAACCGCCAAGTGCACCAAACCAAACCGCTCTTTCTTCATCAAAATTTGCGGCTTCAAATCCTGCTGAAATAAAATGAGAAATTAAAGCAGAACCAAATGCATGACCAATTTTATCAATGCCTTTTGCATATTGATTATCAGAAACAACATTAAAAGAACCATTATAAATATAATTTGAATCCGTTTTCCACCAAGTATTTTGGTAATAATTATTTATAGTATAAATTATAGATGCATAACCAATTCCAATTCCGGAAAGAGCATAATAATTAATATCTGTTTTAAAAGGATCAATTTTTTCTTGATAGCCTTTTTATTCATAAGGCTTATTGGGATTTTTGTATTTGGGATATTTTTGGTTGAATCAAAAGATTGTGCAGAATAATTTTTATTCATAAAAAAAAAAAGCGAGTATGATTAACACTTTTAAAAACTATAATTTACCTTAGAATTAATCATACTCATAAATATTTATTTTTCTGGACGCATCTGTGGAAATAAAATTACATCCCTAATTGATGGCTGATTTGTGAGAAGCATAACTAATCTGTCAATACCAACACCTAAGCCGGCTGTTGGAGGCATTCCATATTCTAAAGCTCTAACATAGTCTTCATCAATTTGATGAGCTTCTTCATCGCCTTCTGCTTTAAATTTAGATTGCTCCACAAATCTTTCTTTTGATCAATTGGGTCATTAAGCTCGCTAAATGCATTGCAAATTTCTCGTCCTAAAACATAACCTTCAAATCTTTCAACCAGTCCTTCACGAGTTCTGTGTTTTTTTGCGAGAGGAGAAAGTTCAACAGGATAATCCATTACAAATGTGGGCTGAATTAATTTTGGTTCGACAACTGCAGAAAATAATTCATCAATTAGTTTTCCCTTACTTTCTTTACCGGAAAGTTTCACTCCGCGTTTCTTAACTTCTTTTGCCAATTCATCTTTTTCAATTGTAAGCACATCTAAATTTGTTTCTTTCTTAATTTCATCAACCATTGAAACTCTATTCCACGGCGGTTTAAAGTCAATTTCATTTCCTTCAATCATGAACTTTGATGAACCCAAAACTTCGTTGGAAATGTGAAAAACCATGTCTTCCACAAATTTCATCATCCATTCATAATCTTTATATGCAACGTAAAGTTCCATCATGGTGAATTCTGGATTGTGAGTTTTATCCATTCCTTCGTTTCTAAAATCTTTTGAGATTTCATAAACTCTATCAAATCCACCAACAATTAATCTTTTAAGATAAAGTTCATCGGCAATACGCATATATAAATCAATATCAAGCGCGTTATGATGAGTTACAAAAGGTTTTGCAGCCGCTCCTCCATAAAGTGATTGAAGAATTGGAGTTTCAACTTCAAGGAATTCATTACTATCTAAAAATTTCCTCATTGAAGTAATAATTTTAGATCTCTTTGCAAACACATCTTTGATATGCGGATTTACAATTAAATCAACATAACGCTGGCGGTAACGTAATTCTTTATCAGCAAATTGATCAAAAACTTTTTTATTGCCTTGTTCATCTATTACTTCTTTAGCAATAGGAATTGGTCTTAAAGATTTTGCCAATAAAGTTAGTGACGTTGTGTGAACAGAAATTTCTTCAGTTCTGGTTTTAAACACAAACCCTTCAACGCCAATTAAATCGCCAATATCAAGTAGTTTGAAAATATCATACTGCTCGCCAACCTCATCACGTTTTAAATAAATTTGTATTCTTCCATCTTTATCTTGAATTTGAGCAAACGAAGCTTTACCCATTTTTCTAATTGCCATTAAACGACCGGCAATTTTTACAGTTTTACCTTCATATTTTTCAAAATTATTTTTTATCTCAGTTGAGCAATTATCAACCGGATACTGATATTCATAAGGTAAAACATTTTTACTTTTTATTTCAGCAAGTTCTTCGTGCCTTCTTGCGATTAATGTGTTTAAATCTTTTTCAAGCGAATGGTCTTCCAAATAATCCTCCAAAAATTCTTTTTACTTAATTAAAACTTTATTACCGATAGATTTATTTTCGGGTATGTCATTTACAAATTTACTTCATTAACATTTTTACTTCTTTTTCTGTAATAATTCTGTATTCTCCAGGTTTCATATTTTTAACATTTATTTTACCGTAACGAATTCTACTTAACTCGTTTACTCCATATCCCAAGGCATCGAACATTCTTTTTACAAAATGATTTCTTCCTTCAACAGTTGTTACGTTAACTAACTTAAAGATATTTTTCTTAGGGAAAGTAACGCTTGTAAATTTACTTTTTCTATTATCTAAATAAATACCTTTTAACAATTTTTCTTTATCCTCTAATTCAAGTGGTTTATCAATTTTAACTGTATACTCCCGTTCTATTCCGTTTTTAGGATGAGTTAAATAATTTGAAAACTCACCATCATTTGTGAGCATTATTACACCACTTGTATTATAATCTAATCTGCCAACTGGAAATATTTTTTCCTTTGTCTTAATTAAGTCAACAACCGTTACTCTATTTTTTTCATCACTTGTTGATGTGATAACACCTATAGGTTTGTTTAAGAGAAAATAGACTTTTTTCTGTTCTTTTAACTTTTCTCCGTCAACATATACTTCATCTTTATCCGGATTAATTTTGGTGCCAAGTTCAAAAACAGTACTGCCGTTAACTTGTACTCTTCCTTCTTGAATTAACTCGTCAGACTTTCGTCGAGAGGCAATTCCACACTCTGATAAATATTTATTCAATCGTGTTATCATCTTCTCCATCCGAATTTATTATATCCTGTTCTAAACTTTCTTCAATTCCATTCATCATAATTTTTCTTTTTTGCTCAAGGAAATCTGCATCTTTCACAATGTCTTCAATTTCTCGTGGTCTTGGTAAATCACTAATTTTATTTAATCCAAAATATTGCAGAAACTCCATTGTAGTACCATAAATTAAAGGTCTTCCCATTGTTTCAGCTCTGCCTTTAATTGTAACTAAAGATTTTTCTAAAAGTGTATTAATCATATAATCGGAATTTACACCACGAATAGATTCTATTTCCGGTTTTGTAATTGGCTGCTTATAAGCAATTATTGCAAGCGTTTCAAGAGCGGCTTGACTTAATCTTCGCTTACTTTTTTCAGTTGATAAATAACCAACATATTTTGCGTATTCGGGTTTTGTGCCAAATACATATCCTTCTGCAATTTGTAAAATTCTAAAAGAACTTTCTTCATTGTTATATTTATTATTTAACTCATTAGTACTTCGCTCAATATCAGAAGGCGTAATTTGAGTTTCATCTCCATCAATTTCCTTAATTGCCTTAATTATTTCACTGGCCGGAATTGGATCATCAGATGCAAAAATTAATGCTTCAATAATGGATTTATATATATTATCCATTTTCTGCTAACGAGTAAATTTCAAAATCATTAAAATTAGGTGATTCTTGCAAACCAATTCTTCCCATTTTTATTAACTCTAATAAAGCAATAAATGTAACAACTATTCTAAGCTTTTCAGTTATGCCTTTTACAAGTTGAATAAAATTTATTCTGCCGAACTCATGAATTTTAGAAATAATAAAATCAATTTGTTCATCAATGCTTACGTTCAATTTTTGTACTTCGTGCACAACGGCTTTGGGCTTTGCAACCAAAGCAGACTGAAACGCTTTTATCAAATCGTAAACTGTAATATTTTTTAATAAAGAATCAAGTTCGGGTTGATCTTCAGTCACATCATTTTTAAAATTACCGCGGAATGTTACTTTTCTTTGGTTTGCTTCCAAGTAAGAAAATTCATCGCTCATTTCTTTATATCGTTTATATTCAATTAGTGCGTTTACCAGATCAGCGCGTGGATCAATTTCTTCGCCTTTTTCATCAATAACTTTTGGTAAAAGCATTCTAACTTTTATCTGCATTAGGGTTGCTGCCATTAAGAGAAAATCACCGGCAACTTCTAAATCTAATTTTTCCAATAAATTCAAGTATTCAATAAATTCTTTTGTTATTTGAGAAATTGGAATATCATAAATATCCAGCTCATCTCTTCTTATGAAAAAGAGTAATAAATCTAAAGGTCCTTCAAAAGTATTTAATTTTATTTTATACAATACTTAGCCTAATTTCATTACTGATCTAACTTCTTCCATTGTTGCTTGAGCTGCTTTTCTTGCTCTTGTTTCACTTGCATGAATAATTGCTTCAACTTTTGAAATGTCATTTTCTAAAACTTTTCTTTTTCAAGAATAGGAGCTAGAAATTCATTTATTTTATCTGCACATTTTGTTTACAATCAACACAGCCCAATTCACCGCTTCTGCATCCGGCTTCAATTTCAGGAACTTCATCGGGATTAAACTTTTTATGATAACTAAAAACCAGACAAACTTCAGGTCTGCCGGGATCATTCTTTCTTAATTTTTGCGGATCTGTTTTGGCTTTTTTAATTTAGCAGTAACTTCTTCAGGCGGATCAGAAAGTAAAATTGTGTTGTTTAATGATTTACTCATTTTGGCATTACCATCCAAACCAACCAATCTAGAAAATTTCGTAAGAAGTGGTTTTGGCTCTCTGAAAACAAATCCATACTGTTTGTTAAATTTACGCGCAATTTCACGAGTAATTTCCACATTGGAACTTGATCTTCCCCAACAGGAACAGCTTCACCTTTGTATAATAAAATATCTGCTGATTGTAAAACGGATAACCGAGATGTCCGTATGCAATATTCTCAATATTCAAATCGCGAACTTGATCTTTTAAAGTTGGGTTTCGCTCAAGCCTGGCTTTAGTAATAAGCATTGAAAATTAAAAATAACTCAGTGTGCTCTTTAATTTGCGACTGGCGAAAGAATGGAGCTTTCTCGTTATCCAAACCAACTGCAAGCCAATCAATAACCATATCAATCGTATTTTGATAAATATTATCTGTTTCTAAATTTGTGGTTAGAACATGTAAATCTGCAATTAAATGAAAACTTTCATATTCATTCTGCAGTTTTACCCAATTTTCAAAGCGCCAACATAATGTCCAAGATGTAATTTGCCGGTTGGACGCATACCGCTAAAATTCTTTTTTCTTTCAGCCATAGTTCCAAAATTTTACAATAATTAATTGACAAGATGTAAAATTACAAAAAATAGTTTATTAAAGGATGAAAAATAGGAATTGAATAATAAATTGCGAAACAAGATGTTAATTGATTCTTTAGAAAATCAAGGTTAACAATAATGATAATCTCACTATTTTAGAAACATCATTTTTTGGTTTCAATAAAGTTATCAACTTTTAATTGATAAAAATACAATCCACTCGAAAGAAAATTATCTGCATTAAAATTGATATTATAATTCCCGGCATTCTTAAGTTCGCTAATTAAATTACTTACTTCCCTTCCCAGAATATCATAAACCTTAAGTGATACAAAAGATGTTTTAGGTATTGAGAATTCAATTGTAGTAGATGGATTAAACGGGTTTGGATAATTTTGTCCCAAAGCAAATTCATAATTAATTGATTATTTTTAACATCAACCGTATTCCAATCAAAATAAATATTATCAAACCAGAATTCTTTCCCAACCGCAGAAGCTTCTTCAGCAACTATCTCAATAACATCAATTCTGCTCCAATCAAAGCGCCTATTGATCATACCATTGTCCGTCCCAAGAACCTTGCTTTTAAAACTTGAAAGCGGAATAACTAAATCTCTCCATTGATTATTCCAAGGACCGCCAAGTGCATCATTTATTGTAATCCTCATTCTCCATGGACGGTCTTCCGGAACGTCAGTTTTGTATCTATGAATCTAATATCGAAAGAGGAATTTGGAATGCTTCCTTTACGCTAATATGCAGATTTATATTGTTATTAAAAATATGTAAAATCTCTGTTTGGTCTAAAATCAAATTGAAGGAAATCATATTGAGCAGCGTCTGCCCAATGAATTGCATATTTACCTTCCTTGCATCTTCATTATAAAATTTAGATCAGAATTTGCACTATAACTTGATTCTACTGTTATATTTTTACATAATCATCATAAAGTAAAATGCTGGAAGAATCCGGATAAATTATTAGTGCTCTTGCTCAATTTCATTAAATCCGAGAGCATTTAAAGAGGCAAATTCAAATCGGAATTGAAAATTCATCAGAGTCTTTTAAATAAACCAAAACTACTTTGGTAATCCCAGCTGGTCCATGGAATATTTTTTCTTCCAAATATTCTCTAACAGTTCTGTACCACTGAACTCTATCATCATTGTTTACATTATTTCTATAAACTCCTAATTCACCGCAGAAAACAGTAACATTTCTACTTTGTTGAAAATTCACTGCGATGTCAATTAATCTTTTTACTGCTTCAGCAGTTCCTCGTTTTTATAATTATTAAATGAACTAGCAATCCAGGTGCCAGCAAGTGAAGCCGGCATTTGAGGCATTTATCAACGGAATAAGGAAATGGAATTGAAGATAAGGCGGCCATTGAAGGTTCAGTCCAACTTGCACCTTGATGCGTAAAAGAAAAGGTGCATAAAAATGAAATGTATAAATTAGATTTGTGTCGGAGTAAATTGGTAAGCTATTAAGATCTTCGTAACTATTCCAATTTGCAGCACCAACAATAATAGTATGCATAGAATCTATTTCTCTGATTGCATTTATAACATTTTGCTGAATAGTATTCCATTTTGTAAGAGAAATACCGTGAGGTTCATTTAAGATTTCATAATAAATCAATTGTGAACGATCTTTATAATGCTCCGCCATATGGCGCCAAACAGGAATTAAAATTTCTTCAACATTTGGATCGGTATTATCACCGGGATCAAATGTATGATTATCCAGTATGAGATTTATATTTAGTTCTTCTGCCCAAGTAACTGCACTATCAAGAAAGAATAAAAAGTTTCATCCAAGTTATAATTTGGAGGTCCATCTGTCATAATATGAAGATTGATTGGAAGCCGAATTACATCTGCTCCCAAAGATTTTATATTCCTAAAATCTTGCTTTGTATATTTCCCAAATTGAATTCTGGATATATTACTCTCTTGAAACCAGTCTGTTAAGTTTACTCCCTATTAAAAGGCGTTTGTGCAGATAAACTGAGCGTAGTTATATATAAAATGATTATTAATTTTTTCATTTGTACTTTCTAAAAGTCAATTTATTCTTGAAATAAATAAGGTCGCCAGTTTTCATCTACTCTGCTTGAGTTTAGAATAAACATAATATAATTTGGCTTGTGTGCTTTTATTCTAAGTTTCATATTTGCATCTTCCGGATGCGATCACCCTTTCTATTATTACAAGGAAGACAAGCAGTAACCAAGTTTTCCCAAGTATCTCTGCCGCCTTTAGACTTAGGCACAATGTGATCAATTGTGAATGCCAAATCTCTTCCGCAATAACGCACTTGTGATTGTCTCTTCTTAGAATATTTTTCTGGTTAGATTTATATTATTGTAAGGCACTCTGATATAAGACTTTAGTCGTATTACACTTGGCCAAGGAAATGATTTAGAAACTGTTCTTACCACTAATTTAGAATTATCTTTAACAACTTCCGCTTTCTGAAGATAGACAAGTACAATTGCCTTTTGCTGTACATAGAGTTAACGGCTCATAACTTTGGTTGAGTAAAAGAACTCTTGCATTAAGTACATGGTTATTATTTGAGTGTTTGTGTTCGAACTATCTCCACTTAAATTAAATTTATAATTATTCTTTAGTAATAACCCGCCAGCTAATAAGTAACCTTGCTCATCATACACTCCTAATGATTGACCTGGAGTAATTGCTCTTTTAGGCTCAATAAAATTAAGTATTATTTTTCATTATCCGCAAATTTAACTTCTGCCAAAGAACCTTTATCAGAATATCTAATTTTAGCAATTACCATTGATCCAACTTCCAACTTTTCAACACTAACATAATTTATTTGATTAGCTATTACTTGTCTCTCAAATAAATCATCGGCATTGCCTAACTCAACAGTATTGGTTTCTTTATTAATGTCTTTAACATAAACCGGTTTTCCTAATGCAACACCGAGACCTTTACGCTGTCCAATTGTATAAAAAGGAATTCCTTTATGTTTGCCAATTTTTTCACCTTCCATGATCAAATCGCCTTCTTCAACTTCAGCAATTTTTTCAGGAACTCTTTCTCTTAAAAATCTTTCATAATTATTATCCGCTACAAAGCATATTTCTTGACTATCCGGTTTGTTCGCAGTCTTAATACCTAGTTCTTCAGCAATTTTTCTTACTTCGGGTTTGCTTAAATCACTCAATGGTAAAAGTGTTCTGCTTAAACTTTTTTGTGTCAATCCCCAAAGTGCATAAGTCTGATCTTTATTTGAATCAGCTGCAAGTTTTAAGCTAAATCTATTTGTGTTTTCGTTATGTTCAATTTTTGCGTAATGTCCGGTTGCAACATAATAAGCATCCAGAGAATCAGCTTTAAGAAGTAACTCTTCCCACTTAATTTTTCTATTACAAATTACACAAGGATTTGGAGTTCTTCCGTTTAAGTATTCATCCACAAAATCAGTAATTACAGCATCTTCAAATGCTTTTGTAAAATCTACTGTATAATGAGGAAAATCAAATTTTGTAGCAATACTTTTAGCATCAAAATTGCATCAAGTGAGCAGCATCGGATTCATGTTTAGGCGCTCCGCCTACTTCCATAAAACCCCATGTTTTCATTGTTATGCCAATAACTTCATAACCTTGCTGTTTTAATAATGCCGCGGCAACAGATGAATCAACTCCTCCGCTCATTGCAACTATAACTCTATTTTTGTTCAAAACTTAATCTTTCTTTTAATTTAATTTTATAATATAATAAATAGAATGGCTTTTTTCTATGCAGTTTGATGTCTTAAATGTAGATAGCAAAATTATTGATTAACCAAAAATGGCGTTTACAAATTCTTTGGCATCAAATGTTTGAAGGTCTTCAATTCTTCTCCAACTCGATGTATTTAACGGTACTTTTTGTTCAGCAGTTATTTGAAAAACAATTCCGCCTTTTGCGGTTCCGTCTAATTTGGTTACAATCAATCCGGATAATTCTGTTGATTTAGAAAATTCCTTGCTTGCATCAATCCATTTTGTCCGGTGTTTCCATCAATCACTAAAATGTATCATTAGGTGCATAATCCAAAACTTTTGCCAAAACACGTTTAATCTTGCTTAGTTCTACCATCAAATTACTTTTTGTATGAAGTCTTCCAGCAGTATCAATTATTACTATATCTGCGTTAGTCTTTTTGGCTTCTGTCAAAGTATCAAATGCAACTGCTGATGGATCAGCACCATGCTCCCGTTGAATTAGTCCAACACCAGCGCGGTTTGCCCAAATTTCTAACTGCTCATTTGCAGCAGCTCTAAAAGTATCTGCAGAGCCAATAATTACTTTTAATCCGGCTTGTTTGTAATTATGTGCAAGTTTGCCGATTGTAGTTGTTTTGCCAGCTCCATTAACTCCAACTATTAAAATTACATAAGGTTTGAATTTATCTAACTTATTGTATTCACTTTCGTTAGTATTATTCTCTTCAAGTGATTTCACCAATTCATTTTTAATAATTTCTATAATTTTTTCTTCAGTTCTATCTTTTTCACTCTTTAAGGATTTTCTAGTAGCTTCAATTATTTTCTCGGAAGTTTCCATTCCAATATCACTTGTAATTAAAATTTCTTCCAAGTCTTCCAAGACTTCATCATCAATTTTAGCCTTACCGCTTACGGTTTCCGTAATACTATTTACAATTTTTCTCTTGTTTTAGTCAGACTATTTTTAAGTTTATCAAAATTGAGATTCTTAAACAGTTTCATTATTAACCTTTTTTATTTCTTTAAATCCTCGTGCTCCGTAAGAAGCCACAGAAGCAAAACTTAACCCAATACTAATAAGATAAAATATTTGATAAACAATATCATTTGAATTAAAGCCGAGGGTAACCAAAATTATAAATATTCCAATTGAGAAAACAGTCGCCTTTCCCAAATAATTTGATGGAAGTACAAAGCCAATTTTCTTGCTCACAAAAATTCCACCGGTAAAGATAATTAAATCTCTTAAAACAATAATCCAAAATAAATGGCCGGAATCAAGTTAAAATAATAAAGATAGATCACGACTAAAATTACAAGAATTTTGTCTGCAAGCGGATCAATAATTTTGCCTAACTCAGAGACTTGATTGAATTTTCTCGCTAAATAACCATCAAGAATATCAGTGAAATAAACTAGAATATATAATGTGAATAAATACCAGCGTGCTCCATGAATAAGTTCTAAATTACTAACAAAATAAAATATTGGAATTGCTAGAAGAATGCGCAAAAAACTAACATAATTTGAAATTGTGTTGATCTTTAAAATGAATTTTCATAATATATTTTATCTTGTAACTGCAAATTTTGATATTTTTTCTTGAAGTTCATTACCTTGTGAATCTTTAGAAATCGCTTTGTAAATATAAATTCCAGATGGAATTTTTGAACCCTTTTCGTCTTGTAAATTCCATGTTAGACCGCCATTACCATCATCTTCATTTAGTTGATTTATAAACTTTCCTTCTAAATTAAATATATAAATTTCTACAAATTGAGTTAAGTTAGCAAAGGTAAGTGATTGGTTTACTTCTATATTAATCGGATTAGGATAAACATAAATTTCATCTAAATTTGCTGAGTTAGATGTCAGAATAATTTGACTTCCAGAATTTTCACTAATTGGAAGATTACCGGTTTCCGCAGAAGAAAAAACATTTTTAATTGATAAAATATATTCTCTTCCGATTGAGCCAAAAGGCTTTTCAGTAGTTAATACAACCGAATTATTTTTATTCTTTTCAAAAATAATTTCTTTAACCATGTTATTAGGTAAAAGTGTATAATTATTTATATTTAATGATGATAAGGAGTCAATGCTGAAGTTATATCTTATTATTAAATTATAATTATCAATTATCTCATACGATGAAATAATTAGTTCTTCGTTCACATTTTTATCAATATTTACTTGGAATGTAATTATTGAATCTTGGATTGGAGTGTTATAAAAATCACGTAATTTACTATATGAAATTTCATGCTCTCCGTTCTCTAAAATATTTTCAGTTGTTAAATTTATAGTATTCTCATTAGAAATTGAAATAGAGTTAGGATGAATTTCATCAATATAGAATTTGCTAATTCTTATATTGTTTACATCAAGCACTGAGAAAATTTTAGTTCTACATTTTTATTATTGACTATTTTTAGATTATTAACTTTTGCGGGAGTATGACAAATATTGAAATTGTTTTACTTTGAGCTGACAATTCATTCTCTGAACTGTAAAACTGCACTGAATAATAATAATTTTGGTTAGCTAGAACTGAATCTGTGAAGTAATTCAAAGTTGTGGAATCATATAAAACTAAATCATCTTTTTCCAAGCCTCTAAATATTTTTGTTGGGTGCCCAGTATCATTCCAACTTAGAAATGTCTGAGTTGAGTCAAGACTATAATAATCTGTAATTATTGGAGTCCTCAAATTTCCATTACTTTGAAATTCTATAAATCTAAAACTATCTCCATCAGGAATTGCTATTTCTGGAATTTGATTACCATCTAAATCACCAGCCAGAATAGATTGAGTATTTACATTTGTCTGGTAAAAAATAAGTTTCGCTTTGTCTAAATCATTTTCAAAAAAATAAGCATTTGGATTTGAAAAATTATTAGCTCATCTTTACTATCATTATTTAAATCTGCAAATTTATTGCCGAATAAGATTTCTCAAAACTGCTAATGAATTTATTTTCTGTTGTTATCAGCATTGTTTGAAACAATATTTCAGATTTATTTTCTTTGAATGTAAAAACCGAAGTATAAATTAATGGAGTTATGAATTCATTATTTTCAAATTGAGAAATAATTCCAATGTCTAAAATTCCGTCACCATTAAAATCACCTTTTGAAATCAATGTGTTTGACTCAATTGTGTAAAATGTTTCAACTATAAAATCATTTTAAATGAATTATTATTTGCAATTTCATAGACAATTAAGCGACCAAAATTATCTGCGGCGACAATTTCATTTTTATTGTCATTATCAAAATCTCCGACAACAACTTGGTTATTTCTGAAAATAGATTTTCCAGTTTGATTTTCTCCAGACGAAAATATTTTTAATTCACTTTCTAAAGTTAAATTAAAATCAGACTGAACTTCCCAAACTGCAATCGTTGTATCAGAACTAAAACAATAATTTCTGTGTTTATATCCTCATCAATATTTTCTGCAAGTGCTGGCCAAAAGTTTCCGCTTGTATCTGAAAACACTGTCTCAAACTCAAACTTCCGACTGATTTTTGTGTTTCTATAAATCCTCTTTGCACAAATAAATTTAGAATGTCAGTTTACCATCATTGTTAAAATCACCCACAGAAACCGGAATTCTATTTTTGAGCGAATTCATTTTTGTAAAATTTTGATTTTGTATATCATAAATACTTAAATCTGCAGAAGTGGTATTTTCATTAAGCAAAATAAAATTACTATTGAATCCCGCAAATATTACTGTTTGGGAAATATTCTTCCAGCTGGCAAACTAAGATCATTATAATCTCTGTTTTGAATATTATTTTCAATAACATTTTCAGATTTAAAATAATTTGCGCCGTCTTTTAATATAGTTTTTAGTCCGGCTTGGTTTGTAACTTCAAAATAAAATTCGTGATTTACTTCTGTTAAAACTTCACTAATTGGTAATATTCCAAAATGCTTTTCAGAGACTACTTTTACATCTTGCGAGAATCCATCTAAATAAAACGACTTGAAATTCTCATCACTATTTTGTGTTCTATAGAAAAGTTGAGCAGTAACATTTTCATTAGTAATTATGGAGGCTTGAACTGTTTCAATATCATTTAGCATCGCTGGGAATAATGAATGAAATTATTACCGGAACAGTTCTATCTATAATAAAACTTGAACGTTCTTCAAAAGTATTATTATCAATTGTGTTTACTAAAGTCTAATTGTATAAACGGTATCGATAAGATTTGTTAAATCGAAATTGTGAATATCTTCATTTACAATCTGATATTGATTATTTTCTAAATTTATTTTCTGCCAACTTTCCGGATTATAACCAACTCCAAAATGAAGCTCATAATTTTAAAGTACGGCGAAACGCAGCTTACATTTACATTTAATTCATTTCCATTAGTGTGAAAATCATTTTGTGGAAAATTAATTGCAATTTTTGAGGAATAGAAAGTTTAACTGCTTTTTCTAAATTTAGAGTTCCAGCACCATAATTTTCATCCCAGCCGGTTCTCCTAAATCTTACAAGTGGTTTTTAATACTTGTTTTAATTCTTCTGAATTATAATTATTAAAAGATAAAATTATAGAGGCTGCGGCACTTACAAATGGAGCTGAGACCGAAGTTCCGCTTACAGTTTTATATGTGTTATCCAACCCGCATGTAATTATTTGGGAACCAGGTGCAACTAAATCTAAAGTAGAACCAAAATTTGAAAAACTTTGCAAGTACTTCATTTTGTTGAATTGTCAACACTTACAACAGGTGAAAATCCTGATGGATAATGAGGCAAATTGGAACCGGGTTTCCTGAACTACCAACTAATAATACTCCTTTAGAATTTGCATAATAAATAACATCCTTTAATACTTGAGAATATTCAGAATCGCTCTAACTTATATTGATAATTTTTGCACCATTTTAACCGCATAAATTATAGCTGAAGCCGCATCATCTTCTTCCCATTTCCATTTTTATCAAATGCTCTTAAGTTCATTATTTCGATATTCGGATTCACACCGGCAATGCCAAAAGTATTGTGTTCAGCTCCAATAACTCCTGCTATATTTGTCCCATGACCATGCTCATCATTCGGATCATTATCCCAGTCTGTAAAATCATCTTTCATATTTGCGGGATAAATATTTATTTTATTAACAAAATCCCAACCTTGAAAGTCATCAATAAATCCATTTTTATCATCATCAATTCCATTACTCTTTTTATCATTTCCGTTTTGATCAATGCCCACTTCACCTTTATTAATATAGATTTGATTTTTCAAATCCGGATGCAAATAATCAATCCCGGTATCTATAACAGCTAATAATATTTTTTTAGAGTTTTGCGGAACTAGATCCCAAGCTGATTCTGCTTTAATATTTTGCAATCCCCATTGCTGACTATATAAAGAGTCACTTGGAATCTCATCAACTTTATAAGTTAAGGCTTTTTGAATGTATTCAATATTAGCATCATTTTTCAATATTGAAAGAAGTGAATTATTAGCATCTGAGATTTCAATTGTAAATAGTTTCTCCAGATTATCAACATTTTGAAATTTCTCTGAGAAAGATTTGTGTCTTATTGTAATTTGTTTGTTTAGTGTGGTTTGTGAAACTTTATTTATTGATTCATTCAATAAAATTTCACAATCTTTCTGAGGTAGATTATCCTTAAACTTTACAAAATATTTAGTCTGCGCATTGTTAAGAAAAGTTATCGAAAAAAAAATCGTTATAAGTAATTTAAACTTCATAAAGAGATTTTTCAAAATTTGTATTTACCTTAACTGGGTAATTACCAGAGAAACATGCCGTGCAAAAATTATCAGGAGTATGATCAACCATTGCTTCCAACATCTGATCTTGAGTCATAAATTCCAATGATTCAACGCCAAGATATTCTTCAATTTTTGTAATATCACCTTTAAATCTATTTGCAATTAACTCTTCTTCAGATGGGAAATCCATTCCATAATAACAAGGATGCAAAATTGGTGGCGATGAAATTCTAATATGTATTGATCGTGCTCCCGCTTCTCTAATTAATTTTACTAATTGTCTTGAGGTTGTACCCCGAACGATTGAATCATCAATTAAAACTACTTTTTTATCTTCCAGCACACCTTTCACTGTATTGAATTTTATTCGAACGCCGATTTCTCTATTACCTTGACCAGGAGTTATAAAAGTTCGTCCAATATAATGACTTCTGATTAATCCAATTTCGTGTTTTGAATTGATATCCATCTTCTCTAATTGCTGCTGGTAACCCATTGCAACTGTGTTGGAGCTATCCGGGACACTTATCACAATAACTTTTTCATCAGGCTTATCTGGATAAACAGGGTGATGAGAGGCTAAAACTTTACCGAGTTTCCTTCTAATTTTATCAACGTTAGTGCCAAAAATTCTGCTATCTGGTCTTGAGAAATAAATGAATTCAAATACACAATGTTTTTTTTCAGTCTCAGTTAAATTAATTTTATGTGATTTTAAGTCTTCAATATTCTTTGTATCAGAATCAATTACAATAAGTTCGCCCGGTTCAACATCTCGGAGATAATCAATTCTATTAATATCAAATGCACAGGTTTCTGAAGCTACCACGAAAGAATCGTGAATTTTTCCAATTGCCAAGGGTCTAAATCCATTTGGATCTCTAGCGGCAATTAATTTATCATCAGTTAAAATTAAAATTGAATAAGCACCTTCAACTTTTCTTAAAGCTTCCAGAATTTGATCAACTTGATTTTCCAATTTACATCTGGCAATTAAATGAAGAATAACTTCCGTATCACTTGTAGTTTGAAAAATTGCTCCATCATCAATCAATTCTTTTCTGATAATATCAGCGTTCGTTAATTGCCCATTGTGAGCGATTGCCAAATTGCCCATTCTATAATTGACGGTAAACGGTTGAATATTTTTTTCAGAATCGGATGCACCCGTAGTCGAGTATCTATTATGACCAATTGACGAAAAGCCTGGTAGTTTTTTTTCAAAAACTTCAGCATTTGAAAAAACTTCTGAAACTAATCCAATCCCTTTGTGAATATTAAATTTAGTTTTACCGGAATCAGATTTGGAGGCGGTTATTATTCCGCTAGCTTCTTGACCTCTGTGTTGCAAAGCGTGTAAACCATAATATGTAAAAAGGGCTGGGTCTTCAATACCAAAGATGCCAAAAACTCCACAATGGCATTGAGGTTTATCATTTATCAAAATAATTTCTCGTGTTTTGAGTTGAAAAATATTGAAAAGATTTCCTAGTCGGAACGGCGGGATTTGAACCCGCGACCACTTGACCCCCAGTCAAGTACGCTACCGGACTGCGCCACGTTCCGATTGTCTTTTCAGCCTAAAAACTAACTTTTTGTGTCTTTTGGTGATTCATTTATTACTTAATTCTGTACAGTTTTGCACTCTTTTTTTTATTTTCAGCAACCAAATAGCAACCATCCATTTTATTTCTTATCTCATCAATCTCATTATGCACATAATATTTGTCAGTTGTCCTGATATCTCTATGTC
>JACKAB010000013.1 GCA_020635285.1 Ignavibacteriales bacterium | reverse complement strand
CAGTTAAATCTGATGGTTCAATATTTTTTACCGATCCGCCATACGGAATTAAGCCCGAACAAGAGGAATTGGGATATTATGGAATTTACAGACTTAACAAAAATGGCAAACTCAGACTTTTAGATAACTCCTTAACAAGACCAAATGGGATTGCATTTTCTCCAGACGAAAAACTACTTTATGTAACAAATTCAGAAACTAAAGACATTTATGTTTGGGATGTCGCTGATAGTATAATCACCAATAGAAGATTGTTTGCTAGTATGGAACCAAATGGAGCGGGAGACGGACTTAAAATAAATTCGGAAGGAAGATTATTTGTCGCCGGATCTGTTGGAATTTGGATATTTGAAAAAGATGGAACCTTTATTGAATATATTGAGGTACCAGGGCAAACCACAAATTGTGCATGGGGTGATGAAGACGGGAAAACTCTTTACATTACTTCCGGAGATGCACTTTATAAATATCGTTCAAACTTAACAACTTATGAAAAATAATTAAATGACATGATAAACAACAATTTACAACCATTTAAATATAACGGCGCCAGATCTCTCGTTCTGCTTCATGAAAAACATTTAAAATCTTTTCTTTTAATTTGGAGGGAAGCGTATGACAAAAATATTGCGTTACCTAAAACAGAAGATCCCGATTATGAATCATTGATAACTTTATTAAGACATGTATTAAGATCTGCAGGAAACTACATGAATTGGATATGTGATGAATTGAAGCTTCAGAATCCCAAAATTAATGCTGTCCCAAATTTAGATATTATTAAAAATGAGGCTGATAATTATCTTAATCACCTTTTGGAAAGATGGAGATTACCTCTTTGCCAAGTTGAAGAAGAAAAATTTATCTCACAAACATTTACTTCTAATTGGGGAGTTGAGTATTGTATTGATGCAATGCTGGAACATGCGGTAATGCATCCCATCAGACATGAATTTCAACTAAGAAATTTGATTATGAAATAGCAAACTCTTACTATTAAGAAAAATACCCTTCTAAATACGATTGTTAAATGTATTACTAATTTAAATCTCTAACCAATCTCACAAAGTTAAAAATTCTTATGGCATCTCCTTGCGGTCCATGTCCAGTCGGGTATTCACTTGGGTCACCAACTTTTGGATCACTGCGTTGAGCACCTGCACCGTGGACATCTTCCCAGCCATTCATATATCCCATCGCTCTTCCAAAGCAGACATAAGAAGCAAATCCTCCTGAAATGTTAGACCAGTTAGAGTGTGTTGTGCTTGACCAATAGAATCCATAATCTTCTTGACCTGCTTCATTTAAAATTTTTGTCGAATTAAACATCGGATCTATTGCTGCAGAATTTGTAGTCCCAGGCGAACTCGAATAATCAACAATGCTTTGTAATTCCTTAACATCCGGCAACCTCCAATCTGAGTAACCAGCATATTCAAAATTTTCAGCATAGATTAAAGCATCTTCCCAATTCATTGTTGATTTACTATCATACTGCATCCACATTAAACCAGTTGCATTATCTGAGATTGTCCCATTATCGTTATCCATAAAATTATTTATTCCGTAGGTTGAATTACCACGGACATACATTACAAAGAATGTCTTTTCACCAGGACCAAAAGGCATTTGCAGACCATATCCTTTTATTCGTCCATCTGCAAAGTTAACTCCAAACAGTAACTCTCCATCAACATACATAGAAGTAGATGCAAATTGTGCGTCAATAATTCTCTCTCCGGCATCGGTATCACCATATGCAAAATCAAAATAATCTATATCAATAAACGGAATCAATCCGTCTGTATTTGTTCCTTCATACCCGCTTGGATCAACACCGCTAAATAGAATTAAAGAATACATTTCTTTTATTGATGGCAATCTCCAATCATCATATCCAGCAAGATTAAATTTGTATGCTCCAGTAAGCGCTTCCTGATATGTCATTTTATCCATTGCGTCAATATCTCCATCGCCATCCATATCTGATGTCTGTGCCCACATTAGTCCTGTTATTAAATCAGTAACAGTTCCATCACCGTTATCTTGGTATTGGGGTTCATTTTTTAAGTAATTTGCATCCTGACCATAAAATGCGCCGCCAATTGAGGGAATAGATATTTCATTACTATTATTGTAAAATTTTTTTTGGTTTGTACTAACAACTGGATACCCTGAGATGTCAGGCAAAGTATTTTCTTTTGCTGTTTCTTCTGGGTCAACTGTTTTTGCAGACTCACTGCATGAAATAAGCAAAAACATTAGACAAAGAATTATTTTTAAACTAATTGAGTTCATTTCTATTTTCCTTTCTGAATTAAAATTACCACTCATTATTTAAGTCGTTGCTTTTAAGATTTACTTGTGCCGGAATAAAATTTTTACTCGATGTAATTTTTAACAACACTTTGTCTACTGCTAATATGAGAAATCAAGGAACTTATTGCTGAATCAAAATCACCATCAGATTCTAAAAATGTGTAGCCTCGTTGTTCTCCATTTTCCCCAACAGCATATTCTCTTATAAGATTTTGATAATACTGATATTTAGCAGTCATTTTTGATGGTTCAAATGCCGAGGTAATTACTTTACTTAAATTAGTTTTATATTTTGCAGAATAAATAGAGTCATCTAATAAATATCTGATAAGAGGCCAGCTACTACTAACTTCACTGCAAGAAATAGATAATGCGCCACCTTGCTTTCCAGACTGCAGAGCTTCATTATTATCCCAAGGTATCCATGTCAGCTGATTATTTTTAGGGTTGTTATAGAGATAGTAATTGTGAGTCATTACACCATATGTATCCCAATTTTGTATTGTTGTATTTACAGCTAACCATTTTAGGAATTGATCTGTGCTAAAGACTTGTTCCAGTGAGATTCTCCATGCTTCAGGATCACTCGTTCTTTGAGAAGAATGTAAGACATTAAATAAGGCCTCAACATCAGACCAGTCTGTTTCTTCATTGGACTTTTTCTCAAAGTAGCTAGAATTAAATGTGCTTTTTGCAAAACTTGCACCGGTTCCTTCTGGTTTATAAAGGTTACCACTATCATTGGCAAATTGATCTTCAATCATTGTATCATCAACTATCTCAATCATTGTGTAAAGACCAAAGTAGATTGGACCATCACCATAATCGACATAGATTCTGTAGAATGCAGTTTGAGGTGCAGCTACTCCAAAATCTCTAAATATTTCTGGAACAACCTTTTCGCGTATTAATGATTCATCATCATAACAATTGGATAATGATAATTCTTTAAAGCCATAAAACCGTTGGTTATTTATTTCTGGAATCTCATCTTCAAATTTATCCATTTTTAACCTTAATGGTAATTTCCAGAGTCCTTGTCCCCAAGTTGTTTTTAGACTTGAGTTTCCTTTAAATCGTAAGCCCACTTGGTACCATTCAATATCATTAAAAAATAATGAGCATGGAACATAAATTGGGTTATCGTCTGAATCATCTGCAGGCCCGCCCGCACCGGAGCCGAAAACACCATAATTATTAGTCATATCATCAATCATAATATTCCAATTTGTTGAGGAAATAACAAAATCAATTCGGTTTACTTTATCTTGAGGAAATACAATATCATAATTTGGGTCTGCATCATTGCTATGCGTAGTAGTAGACCAATCTGAAAGGTCAAGGTTTGTTTCTATTTCTATATCATCTAATTCCTCTATGTTCTTTGTTGGATCTTCAGTGCAACCAAATAATAAAAAAAGTTGATAAAATAAGAATGGTTATTTTATTTTTAATAGAAGTCATTTTATTATCCAGATTTATTTGTAGAATATTTGCTTCTAACAATTAAGACGTTCTTTTATATAAAAAAACTTGTGTGAGAATAATAAAAAGTCGGACTATTATCTTTTGTTGAATAATAAATCCGACTATAAAATTCTAACTCTTAGAATTTTTACAACTATCTTTGTTGTTGTCTTTGTCCACCTTGGCTTTGTTTGGCTTTGTGATTTTTCATAAACTCATCAAATTTAATTTGCTGATCTTCACTTAAAAGCTTCTTAATACTATCTTCAAAGTCTTTTCTATGTGTATCCCTTTCTACTCTTTCGGCTTTCATTTTTTCTTGATCTTCTTTCATTTTTTGTTTTATTTCTTCAAAATGTTTAACGAATAAATTTTCGACATCATTTGTTTGCTCGCTTGTTAATGAGAGTTCTTTTGCTAAGTCTGTAACCAAATTTTGATATTCTTTTTTTTGTTTGGCACTTTGGTTGGACCTTCTCTGTTTTGAGCGAAAAGACGGCTGCCAGTAAATATTAATAAGGTTAATAATAGAATAATGTTTTGTTTTATTTTTCTTTGTGTTTTCATTTATCTTCTCCGTTTTATTTAATTGTGGTTTCTACTTGTTAAGACGTTAATAATTTGAAAACCTTGCGGAGAAATACAAAGTGTTGTTTTTACCTGATAAGAATTTGAATTAATATAAATTGATTTAATTTAAACAGGCAATCTAGAAGTTTAGAGTAGATATGAATATTATCATCTGATAATTTATTTGATTGATCTTGGAAAAATGTTTTAGCTGTTTCAATTTCCATTTTTGGATTTTCTTTGTAGCGATAATCTTTCGTTTTATCCCACGAATCACAAAAACCATCCCACTAAATAGATTCCATATTTACATTGATTATCTTTTAAATATCGATTTTTCAACTGATCTTCCATATCCTTTTTCAAGCCCTTATTCCAAGATCCTTTTACTTCAATAATTACAGAGATTATATTTTTTTTTGTTACCTGAAAAAAGTTTGTACCAAAATATCTGTGTTTTCACCAGAAGAACTCCCCATAGTTGGGCGTATTTCCACTTCTCTATTAATTATAGTGTTTGACAAATCTTCTTGTAAATGGGTCTTAATAAAATTGGATAAGTGGCTTTCTGCCTTTGGTATTAATGGTTTTTCATTCCAAACAAATTCAACAGACGGAGTTATTCCATGCATTCTTACTTCAAGTTTCTCAAGAGATTCCAGAATAACATTTACTAGTTCATTTTCATTATTTATTGATCTTAGGTTTTCGTTATCTAAGAGTTTTAATAATTCTTTAGGATTTAACGGATTCCAACTTTTTGGCGAGTTACAATTTTTGCCTGATATAATACATAATTCAGCCAATCCAATTTAGGGAACTTTTTTCTGTATTTTTTTTTATTTCAAGTTCAGTTTCATTATCCCCTTTTTGTTTAAGCTCTTCAATGATATTATCTTTAAAATATTCTATTTCTTCTCTTCGTCCAACAAAATGTGCTTCTTCTGTTTCCTTGTGTTCTTTTCGAGGGAATTTTTCTTCCAACCATATAAACAAATCTGATAGATCTTCAGAACTCATGAATTTTAGAAAATTTTTATTTTGGGACCTTTCGTATGCAATACTTAGAAACAATTCTTTTCCAAACTCATATTCTTTTTGAATTATCTTCGCTACTTTGACCCAAGCTTCACGAATAAAATAATTAATTAGTAATGATGTACCAAATAGAAGTTTTTTATATTCAAGTTCATCATTCGGTAGTGGAAGCGAAACTTGTTTTAGTGCATGTTTAATTGCTGGTTTGAAATTTCTTTTTAATAAATCTTCCAATAATGATTTGTAACAATTTGCATACAACTTTTCTTCAATAAGTTTTTCATATAGAATATTACTTATTTCATCATCCTGACATTTTTCAAATTTGTATGTAATCCAGACTCGTTCATCCTTCACCGTTTCTAAATCAATCTTCTTTTTAATAACCCAAGAATTTCTTTAGGTGCTTTTTCATAGAAAAGTTTAACAATATCTTCATAATTATCACCATTGTCCAACCCATAGGAAATAGGATAATCAACTACAATAGGAGCCCATTTTTTATACAGCTCAGTTGACAAATTATCTAAATATTTTTCATCTAAAGATAGGAGCATTTTAACAATTTTGTATCCAGCTGCTGCAAGGACGAAAGTAAGTTCCTGTTCCAAACCAACTATCATTTTGAGGATTTTGTGAAAAAGATATTTTTTCGAATTAACAATTATAAGATTCTTTTCATCTTTAGTGAGAATTTGCCACCCTGGGTATTGAATTATTTCAGAAGCATATTCATTAAAATGAGCTTTGTTCTCTGGATCTGAAGATAGAAACCGAATAATTTGCCAAAGAATTTCATTATCACCAGATTTTAATTGTCTAAACAAATCATTCTTATTTTCAACATAATTTAGTTTATATAACGTTCTCTTTGATTCCCAATTCTTTGGTTTATAATACTTTAAATATTTTTCCTTTTCTGAATTTGCTTCATCAGAGTAGAGATCAACCGTTTTAAGATAATACTTAAACTCATTTTCTATACTTTTGTGTTTTGTGCTCATTAAAAGTAAATGGTTAATATGATTAATATTTGTAATATCAAAACACATCCATACTATACTTAACCATCTCTTCTTTATATTTACAGGATTTTTCGAAATAGTTTGTTCAAGTACCCAAAGAAAATCTTTTTTAATAACCAGTGACTTATCTGGCCGAAATAAGTAACCAATTTTTTTTTTTCATCGATAGACAGTGTGTGAATAATTGATTTTATAAATTTTCTTCTTTTTTTCATCTTCTTCTTCATACATTTTATAAAAACTATCTTGTAATTTATTACCAACAACCTCATCATAATTCTTTGTTATGTGTATTACAGCATTTTTATACTCTTCAAGAACATTTTTGTTGTCTAAATATTTAAATGCTGTAAACATAATTTGATCAATTATTTCTGTTATTCCTTGCAAATCCAAATTATGTTTCGAATCTTGTTGAGAAACCCACTTTAAGGCTATAGTTAAATCTTCACTGGTAGGATTTAATAATTTAAAGTCGTATAAAAACATCATGTAATTGCCACCAAAATTCTTTCTTTTTCTTTTTTGAAGAACCGAAAATAATTCAGTGTATGTTAAATAACTGGGCCATAAAGCAATTAAACAAATTCCTTTAACTCATCATCTATATCATCTGATAAATCATCCAACAAAACAGACTTCATCTTTTTAATATATATTTCATTCCCAATATTATTAATTGCGTGCCCAGCATTTTTCCTTACAAAAATCGCCTCTGATTTATCCTGAAAAATTACAGATATATCATTTAACAACCCATCTAGCTTACAACTTTCAGCAATATCTATAGCTTGATATCTGGTTTCGTCATTCTTTGTTTTATCATTAATAATAGTTCTAAGTTGATTTTCAATATTCTCATGCTTCAACTTGTGGTAATTCTTCAAAAAGAATAATTAACATCATAGATGCCATTTTCTTCAAAAAGTTTTAACAATTGATTTACAAAATTTTTTTTTCTCTTTATCATCCTGTAAAGCCACATCACTACTAAAAAAGTACTTCTGTATCATCCTTCAAAATTTGATCAAATAATTCAGGACGAAAAGAAACAAGCCAGCCAATAATTTCATTTAGTTGAGGAACTGATTTTATTTTTCCGTTATAATTTTTGAAAAGTAAATTGAATATTTGTTTTTCAGAAATTTCTTTTTCCCATAAATATCTTGCTGTTAGATATTCAGTAAATGTTTGATGAAACCATTTGAACCTTTCTTTGTCATTTGAAACAAATAATCCCGTATTTAATGTTTCTCTAACTAGGTCTTCTGTAATAATAATTTCTTCTTTATTAAAAACTTCTTTTCCATAAATATCTTCAATAATTAAGTCTGTATCTTCCTTTACTTCATTTGATTGAAAAGTTACATTTGTTTTATTAGACAACATCATCGTAGTAGCTAATCTTTGTGCGACCACCAGCTTATGTGAATCCGAATATTTTTTAGTTAATTTTGATTCCTTCCTGGAAATATTATGTTCATTTATTAATAATTTCAAACCCTCTTCAAAAATTTCACGACGAGAAGAAGGAAGAGTTTTATTGGTCTTGTATAAATTGATTATAAAATTTAATGTTATAGGTTTTATTGCTAATGGTTGTACATCTTTCAGATAGATTTCTTCAAAAAAATTTTTCTTCTTCTATTTCATTTTCTTTAAGAGCAAGAATTACATCTTCTTTCCGCAAAGGAGCTAGCTCGAAAAGTTTTACTTCTTTTTCTCCAAATGTTTCTACAATTGAATTTTCTAAATAATTACTCCATTCAGCTGTTCTACATGTAATTCTTAGGTATAAATTTGACCAGTAGTTTTCTTTTAATTTATATGCAAGCACCTCGGAAATAGTATCTATTCTTATTTTGCACTCATCAAGACTATCTAAAAGTAAAAAGTAGGGTAGGTTGTTTTGCTTAGCTTTAAGAAAATCTTCATTATTAAAAACATCTTTAATAAATCGGTTTTCGTCAGAATATTGATTCAGTTCTTTATAGAATATTTGTTCATTGTTTAGACCAATAATCTTCTTGTGACTCACTATTGATTTTTTCAGTTCATTTGTTTTTCCTATTCCAGGCTCTCCAAGTAATACCAAGCACGGTTCTTGGATAATTTCTTCTAATGCATTCACATCTTGCGGGTAATAGTGACTAAATTCTGATTCTGGATCACTTAAAAATCCACCATCAGATAGATTTCTTTGTCCACCCCTTTAGACACTAAATACCTTTTCCAATCATATTTTTTATTCATAATTAGCCTAAGAGAGTTGAAAACTCAACTTAATAAATAACTATTTAAAATTAAAAAATTTGGAGTGGAAATTTGAACAAATTCTTAGAATGCTACTTGTTTATTTTGATTTTGAAATTACTAAAAGAAAAGCCCTTTATCTTCAATATCAAAGGGCTCTTAACTCTAAATAAATAATATCAAATTGGTGGATGTTCACCTGGCGGAGGTGGTGGTCTTATACCATCTTTAAATTCTTCTCTCGGACCACCAGCCGGCGGACCTGCTTGTTCTGGAGGACCCAACAAACGATGCATTAATTTAAATAATTTTTCTTGCTGTTCTGGTGTGCATATTTGTTTTAGTTTTAAAAAATGTTCAAAAAGTAGCTTTCTATCTCTCCCTGTTTTTCTAATGTAAGGTTGAGTAACGAATCAGAAATACTTGAACTATTTCCGTGCATCACTTTTTTTCGAACATTTTTTTTAGCCGCATTAAGTCATCATTTAGCTCAGTTGTTTTTTTCCTTAAGTTCTTCTCGTAATGTTATAAACTGTTTAGCTTGTTCAGTTGAAAAACCCAGCTCTTCTTTTAACATTTTTTGAATTCTGACTTTATCATTACTATCTCTTTCTAGCCCTCGCCTAAAATCATTTTTTGGTTTGCCAAGCCAGAGAAGCAGCAATGCTACAATGTTAATAATCACTAAAACAATTATTGTAATTATAAGATTTCTATTTTGTTTAATCATATCCATAGTGTCACCTATTCAAATATTAAATTTACCGATTGATCATTTTCTAAATTAAAATCACTCTTTAGAACATCAACTAATTCTGTATTGTTTTCTGTGTTCTTCGTTAAATTATCAGAGCTAGTATACCAAACAGCCGTTGTTAGGTTTAAAGCAATTAGGGCTGTAAATAAAACTGGTTTTAATACTCCCAAAAGCAAAAACTCTTTTTTTGATTTCTCTTTTAACTGTTGCTGTATGCGAGTATAAAGATAAGGATTGGGTGGTAATGACTCCTTCTTATCAAACAGACTCAAGGTCTTATCAACTTCAATCTGAATTTTTTCTTGTTTATTCATTTTAACTCCCATAATTGAGACGTTCTTTTTCTAAAAAACTTGTGCTCTTATAAATGTTTTTCAAAATAATCTTTTAATAGTTTTTGTAAATTTTTCTTTGCTCTATGCATCAAAGCTTCAACTGCAGAGAGTGACATATCCATAATTTCTGTGATTTCTTTGTTGCTGAATCCTTCATACTTGCTTAAAATTATTGCTGTTCTCTGATTGTCAGGTAATTTTGATAACGCCCAATCAAGAATTTCTTTTCTTTCTTTTATCTTCTAATTCTTGTTCCGGTGTTCCATAGCTTGGAATTTCTATAATTTCTTCACCTTCTTCAGTAGATCGGAACAAACTTGTTAATTGACCAAAACGTTTTTTTTTTTTCTTGCTTCTCAAAAATCCAATGATTTGTTAACTGCTATTCTATAAACCCAGGTAGAAATCTGAGATTCCTCACGAAAATGATTCATTGATTCATAAACTTGAATAAATACTTCCTGAGCAATATCATCAGCATCTTCAATATTATTAACATATCGAAAACAAGTGTTTCTTACCTTTTCTTGCAGTTTTTCAACTATGCTTTTAAAATCAGTTGTATAGTAAAGCTTGTTCGGCCAAAAACATTTTTTCCAAATATTCTATTGCAATATAATATTAAGACGACATAATTTTATAAAACTTGCGCTTAATTTGGAATTTATTCTTAACTTAATTTTTATCTGATAATCAGCACCTTTGGTATGCAGTAGACGTCTATTAGTAAATTTATTTAAATTTTTATATTTTCATTATCATATTATGAATCTAATTCTACTAAACTTTTTTTAAAATAACGTAAATTAAAATGAATTTTCTTATACGATATAGATACCAGATAATATTAATGTTAATAATTATTTTGGCTTTTGGTTTTAAGGTTATGGAACTTAGAAAATGAGGAACTTTGGCATGATGAATTACTTTCAATTGTTTATGCATCTCAATCATTATTTCATCCTGTGAATGCAATAGAATATCTAAAAGAAATTAAAGGTGTCGATTTCTCAAACTTTTTATCATATTTTCCATTTAGTGAATTAATTTTATCAACTATTTTTTATGATCCTCATCCTCCTTTATTTTATGTACAATTACATTTTGGAGCTTAATAAACATATCCGATTTCTGGTTAAAACTTAATTCTGTTTTCTGGTCTCTACTTACATTACTATCTGTTTATTTTGTGTCTTTCAAGTTGTTTTCAAGAAAAACAGCCTTTATTTCAGCTCTACTATTTGCTGTTGCACCTATTTCGGTATTTTATGCTCAAGAAGTTCGTATGTATTCTATGTTAATGTTTTTAAGTTTATGGATATTTTATTTTTTTTAACAAACATATTCTTTCTTACCCAAGTGCCAAAAAAATATAAATTATATTTTATTTTATTGACTCTCATTTATTTATACTCGCACGGCTCGTCATTTTTAATTTTTTTTAGTTTATTTGCCTTTTTTCTAATTAACAATGAAAGAGCAATTATTCAGTTTAATGAATTATTCAAAGAATTTAGCCTTATTGTTTTATTATATATTCCTTGGCTGATAAGAGCATATAGAGTAAATCTTACTTACCCTAAAGTACCAGAGCTGGGAGACATTATCTCAACATTAACATTGATGCTTTTTGGATATATCAGAAATGATTTATATTTTTTTGCAACGTCAGTAACAATTATAATATATCTAGGACTCTTTTTATACTACTCTAAAAAGTAATGCAATACGAAATATTATTCTTTCATTTATTTGGGTTCCTATATTGGTTTGTATTATTCTTAGCTACACGATGAAACCCATCTGGATCATACGATCATTAGTCTTTACTTTCCCTTTTTAGTTATTGTTCTTTCGGTTATAATTGATAAAATACAGCGAAAATATTTTTTTGAAGCAAATTAGAAGATATATATTTTACTCTGGTTTCGTCTGTGTTTTTATTCTTTTCAAGCCTTATTTCGGTTACAAAAGAAAATTCACGATCCCTGGATATAAATCTGCCGTTAAGTTTATTGATAAAAATATTTCATCTGATCAAAATATATATATTCCCTGCAGATAGAACATTATGGAGTTGGGGTTGGTACGCAAAAAGAATTTCCATACCTTAATCCATTGACAACAAAATCCTCTTTGCAAAAGGAACTGTTACAGTTTATAATAGTTCAAAACTACTTTTAGGTGAAACGAAAAAAAGCACTTCAATATGGTTAATCTATAATTACTGGGAAAGAGATTCGTTAATTGCATTAAGTCCATATATTACAGAAATGAAAAAAAACATTTGCAAGAGGTCTAATAGTAGAAAAAAGTGAGACGATTATAATTTTATTTGGTCAATATATTAACCGAAAGTATGAGAAAATATAAATTTAAAGCAATTCCTTAGAAACAAAATATATTTTATTAGTCCTTCCCCATCAAACTGAACTAATAAATTTCAGTTTTAAAGTCCTATCCCATTTAACAGAACGATTTAATTATCTTCAGAACATATTTTTGCTGAAGTAAATTCATTCATGGTGAGCGGAGTCGAACTTTGAAATTCGTGCTCCATCTGCTCTTGGTATGAAATTTATTAATAACTTGAGGCAAAAATGAAAAAATAGTTCTTTTAATATATTTTGCAATTATCAGTTTAACGTATTCTCAAAATTCACCACAAGGAATTTTAGAAGGAACTGTTGTAGATGACAACAATAAAACTCCGCTTATTGGTGTAAACGTTTTTATTAAAGATAAAAACATTGGCGCCGCATCTGATGAGAATGGATTTTATCAGTTTAAAAATTTGCCGGTAGGAACCTATACAGTTCAATATAGCTATTTGGGTTATGATAAAGTCATAAAGACAGATGTAATAGTTAGGCCAAAACGAACAACATATCTTAATATAAACCTATATTCATCTTCAGTTGAATTAGAAAATGTGGTTGTTGAAAGTGGATACTTTACAGAAATTGATAATAAACCATTGGGAACTGTAAATTTTTCGTCAGAAGAAGTTAGAAGAGCTCCTGGCTCTGCAGGTGATGTGAGTAGAATTTTATTTGGTTTACCATCGCTAGCAAAAGTTAATGATTCAAGAAATAGTTTAATTGTCCGCGGTGGAAGTCCGATTGAAAATAGTTTCTACATAGATAATATTGAAATTCCAAATATAAATCACTTCCCGGTTGAGGGTTCATCTGATGGACCAATTGGAATATTAAATGTAGATTTTATTGAAGACGTAAATTTTTATTCAAGCGGATTTTCATCAATTTATGGAGATAGGCTTTCTTCTATAATGGAAATAAGTTTTAGAGAGGGCGCTAAAGATAATATTCAACCGCAAATAAATTTGAGTATGCAGGATTTGGAGCCGCAATTGAAGGGCCAATCGCAAACAAGGGTTCTTATATGGTTTCCGGAAATATGAGTTATTTAGATTTAATTTTGGACCCAAAAGAAACCGGCGGAGCAATTCCTCGCTATGGAGATGCTCAAGCAAAAGTTGTCTATAACTTTAATGAAAATAATAAACTCACCTTTTTAGAAGTTCTTTCAATAGATCAAATAAATTTAGATTACGAAAATGCTCTTAAAACTAAGCTAACCAATGTTTTTGGAAGGACAGACGGAGTTACAAATGTTGCCGGATTAAATTGGCAATACCTTTGGGGAAAAAGCGGATATTCAAACACTTCTCTTTCTCACACATACTTTGGTTACAAAAGAGATTACTCTGAGACAAAATCAAAAAATCATCTTTTTGCAAACAATTCCCACGAAAAAACTATTAAGTTGAGAAATGTAAATTACTACAAAGTTGATGATAATAATAATTTTGAATTTGGATTTGAAACAAAATATAACTTCAGCAATTTTGACGTGCTATATGAAGCATGGGAAGATCATTATGGAAATACAACGCCAAGGCTGTATGTTGATAATAAAATTAACTCTGTTAAAAGCGGTATTTTTGCTCAACACAGAATGAAAATATCTGAGAGACTAAAGTTAGAGTATGGTGGTAGAATTGATTACTTCCAGTTTAATGATCACATAACTTTTCACCAAGATTATCTTTGGCTTATGAAATAAATAACGGAATAACTTTATCAAGCAGTGCAGGATTTTTACTCAAGAAATACCAGAAAACTTCTTAATACAAAATGATAAATTCAAAGACCTATCTACTCCAACTTCAAATCATTTTATTTTAGGAATAAGTAAAATGCTTGGCGAATCAACCAGGCTTAGCTTAGAAGGTTATTATAAAACTTATAACAATTTCCCAATTGATCCGACACAGCCGAATGTTTTTCTTTTTGATCAATCAATGATAGACGGATTATTTCTAAATCATGAAGACTTGGTTGATAATGGAGAAGCATTCTCACGGGGAATTGAGTTGATGATTCAAAAAAATTAGCTTCTGATTTTTACGGATTAGTAAGTGCATCATATTCAAAAACCAGATATAAAGATTTAAACAATGATTGGCATGATAGAATTTATGACAACCAATTCAACTTTACTTTTGAGGGAGGTTACATTCCAAATAATGAATGGGAATTTAAATTTCGTTGGATTTATGCCGGCGGCACACCTTATACTCCGTTTGATATTTTCAAATCAACAGAGATTAACAGAGGAATTTGGGATACTAAAAACATTAATAGCAAAAGATTGCCGGATTACCATTCATTAAATGTGAGAGTTGATAAGCGTTTCTATTTTTCTGGATCAAGCTTAATAGTCTATTTAAGTGTATGGAATGCTTATGGAAGAGAAAATATTGCCTTTTATCAATGGGATGAAAAGGAAAATAAATTAGATTATCAAACTCAGTGGAGCACTTTTGCCAGTTTTAGGTGTTGAGTATAAATTTTAGAATTGGATCTGTCATTCCCGTGAAAACGGGAATCTAAAAATAGATACCGGATCAAGTCCGGCATGACAAATAATTTAGTTAATATTTCTAAATTGTGCTGGAGTCATTCCAGTAATTTTTTTTTAAATGCAGAATAATATGCCGACTTGGACGAGAACCCTGCTTCAAAACCATGGGCCAGTAAATTATATTTTCCTTCCTTATCTAAAAGAATTAATTTTTAACTTCTTCAACTCTATAGCTGTTTACAAAATCATAAAAGTTTTGATTTTGTTTTGTGTTAATAATTTCAGAAAGATTGTGCGAGCTTATTCCAATTTTTTCAGCCAGTTGATTTAGGCTTAGTTTTGGATCAAGGTATGGTTGATCTTTTTCCATTGTTTCTACCAAGGTCATTAAATACTCTCCAGCTTTTTCATCTGAAAGACCAGACTTTTTATATGTTCCATTCTCTTCTTCAATAATTTTTATTTCAGGTTGTTTGTAACTTTTTATTGCAAGTGTGTAAAGAAAAATTGAGATCGAAATATAAATCATAAGGTTAGCTTGAAGCTGATCACCAAACAGAAATCCAACAAAGTATGAAAGCAACACAATAAACCAAATTATAGCTGTTCCAAAAACTAAATACAAGAGCCAGCTTAAATCAATGTCTTCAATGCTGGAAAGTGAATTTTTAATTTGTTTGTTAAATTTAATTGTTTTATCAACAGTTAAAGCCATATAAAATACACCCACAAACGGAATTAACATTCCAACAAGTTTAATATGCCATTGCGGTTCTTTTCGCAAAATCTAATAAACCTAACTGATATTCAGGAGATTCAAAATAAAAAAAAACAAAGTCCATATATTTGAGCCAAAATAAACGGAATAAAATGAATTAAATTGCTAAGATCAAAAGATTGCTTTTTATGAATTAAGAACACCACATAAAGATAAATCAGAGGTCCATACAAATAAGGCAATGTGTTACTTATTCCCAAAATCCATGGTATGTTTTTATATAACCAGATAAAAATGCAACTCCGGCAAGCAAATCCAATGCAAAGACCAGCATTGTAATGGACAAAAATTTATTTGCAAAACTATTTTCTTTCTTTCTCCATAGAATGAAAAATAAGAAAACTGCTTGTGCTACACCAATTGCAAAAATATAAGTTATTATTTCTTTGAATTCTAACATTATTTAAAATGAAATTATTTTGATGAAGATAAAATAATCAAAGATGCTATAAAATAATATTATTTAGAAAAGCTTTGCTTCAACTTATATAAACTGAGAGTAAAATTTTTGTATTTCTCCGTGTTTATTTCTTAACTATTTATATATTTATAAATATAAACCATTTCATTAGGAACTAGAAAAATGGATTCAAGAGTCACTTATTCAAATAGTGATAAAGAATTAATCATTCAAATTAAAGAGAATAGTGAAATTGCTTTTAAAGAACTTTTTTATAAATATTATAAAATTTTAATAACCTTTTGCTGGTATAGAACAAGAAATATCGATCTTTCAAAGGATTTGGTTCAGGAAGTTTTTGCAAAACTTTGGATTTCAAGAAATAATTTGAATCATGAAAAATCAGTCAAATCTTATCTGTTCAAATCACTAACAAATCAGATTATTAATAATTCAAAACTCTCTTCCTCAAAAAACATATCAATTGATGAATCAATTCTAAATAGCACTCCCGCCAACAATATAAATATTGAAAACCAAATTGATCTTCATTCAGCAATAGAAAAACTCCCGGAAAAATTAAAAACAGTATTTATGCTAAGTAGAATTGAGGGCTTTAAATATTCAGAGATATCAGAAATTTGCGAAATTTCAATTAAAGCAGTTGAAAAAAGAATGACGAAGACTCTTAAAATATTACGCAAATCTCTTTCATAAAAAATGCCCGGTAGGGTTTTTCTCTTCTCAACTGTATTACTTATTAGAAACGTATTAAGGATAATTAAAGTATGAACAAAAAATTTTTATCAGAACCTTTGCATTAAGGATTTTACAATTAATATAAATGATAATGAAAAAAAAATTACTGACTGAATGGTTAGCACAATCTGACCAAAATAAATTTGAGTATAGAAGATTGAAGAATATTTGGGAATCTACTGCTCCGCCTAAAATTGAATATGAACTGAACTTAGAAAATGAATGGATTTCTCTTCAGAATAAGCTGTCCAATGAAATAGAAAGTCAAGTTAAAGTAAACAATCCAATTTCAAAATTCTTTGGTTCATTGTTTGCACCAAAACTTAGACCAATCTGGGCAATGGGTACGGTACTATTGATAATTTTTTCATCAATTATATTTTTTTAGCAATTATGAATCTTCCGGAAGTCTTAAGACAATATCAACTGTTAATAATCAACGTTTAGAAATTGAGCTTTCTGATGGCTCTATTGTTCAATTAAATAGTGATAGTGAAATTAAATTCTATGAAAATTTTGATAACGATAAAAGAGAAATAAAATTAAAAGGTGAAGCCTTTTTTTCAGTTAAGAAAGATGGACGTCCATTTATAATCACAACAGAAAATGCTGTTACAAAAAGTTCTTGGAACTAAATTTAATGTTTGGTCAAGAGAGGATGAAACAAGAGTAATTGTTAAAGAAGGCAAGGTTAGTCTTTCTGATAAATCGCAAATAAAAATGAAGTGCTGTTAACCAAAGGTGAATTGAGCAAAGTAAAAGAGTCTTTTCCGCCATCAATGCCATCGAAAGTGGATGATGATTATTTACTAGGCTGGTTAAATGGAAAATTGGTTTTTAACAATACTCCACTTAAGGAAATTGCTGAGGAATTAGAACGGTTTTATAATACAAAAGTTATTGTTGATTATAATGAACTTGTCGGATACAATTTAACGGGTTCGTTTAATAACGAAAAAATTGATTCTGTTCTTACAAAAATTTGTTTAGCTCTAAACTTAAACTATGTTGAAAATAATAATATATACAGCATTACAAAGTAAGGTTTTATTCATAAATAATCACGGGGGTTAATCATGAAAAACATTATAAAAATATTTATAATAACATTATTTTTTATTAGTGCTTGCACAAGTACAAAGCCGGTGCTTAACGAAAACATTACTGAGCCAGTTTTAAAAAACTGAACCAAAACTTATTTATCCTTTAGATGCTCAACAGGAAAACAGATCTGGATCATCGGTTATAATATTTACTATAACAAAAGATGGTGATGTGAGCCAAACCCGCCTTCATAATTCTTCCGGTTATAAAGACCTAGATAATGCGGCAGAAAACTTTTGTAAAAACTTGACTTTTATTCCAGCAAAAGAACATGGAGAAGCCATTCCTTCTTGCATGAGATGGGAAGTAAAATTTGATCTTAAAGATTTAGGAAGAGCAATAAAAAGCGAAATTGCTGATATTAATGATTTATATGTAGAGGCTGAAAAAGCAACAGGTGCCTCAAAGCTTTTAATAGAAAAGGAAATTTTAAAGAAACATAGAGATATTTTGAGCAAAGTGAAGGATGGAATAAAACTCAATGATTATATCTATGGTGTAGTTCAAAATAATATAAAGAGTGAGTGGAAAGATGTAAGCGATTCTTATCCATTAACATTTTTATTATTCCATGATTTTATTTCTAGATTTAAAGATTACGACAGCTTAAGCACCATTAAATCTCTTCTTGAGTATTTTCTTAAACAAGATATTGATTATTTAAATTTGCAGGACAACTTTCAAGAGAAAGATAAAGCAAGTATGGCTACTCTCATTCAAAAGATAAAAAGTTTTGTTGAAATAAATTATCCTCAAATAAAATTAAATGATCTTGTAATTAACTTGAATAATAATAGCATATCATAAATGAGTTAAAAATGCTTTCGAAAAGACTTTTTAATATTTAGCGTGATAAGTCTTTCATCAATTTGCTGTTTAGCACAAAACGCATGGGGGAAAGAGGTTTTTCTCAATATTGAAGAAAAGCCTCTGCGTTATGTACTAAACGAAATAAGAAACCAAACCGACTTAAATTTGATATACAATGATAATCTTTTTGAAGAAATAACTTTAAGCGGCAGTTTTAATTCTTCTGCAGAATCAACACTTTCTGAAATACTGAGTAGGTATAATTGTTCATTTAAAAATATATGAAAATAATGCGGCAGTAATTTATAAGAAGAAGTCCACTCCTAAAAATTTTAAAGCCGTGGTTCATAAAACAAATACAGCAGAATTTATTCCACCCAGCCAAGTTGAAATATTAAAACCAACTCTTCTTTCCAAAATTGATTTGGTATATCCTCAAGAAGCAATAAACAAAAGAATAGAAGGTGAAACCCTTGCAAAATTATTCATCACAAAAGAAGGAAAGGTTTCTGAAGTATTGGTTGAGAAATCTTCCGGGCATCAAATACTTGATACCGCAACAATTAATTATGTTAATAAACTAAAATTTTTACCGGCAGAATATAAAGGAAAGTATAAGTCTGTTTGGATTACAATGTTGGTTAAATTTAGTTTTGAATAAATGATAAATCTGAAATAATAATTAATTAAATTTTACCACACACTTTTAATAAATCATAATCTTCAAACAACAGAATAAAATTTAAATTAAACTCGAAAGGAAAGAATGACTAATTCAAATTATTACCTAATCGTTTTGTTTTTAATATCAATTTATTCTTGCACAAATAATGAGAATAATATTAAACTAAAAAACTTACATGGTGATTTTATAGGTCAACCTTTGCCAAAAGATAGTGCAGAGATTTTTGCTCCGGGAATTATATCAACAGAATACAATGAGCGCGATGCAGCTTTCTATCCAGGGGGAAATGAGTTCTTCTATTCATTTAAAGGAACAATCGGTTACTCACTAATTCAAAGTAGAATGAAAGATGGCGTATGGCAATCTCCAGAAGTTGCTTCTTTCTCCGGAAAATATTCAGATATTGAGCCTTGCTTTTCAAGAGATGGAACAAAATTATTTTTTGTGTCAAATCGACCACTCTCTGGGGAGGGAGAACCAAAGGACTATGATATTTGGTTTGTTGAAAAAATTAACGATAGTTGGGGAAATCCTAAAAATCTTGGATTGCCTATAAATACTGAAGCAAATGAGTTTTATCCTTCTTTTGCGGAAGATGGAACAATTTATTTTTGCGCAAATTATAAAAACGGAATTGGAGGAGAAGATTTATATTACTCAGAATTTAAAAATGGAAAATATCTTTCACCTATAAATTTGGGTGATTCAATTAATAGCATCCGCGATGAATTTAATTCATTCGTATCGCCCGATGGAAACTTTATAATTTTTACTTCTATGGGATGGGGACCTGGACTTGGCGGCGGTGATTTATGGATAAGTTTTAGAAAAAATGCCAATAACTGGACCAAGCCAAAAAAACATGGGAAAACAAATTAACTCTCCATACTTTGAATATTGTCCCAGCATCACTCCAGATGGAAAGTATTTCTTTTTACCAGCAATAGAAGCAGTGAGAAAAGTTATTCTGAAACGTTGCTCACTTATGATAAAATAATTGAAGGACTTAATTCCACACTTAATGGAAGTCAAAATATATATTGGGTTAGTGCCGATTTTATCAATGGACTTAACAAATAAATTTCTTCAAATTATAATGAGAAAAAATGAACTATGTAAATGGCCCAACTAAATGGATATTTTTAATATTGTTAATTATTAACGCTTGCGCTATGGAAAATAACAAAAACGACTTAGAAAAAATAAAGAAGGAAATACTGGATACTGAAAAGCTTTTGCTTCGATGGCAAAGAAAGATGGTGTTGCTAAAGCATTCTTAAACTATGCTGCTGAAGATGCTGTATTAAATAGAAATGATATTTTAATTAAAGGTAAGGCTGCGATTAAATCATATTTTGAAAATCAAACTTTACGTGATGTAAATCTTAATTGGACGCCAGATTTTGTTTCCGTGTCCAAATCAAGGCGATTTAGCTTATACATATGGTCATTATACTTTTTCAGCAACAAATCCAACCGGTGAAAACATTTCAGCTAAGGGTATTTTTCATACAGTTTGGAAAAAGACAAAAAGACGGTTTGTGGAAATTTGTTTGGGATTAATAACTTTTAATTATGGTTGAACTAAAAATATTTTCCAAACAAATTTTTTTATTAAGGAGCAATTATGTATTCACAACACAAAGAAAAGCATCGCACACAGCATATCGGTTGGTTAAGAGCCGCGGTATTGGGGGCAAATGATGGTATAGTCTCAATTGCAAGTCTTATTGTAGGCGTTGCTGCAGCGCAAGCCGCAAGAGGAGATGTTCTAATTGCAGGCATTGCCGGACTTGTGGCCGGTGCAATGTCAATGGCAGCTGGAGAATATGTTTCTGTAAGCTCTCAAGCAGATACAGAAAATGCCGATCTGGAGCGAGAGCGAATGGAACTTGAAAATAATGTTGAGTTAGAAAAAGAGGAATTAGCATCTATTTATGTTGATCGTGGTTTAGATGGAAAGCTTGCAAACCAAGTTGCAGAACAGCTTATGGCTCATGATGCTATTGGCGCTCATGCCAGAGATGAACTTGGAATCTCTGAGGTCTTAACAGCTCGTCCAATTCAGGCCGCTTTTTCATCTGCAGGAACTTTTGCATTAGGTGCTGCAATGCCTTTGTTGGCAGTACTCGTTTTTCCAGCATCTATCCTTATCCCGGCTGTCACTATAATATCCTTGATCTGCTTAGCATTACTGGGCATGTTTTCTGCAAAATTGGAGGATCTTCCATTCTGAAAGCAACTGTGCGTGTTACATTTTGGGGTGCATTAGCTATGGGCATTACGGCTGGAGTTGGAGCTCTGTTTGGAGTAGCTGTTTAATTGGGAAGAATAAAATAATATTTTATCAAGGAACTATTATAATTTGATAACGATATTTTTACACAAAAGCGGTGAACGGAAAAAAATTACTGCGCCTTTATTCGATTCAAAATAGGCATATTGAATTTATTAGAAATTCTATAACTTACTGTTATAGTGTGGAAGGGGATAAACACTATTGCCAGCAAACTAACTATGTCAAACAGATGTTCTGACTGACATCCAAATATCCAGGGCCAACAAACTGCTGATATAATATTGCCCAAAATAAAGAAAAAAGTGAATTGGTGATCTTTAAGAAATAAGAATTATCCTTAAAATATTCTGCTGTAAATACATTCGCTATCTATTCAATATTTTTGTTATTCCAAAAATGAATTTAAAGATTGGATCTCTTAGACGCTGATAATTACTATATCTGTATTGGGTTTTACATATTTAGTACTAATTTAAGAAAGAGGAAAACTATGAGTTATTATTTTGTTGCAAATATTAAAATTCATGATAATGAAGAATATCAAAAATATGTTAACAAAGTTGATGAAGTGTTTGCAAAATACAACGGTAAATATTTAGCCGTTGATGATACTCCAAAAATACTTGAAGGGAAGTGGAAATATTCAAGAGTGGTAATAATTGAGTTTAACACAGAATCCGATTTTAACAATTGGTATAATTCAAAAGATTATCAAGAAATATTAAAACACAGATTAACCGGAGCCCTATGTGATACAATATTAATTAATGGAAAATAAAATATTTATACCTTATTATTATTTTGTAGATTCCCAGATATCAAATAATCACAACTTCGAACCTCTTAAAAAGCTTTATACCATAAAGTTTTTTCGAACTTTTTTTAAGACCGTTGGTATAATAAATAACAATTAAAAAAAATGATTTTAGCAAATCACAAATTTTGTTGGAGAAAAATTGAGTATAACTAATTAAAATAAAGGAAAGATGGCATGAGTAAAAATATTTTGGACTCTGCTGAAATAAAAAAACTTACTTCTGATGAACTTCTTAAAACATTCTCTTCAAATAAAACCGGTCTCTCAAATTCAACAGCAACAAACCTAATCAATGAATATGGATATAACGAAATCACTGAGAAAAAAGTTAGTCCCATTGTAAAATTCTTAAGTTATTTCTGGGGACCAATACCTTGGATGATTGAAATTGCAGCCATTCTCTCTGCAATTATTAATCACTGGGAAGACTTCTGGGTAATTTTTGCGTTGCTGCTACTAAATGCAGTTGTTGGTTTCTGGCAAGAATTTAAAGCAGACGATGCAATAAATTTATTAAAGAAAAGATTAGCATTAAATGCTCGTGTTTTACGTGATAAAAATTGGAAATCTATTGCAGCCAAGGAACTTGTTCCGGGCGATATTGTCCGTATAAGACTTGGAGATGTTGTCCCTGCCGATTTAAAGCTTTTTGATGGAGATTATATAAATGTTGACGAGTCTTCGCTAACAGGGGAATCTCTTCCTATTGAAAAACATAAAGAAGATGTTGCATATTCAGGATCTATTATTCGTCAAGGTGAAATGAACGGTTTGGTTGTTGCAACCGGCATGAATACTTTTTTTGGCAAAACAGCCAAGTTAGTTGCAGAAGCAAAAACAGTTAGTCATTTTCAGAAAGCAGTTATTAAAATTGGAAATTACCTAATTGTTTTAGCCGCCTTTATGATTGGAATAATTTTTATCGCTTCCATTTTCCGCCATGAAAGTTTTCTTGATACGCTGCAATTTGCGCTTGTATTAACAATAGCAGCTATTCCTGTTGCACTGCCTGCTGTTCTTTCAGTAACCATGGCGGTTGGGGCATCTGTGCTTGCAAAGAAAAAAGCAATTGTTAGCAAATTAGTTGCTATAGAAGAAATGGCTGGAATGGATATACTTTGCTCAGATAAAACCGGAACTATCACAAAAAATGAGTTGACCGTTGCCGAAGTAAAGCCATTTAAAAATTATTCGAGTGAGGATGTTCTGATCTTTGCGTCGCTAGCTTCAAGAGCGGAAGATAATGATCCAATTGACTCAGCAATATTAGAAAAAAGTAAGTCTAATAAAGCTATTGCTGAAAAATACAATACTTATTTTGCCAAAGAGTTTAAACCTTTCGATCCAATTATAAAAAGGACGGAAGCAACTGTTGTTGATTCGGAAAAAAATCAATTTAAAATCAGCAAGGGTGCCCTCAAGTTATTCTTGCTTTATTGCCAGATCATGAAAAAGAAAAACTTACTAAAGAATTAAATTCCCTAATTGATGAGTTTGCTTCAAAAGGATTTAGAACTCTAGGATTAGCAAAAACAGATCATACAGAAATATGGCAATATGTTGGACTAATTCCACTATTTGATCCTCCTAGAGAAGATTCTGCTCAAACCATAAAAACTGCACGAGAGATGGGTGTGGATGTAAAAATGGTTACCGGTGATCATACTGCAATTGGCAAACAAATAGCACAAAAAGTAAATATTAAGAATAACATTTTAGAGGTTTCTGCATTTCTAGATAAACCTGATAGGGAAGCCGCAAAAATAATTGAAAAAGCAGATGGTTTTGCTCAAGTTTTTCCTGAACACAAATATAAAATCGTAGAACTTCTTCAAGAACGAAACCATATTGTTGGAATGACCGGTGACGGCGTTAACGATGCTCCCGCACTTAAAAAAGCAGATGTGGGAATTGCTGTTGATGGCGCAACGGATGCGGCAAAATCTGCGGCGGATATTGTGCTTACATCACCTGGACTTTCTGTAATTATAGATGCAATAAAAGAAAGCAGAAAAATTTTCCAAAGAATGAATAGTTATGCAATTTACAGAATTGCAGAAACAATTCGAGTTTTATTATTTATTACTTTGGCAATTTTAGTATTTAACTTTTATCCCGTTACAGCAATTATGATTGTGCTATTAGCCTTCTTTAATGATGCCCCAATCATGGCAATTGCATTTGATAATGTTAAATATTCTAAAGATCCGGAAAAATGGAATATGCGCGTTGTGTTAAGTATGGCAACATTTTTAGGACTAATAGGAGTTGTAAGCTCGTTTGGAATTTTTACATTGGTCAAATAACACTTCATTTATCAAAAGAAGCAGTACAAACATTTATCTTTTTGAAGTTAGCAATTGCAGGTCATTTAACAATATTTGTTACCCGAACTCGGGGACCGTTCTGGTCAATTAAGCCAAGCGGTACAATGTTTTGTCGGCTGTAGCAACCAAAATACTTGCAACCTTTGTCGCAGTTTACGGTTGGTTTATTGCGCCTATTTCATGGGATTTAGCATTGTTGGTTTGGGGTTATGCACTAACTGCATTTCTAATTACAGACTTTTAAAAGTTAAAATCTACAAACTATTAGATCACTCAGATGTGATATTTAGTAAACAAAATTTCTTAAGGAGATATTATGGATATGAAAATAAATAACTCAAAAGATTTGGAAATAAAGAACTTGCTGGAAAACCTGGTAAGCGAAAGTGGAGTAGAGAGAAAAGTGCAAGAAAAAGCTTGGTGAAAAAAGGTCCAGTGGTTATTGATTTTCTTATGGAACATATTCATCACCCAAAACACCTTTACCGATGGGAAGCCTTAAAAACTATGGAGGAAATTGCTGATCCAGTTTCTGTTCCTTTATTTATAGAAGCATTAGAGGATGATGAAAGTGACATTCGTTGGATTGCTGCTGAAGGACTTATAAAAATTGGAAGTGAATCAATAAATCCTCTTTTAAAAACATTAACAAAGAAAAACTGATTCTATTTTTATTTTTAGCAGGGGCTCATCATGTATTTCATGATTTGAATAAAAACAATAGTCTACCAAAAGATTTTCCAATTGATAATTTTTTATCAAATATTAAAAAATCTGAATCTGATGAAGCTATCAAGTTGTTAGCATTCCAAATTCTAAGTAATCTGGAAGAAGAGAATAAATAAAATTTATCATAGGGCAGAATATTTCTTGAAAAAAGATAACAATAAAAAATGAGTTTGTTAGATGCCATTTCAATGGCTGTGGGAACCATGATTGGCGCAAGTATATTTTCAATTTTTGGAATTGGGGCAAAAAAATTGCCGGAAATAATTTACCTGAGGCTTTTTATTCTGTCTGGTCTATTTGCTTTGCTTGTTGCTTATTCCTACTCAAAATTGGGAGCAAAAATAATTTCTAATGCGGGTCCCATTGAATTTATATTGCAAGGAATAGGAGATAATTTAATTACTGGAATGTTGTCAATTTTAATGTGGCTAAGTTATGTTGTTTCCATTTCGTTATTTGCAAAAGGATTTTCCGGTTATCTACTTCCGTTAATTGGGTTACAAGTTACTCCTTTGGCTTTAGGTATAGTAGAAGTTCTTTTAATTTCTTTATTTACTGCAATAAATACTTTCGGAAGCAAAGCGGTTGGTGACCTCGAATTTTATATTGTTATAATTAAGCTTTCAATACTTGGAATTTTTATTCTTCTTGGAATTTCACAAATAAATCCGAATTTTATTGTCCCTTCTTTTAGTAGCACTGGTGTAAATGGAATTTTATCAGCAGCTGTTGTTTTCTTTTTATCCTATATGGGTTTCAGGCTAATCACAAATGCTTCGGAAAACATAGAAAACCCAAAGAAGAATGTTCCAAAAGCAATCTACATAAGCATTGGTATTGTTATGATTGTTTATGTAGCTGTTTCTTTGGTTGCCATTGGTAATCTTTCTATAAATGAACTTATTGATGCAAAGAGAATGCGCTTGCTGTTGCAGCCAAACCTTTTCTTGGAAATTTTGGGTTCATACTTATTTCAATTGGTGCTTTATTTTCAATTTCATCTGCCCTGAATGCAACTTTATACGGTGGGGCAAATATTGCATATTCATTAGCAAAAGATGGTGAACTGCCAAAAATTTTTGAAAGAAAAGTATATGGTTCAAATCAACTGAGGGACTTTACATCACGGCTATATTAAGCATGATCTTTGTTTTACTTTTTAACATTGATGCTATTGCTTCAATTACTAGTACAATTTATACTGTTATCTATATTTTTGTTTTAATCTCACACTTTAGAATGACTGATAAGTACGGGGAAATAAAAGCTTTCTTGTTTTTAATATAACTGTCTTAGTTGGGGTTTTTATTGCTTTGATAATTTATCAGTACCAAAGTCAGCCTAGTGCTTTATACGGAACCGGTATTGTTTTCCTTCTAGTATTCATAATTGAGTTTATTTATAGATATGTAAAGAAGAAGAAAATTTTTAATGATCCAAAGAAAACACATAAAATAAAATACTATATGAGACATCTGAAAAGTTGGAAATTACTCCGATAAACGGTATTTCATTAATTATAGATTTTTACTTAACAATGGCAATATTTCTTGTTGCAACTATATTGCTTTTTACTAAATACATGAAATTTTAGACCGAGGGTAAGTAAAACACTTCCGGGTTTCTCTGTAAATCCGCTTTTTGCCTTTGGATTTTATTAACTATAGATGGGTTTCATGCTTTTCTTTCCTGTATAATTATGCTTATTTTTAGCGTTAATATTTAATTTATAATAAAATAATTTCCCATTAACTTACATGATATCAAAATGAAAGCAGTACAACTCAAAGGAATCAAACAGTTCGAAATGGAAGAAATTCCAGAACCAAAAATAATTCACCCTAATGATGTTTTAATTAAAATCAAAATGGTTGGGGTTTGCGGATCTGATATTCATTATTACTCAACCGGAAGAATTGGTTCACAAATAGTGAGGTATCCTTTCATTACGGGACATGAAGCAGCCGGAATTGTTGAAGAAGTTGGAACAAAAGTTACAGAAGTTAAACCAGGTCAGCGTATCGCAATTGATCCGGCCATATCTTGCGGCAAGTGCGATCAATGTTTATCTGGCAGAGAACATACCTGCAGAAAACTTGTCTTTATGGGTGCGCCAAAACAGAAAGAAGGTGCACTATGTAATTATGTGGTATTAAAAGAAGACAATTGTTTTCCTATCAGCAACAATACTACTTTTGAGAAGGCAGTACTTTCAGAACCTTTGGCAATTGCTGTTTATTCAGTAGATCAATCAAAGCCAAGATCTAAAGATAACATTGCAATACTTGGTGCCGGACCAATAGGAATGTCAGTATTTCATGTACTCAGAACAAAAGAAGTTGGAGATATTTATATCACCGATAAAATTGATGATCGATTGGAGTTCTCAAAACAATTAAATCCAAAGTATTGTGGAAACCCAAACAAGACCAACGTTGTTGAAGAAATAAAAAAATTGAGCCATTAGAAATGGATATAGTTTATGAGTGCAGTGGAGATTTAGAAGCTTATCAGCATGCAATAGAATTACTTAAACCCGGCGGACTTTTTGTGATTATTGGAATTCCGGAAGTTGATGATATTGCTTTTCCAATTCATGAATTAAGAAGAAAAGAAATTACAATTTTAAATATTCGTCGCCAGGCAAACAGCACCCAAAAAGCTATTGATTTCTTAGAAAGTGGTAAGATAAATATGGATAAAATGGTCACTCATCATTTTAATATGGAAAATACTAATGAAGCTTTTGAATTAGTTTCAAATTATAGAGATGGTGTTATAAAAGCAATGATCTCAATTGATTAAGTATGATGAACGATAGTTTAGTAATTGGACTTGATTCCAGCACAACAGGAACGAAAGCTTTTGCATTTAATAGTAAAGGAAAAATAATTGCAAAAGCCAGCGAACCAATTTCACTTTCTTCACCTCAGCCAAATTATTATGAGCAAAACTCTGAGGACTGGTGGAAATCAGCACAAAAAGTTTTAAAAAATATAACCCGCCAAGTAAAAGCAAATAGAATTAAAGCAATATCGATTTCAAACCAGAGAAAACCTTTGTTCCGCTAGACAAAGATTATAAATCTCTGCGTCCAGCAATCATTTGGTTAGACGAAAGATGCAAAAGCGAAGTAGACTCTTTTTCAAAAAGATTGGAAAAATAAAATTCACAAAATAACAGGAAAGCCCGTTGATTTTGCGCCATGTGTTTATCGTTTAGCTTGGATGAAAAAATATAAAAAAATAATTTCAATAAAATTGCTATGATTTGTGATGTACAAAGTTGGCTTGTTTGGAAACTTACAAATCAGTTTAAAACTAGCTGGGCAAGTGCCGATCCTCTTGGATTGTTTGATATGAAAAATAAAACTTGGTCAAAGTTGATTTTAGATGGTTTAGATTTAACTGAAAATCAACTTCCTCAGGTTTATCCTTCTGGAACTGTATTGGGAAAAATTTCTAAAGATACTTCAAAATTAACCGGGTTGAGTATTGATACGATGGTTATTGCTGGCGGTGGCGATGGACAAGCTGCTGGTTTGGGAGCTAATGCACTTTTAACAAAGCGGGCTTATCTTAATTTAGGCACAGCTGCCGTTGCAGGTGTTTACGGTTCAAAATATATGACCAGCAAATCTTTTCGCACAATGAGCGCCTGTGCAGATTCAGGTTATTATTATGAGTGCAGTTTAAGGGCCGGAACTTTTGCAATTGATTGGTTTATTAAAAATATTTTAGATATTGATCCATTAAAACAACCAAATATTTATTCTCAGTTAGAGAAAGAAGCAAAGCTAATTAAAACCGGAAGTGACAATTTATTTTTTTTCTTCCTTATCTTAATGGAGCGATGAATCCATATTGGGATATAAATGCCCGAGCTGTTTTTATTGGTCTTTCCTCTTCTCATACTAAAGGACATATGTACAGAGCTATTTTGGAAGGAATTGCGTTCGAACAATTGTTTGCAATTAATTTAGTTGAAAAATCTATAAACGAAAAAGTAAAAGAACTTGTTGCTATTGGCGGTGGAGCTAAGAGTAATTTTGGTGTCAAATTATCGCGGATATTACAGGGAAAAATATTTGCATTTTAGAAAATCCAGAAGCTTCTGGACTTGGAGCCGGAATAGCAGCTGCTGTAGGATTTGGCTGGTATTCTTCGTTTTCTCAAGCTTCAGAAAAAATGACCTCCATTAAAAATATCATTAAACCCAATTTGCAAAATCATAAATTTTACTTAAAGCAATTTTTATCATACAAGAAAATTTATCCGGCATTCAAAAATAATTCTACTTAGTTCTCAACTAGTTGGCATGGTTGATAATTTGATTCTTCAATATATTGTTTACAATCAGAACTAATCCAAAGCAAATACTCAATTGTTGTAGTAAATTATTTCTTCAAAGAGTCAGATCTTGTTAACTTGGTAATAAATAATAATCAAAAATTATTAGCTTAGTATTTACGCTATTGTAAGACTTTCACTCCAAGAATGAATAAAATATTTTATCTTATTTTTGTATCTTAAAATCCAAATCATATAAAGTTAGAACGAAAGGTAGCTTATGAAAACTCTTAAATTATTATCATGGAACGTAAATGGAATTCGTGCAGTTGCAAAGAAAGGATTTCATGATTGGTTTAAAAGTGAAAACCCAGATATACTTTGTCTTCAAGAAACAAAGGCTTGGGAAGAACAGCTTGATGAATCATTAACTAAAGTAGATAGTTATCATTCTTATTTTTCCCAAGCATATAAAAAAGGTTATAGCGGAACTGTAATTTATACAAAGGAAAAACCAATAGATGTAAAGCATGGGATTGGAATTGAAGAATTTGACAAAGAAGGACGATTTGTAATTGCAGAATTTAAAAATTTATTTTGTTCAATATTTACTATCCAAATGGAAAAGCAAGGGCCGAAAGATTAAAATATAAAATGGATTTTTATGAAGCCTTTCAAAAATATTCTGTTGACCTTTTAAAGAAAGGTAAAAAATAATTGTTTGCGGAGATGTAAATACAGCTCACAAAGAAATTGATTTAGAACGGCCAAAAGAAAACTCCAAAGTTTCCGGATTTTTACCCGAAGAACGTGAATGGATGGATAGGTTTTTGCAGAAGGATTTATTGATACGCTTAGAATGTTTAATGATAAACCGGAAGTTTATACTTGGTGGGATCAAATTTCAAGAGCAAGAGACAGAAACGTTGGGTGGAGAATTGATTACTTTTTTATCAGTGAAAATCTTAAAAAAATATTGTCAATGCCTTTACAATGCCAGATGTTATGGGCTCCGATCACTGTCCGGTTGGAATTGAAATTAAATTTTAATTTATGAATTTTAAGATGACTAAATAATTTAGACTAAAAAGAAGATGCCAATCCAAAAATATTTTCAAAATTTACATTGACTATTTCTCTTTGGTTTTTATCAACCGGGAACGGCGTTTCGTGTGAATAGCTATAGGGAAAATCTGTTATCATAGTTCTTATTGGAATTTTTTTCTGAGCTCCATTTAGAGTGTTAATTACAGATTCCGGCGGAACAACTTTATCTTTAATTAATGATATTGCAAATATTTTATCTTTCAATTCCAGCAGCCGCTCTTCTCTAATATTTCTTAATCCGTATTGAGATAACAAACTTTTAAAATATTTTATCTCCGGCAATAACGATCTGTTTATTTTTCCTTTGTTAAGATAATCATCAAAGAGTTTGAAAAACTTGTGCATTGATTTGTATGCCTCGCTATCCAAAAATTGCTTTAGCTACCGGAAACATTATATCAAAAGTTGGTCCGCCGCAGAATATAAACAGTTTTGATTTATCAAAATAATTTCTCGGATTAGCCATTAGTAAAACCTCAGCAAGCAATGCACCTATTGAATATCCGAAAAAATTGATTGATGCATCATCATATATATATTTATTATTGCCTGCTCTAATTTCAGTAACAAGATCTGTTACATCTGAAAAAGTTTGAAATCCTGAGGTGAAAAACCTTGAGGGTTTACTGTGAAGTCTTGAACTTAAAGCTGCGTTGGCAAATGTAGAATTTTCAATTCCGTTAAATTTACTAATTCTATACTCCGACATTTTTTTCATCAACCTTGGATTGCTCCAATTGCCTGGTGCTCGGTTCATATGAAAAGCAATTGGAAAAAGGATGATAGCTTTGCCGGTTGATTTATGAAGTTTTAAAGCCCATGGAAGGTATTTATCCCATAGCCTTTCATTGAGACCATGAAATAAAAATATTACGTCTTTTGCTCGCTTATCTGAATCACTTTTAACAACGATATAATTGAAATTATTATTCTCTTCAACTTGTAAATCATCTTCTTTAGAGAATATTTCTTTTCTAAAGCTGATTCATTATAACCATTTGAAAAATCAATTTTGTTTTCTTCATTAGTTCTAGAATAAAATTTCTCATTGCATATAACAGAATTAAATTCTTTAAGTTCAATTCGTGAAGTTCTAATATCAAAAATATTTCTTAAATATGTGTTTTGATCAAAGTAATCCAATTACTCGTCCTTGGTTTTTGATTTTACTTTTTTTACTTTTTGTATTCTTTGTTTTAATTCCTTTAATTTCTTTTTGCTTTGTCTTAAGCAAACTTTCCCATCTGGCAATTCCTTCTTTAAGCATATTCATTTTTGAAAACAACTGAATTATTGCACTATTCATAGCTTCAAGACGCTCTTCTGTTTCGTTTTGCGGGTAATGGTTAATATTGTTGCTAATTAAAAGAAAATCTCTAAAGTAATCTGATATAGTTTTTATTTCTTCTAACGAATAATTAAAAAGCTGCAAATCTTTTATAAGCTTACACATGTAAACATAAATTTGAGAATAAAGTCTAAAACCACCGGCGCTTCTTAATTCGGATTCAATTATTCCCTTTTCTTCCCAGTGCTTAATAGTTCTTGGACTAACTCCAACTTGCTCTGCAAGGCTACTAATGGTTATAAATTGCTCCATCTTTTTCTCTTCATGCTGAATGATGGAATTATTCGGTAATCCAACCTTCTTAACTATTTTTTGAATTTCGGGTAGAGCATAACCCAAATTCATTAAAGATTTCAACATAACAACTTGCTCAACCGAACCTTGCGTATAAAATGCAGTTTTATCTTCGGTTATGCCAGCCGGTTTTAATAAACTGTTTGTCTCAAATTCATGAAGAGTTTTTTCTGTTATTGTAGCTTCTTTTTAAAAATCTTTTCTCAAAAATATTTTACTCATTGTACCCTAACGTTTACTTTATACTAACCTAGACGTTTACGTATATGCAATATAATTACAATTGTTCTTTCTTGCAATAAAAATATGATTGATTATTTTTTTTTGGGGTGGATTTTTTTAGGCTATTTTAGATTGTTTGTAAACTCTGCTACTTTGTCTTCTCTGTTTTTATATTTATAAAACTCTATTATTTTTGTAATGCTTTTTTTTTTGTGAAAGAGCTCTTTTCGCTTTTTTTTTTTAAGTAGATTGTAGCCATTTATCAACAAACCCTCAGCTTCCAAATCTTTTGATTGTTTATATAAACTATAACCCAGCTCACTTTCTGCCAAACCAATTAACCAATCGTCATCAATATTTCTACTTTTAATATCTTGAACTGTTCTCCTAAGTAGTTTCTCTGCTTTGTGAAACCTATTTGTTCTATTATATAATTTGGCTAAGTCAACGACTCTGCCCACTCTATATGTTTCTTTTTAAATTTGGAATTTTTCTATTATTTCAATTGATTGTGAAATGTACTTTTCGGCTTCACTATACTTTTTTTGTTCCATAAGCGCAATCCCAATATTTCCTAAGATTGCCGGCGTATATGGGTGATTTTCTCCCAATGTTTCTACCGCAGCTTTATGGGCTAATCTGTATAGTTTTTCCGCTTCGTAATATTTTTTTAATCCTATTAATGTTCCCGCCAAGCTGCTTCTGCTTGCCATTACTTCAGGATGATTTTCATTATAAAGATTTTCCCTAATTTCCAAAGCGCGTCTTGCTAGAGGTTCGGCTTTTTCATACTCTTCTTGGTTATAATAAAGCCGTGATAAGTGATTTAATGTATGAGCAACATCTGGATGATTATTTCCAAAAAGCTTTATTCTTGTCTTGAGAACTTTTTGATATAATGTCTTTGATTCTTCAAACTCTCCTGTATGTCTTAAAACACTTGCCAAACCATTTTGAATAGTCGCAGTAGTTGCATTAATTTCACCATTAATTTTTAAGTTTATTTCTAAGGCTTTTCTATATAACGAATCACTTTTTTTTGAATTTCCTTCATCAAATTCAAGAATTGCAAGAGAATAAATTGCATCTACAAATTGTGAATTTTCTTCGCCAAAATTAAATTTGTATACTTGCTCCGCTTTCTTATAAAAATTGTAAGATTTATCAAAAACCCCCATCTCATAATAATATCCACCAAGATTTAAGAAGCAATCACCAAAAAGAGGATTGTTTTTTTTAAGATATTTTTCGCATCTACTTTTAGCGTTCATTAAAATATCTTCGGCAAGTTTAAATTTTCCCCTCAGCCTGTAAATAGATCCTAAATTTATTAGAGTACTTATATAAGTTTCTTTATCAAGTTTTTCTAAGTTGCTGTTTTCTTTAATTGATTGAAAAATATCTTCTGCAGAGTTATACATACCTAAATTCGTATAAACTTTACCAATTGTGTTTTGCAATTTAGCTTTTATTTCTGGTTCGGTCTCTAAACTGCTTTTTAAATTCTTGGCTCCTCTATCTAATAATTCTCTTGCTGTTATTGTTTCTCCTTTAGATTCATCAGGATCAGAAACCAAAAATAGCTCTTGTAAAAAGGATGCAACTTGTTCCGATTTTTTTGCTTCAAATGTTGCTCGGTCTCGCTCATTCTTTAATTGAATTGTGTAAAATAAAATTAATCCGTTCACAATAAAGAACAGTACTGCAGCAGTAATAACAGCGGCTTTGTGGCGAACAATAAATTTTTTAGAAGTATAAATAAACGATTCTTTACGTGCAAGAATGGGTAATGAATTCAGATATCTTTCAATATCGTAAGCCAACATTTCTGCGGAAGCATATCTTCTCTCAGGCTCTTTGCGCAATGCCATCATGCAAATATTATCCAAATCACCATTTAGCACTTTTTTTAATTTGCTTAATGAAATCTTCCTATTCTGACTTATATCAAAAAGCACGCTTTCTTCTATCTGCTCATTACTTTTTACTAAGACAGTACTTGGTGTAGGAATCTTTTGCTCACAAACAACTTTTTCATACTCATGAAAAGATCTGGTTTTAAACTCATGTGCAGGTTTGCCGCTTAACAATTTATATAAAATCAATCCCAGTGAATAAACATCCGTCGATACAGAGATTTGTGTATTTTTAATTTGCTCAGGAGAAGAATATTCCGGAGTCATTAGATTAATTTCGGCTTGCGTAATTGTTGGTAAATCTTGGTTGTTGCTTTCTGCACTTAATACTTTCGAAATTCCAAAATCGAGAAGTTTAAGTGTTCCGTCATTTTTAATAAGTATGTTGCTTGGTTTTAGATCTCTGTGAATTACCAAGTTATTATGAGCATATTGAACCGCCTCACAAACTTTAATAAATAAATTTAACCGTTCGTTAATAGTTAATTTATTCTTATCGCAATATTCATCTATGGGAATTCCATCAACATATTCCATTGTAAAAAATGGGCGCCTATCTTCTGTAACGCCGCCATCAAAAAGCCGGGCAATATTTGGATGTTGAAGATTTGCAAGTATTTGCCGCTCGTGTTGAAATCTTCTAATTATTGGAATTGTACTCAATCCAGGCTTAATAATTTTGAGTGCAACTTTTTGTTCAAAAATTCCATCGCATCTTTCGGCTAAAAAAACCGAGCCCATTCCGCCTGTAGCAATTTCTTTTATAATTTTGTAAACACCTATTTGCTGTCCAATAAAATTTATTTTTTCTTCAATGTTAATTATGTCGCTGGCTTTTTTATCTAATACGGGATTTACATTTTCATCAGCTTCAAGGAGTGAGACTACTTCGTCAAATAGTTTTTTATTATTGCCGCATTTATTTTTAAGGAAGGAGATTCGTTTATCTTTATCAAGCTCAATTGCTTCTTCAAATAATTTCTCAACTTTTTCCCAATCAGGCTGATTCATACAAACCTAATTTTTCATATTTTTTAATTCGCGAGTTAACCACGCTCTAGCTAACCGCCAATCTCTGCGAACTGTTGGCAATGATTTTTTAAGTACTTCCGCAATTTCTTCATGGGTTAAACCAACGAAAAACCAATACTCAATAATTTTACTTTGGCGTTCATTAATTTTTTCCAGTCTATTTAGTGCTTCGTCTAAATCAATAAGCTCATCTGGTTTAATAAAACTTTCACCAAGGTTTTCTGCTAAAGTTATATCAGGAGTTCCGCTTCCTCTTTTTTGCGCTGCCCTGCTGTTTGCGTAATTAATTAAAATTCTACGCATTGCTTGGCTGGCAATTCCAAAAAAATGTGCTCTGTTCTGCCAAGTGACATATTTCTGATCAACCAATTTGAAATACGCTTCGTGCACAAGCGAAGTGGCATTTATAGTGTGTCCTTTTCTTTCATGTTTCAGCTGATTTTGAGCTATTTTCTGCAATTCATTATAAACAACCGGAAAAAGAGAGTTTACAACTTCTTTGTTTCCATCCGAAACTTGAATTAATAATTGCGTTACGTCTGTTTTATTTTTCATTTTTTTCAAAATTAAATTATCACTTGTCGTCTTTTTTCTTGCGTATAGTGATAAAGGGAAAAATTATGACAAAGCATCTCTTTCGTTTTTAAACAACTAGTAAAATCTATCTTAAAAAAGAATATAAAAACTTTATAATAATCAATCAATAGGTGAAAGTATGAAAACGGTAAAAAATCTAATAAAAGTAACTTTAATAGTAAGTCTAACTTTACTATTAATCTCTTGCAGCGAAGACTCGCCTGTAAAAGTAGATACAGAAAAAAATGCTGCTGACATTCAAGAGTACATATCTAAATTAAGCTATAATCCTGATCAAATGCTGAATGTCCAGTCAACCGGTGGAGAAGAATCCACTAGAGAAGTTTTGGAAGACACTTCCTCCACAATTACATCGGGCAATATTACAACTATTTGCAGACAAACAACTTACAACCTCAAAAAGAATTTTGATCAAATTGCAATATTGCGTCCAACCACCGGAATAGTTTGGGCAGGTGCTTTAGTAAAGGGAAATCAATCATTAATGGATGGAATTCCTGAGCCAATCGGAATTGAAAGAGCGCCAATTACATTTAGCGTTAATCTGCCAGGAATGGGTGCTAACGGAACACGGACAGTAAATAACCCAGCCGCCTCCAGCGTTCAAGCTGCAATTGATTCTTCTTTAGAATGGTGGAATAACAATGCTTATGTTGATGGATATGTTAATGCCGCCAATTCTTCCTTTCATTTAGGAACTTCTTACAGCTCAAAGCAACTATCTTTAGATGTTGATCTAAATGCCGAGTGGGCTTCTGGATCAGTAAGCACTCAGTTTAATTATTTTAGCAGTGAGACAAAGAAAGTAGTAATGGCTGTTTTTAAACAAGCTTTTTATGATGTAATTTTTGATACACCAACATCTCCAGAAAAAGTTTTTAGTGAAGAAGCTTCTTTAGATAAAGTAAAAAATATTATTAACGATGCAGCGGCACCAGCTTATATTAAATCTGTTACTTACGGCAGAATAATAATGTTTAGAATGGAATCTACAAGCAGTTATAAATCCGCAGATATAGAAGCCGCGTTTAGATATGCCGCTGGTTATTCTGTTGATGGAAACTTAAAAACAACTTACGAAGAAATTTTGACTGAGTCTTCTATTGACCTTGTAACTATTGGCGGAAACGCTGCCGTTGCAACCGAACCAATTAGTTCATCTAAAACAAACTCTGCAAATACAATTTTAGACAAAGTGAGAGGTATTATCTCTGGACAAAATGCAGTTTATAGTAAAGATAATCCAGGCGTACCTATTGCATATTCAGTATTTTATCTAAAAGACAATTCTTTAGCAAAATTGGGCTACACGACAGAATACACTGCTAATGAGTGTGTAACAACTCAAAATTCAAACACAATAAAGGTTTATTTAGATGAATTTGTTGTAAATAATGATTGTGATGGTTGGCCATTAGGTGATGGTGATTTTTGGTTTCGTGTAAGAATATTAAATGAAAATAATAACCAATTAGTTACTCAATATGATAGCGGTTCTTGGATAAAATATGGAGATGGTGATACAAAAAAAATTAATACAACCAAAACATTTACTTTGCCTAGAAATGTTGGTAAAAAATTTACTGTTCAACTAATTTGCTGGGAACAAGATTATGATATCTTAGGAAAGGGATTTTATGATTCAAGAATGAATGGAAAAACCGCTTCGGGAACACATTCCTTTACAAGTTCTGGAAGTTGGAGTGGAACTTCTGGAAGAAGATATGTTTCAACTGGAGATAAAAACTGTAATGTAGGCTTATATTATACAGTGACAATTCAATAAAAGAGAATTGTAGACAATTAGGAAATTACTTGACTTTAAATGACCGATTTCTGTGAAGGAATCGGTTTTTTATTTTATATTCTAACACAGAATTTAAGTCGATTTATAGCCTTTCTAATAAACCTAAGTATTTATTACCTTTGTACACTAATTAATTTTTAATTCGGTTTATAACAAATCACTTTATAGAAAGTAAAAATGAGATACAACAATATAGAAGTAATGGCTCCAGTCGGTTCGTATGAAGCATTGGGAGCAGCAATAAAAGGCGGATGTAATTCAGTTTATTTTGGTATTGAACAATTAAATATGCGGGCACGTTCTTCAAATAATTTTACCACTGAAGACTTGGCAAATATTTCAAGAATCTGCAAAGAAAACAATATAAAGTCATACATAACCTTAAATACAGTTTTGTATGATCACGACATCACACTAATGCAAAATATAGTTGATTCAGCACAAGAAAATGGAATTGACGCAATTATTGCTTCGGATCATGCAGCAATGAATTACGCAAAAAAAATCGGATACCCAATTCACATTTCTACGCAGTGTAATATTAGTAATGTAGAAACTGTTGAATTTTATGCAAATTACGGAGACGTAATGGTTCTGGCTCGTGAATTAAGCTTACAGCAAGTCGCTAGCATTTCAGCTGAAATAGAACGAAGAGGAATTAAAGGACCTTCCGGCAAAACTGTTGAAGTAGAAGTTTTTGCACACGGTGCTTTGTGTATGGCTGTTTCCGGCAAATGTTATTTAAGTCTGCATTCTCATAACTCCTCCGCAAATCGTGGTGCTTGCATTCAAAATTGCAGAAGGGAATATACAGTTATTGATAAAGAAGAAGGTGTTGAGTTAGATATTGATAATGAATATATAATGAGCGCAAAAGATTTGGCAACTATTGATTTTCTTGACAAAGTTTTAGATGCCGGTGTTAGAGTACTTAAAATTGAAGGTCGCGGTCGTTCTGCTGATTATGTTTACACAACTGTTAAATGTTACAGAGAGGCTGTTGATTCAATACTGGCGGGAACTTATACGGAAGATAAAATAAGAGATTGGAAAGAAAGATTAGCTACCGTTTACAATAGAGGATTCTGGGACGGTTATTATCTTGGTAAAAAAATGGGCGAGTGGAGCGAAGTTTACGGGTCTAAAGCAACAACAAGAAAAATTTTACTTGGAAAAGGGATAAAATATTTTCCCAAAGCTAAAGTTGGTGAATTTCTTATTGAGGCCCACACTTTGAAAAAAGGTGATAAAATCATAATAACCGGACCCACAACCGGAATTATTGAAACCTTGGTAGAAGAAATTAGAGTTGATGATAAATCAGTTGAAGAAGCCAACAAAGGAGAATATTTTTCAATCCGTGTTGACGAAACAATCAGAGCATCCGATAAACTTTATAAAGTTGTTACTGCTTAATGATTTCTATTTCATATTACAGAATTAAATGTATTGGTTGCAACGCTTGTGTTGAAGCTGATCCGAGCAGATGGCGCGTGTCTAAAAAAGATGGCAAATGCAATCTAGTTGGTGGAAAAGAAAAAAAAGGTGTTTATACCACCCAAGTTGGCAACGAGGAATTAACTTCAATAGAAGCTGCTAAAAAAAATTGTCCGGCAAAAATTATTAAGTATCATATAAAGTAAGTATCTAGCCCGATAAAATGAAGACCGTCCTTCTAATCAAAACTAAATTACACTTTAATTAAAGCTTAGTGGATTTGTTCCCACTGAAAAATAAAGTTGTATAAAATTTTGTCATTTGAAGAAAAACTTAAAGGAAAATTTTAAATATTAGTAAATTGCTCATAACAAATTTTAACGTATTGCTTAAGAGGGTAAAATGAATATTGCAAAATTCATTATTATTGTACTTTTAACTTTAATCACAGCTAGTCAAATCCAATCGCAAACAAAAACCTCAGACAAAGGAATGTTTAAAGAAAACAACGATGGGTTCTTTGGGAAAATTCTGCAAGGAATAGAGGATTTTGAATCAAGCCCTGAAATTATGAAGAAATCCTTTACAATGGATTTTTCTAATTATAAACTTCCAAAGTCTGTTGATGAATTTTCTTCTTATTGGCACAACCCGCCCATTTCACAAGGAAACACCAGTACTTGCTGGTCATTTTCCACTACTTCTTATTTTGAATCAGAAATTTATCGTTTGACCAAAAAGAAAGTTAAACTATCTGAAATTTATACTGTTTATTGGGAATACGTTGAAAAAGCAAAAGGATTTGTTGCGTCTAGAGGGGAATCTTTATTTGCTGAAGGATCTGAAGCAAATGCAGTAACTCGAATTTGGAAAACTTATGGAATAGTTCCAGAGAAAGATTATATTGGCTTGAAAGAAGGACAAACTTTCCATAACCACTCTAAAATGTTTTACGAAATGAGCAACTACTTAAAATCCGTTAAAAAAGAAAACGCATGGAATGAAAAAACTGTAACAGAAACAATAATGTCAATATTAAATTATTATTTAGGAACTCCTCCAACAAATGTAGTTGTAGAGGGAAAATCTTATTCTCCAAAACAATATTTAGATAATTATCTTACTTTAAAATTAGATGATTATATTGATGTATTATCCTACATGCAAAAGCCATATTATGAAAAGGTTGAGTACGAGGTTCCCGATAATTGGTGGCATAGTTCTGATTATTATAATATTCCTTTGAACGAATTTATGGACGTTCTAAAAAAAGCAATTCGTAATGGGTACACTGTTGGGTTAGGCGGCGATGTTTCTGAACCAGGAAAAAGTGCTGAGCGGGATGTTTTTATGGTTCCTGATTTTGATATTCCCTCTGAATATATTGATGAAAATGCTCGTCAGTTTCGTTTTAGTAATCAAACAACTACCGATGATCATGGCATTCACTTGGTTGGTTATTTAAACAATCCAAACCAAAACTGGTATCTTATAAAAGATTCCGGTTCCGGATCAAGAGATGGAAACAACAAAGGTTACTATTTTTTCACTGAAGATTATATTAAATTAAAAATGATGGATTATATAGTTCATAAAGACGCATTAGGTGATTTAATCAAAAAGTTTAAATAAAAGAATAACTATTCTATGAAACAACATGTAAAAAACAAACAGAACAACTCCAAAATGTGCTTTGTCTGCGGTATTGAAAATTCGCTTGGATTAAAAGCCTCCTTTTACGAATTAGAGAATGATGAACTGGTGGCAATATTTACACCTAAAGATATTCATCAAAGTTACCCTGGCAGACTTCATGGTGGAATTGCTTCCACAATTTTAGATGAAACAATTGGCAGGGCAATCCTTATTAAAGACGAAAATATTTGGGGAGTAACCTTAGAGCTTAACGTAAAATTTAAAAAGCCCGTTCCTTATGATGAAGAGTTAAAAGTAGTTTGCAAAATTACAAAAGAAACTTCCCGTACATTTGAAGGAGAAGGAAAAATAGTTTTGCCTAATGGAGATATTGCTGTAATTGCAGAAGGGAAATACTTTAAAATGTCAGTTGATAAAATTACTGATGCTGATTTTACCGAAGATCAATGGTTTAAACTGAAAAGCGAAAATGATCCAAAAGAGATTGACGTCTAGTGAACTTGGAAATTAGAATTGCTAATCCAAATGATTGGAAAAGAATTATTGAGATTTACAACCAAGCAATTCTTGAGGGTGCAAAAACTGCTGATACTGAAATTGTTACGGTTGAACAAAGAAAAGATTGGCTTGAACTTCATGAACAAAAAAGATATCCAATTCTTGTCGCCGAAATTGACTCACATATTATTGGCTGGTGCAGTATTAGCCCGCATAGAGCGGGAAGAAAAGCTTTAGAAATTACTGCAGAAATTAGCTATTATATCGATTTCGGCCATAGACAAAAAGGTATTGCAACCATTTTGATACAAAAAGCTATTGAGCAAGCAAAAGAAAATTACATCCAAAACTTATATGCAATATTGTTAGATGTAAATTCGAACAGTATTAGAATTTTAGAAAAATTTGGATTTGAAAAATGGGGTTACTTACCAAAGGTTGCAAAAATTAAAAACAACCTTTTCGGACAATTTATTTATGGAAAAAATATTTAATATTTTAAAGATATTTATCTCCTTAAATTTAATTTCATGCAAATCTCGTGACTTGAATTGAATATTTGTGGACTGCATTATAAAATGAATCTAACTTGTTTTCTTATTAAATTGCATAAAAAATATTAGGTGATGTTTATGGATTTAAAACTTGCTGTATTAATTGATGGAGATAATATCCCGTCAGCTTATGTAAAAGAAATGATGGAAGAAATTGCTAAGTATGGCAATCCCACTATTAAAAGAATTTATGGCGATTGGACAAATCCAAAGCTTACAAAATGGAAAAATATATTGCTGGCTAATGCAATAACACCTATTCAACAGTATGGATATACAATTGGGAAAAACGCAACAGACTCTGCAATGATTATTGATGCCATGGATATTCTTTATTCGCAAAAAGTTGATGGTTTTTGTTTAGTAAGCAGCGATAGCGATTTTACGCGCTTGGCAACAAGGTTGCGAGAGGCTGGTATGCAGGTAATTGGTATTGGTGAAAAGAAAACCCCAGAACCATTTATTGTCGCTTGCGATAGATTTATTTATATTGAAATTCTTAAAAATCAATTAGAAGAAGGTGAATCAGAATCTCCTAAGAACAAGTCCGGACAAAAAGATAACGTTGATAAAATAACTCCAAAAGTAATTAAGTTGATTTCTTCAACAATTTCAGATTTAGCAGATGATGACGGTTGGGCTTTTCTTGGAGATGTTGGAAACCTTCTTCAGAAAAAGCAGCCAAATTTTGATTCAAGAAATTATGGTTATCAAAAATTGACTCCTTTAATTAAATCTATTAAAAGTTTTGAGATTGAGCAGCGTGAAAATACCAAGGGAAGATTTAAATTAATTTATGTGAGGAACAAGGAATAAATAAAAATTTTACGCAACCAATTAAATATGAAGGCCTATCCTTCATTCAACTTTAGTATAAAAGAAAGAAATATGAATGAACAAATTAATTAAAATCGAAAACCCAGAAGACATCTTTCCCAAATACAGAAATACTCCAATTGGAAATTTACTTGAATATCATAATCTTGATAAAGATTTAGACTCATACACTGAAGCACAATTATTAATTGGAATGTGTATGGATAACCGAAAACATTTACATATTCCTGAAAACTTTGCATATATTATCCGTTCCGGCGGTGCAAACTTAAGATATAGTGAGTTCAAAGTTTCTTATGCAATTTCTGTCGGGAATGTTAGACACATTGCTTTGCTTGGACATAATAATTGTGGAATGGTAAACTTAATTTCTCGCCGACAATTATTTATTGATGGTTTGGTAAATAAAGCCGGCTGGACAAAAGAAAGAGCTGAAGAACATTTTATGAATTTTGCTCCAATGTTTGAAATAGGAAATGAGATTGAGTTTACAACTAGCGAAGCAAATCGGCTCAGATTAAAATATCCTAAAATCACGGTTGCACCAATGTTCTATAATGTGGATGATAATAAAATATATATTATTGATGAATAATAATTTTGATAAAAATCATTTCTCTGTTTGCTATTCAAAATCTTTATAACCATTTATAAAACCGAACAAAAACCGAAAGGGTAATTAATGTTAAAAACTATAAAAAGCATAAAGCTACCGCACGTATTTATTTTACTTACTGCAGTTGTGTTTATTTGCTCAGCTTTATCATACATTATTCCTTCTGGCGTATTTGAACGTGAAACTAAAAAGATCGGTTCTATTAATAGAACCTTGGTAATACCTGGCTCCTATAAAGAATTGCCAAAATCTTATTCACTTAAAGGCACAATAATGGGTGATGAAATTGAAGGAAAAGCCACACCTGTTAGCTTGATAGGGTTTTTAAGTGCAATTCCTAAGGGAATGGAGGAAGCAGCCGATATTATATTTTTTATTTTTATGATAGGTGGAGTATTTGGAATTTTACAAAAGACCGGAACAATAATTGCTTTTCTTCAAAAAATGCTGGATACTTTTGGCAATTCTCCAAATCTATTAATCATTTTAATGATGGTTTTTATTGGCATTGGGGCTTCAACTTTAGGAATGGGTGAAGAACTGCTTCCACTTATACCTTTGTTTCTAATCGTTTCCAAACAGCTGGGTTACGATAGAATTGTTGGGGTTGCTATTGTTTGGGTTGCTGCTGAAGTTGGTTTTGCCGCTGCAACAACAAATCCCTACACAGTTCAAATTGCACAAAACTTGGCGCAAATTCCTTTGAACAGCGGCATTGTTTTTAGATTAGTTTTCTTTGCTATTTCAATGGCCATCTCAATATTTTATGTGCTTTGGTATGGATCAAAAATTAAAAATAATCCTGCAAAATCAGTAATGGCTGATGATGAATTTAATCTTGATGATATTACATTTGATAAAATAGAATTCAAAAAAGAACATTTTATAATCCTTTTAGTTGGCGTTGTTCTTTTTGCCTTTATTATTTATTCTGTACAGAATTATGATTGGTGGATTAATGAAATGTCAGGAGCTTTTTTTCTATTGGGAATTCTCTGTGTATTTATTTCAAGAATGAAATTGAATGATGCAACAACAGCTTTTATTAAAGGTATGGAAGAAATGGTTGTTGCGGCTTTGGTAGTTGGATTTGCAAGAGGTGTTCAGGTTGTTTTGCAGGATGGACAAATTTTAGATACAATTATAAATTCTGCAGCTACTAATTTGCAGATTTTCCCAAAACATCTTGCTGCTGGCGGAATGTTAATTTTTCAGTCAACGCTTAATTTTTTTATTCCCTCTGGTTCTGGTCAAGCTGCCGTAACTATGCCGCTTATGGCTCCAATTGCAGACCTAATTGGCATAACTAGACAAACAGCTGTTTTTGCATTTACCTGCGGTGATGGTTTTTCAAATATGATTATACCAACCTCTGGAATTCTTATGGCTGTATTAAGCCTTGCAAAGGTTCCTTTTGTAAAATGGTTAAAGTTTGTTTTTCCACTTTTTATTATGAGTATGGTTTTGTCTTTTATATTTTTATTCATAGCCGTTGAAATTAATTTTTAAGGTTTTATGCTTTATATTAAATCGGAGAATTAAAAGAATATGAAAATTGAAAAAACCTTTTGCGAATTAAGCAAAGGCGAAATGAAAAAATACGAAAATGAAATTCTTAAATTAGTCAAGAATCCCAAATTCATTTGTTTAAAATGTCTGCGCGTAAGTTCCTCAAAGGTCAACCTCTGTAAACCAAAAAAGATTTAGTTTTTTCTCAACAAAAAATCAACAAACAATTTTTATTGACAAATATTTTCTTTTTTATTATATAGCATTATGATATCATTTTAATATCACTATTAGACGAGGAGAAAATGCGTAAAGAAATTACAAAACCACAAATAAGTGGCTGGATGGTTTTATTTTCAAACATACTTTTATTGATAATTGCTGTGGCAATTTTTATTTATGGTATTGTCCTATTAAAACAAAGAGAGGGAAGTGGAGCAATAGTTTTCACTCTTGGTGTTATTTTGTTAATTAGCTCTATTTTGATTTTTACCGGTTTTTTTACGGTTGAACCAAATGAGGCTGTGGTGCTAATCCTTTTTGGTAAATATGTTGGTACTGAAAAATCAACCGGGTTTCGGTGGGCAAATCCACTTTACACAAAGAAGAAAATTTCTCTTCGTGTAAGAAATTTCGATAGCGAGAAATTAAAGGTGAATGACAAAAAGGGAAACCCAATTGAAATCTCGGCAGTAGTAGTTTGGAAAGTTGAAGATACGGCAGAAGCTGTTTTTGAAGTAGACGACTATCTTAATTATGTTCATGTTCAGGCCGAGTCTGCGATTAGACACCTTGCAACTTCCTACAATTATGATGATACAGAAGGCGAGGAAACTAGTTTACGATCCTCTATAGATGAGGTTTCCGAGCATCTTCAAAAAGAAATTCATGAGCGGGTTAACGCTGCCGGAGTAATTGTTTTAGAAGCAAGAATAAACCACTTAGCTTACTCCCCTGAAATTGCTCACGCAATGCTACAAAGACAACAAGCGGAAGCCATTATTGCTGCTCGACAAAAAATTGTTGAGGGTGCAGTTGGTATGGTTGAGATGGCATTGGAAAGATTAAAGTCTCAAGGTGTTATTGATTTAGATGAAGAGAGGAAAGCGAGTATGGTTAGTAATTTAATGGTTGTTCTATGTTCAGATAGATCAACTCAACCAATTATAAATACCGGATCGCTATATTAATTATGGCACAAAAAAAAGCAGTGATTTTGCGTATTGATCCGAAATTATGGAAGGACTTAAATATTTGGGCACAAGACGAGTTGAGAAGCTTGAATGGTCAAGTGGAATATGTTTTACGAGAAGCAGTAATAAAAAGAAAAGGTAAGCTTAAGCCCACAAGTGATGGGTCAACAAAGTAATAAATAGCAAATACCGAAGAGCTCGGGTTTTATAGTAATCTCTTCGGTATTTGCTGACTTTAAAAATCTTTTCTTCTTTCCCTATTTAATAATTAGTTCTGGCAGCCTGCCGGAAGTCCATGGTGCCCCAGCGTCTTCCAGTTTTGATTCCAGATTTTTAATTTTCATTTCACCTAATGTTTTTATTTGTTCATAAATTGTTGGGAACTCCTCTTTCAAAACATTATATGTTGTTTGTTCCTTTGCGGTGATTGGTTCTGTTGATCTATAGTGTGTATAATTTAGAACCGATAATCTTTCATTAATTGTAACCTGAGATGGAGGATTTTCTTCAGTGCTAGGGAAGTTACTTTCTCTATTGAAATTTAAGTAAATATTATCCAGCTCTTTTTCTATTTCTTCAGCTTCATTTAATAGCTGGATAGCTGTTTCCGGACCAACCAAAATCGCTTGTTTTATTTTATCAATTTTTGAAATTAATTCTTTTAAATAACTTTCCGTTCCATTAATTGTTTTTGCTAAGTCATTTGCTTTTTGTTGAAAAACAACTAGTTCTTCACGTGCCTCAGAAGTTGTAAAGTTTTGATTCAACGGAACAACATTGAATTCAATGTTCTCCGCAAGTGATTTCTCACCCTCTCTACTAACCATTGAAAGCGAAACTTTATATTTTCCAGGCATAACAAGCGTGCTGCTTTTCGGTTTTGCGGAAGGATTAAATTTATCTTTTTCATTAAAGGGGCTTAGATCCTGATATCTTAAATCCCAGACTTCCCTGTTAATTCCTTTTTTAGCTGGAGTAGTTAATTTTCGTATTACTTTATTTGTCTCGTCCATAATTGAAAAAATCAAATATGGAGCAATCTCTTTTTTCTCTTCTCTCAATTCTTCGTTAGATGGTTGCGGAATTTTTTTCCCATCTTTAAAGAGTTCTTTTTCTTTTTTAGTTCTGATTCCCTTGAGGGTTTCTGGAACCTCTTTTATATAGTAAGTGAATGCTGCCCCAAACTCTGGATTAGGAGCTTTAAAATATGTTGATCCTTGACCATATCTACCTACGCTTTCAATATACCACTTCGCATCTTTAACTGGAAGGAATGCTGATGTTTTTTCAAAAAGTTTATCATCAGCAAGTCTTAATACAGAGTAATCATCAAGTATATAAAAACCTCTTCCAAATGTTGCAATTGCTATATCATTTTCTCTTTTTTGAATTGCAATATCTCTAACTGCAATTGTTGGTAATCCTCCTTTTAGCTGAGTCCAACTATTGCCTCCATCAACGGAAAAGAAGAAACCAAACTCAGTACCAACAAATAATAAATTGGGATTTATAAAATCTTGCTCAATTGTATGAACCGTTCCATTTTCAGGCAAATTATTGCTTATAGATTTCCAAGATTTCCCTTTATCGTTGCTCTTAAAAAGATATGGTTTAAAATCATCTCGTTTAAGATTATTGAAAGAGGCATAAACAATGCTCTCATCAAATTTAGATGGGAGAATATCGCTTACATAAGTAAACTCGGGCACCCCAGGGGCTTTTCCAGATTCTCGCCATGTCTTTGAATCTTCTGAAACTTGAATTAATCCATCATCGGTTCCGGCATATAATAAGTTTTCTCTTACCGAAGATTCGCTTAGCGAAACTATTGTTCCCCAAAGTGATGTTGATCTGTCTTTAGCAACAGCATCAACGCTCCAAAATTTATCCATTACCGGCCATGTGTTTCTGTCTGTCTTTGTTGTTAAATCATCACTAATTGTTTCCCAGCTATTACCTCTATCATCGCTTTTAAATACTTTATTCGCAGCACAATAAATTCTACTTGACTTGTGTGGGCTTATAAACAAAGGTGTATCCCAATTCCATTTATAAGTCACTTCATTTTTCCCGGGTTCCGGTCTAATATCAACCGCTTCTTCTGTTGTTCTATTATACCTCACCATATTTCCGTATTGAGCTTCTGCGTAAACTGTGTTTGGATCTTCTGGATCAACAGCAGTCCAAAAGCCATCGCCGCCATTGGTAATAAACCAATCATCATTTATAATTCCGTCGCTGCTTATTGTTCTTGATGGTCCACCCATACTATTGTTGTCTTGTGTTCCACCATATACAAAATAAAACGGCAAGCTATTATCTACACTAACTCTGTAATACTGGGTTATTGGTAAATTTTCTTTATAATCAAAAGTATTTCCGTCATCAAAACTTTCATAAATGCCGCCATCTCCACCTATTAAAAAGTGAGAAGGATTGTTTGGATTGATCCACATGGCATGGTCATCAACATGACGATTAGAAACGCTAACGTTTGTCCATGTTTTGCCTCCATCAACTGTGACTTTGGAATATGTATCCATTATGTAAACTTTGTTTGGATCTTTTGGATCACAATAAATTTCATTAAAGTATTGCCCCGAAGCGTATTGATCACTCATCTTTTCCCAAGTGGCGCCTCTGTTTGTTGATCTGAAAAATCCACTTTTTTCTTCTGCTGCCTCCACGCTTAGATAAATGTATTCTGGATTAGCCGGAGAAATATCAATACCCATACCGCCTAAATCAACTTTGGGCAAACCTTCCATTATTTTCTCCCATGTTTCGCCACCATCAACTGATTTATAAACTGCAGATTCTGGTCCACCTCCAATCTTGGTAAATGTGTGCCTTCTTCTTTGTTCCGACGTAGCATACATAATATCGGGGTTTCTTAAATCATAGATAACATTATTTACTCCGGTGTGTTTGCTAATATCTAATACTTTTTTCCATGTTATTCCACCGTCAATAGTCTTGTAAAGTCCGCGCTCTCCTCCTGGTCCCCAAACAGATCCTTCTGCCGCCACAAAAACTATATTTGTATTTCTTGGATCAATTACAATTTTTCCTATTTGACGGGATTCTTTCAGACCCATATTTTTCCAACTTTTTCCACCATCAATAGTTTTATAAACGCCATCTCCATAACCAAGAGCTCTTTGATGATTATTTTCTCCGGTTCCTGCCCAAACAACATTTGGATTGTCTGGATCAATTGCCAAACAGCCTATTGAATATGATCCGCACGTATCGAAAACAGGTTCAAAGGTTGTTCCTGAGTTTTTTGTTTTCCAGATATTACCGCTTGCTACCGCAACATAATATTCACTTTGGTTTTTTGGATTTACGGCAAAGTCAGATATCCTACCTGAAGTAAACGCCGGGCCAAGATTCCTCCATTTTAAACTATCAAAGTTTGATGAAATAGCCGCTTCTTTTTTTTCTGCTTTGTCTTTATTTTGTGAAAAAGAAATGCTTGTTAAAAGAAAAATTATTAAAAGGGTTAAGTGAAATTTTAACTTCATAATGGACCGCCTTGTTTTGAATTTGCAGTAAGGTAGATTTTTATTTTTAGATGAGATAAAATTAGTTTTTTTACAAGTAAATTCAAAAGAAAGAAATTTTATTGTTGAGGTTTCTTCGTCACGGCATCTGTGCTCTACTTCCAATTTTCAGAAAAATATTATTCTTTCTCTAAATTATAGACAGTTATATTGATCAACTTATGGCGATAAACATTTTAGAAGGTTAGAAAATAATACATATAATAACCAATCAGTCAGCTTTTAATGCGCGTCTTACAAATCCATCTGCTTTTACCAATCTAGATTTTGCTTCTTCCAAGTTAACTTCTGCAAGGATCATAACTAAGGCTGTTTTTACGTGATAATTTGCTATTTCTAATTGTTTTGTTGCTTCTTCGTATTCTACACCCGTAATCATCATTACTATTCTTTTAGCTCTTTCAACTAACTTTTTATTAGTCATTTGTAAGTCAATCATCATATTTTCATATGTTTTACCCATTCTAACCATTGATGCGGTTGTGAGCATATTTAAAACCAGTTTTTGGGCTGTTCCGCTTTTCATTCTAGTTGAGCCCATTACAACTTCGGGTCCAACATATGGACAAATGGGAATATCTACTTCCTTGATGTTAAACGAATCGCGCGGTGTACATGTTATATAAAGAGTTGTTGCTCCTAATTCTTTTGCTTTCTTAACTGCTCCAATTACATAGGGAGTTCTTCTGCTTGCGGCAATTCCACAGACAATATCTTTTTCTGTTACTTTGGCTCTTATAACATCCTTCGCACCGTTTTCTTCATGATCTTCTGCCCCTTCTTGTGCAACAAACATTGCTGCTTCTCCGCCTGCAATAAAACCTTGAACCATTTCAGGTTTTGTACCAAATGTTGGAGGACATTCTGAAGCATCAACAACTCCAAGCCTTCCGCTTGTTCCGGCGCCAAAGTATAATAGCCTACCGCCAATTTTTAGCGCTTCTACAATTTTGTTTACCGCTCTTTCAATGTAAGGAAGTTCTTTTTCTACGGCAAAGGGAACTGTTTTATCTTCATCGTTAATTATTTTTAATATTTCTGCAGCGGAAAGAAAATCAATATTTGTCGAGTTTGGATTGCGCTGTTCTGTGGAAAGATTGCTTATTTCGTGAAAAAGGTGGTTTTTGTCTTGGCTCATTTAGTAATTTCCAATAGAATTAGTTTTTTCCCTTTTTTATTTCTAAGGTTTGTGGGTTTATAAGCTAGTTCAAAAATAGTCGATTTTTTAATATTTGGTTTGTATTTAAGCAGTGCTGTTTTAAATTCTGCATCAATATCTCCCCCTTTGATTGCAAGTAAGTAAGCCTTGTTTTTTATTAAGGGGATTGCATATCTAAATAAAATTATCATAGGAACTGTACCGCGAGAGATAATTAAATCAAACTGATTTTGATATTGCTTAATAAATTCTTCACTTTCTACACGCGAGTTTTCTGCAATTGCATTACTTAATTTTAATTTGCTAATAAACTCTTTTACGGCATCAATTTTTTTTCCGGTTGAATCTACCAAAACACCTTTCATCATTGGCCTGGTGATTGCCAAAGGGATTCCGGGTATTCCACCGCCTGTTCCAATATCTAAAAAACTATTTGCATTGGTAGGTAAAAACTCCGTTACTAATGCACTAATGAAAATATGATTTTCAATAATATTTTCTTCATCTTTGCGAGAAATCAAATTTACTTCCTGGTTCTTCTTTACAAGTAAATCAGCAAAATGAGCCAATCTTTCTATTTGGTAATCATTAATACTTAATTGATTCTCCCATAAATAGGATTTTAATTCTTTAATATAGTCTTTCTGTGTTTTCAAACAAGCACCCTAAATTATTTACGACTTCAAATATACTAATAAAACGGAAATATCAGAAGGCGAAACCCCTGAAATTCTTGATGCTTGTCCCAAAGAACGCGGCTTTATCTTATGCAATTTTTCTTTTCCCTCTGTTGAAATTGTCTTTAGGTTTAAAAAATTGAAATTAGTTGGAATTTTTAAGTCTTCTAATTTTTCCATTTTATTTATCAATTCCTGCTGCCGATAAATATAGCCTTCATACTTTAATTCTATTTCTACTTGCTCAAGCACATTATTATCTGCTAAAATTGCATCAACTAATGGATATTTAATTGGATCAAGTAAAAGCAATAATTCTTTTAAGTTTAACTCTGGGCGTTTAACCAACTTTCCTATAAATTCTGAGTTATCAACAATTTTTGAATCTTTTGAGATCAAAAGATCATTTATTTCTTTCGGCAGAAGCCTTACTTCACCCACCAGCTCTTTTGATTTTGTAATTAGAACTTCTCTTCTTTCTAACTCATTTAATAATTCATCTTCAACCAAACCAACTTTATTTCCATATCGCAGAAGCCTTCTATCAGAATTATCTTGGCGAAGAAGCAACCTGTGTTCCGCTCTGGAAGTAAACATTCTATAAGGTTCGCTGGTTGACTTTCCAACCAAATCATCAATCAGCACTCCAATATAAGATTCGCTCCTTTTTAGAATTAAGTCTTCCCTATTTTGAATTTTTAATCCGGCATTAATTCCTGCTATCAATCCTTGACCAGCAGCTTCTTCATATCCAGAAGTTCCGTTTATTTGTCCAGCAAAATACAGCCCCTTTACTAATTTTGTTTCTAAAGTTAAATCAACTTGATATGGCGGAAAATAATCATATTCCACTGCATATCCTGGTCTAACCATAATTGCATTTTCTAATCCCTTAATACTATGAATTGCCTTTAACTGAACATCTTCAGGAAGAGAAGATGAAAATCCATTTACATAAATTAAATTATCATCCAATCCTTCCGGCTCTAAAAACAGTTGGTGTTTATCTTTATCAGCAAATCTTACAATTTTATCTTCAATAGAAGGACAATATCTCGGCCCAACTCCATTTATAAGTCCAGTAAACATAGGCGATTTACTAAACCCTGTTTCCAAAATTTTATGTACCTTTTCATCTGTGTAGGTTATGTGGCAGCTGACTTGAGGAAGAAATGGAAATACTGACTTATCCGTTCTCATAGAAAATGGTTCTGGATTTTCATCTCCTGGTTGTTCTAAGAGAATATCAAAGTTGATTGAATCTTTTAAAAGTCTTGGTGGAGTTCCTGTTTTAAGCCGATCAAATTTGAATCCTAAGGAGCTCAATTTCTCTGTCAATCCTGTTGATGGGTTTCTCCGAACCTTCCACCTTTTTTTGATTTTAATCCTGTATGCATCAAACCATTTAGAAAAGTGCCTGAAGCAATTATCACTGCCTTGCATTTCATTTCTTTTCCGCTTAAGGTTTTAGCTCCAACTATTTTTCCATCCTCAACCATAACATCAACAATAGAATCTTCAACTATTTCTAAATTTTTTGTTTCTGAAACAACTCTAACGGCTTCTTCAGAATAAAGCTTTCTATCTGATTGACATCTTCCGGCCCAAATAGCCGGACCTTTAGATTTATTTAAAGTTCTAAATTGAATTCCTGTTCGATCTGCAATTACGCCCATTACTCCACCAAGCGCATCTATTTCATGAACAAGGTGACCTTTTGCACTCCCACCGATTGCAGGATTGCAAGACATCCTTCCAATTGCGTTCTTTTCCATTGTAACAAGCGCAACCGATAAACCCATTTTAGCCGGGGCAATTGCAGCTTCAATACCGGCATGTCCGCCGCCTACAACAATTATATCATAACTTTTCATTTATTATACTTTCTGTTTCACGTGGAACACATTTAATTATTTTGAGAAACATTTTTGTTTTGTTTCACGTGAAACGATTATTGTTTTTCTTTACTTCCCAATGCAAAATTTTGCAAATATATTATTTAATATATCATCTGTTGTTACTATTCCAATTATTTCTCCAAGCGCGCTTTCAGCGTTTCTTAAATCAACAGAAATAAATTCACCGGTAAATTTTTGATCTATGGACTCTATTGATTTGACTAAATATTCCTTGGCTTTTTCTAAGGCATTTTTATGCCTTAGATTTGTAACCAAAATTGTTTTTTCTGAGTAAGCATCTGAGCTAATTCCTTTTACTTTTATCTCTTTAAGAAACCTTTCTATTCCCTCTCCGGTTTTGCTGAAATTGGAATTCCTGTAAAATTTGATTTGTCAGTTTTCAAATCGCACTTATTCTCAACATGTATAATATTTTTTTCTTCTGTTAAAGTTAGCAATTCCTCATAAAGTCCTTTGGGAAATTCTTCTAATGCTTCCGAAATTAAAACAACTAAATCTGCATCTTTTACGGCTTTTCGACTTCTTAAAACTCCCTCTTTCTCAATCTCATCTTCCGTAAAACGGATTCCTGCTGTATCATAAAGTTTTATTAAAATTCCATCGACTGATAGCTCTTCTCGCAAAACATCCCTTGTTGTTCCGGGAATATGGCTTACAATAGCCCTCGCCTCTTTAACCAAATAATTTAACAAAGAGGATTTGCCGACGTTAGGCTTACCGACTAAAACTACATTTAATCCTTCTCGTATTATTTTTCCATATTTGTAAGACTCAATTAATTCTGCTAATACTGAAATGATTTCATGTATCTCTTCCCTCACTTTTTGATAAGACACAAATTCCAGGTCCTCCTCTGCAAAATCTAATTCTAACTCTATTAAAGATGATGAATTTAAAAGTGAGTTTCTTAACTCATCAACTTTATTTGATAGCACTCCATCAAGCTGATTTCTTGCACCTTTTAAAGAAGCGTTAGTACGTGAATTAATAATATCAATTACAGCTTCGGCTTGGGATAAATCAATTCTACCATTCAAAAAAGCTCTTTTTGTAAACTCGCCCGGTTCTGCTAGCCTTACACCAACTTCAACAAGTCTTTCTAAAATTTTATTGCATATCAGTTGACTGCCGTGACTACTAACCTCAACTGAGTTCTCTCCAGTATATGAATTTGGAGCTTTGAAAACTGAAACTAAGACATCATCTATTATTTCGTTTTTACTATCTAAAATATTTCCATAATGAATTGTGTGTGAGGCAAAATCACTTAATTTATTTTTACCTTTGAAAATTTTATCCGTTAATTCAATACTGTTCTCGCCGCTGACTCTTATTACAGAAATTGCACCTACTCCAAATGGGGTGGCAATGGCAGCTATTACATCGTTGTTTGAAATTAAACTCATTAATATTAAATATTTAGTTTTTAATTTAGTTATATAAAAAATAGAACATTAAATATACGGTGATTTTCTATATTAATCAATTATCAATCGTGCTAACTTATTTTATTCTATAAACTTAGATTCAGTCAACAGATTATATCAAATTAAAACTATTTGTTCTTTAAATGTATAAGAGGAAACCTTTTAGAAAAATATTTGTTAAACAAAAATGTATTTGATTTTGTTTTTCGTTTAGAAAAATAGTGATGGATTAATAAAGAGGACTTAAAATGAGTTTTAATTTAAATAAACTAACTATAAAAGCACAAGAAGTAATTCAAAGTGCAGTTGAAATTGCACAGAACTATAATAACCAAATAGTTGAGCCGGAACATATTTTTGCTGCAATGCTGCAAGAAAGCGGAAGTGTTGCAGAATCAATGGTTCAAAAAACCGGTGCAAATGTTTCTCAATTAAAGGTTCAGTTGGGAAGCTTTTTAGAAACCTTACCTAAGGTAACTGGCTCTGGTATTGGCAATCAACAGCTTTCAACAAATACCAGCAAGCTTTTAGATATGTCCGCAGAAGAAGCAAAAAAATTAAAAGACGAGTTTGTGTCAACTGAACATCTTTTACTTGCTCTTGCTTCAGACTCCGGAAAGGTTGGAAACCTTTTAAAACAAAACGGAATTACAAGGGAAGTAATTCTTGCAGGCTTAAAAGATATTCGCGGAACCCAAAGGGTAACTTCACAAAATGCAGAGGACACTTATCAATCTCTCAAAAAGTTTGGAAAGGACTTAAATGAGCTTGCCCGCAATGGAAAGCTTGATCCGGTTATTGGTCGTGATGAAGAAATTAGAAGGGTACTTCAAGTTTTATCAAGAAGAACAAAAAACAATCCTGTTCTAATTGGCGAGCCAGGTGTTGGCAAAACCGCAATAGCAGAAGGCATAGCCCAAAGAATTGTTTCCGGTGATGTGCCAGAGAACTTAAAAACAAAAAGCATAATAGCACTAGACTTAGGTTCATTGGTTGCTGGTACGCAGTTTAGAGGACAGTTTGAGGAAAGAATAAAAGCTGTAATAAAAGAGGTACAAAACTCTAACGGTGAAATAATTTTATTCATTGATGAAATGCATCAGTTAGTTGGGGCGGGAAAGACCGACGGAGCTATGGATGCAGCAAATATTCTTAAACCTGCATTGGCAAGAGGAGAACTTCATGCCATTGGCGCTACAACATTAAAAGAATACAAACAAAATATTGAAAAAGATGCTGCGCTTGAGCGAAGGTTTCAACCGGTATTAATTACTGAACCTTCTGAAGAAGATACAATTTCTATTTTAAGGGGACTAAAAGAAAAGTATGAACTTCATCACGGAGTTAGAATTACCGATGGGGCAATTGTTTCCGCTGCCCAACTTTCAAACAGATATATTACCGATAGATTTTTACCCGACAAAGCTATTGACTTAATTGACGAAGCTGCTTCTAAACTTAGAATCGAAATTGACTCAATGCCTGAAGAGTTAGATAAATTAGAAAGAAGAGTTAAGCAATTAGAGATAGAGAAAGAAGCCTTGAAACGCGAAAAGGACACTGACTCTGCGCTTAGGTTAAAAGAAATAGAAAAAGAATTAAGTGATTTGTTAGAAGAAAGAAATACTTTAAGGGCACATTGGAATTTAGAGAAAGAAAAAATTAAAATTATTCATCAGCTAAAAAATGATATTGAAAAAGTAAAAATTGATGCTGAAAAATTTGAAAGGGAAGGAAACTATGGCAAGGTTGCAGAATTAAGATATGGTACAATTTCCGAATTGGAAAAAAAATTAAAGCATGAGTCTGAGGAACTTAACAAGATTCAAAAGAATAGTAAAATGTTGAAGGAAGAGGTTGACTCAGAAGACATAGCTGAGGTTATTGCAAAATGGACAGGAATCCCTGTAAACAAAATGCTTGAAAGCGAAAGAAGTAAGCTTATTAAATTAGAAGATGAGCTTCATAAAAGAGTTGTGGGACAAGACGAGGCTGTTTCTGCGGTTGCTAACGCAATCAGGCGTTCTCGCGCAGGTTTGCAGGATGTTGCCAGACCTATTGGCTCTTTCATTTTTATTGGAACTACCGGAGTTGGTAAGACAGAGCTGGCAAGGGCTTTAGCCGAATATTTATTTAATGATGAACACGCAATGATTAGAATTGACATGTCGGAATATATGGAGAAGCATTCTGTTTCAAGATTAGTTGGTGCGCCTCCCGGATATATTGGATATGAAGAAGGGGGACAATTAACTGAAGCTGTTAGAAGGCGACCATATTCAGTTGTGCTTTTAGATGAAATTGAAAAAGCCCATCCTGATGTATTTAATATTTTATTACAAGTTTTAGATGATGGAAGACTAACTGATAATCAGGGGAGAACGGTTGATTTTAAAAACACAATCATAATAATGACCTCCAACTTGGGCTCACACTTATTTCAAGAAAGATTTAACGATTTTAACGAAGATAATTATGAGGAAATATTAGCCGAGTTAAGGGTTAAGTTAAGCGACTTACTTAGAAAAACGATTCGGCCTGAGTTTCTTAATAGAATTGATGAGGTTGTATTATTTAAACCGTTACTTAAAGGTGAGCTTAAAAATATAATTGAAATCCAGCTTCAAAGAGTTGGTAAATTATTGGCGGATAAGAATATTGAGCTTATAATAAAAGATGAGGTTAAAGATTTTCTACTTTCTATAGGATCTGATATAACCTATGGTGCAAGACCATTAAAACGAACTATACAGCGACACTTAATAAATCCTCTCTCAACAGAGTTGCTGATGAATAATTTTTCATCTGGAGATACTGTTGTTGCTAGTTATCCGGGAGATGGTCAAATAAAGTTTAGTAAGGGTTAATAAAAAACAAGAGACGTAGAAAAAGACTAAATTATTGAATTAACTTAAATATCTCTTTTCGGTTTTCGTCTAAATGTGGTGGTGGTGAAAGTTTTGTAATTCTTTTCTTATTAACTTTTGCTGAAAATGTATTTATACCAAAATACTTGGTATTGTTTCTTTCAGAAATTAGTAAAAGTTCTTGTGCCTGTTCTTGCTCAAAAACTTCTTTCATGTTTTTAATTAAGGCAGCAGGGATTTTGTTTTTATCTAATATTTCTATCAGTTTTTTAGAATTATATTCTGAGATTAATTTTACTATAATTTTCTTTAATTCATTTCTATTTTTTACTCTTTCAAAATTTGTAGAAAATTTGTCTTGTGTAATTTTATTTTTGACATCCACTGTTTTGCAGAACCTAGAGAATTGCTTATCGTTTCCAATTGCAAGCAAAATATGCTTTTTGTCCTTTGTTAGAAATGTCGTTCCATAAGGAAAAATATTTGGATGGTCAGAACCCTTTCTTTCTGGAATAATTCCGACATTTAAATAATTAGAGGCTTGATTAGCTAAAGAGGAAATTCCTGCTTGTAAAAGTGAGCATTCAACAATTGCGCCTTTTCCGGTTTTTAATTTTTCTATATACGCAATAAGTATTGCTTCTTTAATTTGATGAGCTGCTAAAATATCAATTAAAGCGACCGGCATTTTTAATGGATCTGTTTCAGGTAATCCATTGATATACATAAATCCGGAATAAGCTTGAATTACTGCATCAAAAGCTGTTCTTTCATCATTTAATCCAAAACCTGTTATTTGAGCATAAATAATTTTTGGATTTATTTTTTTTATTGATTTATAATCTGCATTAAGTTTTTTATCATCACCAAACTTAAAGCTTACAGTAATTACATCCGATTTTTTGACTAATTCAGAAAATATTTTATAATCTTCCTTAATTTCCAAATCAAGTGCGATTGATTTTTTACCCCAATTGACTGAACAGAAATAGCTCGAAATATCATTGTTTTGATTTTCGTTAGGAAGTCTCCAACTTCTTGTTACGTCTCCCATAGTATTTGGGTTTTCTATTTTTATTACTTCTGCACCAAGCTCTGCAAAGAACATTCCGACTGATGGTCCAGCCAAAACCGATGATAATTCTAAAACTCGAATTCCAGAAAAAATATTTTTCATAGTGTTGATAACTAACTAAAAAGTGTTAGTAACTTTGTAATCATTTGTTGGCAATTATGAGTTATGAACGTATATGTTTTTATACTTAGCAGTTTGTTAAAGTTATGAACAATTAAAAAAATTGATTAGTCTGCAAAACAGCTTATAAACAAACAAATTCTTAGTTATCCACATATTAACATGCTTATTCTTTATTATTCTTTTAAATATATATACAATATTTAAATATATGTATGTTGATAAACCTAATTATATAACTCAACAGTTGGTTCAGAATCTTTAGTTATATATCCTCTAAACATTCCATCAGTATTGAAAGACATAACTATATTACCTTTTTTATCAATACCAATTATGCCGCCTTTAGCATTTTGTTTTACTAATTTATTTTTAATTACATGATCAGCAGCTTCTTTCAAAGTAAACTTACTATATTCCATTAATGCAGAAATATCATAAGTAACAACATTTCTAATAAAAAATTCTCCGTGACCAGTAGCGGATAAAGCGCAAGTTTTATTATTTGCATATGTTCCAGCTCCAATTATTGGAGCATCACCAACTCTTCCAAATTTTTTACCAGCCATTCCGCCGGTTGAAGTTCCGGCAGCAAGGTTACCGTTTTTATCTATTGCAACGCAGCCAACAGTTCCAAACTTGTAATCTTTATTTTCTATACTTGCAACGGATTTACTATTATTATATTCTTCAATTCTTTCTTCTGTTTTGAAGTAATTATTTTCAACTTTCTGCATTCCAAATTCATCTGCAAATTTTTCTGCTCCTTCTCCAAAAAGCAGAACATGAGTTGAATGTTCCATAACAAACCTGGCAAGAGTAATTGGATTTTTGATATGACGCAAACTAGCAACTCCTCCTGCACTTATATCTTTTCCGTTCATAATTGATGCATCAAGTTCAACATCACCGTCTGAAGTTAGCACAGCCCCTTTTCCGGCATTAAATAAAGGTGAGTCCTCAAGAACTCTTATAACAGTTTCAACTGCATCAACAGATGTGCCGCCGCTTGCTAAAATTTCTTTTCCAAGATTTAAAGCCTCGCTTAATTTATCTATATATAATTTTTCTTGCTCTTCTGTATATCTGCCTTTATAAATATTTCCGGCACCTCCATGAATAACCAACGCGTATTCATTAACTCTATTTTTTGAGTCCACCGAGTCATTATTTTTTATTTCTTTTACGCAAGAGGTTAAAAGTAAAATGGAAAGCAGAAAAATAGCTAAATAAAATTTTGTCATATTTAATTTTCCTTAATATTTTAGGAGAGATAATTAAGAGAGTTTAAAATAAAAAAAAAATTAGTGTTATTAATAGTTTTATTAAGCAATATAATCATTGCTTAATGGGAATTATTAACAAACAGTTATATGTATAAAAAAAAATTATGGAAAAAAGACTTACATAAAAATTTTTTGCAACAAATGGCTGAAGAAGAAGAAAAAAGCTTTTCTGAAAATTCAGAAAGAATAGAAAGCTTTCTAAAAAAGAGTTCATCATTAGGATTAGATCTAAACAAAGAACATATTAAATATATTCGAACAATTGGAGTTGTTGCATGCTTTCCAAATATTGTCCTGCACTTATGCCCACATGTAAAAATTGATAAAGAAGGGCTAACAGATTTTGAAACTTATTGCAACATTTTGAAAAGAGACCACCAAAGGAAGGTAATTTATATTCTGAAGATATTGTAGTTATGGTTCACCCTTTTTTTAGAAGAGGATTTTATGAGAATAATAATTTTGCCCCGAGATTTGTTGAGCTTTTTTGGGCCGACAAACAAACACAAGTGGAAAAATATATAGCGATTGATAAAAATAGAATACGTATTGATGTAAACGGACCAAACTGGTTTGAAAAAGATACTTGGTACGGTCCAAGTTTCAAAAATGAGATAAATAAAATAAAAAATGGAATTATGCATTTGAGACCTCCCTTTGGCTTAAAAGATCGATTTATTAGATTTTTTTTTCAACAATGCTTACTCACTGAATATTCAGTGGAAAACTAAAAATGGGATTAAGATATTCCAAGCAGAAGAATTCAAAACAGAAGATGAAGAAATCAAAATAAATGGAAATATATATTACCCAGCAAGGTATATACATGCTGAATATGATTTGGGAGATAAGCAATTTAGGCACATTGATGGAGCAATTCACCTATATACACTGAGTGAATATTTGAAGAAAAGGGATTCTGATTTTAATTATAATTATAAAGATGACTTTAAGATAAAATCTATATCTAAAAAATTATTTAAGTTTAATGGTAAAATAGCCACTAATAATTTTATTGAATATTCATCCCATTATTTTTCTGGCAATCCATTGATGTATGAGTATTTTGAAGGCAAATATCCAGATTATATCAATGATAAGTTAGATTTAATGTTAGAAAATTCTAAAGAAAAAATAAAATGCTTATAACTAGTAAGCCAAACTGACCGCAATAAGTTTGTTGAAGCACTGGGTATTAAATAAGTACAATAAAACTAATGGCATCAAAACTAGAATTCATAAAATATGTAATTGATCAACTAAGTAATTTAGATGAAGTTGAATACAAATATATGTTTGGAGAATATGCGCCTTATATTATAAAAAAAAAGTAGTTGCACTAAATTTGTGATGATCAGTTATTTGTAAAACCCAACAGATGCCGGAAGAAAATTTATTGGTAATGTTGTTGAAGCTCCAGCATATCCGGGAGCAAAACCATCTTTTTAATTGAAGGCAAAATAGAAGATAAAGATTGGTTAAGCGAGTTAATAAAGATAACCGAGAAAGAACTCCCAAAACCAAAGCCTAAAAAAAAAAAAAAAAAAATATATTTTCACAGATGTTTTAAATGTTTTTCTAAAAGAAAGGTTAAATATTTTAAAAAAAAATTAAGTTATTTAGATCTGAAGATCAATTCAATCGGGATTCTACAAAAAAAAGGAAAAATAAAATGAAGAAGAGATTAATATTTTTTTTAATATTATTTTTTACAACAATAGTTTATTCTCAAGAATATTCTCCTCAATTTAAAATGTTGGAACAAGTAAAAACAACTTCGGTTAAGAACCAAGGAAAAACAGGCACATGCTGGGCTTTTGCATCAACATCTTTTGTGGAAACAGAACTTTTAAGAATGGGTTTTGATGAAATAGATCTTTCAGAAATGTTTACTGTCAGGCATAAACTTTTACCAATGGCAGAAAAATATATTAGATATCACGGAAAAACAAACTTTGGAGACGGAGGACTAGCGCACGATTTATTAAACGTGGTTAGTAAATTTGGCTTTGTGCCCGAAGACGTTTATACCGGCAAAAACATTGGCTTAAAAGAACATAATCAAAAGGAAATGATGAATGTTCTACAAGGAATGTTAGATGGAACTTTAAAGGAAGATAATCTTACTCCAAAATGGAAAGATGCAATTGAAGCCGTATTAAATACATATTTAGGAATACCTGCCTCAAAAATTTAATTATAAAGGAAAAGAATATACACCCAAGTCTTTTAGAGATTTCACAAACTTTAATCCCCAAAACTATGTTGAAATTACATCTTATCTGAACGCACCTTTTTATACAAAGTATAATTTAGAATTGCCCGATAATTGGAGCAACAATGAATTTTATAATATTCCGGTAAATGAGTTGATTGAAGTTATTGATAATGCAATTAATAATGGTTACTCGGTTTGTTGGGATGGAGACAGCGGAAAAGATAATTTTTATAGAGAAGAAGGTTACGCTGTAATTCCGGTTGATGAAGTTGATGAAAAAGAAAATAACTTTCCTCAAACCGAAAAAAATATAACTCAAAATATGCGACAAGATGCGTTTGAAACCTTTGATGTAACCGATGACCATTTGATGCAATTGGTCGGTATTGCCGAAGACCAAAACGGCACAAAATTTTATTACACTAAAAACTCTTGGGGAACCGAAGACAAAACATATGACGGTTACTGGTATATGTCTGAAGCATATGTAAGATTAAAAACCATTGCAATTATGGTGCATAAAGACTCAATTCCACAAAACATAAGAGAAAATAGGATTGTAAAAAGAGATAAAAAAGCTAGAATCTAGAGTTATAAAGAAGACAAAGTCATTCTTAGAAGATTTTTCAAGGTAAACCGAAAGGAATTAAATAAATAAAAAGCTGTAAATAGTTATTAAAAACCTCGTTTTATCGCTAATACCACAAACCAACTAAAATTAATGGAACAATTTTAACAATTCGGAAGTCTATATAGTTATAATTATTTTAAATGTAAGAAAGGGGTGACTATGAACACAAAAAACATAGAAAATCCATTATCTGAATTAATAAGTGATGAAATTTTTGACATCCTTGATAGCCGCGGTTTGATTAATAAAAAGTCCGTCCGCGATTATATGATTAGAAAAAGATTTGACTCACTTAGAAATAACGAACTTAGCGCAGGCGAGGCTATTGAAAAAAATTCAAAAAGATTATCCATATCTTCAATTCGACTCAATTAGAAAAATAATATATAACAGACCTCAAGCTTAATCTCCTAATTTAGATAATGTCTAAATAAAAGAAGGCAGAAACCTACACTGCCTTTTTTTATTTTAAACTAAATTATTAATAATTCTTTAAAGCATATAAAAATACTTTAGAATCTAAAATATATTCCTTGCATCAAACATTGATAAAAACTACAAATTATACTAAAAGGAATAAAAATGACACTTCAAACAGATTTATCTCACATAACAACTGCTGATGAACTTAAAAAGCAATCACCGAAAATGAAAACGTAATGGTTTGCTGCGGAAGAATGGGACCAATGTGCGTTCCTGTTTATGGCGTTATGGAAGAGTTGGAAAATCAATATACAAACGTTAAATTTTTTGATATGGCTTTTGATTCTCCAGAAGCTCATATAATTAGAAACTTACCGGAATGCCAAAGTTTTGCCGGACTTCCATTTACTGTTTATTATAAAAATGGAAAAGTTGCAAAAGCAACATCAAGCATACAAAATATGGAACAAGTAACAGAAATTTTAGATTCAGAATTTAAGAGCTAATAATGGAAAATATTTTTGATGTTATTATAATCGGCGGTGGTCCAGCTGGACTAACCGCTGGAATTTATTTATCGCGGGCAAAAGTAAAAACTCTTATTTTAAATGAGGGCACAGCTGGCGGTCAAATGGTTTTAACTCATGAAGTCGCCAATTATCCCGGAATAGAAAACATAAGTGGTTATCAACTTTCCAGAAATATGAAAAAGCAAGCCGAGTCGTTTGGTTGCGAAGTGAAAGCAAATATTAGAGTAACAAATTTAGATTTGGATAAGGACATAAAGTCCATAGAAGTCAACAATAAAGAAATGTACTTTTCTAAAGCTGTAATTTTAGCAACCGGCGGAAAGTCAAGAACCATAGGTGCTCCAGGCGAAGACAAGTTTAAAGGAATGGGAATCTCTTATTGTGCTACTTGCGACGGTGATTTTTTTCAAGATAAAAATATTATTGTTGTTGGCGGCGGAAACTCTGCATTAGAAGAAGCAGTTTCTTTAACCAAGTATGCAAGCTCGGTAACAGTTGTTCATCAGTTTGATCATTTTCAAGCATTTGAAAGTGCAATCAGAGAAGCAAAAGAAAATCAAAAAGTTAGTTTTATTATGGAATCAGAAATACAAGAATTTCTCGGCGATGAAAAACTAGAAGGCGTTACAATTAAAAATATGCGCACCGGCGAAATAAGTGAAAAAGAAATTGATGGAGTATTTGTTTTAATTGGTTATGTCCCAAGCACAGAAAAAGTTAAAGGTCTTGTTGAGCTAAACAAAAGAAGCGAAATAATTACAGACGAAAACATGGCAACAAACATTCCCGGAGTTTTTGCAGCAGGCGATTCACGTCAAAAAAGATACAGACAAGTAACAACCGCAGTAAGCGATGGAACTATTGCTGCGCTTGCTTCGATTGAGTATATAGAAAATCTAAAGAAAGAAGTTTTAGTTTAAAAATCCAAATTTGTCATGCCGGTTTCAGCTTTTTTGAATACCGGCATCTGATAAATAAATGACCTAAAGTTTCACTGTGTACTCAAGGTTCTCAGTTTTGAACTGTTTTTTGATTTCTATGTAGCTGCCAGGAAATATAAATATTTTGAGAAAGGATATAAAAGACGGGCCCTAAAACCGCAAGCGGACTAATAAAAGTAAGCGCTATCCACAAAGTAAAACCATTATTCTTTTGACCTAAAGATTGTGCCCCTTCCATTTTTAAATTTTTTGGAGCAATCCATTTTCCAATTGTAAAAGAAAGAATGCATAGAATCAAAGAAACAATTGCAATTTGATAAATTATTAAATCTCCAAAACTCATTTCTTCTCTAATATAATAACTTGCTTTTGAGGTACCTAAATTAATATTTAGCACAAGTATATAAAATAAATAGCTGTTAAATCCTACAAGTTTGTTTTTTAGCTTACTAAAATATTTTTTAATAATTAATGAAAGAAAAAATGGAACCAAAAAAACCTCGGCAACAGGAAGAAGAACATCTGAAAAAGAAACGGTTGAGGAGTTGTTAAGTATGGTAGGAATTAAAAAAGGAAGCAAAAAGGCAACAGCAAAATTTGTTAATAAAATAGAAATAACAGTAAACTCAATTTTTCCATTTAGCAAATTTACTATAACGGGAGAAGCAATAGCAGTAGGCGCAATAGCAGTAATAAAAGCAATTTGAGCAAGCTGCAAGTTCCCGGAAAAACTAAAACCAAAATAAAATAATGTTGGTAGAAAAAATTTTGCAAAAAGTAAGTAATAATGGTTTTTGATTAAATCACTTTTCTTAACTTCCATTTTAAGAATGAAAAGAAAAGCATAATCATTAATAAATACTTAATTAAAAATGAAAGAGAGTGCGTAAATGGAAAAAGTATTCCAATAGAGATTGTTAAAATTAGTAGAAGCGTTTTCATTATTGAATGTAAAAATAAGATAAAAAAAGTAAATCTCTAAAAATTGTAAAACATATTTATATCTTATGAGTCTAATTAAATATGTAATTGTAAAATTTAATGGATTTAATTACGTTTACAAGCTAGATGAAAATCTCAAGAACTTTTATTAAATAAGAAGAAAGAAATTTTACTTGCCTCACACCACAGCAATAAACGTTTAATTTCAGGCAATACTATTTTAGAAAAACAGTAACAAAAATTAAGTATTCTATTTTTATTACTTTAACGTATAAGTGTAAACATAATTTATAAAAATAAGGCAACACGGGAAAAATATGAATAAGCAAAAGTACATAATAATTATAGCCGGCGCGGCAATTATTATTTTCTCAATATTATCAATGAAATTATTAAGTGGATTTAAAGAAAACCCACCTCCGAAACCGCCCGAAGAAAGCATCAGATTTGTAAAGGCGAAACCAATAAAGTATAGCAATTTATCAACTTCATTTATGGCAAGCGGAAGAGTTGCTTCGAAGTCAGAGATAATAATAAGCGCAGAAGTTAGTGGAAAAATATTAGATGGAACAGTACCCTTTAAAGAAGGGCAGACTTTTAAGACCGGAGATTTACTTGTTAAAATATATGATAATGAGGCAGCACTTGGTGTAAAATCCCAAGTAAGTTCTTTCTTAACCCAACTGGCTGGAATTTTACCGGATATGAAAATAGATTTTCCTGAAAGTTATGAAAGATGGTATGGTTTTTTTGAAAATATAAAAATTGACAAAGACTTGCCAAGCTTGCCCAAAATTTCAACAACAAAGGAAAAAGTTTTTTTATCGAGCAAGAACATTCTAAGCAATTATTACTCAATTAAGAGTAGTGAGTCCCGCTTAAAAAAACATTCTATCTACGCCCCCTTTAATGGCGTAATAACACAGGTAAACACCCAAGTTGGCGCAATTGCAAATATTGGAGCCGCACTTGGTAAAATTATTAATACCGCAAGCCTTGAGTTGGAAATTCCTTTAGAAGCATCTGAAACAAAATGGATAAATCTTGGAGACAATGTAATTGTTAAAGATGAAAATAATGTTCACGAATGGAAAGGCAAGGTTATTAGAAAAGCGGAAAACGTAAATGAGCAAACGCAATCAATTTCTGTTTATGTTTCAATAATTAATAACAGTAAACCGATTTATAAAGGTCAATATTTAAAAGCAAAGTTTTTGGGAATACCATTGACAAACGTAATGGAAATGCCAAGAAATGCTGTTTTTAATTCAAACGAGGTTTTTATCGTTCAAGATAGTTTATTAACAAAAACAGAAATAAACGTTGTTAAGGTAAACGAAAAAACACTGTTTTTTAATGGAGTAAAAGAAAATACAGAGTTAGTTGTTGAGCCCCTAATAAATGCAGCTGAACGAACGAAAGTAAAAATTGTACGATAACTTTATCAAACACGAGACCTTTTAATGAAGAAACTAATAACCACTTTTGTAAAGTATCCATTTAATGCAAACATTATAATTGCTGCAATTATAATTATGGGCTCTTACAGTTTAATCTCAATGAAAAAATCTTTTTTTTATGAACGCTCTTCGAGGTTTATAAATATTACTGTTGCATATCCAGGAGCTTCACCAAAAGAGATGGAAGAAGGCATAACCTCTAGAATTGAACAAGCGATTAGAGGTATTGTTGGAATTAAAGAGTTTACATCAACATCCTCAGAAAATTTTGCAAGAGTTACAATTGAAATAAATACAGATTATGATATTGACGAAGCATTAACTGAAATAAAAAATGCTGTTGATGGAATCAGCTCCTTTCCTATTGATGCCGAACGGCCAATAGTTTTTAAGCAGCGGGAATCAACAAATGCAGCAAACCTGGGTTTATACGGAGACGCAGATCTAGAAACCCTAAAAAACTATGCTTATGATATTGAAGATGATTTCCTAAACTCCGGAGTTATTTCACAAATAGATATCAGTGGTTTTCCAGCTTTAGAAATTTCTGTTGAGGTTCCTGAACAAAATCTTTTAAGGTATAATTTAACCTTCGATAAAATTGCCTCTGCTATTGCAAATAATAACAAAGATGTTTCTGCCGGGGAAATCAAATCATTAGATGAAGAAATATTAATTAGGGCAAGAAATAGATCTGTTAATCCTGGAACAATTGGAGATATTATATTAAGAGCTAATGCGCAAGGCGGCTTTTTAAGAATACGAGATATTGCAAATATTAAGCTTAAGTTTTCTGAAGTTACTAACAAATCTTTCATAAATGGAAAAAGGGGAATCTTTTTTAATATTAGAAAGCTAAGCACAGAAGACCTGGAAGAAATATCAGTTTTTTTAAATAGTTATGTAAAAGAGTTTAACGAAAAGCACACAGGAGTACAATTAGATATAACCTTTGATTTCTTAAATATGCTTAACAGTCGATTAAACTTACTGCTAAAGAATGGCGGCTCCGGATTATTATTGGTGGTGCTATCGCTTGCTCTGTTTTTAAGTTTCCGAGTTTCACTTTGGGTTGCATGGGGAATTCCATCTGCGTTCTTAGGAATGTTTGTTTTTGCAAACCTAGCCGGCGTAACAATAAATATGATTTCCCTATTTGGAATGATTCTCGTAATAGGAATTTTGGTCGATGATGGAATTGTTATAGGGGAAAATATTTTTACTCATTTTGAAATGGGTAAAAGTCCTAGAAAAGCAGCAATAGACGGAACGATAGAGGTTATTCCTTCAATACTAACATCAGTTACCACAACAATGGTTGCATTTTCACCTCTGTTGTTTTTAGTTGGGCAAATGGAAATGATGTATGAAATGGCCTTTATAGTTGTAGTTAGCTTGGGTGTTTCATTAGTTGAGGCTCTTTTTGTTCTTCCGGCGCATCTAGCGAATCCGCATATTTTAAAAAGAAATGAGAAACATAATAAGTTTAAAACAGCCGTAGAAAAGAGAATCATTTACCTAAAAGAAAATATTTACGGCAAAATATTAAAAATAATTTTGAGGTGGAGATGGATAGTTGTAACAATTCCTATCGCCTTAATCTTTATTACAATTGGCTTAATTCAAGGAACACTAATTAAAACAACATTCTTTCCCTCAGTTGCCTTTGATATGTTTTCGGTAAATATTGCTTTTACACCTGGCTCGGGTGAAAAACAGACATCAGACTATTTAGAAAGTTTTGATAGCTCAATTGCAGAAGTAGAAAAAGAGTTGGAAGAAGAGTTCGCGGATACTAATAAATTTATTACATATACATTTCGCTCAGTCGGCTCGTCATTTCAAGGTCAAGAAATTGGTTCTCACGCGGGCAATATTAATGTAATGATGCGGGATATGGAAGGTGCGCCAATTACAACTTTTGCAATTGCAGAAAGAGTTAAGAAAAAAATCGGAGAAGTTCCACTTGCAGAAAAGTTTACAGTTGGTGGTATAAATCGTTGGGGAGCACCAGTTTCTATTAGCTTGCTGGGCAAAGAGATTGAAGAGTTGGAGAAAGCAAAAATATTTATGGAAAATAAGCTTAAAGAATATTCTGAGCTCCAAAATATTACTGATAATAATGCAGAGGGAAAACAAGAAGTAAGATTAAAATTAAAACCGCAAGCATATTTTCTTGGTTTAACCCTTAATGATATTACAAATCAAGTAAGGCAAGGATTTTACGGCGGACAAGTTCAAAGATTGCAGCAGGGTAAAGATGAAATTAGAGTTTGGGTTAGATATCCGCAAGAAGATAGACTAACAATTGGTCAGCTGGAAAAAATAAAAATAAAAACAGCTGCTGGAGAATACCCGCTTTCCGAATTAGTTTCATATACTATTGAGCGCGGACCAGTAAGTATTAAAAGATACAACGCAGCAAAAGAAGTAAGAGTTGAGGCAGATTTAGTTGATCCGTATGCGCCGGTTCCGCCAATTTTAGAAAGAGTAAAAAATGAAGTTATTCCAAAAATAAAAGCACAGTTTCCAGGTGTAAAAGTAGAATACCAAGGTCAACAGAAAAACAGTGACGAAGCTGTTGTTGATTTACAAAGACTGTTTATTATTGCGTTTGGTTTAATAATATTAATTTTAATATTACACTTTAGATCATTATCACACGCGACCATAGTACTAATGATGATTCCGATATCATTTCTTGGGGCTGCATGGGGTCATGGCCTTCACGGACATCCAATTTCTATACTTAGTGCGTGGGGAATGGTTGCGCTTTCGGGAGTAATTATTAACGACGCAGTTGTGTTTTTGTCAAAATATAATTCAAACTTACTAATAGGAATGAAAATACACGAGGCCGTATATGATGCAGGAATATCAAGGTTTAGAGCCGTTATGCTCACTTCAATTACAACAGTTGCCGGTTTGTATCCAATCATTTTAGAAAATAGTTTTCAAGCACAGTTTTTAATTCCAATGGCTATTTCATTGGCTTATGGAGTTTTGTTCGGCACACTTTTTACGCTTCTATTTTTCCCGGTTTTAATACATACTCTAAATGATATACGAGTCTGGAAAGCTAAATTGTTTGGAAAGGAAAACATTACCCCAGAAGGACTTGAGCCGGTTGTTATTAATAGTAAGGTTACAGTAGATTAATATTTTAGGAAATTAACTAATGATTAAAAAATATATCCTTTTTATAACCAGTTTGTTGCTTGTTTCTGGCAATTGCTTCTCACAAGAACCGCTTTCTCTTTCTGATGCTATAAACATTGGGCTTGAAAACAATTATAACATAAGAATAGCCAAAAAGGATTTAGAAGTTTCCTCCGAAAATAACTCATGGAGCAACGTTGGAAGGTTTCCATCAATAGATGTTG
>JACKAB010000012.1 GCA_020635285.1 Ignavibacteriales bacterium | reverse complement strand
AACTAAAGTAGCAACATCTCTTGCAATTACATCAACTTTAGGTGCATCTGTTGCTCCATGAAGAACAAAAAATTCAACATTATCGCTCATTGCTTCTTCTCGAGCCATTGTTTTCACTAAAAGTTCAAATCCAGTATTTATATGATCAGGATTAGCGGTATAACTATTCGGATCTAATACGCCATTTGCAAACACTACATATTTTTCCATATCAGTTAATTGACCTATTGGAATTGTTGCAATAGCTTGGTCAGTTGGACCTGTTGATGTTGGTCCGGCAATAATTACACTTAAATTAATTCCGGCAGGAACATCAACAAAGGGAGTAGCTGATCTGAAAGCAAAGTCATCTAGTTTTAATAATTGACCATGATCATCATTCATTAAATAAATATCAACAGAAGCTGCAGCAACATCTGCGGCATTATGAATTACTTGAAGTCTTGCTTTTGGCATGTAAGCAGGTAGCTCAATTACAGTTCCATCTGCTAAGACAGCAATAATTCCGAAAGCTGCACCATTTTGATTTGCTGAAGGATCTAAAAATCCAGAAGCAAATACAACTGCAGAACCACCAGCTAAACCACTTAAGTCTGCTTGAAAGCTAGCAACTATTGTTGAATTATCATTACCAGGTGTTACATCTAAAATATAAGATGCAGCAGGAACTTCAATATAATCAGTGATTGCTGTGTAAGGAGCGTCATCAACTAAGGTTGCAACATTTCTTGCAATTACATCAACTGTTGGTGCATCAGTTGCTCCGTGAAGCACAAAGAATTCAACGTTAGAGCTCATAGCAGCTTCTCTTGCCATTTGCTTAACTAATAGCTGAAAAGCAGTTGAAACCTCATCTGGATTTGCTGCATAACTTGATGGATCAAGTACGCCGTTAGCAAATACTACATAAGCTTCTCCTGCAGTTAATGAGCCCACTGGAATTGTAGCAATTGCACCATCGGTTTCACTGGTTGAATTAGGAGCTGCAATTATTACATTTAAATCAACTCCAGCCGGAACATCTACGAATGGAGTTGCATCTCTAAAGCCAAAGTCATCTAATTTTACTACTTCTGAATTAGTTGCTGTATTCCATAAATAGATATCAACGGAAGCAGCAGCAACGTCTGCAGCATTATGTATAACTTGTAATCTTGCGGTTTGTGCTAGTAAAGAACTATTTACTAGAAATAGTGCTAAAAACACTACTAATGATTTTTTTATTTTGGTAAACATTTTGTTTTCCCCTTTTTATTTATTAAAAATTTGCTCTAATATTCTTGTTCTAAAGTCGAAAATTCTTTCAACTCTTTTTCTTATAAATAATCTATTAATTGACTTACTTAAAAATTTTGGAAATAAATCATATTCAATTGTATCAATAATTTTTGTTCTATCTCCCATATCAATAAATTCATGCGTATGTTCCCATTTTTTATAAGGACCAAATGTTTGAATATCTTGAAAAACAAATGGAGGATCATATCTAGTAATAAGTGTCTTCCAAGGGAATTTTATTAATCCTAATTTTATTGTGTAATCAAAAATTGCTCCTTCTTCCATTACTAATGGAGAAGGAGTTTTAATCTTGAACCCCAAATTGTCGGGAGTAATTTTTTCAAGATTTGCCGGAGTAGCAAAAAATGGAAAAACTTCTCTTAACGGTGCATCAAGTATTTGTATTTTCTTTAATTGGAACATATTATTAAACGTTGGGTCTTATTATTTAATAAAACCCAACAAACCTATTTTATTTAGATGATTCAGGAATTAGTACTGTGTCTATTATATGAATGACACCATTTGAAGCCATTACATCAGCAGTTGTTACTTGGGAATCGTTAATGAAAACTTTACCATCTTTAACGTTAATTGATACATCTGATTTTGCTATAGTTGTTGCAGCATCTAATTTAACCACTTCACTAGAAGAAACATTTCCACTAACAACATGATATAACAGAATGTTTGTCAATGCTTCTTTATCTTTCAGTAAAGTTTCAACAGTACCTTCTGGTAATTTTGCAAAAGCTTCATCTGTTGGAGCAAAAACCGTGAAAGGTCCTTCTCCTTTAAGAGTTTCAATTAGATTAGCTTCTGTTAATGCTGTTGCTAAAGTGTTAAAAGTTCCAGCTTCAACGGCTATGGTTACTATATCTCTTTTTTCGGTAGTCTCTTTTTCATTATCATTTGCAATTAGTGCAGATGCAAAAAAGAATACTGTTAAGGCTATTAAAGAGCCAACTGCGATTTTATTTATGTATTTATCCATTTTATAATCCTTTATTAGTTTTATTATTTATTTGTTTACAATTATTTCAGCACCCAAAGCTTGTGTACTTGTTCCAGCCACAAATCCTTTAGCGAATACTGTATAAATCTTTCCACTTGTTAAGTTTATGCCATTTAATTCCAAAACAACTGTTTCAGTACCAGCTAATCTAACTTGCAAATCATAACTGCCGGCTGGTAATGGAGTAAATTGTGAGTAATCTTTGAATTTATAATTTCCAAAAACTACAGTTCCATCTTTAGTTGTAATATCTACAGCAGGTGCATCGGGTGATAAGTGAATAAATCTAGCATGTGCTGTTCCAGAAGCAGGAGATGTTAGATCATCTTCTATTACTAATGGTGATAAGTTAGCAACAGCATCAATCGCAAAAACTGAATAATTTTTATTTCCTTCGATTGGTAAATCTGCTTCTATTACAGTTGTTGAAGTGCCAGAAACATTAACTTTTACATTTCTAGTGCCTTCATCTACTTGAAGATAGCCTGTATTATTTGGGTAAGTTAAATTTGAACCCGCAATATTGTTATCTACTAGTAAATCTACTCCCGGTGCGTCTGGTGATGCATGTACTACTTTTACATTTGCTTTATCTAGTTCTGGTGATGTTGGACTATCATCATCAGAACATCCCACTATTAGTAGAGAAGCTAGTGCAAAATACGCTGCCATTTTTTTTATTGGGTTTTTCATTGGGTACTCCTTTTTGTTAGTTAAAAAAAATTATTCTATTCATTACAATTTTATTATTGAGACTAAAGTAAAAACCATTCGTTTCAATCTTTAAAGACTGATCATACTTTTCCAGACTATTTGATGGTCTTAGCTTTATTTTTCCATCAACATCTACTGATAGAAAAAATTTAATCTTTATGTATGTGAGTAAGGAATTCATATCATTGTCTAGTTATTGTCTATGCAAATGTATATGATTGTCTAATCTTTGTCAAGTAAAATCGTAAAAATATTTTAATATTGTTTTTGTTACCATAATTTATCTTGACAAAAGTTAGACATTTAATTATATTTGAGTATGGAAAATCAAATTACTTACCCAATTAAAGCAGTATCAAATTTAACCGGCTTAAGCATTCATGTAATAAGAGCTTGGGAAAAAAGATATAATGTAGTAGTTCCCGATAGAACTGATACTAATAGAAGAGTTTATTCAATTGAAGATGTTGAAAAACTAAAACTTTTATCTGAAGCATCTGAAAGTGGATACTCCATTGGAACAATTGCTCACTATAATATAGATGAGTTAAAAAGAATTATTGGCAAATCGAATGTACCGCAAAAATCAGAGAAACCTGCATCTACAGAAAATTATTTAATTGAAAATAAAGATTACTTAGAAAATTGTATTGATTCTATAAAAATGCTGAATCCAAGAAAGTTGGAAAAAGAATTATATAAAGCTCTAATCGATTTACCTCAACCAAGATTTATTGAAGAAATTATTGCCCCACTTTTAGAAAAAATTGGCGATATGTGGAAAGATGGAGATATTAGAATTCTAAATGAACACATTTCAACAGCTATAATTAGAAAAATACTAACATCTTTAATTGATAATAATTCAGTTTCAACAAATGCCCCATCAATTTTAATTGCAACTCCTAAAGGACAACTTCATGAACTTGGGGCCTTAATTGTTGGAGTAATTGCATCTTCCGATGGATGGAACGTTACTTATATGGGTCCAGACCTTCCTGGAGAAGAAATTGCCGCAGCTATTGAAAAATTACACCCTAAAGTAGTTGCCTTAAGTATTATCTATCCAAGCGATGATTATATTTTGGATAAAGAGATGCTAAAACTGAAAAGACTGCTTAATAATGGTTCTAAAATTATTGCCGGTGGAAGAAGTGTTATGACATATAAATCGACATTAGATTCTATGAATGCAAAAATTATTAATTCTATTGATGATTTTAGATTAGAATTAGAAAAGAGTAGAAATTAAAATCTTATTTACACAAAAGCATAAAATGTTGATTGCGCAATTCGTTCTAGTTTTTCCAAATGCTTCCTTAAATTAATAAAAACAAAGATGAGAGATTCAATGATGAATTACAGATTTGAAAATAAAGTAGTAATCATAATTGGAGCAACCGGCGGAATAGGAGAAGTTGTTTCAAAAAGATTAGCTGAGGAAAAAGCATCCTTAATTTTATTTTCAAGAAATGTTGAAAAATTAGAAAATTTAAAATCAAAGTTAAAAAGTGATTCTATTATAGTTAAAGGTGATGCAACTAATTACAATGATTTGGAAAATGCAGTTAAATTAGGAATTGAAAAATTTGGTAAGATTGATGCAATGATTCATGCAGTGGGCTCAATTGTTTTAAAACCAATTCACAATACTGATGAAGAAACTTTTAGAAATATTCTTGAACTAAATTTAGTCTCACCTTTTCGTGCAATAAAATCCGTGATTAAAAATATGATGCAAAACAAAAATGGAAGCATAGTTATAATCTCCTCAGTTGCAGGCTCAAAAGGATTGATGAACCACGAAGCAATTAGTGCTGCAAAGGGCGGACTTGAATCAATGATTCGTTCAGCATCTGTTACTTATGCAAAAAAAGGAATTAGATTTAACGGAGTTGCTCTTGGCTTAGTTGAGACACCACTGGCAAAATTTTTAACAGAAAATGAAATTTCGAAAAAAGCTTCTGAATCACTTCATCCAATGGGAAGAATTGGCAAACCGGAAGATGTTGTTGAAGCAGTTTTGTATCTAGCTTCAGATAATTCATCTTGGGTAACTGGTACAATAATTCCAATTGATGGCGGAATGAAAGCTAACTAATGATGCACATTCAAAATTTAAGAAAAGTTTAAAATGAAAATTTTACTAACCGGAGTTACCGGATATATTGGAAAAAGACTACTTCCTCATTTACTTAAGGATGGGCATCAAGTAATTTGTCTTGTGCGGGATCCAAGGAGAATACAAGAAAAATATTCAGAAAATGAAAATGTAAATTTAATTAAAGCCGATTTATTAGATGAAAAAAGTCTTGAAAAAATTCCAGCTGACATAGACATTGCTTATTATTTTGTTCACTCAATGGGTGCTTCAAGTGAGAGTTTTGCAAAGTTAGAAAGAAACTCAGCCGAAAACTTTGTAAATGCTATCAATAAAACTAAAGCAAAACAGATTATTTACTTAAGCGGAATTATTGATGATGAAGTTAAACTTTCTAAGCATCTGAATTCTAGATTAAATGTTGAAAATATACTTCAAAAGGCTAATGCAAAATTCACCATACTGCGAGCAGCAATAATAATAGGCTCAGGAAGTGGTTCTTTTGAAATTATTAGAGATTTAGCAGAAAAACTTCCAATTATGATTACTCCTAAATGGTTGAAAACTAAGTGCCAGCCAATTGCTGTTAAAAATGTTATAGAATATTTACTAGGTGTTATGAATCAGCCTAAAGCACTTAATAAAATTTTTGATATTGGCGGACCGGATATTTTGACTTACAAAGAAATGCTATTAGGTTATGCAGAAGTTAGAGGTTTGAAAAGGTTTATTATCACAGTGCCGGTTTTAACCCCACGACTTTCATCTTACTGGCTTTACTTTGTTACCTCAACAAATTTTCACTTAGCAAAAAGCTTAGTTGAAAGTATGAAGAATGAAGTGATATGCAAAATAAAAGGTATTGATGAAGTAATTGATATAAAACTATATGGATACAAAGAAGCTATTGAGAGAGCTTTCAAAGTAATTGATTCAAATCAAGTTCTATCAAGTTGGATTGATTCTGCTAGCACTGGAAAAATACAGCAAGATTTTCTTGATAAAATAGAAGTGCCGGAATACGGATGTTTAATTGATAAACGCTCACTTAAGTATAAAATTGATGTTGAAAAAATTAAAAATAGAATCTGGGAAATTGGTGGAGATAAAGGCTGGTATTCGTGGAATTGGGCATGGTCGCTTAGAGGTATAATAGATAAGGTTTTTGGTGGTGTTGGATTGAGAAGAGGAAGAAGAAGCCCGACAGATTTAATTGCCGGCGATGCTTTAGACTGGTGGCGGGTTATTTTGCAGATAGAAATTTAGGTCGTTTAATTCTTTATGCAGAAATGAAAGTTCCCGGAGAAGCTTGGTTAGAGTTAAATGTTGATAATAAGAATAAAAATTTTATTCAGAAAGCAACATTTAGGCCTAATGGATTATTGGGAAGACTCTATTGGTATGCTCTGCTTCCTATCCACAAAATGATTTTAAAGGAATGGCAAAAAAATAATATCAAAATAAATAAAGGGAAAAATCATGAAAAAGTTGATGATTTACATAACGGCAATAACATCTATTTTATAACATTTTTAATAAGAATAATAATAGTCCTAATATTTATCAAGTTATTGTAAAAGATATAAACAAAAAGATGTGAAACTTTCTGATTACAAAGGAAAAGTTATATTGATTGTAAATGTTGCAAGCAAGTGCGGATTTACAAAGCAATATGCGGAACTTGAACAAATTTACAAACAATATAAAGATCAAGGATTTGAAATTCTTGGCTTTCCCTGTAATGATTTTGGCGGACAAGAACCAGGAACTAATGAAGAAATTGCTGAATTCTGCTCATTAAATTTTGGAGTAACTTTCCCAATGTTTGATAAAGTAAAAGTATTGGGAGATGATAAAGATTCTTTGTTTGAATTGCTGACAAATAATTCAGTTACCGGAAAGTCAAATATTAAGTGGAACTTTGAAAAATTTATAATTGATAAAGAGGAAATGTAATTGACCGATTTAGAAGTATTACAACTCGGATAGTAAAAAAATAACTTCATTAATCGAGCAAGAATTGAGCAAGTAAATGATAGCAATAATGTATTTTATTTTAGGCGGACTAATAATGAATGGTGAAAAACAAATATTTGATTTTAGTTCTCCAGAAACTTCTGGGGAATGGAGAATAATAAACGATGTTGTAATGGGCGGTGTTTCTAAAAGTAGTATGAAATTAGGGACAAATGGAACTGCAACATTTAGCGGGATTTTATCTGCAGATAACAACGGAGGATTTGCATCTGTAAGAACTTACGTTGAGAATGTTGATGTAGAAGGTTTTAAGGGAGTCATTATTAGAACAAAAGGTGATGGCAAAATGTATAATCTCAGATTTAGAACAGATGAAAATTATGATGGTGTTTCTTATCAAGCAAAATTTAAATCAGAGAAAGAAGAATGGACTGAAAATAAAATTCCTTTCAAAGATTTTGTTCCAACGTTTAGAGGGAGAACAGTGCCGAATAAGCCTGAATTGAATCTAAAAATATTAAGCAAATTGGAATTCTTATAGCAGATAAACAATTTGGGGAATTTGAATCAGATGTTCAATGGATAAAATTTTATAAAGAGGAACCAAATGATGAATAAAATAATTATGCTACTATTTATTGCAACCACTTTCATTGGATGCGCAACAACTTATACTAATAGAAACCCTATTGAGGAAAAGTTCCCAAGTGTAAGTGGTGAATCGCTAGAAAAGAAGAAATCAATATGCCTGAGTATTTTAAAGGAAGAAAAGCAGTTTTACTCCTTGGGTATAAACAAGATAGTCAGTTTGATATTGATAGATGGTTAATTGGTCTTGATATGACGGAAACAAAAGTTAAAGTCTATGAGCTTCCAACAATTCAAGGAATGCTGCCAAGAATGTTTTCTACATTTATTGATGAAGGAATGCGAAAAGGAATCCCAAAAGAGCTTTGGGGCGGAGTTATAACAATTTATTCAGATGGAGCCGAGTTGCAAGAATTTACTGGGAACGAAAACCCCAATAATGCTCGTGTCTTATTGTTAAATGAAGAAGGAAAAGTTATTTATTTCTACGATCGTGGATTTGCTGTTCCAGCCTTAAATGAATTGAGAGATATGATTTCCGGTTAGGTTTAAATAATATTTCATAAAGTAAGAATTGAGTATTGAGTGAATTATGCACGTACACAAAAAATCAAATTTGAAATATCAAAAATAATTTTTGATTCAAAATATTTTATAAAAGACTTTGCTGCTTACATGAAAGAAAAGTATTGTAAAATGCCAAAGCCAATAAAAATTAAAATAGATAAAAAATAAGTGAGGGATAATATGTCAAATAATAAAAAAATAATTTCCGGATTAACAAACGTTTATTAGGCAGAATTAGAAACGGTTATGAACTACATAGCACATTCTACAAATCTTGATGGAGTGAGAGCTGAAGAGATAAAAAAGCTCTAGAATTAGAGATTCAAGATGAAATTGGTCACGCTCAAACTTTAGCAAAAAGAATAAAAGAAATTGGCGGGGTAATTCCAGGTTCTTTCGATATGAAAACGAATCAAAAATCTTTACAGCCGATCGAAGATACTACAGATGTTGAATATGTAATTAGAGGCGTAATTGATGCAGAGAATTCTGCAATAGAAGGTTACAATAAATTAATTAAGGAATGGGACGGAGTTGATTACGTTACACAAGATTTAGTGATCACGCTTCTCGCCGATGAGCAATCTCACAGAACAGTTTTGCGGGTTACTTGAAAGAGTACAAAAAATAAAACTGTGAAAGAAGTTACTTTAATATTCCCTAATCAGTTATTTGATGAACATCCTGCTCTTGCAAAAGGGCGGGATGTTTTAATAATTGAGGATCCTCTTTTTTGGTGATCAACATTATCCATTAAAATTTCATAAAATGAAATTGACCTTTCATAGAGCTAGCTTGACGTACTATATGAATGGATTGATCAATAAAAATTATAAGGTCAAGTATCTGGAATATTCTAGCTTTAGAAAAGATAGAAATTATTTATTCAATTTTTTAAAAGAATAATTACAGCTCAATTCACTTTTGTAAAGTTGATGATTTTATTTTAGACAAGCGTCTAAAGCGCCTGGTCTCAAAAATTCAATTAAAATAACTGAGTATTTTAATCCTCTTTCCTAAATGATGAAAATTATCTTAAGGAATATTTTAGGGATAAAAAGGTTACTTCCAGCATTACTTTTATATAGAGCAGAGGAAAAAGTTTAATATTCTAATCGATAATGGCAAACCGGTTAACGGAAAATGGAGCTTGGATTCAGAGAATAGAAAGACATTACCAAAAGATTTAGTAATCCCAAAATTAACAATCACAAATTCTAATCTTAATATAATCAATGAAGCAAAAGAATATGTTAACTTAAACTTTGCTGATAATCCTGGGAAAATGAGAACTTCTATTTACCCATTTCAAATTCTGAAGCTAAAAATGGTTGGATGATTTTCTAGTTAACAAATTTCATCACTTCGGGGATTATCAAGATGCTATTGTAAAAGATGAATCATTCCTATTTCACTCGCTTTTGTCACCTTTACTGAATGCTGGATTGTTAACTCCCGATTATGTGCTGAACAGAACTCTAAAGTTTATTGATTCATATCCAGTTCCTTAAACTCTGCAGAGGGATTTATTCGCCAAATTATTGGATGGAGGGAATTTATTAGGGCTGTATATTTAATTGAAGTAGTAAAGCAAAGGAATTCTAATTTTGGAATAACCAAAGAAAAATACCTGAATCATTTTATACTGCAACAACCGGAATTGAACCAATAGATGCAACTATCAAAAAGCTTTTGGAAACTGGGTATAATCATCATATTGAAAGATTAATGCTGTTGGGAAATTTTATGTTGTTGTGCGAAATAAACCCAATGAAGTGTATACATGGTTTATGGAAATGTACATTGATGCATATGATTGGGTTATGGTGCCGAATGTTTATGGAATGAGCCAATTTGCTGATGGAGGTTTGATGAGTACTAAGCCTTACATAAGTTCGTCTAATTATGTAAAAAAGATGAGCAACTATAAATCCGGAGAATGGACAAAAATTTGGGATGCGCTTTTTTGGAATTTTATCAATAAGCATCAGAAATATTTTGCCAATAATAATAGAACAGTTTTTATTAGTAGAAACCTGGAGAAAATGTCGAACGAAAAATTACAGAATCACATTGAAATTGCCGAAGAGTTTCTGAAAAGATTGTGATATAATGAAAATTAATAGTTAAGATTTTTAGAAAAGGAAATTAAGAAATGAAAGTTGGAATAATTGGAAGCGGAATGGTTGGATCGACATCTGCATATGCAATAATGATGAGTAAGGTTGCAAATGAGATTGTTTTAATTGATGCTAATCAAAAAAGAGCGATAGCAGAAGCTCAAGATATTCAACATGCAATTCCTTTCGCACATGCCACAAATATTTATGCTGGAAATTATGAAAAATTAAACGGTGCTAAAATAATTGTAATTGCTGCTGGTGCAAATCAAAAACCCGGTGAAACTCGTTTACAACTAATGGATAAAAATTCTTCGATTTTAAGAGATATAATGTCTCAGATCGCAATTATTGTCCCTAAAGCAATTATACTTATCGCCACAAACCCGGTTGATATTTTGACCCATATATCAGTATGTATTGGTAGAGAATATGGTTTCCCGCCTGAGAGAATTATAGGAACAGGAACAACTCTTGATACTGCCAGATTTAGAGTTTTACTTGGTAATCATTTGGGCGTAGCTCCAAATCATATTCATGCGTATGTTATTGGTGAACATGGAGATTCAGAAGTTTTGACATGGTCGAAAATTGAAATTGGAGGAATTCCACTTGAAGATTTTATTTATCATAGAAATATTGAATTTAATGATGATGTTAAAAAATCAATAGATGATGGAGTAAGAAACGCAGCATATAAAATTATCGAGGGGAAAGGATCAACCTACTATGGTATCGGCGGTGCAATTGCAAAGCTGGTTGATGTGATCAACAGAGATAATAAAGTAGTAATGACGGTCAGCAGCTTTAACAATGAAGTTGAAGGTGTTGACAATGTAACTTTATCATTGCCAACTTTAATAGGCGGTGATGGAAATCTTGGAACACTCCCAACTTTAATAAATGCTCAAGAAAAATCATTACTAAAAAAGAGTGCTCAAATCATTAGAGGAAAACTTAATGAATTTGAAGAAAAAATAAAATGAAAGACGGATTTTGGTTTTCATTTCCTTCACTCTTTTTTATGCTTGTTAATTCTTATCTATTTATAAATGTTGTATTTATAAGATAGTATTGATTCTGTTACCCAAGTGGTTATTACTTTATTTGGTGATGAAGAATCACACAAATCAGTTTTTGCCGGTTATTTGAAAGAGTATAATAAATAATTAATGAAAAGAGAGAGGCTTAAGTTTTTGAGAAAGAATAGTAGGTTTCCCTCTATTACCCTGGATTATTACAATCGAATATAATTTCGACAATAAATCAGATATAGTATATTTATTAGTATTGTCGAAATGATTTGTTACTTCTAAATATCTTAGAATTTCATTTGTTCTTAATTATCCTAAACCTCATAGAGATAATATACCTTAATGTAATTTATAGAATTGATTCTGTGCCCCTTGATTAATAATACAATTTATCTTAATTTAAAGTAAACTCATTTGGGGGGCAGATGAAAAAATTATTTAAATTCTTTTTAATTTTTTTAGGAGTGGTAGTTATAATTATTCTTGCTGCAATAATATATATAAACTCTTCATTTCCAAATATCGAATTACAGAAAGACTTTAAGGCAGAACTTACTGAATCAAACATTGCACGTGGTGATTATTTAGTTAATTCTGTATCTGGTTGTTTCCATTGCCATTCAACTGTCGATTTTACAAAATTCTCAGGCAAGATAGTGGAAGATGCTAAAGGTAAGGGCGGGAGACTTTATCCGGAGGAGGGAGGCTTCCCTGGAACATTTTATTCTTCCAATATTACACCACATCACTTAAAAGACTGGACTGATGCCGAAATTTATAGAGCTTTTACCAGTGGAGTTTCAAAAGATGGACATGCGCTTTTTCCCTTAATGCCTTATTCCACATATAAATATTTAACAGTTGAAGATGCAAAAGCTATTATTGCCTACTTAAGAACAATAAATCCGATTGAGGCAGATTATCCCAAATCCGAATTTAATTTTCCATTTAGTTTAATAATGAAAACAATACCAAGTAATCCTGAACCAATTGAAAAAAGTATGCTTACAAACAAATTAGAATATGGAAAATATTTAGTTAACATAGGAGCATGCGAGGATTGTCATACACAAATGGATGGCGGCAATAAAGTTGAAGGTATGAGTTTTGCCGGTGGGTTTGAAATTCCTATGGAGACAGGCGGCGCTTGTAGAGCTGCAAATATTACTCCGGATTTAGAAACCGGGATTGGCAGTTGGAGTAAAGAAATGTTTATTAAGCGATTTAAATTTTATGAAAATAATGATAGTTTAGATGTTAAGCATGGTGAGGTTAATTCAGAAATGCCATGGAGTATTTATTCTAGGATGACTGAAGAAGACCTCGGATCAATTTATGATTATCTGAGAACAGTAACTCCAGTTAAGAACAAAGTTTCTCACTTTAAACCATAGTTTTATTTGTGGTATAAAGTGATTTAATAATTTAATTCACAATTTTGAAGACAATATTGAAATATATTTAGCCATAAGTTTTGAAATAATACCCTATGGCTAAATATACTTATAGAGATGTTAGTTACAGCTTATTTCTTTAAATGACTTAGAAACTCTTTTCTTACTTCCGGATTTTGAAATTTACCACCATAACTTGAGGTTACTGTTGAACTATTAACATCATTTACTCCACGTGAAGCAACACACAAATGATCCGCATCAATAACTACAGCTACATCTTCTGTTTGTAAAGTTTCTTTCAAATCATTGGCAATTTGCATTGTTAATCTTTCCTGAACTTGTGGTCGCTTTGCATAATATTGTGCAATTCTATTTAGTTTAGATAAACCAATAACATTATCTTTGGGGAAATAAGCAATGTGTGCTTTTCCAATAATCGGCACAAAGTGATGTTCACAATAAGAATAAATTGTTATATCTCTTTCCACCAACATTTCATTAAAATTGAATTTATTATTAAATAGAGTTGGCTTCGGTTTATTTTCTGGATTTAATCCGCTGAATGTTTCTTTTACGTACATTTTTGCAACTCTTTTAGGAGTGTCTTTCAAACTTTCATCTGTTAAGTCCAAACCTAATATTTCCATTATATCTTTAAACTTATTTTCAATTAGTTCAATTTTAAGCTCATCATCAAGTTTAAAGGCGTCTACTCTTAATGGAGTTTCAATTGAAGTTAAAAAATGATCATCGTTTTGATCATCAAAATTTATTTTTTGTATATTTCCGTTACCTGGATCTCTCATCTTATTTCCTTTCAAAAAATGTTAAAATTTTTATTCATTTCTAAATTGTTACAAAAATACTTTGACCAAAAAATGTCATTCCGGTATGCTTAAGGCCGGAATCTAGGAGTCTAAATATAAACTATACTAAAAAATGGATTCCCGATTAAAACATACTTCGACTCCGCTCAGTATGAATTTGGGAATGATAAGACCGATTAAAATAAATTTTGTTGATCTAATTGTACATATTTATTTATATACTTTTTGTCGTCAAATTTACGTTTACAGCCTTTATTATTCATGTATCTGACTTTTCCAAATATATGTCGTTCTCCCCAAGCCCTATCGTGAACTCCGCCAATTGACCAAGCTAAGCCCACATATCCATTTGGGTCGCGTCCGTCTAATTCATATTTATCATTTAAATAAATTCCAAATTCCATTGCTTGCTCGGGAAATTTAGTCCATTCTAAAATCTTCTTTGCCCAATACATTCTCATATAACCGTGCATCTTTCCGGTATTTAACATTTCAAGTTGCGCTGCGTTCCATAAATCATCGTGAGTTTTTGCTAATTCAAATTCTTCCAAAGTATAAACATATTCCCGTTTATCTTTTCTGTGTTGATTTAGTGAAAGCTTTGCCCAATCTGGAAAGCCATCAAAATTATCATAATTGGAATTGTAATAACAGAAGTTATCAGAAAGTTCTGTTCTAATAATCAACTCTTCCAAATATGAAGAAATTGATTCGTCACCATTTTCAAATTGCTTTAGAATTAATGTAATTCTTTGGGCTGATATTTGTCCAAAATGTAAATAAGGTGAAATATTAGAAACTCCATTTATATTAGGATCATTCCTATTAGCTGAATACTTAGTCAGTTTTATATCGATAAAATTTTGTAGAACTTTATTTGCTGCATTTTCTCCCGGAGTGAATTCTTCAACCGGTTTAACTGAATTATCAATCTTTAATGTCTTATAAATTAAATCCCAGTCAATGGAGTTGAGTATTATTTCACTATTGTTAAGCTTTTTTAATTTTGTATACTCATCTAAATATTCATTTAACAATCTGTTAATTTTGGGACGTATTGTATAAGCTGCAAATTCTAATTTTGGCGATGCTTCCCAAACCGGAACTATATTATGTGCATCTACTTGATGGAAAGGAATACTTATTTTTGAGTTTACTTTTTCTTTCCAACTAGTAATTATTTTTAAAGGATTAAAATCAGTTATAAGCAAAGATGCATTTTGTGTCTTAACAAATTCGGCAATTTGTTCTTCTGGCTTCCCAGTCAATAAAATGAAAGGAATATTTAACTTTGCTAAATTTTTCTCAACTTCTTTTAATCCTTCAATCATAAAATAATATTGGCGTAAAGTAGCCTGCAAAAAATTTGTGACTAAATTAAATACAACTATTAATCTCTCATTATTTTCTTTAGCTTTTTCATAAGCATAAATTAAAGCCCAATTATCATTTACGCGTTGTTCCCTCTGCATCCAATAAACTACTGGACCATTTGATGGTTTTCCTTCTTGTAATATTTTAATTCTATTTTTATTCATTGTTTTGTTGATTAGTATATGTCATGCTGAATTCATTTCAGCATCTCCAGATGTTTGCTTGGATTTCTAAACAAGTTCAGGATAACATAAAATATCTTGTCATTCCCGAATGTTTTAATCGGGAATCTACAAATACTCCCTGGATGCCCGCTTTAGTGGGAATGACAAAATAAAAACAATATCTAAAACTCTAAACTAATTCCAATTGAAGGAAGAATGCCTATCTCTGAATTCTCTTCAACTTTACGAGTTTCATAATTCCAACGCACTGTGGAAACATTTTTCTGGTTATAAATATTTTGAATATCTATGTAAGTAATTAAAGTCAAACTTTCAAAGTTCCATCTTCTATCAACTCTAACATCAAGACCGTGTGAATCCTTTAGATTATTACTTAAATAGTCTATACGATTCTGAGTTCCATCAAAATTATATGGAGTGTAAGGCGAACCGGTTGCATATCGGAACTTAAGAGATGCTTCCCATCTCTCGTTAAAAATATACCCGGCGCTTACATTTGCAATCCACTTTTGAGCATATTGTCCACGCCTTTCAATTCCATCTAACGCAGTGAAATTATTTTCGCTATATGTTACGCTTACAAGTCCATAGTGATTTAGATTGGAAGATTTTTTCTGCATTGAAAATTCTAATCCTCTTGCGTAACCTTTTCCATCACTTGATAAAGGTTCTAATCCAAAAGAAGAAAAATTTTCTTCGGCGCCCGCAAAACCAGCTCCAGTGTTGGCTAAAACTAAATATGGTCGTAAATTGCTAGTTGGATAATTTGTGTAATTCTTATAAAATCCCTCTATCTTAACTTGAATATCTTCTCTTAATTTATGGCTAACACCTAAAATATATTGTTCAACTTGTATAGGTTTTAGTTTTTTATTTTCCGGCAAAGTTAACCAAATGTAAGAAGGACTTTGTCTGTAAATTCCAGAACTAAAATTTAAACTTGTTAATTCTGTTAAGTAATAGGAAAGAGAAAGTCTTGGACTAACAGTAAACTTTGTGTCAATCGCATTAAAATAATTTGCTCGTAAACCAAAATTAAAACGTAATCTGTTATAATAGTATGCACTGTACAAACCATACAAACTAAATTTGTAAAAATTGTCATTTGCATTAAGTGAAGTTATTGGAAGGGTTTCTCCAAAAGTTGTGACAAATTTATCAGGGAAAAGAATTTCACTTTGATAATTTATATGCTTTGCCGATGCACCAATATTGACTTCAGAAGCGGCCGCAATTTTATAGACCACATCTGCCTTGAGTTCGTGTTCTGCTTCTTTGGAATTATTAAGAAAAATTGGATTTAACAAAGTATCATTTTGAAAACCATCATAACTTACATAATTAAGGCTAAGAGTAATATTATAAAATCCTTTATCAAACAAGTGGCGGTAAGATAAGCCGGTTGTATACTGGTTTTGATCGGTTCCTAGAATTCTTGCATTATCAAAAACGGCTTCATTGTCATCATTATTAAACTTAACATTATCCAATGCGCCAATAAACAGATAAGAAATTTTGTTGGATTTATCTATATCATAAGTGTATTTAGTAAGCAAATCATAATACTCGGGCACAAAATTAAAGCCGGCAGCGTTAAAAATAAAATCCAGATAACTTCTTCTTAGTGAAAAAAGAAAATTACTATTATCATTTATGGGACCCTCTAAATTTAAACCAAACTGAGAAGCAGAAATTAAAGCTTTTCCTCCTAGTCTATCAGTTCTGCCTTCGCGTAAATCTATTTTCAAAACAGAAGAAAGCTTATCTCCATAATTTGCTTGAAATCCGCCAGTTGAAAAAGTTGTTTCACTTACAAAATCTAAGTTGATAAAACTTAAAGGTCCACCGGTTGAGCCTTGGCTTCCGAAATGATTAATGTTTGGTACAACAAATCCATCAACTAAATATAGGTTTTCAGAAGGCGCTCCACCTCGAACAACTAAATCATTCCTTCCGGCACTTTGTCTTGCAACTCCAGGCAAAACAGAAAGGGCACGAACTACATCTTCAAATCCGCCGGGTGCTCTTCGTATTTCTTCATAACTAAACTTTTTAATACTATTTACTTCTGTTGGTACATTTTCGAATACATCTGATGTAACCGTAACTCCTTCAAGTTCTATAATTGATTCTGAAAGTTTAAATTCCAAAAATGTTGGTTTTGCAGTATTTACAATTACGTCTGATTTTGTATTTGAGTTATAACCGATAAAACTTGCTCTAACTTGATAACTTCCGGGAGTTAATCCATTAATTGTGAACACACCATCTGTATTAGTGGAAGCGCCTAAATCAGTTCCTAAAACAACTACATTTACACCGGGCAACAATTCCTTTGAAATTTGATCGCTAACCTTTCCAGTAATTGTTCCTGTTGATTGTGCAGAGAGTTCCAAAGCGATTGAAAAGCTAAGCAAGAGTATGATTTTCAAAGAATCAATTTTCATTCTAATAAATTCCATAAATAATTTTGTTATGCTAAAATAGCTAATTGTCTAGATTTTGTCAAGTAAATTATCTCTCATCAATTTTATATCTAGACAAAAACTAGACGTTTATAATTATTTGCTATTTTCTACTTTTATTTTGAATAAAATTTATAATTTATTTATTCAATAAAATGAATAACATTTTCTCATTAATTACATAAAGTCAAAAATTCAATCTTTCTTATCGGATATTATTTTAAAAAATAGTATTATTGCGCAATCAAAATTACCAATAAAATCATCACAAAATTATTGATGCAAAAACCCAAAAGAATTTCACTTATATTAGAAGATAAAACTGAATATAGCGGTTTTTCTTTTGGACACGAATCATCATCCGCCGGGGAAATTGTATTTAACACTGCAATGACCGGATACCCGGAAAGTTTAACAGACCCTTCATATTATGGACAAATTTTAATTTCAACCTATCCGCTAATTGGAAATTATGGTGTTCCGGATGACAAGATTGTAAACGGATTGCCTGAAATTTTTGAATCTTCCAAAATTCAAGTAAATGGATTCGTGATTTCTGATTATTCTTTTGAATACAGTCATTGGAATGCTAAAAAAAGTTTATCTGAATGGCTGATTGAAAATAAGATTCCCGGAATTTATGGAGTTGATACACGAGCATTGACTAAAAAACTGCGTGAAAAGGGAACGATGCTCGGCAAAATAGTTTTTGATAATGAAGATGTTGATTTTATCGATCCCAATACAACTAATTTAGTTGATAAAGTTAGTGTTAAAGAAAAAGTAATATACGGAAATGGGAAACAAAAAATTGTTCTAGTTGATCTGGGCGTTAAGAATAATATTATTAGGTGCCTGCTTAAGCGGGATACAACAGTAATAAAAGTTCCATGGAATTACGATTTTACAAATGAAGATTATGATGGATTAGTTTTATCAAACGGTCCTGGCGACCCAACTTTTTGCGAAACCACTGTAGCGAATATTAGCAAAGCAATAAACAAGGAAAAGCCAATTTTTGGAATTTGTATGGGCAACCAGTTGCTTTCTTTAGCGGCTGGAGCAAAAATTTATAAATTAAAATATGGTCATAGAAGTCATAATCAGCCTGTGCAGCAAGTTGGGACAAATAAATGTTTCATCACTTCGCAAAATCACGGCTTTGCTGTCGATGATTCTCACTTAGACGAAGGTTGGGAACCATATTTTGTAAATTTAAATGACAATACTTGCGAAGGAATTAAGCATAAAGAAAAACCATTTTTCTCAACTCAGTTTCATCCGGAAGCATCAAGTGGTCCCACAGATACTGAATTTTTATTTGATGATTTTTTAGAAATTGTGAAAAAGAATAATTCTTGATGAATTAGTAAATATGAATAAAGAGATAAAAAAAATATTAATCCTTGGTTCCGGCGCTCTTAAAATTGGAGAGGCCGGTGAATTTGATTATTCTGGCTCACAAGCATTAAAAGCATTGCGTGAAGAAAAAATTGAAACTGTTCTTATCAATCCAAATATTGCAACTGTTCAAACCTCTGAAAATATTGCGGACAAAGTTTATTTCCTTCCTGTAACACCTTATTTTGTTGAAAAAGTAATTGCAAAAGAAAATCCGGATGGAGTTTTACTTTCTTTTGGCGGGCAGACAGCGCTCAACTGCGGTATTGAATTATTTAAAGCAAATGTTTTTGAAAAGTATAATGTAAAAGTTCTTGGCACTCCTATTCAAGCAATAATGGAAACGGAAGACAGAGAACTTTTTGCAAATATGCTAAATAAGATTGGCGTTAAAACTCCTAAAAGTATTGCAGTAACATCTATTGAAGATGCTCTTATTGCTGCAGATAAATTGAGTTATCCAATAATATTAAGAGCAGCTTATACATTGGGCGGACAAGGCAGCGGATTTTGTGTAAACTCGGAAGAACTAGAGTCACTAGCTTCTAAAGCATTATCTTATTCAGATCAAATTTTAATTGAGGAATCTCTAAAAGGCTGGAAAGAAGTTGAGTATGAAGTTGTGCGAGATTGTTATAACAATTGTATAACTGTCTGCAATATGGAAAATTTTGATCCGCTCGGAATTCATACCGGAGAAAGTATTGTTGTTGCTCCTTCTCAAACACTTACTAATACCGAATATCATAAGCTACGCGAAATTGCAATTAAATTAATTCAGCATATTGGAATTATTGGTGAATGTAATGTTCAATATGCACTCGATCCTTTTTCTGAAGACTACAGAGTTATAGAAGTTAATGCGAGACTTTCCCGTTCAAGTGCGCTTGCATCTAAAGCTACCGGTTATCCGCTTGCTTTTGTTGCAGCAAAATTGGCATTGAGTTATGGTCTTTTTGAATTAAAAAATTCAGTTACAAAAACAACATCAGCATTTTTTGAACCTTCTCTGGATTATATTGTTTGTAAAATTCCTCGTTGGGATTTAGGAAAATTCAGCGGCGTTTCCAATCAAATTGGAAGCAGCATGAAAAGTGTTGGTGAAGTAATGTCAATAGGCAAAACCTTTGAAGAAGCCATACAAAAGGGTTTGCGTATGATTGGACAAGGAATGCACGGATTTGTTGGCAACAAAGATATTCCAACAACAGATATCAAGGATATGCTTTCTAATCCAACTGATATGAGAATTTTTATAATTGCTCAAGCATTTAAAGAAGGTTTGTCTGTTGATGAAATTCATGACTTATCTAAAATTGACAAATGGTTTTTGGTTAAGCTTAAAAATATTTATAGCCATAAAAATGAGTTGCAAGGATATAATTCATTAGAGCAAATGCCAATTCAGCTATTGATTGATGCGAAGAGATTAGGATTCTCAGATTTTCAAATAGCAAGATTTGTCTTAAAAAGTAAATCAGATTACATTGATGATGATTTAATGAAAGTAAGAGAATTTAGAAAATCTAAAAATATTGTTCCCGTTGTAAAACAAATTGACACACTTGCCGCAGAATATCCCGCCCATACAAATTATCTTTATTTAACATACAGTGGAATTGAAAATGACGTTGAGTTTCCAAATGATAGTAAATCAGTTGTGGTATTGGGTTCCGGCGCATATAGAATTGGAAGCAGTGTTGAGTTTGATTGGTGTGGAGTTAACGCGCTAAACACAATTAAAAAGGAAAATTATCGTTCGGTAATGATAAATTATAATCCGGAAACTGTTAGCACAGATTATGATGTTTGTGATAGACTTTATTTTGATGAGCTAACTTTGGAACGTGTTCTTGATATCGTTGAATTGGAAAATCCAAAAGGTGTAATAGTTTCAACGGGTGGACAGATACCAAACAATCTTGCCATGCGACTTCATAAATCAGAGGTTAGGATTTTAGGAACCTCACCGGAGTCTATAGATAGGGCAGAGAACAGACATAAGTTTTCACAAATGTTGGATGATCTAAAAATAGATCAGCCAAGATGGAAAGAACTTAGCAGCACAGATGAAATTAAAACATTTATTACTGAAGTTGGTTATCCGGTTTTGGTTCGTCCTTCTTATGTGCTTTCCGGTGCAGCAATGAATGTGGTTTCCAACGAAAGTGAATTGGAACATTTCTTACAATTAGCGGCTGATGTTTCCAAACAGCATCCGGTTGTTGTCTCTGAATTTATTGAGAACGCAAAAGAAATTGAAATTGATGCAGTTGCAGATAAAGGCGAAGTTGTGCTTTATGCAATCAATGAGCACATTGAGTTTGCCGGAGTTCATTCCGGTGATGCAACTATGGTTTTTCCGCCGCAGAAGATTTATTTTGAAACAGTTAGAAGAATTAAAGCTATCTCAAGAAAAATAGCATCTGAACTAAATATTTCTGGTCCATATAATATACAGTTTCTTGCAAAAGATAATGACGTAAAAGTTATAGAGTGCAACTTACGTGCTTCAAGAAGTTTGCCATTCGTCTCTAAAGTTTTAAAGGTAAATTTTATAGAACTTGCAACTGACATCATGCTTAATGCAAAATATAAGATCCCAAATAAATCTTTGTTTGAGCTTGATTATATTGGCATTAAAGCGCCTCAATTTTCTTTCTCACGTTTAGGCAAGGCAGATCCAATTTTGGGAGTTGATATGTCATCAACCGGAGAAGTTGGCTGCATTGGAGATGATTATTATGATGCATTATTAAAATCAATGTTATCAGTTGGGTATAAAATTCCAAAGAAGAATATTTTGCTTTCAACAGGACCTGTAGAGTCTAAAGCTGAATTGTTAAGTACAGTAAAACTCTTGATTAAAAATGGTTATTCGTTATTCTCAACAGGTGGCACGCATAAATTTTTAAGTGATAATAAAATTGAATCTCAATTACTGCATTGGCCTGATGAAAAAAAGAGTCCGAACACAATTGAATATTTGAGAAAGAGAAAAATTGATTTGGTAATCAACATTCCCAAAGATCATACAAAAAATGAATTGGACAATGATTACACAATTAGAAGAAGTGCAATCGATTTTAATATTCCTCTAATAACCAATGCCAGATTGGCTCAATCGTTTATTACAGCTTTCTGCACAAAGAAGTTAGAAGATATTTCTATTACAAGCTGGGATGAGTATTAACTAAAACAATCTTTGCTTTATGGATTACTAACTTTAATCGGTACTTCAATCTCTCCTTTCAATTTAAATAATAATTTTATTTTAGCTTGCTGATCTAAACTCAAATCTTTATTCAAACCAATTAACATTACATGAAAACTTCCCGGTTTTAATTCAACATTTGATTTACTTGGGATAACAATAAAATCAACATGTCTCATTCCCATCATATCGTTTTCTTTTTTGTATGTTTCATGAATTTGGGCAACCTTTGCTAAATCGGAACTAACTGCATAAAGTGTATCATCCATATCCATATTATTGGTGATTGTCATAAATGCAGCAGTGTTTCTATTCGCACTTCCGGGTCTCATCCAAGTATTAGAAATTACAAACGAATTTTCACCAAGAGGTTGTTCGGTTTCTTTTTGTTGGCAAGACGTTAAAGCTAAAATAAAAGCTAAGATTAAAATGCTTTTCATAATTTATATTCTCCAAAAAATTAAAGGTTACCTCACAGACGTAAGGAAAATAGAGGTCATTCTCGTTAAAAAGGGAATCTCCCAAAACGTTCTTCTGGATTCCAGATAAGTTCTTTGAACTTTCTGGAATGACAAAATATTTTTTACTCGGTTAATAGCTTAACATCATTCATTATTTGATCAATAATAATTTTGCTGCCAAGATAATTCATTCTAATTCTACCTTCTTGATCAATCAACTGTATTCTATCTGTATGAACATAATAATATGTTTTAGTTCCGTCATTAAAAGTTGTTGAATCGCCAACAAAAGCTACTACTCCAACTTCTTTAATTAAATTGTCAATCACACTTTTTTCACCTGTTAAAAATTGCCAATTATCAAAATCAACACCATGAAGTTCTGAAAACTTTTTTAAAACGTTTGGCTTATCAACCTCAGGGTCAAAGCTAATCGAGACGAATTCTACATTTTTAATATTTTCATTTTCAATACGCTCTCTAATTAAGCGCATATTGTTTGTCGTAAGCGGACAAATATCCGGACAGTTTGTAAAAATATAACCAACTATTCCAATTTTATTTTTGATTAAATCCGGGAAATTAGTTTGAACACTATCTTGGTTGAGTAAGCTGTAGCTGTCTTCGCTGAGGTCATCAATAATTTCTAAATCATTTTTGCAGCTTTGCGTTAGTAAAATTAGTAGAAACAGAATTGTGATTTTTGTTTTCATTTTTATTTCAGTTAAATAAAAATATACTTTTTATAAAATTCCGGGGTTGTATTTTCATTTAAAAAAGAGCCTGCTTCAATTGCGAGATAAAGTTCATCGTACTTCATAACATTGTTCATGCTCACTCTTCTATTTATATGAGCCTTAGTAATTTCATTTGGATTGCTGACTCCAGCTGCAGCAATTAGTTCAACAAAACTTTTAATGGTTTCTTTGTGGAAACTTGCCGCTCGTTCCGCTTTATTTTCAACATCTAAACCTTTTACTAAAGATTCTTTCTGAGTCGCAACTCCAACGGGACAGTCATTCATATTACATCGCAAGGCTTGTATGCAGCCTATCGACATCATCATTGCGCGTGCACTATTGCATGTATCTGCACCCAACGCAATTGTTCTGGCAATGTGAAAGCCGGTAACAATTTTCCCCGCGGCAATTATTTTAATATCTTTTTTAAGATTGAACCCAACTAAGACATCGCTTGCAAATAAAAGTCCATCTCTAAGCGGCATTCCCAAAGAATTAGAAAACTCAATAGGAGCCGCACCCGTTCCGCCTTCGCCGCCATCTATTGTAATAAAATCGGGTTTAATATTAGTTTCAATCATTGCTTTGCAAATATCTACAAACTCTTGCTTTTTGCCAATGCACAATTTAAAACCAACAGGTTTTCCGCCGGATAGGTTTCTTAACTTTTGAATAAACTTTAATAATTCTTGAGGATTTGAAAATGCCGAATGAGTTGGGGGCGAGAAAACAGTAGTGCCGGGTTTAACCTTTCTTATGTTCGCAATCTCCTCTGTGTTTTTTGAAGCAGGCAAAATTCCACCATGACCTGGTTTGGCTCCCTGCGATAATTTTAACTCAATCATTTTTACTTCCGGCTTTGTTGAGTTTTCCTTATAAAGTGACTCTTTAAAATTTCCATTTTCATCTCTGCATCCAAAATAGCCCGTACCAATTTGCCAAATAATGTCTCCGCCATATTTTAGATGATGCGGACTAAGTCCACCTTCTCCGGTATTGTGTGCAAAGCCGCCAATCTTTGCACCTTTATTTAATGCCATAACTGCATTTTTACTTAATGATCCAAAACTCATAGCAGAAATGTTTAATATGCTTGCTGAGTAAGGCTGTTTACACTCTTCTCCGCCGAAAATTACTCGCGGATTGTGATCTAAATTTGCAATATTTGGAACATATAGTGAATGATCCATCCATTCATAACCAGAACGGTAAACATGCATCTGGGTGCCAAATGGAGTTGTATCAACTTCACCTTTTGAGCGCTGATAAATTATTGATCTGAAAATTCTATTGAATGGCCTGCCTTCTGTATCGGTTTCAACAAAGTACTGCATTATCTCCGGACGAATAGATTCAAGCATATATCTGCCGTGACCAATAACAGGGAAATTTCGTCTTATACTGCTTTTAGTCTGAGTTAAATCTGTAATACCAATAAATGTTAGGGGCAGAACAATTACAAGAGCCCACAAAATTGGCTGCCAGAAAAAAGAAACGGCTGAAATAATTAAAATAGAAATTATAGATAAAACTATAAAAATTGATCTCGGACTCATATAGGTAATTCCTAATTATGATTAGAAATAAATTACAAAATTATTGATTTTAATATTAGAATAGTTTTACAAAGTTGGATAAAGATAAATAAATGCTCCAAGTATAAAACTAAAAAAGAACAGCAAGGAAATTTTATTTTTAATTCCAAAAAAAAAACTTGCTGAAGAGCTCTGAAAAACCAAAAGAAAGCAATAAGTTTAAGCAGAATAATACCAATCAGGGTTGTTAATAATTCTTTATTATATAAAAAAAGATAAGTACGCAAAAACTACAAAACAAAAAGTTAAAGAAAGATTTAGTATTTGAAGAATATTTCCATTCGTAAAGGATATCCTTTTCAAATCTTTTTCCCATTTGAATATTTTCCAGAAAAAAGATGAAAAATTATAAATGCAATATTATAAATGCCGCCAATGTATAGGATTGTTTCATTAGTCAATTACTTTTCTCTTAATTAAATAATATTCTGTTATCTCTCTATCCAGCTTTTTCTTTTTGTCGCAAAGTTAGGAGCAATTACTTCTAAAGGATTTTGTTTTACTTCCACATCAACCCACTTATTCAAGTCAATAGAATTATTATCAGAAGAGAGATTCATAGTTTTCCAATTTTCATTACTCATAAAAACAACTGTATCTTTTTCAGTAATTATTTCTGCAGTAATATTTATTCCAGGAGTTTTTGAATCATAATAATTTCTTGCCTCAACCAATATTTCATTTTCACCTTGCTTAAGGTATTTTGAAATATCAAGTAGTTTTATACGCTGCTGCTCAATCCAAAGAGAGCCAGAGCGCTTTGTAAAAAACTGAGTCAACTTCGTTTCCGTTAATAAATAGCTTGGCAAAAGTATCTCCAACTATTTGAAGCTGAGCAGATTTAATTTCTTCATTTATATTCATCTTATTTGTGAATTCAACTTTATAAATAAATTTATTTTCATCATTCGGGTAATAAATCCATTTGCTTTTTAGTAATGGGGATTCTAAAGTTTGCTGCTCCAAATAAATTTTAGTTTCTTCAAAATAGGTAATTAGTCTATCAAACTTTTCCTCAATCATCCAAAGGTTATCGGGTTTATTATACTCTTTCCATAATTCCGAAAACTTATTTTTTAATTCAGTAAGATTTGAAATATTTTTTTCAATTAATAGTTGTGTCTTTTGAAAATCATATTTACTGCTATCTAAAATATTATGAAGTTCTATTTGTGTTTCTTGTTTTACTAAAAACCATTTTTTTTTAATTTTAAAGTGAACTCAAGTAAATCTAAAAACTCTTTGTTATTTGTTGCCGACTCTTTAAAATTAGCTAAAATTTCTAAATCACTATTTTCATTTTTCATCAAATAAAACTTACTTGCCTGCGGAAAGTTAAATTGCCGCCAATCTGCTTTACGATAATCCAGTAAAGGATGACGCCAAATATTTCCCCATACTAATTGATTTACCGGGTCAGTTAAATTTTTATATATTAGCTCAATTTTATTATCATTAGTTCCAAAAAATTGTTTAAAAAATGTTTTGTTAAAATTGTTCGCATCACTTTCTGATATATTCCAAGAACATTGAGCAGACCACGCATAGCCGTAAAGATTATATTCTCTAAAAGTTTCTGCTCCAAAATCTCCCCAGCTGGAATTTATCATTCCCATCGAATTATTATTTATTCCATCTTCAATAAAAGTTTGAATGTTTGGGATTGCAAAAAAGTTTTCCGGAAAAGCAGCATTGAAATTCCAGACTGTTGGAGAAACTATGTAATTAAATCCGGCGGTATCAAAAGTTTTTGCTGATGGATAATTAAATTTGGGAAAGTAATGCCAATCAACAATTGTAATATCTTCTGGAATTTTTTCTAAAATTTCAGGGTGACTCAAAATAATATCACCATACATCATTACTTCTTTATTATTCTTATTGCAAATATCATAAATGCGTTTATAATGATTTGCATGAACCGTTGCTAAATCTGATTGCTCCACAAGCTTACGACTATTGCCGAAACCCACATCGTAACTTTCATCGGCGCCCATATGGAAATATTTGGAAGGAATAGCTCGAATACTTCTTTTAAAAGTGATTCTAAAAAGTATATGTTTTGGGATTTGTAACATCCAACGAAGCCGCGCCTGGCCAATCGGCATATTGTATAAATTCTTTTGACTTAAAATATTTTCATAATGACCAAGTGTTTGAAAGGCTGGAATTACTTCAACAAAATGTTCATCTGCAAATTTTACTATTTCTCTAATTTCATTTTTAGATAATGCGCCGCGGTCAACTCCAATTTCCGGAAAACTTTCAAATTGAATCATGTCTTCTAAATAAGGCATGTAAGTGTTCATTTTATATTCAGAAATAAATTTTATAATTCTTTTAAAATTTTTCAAGAGTGGAAACTTGTCCACGACTTATATCATCAGAAATTCCACGGATTTTCATATTCGGATAATCAATAATTCTAAGCTGTGGAAGTTCATTATTTTGTGAATTATTTATTATTTGAGATAAAGTTAAAACTGAATAATAAATTCCTTTAAAGTTTTTGCTTCTGAAGTAATTCCATTTTGAGAAATTGTTAAAACATAAGATTCATCTTCAAACTGCGCTGGTATTGAATCTTCAGATCTAAAATTATTAATTAGATTAAAATTGAAACCACTTTTGCTGCTCTTAGAAAAACTAAAATTCACATTCGGAAAAATTTCACTCAGTTTTGTTTTTATTGCATCATGTTTTTGAGTTTCGGCATGATTGAAAAAAAATTTCTATGTTTTTGGAATAACAAAATTTTTTGAATCATTAGTTATTGTAAATTTTTGTGGAATTGGAATTATATTATTTTTCATAGGTTGTCCAAATAAACTAGCTGTTGCTAAAAATAAATAAATTAAAAATTGATTTTTCATATTAGATTTGTTCTTGTTTCAGTATTGTTAAATAAATCTCAGACCTACCTGCCGGAATAGGAAAGGTTGCAAGTAATCCGAGTTACATCTATTCATATTTTCTATCGCCTTGATGTCATTTCCGAATGTTTTTATCGGAAATCCATTATTTTATAGCCTGGATTCCCAGTCAAGCCTACCTGCCGGTGAGGCAGGCTGGGAATGACAAAAATTATTTTTATTTTGTAGAAACTTACTCATATTTTTTTAGACTAAGATTTTCTAACTTTTCAAAAAATTCTATTTGGAATTAGCCCAATAAGTTTTGTCATCAGAACTATTTGCCACGGAAATTGAATTATTCTTTTTTCTTTCTCAATGCCTTTAATTATTATTTTTGCAGCTTTTTTCGGTTCCATTAAAAGCGTCATTTTAAACTCATTTTTGTCTGTCATTGGAGTTTTTACAAAGCCCGGTTTTATGGTAATTACATTTATATTATAATTTATTAAATCGGCACTTAAGCCTTCCAGATATATGGTTGCGGCAGCTTTGCTGGCTGAGTAAAATCCACTTTTGAATAGCCTTTATTATCAGCCAAGCTGGAAACGCCGGTAATAATTCCACTTTTTCTTTTTATAAAATCCGGTAAAAGCTGTTCTACCCAATAAATAATTCCAAAAACGTTTGTACCAAAAGTATCTTCTGCAATTTTGGAATCATAATTTTCTGCTGTCATTCGTTCAGCAAAGCCGGCATTAAGAATTGCAATATCTATTCCGCTAAATTTATTTTTATTTGTTTATAAGCTGAAGCCACTTCTTCTTTTTTTTGCCTACATCACATTTTATTGGTAAAATATTTTCTGGGTTTGGAAGGAAGCAATAATTTCATTTAATAAATTTTCTCTTCTGGCAAGTATTGCAAGTTTGCAGTTTTTATTAGCAAGTTGAATTACCAACTCTTTACCAATTCCGCTTGAAGCACCGGTTATTAAAACTACTTTATTATTAAAATCCATGAAGTGTAATTAAATATAAAAAATGAAATTGTTTATAAATTTAAGAAAAGAAAATTAAAGAGAATTGATAAAAAGGATTGGGATGTTGATGAAATATATTTTTGTAATTCTGCCATTAAAGGTTGTATAATGCAAGCGTGTCGCTGAACTAAAAATTGTTGTCATGCCGGTTCCCGCAGTTTTTATGTGGGATACCGGCATCTAAAAGTTTATTTTTGCACAATATTTTCAAATTGCGGAATTCCGCTCAGAGATGCGAAAACCGGAATTATGGTTAACTTTATTGTCTTAATTTTTTACATCTAAACGTTTTTACTTACTAAGTGTTGTAAATCTTTTACCTTTAAGAAGAATTTTTGTTTTTATTGCATTCTCATTATCACAGCGCGCCATGGCTTACCCCACCAAAAAAAATTGGCTTCATGTTGAATATTAATAATATTACGATCACCAGTCAATATAAATCCAATACCGCTAGTTCCCAAACAATACCAATAACCTGATGTAGCAATTTCAAAAATGAGTACTCTTGTATTTTGGCTTGTCCAACCAATAGGCAATGCATTAGGAATAATCGATTGAGAACCACTAGCCCCAGTAGTTCCTATTATTTCTACAATTTCTAAAAAGGTGTACCACTTGAACCGACTTGAGTAGAACCATTAATCTGAACATTTCCACCAAAATAACCTGCATATCCACTTGCATCTGAAGCATAACCGGAAATTGCTTTGCCATTTTGACCATGAGCCTCAGCAATAACACCTTCTCCACCGGTACCGTTAGCAGATCCGAAAATTGCACGACCACCATTACCACTGGCAGAACCATACACTCCGCGACCAGTAGTTGCGCTCCATAAATTGCCCAGCCTGATGTCGATTCACCGGAAATGGTTGCCGAAGAAGTGCCTAAACCCCCAACACTCAAACTTGATAGTGGATTGGTAGTTCCGATACCAACTTTATCCGTCAAAGTAGTGTTATATATTTTTGTGCCTGAATCTGTCCAATTCTGCTGCACTTCCTGATGTACCAAGTTTACTACTACCCCAATATAAATCAGTACCGCTACTATATAAATTATTACCTGGATAAGAAACCAAGGTACCGAGTGACGGTAAGTGAATTAAACCAGAAGAACCTTGGCTGACAAATTCTACCATGGTCGTTGTACCATCCTTAATTGTTACTTTTTCACCATCTGCTTCTATTGAGTTTGGTTTTTCAACTTTTGTTTCCGGTTTTTCTTCTACTTGTGCAAAAGAGAGAAAAAGTGAAAAGTAAAAAAGCAAAAGTGAAAAAAAAAAAATTAAGTTTTGTTGTTTTCATTGTGGTTCCATTTGTTCGTTTTAAATATTTTAGCAAATTTTAAGAGATTCCGGTATTTCGTTGAGAGGCACGAAAACCGGAATGACCGGTACAGTTTTAATTACTCACACTTGTAAATCTTTTACCATCAAGTAAACTTTCTAATTTTGCCAATCTTTCTTCTAACTCCTTAATTCTAACATTTTGGCTACTTATTTTTTCTTGCTGTTCTTGCATACCTTTAACTAAAAGGGGAGTAAGCTTGCTGTAATCTACCATCATGGGATCTGTATTTACATCGCTATTTGGTGAACCGCTTACTGCTTGCGGGTAAACTTTTTGTAGTTCCTGAGCAATTACTCCAATTTCTTCAATTCCAGGATTTGCAATTCTTCTCGTACTTTTTAATTCCAATATTGGAAAGAGTTTCCAGAGCATTTGAATATTCTTTAATGTTCATTTTTAATCTTGCATCGGAAGTTGTGTTAAAAAAACTGCAGAACCATTACCATCAATACTTCCAATACCAGCACCTCCGGATTTTTGAAACCTAATAAAATGATTGCCTGTTCCAGGTGTAGTTGCATTAATTAAAATTGCAATTCCATCAGCATTAATACCAGTTGAAGTATTTTCAAATCTTGCAATAAAATTAGCTGCTTCATTCCACGAAACGTCTAATTTATAAGCAGGTGAAATTGCCAAACCAATACCTACATTTCCATCAAAAAAACCCCATGACCATTAAAATACCCTGCAAAAGCATTTACACCAAGCGCCTGAGCATAAACTCCTCTACCACTGTTACCAGCTGAAGTGAAAAAAACCACCATAATTTTGAACTGCCCCCAATTCAGCTGCTTCTCCAATTACCCTGATTCCAGAATAAGAAATACCTTTCACCCCAGTTCCAATTGCTGTTGAGCCTCTCACTCAATGCCCGTTGAATTGTTATAACCCGACACACCGATTTGCGAATCTGTAGCTGAATAACCATATACTCCGATACCGCCTGAGGCATTTGATGTAAAAGCTGAAATTACAATTTCATCGCTGCCATCTCCACCAACGCTTAATTTTGATAGAGGATTGTTTGTTCCAATACCAACATTATCCGTTAATGTAGTATTGTAAATATTAGTGCCTGAATCTGTCCACCCTGCTGCACTTCCTGATGTACCAAGTTTACTACTACCCCAATATAAATCAGTACCACTACTATATAAATTATTCCCTGGATAAGAAACTAAGGTACCGAGTGATGGTAAGTGAATTAAACCAGAAGAACCTTGGCTAACAAATTCTACCATAGTTGTTGTACCATCCTTAATTGTTACTTTTTCACCATCTGCTTCTATTGAATTTGGTCTATTTAGTTCTGTTTTTTCATCAACTTTGGCTTCTGGTTTTTCTTTCACTTGTGCAAAAGCGGAAGTAAGAAAGACAAAAGAGAAAAGGAAAAGGGTAAAAGTTAGTTTTGTTGTTTTCATAGTTACTCCATTATGTATTATTTCTTAAAGTTCTTTTGTTTCATAAATATTAAAAGTTGGATTCCCGATAAAAACATTCGGGAATGACAAACAATTTTATTTATTAATCCTTTTTTATTAACTAAGACTAATTATCTAATTAAAGTTTAATATAAAGCAAGTTTTGGCAAAAAGATACTACGTAAATGTGTAGTTTTTTGCTTTTTTTAGAAAAATTTTGTGGACTTTTTGTCTTTCATTCAATAAATTATTAAAAACTTAAATGTTATTTGTTATGAACAAAGAAAATGCAAATAAAGTAATGGAGTTATGGAAATCTGTTAATGTTACAGAGAGTCCTATTAAAAAACAGCTCCAGTTAGAAATTATACATCAAATTGCCGCAGCTTTTGCAATGGGGCAATATTACTTTATGGTTTTTAGCTTCAAAAATTTGCAGTTCGATTATGTTGATGCTAACGTAAAAAATGTTCTTGGAATTGATTCTAAAGACTTTAATCTGGAGTTTTTCTTTAAAAGAGTACACCCAGAAGACCTTGAAAAATTGCACTTAAAGGAAGATACTGCAAGAAATTTTTTATATGAGAAATTAACTCCGGATGAAATACCTTTTTACAAAGTTGTTTATTTACTTAGACTTAAAGATTCAACCGGAAATTACAAGACAATTCTGCATCAATCAAGAGCTATAAATGTTTCTGATGATGGTAAAATTCAGCAGGTATTAACTGTCCATTCTGATGTAACTTTTTTAGATATTCCTTTCAATCATAAAATTTCGTTTATAAGTCAAGAAAAACCAAATTATTTTGCAATTGAAAAAGAGGGCAAGTATTTATTTGAGGAAAATTCATTTAAAAATCTTTTCACAATAAAAGAAGTTGAGATTATAAGACTTATTGCAGAAGGAAAAACTTACAACCAAATTGCTGAATTATTATTTCGTTCACCCTCAACAATTAGCTTCCATAAAAAAAGTATTTTTAGAAAATCAGAGTGTAAAAATGCTGCTCAGCTAATTGCTAAGTGTGTTAGGGAAGGAGTTATTTAGGAAGGGAGAATAATGGTGAAGGGATGAAAAGGAGAAAAGGAATAAAAGCAAAATTTAAAAGCCAACCAGCATTAAACGAAAAACGTCAGAAATAAATAACAAAAATTAAAATACAAACAAGAAATAAATTCCAAATAAAGAAATCCCAATTTCAAAACAAATAATAAAGCAAAATAAGAGGCTATAAATTTTTCAATTTAATCTGAATTATTTTGAGTGTTATTTATTTTCCTCTGATTTCCATTTTCATGGAAATGACAAATTGTTTTTGAATTTCTTATTTGGTATTTATTTGTAATTTGCTTACTTGTCATTTGTTTTTTTGTCATTTATGGTTTCTTTCTTCTTTACAAGCAATCCTTTTTTCATTATCTTAACAAAAATTATTCCAAAAGTTTATTGAAGTTTATTATGATAGATTTTAACAGTATTGATGGAGTTTTAGTAAGTAATCAAATACTAAAAACCAAGTTTACGTGCAATTTAGAGGTTTGCAAAGGCGCCTGCTGCACAATGAAAAGTGAATACGGAGCTCCGTTATTAAAAACCGAAATAGGTATAATTGATAAATATTTGCCCAAAATTAAAAAGTATTTATCAAAAAAAAGTATTTCTGAAATAGATAAAAATGGATTCTGGGAAGAAAAAGAATCGGAATTAATGACAAGAAGTATAAACAACGAAGATTGTGTTTTCGTTTATTATGATGGCGATATTGCCAAATGTGCAATTGAAAAAGCTTATAATAACGAAGAAATAGATTTCATAAAGCCAATTTCTTGCCACTTATTCCCAATTAGGGTTACAGATTTTGGCGGCGATGTTTTAAAATATGAGCAATATGAAGATTGTGAGCCAGCATTAAAAAAAGGTGAAGAAACCGGCTTATCAATTTTAGAGTTTTGCGAAAAACCAATTAAAAGAGCGTATAATAACGAATTTTTTAACAAATTAGAGAATCTTAACGGAAAGTAATATATGTTATCATTGCATCAAAAATTATCTTTACAACAAAAATTATCTCCGCAGCAAATTCAATATCAAAAATTGCTGCAATTAAATACAATGGCTCTAGAGCAAAGAATTAAAACTGAGCTTGAATTAAATCCAGTATTGGAAGAAACTCTTGATGATGAATTTGAAATGACTCAAGAACAATCGGAAGATTCTCCCGAAGATGATTATGACAGCAGTAATGATGATGAGTTTGATATTGAAGATTTTATGAACGACGGCGATTTGGATAGCGACCGGATGAATAAAAGTCCCGGCGAAGAAGATAACCGACCGATTGCTCCTTCCAGAGTTTCCCAAACAGAAAAATTATTAGATCAGCTTCACATTTTAGATTTGCCGGAAGAACATATTGTTCTTGGAGAAGTTATAATAAGCAGTTTATCGGAAGATGGATATTTTAGAGAAGATTTATCAAAATTGGTTGAAGACCTAAAACTTTTTGAGCACATTGACGTAACAATAGAAGATGCAGAAAAAGTTCTAAAAATGATTCAACTTTTAGATCCGGTTGGAATTGCAGCAAGAGATTTGCAGGAATGTCTGCTTGTTCAAATTAGAAATTCTTCCTTCGATCCTTATTATTCTTACTTAGCTGAAAAAGTTTTAACAGAAAATTATAATGATTTTGTTAATAAAAGGTTTGATGCAATTCAGACAAAACTAGACTTAACCCGCGAGACTTTAAAATCAACCTTGCAATTAATTCATAAGTTAAATCCCAAGCCCGGTGCCGGTGCAATTGATTCGGACGAAGCAAATCAAGTTACACCCGATTTTATGATTGAAAAAGTTGAAGATAATTATGTAATCACACTCAATGATAGAAGCGTTCCTTCTGTAACAATCAGTACAACTTATTTAGAAATGTTAGATAGCAAAAAAAGAAAACGTAAAATTTCTAAAAGGGAAAAAGAGACACATCAGTTTTTACGGGAAAAGTTTGAATCGGCAAAATGGTTTATTGCCTCCATTCAGCAGCGAAGAGAAACATTGATGAAAATTATGCGCTCAATTTTTGAAAGACAATATGAGTTTTTTGAAAATGGTCCTAAATTTTTAAAACCAATGATTTATAAAGATGTTGCCGATGAAATTATGATGGATATTTCTACAATAAGCAGAGTTGTAAACGGCAAGTATGTTCAAAGTCCAATAGGAATTCATGAACTAAAATATTTCTTTAGTGAAGGTTTATCTACAGATGGCGGTGATGAAGTTTCTAACAAACACATTAGAATTTTAATAAAAGAAATTTGCGACTCAGAACCAAAAGGCAAGCCGTTTAGCGATGATAAAATTGCAAAAATTTTGGTTGATAAAGGAATTCACATTGCGCGTAGAACAGTTGCAAAATATAGAGAGCAGCTTCAAATACCGGTTGCAAGACTTAGAAAAGAATTATGATAATTGTTTGTGAAAACTGTGACTGGTCATTGCGAACTCAGAATTTTTTTTTCGGAGTTAAGCAATCTTTTTCATTTGGCAGATTGCTTCGGGGAAAAACTCCCTGCCTTGCGGCAAGGCGGGCTCGAAATGGCAAATCTGTTGAAATTTATTGGCTTCTATGACTTACCTTTTCGATACAGTAATAATAATATTACTGTTCTTTCTATTTGCTTCATCACATTCTGTTTTAGCAGCTTTTGACATAAAGAAAAAAATAACCGAAAAAGTTGGGAATAAAATTGCGTTCTATCGATTATTCTTCAATGTTTCTTCAATTATTATTTTTGTGGCAATTTATTACATTTCTCCAAAACCAGATGTACAAATTTACGACTTAAATTTTCCGTTTGATTTAGCTATTTTAGGAATTCAAATTTTGGGTGTTGTGGGATTTTTCTGGGCTGGTTCTTATTTGAATATGAATGAATTTTTGGGCATAAATCAAATTAAAAGATATTACCAGAATAATTACCAAGTTGAAAATTTAGATGAAATTCACGAGCTTATAATTGAAGGTCCATTTAAGTATTCGCGTCATCCAATTTATTTTTTTTCAATTATTATTTTAGGATTTAGACCAGCAATGGATTTGTTTTATCTGGTATTTTTTCTTTGTATGCTCGTTTACTTTTATGTTGGTTCAGTTTACGAAGAAAGAAATTTAGAAAAACGTTACGGTGATTCTTATAAAACTTATAAAGCAAAAGTTCCTCGCTTAATTCCCAATCCTTTTATCAAATAAAAAAAGTTATATGAAAATTAAACATGTTTTAGTTCTGCTAATAATAATAGCCATTAATATTCAAGCACAGAAAAAAGAAGAAATTTTAGCAAAAGTTGGTGATAAAGTAATAACAGCCGAAGAATTTAAATTCAGGTATGAATTTACACCGCAGATAAACAGAAAAAATTCCGATAATGGAAAAATGAAATCAAAAGAAGAACTTCTTTACACTTTAATTGCAGAAAATTTGTACGCACTTGAAGCTGAAAAATTGGGATATGATACCACCTTGGCAATGCAGATGAATTACATTCCAATGGAAAAAATGCATGTCCGCGATGCATTATATCTACGAGAAATTAAAAATAAAGTTAAGACTGATGACAAAAAAATTACTGAGGGTTTGTGGCTAGCCAATCATAAACGATTTGTCGACTATCTATATACACAAAGCAAAGATGCTATTGATAGTGCATATTCGGAATTGCAAAAATCAAACAATTTTGATTCGACCGCAGCTCTTCTTAAAAATGTAGAATATGTAAAAGAGCCGTATGAAGTTACTTTTGGAAAAATGTTCAAAGAACCGGAGCAAGCAATTTTTAATTTAGAACTAAATGAATATACCGCTCCGCAAGAATCACCAGAAGGTTGGTATATTTTTAGACTTTTAAGTGAAATGCCTGTTATTTATAAAACTGTTGATCAAAAAATGTCTCTAGTAAGAAAAACAGTTGAAGATAGATATGAAGATTCGGTTTATAATGATTTCTGGGGTTCCTTTTTTAAAGATCAAAAAGTAACAACAAACGGAAGCCTCTTTTGGTACTTTGCAGAAAGAATGCAGAAACTTGTTGAAGAAGTAAAAACTAAAAATAAAATTGATGATAATGTAAAAATTGATATTAGTTCAGATGAATTTATAAAATATAAAAATTCACTTTCTACAGATTCACTAAGTCAAGTATTTATTAGATTTGAAAAAAATCCCCTTACATTTAATGATTTCTTAAACGAATTTATCTTTGAAGGGTTTACTGCCATTTCAACAGATTTTAATACAATTATGACTCAGTTAAATAATAGAGTAAAAAGACAAATTGAGCTGGAACTGCTTGCTAGATACGGCTATAAGCTTGGATTAGAAAGTTTAGATGATGTTAAAAATTCTACAGAAATTTGGAAAAAGAATTATCTCGCAACGCTTTATAGAAAAGATTTAGTTTTAAATACAAAACTTTCTGATTCAGAATTGACCAATTACTTAAAACAAAAAGGTGATTCAGTATTTGTTGAAACAAAAGTAAACATTATTGAGGTTTTAACCGACAGTTTAGACATTATTAAACAAGCTTTAGCAATTGCAGATAATGAAGATGAACTAAGAAAATTTGCAATAGCTCACACAAAAAGAAATGAAATAAAAAATAATAATGGAGAGTTTGGATTTTTCTCAACATCAGAATTCGGGGAGATTGGAAAAATTGCAGGAACTATGGAAGTCGGAGATGTATATGGACCATTGCAAATTGATGGTAGTTACTCGGTTTTTAAATTAATTGGTAAAGAAAATTTAACCCTTGATGAAAATTCCAAAAAAAATATTGATGATTTGAAGTTAGATGTTCTATACAACAAAGCTGTAGATAAATTAGAAAATAAAGCCGTTGATTTGGCGGAAAAATATGGCGTAGCCATTAATGAGGATTTATTAAATTCGTTACAATTGAATAACTTGCAGATGCTTGTTTATAGATATATGGGATTTGGCGGAAGAACTTTAGCTTTCCCATACTCCTCACCATTTTTTAAATGGAAAGAAAAATGGGAACAAAAGAAGAAAGATTTACTATAAAGCATAATTTGTTTGTAAAATATTATTCTGATAATTTTTAATTGAATAATAAAACTTGGGTGCTTCCTAATTCTTAATGTGTCATGCTGAATTTATTTCAGCATCTATATGTTATTGCATCTGATTCCGAAATAAATTCGGAATGACAAAATGAAAGTTAAAAAGTTTTTAAAATATTAGGAGAAAAAATTGAAAAGAAAAATTAGATCAACAACAGTATTAGGTGTTATACACAATGGAGTCGCAGCCCTTGGCGGAGACGGACAAGTAACACTTGGTAATACTGTAATGAAACACAACTCAATGAAGATTAGAAAACTGCTTGATGGAAAAGTGCTTGTTGGTTTTGCCGGTTCAGCAGCAGATGCATTTACTCTGCTTGGCAGATTTGAAGAAAAACTTGAACAATACAGAGGCAATGTAGATCGTTCTGTAGTTGAATTGGCAAAGGATTGGAGAACTGATAAATATTTAAGAAAGCTTGAAGCATTGCTGGCAGTTGTTTCATCAGAAAAAACATTTGTGGTTTCCGGAACCGGCGATGTGATTGAACCGGATGACAAAATAATTGCAATTGGTTCGGGCGGAATGTTCGCTTTATCTGCCGCTAAAATGCTTGTTAAATATAGCGATTTGAGCGCAGAAGAAATTGTAAAGGAAGCATTAAAGACAGCTTCAGAAATATGTATTTATACTAACGATAAAATTAATGTTGAAACAATAGGGAAATAAGTAGTGAAAAAAGATATAATGAAAAATTTGACACCAACACAGATTGTGAATGAATTAAACAAATTCATCATTGGTCAAGATGATGCAAAACGTGCAGTTGCAATAGCGCTAAGAAATAGATGGAGAAGACAGCAAGTTGATGAATCAATTAAAGAAGAAATAATGCCGAACAACATTATTCTAATTGGACCAACCGGAGTAGGTAAAACTGAAATTGCAAGAAGGTTAGCAAAACTAACCGGAGCGCCGTTTTATAAAGTTGAAGCTTCTAAGTTTACGGAAGTTGGTTATGTCGGCAGAGATGTTGAGTCGATGATAAGAGACTTAACGGAGCTTGGAATAAATATGGTGAAGGCAGAGCAGACTGAATTAGTCCAAGAAAAAGCTGATAAACTTGCTGAGGATAAAATTCTTGATTTGCTAATTCCCCCAGTAAAATCGCCGCCTAAAGTAAATCCGGAAACCGAAAATGGCGAAGTTGATGATGCAGTAAGAAATGAAAAAACCCGCGAATGGATGCGTGAAAAATTAAAAAAAGGCGAGCTTGATGAAAAGCTAATTGAGTTTGATACAACTTCTGCCGCAGTGGGAATGCAAGTTGTCGGCCCATTCGGAATGGACGATATGGGAATGAACATTCAAGAAATTATTGGCAATATGATGCCTAAGAAAAAGAAAAAACGAAAAACTACAATTAAAGAAGCCAGAAAAGTTATGGCGCAGGAAGAAGCGCAAAAACTAATTGATATGGATAATGTGCAGAAAGAAGCAATTAGAAGAGTAGAAGAAACCGGAATAATCTTCCTTGATGAAATTGATAAAGTTGCCGGCGGTGGTAAAGGTCATGGCGGACCAGATGTTTCTCGAGAAGGTGTTCAGCGTGATTTGCTGCCGATTGTAGAAGGCTCAACTGTTAACACAAAATATGGCCCAGTAAGAACAGATCATATTTTGTTTTTAGCTTCCGGGGCATTTCACGTTTCCAAACCATCTGATTTAATTCCGGAATTGCAAGGTCGTTTTCCAATTAGAGTTGAGTTGAAAAGTTTAACGGAAGAAGACTTTATACAGATTTTAACAATTCCACAGAATGCGTTATTAAAACAATATTCCGCTCTGCTTGAAACAGAAGATGTAAAAATTGTCTTTGAAGAAAGCGCGATTAGAGAAATTGCTAAAACTGCAACTATTGTAAACGAAGAGGTTGAAAATATTGGCGCTCGCCGACTTCATACAATTTTAACAACTTTATTAGAAGATATTTTATTTGATGTTCCTGATAAAATGCCTGAAGGAGAAATTAAAATTACCGGTGAAATGGTTCACCAAAAATTAGATTCTATTGTTAAGAATAGAGATTTGAGTAAATATATTTTATAGATGAGTTTTACAATGCCAGTTACTTGTGAAGTGACTGGCATTTAAAAATTACTAACCCAAAATTTTTTCTATAGCTTCAACAATATTTTCCACAGAAATTAAATTTATACTGTTCTTACTTTTTATAGATTTAACATTATTCTGCGGAATAATTACATTCTTAAAACCAAGTTTTTCTGCCTCTTGAATTCGTTTTTCAATATGGCCAACGCTTCTAATTTCACCACCCAAACCAACTTCACCAAGAACGACATAATTATTTTTAGCAGGCTGATTCTTAAGACTTGATGCAACTGCAGCACACACAGCTAAATCAATTGCAGGTTCATCAATCTTTAATCCACCGGCAATATTTAGAAAAACATTGTGTGATGATAATCTCATTCCTGCGCGCTTTTCTAAAACTGCTAATAAAATTGAAAGTCGCCTATAATCAAAACCGGTTGTAACTCTTTGAGGATTTCCAAAATTTGTTGGAGTAACTAATGCCTGCACCTCTAATAAAACCGGACGCGAGCCTTCAATGCTTGCTGTAACTACTGCGCCGGTAACATCTTTATTTCGTTCACTTAAAAAAATCTGACTCGGATTTTTTACTTCTGTTAATCCATCTTCGTGCATTTCAAAAATGCCAATTTCATTTGTGTTGCCGAAACGATTTTTCTGAGCGCGTAAAATTCTGTATGAATAATTTTTTCACCTTCAAACTGAAGCACTGTATCTACAATATGCTCAAGCACTTTTGGGCCGGCAATAAAACCTTCCTTAGTAACGTGCCCTATTAGTATTACAGAAAAGTTTAATGTTTTGGCAAGCTGCATTAAATAATTTGTGCATTCTCTTATTTGGTAACTGTTCCGGGTGCATTTTCAAAATCGGGTTTCTGCATTGTTTGAATTGAATCAATAATGACAACTTCCGGTTTAACTTTATCAATTGCAGAGGTAATTATATCAACATCAGTTTCGGAAAGAATGAAAATATTTTCTTCATTTACCTTTAAACGTTTTGCTCTAAGATTTATCTGTTTTACGGACTCTTCGCCGGTAACATAAAGCACTTTTGCTTTTGTACTTGAAGCAGCTTGCATCACTAATGTTGATTTTCCAATTCCTGGATCTCCACCAACAAGTACAACAGAGCCAAGTATTAATCCGCCGCCAAGGACTCTGTCAAATTCAGCAATTCCGGTTGTAATTCTAATATCATCGTGAGAGTTAACTTCGCTTAATTTATAAATATTCTCTTCTTTAACTTTCTGCTTTTTTGGCAGTTTTTTTGCTTCAACAAATTCTTCTGAAAAAGTATTCCATTCTTCGCAATGCGGACATTTGCCTTGCCATTTTAAAGATTCAAATCCGCAGTTTGAACAAATGTATTTTATTTTATGTTTTGACATTTAGGACTAAAACCCGGTTCGGTTAATAAAATCAGTTATTATTTTATCTTTGGATGAAATTAATTCTGCAGGAGTTCCTTCAAAATAAATTTTTCCTTCGTGCACCATTGCAATTTCATCAGCTACATTTTTTACACTAAACATATCATGGGTAACAACAATTGAGGTTACATTTAATTGATCAGCTAAATTTTTGATTAAGGCATCAATTGAATCCGACATTATTGGATCAAGTCCGGTTGTGGGCTCATCGTATAAAATATATTCCGGCTCGGTAATTAATGCGCGTGCTAAACCGACTCTTTTTTTCATTCCACCGGAAAGCTCTGCTGGTTTTAGGTTTTCTGTATTTGGCAGATCAACAAGTTCTAACATTTTGGATATTTTTTTATTTAATTCTGCAGCGCTTAAATTATTTTCATTCTCAATTATTGGCAATGCAATATTTTCGCCAACTGTCATAGAATCAAACAGAGCAGCACCTTGAAATAGATATCCAAATTTTCTGCGAATATTATAGAGCTTCTTTCTGATTGTGAGGATCAATAATTTGTCCGCCAACTTTTACGTAACCTTTATCCGGGAAAAGTAATCCAACAATGTGTTTTAGCAGAACACTTTTGCCACTTCCGCTCTTTCCAATTATTACACTGGTTTCACCTTCTTCAATTGTAAGGTTTACGCCTTTTAGTACTTGTTTGTCATTAAAAGATTTGTGAAGATCTACTATCTCAATCATATGTAATTTGATTAAATTATTTTCTTTGAACTCAAATATAAAAATAATTAGCATCTCTTTGTGGGTATATAAACTAAAAAATGCCGGCATTGACCGGCACATATCCTTGCTAAAATATTTCAGATATTAATTTTATTCGTTTTCTTCTTTTTCAATTTCTTTTATAATAATTTTTTTGTGTTTTTTACCATCAATTATTTTTTCCTTAATTATCATCTTATCTTCTTTTTCCATTTTTTCTAAGTATTCATCAGCTTCTTTCCCTTTATAAACATTTACCTTTTCTTTACCATCTTCTTTAGTTGTAACAGTTACTACTTTTTCATCATTATCAATTTTTACCTCAACTTTTTTTTCAACATCACTTAGCATATCTCCAACCCAAACATGTTTTTGTTTTGAATCAACATCGTCATCAGTAATAATTTCTATCTGCACATCGCCTTCCTTATTCATTTTCTCAATTTGTTCGTCTGCTTCTTTTCCTTTAAATGTTTCAATTTTTTCTTCACCATTTTCTGTAGTTGTAACTGTAAGTGTTTTTTCTCCATTTTCATCTTCTAAATCTACAGTAATAATTTTATGGTCTTTATCATCATCATTCATAAACATCATCATTTTATTGCCATGGCCTTTATGTTTAATAATGTGTTTTTCACCGTCTTCAGATTTGAATATCATTACATTTTCTCCATCTATATCAATATCATCATCTCCTTCAGAAATCCAGTGCAATTTTTTCGATTTAATTTTCTTAAACAATTGTTGTGCTTCTTCACCTTCAAATACTACATCTCCAGAATTTGATGTAATCACTATTTTTGAAACATCTCCCTTAATTTTATCTAATTTATCTTTTGTTGATTTGTTATCTTGCCCGCTTATGAAGTTTGTAGCAAGAAAAAATAGTATAAGTGAAATAGTTAGTGATTTAGTTTTCATTATTTTCTCCTATTGATTAGTAAATTTATAAATCTTGTACAATGAAAATAAACTATTGTGTCAAATAATTTTCTTAAAACAATGTTAATAATTGTTAAAAAATGTTAAAAACCAGCATTAATCATTTTTGAACAATACTTTTGGAGCATGAAAGAAAAATCTCTAAAAATAATTATAGCGCTTATTACCTTTTCAGTAATTGGATTGATAGCAATTCAATTTTATTGGATAAATCTTGCATTAAAACTTGAAGAAGAAAAATTTAATAAAAATGTTGGGAATGCTCTAAGTGATTTAGTAAAATCAATAGAGGATAAAGAAGCTGCCAAAGTGTTAATTAGAGAAATATCTCCTTTAGATACCAATGGAGTTATTTTTGTAAATAAGGGAAGTAAAAATAAGAATTATTCTTACACTACTACATCAAATGTTAATAAAAATAAAGTTATGGTCTTTGGCGGAGATACCAATAATGTGAACATTGAAATTAATACAATTGGTGATTCAAATCATTCTAAAATGAAAATCACTAAAAATATAACTAGCACTGGTGACAGTTCCATTCAAGAAACTATTATTTGGCAAAGTGATCTTGACACCCTAATACATAAACGAACAAAATTAATTGAAAATGTTTTTGAGGAATTAATAGTTTCCGAACAAAACGTAAATATTTTAAATAGAATTAACTCGACTAAAATAGATTCTTTACTTAATGATGAACTGGAAAAATATGGGATTAAAAATAGTTATGGCTTTGCTATTATTAATAATGACAGTTTAATTTTTGCAAAAAACACAGATGATAAAAAAGAGCTTATTGATTCAAAATTTAGAGTTAAGTTATTTCCAAATGATTTTATAAAGAAACAAAACTTTTTGGTTGTTCAATTTAAAAATAGGGAAGCATTTTTATTTAAATCAATTTGGTGGATTTTACTAAGTTCAGTTTTATTAACTGCTTTAATAATTGTACTGTTTTATAAAACTATAAAAATGTTAATCAAACAAAAAAAAATTACTGAAATCAAAAATGATTTATTGAATAATATAACACATGAATTTAAAACTCCAATAGCAACAATTTCTTTAGCTGCTGATGTTATTGATGAAGATCCAAAAATAGATTCAAAAAAATATACAAGCATAATTAAAACCGAGTCAAAACGGTTGACCGATATGGTTGAAAATATATTATCAGCTGCTGAATTGCAAAGCGGTGAACTTCATTTGTCAAAAACAAATGAAAATGTTCACAACTTAATAAAAGAGGTTGCAGATAAATTTGAACTTACTTTGACAAACAAAAAAGGAAAGTTTATTTTTGATCTTGCAGCGATTGACCCAATGTTAGCAGTTGATAAAACACAATTAGCAAATGCTCTCAGTAACTTAATTGATAATGCAATTAAGTATAATGATTCTGATCCAATTATTAAAATATCAACTTTGAATAATCACAAAGGATTTGAAATAGTAATTGAAGATAATGGCATTGGGATTGAAAAAAAGAATTTTAATAAAATATTTGAAACATTTTTTAGAGTGGAAACCGGAAACATTCATAATGCAAAAGGAAATGGAGTTGGATTAAGTATCGTGAAAAAAATTATTGAAGCACATTGCGGCACAATAAATATAAGCAGTGAAAAAAATGTTGGAACAAAATTTACAATAAATATTCTAAGAATATAATGAGCAAAAAGAAAATATTACTAGTTGAAGATGACATAAATCTCGGATCATTACTTTGCGATTATTTAACAATAAAAAAATTTGATGTTAACTTGTGTAAAAATGGCAACGATGGGTTTGATAGTTTTCAAAACAATAAATATGATTTATGCATTCTTGATATTATGATGCCGCGAAAAGATGGACTTACTTTAGCAAAAGAAATAAGAGCCACAGACAAAAATATTCCAATAATATTTCTTACTGCAAAATCAATGATAAGTGATAAGATACAAGCGTTTAATCTTGGAGCCGATGATTACATTACAAAACCATTTAATACTGAGGAATTAATTTTAAGAATTAATGCAATTATAAGGCGGACTACAAACCTTAAATTGACAAATGAAAGTCAGATAATTAATATTGGCAAATATATTTTTGATTATAAAAAAAGATTATTAACGATAGGTAAAAAATCACGAACGCTTACTTCAAAAGAATCTGAATTGTTAAAACTCTTATGCGAAAATAATAATTCTACGCTTAGCAGAGAAACTGCTCTCACAACTATTTGGAAAGAAGACAATTATTTTACATCAAGAAGCATGGATGTTTACATAACAAAATTGAGAAATTATCTTAAGGAAGATAAACTGATTGAGATCGTAAATGTTCACGGAGTTGGTTTTAAGCTTATTCTGAGCTAGTCTTAAAATGGTTTGTAATTTTATTAAATGGAAACGATAAATAAACCACCGCACAAATTCTACCTAATATAAATGCAATCATTGCTGAAGTAACACCGGTTAAATCAAATATTTTTATAGATACAAAAAGTGTTAAAATAATTACAGAAACTTCTATTATAGTGGCAAAAGTAATTGGAGTTGTATTTTTAAAAGTTACCAGCAAAGATCTTTGAAATGAAATCAATACTGTTAATGCCGGCATTATTGCAATAATTATAACTGGTATTTTTACAAAATCCGTCAGCAAATCTGATAGACCGGAAATATTACTAAACCAAATTTTTGAAATAGGAGTTAGTGCAATAATTAATAATACGGCAGCTAAAGTTAATCCTAACTTCTTTGCAAAACTAGCAAGCTGAGTATAGTGTTCTCCTTTATCGCCAATTAAAGCAATTCCCACTTCTTGATATGAAAGTCCTAAACTTCTAAAAATAAAGACCAGAGAATTTATTACAGGAAGTACAGCTAGAGATTCCAAAGACATTCGGCTTTGTCCAATAAAGAAAGTAACCATTGGGTGAACGCCCAATCCAATTAAAGATGTTAATGCAAGGGGATAATAAAAATTTATGATTTCATTATAAGATAAGTTTGATTCCGAACTCAAATTCTCATTTTTAATTTTGGCCAAAATCCCATTTGACATAAAACGACTTGCTATTGCTTCCGCGATAACTCCAGCGGATAATGATGATGCTCCAATAACGGCACCATCCAAAATTGTAAAATTATATAAAATAATTGCACTTAAAGACATTGTTAACAAACGAACAATAGTTCCATACGCAACTCTTTTGGTAAGATTATTTCTGATCATTATTCCTTGATAAAAACGACGATAACCAATTGCGCCGGGCCAAGGAAGCAAAACAAAGAAAGCTTTATAAGTTAATTTTTCGACTTCTGCATTTAGATTAATTAAATCAATTGCGATGTAATCAAAAACGGAAGGGATTAAAATTACCAGCATAATTGCTGTTATAAGGCCGCTAATTATAAAATTAAAATTTCTTAATTTTTTAAATGATGAATAATCCTTAACCAGAGCAGTTGATGCACTCATCATCATAATTACTGGTGCTTCAATAATTAATGCGAATGAAAATGCGACTGCGTATGCAGCCAAGTTATATTTTGGATCAACAAGACGTGCAATTATAGCAGCAAGAAAAGGACCTTCCAAGGACATCATCAGCCAAGTTGCGGCAAGTGGAAGCCAGAACTTAAATATTTTTTTATTTGAGAGAAATTCCAAAATTGTAGTTAAAGTTTATTTTAAGATTATAAAGATATGTTTAACTAATTAAAAGAAGTAGTATTAATAAAAACTAATCTAATTTTTTCCTAAATCTTAAAGAGCTAAAAATTAAAATTGCCGTACCCATAAAAAATAGCACAGTTAATTCTTGCCAAAGATCAACTATGCCAATTCCTTTAAAAACTACACCACGAATAATTGTAATAAAATAACGTAAAGGAATAAGATAGCTAACCCCTTGCAAAATTTGTGGCATATTTTCAATTGGGAAAGCAAAGCCGGATAGATAAATCATCGGCATCATAATTGCGAAAATTGCAATCATCATTGCTTGCTGCTGCGTTTTAGAAATTGTTGAAACGAATAATCCCAATCCTAATGTAGATAGTATATAAAAAAATGAGGCGACAAATAAAAATGTAATACTTCCTCTAACCGGAATACTGAATATTACTCCCATCATGGTAATAACAAGTACGACTGAAATTAAGCCAAGAATTAAAAATGGAACAAGCTTTCCAATTATAAGTTGATATGATTTAATTGGCGTTACAATTATTTGTTCAAGTGTCCCTATTTCTTTTTCTTTTACTATTGCTAGGGAAGTCAGCAGAATGGTTATAATGCTGAGCAGCAAAGCCACGATAGCCGGAACCATAAAGTATCTTGTTTTAAGATAAGGATTGTACCAAGTTCTAATCTCGGCGGAAATTTGTCCAACCGGCTGAACTTTTATTCCTCTCTTATTTCTATAATCCATAACTATATCTATGGAATATTCTGAAATAATTTTACCAATATAGCCAGCAGCAATAGAAGCAGTATTTCCATCCGAGCCATCAAATATTGCTTGAAGTTTTACAGTTTCATTTCTATTTATATTTTTTGAAAAATCTTTTGGGATTACAAACGCAACCAGCACATTCGCATTATTAATTTGAGTTGTAAGTTCATCATAACTATCTGCATAATAATCAATTGAAAAAAATCCTGAACTTTCGAATCGTTCAATAAAATTTCTGCTAGTTTCAGTTTTGTCTTGGTCCATGAATAAAATATGAACATTGTTTACATCCAAAGTTGCTGCATAACCTAAGAATAATAACTGAACAATTGGCGCAATTAAAACTATTCCAAACATTTTTGGATCGCGTTTGAATTGTAAAAATTCCTTTTTTATAATATGTAAAATTGTTTTCATAGCTTTAACTACTTGCTTCTTTTTTTGTAAAAATTATATTTGCAAGAAACAACATCAAAAAAGCAAATATGAATAAGTATATTACCTGATCCCATATTGCATTCAATCCTACTCCACGTAAGATGATAGCTCGTAATATTTTGATGAAAAATTTTGCCGGAGTTATATTTGTTAGTAATTGAATAAATGTTGGCATACTTTCAATTGGGAATATAAACCCGGAGAGTATAACTGAAGGAAGAAGTGATGCAAAAGTTGCAAGTGTAAAAGCAATCTGCTGCGAATCAGAAATGGTCGAAATGAAAATTCCAATACTTGTTGATGTAAATAAAAATATGAGAGTTGTAATTGTCAAGAGTAAATAACTTCCCTTTACTTCAACATCAAATAGAAAATATCCTACTATTAAAATGAAGATTGCATTTAATAATGCCAAAAGTATATAAGGAAATGTTTTACCAAGCAGTAATTCAATTGTTTTAATTGGAGAAACATTTATTTGTTCAATTGTTCCACGTTCTTTTTCTCTTACCAATGTTAAGGAAACACTAATAACGGCAGTTATGACAAGGATCATTGCAATTAATCCGGGCAGTAAAAATCGAGTTGTTTTTAAGTCTTTGTTAAACCAGAAAATTGGATGAAAATCAAATGGAATATATGCCTTTATACCTTTTTGGTTCAAGACCTTTTCGGTTTTTTCTGCATTAAAACTAGATACTGCAGCATTAAAATAATTCTGAATTATGGTGGCAGTATTGCCGTCAACACCATCTGTGAGAATTTGAATTTTTACATTTTGCTTTGAATAAAAATTTTGAGAGAAATTTTTAGGAATAATTGCAACGCATTGTGCAATTTTTTTATCTAGAATATCTTTTACTTCCGCATCATTTTTTACAAATTTAGTTATATAGAAATATTCCGAGGAAGTTAATGAATTGTAAAACTCCCGACTAATTTCAGTATTATTTTGATCATAGACAGCAAGCTTTATATTCTTGACATCAAAACTTATGGCGTAGCCAAAGACAACCAATAAGAAAGCAGGGAAGAGTAATAGAATAGCAAGCATTCTGTAATCTCTTAGCAGATGTTTAAACTCTTTTTTTGTGATTGCATTAAGTCGATTAAAATTCACTTTTTATCTTTCTCCAATAAGTGAATAAAAACATCTTCTAAAGTTGGTGTAATCTTTTCAATTCTTTTAATCTGAATATTGGCTTGAGATTTTAAAGTATCAAAAATTTGATTTTCATTTTTAAAATTATTGTTCATAATTATATGAATTGAATTTCCGAATATTGAAGTTTCATCAACAATATCGGATTTTTCCAAAACTTCCATTGCTTCAATTACATTGTTGCATTCAACTTCATAAATTGGGTTTTGCAAATATTTAGTCTTTAAAACCTTGGAATTACCTTCTGCTATTAGTTTCCCTGCATTAATTAAGATTATGTTTCCGCAATATTCCGCTTCTTCCAGATAATGTGTTGTTACTAAAACTGTAATTCCTTCTGAGGAGAGTTCATTAATTAAATCCCAAAAAGAACGCCTGGAAATTGGATCAACTCCGCTTGTTGGTTCATCCAAAAAAACTATTTTTGGTTTGTGAACAACAGCCGTGCCTAAAGCCAGTCTTTGTTTAATTCCCCCGGGAAGTGAACCGGTTAATAGTTTTTCTTGTCCGGTTAAGTTTGCTGTTTTTAAAATCCATTTCATTCTTTCTTTTAGTTCTTTATCTTCTAAACCGTAAACTCCGCCAAAAAATCTAATGTTTTCTTCAACAGAAAGATCATTATAAAGTGAAAACTTCTGCGACATATAACCAATATTCTGTTTAACTAAATCCGGTTGATTCTTAATGCTGTATCCGCCTACTTTTGCATCACCGCTAGTAGGTTCCAGAATTCCGCAAAGCATTTTAATTGTTGTAGATTTCCCAGCACCGTTTGCACCAAGAAATCCAAATATTTCTCCAGCCTTAACATTAAAGGAAACATCGTTTACAGCAATAAAATTGCCGAATGATTTGTTAAGATTATTTACTTCAATAGAATACATAGTAGTCAGAATCCAGAACTCAGAAATCAGTTATTTGAATTCCGAATTACTTCGGAATATTTTGTTAATAATTTGCTTACTTCTATAATTAAATTATTCAGAATATCAGAACTTCCGTATTCTAAATCACGCGCTAAAATTAAATAGTATCTGCACTCTTCGAGTGAGCCTTGAGCGATATTCAAATAGTTCAACTTATCTTTGTGCCCACGTTTTTTGTAACCTTCTGCTATATTTGCCGGGATTGAAATTGCCGCTCTTCTAAATTGAGAAGTTAAACCATATATTTCATAATTAGGAAATTCAGTTGTCATTCTGTAAACTTCTAAAACAAAATGGTGTGCCTTTTGCCAAACTATTAAATCAGTGAAAACCTTAGTCTTTTGTTCTTTCATTTTTAATCTCTTTTGTTTTTTGGTTCTGAGTTCTGTTTTCTGAATTCTGTTTAATAAAGTTTTCCGCCAATTGCTTTTTCTAATCTCTTTCGAGATAATTCATAATCTACTAAAGCATTTAACAACTCAGTTTTCGAATTATAAACGGAGGTTTCTGCATCGAGTAAATCGGTTGTACTTACTAACTGAACCAAAAATTTATCATTTGTAATTCTGTAATTTTCCTCAGCTTGTTCAAGTGTTTGTTTACTTAATTCCACCTTCTTTTTTGCCGTTTCCAGATTTAAGAATGTGTTATAAACTTCAACTTCTATTGCCTCTTCTAATTGCTGCGCACTGGTTTCAAGTTGAACTAAATTACTTTGAGCTTGCTGCGATTGCGAAGAATTATAACCCCAATTCCAAATATCCCAACTGAGTGATACTCCAACATCCCATGTATCATCAAACTGATCTTTTTGAGGAAATATTCTTTGGTTTGGCCGGCTGTAATAAAAATCGGAAATTAAAAATATTGACGGATACCAACCTGATTTACTTGCACTAAGCTGTTCTTTACCTGCCAGAATTCTTTTTGAAACAGATTCGAGTTCTAAGCGATTTGATTTTGCCTCGATTAATAAATCATTAAAATTGCCTTTATGAATATTCAATGTGAGTTCTTCAGTTTCAATTTTTACTTCGTCAGAAATTCCGTTGCCTAATGTTTTATTGAATAAAGCTTTTGCTATTTCGAGTGCATTTTCTACTTCTACTTTTTTTAACTGAACTGTGGAGTATTGTACTTCAATTTTTAACAAATCATTTCTGGTGATTAAATCATTCTCTAAAAAACTTTTTGCATCGTTAATGTGAGATTCTAAACTTTTAAGATTTTCATCAATAATTTTATTTGCATTTTCGGCTTTATAAATATTCCAGAAGGCAGATATAATTTTAAACGCTTCTTCATTTATATCTTTTGAATAATCCAACTCGGTTGATTCTAAATTATAATCAGCAGCAGAATTTAAAGCCGACAATTTAAAGCCTGTAAATATTGGCTGTTGCAATGATAACTTAAAATTATAAGTGTTTAGAACAGCTTCTTGAATTCTAATTGGTGTTGGAAAAAAAGATGTTGAAATTTCGAATGGCGGAACATCACTCAAGCGCATATAGGCTGCATTAAAACTTAACTTAGGAAATCTTTGTGATTTTATTTCCGTAACTTTTGCTGATGCAATTGCCAATTTTGCATTGGATATTTTTAAAACTTTGCTGTTTTCGATTCCTAATTTAATGCTTTCATCCAAAGTATAAGTTTTTGTCTGCGTAAAACTTTTGATTGAAAATATTATTATTAGCGCAAAAATTATTTTTTTCATATTGTACTCAATTTGTTTCTGAACTTTTTACTAAATGAATAAATACATTTTCTAAAGATGGAATATTTATTCTATAATCATTTATGGAAATATTATTTTCAGTTAATAATTTTTCTATTCTTTTAAATTCACTTTCTGCATTACTTACAACTGTGTTTAATCTATCGCCAAACAATTGAACGTCAAGATCTAGTTTCTCTTTAATTAACTTCCCCGCAAGTCGAACATCATCACACACTATCTCTATAACTTTTTTATTTATTGATTCTTTTATTTTTGCTGGGGTATCAAGAGTAATTATTTCTCCTTTGTTCATCAATGCAACCCGGTTGCAACGTTCAGCCTCATCTAAATAAGGAGTGGTCATAAAAATTGTAATACCATCTTTAAGCAAGTTAGAAAGTATTTTCCAAAAATCTCTCCGAGAAACCGGATCAACCCCAGTTGTTGGTTCATCTAAAAAAAGTATTTTTGGTTTGTGAATTAAACTGCAAGCCAACGCCAGCTTTTGTTTCATTCCACCGGAAAGTCTGCCGGCTTGTCTTTTCCTAAATTCAGTTAGTCGTGTAAATTCTAATAATTCGTTTCGTCTTTCTTCGTACTTTTTTATGTTATGAATTTCAGCAAAGAATTCGATATTTTCATCGATTGTTAAATCTTCATACAGACTAAATTTTTGAGATAAGTAGCCAATATTATTTTGAATATCTTTTCTATTCTTTTTAATATCGAAATCCATTAAAGAAATGTTTCCGCTATCAGATTTTAACAATCCGCACAAAGCCCTTATTGTTGTTGTCTTTCCAGCTCCATCAGGTCCAACCAATCCAAACATTTCTCCTTTTGGAATAGATAAGGAAATTCCGTTTACAGCTTTTAGGTTACCGTATGATTTTGAAAAGTTATCTATTTGAATGATAATATTCATTTCAAGATTACCAAGATTTCAAGATTGATCTAATAAAATCATTATTTAGTTTTGTTTAGATATTTAATAAAATTTGCAATCTGTGTTATTATATCAATTGCTAAATTATAATGTTCTAAGAATTCTGATTCGGATATATATTCCAGATCTAAAGCGACATAAAGTAAACTCCTTACTTCTCCGGCAGAGCCTTTTGAGTATGTTAAAAATCTTACAAACTCTTTATTGTTATCTCGTTCAAAACCTTCTGCAATATTATTCATTACAGAAACGGACGCTCTTTGAAATTGATCTTTTAATCCAAAATCAGTTTTAAATTTAGGTTTAGAAGTGAGCTTATAAGTAAGTGTTATAAATTCTCTTGATGCTTGCCACACTTTCAAATCTTCAAATTGTTTAATCGACATTTCTAGTTCCTAAGTATTTAATCTTGAAATATTGTAATTTTTCAATCTTGTAATTTTATTTCCGCATCAGCAGGCATTCCACTTTTTAATTGAAAATCGGGGTTATCAATTTCAACTTTTACTTTATAAACAAGTTTTGTTCTTTCATCGGGAGTTTGAATATTTTTTGGTGTAAATTCAGATTCCGGTGAAATGTAAATTACTTTTCCGTTAAAAATTTTATCATCAAAAGCATCAACAGTTACATTTACTTCTTGATTTAATTGAACTTTTGGAAGCTCAACTTCATTTATATAAATATCTAAATCAACTTTAGATAAATCTGCAACCTTTATTAGCGATGCCATTGGAGAAACAGTTTCTCCTTTCTCATAAAAGTGTTCTACCACAAATCCGTTAATTGGAGATTTTACATAACAATCATTTATACTTTTTTGAATTAATTTTTCGTTTGCAATTGTTTGGTTGAGACCGGCTTCTGCTTTTCTCAAATCTTCTGGTCTTGCAATGTTTTTAATTTTTGTTAAATTTTCTTTTGCTGCATTGAACTGTGATTTTACTACTTCATATTTGGAATTTACATCTTCAAATTGTTTTTTTGTAATTGCGTTGGTTGCTAAAAGGTTTTGCATTCTTTCTTTGTCCTTTTCAGCTTGTGCCAAACCAATTTCTGCCTGAGTAAACATTGATTGAGCTTGCGCAATATCTTCACGCCGTGATCCGATTTTTAGAAGTTCAAGCTGCGCTTCTGCACTTTGTCTGGCTGCCGAAGCTTGCATAAGTTGAAGTTTTAATGTTTCGTCATCAATTCTTAAGATAGTGTCGCCGGCATTTACAAGTGAGCCTTCTGGAAAATTAATTTCTAAAACTTCACCAGCAACTTTAGAGCTTAGAGTTACAAAGGTTGCTTCAATATTTCCAGTTGCTTTAATTGATTTGCCATCGTCATTGTTTCCGCAGCTTGCTAATATTGATGTTAAAATCAGAGTGAGAATTATTTTAGCCCTTTTCATTTTGTATTTTCCTTTTCAATATTTTTATAAACTTTTAATCCTTCCGGAGTGAGCAGACCTTGAATTAGTAAATCAAAGGTGATTTTGAACGCTTCATTTATTGAATAATTATGGTTAAGTAAGAAGGTTGGGTTAATAATACTTCTAATTGCCGCATAAATTACCGTAATAATTATATCATTTGGTTTATCTACTATATACCCTTCTTTCTTTCCTTGATTGATAATATCTTCCCATATACTTTTTATTACTTCTCCTCTGAAGCTTTCAACGGATTCCCATAATTCGGGCATATGAGTTTGAAGATCATAAAGCAATTTTTGATTTAATTTAAGTGATAACTCCGCAAATGCTTCTGTAAGCGACTTAATTTTTAGTATTGAATTTTCTTGCTCGCTAATATTTTTAAGAAGTCTTTTTTTTGTACTATTCATAAATGCTTTAATTACATTTTCGAGCAGAATATTTTTTGATGGAAAGTATTTGTAAATAGTTTTTTTACTTACCCTAAGCCCTTGGGCAATCTCATCCATAGTTATTTTATAAAAACCGGATTTAAAGAAGACATCTTTTGAGTAATTTGCTATTTTTTCTTTTTCGTTCATAAACCAGAGAAACTATTTTTGTTTTTATAGTTTCCAATATAATGCATGGAAACTATTTTGTCAAGTTAAGTTTCCAAATAATTTTCTAATTTAATTTTTTTTTCAAACAAATACTGTCATGCATATGTTCGTATGGCGGAAATTTGGCAATTTGAGAATAACCTAATTTTTTATATAGAGATAATGCTGTGTGTTGTTTATCTCCGGTCTCCAATACTGCGCTTTTAAATTTTAACTCAATTGCCCAATTTTCTAACTCACTTAAAAGTAATTTACCAATCCCTTTGGATCTATGAGAACTTAAAACAAACATTCTTTTTACTTCTATAGCTTGTTGTTCTTTAATTTCTTTAAAAGCTCCGCAAGCAACTGGTGTTTGATTATCATAAATGACAATTGATTTTGTTAATTTTTCCAGAATGTTGTGTTTATCAAATTTTTCTTGTTCTGATTTGTAAATTTTCAGTAACTCTTCATCTAAAAGTTTAGTTAAAGAGATAAAATCGGGATTATTAGATGTCGTTCTATTGATAGAAATCATGAGTTATACTTTGAACTAATATTAGGCCACTCTGAATTTAATACACTATAATAGATTGAATCACGTCTTCTGTTGTTTGTCATAAGCGTATGACTTCTTAGAATACCTTCTTCAGTGGCTCCAATTCTTTTCAGCGCATTTCTGGCATGAATATTTAATACGTCTGTTTTGAATTCTACTCTAATGATATCTAATTTTTCAAAACAATGCTGCATCATTAAGAATTTCATTTGATTATTGATTCCTTTGCCTTGAAATTCTCTAGAAACCCAAGTCCAACCAATTTCTATTCTACTATCCCTTTTTGAATAATTCCCAAAACTGGATGATCCAATAATTTTATTGTTAGGTTTGTAAATAACAGCAAAAGGAAGGCGAACTTTATTAATTAAATCGTGCACAGCATTATCAACCCAAAATTTTAAATCAACAGGATTGGATAAATCGCTTGTAAAATAATACCACATTAATTTTTCAGTGGTGATTTTCAAGAATTCAAGATAATCGTTGAGCTCAATTGGTCTTAACAATATTGAGTCATTCTCTAATTGAACATTAAAATCAATCATTTTTTTTGAGGGGTTTTTAAAACTTTTATAAAAAATTTGGCAGTAAAAAATATAATAATTGTCCAAGCAACTGAGATCATAATAATGGCTTCGGTTGTCATTCTGTTATTCCTTTGTATAAGTTTGTTTTTTCTTCCATGAAATGTGAACTAAATAAGCAATTAACATAAATGTGAACATTAGTAAAATTCGAGTAAAATCCTTTACAAATATTTCAGTCGGCATTGAATTTTCAAACCAATTGTATTTTTCTGCTCCAACATGGAATATTACACCTATAACACTATCCTTGGCAAACTGCCATCCATTGCCTGAAAACAAATTTGATATTGCAATGCCCCAATTCGTATCAGGTTTAACCATTGCACCTATAAAAATGATTCCAATAAAGAAAGGCGTAATATATTTAATAATGTATTTAAAAATGATAGGAACATTAATATCTGAGCCCTGGTTTAGCTCTTTCCAACCTTTATCAATACCAAATATATAAGAAAACACAATAGATTCAAGCAAGGCGAAGACAACTAATGAGAAAGTTCCGGTCCAAAAATCAAATTCATCAAACGAACCGCCAGGATACAACCAAACACAAACAAATCCAAGTACAAATGTTGCTAATCCAAATAAAATTGCTCCCTTAATTCGGGTAACTTTAAACTCATCAGTAAAAAAAGATAAAATTGGTTGGCCCATTGCAAGTGAGGAAGTAATTCCAGCAAAGAATAAAAGTCCGAACCACATGGCGCCCGCAATAGGTGCAAACCATCCCCAATTATTAAAAAGAGTCGGTAAAGTTAAAAATCCCAATGAAAATCCGCTGCCTCCTGCTGTAGAAGCCTGCACAGCTGCTAATCCAAGATAAGCGGTTGAAATAGGGATCAGTATTGAACCGCCTAAAACAACTTCAACAAATTCATTCATCCAACCGGCAGAAGAAGCATTAAGAGCAATGTCTTCCTTTTCTTTAATGTAGGCTGCATAGCAATGAATAGAGCCCATACCTACCGAGAGAGTAAAAAATATTTGTCCTGCGGCAGCTAGCCAAGTTGTGGGATTTGTTAATCCGCTAAAATTTGGTTCCCAAACAAAATTTAATCCAGCTAACGGACTTTCAATTACACCAGGATCATTAGTTGTTAAGGTTAATCCTTTTATTGCAAGGATTGCTCCAAAAACAATTAATAGCGGAACTCCAATTTTTGCCGCAATCTCAATACCTTTTGCTAAACCTCTTGAAAGTATCCAGACATTTAAAGTTAGAGTAAGAACAAACCAAAAGAAAGCTCCAAAGGTAATGCAAACACGCTTGCATGATTAATGCCGAGGTATTCCGGAAAAAAATCGGTGGGTTTTATATGTAAAAAGTTCCGTTAATTGAATGAAAAACATATGATAAGGTCCAAGACTCGATGTAGCAATAATACGATGCAATTGTTAGGTTTGAAAATAAACCGAATACACCTATATATTTAAGTGATTTATATTTACCTAAAACATCAAACATTCCCGGTGTGGAATGATGTCCGTACTTTCCGCCATGTCTTCCAATTGACCATTCAATAAAAAGAAGCGGAATACCCATTAATAAAAATGAAATTAAATATGGTACAATAAAAGCACCACCACCATTTTGCGAAGCTTGCGCAGGAAATCTTAAGAAATTTCCCAATCCAACTGCATTACCCGCCATTGCGAGAACTAAACCAACTCTTGAGCCCCAGGATTCCTTAGTAATAGACATAACAGTTTTCTTTATATAAATTATTTTTTTGATGAATTAATTGCTTCAAAATTTTAGCAATAACTACAGAGAAGGATATTTTAAAGTTCAGAATATTATATAAATTAAATTGATTTAGCACTTATTATTTTTACGAAATTGAAAATATATGTGGTTGCCCAATGTTTTTTATTTTTTTGCAATTATTATTTATAATTTATTTTAGTTGTATTTTAATTCTCAATAATTTTATAATCCTTGTTTTTATAAATCCCAAAACCAAGTGAAATTCAAATAGAAATGAATGTGAATTTTCAGACTATCAAAGATATTTTGCGAGCGCTTAAATCAAGAAATTACAGGCTATTTTTTAGCGGGCAAGGAATTTCTTTAATTGGCACCTGGATGCAGCAAATTGCTCTCGGCTGGTTAGTTTATAGATTAACAGATTCAGCATTCTTGCTTGGTTTGGTTAGTTTCGCGTCACAGATTCCAACATTTCTTTTGGCTTCATTTGCCGGCGTTTTAGCAGATAGATACGATAAACATAAAATTATTATTATAACTCAAACATTTGCAATGATTCAGGCCGCAATACTATCAATATTGACCTTAATGGGTATAGTTCATATTTGGCATATTATTTCATTATCCATATTACTTGGTTTAATAAATGCTTTTGATATGCCAACCAGGCAAACATTTGTAATTGATTTAGTAGAAGACAAAAAAGATTTGCCAAATGCAATTGCGTTAAATTCATCTATGTTTAATGCGGCAAGGCTAATTGGACCAACAATTGCCGGAATTTTAATTTCATTATACGGAGAGGGAATTTGTTTCTTAATTAATGCCGTAAGTTATATTGCGGTTATTATAGGTTTACTACTAATGCGTATTGAACCAAAGATAAGAGAGGCCAAAAAAGAAAAAGTTTTGCGCGGATTAAAGGAAGGTGTAAAATATGCATATGACTTTATTCCAATTAGAACGCTTCTTATTTTAATTGCAATTATAAGTTTAAGTGGAATGCCATACACAGTTCTGATGCCTATTTTTGCTAAAGATATTTTACATGGAAATGCAAATACACTCGGCTATTTACTTGGTTCTGTTGGCATTGGTGCTTTTACCGGAGCAATCTATTTGGCTTCAAGAAAAACTGTTTTGGGATTGGGCAGATTAATTGCAATTGCTTCAACAATTTTTGCTGTTGGACTTTTGCTTTTTTCATTTTCAACTTCTTTAATCTTTTCAATTCCATTAATGTTTGTTGCCGGTTTGGGAATGATGATGCAAATGGCTTCTTCTAACACACTATTGCAGACAATTGTTGATGACGATAAACGGGGAAGGATTATGAGTTTGTACGTTATGGCTTTTATGGGAACTGCTCCATTTGGCAGTTTAATTGCCGGCTCACTTGCTAGTAAAATTGGTGCACCTTACACAGTTTTGTTAAGCGGAATAACTTGTTTATTAACAGCATTTTGGTTTGCAAAAAATTTACCCAATTTAAGAAAACATATTAGACCGGTTTATGTTAAAATGGGAATTATACAGGAAGTTTCATCGGGATTGCAATCAGCAACTCATTTAAATATGCCGCCGAATAAATAATCCTTTCACCCAAGTGTAGATTGGTTTTTATAAGTTTTCAATAAATTATTGACAAACACTATAAATTTATTCCACCAGAAACTTCAATCCTTTGACCATTAATCCATTTAGATTCCGGTGTGCATAAAAATGCTACAACACTGCCAATATCATCAGCTCTTCCAACGCGGCCAAGCGGGGTTTGGGAAGCAAGAAATGTTTGCATTTGTGGATTATTTCTAATAGCAGCATTATTAAAATCAGTTTCAATTGCTCCCGGTGCAACAATATTCGCACGGATTCCCCTGGAGCCAAACTCTTTTGCAACGTATTTTGTAAATACTTCAACAGCAGCTTTTAGTGATGAATAAACCGAATAACCCGGAACGCAGAATCTGGTTGTTCCCGAAGATATAAATATCACACCGCCATTATCGTTCATCATAGGAAGCGATTTTTGAGTCAAGAAATAAACACCTTTAAAATGAATATTCATCAAATTATCAAAAGCTTCTTCGGTAACTTGCGGAATCGGAATTGTTGCTCCAACTCCAGCATTATTAATTAAAAAATCAAATTTGTCAGTTTCCCAATTATTTTTTAATACTTCTCTAACATTATTAAGGAATGGATCAATGGAGTTCATTTGAGAAATATCAAACTGTATAGCCGCTGCTTTTTGATTTTTACTTTTAATTTCAGCAACAACCTCTTCCGCCTCAACTTTACTATTATTATATGTTAAAATTACATCTATATTTTTATCAGCTAAAGATAAAGCCATATCTTTGCCAAGTCCACGACTGCCGCCTGTTACTAGTGCTATTTTATTATTCATTTTAATAATCCATTTTTTTTGTTCAAGTAATATAACATTTGGAATAGTTTTAATAAACAATCATGAAAACAATGTTTTAATATCACAGAAAAAGCATTTCGTTAAGTCATTTGTAATATGAAATTTATTTTTTTCTAATTAGTTTTATGGTATAAATCTTTTTTCATAATTATTGAGCAATGTTAAAAAATAAAAAAAGAATATCGCTTTTCACATTAGCAGTTTATGTAGCTTTTCTAACTGTTGCGTTATTCCATAATCACCCATATTATTTGGGCGCACAAAAAGTTTTAACAGATTTTAATTCCTCTCAACATAGCTCTAATCAAGATCCATTTTTAGATAATCAATCAAATTGTAGAATAGCTCAATTATCACATTCAGCATACTCAAATATTAACGCATCATGTTTTTCAGTTTCTAATCTTCCAATAATTAAAAACTTCAAAATTACTCATTCAGAAAAAAAACACGAAGAATTAGTTCTCAACCTAAACCAATTGCGAGCACCGCCAATTATTTAATCTTAATCCCAATTTAATTACACATTTCTTTAAATTTTAATTTCGGGTAGGATTATGAAACTATTTCAGATTTCTGCAATTATTGTATTTATCTCAATAAATACGATTGTTGCTCAAAATATATTATCGGGGAAAGTTTTTGATAGCGAGCTAAATGAACCTTTGGTTGGTGTTGAAGTTTTTATCAAAAATTTAAATGTAGGCACCACAACAAACGCAAACGGATTTTTTGAAATAAAGAATCTAAAAAGCAATTCTTATGAAGTAAGGTTTAGTTATCTGGGTTATGCCACAATTACCAAAACGGTGGTTGTTCCATCTCAAGAAGCAGAAAACATTTTAATTAATTTGAAAGAAACCTCTATTGATCTTCAGGAGGTTATGGTTACAGGGAATCCGTTTTTATCAGAAACTAAAGATTTATCACAAACTGCAATTAGCTTATCGAGTTTGGATTTAATTATTAAAAGCGGAAGTTCAATTGGAGAAGAATTAAATTACCTTCCCGGTGTTTCAATGCGCTCAAATGGAATTGCTACTGGTAGACCTGTGATTAGAGGATTTAGTAACAACAAAGTTTTGATTCTTGAAGACGGTTTACGAATGGGTGACTTATCAAATTCTTCCGATGATCATGGTGTTTCTGATGATGGAAGCGAGCCCGAAAAAATTGAAATACTTGCGGGACCATCAAGTTTATTGTATGGAAGCAATGCAATTGGCGGAGTGGTAAATATTATTACAGATGCAATTCCAACAACTGTTCAGCAAGGTCTAAATGGAGAATTATTTACTCAGGGCTCAACTGTTAATAATGAATACCTTGGAAATGCGCATTTAAATTATGGTATTGGAAATTTTTCTTTACACGGAAAAGCTTATAAAAGAAAAGGTGATGACTACAGAATATCTGATGGAAAAAAAACCTTTAATTCAAATTTAGATTCTTACGGTTCACAAATAGGTGTTTCAGTACATCCGGAATGGGGAATGACGGGATTTAGTTTTACTGATTATAATAATAAGTATGGTTTACCAACAATGCCAGGCGATGAGGAAATTGTTTATATCGATATGAAGAAAACTCAATATAGATTTGCCGCAGAGGTAACCAATATAAATTCTATAGTTAATTCAATGAGTATTAAAGCTGGGATTTTAGATTATAACCATCAAGAAATTTCTAAGATTGATGGGAGTGTGGGTACTGAATTTGGATTGAAAACAAAAAGCGCCGATATTTCATTTTTGCACATCCCATTTTCAGAAAACTCGCAAGGTCTTATTGGCTTTTACGGATTGGTACAAAATTATGAAGTGATTGGCGAAGAAGCGCTTACGCCTAATGCCGATTTAAATAATTACGCTGCTTACTTTCTTGAGAAATTTAATTTCGGAAAACTTAATTTATCTTTCGGCGCCAGGTATGAAATTAACAATATAAAATTTCCCCAAGCCACTTTGACAGATTCTTTATTCGCTTCCGGAGAAAATGATTTTAATACTTTATCGGCGTCATTAGGATTGGTATATAATTTAAATGATGCAACTTCAGTTTTTATCAATGCTGCAAATGCTTTCCGCGCTCCAACTATAGAAGAATTATCTTCATATTCTGTGCACGAGGCGCTTGCGAGTTTTGATATTGGAAATAGATCCCTTAATAAAGAAAATACAACCGGTTTAGATATTGGATTAAAATCCCACGGAAATAATTATTTGGTTGAAGTAACCGGATATTATAATAAAGTAAATAATTTAATCTATAGAAAACCATTGGCACTTTTTTATTCTGATAATATAAATTCAAATACAGGCATGCCGGTTGGCTTTAATACATACGAAGATGGACTTCAGGTTTATCAATATAATCAAGCTGATGCAATAGTATATGGATTTGAATCGAAATTAAATTTGGAAGTATATCAAAATGTGACTGCCACATTTATCTCTGATTATGTTAGAGCAAAAAACCAAACCACAGATGAAAATATTTCACAAATTCCTCCATTCAGATTTTTAATGGAACTTCGTCATGCAACTCCAAAGCATTGGTATGGATTTACATGGAATTTAGTCGCAGCGCAAAATGATGTAGCACCAAATGAAGATCCCACAGCAGGTTATGGTTTATTAGGGTTATACGGAGGACTCAAATTAATTACGGGAGAGTTTGCTCATATAATTAATCTAAAATTTAGTAATGTTTTGGATCAAAAATATAAGGATCATCTATCGGCAATAAAAGATTTTACGTTTATGCCGGGGAGAAATATTCAGCTAAATTATAAATTTATTTTTTAGAATTTAGACTAAGTAATAAAAAATGTCATGTTGAAATAAATTCAGCATGACATTTTTAGGATAACTAATTATAATTTTTAAAATTATTTTTTAGATAATGCAGAAACGGAATTTATTATTTCCCAATTGCCATCAGAATTTACCAAAGTAACATATTCCTTTCTAACTAAGGTTTTTCCTTCAGATTCAATATAGGCAACTGCAAGATCACCTTGAACATTTACATCTTTTACTTTTGAACTTGTAATCCAAGCAGACTTTCCATCTTCTATGAATTTTAGATAATCTTTTTCATTAAGAAGTTCATTTTTGTTAACTATTTTGTTTAGCATTGTAAAATTTGCTTCATCATTAATAAATGTATCTAATGTTTTTGTTTCCTTTTGATTTACCGCGCTCAAATATTGGTTTATTTTATTTTCAACATCATTATCTGCCGCAAAGGAATTAGATACGCCGATGATTAAAATTGTTAATAACAGAATTGCTTGATTAAACTTTTTCATAATTCTCCTAGATTATTATTTAGTATAAAATTTTGCAACTATTTTGGCACAACCTTATTTGATTGCACATAATTACATTAATTAGTACTATCTAGACGTATCTAATGTTTAAAAAGTTTTAAAATACTCTGAAAATTTTGCGGGATTTACTTTTTGGAAAGATTATTATGATATTGAGCCTATTTTTTTATGAATTCAACTATTAAATCAATCAACCCATCTTTCAATGGAAGCTCTGGATTTGAATAAGTCGCGATATTTTTTTGATTATCCATATCGGCCTCCTTTAAAATGTGGTTCATTCCCTCAATAATTTGCAGTTTTGCATTAGAATTTGCTTTTGCTAACTTTTCTGCATCATCAAGAGTTACTTGTAGATCTGTGGTTCCTTGTACAATTAACACTGGTATTTTAAATTTTGCAATTTCTATTTGAGGATCATACTTAAACCATGAAATTATTATATACGGCTGAACACTTGGTCTGAAGATACTTGTTAACATTTGCGGAACATCATTGGTTGTTTCACCCGCTTCAAGTTGGGATATAATTTTTTAAAGACGGTTCTAAAATCATCGGCGATTGAGAAGCGAGTTGCCTTCTTAAAATTTTATTTGCAGATTCCCCGCACCGGCAAGTGAAATAAATTTATCAACTTTTTTATTATTAGCCGCAATCATTCCAATTAAAGAACCTTCGCTGTGACCAATTACAATTATTTCACTGAACGAGCTATCTTTTCTTAAATAATCTATCCACAATTCCGCATCATTAATGTAATTTTCAAAGCGTAAATCAATTTCTTTTAGTCCAGCATCTTTACTTTTTCCAATTCCTCTTTTATCATACCTAAGTGATGCAATGCCATTTTCTTCAAGTCCCAATGCTAATAATTTTAATGAATTATTTATCATCATTGGATTATTGCCATCGCGGTCAGTTGGTCCGGAACCAGCAATAATAAGTGCAACAGGCATTTTTGTTTTTATGGGTGTAACTAAAAGAGAGCCTTCCAAATTTCCGGTGCTGGTTTCTAATACTACATTTTTACCAGTTTGTGCTGAGATATTTAAAATAAAAAATACAAATAATAGTAGTGCTAAAAATATTCTTTGCATAATAATTATTCCTTAAACAAATTCTTTTATAAATGGTAACTTATAACAAAAAGCGTTGCGTCTTATTATAAAAATTTTCAATTTCATACTCCAAAAAGTCTCATAAATAAAAATATTAACAAACCAAACGTCGCACCTAAATAAATCCAGCGGATGTATTTCCGACCCTCTTCATTTTTAGAATTCAATAATCTCCAAGCGGAATAACCAATTGAAATATCCATAATTGTTATAGGGATTAAATAAATTATTGAAAACCAATTAAGGAAAAAAGGGATAGTTGTTAGCAAAATAACAAAAAAGAAAATGTAACTGCTAATTTTAAGTGCATTCTGCTTTCCATATTTAATTGCTAATGAATTTGACTTAATAAGAAGATCTCCAGCCATATCCATTGAATCGGCGGCAATTTCTTCACCTAAATCCACCAAGGCGGCAATTACTGCAAAAAATAAAACAATTTTGTGAAATGGCAAACCAACCGAGAGACCACCAAAAATAAATGTCATCCCGACAGAAAAACTGACTAAAATATTTCCAAATAATCCGTGCTTTTTAAAAATTCTATTATATAAAAAGCCAATAATTGATAAAATAATTGCACATGAAAATGCTTTGAAACCAATATGATAACTAAGTGCAAGCCCAAATAACAAAAGAATAATTGAGAATGCTAAGGCTTCAGCTGGGGTGACAAGATTTGAGGGGATTGGTCTATTCGGTGAATTTATTCTGTCACTCTCCATATCAAAATAATCGTTTGAAACTAATATTGAAGCAGAAATTAAAAATATTGAGAAAAACCCTAAAGCTGTAATTAGAGCAGAAGCAAATTCTCCAAGTGCAAACATTTGACCCAATACAACACAAATTCCGGCAGAGAATGGCAGTTCAAAGCGTATTAAGCGAATCAACCCTTTAATTTTTTTCATAACATTCTAATGTTCATCAAAATAATTTTAGAAGAATGCTTTGTCAAACTTTTTGATTTGTGTAAGTAAACTTACATAAAAGTAAGAAATTATTTATTAACTCACGGTGATACCTTTTTATTATCAGCTAAATAGCCTGCATAAGTTGATCTTGCGATAATCCAGCACTAACCATTTGAAGAATAAATCTTGAAATTCCCCTAAGCACCTTACTAGGCCAGAGTAATTTTTCTAAGGCTTCTTCGTTACTTTCAGCCTCAAGTGAAATATTTGTATTGTTTTCAACTTTAAGATTCAATTGCATCTGTTCCTATCATAATTACGTTCTGGCAATTTTTAGGAGCGATGTGCATAATTATTTCGTGCACAATTTTAGATATTTTTTAATTTCTTAGAATACGATTGACCCTCACTGCCTGAAGAAATTCACCTTTAGATCCTGATTTATAACAATTAAGTCTCTTTTCAATTTTTTAAAAAATAGGTTTTGTCTTATTCATAAAATGAATATTTTGGAAGTATGAAATTAGTAATTTTTATATTTATCATTCTAGTGAGCAATTTTACATATGCTTGTATTAATTCACCTTCTGCTGATTGTAATAATGTTCAGATAGAAAGCAAAGATTCATCGCAAAACGAAGAAAATGAGTGCTGTGATGAACTCTGTTTATGCAACTGCTGTAACCAATTAAGTTTAATTAGATTAATTTTCGTTCAAAATATTTTAGGGGATTATTCCACACCAATATTTAACCCTTCTATTCAAAACATTTCAGGTTATTCATCATTTCATTGGCAGCCTCCAAAAGTCTAAAGAATACAATATTCTAAGAAAAAGTATTCATTAATTAAATTGGAGCTGTAAAATGATTCGCAATTTGATATTGCTAGGCATCTTAATGCTGAGCACTCTGTTATATTCTCAAAATAAACTAACTGGAATAGTAGTAGATGAACACTCGGGTGAAAAATTACTTGGAGTAAATATAATTCTGCTTGGTTCATCAAATGGAACAGCCACAGATACTGTGGGGGAGTTTGCTTTATTGAATATTCCTAATGGAAAACAAAAGATAGCTTTTTCATACGTGGGTTATGAGGATTTTATAATTGAACTTGATTTCCCATATTCAAATGATATACTAAAAGTTAAACTTGAGCAGCATGCCGAAGAATTTGAAGAAATATTTGTAAATGCAACAAGGTCTTCAAGAACAATAGATAATGAGCCAACTCGAGTTGAGGTAATAGCAGGTGAAGAAATTGATGAAAAAATTAGTATGGACCCTTCAAATATTTCAATCATTCTAAGTGAAAGTACTGGAATACAAGTTCAGCAAACTTCCGCATCAAGCGCAAACAGCACATTTAGAATTCAAGGATTAGATGGAAGATATACGCAATTATTAAAAGATGGTTATCCTCTTTATGGCGGTTTCTCAGGAAGTTTAAGTTTAGTACAAATTCCCCCACTTGATCTGCAGCAGGTTGAAATAATTAAGGGAAGTTCTTCAACTCTTTATGGAGGTGGAGCTATAGCTGGTTTAATAAATTTAAGTACTAAAAAGCCAAAAGAATTAAGAGAGATATCCTTTTTGGTTAATGCTACTTCGGCAATGGGCCTGGATTTAAGTGGATACTATTCAGAGAAATATAAAAAGCATGGCGTAACTATTTTGGCCTCGCGAAATACACAAAAGGTTTATGATAATAATGATGATAACTTTTCAGACATTCCACAAATTGAAAGATATACTGTAAATCCAAAACTTCTGTTCTATTTTGATGAAAGAAAAACATTAGAGATTGCCGGCAGTTTTACCACCGAAGAGAGATTGGGAGGTAATATTGAAGCTGTTGAAAACAACAATAATCCGAATAATTACTATTTCGAAAAGAATCAAAGTAACAGATATTCCTTACAAATAGGTTATAACTATCGTGGGGAGGAAGATTATTTCTCCATTAAGAATAGTATTGGTTTTTTTGATAGGAAATTAACTTTACCTGATTACCTTTTTAGCGGCACACAGTTTTCTACATTTTCTGAAGCTGTATACAATTTGTCTGCAAATACAGGCGATTGGCTATTTGGAGTAAATTTACTTACTGAACGATTTAAGGATCGAAGTCCGGTCGATATTAAAAAAAGCTTTGACGATTTAACTTTCGGTTCGTTTATCCAGAATAACTTCGATTTATCTGAAAACTATTCTTTAGAAACCGGCTTTAGATTGGATTACAATCAGGATTATGGAGTTTTCGCACTCCCTAGAATAAATCTGTTAATGAAAATCACACCCGATTTAAGCAGTAGAATTGGCGGAGGATTGGGGTACAAAATCCCTACAATATTTATGGAAAAATCTGATGAATTGGCTTTCAGAAATATTCTTCCAATTGATATGGATATTGTAAAAGCTGAAAAATCATACGGCTTTAATTTTGATGTAAATTATAGCACAATTCTTTTTAACAAAATTGTTTTCTCAATTAATAATCTATTCTTCTACACAAGGATTACAGATCCGTTAATATTAGAATATAACCAAACAAATAATTTTTATGAGTTTATGACGTTCAATGGATTTAATGATACTAAAGGGATTGAAACAAATATTAAGTTTTCTCTCGGGCATTATAAACTCTTTGCCGGCTATACTTTTACCGATGTTAAAACTCATTCAAATGACTTGTCTGCAAGTTTTCCACTTACACCTAAGCATAAATTGGGGATTGTTCTAATTTATGAAGTTCACGGTGATATGAGAGTTGGGTTGGAAGCATACTATACTGGGAATCAAACACTGAGCAGCGGCACAAATGTAACCGACTTTTGGGTAAATGGGTTAATGATTGAGAAGAGATTTAATAAATTCAGTTTGTATATAAATTTTGAGAATATTTTTGATACAAGACAATCTAATTATGGAGCAATGTTTACAGGTACAAACGAGAATCCTAATTTTGTTGAAATTTACGCACCCACCGATGGAAGGATTATTAATGGCGGCATAAAACTGAGTCTGTAATTTATAAATAGGTGAAAGATTCGCGTTTGAGGTTTCAATAAAGTATAGAGTGAAAGTTGTTACTTTTTAAATTTCTATAGATTTGAACTGCTCACATTTATACACATTTTATCATTTTCTATAAATGCTAATTCCCAAAACATTTTCTTTTCTTCACTATTAGAAAATTCAAATATTGTTTTTCTTTAATTACGGGGAAAGTTTGAAAAAAAGAGAACTTTTAAGAGATATTAAAAATCGCAATCGCAAATAATAGTGACTAAATTCCACCAACAGCTCCGTTAATAGGTCAGAAGGTAAAATCAATCCAAGACTTTAATAATGAATTACCCAATAAGATGTAACTACAACCTCAATACAGACAACTAGGAAATGCTTATCCAACTAGTTCTTTATAATATTGGCAACAACGTTTTTCTTATTTTATAATTTTACCTCTAATTTGAAAATCTTATTTAGAATTATAGGATTTACTGTATTCAAATTTGTTTGTAAAATCTATTAAAAAAACACGATCATTTATTAACTAATGGAGATACTTTATTACCTATTAGCTCAATAGCCTGCATAAGCTGATCTTGAGATAAACCTGCATTAACCATTTGAAAAGTAAATCTGGAAATTCCGCCGAGTGCTTCACTGTGACGGAGTATTTTCTCTGCCGCTTCTTCCGCATTGCTGACCACTAAAGCGCCTAATGGACCAATTTGAGAATTAAAATGAGGGCGGGTTACAGGCGGCCAACCTCTCTCTTTTCCAATTTTAGTAAATGTTTCTGCATAACCGGGATAATAACTTTCTATCGCTTCTTCAGTTGAGTTTGCAATATAGCCAAGTGAATGAATGCCAACTTTTAGTTTTTCGGGAGGATGACCAGCAAATTTCCCGGCTTGTTTATAAGCATCAATCAAAGGGCGAAAGCGATGAGTTTCTCCTCCAATAATTGCTACCATAAGCGGAAGCCCTAACATACCTGCACGAATAAATGACTGCTTTGTGCCGCCCACACCAATCCAAATTGGCAAAGGATTTTGCAAAGGTCTTGGATAAATTGCCTGATCTTTTAACTCAGCCCGAAATTTACCCGACCAGTTTACAACTTCATTATCCCTTATGGCAAGCAACAATTCTAATTTCTCTGCAAAAAGCTCATCATAGTCTTGAAGATTTAAACCAAAGAGAGGGAAAGATTCAATGAAAGATCCGCGCCCGGCAACAATTTCTGCCCTGCCTTGAGAAATTAAATCTAAAGTAGCAAAGTTTTGAAAAACTCTTACCGGGTCTGCAGCACTTAATACTGTTACTGCACTTGTAAGACGAATGTTCTTTGTTCGAGCCGCCGCTGCGGATAAAATAACTGTGGGTGCGGAATCAAGAAATTCCTTCCTATGGTGTTCTCCAATGCCATATACATCCAGTCCAACTTTATCTGCAAGCTCTATTGTTTCTAAAAGTTCTGCTAAAACTTTGGCACTGCTTACTGGAGATCCATCAGAATTTAATTTTCCAATTGCTGCAAAACTATCTATTCCTATTTCCATAATACCTTATAACTTTTTAATGACAATATAGTAAATTTTGGAATCTATGTTTAAGTCTTTGAAATAATGAGAGATGAATACTATGATTACTTTTCCATTAGATCTTCTGATTTAATTCAGAACTTAAACCACACTTCCTGGAATTATTTCCACAATAGAATTAACTTATTGCAAAATTAACTATTGCCGATGCATGAATTAGAGTAGTATCAAAAAGGGGAACGGGACTATCCTCTTGTTTAATTAATATTGGGATTTCAGTACATCCTAATATTATTCCTTCTGCTCCTTCTTGAATAAGTTTATTAATAATTTTAAGATATTCTTGCTTTGTTTCTTTTTTAAAAATTTCTTTTGCCATTTCATCAAGAATAGAAGAATGAATAAACTTGCGATCTTCAAATTCCGGAATTACTGTTGTAATTCCGTATTTAGATAATTTCTCTTTGTAAAAAGGCTGCTCCATTGTAATTCGCGTTCCAAGCAATCCTACTTTTTTAATATTATTATTTGAAACTACCTTAGCAGTTTCTTCAGCAATATTAACAATGGGTATTTGAATAATTTGCTGAATATTATCAGCAATAATATGAGGAGTATTAGCACAGAAAACAATGCAATCAGCTCCGGCTTTTTCAAGGTTTTGGGAGATATCAGAGAATTTTTTTGTAAGTTCTCCCCACTCATTTGGATCTGTCGGCGGATTAAATTCCGCAAAGTTTACAGAATAAAGCAGCATTTTGGCTGAGTTTAATCCACCAAGTTTTTTATTTATTTGTTGATTAATTAATTTATAATAATCAATTGTAGAAACCCACGTAGTTCCGCCTATTAGACCTAATGTTTTCATCTATTACTTCCTTAAGGGATTAATAATTTATCAAGATACTAGTTGTCAATTTTATTCAACAAACTCAACCACATCAGCGGTAATAAAGTACTTTACTTGAGTATATAATATAGTATTAAGCAACTCAGTATCATGACGTATATTTACAAGTACAAGTTTTTTGCCTTCAATCTCGCCATGGGTCTCTTCATAATTTTTCCACAAGTCTTTAATTGCCGTATCATATAATTTTTCCACTCCGGCAACTTTTGCTAATCCAAATGTAGAAACTTCGGAACCTTGAGAAATACTTATGCCAAGAATATAGCCTTGCATTGCCATTCCGCTCATATCTCTGGCAATAATATTAAAATTAGGCTGGGATAATTCTACGCTTGTAAGGTTTGATTGAAAAGCACCGCCTGTGCCGCAGCCGGAAAGAAAGAACAAGGGAATGATTAAAATTAATGAAAACACTATTTTTTTCATTTTACTTCTCCTTTTTTATGGATAAATCTCAAATAATTAAATAAAAATATTAAATATTTTACAATTATAAATCTTGCAAAAATCTAAGAACTTTCAAATGAATATCTATAATCTAATTTACTAAAGCAAAATTAAAGGTTGCTATTCATTTTTAGTGTTATTGCCTCTTAAACCCCAAAGCAATAAACCGCAAACAGCCAGCATTGAAAGTGACAAAGAAATCAATCCAAATTTTATAATTATCTCTTGCCATAGTTCGCCAGTCAAACCACCGCCGGAGATAGGCATCATTTCTGCCCCTGCGCCTAAAAAGCCGGCAAACAAAGTTGTTGCCCAATTTGTGTAAGTGCCGAATAGTGAAAGACCAAACCCCCACTTTAAATATCTTTCTGGTAAGTTTAATTTAGGCCAGAGCAAGCCAAACAAAATTAAGAGCATTCCATTCATTACTCCTTCAAGGTGACTGGAAAGCCCCATGCGTGGATTTTGCATTGCAGGTATTGCAAAGCCGGTTATTAAACCAAGTAGGAATAATAAAATGCCGTATCTTAATAGTTTACGACTTAGTTCCAATTTATATTTGTCTTCCATTTATTTTACTCCTTTCACAAAGAAGAACAATAAAGTTTTCGTCCAAGGCTAACGGTGCTTAGATTAAGAAACTTGTTTTGTATTGAACATTATATCTTTTGTTTCTTTTACTTCTGAAAATATTTTAAAGACCTCATTATGATGATTAATTATTTGATCAGCTGTTAATACATGGCTGGCTGTGGTAGTATGGCAATCACTCGCCAATTCAATTTTATACCCAAGACTATATGCTCTTCTTACTGTTGAATCCACGCAGCCTTCTGTAACTAATCCGCAGACAATTATATTCTTGATAGATAATTTATTCAGCAATGTTTCAAGTTCAGTATCTTGAAATGAATCCGGATGTTCTTTTTCGATAACAAATTCTTTTGCTTCCGGGGAAACGGAAGGATGAATCTCCCAACCCGTAGAACCTTTTTTAAATGGACTTTGCTTACTGCCGGAATGCTGAATGAAAACAATAGGAATGTTGTTGTTCCTTCCATTTTGAATAAGCTTCTTAATATTATCGAGTATGATATTTCCATTAAATAATGGGCGGCTTAAATTAAACATTGCTACTTGAAGATCAATTACTATTAAACATTTTTAGGAAGCATTGTATATTTTCCTATTTTTAATATCCCTCTAATATAAGCTGCTTATAAAGTTTTTTTTTTTTTTTACTTTTTATATAATAAATTATATGATAAAATTTTGGAATTTATTCCTTCATTTATTTTTACCCACATACTCAAGATATGTGAGGCAAACAACTTACTTTTCCAAATATCACTTTTCGTTAGCAAAATACTTTTTTTATTGATTCGAACATTTCAACTTTCATTTTACTAATCAAATTATAATAGAGCTAAGCAATTGAGATTGATTGACCACTTTTATCTTCATATTTTGTTAATGGCATTATTGAGGTTACTTTTCATTCTTTTCTTCATTCATTTCATTTGATTATAATGCCTTCATTTTGTAAATATTTTAAAAACTGTTTCAGTGCAATTTTGCTTGTATCCAAAGTATCTTCGGATAAAACATAGCGACCATCAATTACATAAGCCATACTGAAATATGACCACCCAAGAACTCCAACAACGTTTTTGGAAATACTTATCAGGTCTTTTAATGAGCCCCATGTTGGGCCAATTATCTTCGAATCAACTTTTTCATTGTGTGCAAGAACTTTTCTATCACGAAACAATTTTAATTTTTCAAGTGTTACGATTCTTTCTGGATCTTTTAACAATCCGTTTATGTAATATGAAAAATTATAAGCAAAATTAACAGACTCACTTGATGCATCCTTGATAAGCTGATCTGGTGCATTCATAAATTTTAAATAACGAGCTTGAATTGAAATGGTTCTCTAATTGATAGGTAAATCAAATGCATTATTAGACAGATATTGTAAAAAACACCTTGTAAGCATCGAGTTGGATATATTTTACTTGGATTATCATAAATTCTGTCTGCAGTTAGTAATGCTTCTGTTTGAAAAGAGTATTGAATGGTGCCAAATAATTCATTATAATTTGATAAAGAACCACCATTTAGTTCTTTTTTATTATCTCCAATTGTTTTAATTAATTCATATGATTGTTCCATTTTAAAATATATGTGAACTAATCCTTCTTTTACAATATCCTCTAGTTTATTTTTTAACTGGTAATCACTTTAACACCTAACTATTAATTAATCAGAAAAATATTATTTGCAAATAGTAATTAAGTCGTTCTAAATTAATATTAAATTTCATAAAATCTGTTTTAGTCTTTTTTCTTTTGCGGCAAGGGAGTTCGCCCAATAAAATAGGCATTTTAGTGTTTTTAACTTATTATTTGCGGGTGGTAAAATCATAAAGATAATAACCAAATAATGTTGGTTAAAATTAAAATTATTCCTAATGAGAAGCAATGAGGTTTTTAAAGAATAAATTCGCCACAAAAAAAAATGGTAGTTTAGGGCTGGTCAGGCATAATAAAATTATTATTCTCTATTATAGATAACTGGAGTTTTATGATTCCATTCTTCCCACAATTTATCTTTTGTTACTAACTCTACCATAAAATGACTGACATTTATTCTGCTTGGTTTTACCTGCATCAAAGATTGGACTTCTTATTTTTTTTTTTTTGTATTTCATACGCACTCTCATTTTCTTCATCAATAAGCGAATCAGGACGAACAGCTACCCAATCAATGTCGGTTTTTGAACCTAACTTGTAAACAAGGTAATCGGCTGCGAGCATATTGTCTTTGTGAGGAGGTAATATAATTTTTAATAGCGAAAATATTATCTTTTCTCCCAAAGTGTTTTTTTTTTCTCCTATGTTTGCATTTGTATATGCAGTAGTACTCATTAGTATAAACTTTTGATTTAATTTTAATGATTGTATAGCATTAATTGTTTTTTTCCACGGTATTGAATACTAGTTTGTAGGGGAGGACCCAAAATACCTTTTAGGCTTAAATTGTGACCAAGACAGCAGATAACTGAATCGCAATCTTTAATAAGATCTTTAATTTTTAGAATCTCAAAATCATTTATATTTCCTTTTATTATCTCAATTCTCTTATCTTCTAATAAATTTCTTGGAATACTGGCTGATTCTCTTACAACTATGCGAGTTTCAATATCTCTTTTTACAAGATTTTGCACAACTAATTTTCCTGTTGCACCGCTTGCACCTAAAACCAATACTTTCATACTTTCCTCACATTCAATAAAATATTTTTATACGACTAATTATTGCTTAAGCTAAAACTACTAATCACTAAAAAAGTAATTAGACAGTTCTGCATTTATATTAGAATTAATAAATTCTATTTTATTTTCTGTTTTGTTTGTTTTCGGAAGAGGAATATGCCCAATAAAATAGGCGCACTGAAATCATTTAGCTTATTATTTGCAGTTGGTAAAATCATTAGGATAATAACCAAATAATGTTGGTTAAACTTAAAGCTATTATAAGTTAGAAGCAATTGTGTTTGAAAGAATAGATTACGGTCAAAATGAAGATTGTTTTGATGAGGTGATTCTGCAAGTGAAATAAGATTAGGAAAAATAATTATAAAAATAAGATTAACTTAAAAGCCATTCCAAAGCTTCTTTTCTATCATAAAATATAGAAAATCTGAAACCTCGATTTTTAGAAACAGTTTCTAAAAATTTAAAATGTTCTAAATGCTCAGGATGGATAATTTCGGCAATTTTTATTCCTAATACCCAACCAATTATTTTGAAAAGTTTTGGACGATCATATACCTCTGTTACACTGCCTGATACATCTGTTATATTACGGTGATCGATTAATGCTTTTGTTATTCTATGATGTTTCATTGTTTCTGAAATTGATTTTGCCATTTCCATTGAGCCATCTTCATCAGCAAAGCCTTTGGTCACCATTTCAACATATTTATCATCACTATATATATAATTATTTCCCATTCCATAACATTTTCCTTTCTACAAGTAAATATTGCATTTAATTAAGCAACAATTTATCAATAAGTTATCCATCTCAAATAAATATAATAATCGAACAACAATTATTTAATTTTACTAAAAAGTATTTTATTTTCTAGGCGAACATGACAAGCAACTTTTATAAATTTACTCACATTCTTTTTGTTAGAATACTATTGAAGCTAATTGCAGTTGTTTATTTATGTACTTATACTTTTTAAAGTCAGTTTCAAGCAAACAATATATAGCGCTATCTAAGTATTTGCCTTTATAGAGAAAATCTTCTCTAAAATGAGCTTCCTTTTAAATCCAAATTTTTCTAGAATTTTAATTGAATTTTTATTTTCCGGATTAACATTTCCTTCAATGCTATGCAATCCAAAATTAGCGAATCCAAATTCAATCACTTTTAAAAGCGATTCAGACATTAACCCTTTCCCCCAATATTCTGGTTTTAACGCATAACCAATTTCTGCCCGCACGCCTTCTCTAACTAATCTCCAATAGCCTATGTAACCTATTACTTTAGATGTATTTTTTTTCGGATTATCCAATTGATTCCAGTTTTGTCTCTATAAGATTGAATTATTGTTTCAATCATTTTCTCAGATTCTTCAACAGTTTTATGATTATCTCTATCTAAATATTTCATTACTCTGTTATCTGAGCGAATTTTAAATATATCCTCAGAGTCTGTAATTTTGAAATTATCTAGAATTAGATTCTTAGTTTCAATTTCTGGAAATTGATTAAACACATTATCGTTTATTTTGAAATTCATTCCGGCCTAAATTTTATTATAAATTAAGAATTGTATTCACTTGAATTTTTTTTAGCTAGCTTCAAGAACAAATACTGGTTGGGATCATTTGTTAATTAGGCAAAATCTATATTTTATTTCTAAAATGTTTTTTTGCTTGTTTTTCATTTCCTCGTTTATAATTTCCGGTTAATCTTGCAATGAGTTGTTGCTGATCTTCGAAATCTAGAAATTTAATATCCTCGATAAATTCTAAGGCTTTTTTGTTTCTCAAAACAGTTATTTTATTCCCATAACGGTTTATTATAATTTCTTGCTTCTTATTTTTAATAAAAGTAAAACCTAAATCACTAATTTGTTCTTCTTTCACTTTTTTCTCATAATTATTTATTTGTTCGTCATATTTCCATCATGTCAAACTTCTTACTTTTCCGGACGCAAATAATTCCATTCTTGCCAGGTGATTTCTCTACCGGGAAATATTACATTTTTGAAAGGCCAACTTTCTGCTAGCCAATTTTTAACATCTTTATATAAAATTTCATCTAAATTAATTTCACTATCTCTCATCCAAAGATATACATCGCAATCAAATTCATCTGATAGACTTGGCTCAATGTATACACAGCCTAAACATTTATCAATTTTTAATGTGAGAACTGAATATGCAAATGCCTTTCTTGTATGAAATTCTTTTTCATGTCTTTTTAGATCTCTAATATTGTCTTCCAAACTTATATCATCTTTTGGCCATTCGGTATGTTCTGCAAAAACACCACGTAATCTTTCTTTGCTCGTAATAACCGCATCATAATCTAATTCAGCAAATATTGGAGCTAATATTTCTAAACGATACAAATTATTTACAAAAGATGTAGGTACATTAAAATTATCCGGGACAAAATTAATACTCATAATATTTTTATAGTTATTTGCTTAATCTATCATTTTTTCAAATACTTCTTGAGTTTTCTTTAAGCTAAAGCCTATCTTTTTATAATAATCTATTGTTTCGGTTCTTTTAATATTTGTTCTAACTCTTATGCGGTTAAGACCTTTGCTGCTTGCCCATTTTTCTGCTTCTTTAATAAGTTTTGTCCCAATTCCTTTCCCACGAAAATTTAAATTTACCACTATTCCTTTTATTTCTACAAATGGTAAACTTTCTAAAGGTTCAACTAATGTAATATGAATCCATCCAATCACATTTTCATATTCTGCAACAAAAACTGCTTGTTCATCAATTTTAGAAATTTTTTTTATTTTGCTTTTAATTTCTTCATGCGTAGGACTGTATCCTAACTCAATGGTTAAAGACACAATTGAATCGGTATCAGTTAAATTTGCGTTACGAATATTTAGATCAGAATCAATTTTCAAAAAATCTCCCTTCTCAGTAGAATGATAAGTTTAAACAATTATTTTTTTTCTATTTTTTATCCAATTCAAGAATCTCAATTACCTACCATAATATTGATAATTAGTACAATTATTAAAATTTAATTACTTACAAATTTCTTATCATACTAGCGAACCTCACCAGAGATATTTACTAGAACAACATTGGATAGTATTGCGGTATCGGCTTTATCTGGCACATGCGAGCAAAAACCAATTCCAACATAAAACGGTTCATTTATGTGCAACTGGATTGGAGAACCGAATTGGTTCATTGGTTCGCCATCCATACTTACAAAAAGTGCAATGGAATCGCCTTGTTTCTCAATGCCAATACGTTTTGCATGAGCTGAAACAAGATCATCCGGAGAGTTACCACCAGGTAAAGCACCTCTGCTGCCAATGCGATATTCCATATCTTTTATACGGAGGCCCTTTTCGGGACGCCAAGCAAGATGAATCATACCATCACCGTGAAGCGCAACAAGGGCTTCTTTTGAATCATCTTCAAGACTCTCACGAATAACAAGAACAGCCTTACGGTCAAAGTAGCCTTGTGAATCCGGATAGTTTATGTCAACTGCAAGCGAAATATCTCCGGACATTTTTTTCCACAGAAAACGGAATTCATCACGAACATACCATATATTGTAACCGGCTGAAATGATAGTATATTCTTTTGTTATTGGATCGTAACTGGAGCTTCCTTCCACTAAGGCTGCTCCAACATCTGACTGACCTTCAAATATACCGATCGGAACATTTGAAGTTCTGGCAGGCCTGTGAAAATCTAATGGGGGTGATACTTGTATATGTGTTTCTGATCCAGGTTCTGCCCAATCGGGAACCTCAGGTTCTTGAGCAAATATAAAAGATTGTAAAGCACAAAATATTATTACAATTATTAACTTCATAAAAGTTATCCTTCCTTTTATTTCTAAATTATAAATGTATTACTATTAGTTAAGTCTAACCTTCTTATTACTAAATTGATTCCGGCCAAAATAATCAATACAATTTCTCAGTTTATAATTTTAAATATTGAATGAATAAATATTATTTATCCAATTCAAGAATCTCAATTTTACGGAATTCTGTCGGATGACTTTCTGCTTGAAGAGCAATGTAGCCTTCACTTAACATTAAGTTAGCACCATTAGTAATTAATATTTGTGCATCTGGATCATTTGGATCAAGCTGAGGTTTTTCATATTCAAAAACTACTTCTCCATTAACAATATGTTTTATCTTACCATTTCCATGCACTTCAACTTCCATTGTTACCCATTGATCTCCATGAAATGTTTTTGAACTGGAACTTGTGCAATGATCAGTGATAAGCTCTCCACCAATAACAATATTGGTTCCGGGTGTGCAAACACTTCCAGTTGGACGTTCGTCAACTCCATTGCCACCAAGCATTTGCGCTTCAATAGATATTGGAAAATCTTGATCAATTCTCATACTTTCCGGTGATTGCGAATGAAACATAATTCCGTTATTCCTATAAGCCCAATCCGCACCGCCTTTAACTTGTTCCCCAACAAATCTATATTCCACTCGTATAATATAATTCGAGAATTTTTTATCGTAAAAAATATGTCCAAACTCTCCATCAAAATTTTCATAGTTATCATAAGAACATTTCAGAATTCCATTTTCAACTCGAAAAGTATTTTTGTAGTTGTCATTTAAATTGTAACCCGAAATTTTAATTTTCCATCCAGTTAAATCTTCACCGTTAAAAAGACTTACCCACTGATTGGTACTACTAACATTGTGGGAACAAGATGTTAACATACCACTAAAGAAAACAGATAATAAAAGAAAATACTTTAATGATTTTTTAATGATGCTGTTATTTGTGAGCGTAATTGATTTCATTTTATAATACCTATTTTGAATTTATTTATATTTTTTCTTTCCCAGTTATATTTCATCAGAAGAAGATTATGGAGGTTGTTATTAAAAATTCTTTACCTCATTGACTAAAGATTTAACTGCATCAATGGTTGTATAACCATTTTCTTGAACTCCGGAATATGAATGTACACTTATCTTATTATTTAATATTGGGAGTTGTTTTAAAATTTTATCAACGTTATTGTTATTTACACCGCCGCCAATTACAATTTCAATTCGCCCTTTAGATTTATTTATAATTTTATTTAATCTATCAACTCCATCAAGTGCTGTTTGGTTTTGTCCCCACTCAGTTCCGCTTGTTAATATTCGGTTGACATTCAGATTAATCAAAATTTCCAATGTATCCATCGGATTTGGAGTTGCGTCAAAAGCTCTATGAAAAGTAGATTTCAATTTATATTTGCTGGCTAAGTCTAATAACTTATTGAGGGAATCAATCGCTAAAGTATTTTTATTCTCATTTAAAGTACCAAGAACAATTCCATCTGCACCAACATCAGCGGCCATTTTAATCTGTTCGCACATAAGATTAATTTCTTGTTTTGAGTAGCAAAAATTTCCGGCTCTAGGTCTAATCATAACCATCAAACCAGGTTTATCAATAAATGCTTTTCGTGCGTCAATAATTTGTTTTTGTATTGGTGTCAGTCCATCGAGATGCATCGCTCCGCATAATTCAATTGTTGCAGCGCCTCCTTGTAAAGCGGCGCTTACAGAGTCATGAACAGATTGGTTACTATCACAATTTATACAAACTTCTATATTTACCATTTTATTAAAACAAGTTTTAGCATTTAATATTAAATTCTTGATTGATAAGTATATAGGTCGTAATATCTTCCTTCTTTTGCAATTAAATCATCATGGTTTCCGCGCTCAGCAATTTTACCCTTTTCAATTACTAGAATTTGTGTTGCTTTTCTTATTGTGCTTAACCTATGTGCAATAACAAAAGTGGTTCTTCCTTTCATAAGTTCATTTAAACTTTTTTGAATTAACGATTCACTTTCTGTATCCAAATTTGAAGTGGCTTCATCGAGTACAATAATTTTTGGATTGGCTAAAATTGCGCGTGCAATTGCTATTCGTTGTCTCTGACCTCCGGAAAGTTTAACTCCTCTTTCGCCAATTAAAGTATCAAGTCCATCATCAAACCGATCTGTAAATTCATCGACATAGGCTGCCTTTACGGCACTCAGTAATTGATCTTCAGTAGCATCTGGTCTTGGGAATAAAATATTTTCTTTAATTGTTCCTTCGAACAAAAAGTCATCTTGAAGAACTACTCCAAGATTTTTTCTATAACTGCTTAAGTTTACCTTGCTAATATCAATTCCGTCTATTGTAATTAAGCCGGAGCCAGTTGTTAAAAATGTTGCTGCTAGTCCAGCAATAGTTGTCTTGCCGGAACCTGAAGATCCAACTAAAGCAGTAACAGAGCCAACAGGCGCTTCAAAATTAATATTGTGAAGAACTTCCTTTCCTTTTTCATATGAAAAAGATACGTTCTCAAATTTTATGTTACCCTTAATTTCACCTAAAAGAATTGGTCTTATCTCGGGATCATCTTCGGGTTTCATATTCATTATTTCTTCAGTTCGGTCAAGACCGGCAAATGCTTCTGTTAATTGACTTCCGATATTTCCCATTTGTGCAATTGGGGCAATCATAAATCCAAGATAAAGTGTGAATGCTAAAAACTCTCCAATAGTTAAATCACCGCTGATTATTTGCCAGCCGCCGATTCCCATAATTCCGGTTGTAGCAATTCCAAGTAAAAAGGTTGATGAACTGGTCATAAGTGCGGTAGAAGTTAAACTCTTTTTCACATTTTGAAATAATCTTTCTACACCAACTTCAAAAGCTTTATTCTCTTGTTCTTCCGCATTAAAGCCTTTTATTACTCTAACGCCATTTAAAGTTTCAGTAAGTCTTCCGCTAACTTCCGCGGTAATAATTCTACGTTTTCTAAATATTGGGCGGATATAGCCAAAAGCTTTTAACGCAACTATTCCGAAAATAATTACCGGACCAAGAACATATAATGTCATCATTGGACTAATTCTAATCATTAAAACCAAAGACAGTATGGAAGTTAAAAATCCACCGAATAATTGTACAAGTCCGGTACCAACAATATTTCTGACTCCTTCAACATCGGACATTATACGAGAGACTAAAGCTCCCGATTTATTATTATCAAAATAAATTATTGGCAGTGATAGAATTTTCTTTTGAACACTTGCACGCAACTGTGATATTAATAACTGAGCTTCAACACTTAAAAGTTTTGTAAGCAAATAAGAAGTAACCGATTGAACAATAATGGCAGCCGCAACAATAATTAAAAGCCATTTTAGCATGCTTAAATCTTTGTTTACAATTACGTTGTCCATTAAATATTTACTCGCGCCAGGCAATACTAAACTTGCTAGCCGACTAACAATAATTAATAAAAGTCCAATAAGAACAATATATTTTCTTGGCCAAATGAATTCTTTAAAGGCTTTGGCCATTGTTATTTTATGTTTTGCTTTTTCCATAGTTTTTTTTCGATGTAAGTAAATCGCTTTGTTTTAAATAAGAGTGGTCAACAAAATAAAGTTTCTAAGGGAATTTACCAATTGCCAGCATAATTCAAATTTTCTTTTGATGTAAAGCTTAGGTAATCATATTTAAGTTTTATTATCTGCCTTATATGAAGATAATCATGAGCAAGCCAATTTGTAAAAAATAATTTGGCTGATAGTTTCCCAAATTTTGCATGTTGATAAAAATTATCCCACTTTGGTTCTTTTAGTTGTTCAAGATAAATTATTGATTTTTCTCTTTCATTTAAAAATTCTACTAATTTAGTATTATAATTCTGTTCTATATATTTTTTTGATTTTACCCAGCCAGTTGGATCAATGGGAACTAAGTCTTGTTTGGGATTTTCTAAAGTACTTTTTAATCTTGCTCTAAAATCATTTATTTCTTCATCAACAAGATGGCAAACTATTTCAAGTAAGCTCCATTTATCAGGAGTTGATTTCCATGTAATTAAATTATCATCTAAGTTTTCAAGAAGTTCATTGAACACAAGTTTATTCTTTTTAAGCTCACTAATAATATAATTTGAGTTCATTATTTAAAATCTCCTTTTTCAATTTTAAAATACAAACCGGGGTGTTCATCAAAAATAAATTCTTTCCAGAAGACCATGCCAATTTTTTCTAACACTTTAATTGAAGCAACATTTTCTTTCATTGCTCTTCCAACAATAACTTCCATCTTCAACACATTAAATCCAAACTCAAGAGAAGCTTTCGCAGCTTCGGTTGCATAACCTTTTTCCCAAAAATCTTTTATTAATCTGAAGCCAATATCGGTTTCGTTCAAACTAGGAATGTATTTTAATCCGCACCAGCCAATAAACTGTTTAGTGGCTTTTAATTCAACTGCCCAGCGCCCATAGCCATATTTTGAATATGCATCATAATTTTGAATAAATATTTTAGCTTCTTCAACGGATTGAAATGCGTTATCGCCGGTGTATTTTATAACTTCCGGATCACTATTTAATTTGTAAAGATTTTCAGCATCTTCAAATATAAACTCTCTTAAAATCAATCTGTTAGTTTCTGTTATTATCATTTTAAAGTATTTATAATTTTCTCAACTATATTAAACTTCGCAAGTAATTGTAAATTTATTTTTGGATTAGTAATTCAATTTGAGATAAAGCTGCCGTAACTGCGGTTTCAACTCTCAAGATATTCTCGCTCAGCTTATATTTTATAAAACCTTTTTCTTCCATTAAGTTAATTTCGTAATCATTCCAGCCGCCTTCAGGTCCAATTGCCAAAATAATATTTTGAAGATTTTCTTGAGTTATTTCATTCAAATATTTTTCGGCGTTTGGATGAGCGAGCAAACAAGATTTATTTTTTCTAATATCATTAAAATCATTTTCGAAGAATTCTTTAAACCTTTTGTGAATTGAGACTTTTGGTAAGTTTGTTCGTTTACCTTGACTCAAGCCTTCAATTAAATATTTGTTATAATTTTTCTCTTCTAAAATGGGAGAATGGAAAAAACTCTTTTCAACTTTTTCGGATCTAATCAAATATAAATTACCAATCCCCATTGTTGCACAAGTGTTTAAAACTTTCTTCAATGTTTGAGGGCGGGGAAGTGCACAGATTAAATCAACATTAAAATTTGATTCTTTAGTTTTGTTTAGGCTTATAACTTGCAGCATTAATTCGGTTTCTTTCAAATCAATTATTTTAGCAGTTCCAATTGAGCCGTTTATAAGCCCAATTTCAATTATATCATTAATATCAGATTTTAATATTTTCTTAATGTGCGTAAATCTGTCATCACTAATTTTATAAATGTTTTTTTCAGTTTGATCTTTTTCAGTGAGTATAATTATATTCATAAAGGTTGGAATTGTTTAATGGGGAAATTTAAACATTAATGTTAACTTTCTCATAATTAAAACGTCAAAAAAATGTTGAAAATATAAATTAATAATTAGAGGATCAAATGCACATATATCAGAAACATATTTTTTATTTAATAGCGTTATTTTTAATAAATGTATCAGTTTTTGCACAGGATAATGAAAAAATTGAAATTTACAATCTTTATCCTGGAGATCTGGAACATTCTGCATTTGAGGTTTTGGAATACTCAACAGTTCATATAAAGGGAAAAGCTGCAAATTATGGCGGTAATTTAAAAGAAAAAATAGTTTTTTATGGTTGGCTAATTGATAGTAAAACGCGTCAAATAGTATGGGATGCAAGGGAAGACTTTGATTTTGAAGATGAAGATGGAATGTTTGATTTTGATGATCTAGAACCTCTTGAAGCCGGAACATATGAGGTTTATTATACTTGCAACAATGGGAATGATATTGATATAAAGAATTTTAAAGATTTTATATCCAAAGTGTTGCCAGGAAGAAATGATTTTAGATCTAAAAATAGACCGGAATTAGGTATTACAGTTTCCGGTGAAGAAGGTAAGTTTCGCGTCGTTGATTTTCAAGAAGTCATTAATAATGTTATGAAAAATTCTATCGTTTCTATTAACAGAGTTAAGGATAATGAAGATTTGGAAGCGGGGTTCTCATTAAAAGATAAGACCACAATAAGAATATACTCAATTGGTGAAGGCAGCAATGAAAGTATAATTGATTTGGCATGGATATCAGATGTTAAAACAAATCAAATTGTTTGGAAAGCATCTTTAGATAAATCAACTCATGCCGGTGGAGGTAAAAAGAATTATGTAATTAATGAGAAAATTGAGCTTCCAAAAGGCAGTTATCAACTCCATTATTCATCTGATGACTCTCACTCTTTTGAAGATTGGAACGTAATGCCCCCGAATGATCCTTTGTTTTGGGGTGCTACCATCTGGGCAGATTCAGAGAAAGATAAAAATAATGTTGTACAATTTAAAGTTGAAGACGTTATAAAACCAATGGTAGAGTTAACAAAGGTTGGTGATAGCCAATATCTTTCTCAGGGCTTCAAATTATTAAAATCGACTGAAATAAAAATTCTCTGTTTGGGTGAAGGTACCGATGGAGATGATTTATCAGATTATGGATGGATTGTTAATGCTGATACCAAGGAATTAGTTTGGTCTATGAACAACAACAAAAAACTTGAACATGCAGGTGGCACAAAAAAGAATAGAATGGTAAATGAAACTATAATTCTAGAAAAAGGAAATTATATAGCCTATTATTCAACAGATGATTCTCACTCATATGAAGATTGGAATGCCAGCGCTCCTTTCGATAGAACTCGGTGGGGATTAACAATTTGGGCGGGAGGAAAAGATTTTGAACTTTTTGATAGTAAAGATTATAAAAGTAAAAATATTATTGCAGAGATAATAAAAGTCAAGGATAATGAGGATATAGAAAAAGCATTTACCCTATCTAAAGATAGTAAAATAAGAATATTTGCAATTGGAGAAGGAACGAGATCCGGCATGGATGATTATGGTTGGATTGAAGATAGTGAAGGTGATGTTGTTTGGGAAATGACATATAATAATACAGAAAAAGCGGGCGGAGCATCAAAGAATAAATTATTTAACAAAATAATTTCTCTAGATGCTGGTAATTATACATTGCATTTTATTACTGATGGTTCGCATTCATATAATTCTTGGAATTCAGCGCCGCCAGAAAATCAGGATAGCTATGGAATTTCTTTATTTTCAGAATAAGTAATTGAAAATTAATTTAGCTGTAAAAGTTCTAAGAGGTCATCTTTCAAAGTAATTATTTTATAGCTGATTATAAGTTGTTTTTGAGGATTAAAAATATTTAGAATTTCATCCTCTTTATATTCCCAAGTCCCTTCTTCAAAATAGTGTGCATCATAAGGAGAGAGAACATAATATTTGCAAGAGCCGCTATCAGCAAAAAAATACATTTGACGGTAGCGGGAAGTCGGAAATTCTTTGTAATCAATGGGTCTGTAAACTAGAATAGAATCTTTTTCTTCTTCTCGTGAATGAACCCATTTTTTATTTAACAGTTCAATATTAATGTCTTTTGGCTCAATGGTATTGCAGCCCAAAATAATTACGACAGTGATTATAAAAAGAATCCCTTTCAAATTATACCTCAAATATTCCTCTAATTTTCAATATAAAATCAGTAAAATTATTGAAAAATGAAATAGCAAAAGTTTGTCAAATAAAAATTATAAAATTAGTGTCTCACCAAGTCCGAAAAATTTATATTCATTACCGTAGATAGATTTAAAAATAGAAAAACCTAACTGTCCTGTGCAATGTGCAGGCGCCACTGATTCAACGCCGTATTCATCGTGCATTCGCTTTGCCAAACTTGTAATATAGTCTCGTCCATAAGGAATAAGATGAAAGCCGCCGGCAACAAGATATATTTTATCCTTACAAATTTTTTGAGTTTCTTGAATAATAGTTTCAATTGTGCTGTGTGAACATCCCGATAATAATATTTCACCTTTTTCAGTTGCAAATGCAGCAGATAATTCCGGCATTCCTATTAGTTGAGGATTATCTTCAAATGGTGGATATTTTATAAATGTTCCCATCAGTTTAGAGGTCGTGGGAATTAAGGTTACGCCAGGCAGTACTTCTTTTGCCTCAGTCAAATATTCAACATTGGATTTCCAGAATCTGCCGGTTGGCACTGTGATCATTCCTTCAAGATCTCTTTCACCTCTAAAGTATTGCTCTTCTTTTGGCAAGGTTTTAGCAACTTCGGGTTCAGTTTCACGGAATGGAAATTTAATCGGCGCACCTAATGAAAAGAAATCATTAGGGAGGTAAATTTTAACTTTTGGATTGATTTCTAAAAGATAATCAAACCCGCCAATGTGGTCATAATGTCCATGAGATACTATTGCAATATCGACTTTTTTCAAATCAATATTCATTGCTTTAAGATTACTTTGAAATATTTTTGCATCAGTTCCTGAATCAAATAAAATCATTTTACCTTTATAATTTATGATACAAGAAAATCCAAAATCTTGCTTTAATCCTTTTCCTTCCTTTCCAAATGCGTCATAAACATTTTTCATTGTTATACCTAAAACATTAGGTTTTTCTTGTGCATTTACTAAGCCATTACTAAAGAAGCCCAATATTGTTAAAACAGCAAGAATATATATTTTAATTTTCAGCAAGGTGTCCTTTTTTATTATTCGTATTTTTTTACCTATCCGATTTTATAGAAATATTATTTTTCATATTTGCATCTAAAATTTAGTTCAACAACCCCAGTTGCATATTTTTTTGAGGATTGCAATTCCAACTTGCAATTAATTGGAATTTCATTAAACATTGGAATCCCCGTTCCTAAAACTATTGGCATTGTAAAAAGTTTAATTTCGTCTACGAGTTTATTTTTCATTAAATAGGAGTTTAACTTTCCTCCGCCGACTAACCAAATATTTTTACCATCTTTCTCTTTTATCTTTTTTACGGATTTTATTATGTTATTTGAGATAAAGGTAACATTAGTATCTTGCTTTATTTTTTTATTTGATGTAATCACAAAATTTTCTTTTCCTTTATACGGAAAGTCTATTCCAAATTTCAGTATTTTTTTATAAGTATTATTTCCGATTAAGGTTGTATCAATCGATTTATAAAATTTCTTATATCCATAGTCAGTTTTTGAAACTGACAATCCTTCGTTTAACCAATCAATATTTCCATTTGGCTTTGCAATTTTTCCATCAACACTTGCGGCAATGTATATAATAATTTTTCTCATGGTTTTTTCCTTTCTTATAAGTTAAAAGGTCTTAGTGTTTTTGAATTACTAAGATTCCAGATCATTTTTATAAAAATTTTATCATCACTTTTTTTACATACTCTGTATACTCCTTACCAAATTTTTCTTCCAAATATTTATGTTCTTCTTTTGCAAATATCTGGAGTAAAAAAAAGTTTAATATTACTGATGTAAAAACAAGCCATGAGTTAAAAATTAGAGAAATTCCAGGGAATATTAATAATAGATACGCTGCGTACATTGGATTTCTGAAAGTAAGGTAAATCCCATCTTTCATCAGAATATTAGCTTTGAAAGATTTAAGTAATTTTTTAGCGACATTAACAATTAAACCAATGCCAATTAAGATAAGAACAATACCAATAATCACTAATGTAGAAGTATGAGTAAGCGTAATTTTAAAAACCGGGTATGTAAAGTGGTCAATTAGTATTGTAATAATAAGATATATAATAGTTGGTATAGCTAGTTTTGGAGCAACACCGGCGATTGTCATTTTATTTCCTTTTTTAGTTAAGAATTTTTGACAAGACTTATTAAGACGGCGCATCTTTTTATAAAGTATAACTTTTCAAAGATTACAAATAAATTCGGCAATGAAAAGAATTTCTGCGTGAGTAATTATAGATTTTATTTTGATGATTAGCAATTACTAAAAATTTGCACAGGAAAGTATAAAAAGTTTTGTCTCTCTGAAATGAATTCAGTTAATTATTTAAAGATAGATCATATAATTTATTTACAGTTTTCCAATTTCTGGTTGTGGCTATTAATTTTAATTTCTTTTCAAAGAAATTATTGTTCATCTTTGCTTTGCCATAACCATTTGGAGCAAAGAAGAAAATGTTTTTATTATCTATGGAATATTCTTCAGGTGAGTAATTTGTTTCTTTTAATTTATTAATATTTTCCATTTTTGGAAAGGAGTGAAGAAAAGTTAAGTAAATTTTATTGGGATCTTTTTTTTGCTTGATGAATGGATTATTGTTTATAATATATTCAAGCTCAGAAATGGTTTTAATAATTACTTCTACATCAAAACCGTAATGCTCATTGATTTTATTTGAAATGGATTTTTCTAATTTATTTATATCTTTTATTTTTGTCTGAAAGATGATATTACCGCTTTGAATATATGTGGTTACATTTTGAAAATTTAATTCTTCAAAATGCTGTTTCAAATCAGCCATCTTAATTTTTTTCTGACCACTAACATTAATTCCACGTAAAAGGGCAATAAAAGTATTCAAATTACTTCCAATCTTTTGTTTTTTCAATGTTTTCATCAGAGCCGAAAAGTACAAGTATGTCATCCGATTTGATCACATAATTTGGATCAGGAATTATAAGTTTATCTTCTTCACCGCCATCATCAAACGGAGATTTTTTTTGTTTGATCATTAAAACTTCTAATCCATATTTATTTCTTAAACGAAGTTCAATTAACGTGCTGCCAACAAACATTGGGATAACGTTGCACTCAACGATTGAGTAGCCATCAGCCACTTTAGAAACATGCGTCCGCTCAATTGATTTTATTTCCTTAGCTAATCCATCAGAAATATTATGTTTTAAACTTGCTTGATTGTAAGCCATAATAACATCGTGGCGCCAGACTGTTCCAATTGCTTTTAACGGATCTTTTTTAGAAACAACCGGAAATTGATCAACATTACTTGTTCCAAATAATTTTAAGATATGATCAAGATCATCGGATTGAAAAGCTGTAATTACTTCAGGTTTTGCGATATCGCTTGCAATTAAAGTATCGCGTATGTGTTCATATTCAGTAATGATTGGTCGCAATTCATTTTCTGTAATTGTACCAACGAGTTTTCCATTTTCACTAGTTGTATAAAATGTGGCGTGCGGACTGCTAAGTAAAAGACTAATTAATTTTGAAATAGAAGTGTTTTCTGGAATTAAAATTATGTCATCCCGCATTACATCTTCCACAAAAATTGACCTTAAAATATTAGTTTCTCTTCCACTGGAGATTCTGTATCCTTCTCGCTCCAAATGTTTAATATGGATTGAACCTTTTAATATTATTTGAACAATTGTTGTGCTTATAATAACGGCCAGCATTAAGGGAAGTATGAAAGTGTAGTTTTTGGTCATTTCAAAAATTATAAGAATTGCGGAAATAGGAATTGTATTTACTCCGCCAAGCACAGCCCCCATTCCAACCAGCACATAAGAAACACTATCTAATTGAAGACCGAAAAAATAATTGAGTCCAAAAGCATATAGGTAGCCAATACAAGCTCCAATAAATAGGGATGGTGCGAAGATTCCGCCAAATCCCCCTGAGTAAAGTATAAGTGGAACAAGTAAAAATTTTAAGACTAACAATATTAATACAGCATGCCAAATTTCTGTTCCGGCTAAAATATTATTTATTGTTTCATAACCAATTCCAAAAATCCCATTAAAAAAATATCCAAATCCGCCCATTATTAATCCGACAAAAACCATTACAAGCCATCGCGGAATTTTTGTTAAGAGATTATCGTTGAAAAGTCTATCAACAAAATCGGAGTAGCGAATAAATAATAGCGAGGTAAATCCGGAAATTAATCCAAGAATAACATATAAATAAAAATTACTGTAGGAACTAATCGTAACAGTCTCAAAAGTGAAGGTGGCATAATTGCCCAAGAAAGCCCTAGATATGGCACTTGCCGTAACTGAAGCCAAGACCAATGCTGAAAAAGTTGGTGTTTGAAAGTCGTTTAATAAAATAATTTCTAAAGCAAAAAATATTCCTCCCAGTGGAGAGTTAAACACCGCGGCTATTGCTGCGCCTGCTCCGGCTGCAGTAAATATTCTTCTTCGTGAATCTGAAAGTCCGAGTATATTGCCAAATTTACTGGATGTTCCACCGCCGAGCTGTGCAATCGGACCTTCCGGACCAAGCGTATTTCCGGAACCAATACAAATTATTGGAGCAATAAAATGAAATAAGGTTGTTCGGAAAGGAATGTAACCACCCCTTAAAGCCACTGCTTTTATTACCTCAGAAACACCTTTACTTTTTGCAGTTTTTGGAGAGGCGTAAATCATTAAACTTAAGATTAACATCCCAATCGCTGGAAGTAAAAATGTAAAATTTTTAGTCTCTGAATTAAAAAATATATCTGTGGTAAACTGAATTGATTCATGAAATAAAACTGCGGCTAATCCGGCAATTGCTCCAATAAGAATAGCATAAATACTAAATAGTGCATATTCCGGAATAGGTATTTTGGTTAAAGCTTTTTGGAATGCTAATTTATAGCCTGTAAATTTTGCAGCCAAGGATTTATTCAATTTAATAGAGTCTTGATTCATTAGTAAACTTAAGGCAAATTTTTTATTAGTATAATATTTTTACTTTCACCTGCGACAACTAAAATTTCATCTTCAGCAATTACATGATTTGGATCAGGAATAGCTTTCACTATTTCGTTTTTACCTTGTTTTGTCTTAATTGATAAAATATCAACACCGTAAATTGCTCTTATATTTAAGTCGCGGATTGAATGACCAATAAAAGATTTTGGAGGATAAATTTCTGAAACCGAATAACCTTCCAAAAATTGAACATCGGTTTCCTCTCCCTTCATACTGATTTTACTGGCAAAGCTGGATGATATATCACGTCGTTCAATTTCTTTATCATATTGATCTTGAATATCTTTTCGCCACAACATTCCAATTAGCTGTTTGGGATTATTTTCATCAACAACCGGTAAGCCTTCAAAATCATAAATCTTCATTTTATCTAGAGCAATTTGACAATTATCAGCAAATGTGACTGTATCATAATTTAGTGATAAAAGATCACTCGCAACCAATAAATTTTGAAGTACATCTTTATCAAATAAATAATCTTTAATTGTGTTGGTTTCAATAATTCCTACTATTTCGTTGGTACTATTAACAACAGGGAAATTTCTTCCTCTTCCCTGAATAACTTTATTTACCACCTCATTAAAATTGTCAGATATTTTTATGTAATCATATTCCTTATTATAAACATCTTTAACAAATATTGATTCCATAATATTTGTCGCTGTACCTTCTTTAATATGAATATTTCTTAATACTAATTTTAAAGTGTAAATAGATTCCCTTGTCAATTTCGAAGAAAGAATCGTGCTGATTACAACCGTAATCATAAGGGGTAAAATAATTTGATAATCGTTAGTAAGTTCAAAAACAATAATAATTGCAGTAACAGGTGCACGGGTAGTTCCTGCAACCATACCGCCCATTGCAACAAGTGCGTAAGCCCCAGGCCGGGCAGTTATTTCGGGGAAAAATGAATGAACAAAGTAGCCGAAAAATGCACCAACCATTGCTCCCATAAATAGTGACGGTGCAAAAATTCCGCCAGAGCCTCCGCTTCCAAGAGTTATTGATGTTGCAAGTATTTTAACAAAAACTAAACCTAAAGCTAAATACCAAATCATATTTCCGTGTATGGCAGAGTTTATTGAATCATACCCAATTCCCATTACCTGCGGAAATATTAAAGCTATTATTCCAATTAAGATTCCTCCAATTAATGGTTTTAAGTAAGGAGGGAAATTAAATTTATTATCAAAAAAATCTTCAAAGCCATAAAGAACTTTTATAAACAGATATGATACAATTCCGGTTACAGCGCCAAGCACAAAATAGAAACCTATTTCATATGGTGAAACATATTCATAAGTAGGCACAGTAAAGGCAGCAAAATTTCCTTCAAAGGAATGAGAAACAACAGTTGCTAATACTGATGAAATAACAATCGGTGAAAATTGTGCCACTGCAAAATCCATCAAAATTATTTCTACGGCGAATAAAGCCCCAGCAATTGGAGCATTAAAAGCGGCAGCAATACCAGCCGCAGCGCCACACCCAACTAAAGTTTTTAACCGCGAACTTGGAAGCTTAAAAAACTGTCCAACACTTGAACCCAAACTTGAACCAATTTGAATAATAGGTCCTTCTCTTCCAACGGAACCGCCAGTACCAATTGTTATAGCTGAGGCAATTGCTTTAACAAAAGCCACGCGAGGTCTAATTGTTCCGCCACGTAAAAGGATTGCCTGCATTACTTCTGGCACTCCATGACCTTTAGCCTCGGGCGCAAAAAAGTAAATTAGAGGACCAACAATTAATCCGCCAATTGCGGGAATAATAATTATCAAGTACCATGGAGTTGAAATAATGTTTTCAAGAATTGAACCTGTACCGGGGAAAGAGAGAAGAGAAATTCCTTCAATTAATGCTCTAATGCCAATTGCAGCAAAACCTGCTAGCACGCCAATGATAATTGCTACAATTATCATAAAAGTATGCTCGGTTAATTTTGCTTTATTAACTAGCTGATTTGTATAAAGTGAAAGTTTATTTAAAAGTTGCTTCAATTGACGATTAAAAATTTATTGTAAGTATAAAGATATAGCTAACAAGTTAATGAATCAATGAATGTGCCGAACGTAATAGGTTTTATTTTTGTATAAATGATTTTTACACTCATTTTGATTAACTTTTGCCCTTAATTATATTATGGTTCTTATGTTCCCAATTACAAACGATGCAGTAATTTTTGCCATTTTACTTTTTATTTTAGCTTTTGTTTTTACAACCTCTAAAAGTGAAAAGACTTTCTGGGTAAATTTTTATAAATTTTTACCTGCACTTTTACTTTGCTATTTTGTTCCGGGAATTTTTAATTCACTTGGAATCATTTCCGGCGAGAATTCGGGAATATACTTTGTAACTTCACGGTTTTTACTTCCGACAAGTTTGGTTCTGTTAACATTGGGAACTGATTTTACTGCAATATTAAAATTAGGACCAAAAGCACTAATAATGACTTTAACCGGAACAGCAGGGGTTATAATCGGCGGACCGGTTGCGTTATTTTTAGTTTCAACTTTCTTCCCGGATTTTGTAATTCTTAATGGACCAGAGGCAACTTGGCGAGGGCTTTCGACAGTTGCCGGAAGCTGGATTGGCGGCGGTGCAAATCAAACTGCAATGAAAGAAGTTTTTCAAGTTCAAGATTCTGTGTTCTCAGCAATTATTGCAATTGATGTTTTAACATATAGTGTTTGGCTAGCTATTTTATTATATGGAGCGGGCATCTCAGATAAAATTGATAAATTTCTAAAAGCTGATCAAGAATCAATTAACGCAATTAAAAAGGGAATTGATAAAGAACATTCAGACTCAATTGATTTATCTGATACAAACGGATTGATGAAATTATTAGCTGTGGGATTTGGAGTAACTGGAATTTCTCATTTTTTAGCTGATATTATAGCACCATTCTTCCAGCAAAATTTTCCGGAGTTGGCAAAGTTTAGTTTAACATCAAACTTTTTTTGGATGGTAGTTATTGCTACAACTATTGGACTAATTTTGAGTTTTACGCGTTATAGAAAATTAGAAAAGCAGGGTGCTTCTAAAATTGGAAATTTGTTTCTATATGTATTAATAGCGTCTATTGGAATGGAGATGAATATTTTTGGCTTTTTCCAAAATTATCAACTCTTACTAATTACGTCAATTTGGATTACATTCCATGCTTTGTTTATGATTTTAGTTGCAAGATTAATTCATGCACCTTTTTTCTTTTTAGCAGTCGGAAGTCAAGCAAATATTGAGGAGCAGCTTCAGCACCAATAGTTGCTGCGGCTTTTCATCCTTCACTTGCAAGTGTTGGAGTTCTTCTCGCTGTTTTAGGATATGCACTTGGAACTTACGGAGCTTGGCTTTGTGCAATTTTAATGTCCTTAATCTAAGAAAGTCCCTCTCGAGAGGAGATTTAGGGTGTGTGCCTTTATTTTATTTAATTAGGAAAAGAGTTTTATGAAAACAAAAATAATTTTATTTATACTATTATTAACCTTCACTTTTTAAACGCACAAGATGTTGAACTTAAAGGAGACTTTAGGCAAGGGAGTTTAATTTTGGTTTTGCAGAAGGAATACAAAAAGTACTTTTAGATGATGAAATAATTCCGCATGATGAAAGCGGCAATTTTGTTTTTGGTTTTGATCGTGATGATTCCTTAGAGCATTTATTAATAGTAAAATTTGAAAATAAAACTTTTCTTAAAAAAATTACGCCTATTAAAAAAGAATATGATATTCAGCGTATAAATAGAATGGCTCAAAAATATGTGGAAGCTCCAAAGGAAGAGAATGAACGAATTGCAAAGGAAAGAGAAATTGGCAAAAAGGCGAGAGAAAAAGTTGGTAATGTGAAAGATGCACTTTTTCTTAGTGGATTTATTAAACCAATTGCTGGCGGAAGAATCTCAAGTATTTTTGGAAGTCAAAGAATTCTTAATGGAGTGCCTAAAAGTTTTCACAATGGGACTGATATTGCTGTGCCGAGAGGAACACCAGTAAAAGCGATGAGCGATGGAGTTGTTTTGCTTTCTGCAGATAATTTTTATTATGCTGGTAATTATATTTTGATAGATCACGGATTGGGTTTAAATTCAGTTTATCTTCATCTAAGTAAAAGTTTTGTAAAAGAAAATCAAGTAGTAAAAAAAGGTGAAATTATTGGTGAAGTTGGAACAACCGGAAGATCAACCGGTCCACATTTACATTGGGGCGTGCAGTGGTTTGGAAAGAGAGTTGATCCGAACTCCATATTCATTTTTACTAAAAATTAAAACAATTACAATATGAAACTATTAATATTTTACGTAAACTCTTTCGCTTTTGAAACACATCACAAAGGATTAGATTCTGCTGATGAATTGGATATTAAAGATTCAATTCAAAATGCGATTGTGGGATTTATTCATGTTGAAGAAAAAGATGAACAGGACAGTTCTAATGTTGAAACGAAACTAATTAAAAACTTAAAATGGGCAGCAAGAAAAAACGAAACAAACAGAATTGTTTTGCACTCATTCAATCACTTATCCACAAGCAGTGCTAGTTCAGATTTCACTCAATCATTATTTAATAATGCTGAAGTGAGATTAAGAAATTCCGAGTATGATGTTTCACAAACTCCATTTGGTTATTTTCTTAACCTCAATATGGACGCACCCGGAAAACCTTTAGCCAGATTATTTAAAGAATTTTAGCACAATGTTCAACCAATAAAATAATTGGCTTTGAAATTCCACCAAAATTTTATTTTACCAAATAAATCTCCGTCTGCGGTTTTGATAAGTACTCAACACCATCTTCTTTAACCCAAACTATTTCTTCCATTGTTGCAATTCCAAAATCTTTAATTGGCAAGCGCGGTTCAATAGTAAATACATTTCCAATTTCTAATGGCATATAAGGCAAGTTTCCATAACGTTCCCATTTAGGTCCCATCATTGCTCCGCCATCGTGAGCAACTCTTCCAACTTGGTGTCCAAGTCCGTGCGGATATTCTTCATAACCATTTTCAACAATGTAGCTTCGAGCAATATCATCAATTTCCCATGCTAATTTACCAGGTTTCATCGCTTTGCCTGATCTAATAATTGCCTCTTTAATAACATTAAATCCTTTTAAAACTTCAGCCGGAGCTTCAGTTTCTCCATCTTTTAAAACGTACCAAGTCCTCTGCAGATCGGAACAATAACCGTTTTTCTTAATTCCAAAATCCATATTTATAACATGGCCTTTTTCAATTTTTCTATCTGTCGGTCCGGAGTGAGCACCTGCTGTATCTGGTCCGGTAAATACTGCTGGACAATGTTCTTCATCCCAAGCCATTTCAAAACCACGTTCTTTAACTTTGCTTTTAACAAAATCTGCAACATCCTTTTCTGATTTTCCAACCTCTAAAAATCCTGTAACCTCATCAAAAATTACCAAAGTATCTTTTATGGCATCTTTAATAAAATCAACTTCTTTCTGAGATTTTCTTCCTCTTAATGCTGCAACAATTTCCTCTGAGGAAACAAATCTATTTGGGTAATCAGTATCTTTTAATAAATCCATTAATTCTAAATAAACACCGTGAGTTAATCCATCTGCCATGGAAGAATTACGTGAAAAATTAAGAGCAATTTTATTCGGATTATATTTGTCAAGAACTTTTATCAAATCATCTTTTACTGATTTTAGATAAGGGACAATATTTTTAAATGTGCCAACGCTTTTCATATTAGCTTCTTCTAAAGAGCCAACCACAGCAGTAGTATCACCTTCTTTTGTTATTATAAAGGCGGAATGCCAAGTTGCACCAGTTCCGACGATCATTTCTAGCATTGGATCTTTTATGTTTCCCGTTTCTCTAACGAAGGTCATCCACATATCAATGTTTTTTTCTTTAAGAATTTCTGCGGCTTGCTGTTGTTTCTCGAGTATTAGTTGGTCGGGCATTTTTATCTCCTTTTACTAATTATCAGTTAGCTAAAACTAATAAAAAAGTTTTGAAAATTGTTTAAGTAGCACGAATATTCTATTTGAGTAATATCATTTTTTTTTGTGTAAAAAAGTAACCGGCTTTTAGAGTATAGATATAAACCCCGCTCGGTAGGTTATTGGCTTTAAAAAAAACTTTATGATAGCCTGATGAAAGCTTTTCATTAACCAAGGTTTGTATTTTTTCTCCTATTGAATTATAAACTGTAATATTTGTTATAATATCATTAGGCAGCGAAAATTCAATTGTTGCATCACCATTAAATGGATTTGGATAATTTTGCAATAGTTCAATCTGCTCAATTATTTTTTCTGGTGATATAATTTCTGAGTATCTAATTTCATTGTTTATGAATGTTACTTTCAGTCTGTAAAAGTTATCTAAATTTGCATCGTTCAGTTTTTCTGAAAAAGAATAATCATTAAACTTTAGAATATCATTAACCGGTTGGAAACTTTTTATTGTTTGCCAATTTTTTTTATCACTGCTTTTTTCAATCTCAAAGGAACTAATATTATTTTCTGTGAAAGTTGACCATGTAAACTCTACATGACTAAAGTTTTGGGTTGCATTAAAATAATTTATTGTAACACTATTTTGAGTTATTGTATCGCTTATAATTATTGTATCTATTGGTACGCTGTAAAATTTATTTTCAAAATTGCCAATAGCTATTGCCCAATCGGATTTATATGGGGCAATCCATAATTTATCAGCAATTGATTGAGAAATATTAATCTCTCCATATTCTAATTTGGTATCAACTGCAATTATTGGAGCTAAGGTCAAATCAACTTCATCACTAAATTTTATAGAATCAGTATTCTCTTTATAAACAACAATATTTTGCAAGTCATTTGTGCTAAATGCAAAACCATCGCTCAAATTATTATTTACTTTTGCATCAAGCAAGAAATGATTTTTATCTACCCAAAATGTATAATGGGTTTTCAATTGTTCAGGATTTGGATAAGGATTGGTAACATAAGAAGATGAGGAAGGATTGTAAAAACCAAACCATCCACCCATCCCGCCAGCAATTGTTTCCCACCAAATTAATCTTCTTGTGCCTTTCATATCTAAATTAAAATTTGGTCTTAAATAGGAATGTCTTTCTTCATAAAGGTGTGGTTTAAGTGTGTCTGATTGTAAATCAGCATAAATTTCATAGTAATCAATCGGTCCATATTCTGTTGTATGTAGATCTGCTTCTACCCTTCCAAATCCATCATAAGAATTAATCAAATTAGGAATTGAAGATTTAATTCCGCGCGCAGAAAGAACGTGAGACCAACCCATGTTTTCATTTAGATATTTGGCCCACTCTCCGATTTGATCCTTTTTACCCATTCATGCAAATCAAATCCATAACCCATACTCCAACCAGGTATTGGTCCAAGTCTTGCTGCAATATATCTTTGTAATCTTTTATCTTCAACCCCATTTATTCCTCCTAAAACATCAACTAATGTTTGATTTCTTTGTTCATCACCCCAAGACCAAAAATGTACATGTAACCCTTTTTCTCTTGCAGTTACAATTAGCAATTCAAGCTGTTTAAATGTTTCAAGATCAGGATTGTTTTGATCCCTTCGTCAGAAGATTTTGTTGGAAAATTAAACCACGAATTGGCTATTATTTCAGAAAAATTACCGAACAACCATTTTTGATTGCCTGTTTGTATAATCTAAAATCGTTTTTAGTTCCATTTCTAAATGAAAATCTTTCTTCATAACCATTCATATATACGTTAAAAAGAAATCCTTTTAATTTATTCTCAGAAATTTGAATCGCAAACTTATTACCAACATTAGTCAGAAAACCATACTTATTTGTACTTGTATTTTCTATTATGTTAACTTCACCATTTATTCCATTTAATTCTTCATCACTTGAAACGGAATAATATTTCCATAAACCTAGACGAGTTCCGGTAAATCTAAATTTCCATGTATTATTCCCATCATAAAACATTTGAGTTGTAATAACTTTGTTTGTTGGTTGATGTATAAAAGTAACATTAGAAATTAAATCAAAGGGATTACCTGAAAAAGAGGAATTTGTTACAGACCATTCTACGTATTCAAAAAGTTGACCTTCCTTTTTGTCTTGAGATTTTATGGGTTGAGTGAGAAAAAAAAGCAAAAATGTTAAGATTAAAGCAGATTTATATTTATTCAAAAATTATCTTCCTATGTATTGTGTTAAAATTTTTGGATCAGTAGTTGAGCTAACAACCCTTTTGCAATTTGGGCAAGTAAAATCAACCCTTTTTGGTTTTGCACTTAACCCTAAAATTGTTAAAAGAAACCAACCAAATTTTGAGTAAGTGCTTTTATGAATCAATTTAACTTTTGAATCATCAGATTGACAGACGCAATTATTTTTAATTTCCATATAATGTAAATTTAACGAATTATTGTTGAACGAATTTAGAATTGTTCCATAGAAGTATAAAACAATATTAACTATATTTGGATGCATTTTAATGAAAAAAAAGAAGGAAAAGTAGTGAAAATTAAATCCGCAATTATTGATTTATACAATAATGAAGAAAATCAAGGAATGCGCTGCATTCAAGATATTATTAAAGAAGCAGATGAACGATACACCGATGTTGATTTGAAATATGATATTTTTGATACCCGATATAAAGGCGAAATACCAGATATGAGTTATGATATTTTTATTTCTTCAGGCGGACCTGGAGATCCGTTTGATGGAAAAGGGACACAGTGGGAAAAAAAATATTTCAAACTTTTAGATAAAATTTGGACTAACAATCAAAATAAAACAAAGAAAAAAAAGTTTATTTTTTTTATTTGTCACTCTTTTCAGATCATGGCACGTTATTTTGAGCTTGGCGATGTAATTCCAAGAAACTCAAAATCTTTTGGCATAGTTCCAATCCATAAAACTGAACTTGGAAGATTAGATAACATACTAAAAGAATTACCCGAAATTTTTTATGGTGCTGATTTTAGATCTTGGCAAGTAGTTAATCCAAATAAAAAATCTTTTAGAGAACTGGGCGCAAAATTAATTGTTAAAGAAAAAATTAGACCGCATGTAGAACTGCCGCGAGCGATGATGGCAATTAGAATTTCTAATGAAATTATTGGAACCCAGTTTCATCCGGAAGCGGATATTCCAAGTATGCAGCATCATTTTTTACAGCCGGAAAGACAAAAGCAAGTTGTTGAAGAATACGGCGAAAAGAAATTAGAAGAAATGTTAAATCACCTTGCGAATCCAGATAATATTACGCTAACTCGCAATACCGTAATTCCAAATTTTTTAAATATGGCTGTGGATAATTTAACGAATAAGGTTGGTTAAATATTTTTTACAAAAAGGTTTGGGTTACTTTCAGATTCTTTAAATCCAACTTTGTGTAAATATTTTTTATGAATTTCGCTCTCGGTTTCTGCGGTTAATTTTTTATAACCTCTTTTATTAAAATGGTTTGACTGAGCGAAGTAAACAAACCTGGCATTTTTTAAGTCTCTATAATCTGGAATTGCGTAATCCAACTCTATTAAGATTTCGGTTTCGCTAATTTCTTTATAGGCAAATAAGCCAACAGGAATTAAATTACGCAAAATGAAAAAACTTTTATCCTCTTCAATTTTAGAAATATCAAATTTTGGGAAAAACTTTTTAATATCTCTCTCATAGAAATTAAAAAACTTATTTAAAAGAACATCACTTGCTTTATCTATTTGCAAAAGCGTAAAATATTCCTTCTGTTTTTTCATTTCAATTATGTAATAAATATCCACAAGAGAAATGAAACTGTTCAAAATAAAAACCGGAACAGCACCAACCAGTAATCCATAAACGGCAAAGGTAGATGCACCAATTAAATTTATTCTACGCAAGTAATAAATATTTTTCATCATTAAAGATATAGCAATAAGGGCAGAACCGATGTACCCAATAATTTCTAAGTAATTCATAATTTATATTAAATATTTAAAAATAATATGAAACATACAAATTTTTATGTTTATTCAATGGATACAAAAAGAGGTTGAAAGTTTATCTCTTAAAAAATGAATGTAAATTTGTATTTTTACAGTATCTAAAAATAAACGGAGTTACAAATGTTGACCAAAATAAAATATATGTTTGCCAGTTTAATTCTCGTAAGTCTTGTTTCTTGCGGCGGTGAGAGCAAAAAAGAAACTGCACAGAATGAAGGACCCAAAACCGTTGAGTTTAATCTAACTGCCAATGATCAAATGCAATACAACTTGAAGGCAATGGTTGTTAAAGCAGGTGATAAAATAAAAGTAAACTTTGAAAACATTGGAAAAATGCCAATTGATAAAATGGGTCATAATTTTATTTTATTAAAACCCAACGTTGATTTGGCAACTTTTGCAGCCAAAGCAGTTGCTGCAAAGGATAATAATTACATTCCAGCTGATGAAACTGAAAATATTATTGTTCACTCAAAATTACTTGGACCTGGAGAAAAAACAGTAATTGAATTTGATGCACCTGCTCAAGGAACTTACAAATTCGTTTGTAGTTTTCCCGGACATTATATTACTATGCAAGGAAATTTAATAGTTAGATAGGTTCTAAAATTCCCGCAATAAAACCAATTGTGGGAATTTTTTAATTCAATTATTTACTCAGATAAAATTATTTTAAATGCCCACATTTTTAGAAGCTCTTTTGTTGTTTGGAGTTGGAGTATTAACCAGCTTTATTAATGTTTTTGCGGGCGGAGGTTCTTCAATAAGCCTACCTATATTGATTTTTCTAGGTTTAGATTCTTCAGTTGCAAACGGTACAAATAGAATTGCATTGCTTTCCCAAAATATGGCCGGCATTCTTTCATTTAGAAAAGAGAATGTTAGTCAGATTAAGTTAAGTTTAAAATTAGGCTTACTAACACTCCCGGGAGCAATTTTAGGAGCTTTTTATTCCACAAAAATAAGTGATGACCTATTCCAAAAAATTCTAGGTATTGTAATGATTGGAATTGCGATTACGATTCTAGTTCCAAGCTCAAAGCATTATGTAGAAGAAAAAATTACCAAAAAACTTCCATGGCTAATTTATCCGGTAATGATTTTGCTTGGTTTCTATGGTGGGTTCATCCAAGTTGGCATTGGGTTTTTGTTTATGATTTCTTTACATAATATTTTAAAAATGAAATTACTTTATGTAAACTCACACAAACTTTTTATAATAATGCTTTACACAATTCCTGCATTAATCATATTTATTGTTACAGATAATGTCAACTGGATATATGGAATAATATTAGGAGTCGGTTCTTGGGTTGGTGCCTGGTGGTCTGCAAAACTAGCAGCTAAAAAAGGGGAGAAATTAATAAAAATAATTTTGATCGCAGCAATTATTGTAATGTCATTCAAATTATTAGGGGGATTTTAGAAAAGTATGAATGATAAAAAACATTGGTACGACGGACATTTTTACGATAAAATTATTGCACCAAATCAAGATAAAATGTTTCAGCAAATAAAAAGTTTAATCCCTAAACAAAGCAGCGTTATAGATGTGGGCTGTGGGACGGGAAGACTTGCTTTTCAATTAGCAGAACATTGTAATAATATTTTGGGTTTGGATCTTTCCTCAAAAAATATTTCTGTTGCAGATTCCAGACTGAAAATTGATAAGCAGAAAAACATTTCCTTTTTTCATGGTGATATTGATAAACTAAAGAAACATGATGATACCAAATTTGATTTTGCGGTAATGACGTATGTAATTCATGAAATGCCGGAGGAAGAAAGAATTAAAGTTTTATTGGAAATGAAATTAATTGCAAGAAATATTATTGTTGGTGATTATATTACTCCAACTCCCAATACTTTTTGGGGAAAGGCAAATGTAGTTGTTGAATATTTTGCTGGAAAAGATCATTACAATAATTTTAAAAATTATGTAAAAAATGGGGGAATTGATTTTTTAATTTCGGAAGCAAATTTGAGCAAAATAAAAGATATCAAAAACCAGCCACAAACATCTCATTTAGTTTTGGTGGAATAACTTATAAATATTTATTAACGGCTTTTGTTAGTCTATCCATTATTGCAATGCCTAAATTACTTTTTTCTACCGGCTCAACTAAAATTAAATCGAGATTTAAATTTTCAAGTTCATGTAAAAATGCAAATAATTTAGAAGCCGCTTCTCTTAAATCTCCAGTTTTTGATAATATCTTTATCACGTCAAAATGATTTTCGAATTTAGATTCATTAAAAAATATCACTCCAATTTTTTTGTTTTTATTAGCTTCTAATTCACTTTCGCTATAAAATTTAATTGGAATTTTAGGTGCATAATGAATTTGTAATTGCCCCGGAGAATTTGGATTAATTACATTTTCACTTCCAGAAAGCTTGCCGATTGCTTTTTCAATTTCTTCGGTTGGAATTCCCCCAGGGCGGAGTATAAGTTGTTTGTCCTCCAAAATTTCTATTATTGTTGACTCAACTCCCACTTGGCAATTTCCACCGTCTAAAATTATATCAATATTTTCTCCAAGTTGATTAACCACGTGTTCTGCTTTTGTGGGACTTAATCTGCTAAAACTATTTGCGCTTGGTGCCGCTATTGGTTTTCCTAATTTAGAAATCAATTCTAACGCCACTTTATTATTTGGCATTCTTACTGCAACAGTTTCTAAACCGGAAGTAACAATGTAGGGAACAATTTCCTTTTTGGGCAGAATCAAAGTCAGCGGCCCTGGCCAAAATTTATCGATTAAGAATTTAATCTTAGAATTAGAATATTCAGCAATCTTATCAAGCATTTCAATTGAAGAGATATGTAAGATAAGCGGGTTGAATGCCGGTCGTTTTTTAACTTCAAAAATTTTGGCAACAGCAATTGGATCAAATCCATTTGCACCAATGCCATAAACAGTTTCTGTTGGAAAAGCGACTAATCCGCCATCCTTTAATACTTGAACAGCCGAATTTATATTTTCAGTTGTAGCTTCTAAAAGTTTCATAATTGTTTTATTTTGTTATTCAATAATAAGAATAATATTGTGAAAAATTAACAAATGGAATTACAAATGAATGATAATATTGAGATAGCCGAATTTAAAAAATTCAGCAAATATTTATCCGAAGCGAGTGGTAAAATTATTAAAAAGTATTTCAGAAATAATTTTGATATAGAAACAAAACATGATGATTCACCAGTTACAATTGCTGATAAAACTGCAGAAGAGAAATTAAGAGAAATAATTATGAAAGAATTTCCCACACATGGAATTCTTGGAGAAGAGTTTGGAAAATATAATGAAAACGCTGAATATCAATGGATACTTGACCCAATTGATGGAACCAAAAGTTTTATATGCGGCGCAGTAACATTTGGAACCTTGATTGCATTAACTAAAAATGGTAAACCAATTCTCGGTGTTTTTCATCAGCCAATTTTAGATGAATTTTTAATAGGAGATAATGTTAACACTGAATTAAATGGAAATTTAGTTAAAATTAAAGACGTACAAAATCTGAGTGAGGCAGTTTTATTAACAACGGATCATTTGGCATTTGAAGAGTTTCAAAACTTACCAAAGTTTGAAAATCTTATGAGGAAGGTGAAACTTTACCGACAGTGGGGAGATTGCTACGGCTATTATTTAGTTGCTTCCGGTTTTGCTCAAATAATGATTGACCCGATTATGTCAGTTTGGGATACAATTGCCTTAATACCCATTATTAATGGTGCTGGCGGCGTTATTACAGATTATAATGGAGGAAATCCTATTGAAGGCGATAGTGTTATTGTTGCAACACCAAACTTGCACAAAGAAATTCTAAAAATACTAAATGATTAAGTCTGGCAAATTTTAAAGAGTTCAAATGAAAACATTATTTATTTCTATAATATTTATCACGCAATTTTTTGGGAGCTTAACTTTGGGACAAACTATAAATATATTGGAAGATTTAGTAAAACAGAACTCAGAAAAATTATCTCCGGTGATTGAAAACTTAGATAAATATGAAGTTCAAATATTATATACACAGATTGACCGAGATGAAAACGGAGAAATAAAATTTAACACTTTTTCGTTTAATGAAAAACCCAAAAAATACTTTTATCCCGCAAGTACAGTAAAATTACCGGCAGCAGTTTTGGCTTTAGAAAAAATAAATGAAATCAATGTTGATGGATTAAATAAATTTACACATCTCTCAATTGATAGTGTTTACGAGGGACACGTTTCATTTGGTAAAAATTATAAAGACGAATGCGGTTACCCGAATATTGCAAATTATATAAAGCAAATATTTTTAGTCAGTGATAATGAATCTTTCAACAGACTTTATGATTTTCTTGGACAAAAAGAAATAAATGAACGATTAAAAAATAGGGGATTCAACAATACAAAAATTATACATCGACTTGAAGTAGCGAGAACAGCTGATCAAAACATGCAAACAAATCCAATTGATTTTTATGATGAAAGTGGAAATATAATTTATCATCAACCGGAAAGGTATGATTCAATTGACTTTAAGCTTGATTTAGAAAATACAATAAGAGGGAAAGGTTTTATACAAAATGATACTTTAGTTAAGGAGCCAAAAGATTTTTCACACAATAATTATTTTGGGTTGAGAGATCAGCATAATTTATTAATGCGAATTTTGTTTCCCGAAGAGTTCTCTAAAGAAGAGCAATTTAATTTAACTTTAGAAGATTATAAATTTCTAAAAAAATATATGTCGATGTTACCAAGGGAAAGTGAATGTCCAAAATATAATTCAGAAGAGTATTGGGACAGTTACGTTAAGTTTTTAATGTTCGGAGATTCAAAAGAACCAATTCCGCGCAATATAAAAATTTATAATAAAGTCGGCGATGCTTACGGGTTTTTAACAGACAATGCTTACATTGTTGATGAAGAAAATAATGTTGAGTTTTTTCTTTCTGCGACTTTATTTTTAAATGAAAACCAAATTTTTAATGATGACAAATATGAATATGAGGAAATAGGCTTTCCTTTTATGGCGAAGCTCGGTAAGATTATTTATGAATATGAAAAGTCTAAAAAGTGATTTACTTCAAAAATAAAACTGCAATTCCAATACAAGCGATAAAAGCTCCAACAATTGATAGAACTGATAACTTCTCTTTGTAATAATATTTTATCAATGGCAGCATGAGTATTGGAACCGTTGCCATTAGAGTAGCACAATCCCAACCTTTGTATTTGTAATTGCAAGTAAGCTAAATGTTATTCCTAAAATGGACCTATAATCGACCCAATAATAATTAGTCGAAGAGCGTCTTTTTATATTTAAGTATTTTAATACTATTTCTTTTCTTCTGTAAATTGAACCAAGTAAAAACATAAAAGGAATAGATGGAACCATTCTATAAAATGTTGCAACAAATGCATTTATTTCACCAAGTTGAAATGCCTCTTTTGCCAAAATTAAATTTGCAGCCTGACCTAATGCGCCTAAAAAGCAAAAGTAGCCGAGGTTGTTTTTTATAATCATTTGAGGGCTGCTCAGATCTTTTAAGTACAACAAGAGAAACTCCAAAAATTGTTATAACAATTCCAATGATTCCCCAGTTTGAAAGACTTTCACCAAGATAAATGTAAGCAAAGAATGCAGCAAGAGGCGGAGAGAGAGTCATAACCAACATGCTTAACCTAGCACCAATATACTGAAATGCTTTAAAAGAAAACCATCGCCAAAAGCAGTCCAACAATTCCACTTAATCCTAATAAATAAATTTGCTCCCAAGAAATTAGAAATTGAAAATTGAAGATAAGTATGATAAATACTAAATAAAAAGTTGCAAGAATTAGGCGAGTTATATTTACAACATACGATCCAACAATTTTTGTCGCTTCTGTAAATACAATTGCGGTGCCAGCCCATAGTATGGCTGTTATTAATGCAGATATTTCACCAATGTAGGGCATAAAATTGACTTATTAAGAAACTTCTAGTTATTTAGAATGTAGAAATCTGGTTTAATATAAATTATTTTTCAATCGATAATTAATTGTTTGAAATCACAATAAATTGAATTTGTTTCAGTTATTTGGAATTATTAATAATTAAAAAATATACTATGGAATTTATTATATACTCTTCTTTAATAATAATATTTTTCTCGGTTCATTATTAATTGGCTTAAGAAGTATGTCCAATTATATTAAAAACAATTAAGAATATTATTTACCTTATAAGTTTATTAACTAGCTTTAACACTAACTATTCTAGATATAAAAAGCGCCTAATAAAATTAGACGCTCTTTAATAATTATCTTATTACTACTATTTAAAATTAACTGCTGAAAGTCCCGGATAAATTGCTGTTGTATCTAACTCTTCTTCAATTCTTAAGAGTTGATTATATTTTGCAATTCTATCACTTCTGCTTGCAGAACCGGTTTTAATCTGACCAGCATTGGTTGCAACGGCTATGTCAGCAATTGTTGTATCTTCGGTTTCGCCGCTTCTATGACTAATAACATTTGTGTAGCCGGCTCTTTTTGCCATTTCAATTGCATCTAAAGTTTCGGTTAAAGTTCCAATTTGATTAACTTTAATTAATATTGAATTTGCAATTCCTTCATCAATTCCTTTTGAAAGTTTTTCAGTATTTGTAACAAATAAATCATCGCCAACTAACTGAATTTTGCTTCCCAAAGCAGTAGTTAAATTTTTCCAACCTTTCCAATCATTTTCATCTAAACCATCTTCAATAGATACAATAGGATATTGCTTGCACAATTTTTCATAAATTTTAATCATATCATCAGAAGTTTTTTCTGATTTATCTGACTTAAAGAAAATATATTTGTTTTTCTTTTTATCATACATTTCGCTTGATGCAACATCTAGAGCTAAGCTAATTTCTTTGCCAGGTTTGTAACCTGCTTTGGTAATAGCTTCTAAAATTAAATCAACAGTTTGCTCGTTAGATTTTAAGTTTGGAGCAAATCCACCTTCATCGCCAACAGAAGTAGAATAACCATTTTTCTTTAATACAGCTTTAAGTGCGTGGAAAGTTTCAGTTCCCATTCTTAAAGCTTCGGCAAAGCTCGGAGCTCCATGAGGCATTACCATAAACTCTTGAAAATCAACAGTGTTATCTGCGTGAGAACCACCATTAAGAATGTTCATCATTGGAACTGGTAATACACGTGCGCTAGTTCCGCCGATATATCTGTAAAGAGGTAATTCAAAAGCTTCTGCAGCAGCTTTAGCGCAAGCTAGAGAAACACCTAAAATTGCGTTAGCACCTAATTTCGATTTGTTTGGAGTTCCATCTAATTCAATTAAAAAATTATCAATAGCAACTTGGTCAGCTGCGTCAAAATCAATTAATAAATCTGCAATAATATCATTTACATTGCTTACCGCTTTTTGAACGCCCTTGCCGCCATAACGTTTCTTTTTTGTATCTCTAAGCTCAACAGCTTCGTGTTCGCCGGTTGAAGCACCACTTGGTACTGCGGCTCTTCCAATTATTCCAGATTCCAATAAAACTTCAACTTCAACAGTTGGGTTTCCTCTTGAATCTAAAATTTCTCTTCCTAAAATATCAATAATAGTTGTCATATTTAATGCTCCTTAAATGAGAATATTAGTTAGTTTTATAGATGTAAAATTATCTAAAAACCAATCCAATTCCAATTTAAAGAATATTAAGAAATTGTAAATTTGATAAGAAAAAGAATATGATTATTTTTATTGTTCGATTTTAACATTTATGCCCACGTAGCTCAGCAGGATAGAGCAACAGTTTCCTAAACTGTAGGTCACAGGTTCGAATCCCGTCGTGGGTACAAGTAATTCTAAAATGATAATATTAATACTAGTAAAGATTGTTAGCCTCAATGCATAAT
>JACKAB010000011.1 GCA_020635285.1 Ignavibacteriales bacterium | reverse complement strand
TATTTTAAAAAACGCTTCCAAATTAAATATTGGAACAAAAATAAATCTATAAGGAATATTTATGCTAAAAGAACACCCAAAAGGAATAATGGTAATGTTCACCACGGAAATGTGGGAACGTTTTGGTTTTTATATAATGATGGCAATTTTAGTTCTGTATATGGATAGTGAATTTGGCTGGAGTGACTCTGTTAAAGGAGATCATTACGGAATGTTCCTTGGCCTTGTCTACTTCATCCCGTTGCTCGGTGGGTATTTAGGAGATAAATTATTTGGACAGATAAATACAGTAATTGCCGGATCTGTTTTTATGCTGTTTGGGTATATTTCACTGGCACTTTCTTCTGCTGAGCAGTTAGTGTTTTTTTATATCGGATTATTTTTAGTCGCTTTTGGAACCGGAATATTCAAAGTAAACATGGCAGTACTTGTTGGTAATTTATACAAGGAAAAAGTTCATCTTAAAGATGCCGGATTTAATATTTTTTATATGGGCGTTAATGTTGGAGCAACAATTGCTCCGTTAGCCGCTACTTTATTGGGTTATCTGTTCAATGATTATAGAATTTCATTTTGGGCTGCCGCTGTGGGAATGGTGATTGCACTTTTAACTTTTAATATGGGTAAAAGTAAAATTATGAGTGCAGATGTAAAGCAATCTAGAAAGACTGAAAAAGAAATCGTCCATATAGAAATAGGTAAAACTGAAACTGCTCAAAGAATGGTTTCATTAGCAATGTTATTTATAATTGTAATTTTCTTTTGGATGGCATTTTATCAAAATGGATTTGCATTAACTTTGTTCGCTGAAAGATCAACTAAAATTTATGATTTACTCCGACCAGAAACTTATCAATTTTTTAATCCGTTTTTTATTTTGGTGTTAACCCCAGTTTTATTAGGGCTTTTCAATAGATTAAATAAGAAAGGAAAAGAACCTTCCACTCCGTTAAAAATATTTATTGGCATGACAATAATGGGAATTTCCATGGTGATTATGGTTTTTGCTTCATTAAATGGAGGAAATTCGGATTCAAATATTATGTCGCCTTATTGGTTAATATCAACATATTTGGTTGTTACACTTGCTGAAATATTAATTTCACCAATGGGACTTTCTTATGTTTCAAAAGTTGCACCGCCAAAATTACAAGGCAGAATGATGGGCGGCTGGTATGCGGCAACCGCAGTTGGAAGTTATGGTTCGGGCTTATTGGGTAAGTATTACAGCGATTTTGCGCATCACGAATATTTTATAATTTTAACAGGCATATTAATTTTTTCAGCTGTTCTGGCTTTATTATCAATGAAAAAATTAAATAGATTTGCGAACTAAAAACATATAAAGTGCGATACCATTTATTGAATCTCTATTAAATAAATTGCATCAAACTAAAACGGAATTAGGATGAAAAAAGTAAAAATAAGAAATAGCGAAAAAGAATTTATAGTTGGTAAAATTGTTTGCGTTGGCAGAAATTATGCTGAGCATGCAAAGGAATTAGGGAACGAGGTTCCAAAATTTCCAATAATATTTCTTAAACCTCCATCAACTTTAATTTATGATGGTGATAATATTGTTCATCCAAGTTACTCAAATGAAATGCATCACGAAGTTGAGTTGGTTTTACTAATTGGGAAAGAAATAAAAAATGCAAACGATGAAGAAGCTGAAAACGCAATTACCGGTTATGGTGTTGGATTAGACATGACTTTACGCGATCTTCAGAATGAGTATAGAAAAGAGGGAAACCCATGGACGCTTGCAAAATCCTTTGATACTTGCGGAGTAATTTCTGATTTTGTATCGAAAGAGGAATACAGATTAACCGGCGATGAAAAAATTGTTTTACATAAGAACGGGAACATTCAGCAAAATTCTACTGTAAACAAAATGATCTTTTCACCAATGGAGATTGTAAAATATATTTCTGAAAGAATGACTCTTGAACCCGGTGATTTAATTTATACCGGCACTCCGGAAGGAGTTAGCAAGGTTGAAAGAGGTGATGTTTTAAAATCCAGTATTGAAAACATTGCTCAATTAGAAAATAAAATTCTATAAAGATATTCATCATTGCGAGGAATTTATTACGAAGCAAGCTCAAAATTTCTAACCAGTTGAAAAGCTTTAATACAATTAACGAATTTGAAGTGCCAAATATAATTTTAATTTGATTATACAAATAAAGGAAATAGAAATGCAAAAAATAAAATCTCTAGTATTATTTTTGTTTATTATTACAACAGCTACAGTAAGCTGCCAAAGTAATGACAATACTGATGACAATTCTAATATTACAGTTGAGCAATTAAAAACTGAAATGACAACCGATACAAACCTGGTTATTTTAGATGTAAGAACACCTCAAGAACTTTTTGGTGGGCTTGGACAGATAAAAGGTGTTATAAATATTCCAGTTCAGGTTTTATCTCAAAGAATTAACGAGTTAGATAAATATAAAGACAAAAATATTGCTGTTATTTGCCGCAGTGGAAATAGATCTGTTATGGCGACAAAAATTATGCAGGCAAAAGGCTTTAAAGCAAAAAATGTTTTAGGCGGAATGCAGGCTTACAACAAGCAGTAAAATATGTTACTTTAGTTTTAATGATACAAAATTTAAAGATAGACGTCATTGCGAGGAAGTTTTTCCCCGAAGCAATCTTCCACAAAATCAAGATTGCTTCACCTTGATAAAAAGAATCAAGGCTCGCAATGACGAATTAATAATTCACAACTATTTGAATTACTTGAGCAACATCATCTTCTTTGATTTAACAAAATCATTCGTCTTTATTCTATAAATGTAAACTCCGCTTGCTAAGTTTGCACCATTAAAAGTTGCTTCATATTTACCCGGTTTTACAAATTGATTTACAACTTCCCTAACTTTTTGACCAAGTATGTTGTAAATAGTAATATTAACTAAGCCCTCCTTTTGAATTGAATAACCAATTTTTGTGCTTGGATTAAAAGGATTTGGATAGTTTTGGTATAACTCATATTTATTAGGAAGTATATCTGAGTTAGAAACATCCGAAAGATAATCTGTGGTGAATGTAAGTTTATCAGTCAATAATATTGGGTTTGGATAAGATATTTTTATAACATCACCAGTTGTAAAAGTTGACTGATACATAACCCAGTTCCAGGTGCCGTAATTAGTTACTGCATCAGATAGTGGATCTAACACATCTGGACTATAGTCAGTATTAACTACCCATACATAGACTCTATTATCTGTATTCCAGATCTTTCCTCCCTCAACTGTTGGATTTCCGGTACGATCCCACATCAGAACATTTACTTGCTTATTTTCATCGATATTCCATACTTCGAAAGGCACTTTAATAGCAAAAGGTTCTGCAACTCCTGGATTAGGATTTAACGGATGATCTGCAATTGAATAACCGCTGGCTCCAACTATAGTAACAAAGGAACCACCCGATGTAGTTACTTCAAGATTTAATCCATTTATTACCTCATTACCCAAGACACCTGTCCACCTGATTTCATAATCTTCCTGAAGTAATTCAACATCTGTAGTACCACCTGCACCATCTACATATCCTGCAGGTCCTAAAGAAGCTGCAACTGTTCCATCAGTATAACCGAAATATGTAAAATCAGTAAATATATAATTTTCATTAACCCAACGTACACCTGAAAGATATAATTTAGTATCATTCAGTGATACACTAGCAATAGCTGTTGGAGCATCAAATGTTCCATCCAGTTTTATCCTAAATCCATCAACAATTGGTTCGTAACCATAAGGGGCTGGTTCATTAGTAAGTAAGTCTTTCCCGCTTATAACTGTTTGATAGTTTAACAAATCTTCTTGCTTTGTTTTATTAAATAGTTTCCAATAGTTTACTGCTTTAAATTGATAGCCTAATTTGCCGGTTAAAGTTGCTGTTCCAACTTTGTTTACGGTACCGGCACCTAAATTATAATATTGCGGATCAGTTACAGCGTAAGCTTCAGACCAACCATCATCAAATATCACATAATTAACGGTAAATGTTGGTTCAATAAAATTAATATTTACTGAAAAATCTTCATCACCCTCAAATTCACCATCGCCAGTTGTATCACTTCTTCCCCAAGTAACTGTTTGACCTTCAATTACAGGATGAAATGTAGTACCATAAGCATTACCTTTAGTGACTTCAGCACTGTTGATTTGAATTCCGTCTGGAAAAGTAATACTTATTCCATCTGCATAATTAAAATCCGGAGCTTGGTTATCATATTTAAAATGAACATCAAGTGTATTATTTGGAGCATAAATTGAAGGTTGGGGAACTAAACTAGAAGGTGTTTGATCACCAGGTTTATTTAAACTATTTCCTACTGAATCCGGGAAATTTGTCTTTTTCCATTCTCCATCTAAATCTAAATAATAGTGCTGCTCTCCAAAAGAGACTTCATAAGTATCACCGGTTAGTTCATGCGGATTTATCACTTCTGTAATTACATTGGCATTCGCAACTCCATTTATGTGCGTAGTTTCTATTGAATCAAGATACAGAGGACCTTCAAGTCCTTCCTGGAATTGAACTTCCACATAACTTAATCTGCTTTCAATTGCTTTTATTTCTGCGTTCGGATCACTATTATAAAAATATGAGGATATTCCGTAATAGTATTTTTTCCCTTTCAAAAGAATTGAATTATCAAAATAATCCTTATCAATAGTTATCTTTTTAGGAATGCCAGAGTCTGTGCCATTTTGAAAAATTCCATAAGTTATTTCTCCGGTTTCGGGATTACGCACATCTCCCATTATTTGTGTTATATCATCAATAATATCATAGGTTCTAATTTTTAGTGCCTTTCTTTCAAAATTATAAGCACCAGGTATTTGATAAATATTGTATCCTTGAAATTTATAACCCATCTCTGAAAAATTTGTAATTTCTTTTGAGCCGACAATATCTAATTCTATTTCATCATATTCACCCAGATTCTTATTGACCAGTTTTGGAATTACTTTATATAAATTTGGAGTTTCTGGTTTACTAAATTCTATTGGATAATTATTTTGTAATCTTTTTGCATAATCTTTCAGTAAAGTGATTGAGCCTAATCTATCTTTATCAACGGCAATAAATTCTGCAAAAACAAACTCTTGAGAGCTATCTGCTTTAATCTCAAATGGACCGCAGCTAACTACATTTCTTCTATCACTTGGTACATGCTGCACTCCATCAATCCACCCTTCTTGAGTTATTGGATCGCCTGATAAAGGAAATTTGGGTAATGGAGGTGGGTAGAGTTTCCCATTAAGATACATTGGTTCAATATAATCAGGATATAATCCACGCATAATGTTGTAAAATTGCAAAGTTCCATTATAACTTCCTAAATTTGGATCTCGGTAAAGATCACTTCCACCAATAAAAAAAAAGAAGGAAGTCATGCCGACATTCTTTTTACCGTAAATTTTATCATTACCTTTTACTGCAAATTCTCCAGGTAATCCCTCCACAATTGGTCCCTGTAAAATTTGGAATCCAATTGCAGGTACTTCAATTCCATATACAGCATCTCCCTCTTCGTTCTTCTCTCCATTATAAGAGTACCCTAAATTGAGCAAAGTATCACATCCAACTAAATCATCACCGGCATCTCCTAAATCAATATCAGCCCAAATTGAGAAATACATGCTATCAATATTTTTACCGCTTTTATTAACCAGCTTATATTTCTTAAAAAGAACATTGTCATAAATATCATTATGCCTATAACCCCAAACTGTTACTTGCTGTTCAAGTTTTATTGGGTCGGAACCGTACATACTTTGGCATTGAGCGGAATCAAAATCATTAGCCACATACCATAAAGTTTGGTCAGCACCGGGAACTCCGGGAATATCAATTTGAGGATTATATATTCCATCGCCATCAACATCATCAAACGGAGCTCCATCTTCGGCAGGCCATTCATTCCAATCCTTTTCATATTGCTTTATTATTTCTGTGACAGATCCTTCAAATCCTTCATATTCAGCATAGACACCTGCAACAAGATAATCGTCTATAACTCTATAAACTCTTGCGCTTTCATCTTCGGGATTTTGTGGAGTTCCATCATTTAATATTTTTCCGCCAAGCAATCCTTGTGAATAAGTTGATCCCCCGACAAGAATTTTGCCATCTTTCTTTCCGCCCCAAACAACACCCGATTGAAAAACCGCAGCTTTGTTTGTGCCCTTTGGAAAAATAAATCCGGAATTACCGGTAGGGCTTAGATCAGCATTGCCATTATTGTAAATAAATGTTGAGACATTATTAATGTTAAAGATTGAATAATGTTTAAGAATATTAGCTTTGTTTAGGTTTGTTGTCTTTTGAAGTTTACTTAACTTTTGAGAGAAAGTCGGATTGAATAAAATTATTGATATAAGAATAATAGAGGCAAATATCGATTTCATATGAACATCTCTGGTATTTGTTAATAATTGCATAAATCAATCTATAAATAGCAAATTTAATTATTTAAAAGCAAAGTATAAAATTAGTAGCAATTTATTTGTGATGTAAAACTTAATTTAGATTTAAAATAAAATGGATAAGTATTTTACTATGGAACAAAAAAAAGGTTGTCGTTCTAGTTTTCACGGTTTGGTGTAATACTTACCAACCGGAAGGCGGACCGGAAACTAAAAATGTTGTGCGGATTTAAGCCTTAAGATTCCGGTATCCCGCATAAAAACTGCGGGAATCGGAATGACGGTAAAAATCTTTTTAATCTTTTTCCAATTCTGCTTTATACATTCCTAAATTTTGCATTTGTTCTTCGTTTAATTTTGGATATTCCATTTTCAGGCTTTCAAGCGTATCATTTATAACTTCAGAAATAACCAAACGAGCAAACCATTTATTATCTGCGGGTATAATATGCCAAGGAGCTAACTTTGTTGAAGTTGCATTAATTGCATCTTCATAACTTTTTTGGTATTTATTCCAAAGTTTTCGTTCAGCTAAATCAGCAGCAGAAAATTTCCAATTTTTTGAAGGAGTTTCCAAACGTTTTAGAAATCTTTTTTTCTGCTCGTCTTTTGAAACATTCAGAAAAAATTTGATAACCTTTGTTCCGCTCATGGAAATGTGTTTTTCAAAATCTCTAATCTGCTCGTAACGCTCTTTCCAAATATTTTCAGTAACAAACTCTGCGGGTATTTTTTGATTTTGAACTAAATTATGAACTTTAACAACCAAAACTTCTTCATAATATGACCTGTTAAAAATTCCTATTCTTCCGCGCTCCGGCAAAGCTTTGGTTGTTCTCCAAAGAAAATCGTGATCAAGCTCTTCTGCAGAAGGCTGCTTAAAACTAAAAACTTGAGTTCCCTGCGGATTTACGCCGCTCATTACGTGCTTAATCGCGCTGTCTTTTCCAGCGGCATCCATTGCCTGGAAAATTATCAGTAAACTGTATTTATCGTGAGCATAAAGTTTATTTTGCAGCTCAGCCATCTTTTCAATATTCCTGGCAAGTTTTTTCTCAGCTTCCTTTTTAGATTTAATTCCTCCGGTAAAATCTGTGCTAAAATCTTCTAATTTAATTTTCTTCTTACCATTAACTGTAAAAGCATTTAGTTCCATAATTTCCTCTTTTTACATGTAAAAATTACTTCAATTTAATAGCCTTTAGAATAAAGAATTAAATCAATTATTGCAATTGGAAAAAATAATTAACAAATGGCCAATATTCCCCAAAATATTTTGAAATATGAATAAAAATATTCGATAATAGCCTAAAATAAATTGGTCCAATTATTGCAAAACAACAATGATTATTTTAATGGAGTTTTAATGGAAGCCCTAAATTTAAGTACATTTATAAAAGCCGCAGATGACATTGAACTAAGTAAATATAGGGTTTTAGCAATTTTACGCAAATATTCCGAATCACTTCATAAAAATAAACTTTATCCCGCTCTCGCAGAACTTATCTCAATCAAAAATGAATTAGAATTACTTATAGAACAAATGTCTCTTTTTGATGCAGAGTTTGTTTTAAATCTCAATTTTGTAGATTTTCTGGGTGATATTGATCCAGATCAAGAAGGAAGTTATTGCGATAGAGATTTAGATATTGTTGCCGAATTTATCCGCTGGGCAATGCCGGAAATTAAAAATTCTATTGTAGAAGGAAAAGCAATCTTCGATTTTGTTGATGAAAACATAACATTAAGTGAAATTGGAGTAATGCCGCTTTATAAAGATGAAGGTTATTTTATGATACCAGATCTGAAGCACGATTTATTAAAAATTTACAAATTTGAAATGTCATTATTCTCTACTCCGGATAATCCACTAAGAACATTAAAAAGTAAATTAGTCGATTTAATCAGCTTAAAAGCTCCGGAAGCAAATTCACCTTTAGATTTAAAACATAGCTTAATTGAAAAATACCCCGATCTTCCCAACCCAGCAACATACTATTTTGAAACTTTCATAGACTTTCCTTTTGTAGAAACAATTTTACCGGTTGCAAAAAGAAAACTGGTGCGCAAATTGGCAATGTAAATTCTTTTCTTGTAAATTGCTGCCAAACTATTTCTAAAATTTCTCATCTTGATTTTTTATTTGATAATAATATCTTTTAATTAGAGATTGTTTATTTTAAATTAAATACATTTTTAAAAATCAACCCGAATAATGACTAAAGAAATTACAGACCCAAAAGTTATCAAACCCCGCAAGCAATGTTATTTCGTTTAGATTTGAATTTAAATGTTACTGAAGTCAGTAATAATTTTTATAAATTATTAGGATATACAAAAAAGAAACAATCGGCAACTCAATATTATCAACAGTACACAAAAGATGATAGAAGCAAAATAAAATCTATTATCGATAGTCTGCTCACAAAACATACACAAATAGCAACTTACGAAGCTAGAAAAATAAAAAAGATAATTCTGAAATTTGGGTTAGAGCATTTATTCAAATTTTAGAACCAGTAAAAAATAAAAAGAAATTCTAATCACCTGCGAAGATATTACAGCAGATATTAAAAATAGCGAGCGGGTTAAAAACTGCATGAATGTTTTTGAATTTTGGTTCAGATGCAGATAAAAACATTGATATCATAATCAAAGCAATTAGCGATTTGTTTGATGCTTCTTGTGCAACTTATGTTAAAAAAATAATAAAATTTTGTGTGCATGCAGTCACCTCAAATATTATTGCAAGAATAATAAAACAATTTACTTAAAAGCAATTTTACAAAAAGTAATTAGAAGTTCACCACCAAAAGTAATTTATATTAAGGATTTGCAAAAATCTATATTAGACAAAAATGATGAAATTGTTGTAGACAATATGCTAAAATCATTTCTTGGTAAAGCAATTTCATTAAATAACCAAAATATAGGTGCACTTTGCATAATGTTTCAAAATACATTTATTCCTAATGAAGATGATTTAAAATTTTTAGAAATTTTAGTCTCTGCAATAAGTGTTGAAGAAACAAGATTTAAATCTCAGATTACAATAATAGAAAATGAAAAAAGGTTCAGAAGTTTACTAGAGAACTCTACAATTGGAATTTTTAGAACAACACCAAACGGTAAAGTAATTTTTGCAAATTCAAAATTGGTTAATCTTTTAGGTTATTCCTCGCTTGAAGAATTGACACAAATAGATGTACCGAAGAAAATTTATGCAAATCCAAATAGCAGAAAAAAAATAAAAAACATTCTGGAAAAAGAAGATTCAATTAAAGATTATTTAGAAATTTTTAAGAAGAAAGACGGCACATTAATTCATGTTAAAGAAAATGCGCGTGTCATCAGAGATGAAAACACAAATAAAGTTCTATTTTACGAGGGAACTTTAGAGGATATTACAACTCAAAAAAGGTTTGAAACAGCTCTAATAAATAGCGAAGAACGATTTAGATCCATTTTTACAAACAGCGGTTCCGGTATTGTAATAACGAATAATAAGAATTATTTCATAGAGGCAAATCCAAAATTTTGCGAACTTCTCGGCTACACCAAAGATGAATTACTTAAAATGACTTTTTTTGATATAACATACCCTGATGATATTAAAAAGAGTAAAAAGGTTATCACCGAGCTGCATAAGGGAATTAAGAAAAATATACATGTTCAAAAAAGATACGTTAGAAAAGATGGAAAAATTATCTGGGGCTCAATAACAGTTGGATTTTATTCAAGTGAGTTAAATAATGAGTATAACCAAGTTGGTATTTTCGAAGACATAACTGAAAGTGTAACCAATCTTTTAAAATTAAATGCCAGAGATAAAATACTTTCGGCACTTAGCTTTAGTACAGAAACGTTTTTAAAAACCTTAGATTGGCATGCAAATATAAATGAAGTATTAAAAAGATTAGGTGAAAGTTTAGAAGCGAGCCGCTGTTATATATTTCAAAATCATGTTTCAAAATCAAAAGAAATTTTAACCTCTCAAAAGTATGAATGGGTAGCTAAGAATATTAGCCCGGAAATTAATAACCCGATTATGCAGAATATGTCATTTAAGAAAATCGGACTATCAGAATTATTGGTTGCTCTTAAAGCCAATAAAATTTTTACTAAACTCACAAAAGATTTTAATCCAAAAGCAAAACAGTTTTTTGAGGCACAAAATATAAAATCTGTTCTGTTAGTTCCAATTTTTGAATCAGATAAACCTTGGGGTTTTATTGGCTTTGATGATTGCGTAAATGAAAGAATTTGGTCTAAGCAAGAAACCGAAGCTTTATCTACTGCCGGTAATTTATTTGGCGTTGCAATTAAACGAAAAATATTTGAAGAAGAATTGCTTAAAGCCAAGATAAATGCTGAGGAGGCAACTGAATTAAAGTCGCAATTCTTAGCTCAAATATCTCATGAAATAAGATCACCAATAAATTCCATATTAAGTTTTACAAATTTGCTTAAAGAAGATATTAAAGAAAAAGTTGATGATGAATTAAAATCCAGTTTTGAGATAATAGAATCAGCAGGAAAACGTATTACCCGAACTATTGATTTAATTCTTAACATGTCAGAAGTTCAAACCGGTACTTATGATTACGTGGCAAGAAAAATTGATATTTATAAAGACATCTTATTAGTATTAACCAAAGAGTTTAAGGGAATTTCAGAAACAAAAGGAATTAAATTTAAACTAATTAAAAAAACTGATGACACAGTGAGAGTTCTTGATGCTTATACTGTGATGCAGGTTTTTGTGAATTTGTTAGACAATGCTTTTAAATATACACCCAAAGGAAAAATTCAAATAGTAATTAAGAACAACCGAAAAGGTAAGTTAGAAGTATCAATTGCAGATACCGGCATTGGTATGGCAGCAAAATATATTCCAAAATTATTCAGACCGTTTTCTCAAGAAGAACAAGGTTACACCAGAAAGTTTGAAGGAAATGGTTTGGGCTTAGCACTAGTTAAAAATTATTGCGATATGAACAATGCAGCAATTTCAGTTAAAAGTAAAAAAAATGTTGGAACAACTTTTACAGTTACATTCAATTAAAAAGTTTTTCTTGAAAAACTATTTCCAGCCAAATCTAACATCTATCCCATCCAAAAACCTTTACGATGCGAAACACCTAAAACTTTTTTACATTTATCACAAAAGTAAATGAATCGAACACCTAAAGTAGTTGAACATTTTTGAGCAAGAATATTGTTAAGTTGTTTTTCACAATGCGGACAAATAGGCTTCTCTGTTTCTGTTTCAATTACGTTGACCATTTAATATTCCCTTTTATAAAGTGTGGATTTAATCATTTAGACTAAATTCAAAAATCTTGATTACGATTTTTATTTATTAATCTTTTTACAATTTGCTCGGATGTTAGTTCCTTAAGTGCATCTTTGCCAATCCACTTTGCTGATTTGGAATCTGATTGAATGAGTTTTTCACATATCAACACTGCTTCTTTATTAAGTCTGGAATTACGTTTACCAATTTGTCGCAATGCCCAATTAACTGCTTTTTTAACAAAGTTTCTTTCATCTGTGGAATATTTTTCAATAAGTGGGAAATATTCAATAAACTCTTCGTCTTTCATTTCTTTATTGTGAACTGATAAAACCGCCATTAAAACAAAGCCTGCTCTCCGCACAAATTCTTTTTCACTTTTTATCCATTCAAAAGATTTTTCAATTGCGAAAGGAGTTTTGCCAAATAAATTATTACAGCATTGATCACATAAATCCCATGAGTTAAAATCTTTCACCCAATTATTCATTTGCATTTTGGTGACTTTTTCAATTTCATCAATCATTGTGGCTAAAATTCTAACTTCGTGAATGCCATAATTCCAAAGAGTTAAAGCAAGCTCATGATTCTTACCGATTTCTTTTGCGGTTTTTCTTAAATAAGGAATCGAAAGTCCCAGCGCAGTTTCCTGGTTAATTCCAAAGCGGGCCATTCCTTCTACAATTTTTGAATTTCTATTTTTCTTAAGTTCGGAAATTATTTTTTCTGCTGATGTTAAATTACTCATACGTTATATTCTCAATTTTAAATTTACCGTACTTAAATTTTGAGTCGCCTAAATCCCATTCAACTTCAAAGTAAGATGGGACAAAAAAGGAATTACTGAAATATTTATAATCATAAAAGTAAATTGTGTAAAGCGATTCTTTATAATCAGAATTCATGGCTCTGTATTTATCCCGGGTTTCAATTTTACTAATTGTTGAATCGTCACTAAAGTAAAATTTTGCAACAACAGAATTTTCTCCGTCTTTATATTTTATTTCGGCAATATTTGAATCCAGAATATTCCACTCCAAATTTTCACTCGGCAAAAGTGAAGTTGGGAAAAATACAGCTTCGGAAAGATATCTGAACAGTCCAGATTTATCCAATTCAATACCCCAAGAATCGGCAATGGTTATGCTGGAATTAATTTTAATCAACATATTGCCTGTGCCATTTAAGTAACTATCAATTGCTTTTACCCAAAAGAATTTTGAGTTTTTAATTTCAGATTCCCACAAAAAATTAGGTTTCTTAATTGTAAAATATTCAGTTGCTTTTATTGGCAGCCATTCAGAATTTACATCAGTTTTAAATTCTCCGGATTGATTTAGACTAATAAAATTAGGGAAGTAAGAGTTGTCGTTTACAACTTTGCTAATATATTTCTGAAGTAATTTTGGTTTGTCACCGATTTGAGAATATGTAAATAATTCTTTCTGAGAAAAATCAATTGAATCTCTTAAGTTTTCTATTTTTGAATTAATGCTGTAGGTTGTAAAATAATTACCGCCCCAAAATAGAAAAAGAAATATTAAAAATAATATGCCAACTATTGATAGTAAAAATTTTTTCATGGAAGATCAAAGATGTATAGTTTTTCAGTTTTATCCGAAATTAAAAAAAGTTTTGAATTAGTAAAATCAAATGCAATCCCTTCTATCTGCTTTATATCAACTTTGAACTCTTTTATTAAAGTTCCATCGGGTTTGCATTTATAAACTGCTTTGCTTTCATCGCTGATTATCCACAGCTCATCCTTAACATCATCGTATGAAAGTCCGGAAAGATCTTTGGAGATTTTTAATTTATGCTCGGCAATTATTTCTCCGCTTAAAGTTGTTTCAATAAGCAAACAAGGGTTCATTTCATTTACTAAATATAAATGTTTATTTTTTTTGTTATATGAAATTCCTTCTAAACCCTCATTTAAGTTTCCCTTTAACTTCAACCTAAATCTGTTTTGCTCACGCCCTTCTTTATTTAATAAAACGACTTCCCTCTTTCTTTCCAAGACAATAGCAATTAAAGAATCTGCAACAAAAGTAATGCCTTCCAAGTCCTTTCCCTTTACGGAAAGAGTTTTTATAATATTTCCATTTGTATCAATATTATAAATTTGACTTGTTTCATCGCTTACTGTCCATAACGTATTTGTGCTACCCTCAAAAACTAATCCGGAAGGCTCTGGAACCGAGAGTTTAATTATTTTCAATGGCAGCAATACCTCTTTAGATTGAACATCTTTTTTGGCAAAATTACAATAAGTGACAATTCCTATAAAAAATATTATACTGGCTGTAATTATTATTTGTCTCATCTTCAATTAAATAGATTTTATTGCGTTAAAAAAATCTTGTAATTTATATTTATCGAGTTTGTTATTAGTTCTAACTCCAGAACATAAATCAACCCCGAATGGCTTTACTGTTTTTATTGCCTCAACTACATTTCCCGAAAATAAACCGCCGGCTAAATAAACAGGAACGTTAATGGCTTCAACAATTTTTTTACTGATTTCCCAATTATGAGTTTTTCCGGTTCCACCTAAAATCTTTACTCCTAAATTTTGATTGCCTGAATCGAGTAATATTGCATCAACTTTTCTGTTTATTTCAATAGCTTCCAAAATACTTTTTTCATCTTGAACATGTAAGACCTGAACAATTTTAACATTCGGTAATTCACTTTTTATTTGAGCATAAGTGCCGTCAATTAATTTATCAACAATCTGCACAGTATTTGTTTTACATTTCCTTAGCTGCGCAATTATAGATTTAACATTTTGCTTACTTGTCAACAAAAAGGTTTCAATATGTTCTGGAACAGAGTTAGCAATTTCAGCAATTTGTTCTTCAGTGATTACACCTGGTCCGCTTGGCATTGCGGAAACAAGCCCGATTGCAGTTGCGCCATATGTAATAGCTAATTTTGCTTCTTCAAGATTACTTATACAACAGATTTTTATTTTTATATCCAGCATACAAAAGATAGATTTATTTTCTAAAATCCTCTAATAATAAGGAATATATTTTCAAATCCCAGAATTTTTCTTTTGCAAAAATTTGCTGTCTTAAAATACCTTCAAAAGTAAATCCTAATTTTTCTAAAACTTTAGCAGAGTTAACATTTTCCGGACTGCACCTTGCTTCAATTCTATTAAGAAATAATTGCTTAAAGCCTATTTCAATAATTTCTTTACAGGCTTCAACAATTATTCCTTTTCCCCAGTATTCTTGGGAAAGTGCGTAACCAATTTCTCCTTTTTGGTTTTGTACATCGAAAGAATTAAATCCCACTGTGCCGATTATCTTATTATTTTCTTTCCATTCAATTCCCCATGACGCGGGAAGATTTTTGTTATAACTGTCATAAGTAAAATTCAAAAAATCAATCGTATCCATTTCATTTTGATGTGCGTACCAAATAACATGCTCTGCAACTTTAGGATTTTTGGCATACTTAAAAATATCCGATTTATCTTCGTATTTTAGCTTACGCAAAATTAATCTTTCGGTTTCTAAAGTAGGAAGATTCCTAAAAAAGTGCTCTAACAATTTGCTGCCTTATTTTGTATAATAGTTTTTAAAATTACAATTTTTAGGGTTATTAAATTACAAAACTTTTGGAGATATTATGATAAGTAAAGACTTACTGGAAATTCTTTGCTGCCCGGAAACAAAAGCAGATTTGGTTCTTGAAGGCGACACGCTTATTTCAACTGATAAAAAAACACGACGTAAATATAGGATTGAAGATGACATTCCAATTATGCTAATTGAGGAATCTGAACAATTAAGTTTAGAAGAATGGACTGGAATTATGAAAAAGCATAACAAACCATTTTAGATTCAATGATTATAAAAACAGATAAATCCGAATTTGAAAATTATTTAAGCGATGCAGCCAATATTTACGGGATTTGTGAGAAAGTATTTTTAGCTGAAACAAAAGAAGAAGCTGCAACCTTAATTAAAGAAGCAAATAAAAATAAAATACAAATTACCATTTCTGCTTCACGCACCGGTTTAACTGGCGGAAGTGTTCCTGAAAATGGTATTTTAATTTCAACAGAAAAACTAAATAAAATTATTTCCCTTGATGAAACAAATAAGCTTATTGAAGTTGAACCGGGAGTTTTACTTTCCGATTTGCAAAATTATGTTGAAGCTAAAAATTTATTTTATCCGCCCGACCCGACTGAAACAAACAGTTCAATTGGTGGAAATGTTGCAACTAATGCTTCTGGATCGCGAACTTTTAAATATGGTCCAACTCGAAATTATGTTGAGGAACTCGAAATAATTTTACCAACCGGCAAAGAATTAACTCTTAAAAGAGGTGAAAATTACTTCTCTGATTTTGATGGAATTATTACCTTTAATGATAACTCGCAATTAAAAATTCCTATTCCAAATTATATAATGCCAAGTGTAAAACACGCTGCCGGTTATTATGCAAAACCAAATATGGATTTCATAGATTTATTTATTGGTGCCGAAGGAACTTTAGGTTTAATCACAAAAGTTAAATTAAAGTTAATTGATCTCCCAAAACAAATTCTTTCGATGATTGTATTCTTTGAATCTGAGGAAAATACATTTTCATTTGTAAATGAAATAAAACAAAAATGTAAAATAGGTGAATCCAAAATTGATTTACGCGAAATAGAATTCTTCGATGAAAATTCTCTCAATTTATTAAAAAGTGATTTTCCAAATATTCCTCTATATACAAAAGGTGCGGTATGGATTGAGCAAGAATTAGAGAATAATGAAGAAGAAGTTTTAGATGAACTGATTGAGATTATCAATATAAACAATGGAAATTCTGAAAATATTTGGTTTGCCCTTGATGAAAATGAGCGAAAAAAGATGAAACTTTTTCGTCATTCAATTGCTCTAAAAGTTAATGATATAATTTCCGCTAGAGGTTTGAAGAAGGTCAGGACAGACAATGCCGTTCCAGATGAAAAAATTTATGGAGTTTTACAAATTTACTTGCAGTTTAATCAAACAAAATAATTTGGATTATGTAGTTTATGGACATATCGGGAACTCGCATTTGCACTTTAATATGCTCCCTAAAACTGAAGAAGAATTAAAACTAAGCAGAAAACTTTACGGTGAAATTTGTTCCTTTTCAACAAATTTAGGCGGAACAATTTCAGCTGAACATGGTATAGGAAAATTCAAAAGACAATATTTACTTGAAATGTTTGGTGAAGAAAATATTTTACAAATGGCAAAAGTTAAAAGAACACTTGATCCAAATATGATTCTTAATCTAAATAATATGTTTGATCAAAAATATTTACAAATGGTTTAATGTGAATTATAAATTTTATATATCACTTCTTTTATTTGGTTTTGCAACAATAACTTCCGGACAAGTTAGAAATATTGAAAATCAAATTAGATTAGCAAAATCTTATGAAGCTGTAAATAATTTTGAAGATGCAGAAAAAATATATTCCGATTTAATAAATGCTGAGCCAACAAACTACAACATTTATAAAAGTTATAACGATCTACTTTTAAAAATGAAAAAGTATGAAGAATCAATAAAATTGATTGAAAGCCAGCTGGCCCAAACGCCAAATAATATTGATCTATATGGTGATCTTGGTTCGGTTTATTATTTGATTGGAAATCAAGAAAAGGCAGATGAGTACTGGACGAAAGGCATTACCCTCGATTCAGAAAATCCTTTTTCTTACAGAGTTATTGCAAATTATTTAGTTGAAAACAGACTTATTGAAAAAGCAATTGAAATTTTGAGAACCGGAAATTCAAAATCTGACGATCCAACAATTTTTAGTTACGATATAGCAAATTTATATTCACTAACAATGAAGTTTGAAGAAGCAACCGAAGAATATTGCAAAATAATTCAGCAGAAACCCAAGCAAGAAAATATAGTTAAAAATAGAATTTTAGGTTACTTAAATTCACCGGGCGCAGTAGAGCCTACTCTAAAAGTAGTTGAAAATTATTATGATAATGAAGGAAATTCTATTTATTTGGATTTACTAATTGATTTGTATTTGCGGACAGATAATTTCAAGAAGGGTTTGGAAGCAGCAATCAAATTGGAAAAAGCAACAACAAATAATGGATCGGTTTTATATAATTATGCACTACAATCTTCACGTTTTGGTAATCATGAATTTGCAGCACAAGCTTATCAAAATATAATACAGAATTTTCCAAATTCAATTTTAATTGCCCAAGCGGAAATTGGTTATACGCGAGAGATTGAAAGCAATCTCAGAAATAAATTCACAAAAAAGGATGAGTGGAAACAATTTAGCCAACCGAGTTATGACAAAAATGAATTCATAAAACTTTTACAGGCTTATAAAAATCTTGCAAAAAAATATCCTTCCGAAAAAGTTGGAATTGAAGCAGAATATAGAAGCGGTTTAATTTATCAAATTTTTCTAGAAGATTATAAAAAAGCTGACAGCGTATTTCAAAAAATAATTAGTAACGGAAATGCTTCTGAATTTATCAGCCAAGCATATTTTGGTCTTGCTAAAATTGCCTTAGTTAATGGTAATTTAAGTGAAGCACAAAATTATTTAGAAGATATTATTGATCAAAAAAACGTAGCAGAAGCATTATTAGTTGAAGCAAAATATACGCTTGCAAAAACGGAAATGTGGAAAGGTAATTTTGAAACAGCAATTAAAAGGCTGAATGAAGTTAAAATTATTTCCGCAGATGAAAATGCAAATGATGCCTTACAACTTTTATTAATATTGAATACATTTAAAAAAGATTCAGTTAATTTAATTTTGTTTGTAAATGCCGATTATAATATAGAAAAAAATAAATTTAAGGAAGCAGCCGCCGATTTTAAAAAATTAGCAGAAAATAAAAGCCTATTTTTACTAAAAGATTTTGCAGCTGTAAATTATGTAGAATTATTATTAACATTGAATAATTATCAAGAAGCCATTATCTTTTTGGAAGAGATTTCAAATTGTGATGAAGATAACATCTTTAAGGATAGGTTTTTATACTTATTAGGGGCAAGTTATTTTTATGGTTTGCATAATGCGGAAAAAGCTTCTGTAACCCTAACCAGAATTTTTGAAGAATTTCCTAATTCAATATATTCTGGTAAGGCAAGAAAAATTATTTCAGAAATTAAAAGCGGGGAAAAAAATAGTATATGAGTGATACACATGATCATAAAACTGTAAAGTGTTCATTTTGTGGGCGCGATGGCAATGAAGTTACAAGTATGGTAGCAGGTCCGGAAGTTTACATCTGCGATATTTGTGTGAAAACAAGTGTAGATATTTTAAAAAATAATTTAGCAGCGTACAATAATAAAGAAAAAACAACTAGTACTCTTACTCCTGATATGATTAAAAAGAGTTTGGACGAACATATTATTGGTCAAGATAAAGCTAAAAAAGTTATATCTGTAGCTGTTTATAATCACTATAAAAGAATAAACTCAACCAATTCTATGTTTGATTATGACGATGTAGAAATTGATAAAAGCAATATTTTATTAATTGGTTCAACCGGAGTAGGTAAAACATTAATTGGTAAAACTCTTTCTGGAATTTTAGATGTCCCTTTTGCTATTGCAGATGCAACAACTCTAACTGAAGCTGGTTATGTTGGCGATGATGTTGAAACAATTCTTGTTCGTTTATTACAAGCAGCAGATTACAATTTAGAAAAAGCTCAAAAAGGTATTATCTATATTGATGAAATTGATAAAATTGCGCGTAAAAGTGAAAGTGCTTCAATCACAAGAGATGTCTCCGGTGAAGGTGTTCAACAAGCATTGTTAAAAATTTTAGAAGGAACTGTTGCCGGTGTTCCGCCAAGAGGCGGCAGAAAACATCCCGAGCAAAGCCTGATAAATATTAATACTAAGAATATATTATTTATTCTTGGTGGCGCTTTTGATGGAATTGAACAAATTGTTGGATCAAGATTAAATAAGAATACGATTGGTTTTTCTACCTTGCAGCAAGAAGAAAAAGAAGTTATAAAAGATGAATTATACTCCAAAGTACAACCAGAAGATCTTTTAAAATTTGGATTAATTCCGGAATTGATAGGTAGAATTCCTATTATTGCTCCAATGCATTCTTTAGATGAAAGCGCATTAAAAAGCATATTAACTGAACCAAAAAATGCAATTCTAAAACAATTCAAAAAGCTTTTCTTAATGGAAGGCGTTGAACTTGAATTTGATAAATTAGCAATTGACTCAATTGTAACAAAAGCTATTGAAAGAAAAACGGGCGCAAGAGCTTTAAGATCAATCGTGGAAACTACTTTGCTTGATATTATGTACGATTTGCCAAATTTAGATAATGTAGAAAGATGCTTAATCACAAAAGATACTGTAGAAAAAGGTGATCAACCAATCTACTATGAGGTTGATCGAAAATCCGCATAGTTAACTTCAGAATACTCATTACTCTAAAAACCCAACTATTACGTTGGGTTTTTTGTTTGTATTTAATCAAAATAGAATACTTTATATTTATTATCAAATAATTGAATTATCTAAGACTATTTATTGTAATCTATCTAGCAGTTCTACTCATTAAAACGATACAATTTTGTTTCACCTAACAATTCATTATTGGATCAAAACGATACAAATTCCAATAATTTGTGATTAAAATCAATTCCTTATTTATTTTAACCTCATTTTTGATCTGTTTTGATCATAACTAATGGCATGCTACTTGTTTTAATATTGAAGTTAAAAAACATGAGAAGTTATGAATACCGGACAAATGATGATAACAATGGCGGCAATGATTTTGTTATCAACAGTAATTTTAAGCGTTAATAAAAACGCATTAACTAATTCAAGCAGCATGGCCAAAAATAAATATCAAATTATGGCGGTTTCGCTTGGGACTGCATTATTGGAAGAAGCATTCGGAAAATCATTTGACGCCACTACGGCTATAAACCCATTTACTGGGGAAGCAGATAGAGCCAATAAACTAAATGATTTAACAAATTATAATAGTCTTGGTCCAAATAATCTTGAACGATTAAGAAGAGAATTTAATGATTTTGATGATTATAACGGTTATGTAGATAGTGCCATATCTGCCTCGATCGATTCAACGGCTTCTCTTCTACAGCAAAAAAATGGATTGATCAGATCAGGAGATATTTCCGAAATTTTTAAAATAGAAAGTAAAGTTTATTACGTAGATCCATCAGCATCTGTGAATCTTAATAAAGTTACCTACAGAACTTGGCATAAAAGAATGGATGTTTTTATAACTAGCTGCGCAGCGTATAATTTTTTGGACCTTGATACAGTTAAGCTTTCAAAAGTATATAGTTATTATTATTTCTAAAGGTTAATAAATGGGTTTTTCAACATTAATAGATATCCTAGGATCCACAATTATTGGTGGAGCAATTATGCTTATTATTTTTAATATGAATGACTCTTCTGTTGAGAACCACTACGTAAATAGTGGAGAACTTATTGTTCAGACTAATTTAATATCTGTTGTTGAGTTGTTCGAATTTGACTTACGAAAAATTGGTTATTGTAAAGATTGGACAAGAGCTCCGGAACCTGCTAGTGCGCTGTTAAGTGCAACAAATGAAAGTATTACCTTTCTGACAGACGTTGGAACAAACTACGATCCGCTAGGAGATGGAGTACCTGACACATTAAAATATTGGGTTGGATCTCCAACAGATGCCGATGTTATAAAAACTCCAAATCCAAGAGATAGAATGTTATATAGACAGGTAAATAGCGATCCACCCAATTATTCTAATATGGGGATAACACAATTTAAGTTAACCTATTTTGATGCTCTAGGTAATGAGATCCCCTTAAATTCCTTACTTTCAAATGCAGCATTACATGCACCGTTAGGAATTATTACAATGCAAATTGATCTTACTGTTGAGAACACTGCTGCTTATGGAGATTTATCTGATACTGATAAAGATGTTTATTCAAAGGATAGAAGCGCATTTTGGAGACAAATTAGGCTTGCAGCACCAAGCCTTAACAATAGATAAGATAAAAGGAGTAAATTGAAATGGGCGGTAAAGCCATTTTACTAGTTGTTGTTTCATTTGGACTAATGTTTTCAATTGTTAATTATAACTCAACTAATCTAACATCAAGAGCGGTTGAGGAGTTATCAAGCTATTACGTAAAAACTAATGCTCATAACATAGCTGCTAGTGCAGCAAATATTGCAGCAAATGAATTATTTTTAGATCCTGATTGGACTGGCTACAATCATGATACCTTGTACATGAATGGCGGCTATGCTGTTCTTGATCTTAACGCTGTTGCTAATGCAAAATCACAACTAAATGCAAAAGCTGTTTTCAATTATTATTATGCCCGTGAATTAAAAACAGAAGAAGCTCAAGTAGATTTCATTCTTGATGAAACACACTATACTAAGTTTGGTTATTATACTAAAAATTGGCCTGGTGGCGCTTATCTGGTTACCGGAGATACAGTTGATGGGGCCTTCCATACGCAAGATAAATTGTTAACACTTGGTTCACCAGTTTTTACAGGCAAGGTTACTACAAAAGATGGAATAAAAATGGAAGGCAATAAATGGGGATTCGGTGCCGCTAATCCAGAATTTAAAGGTGGATATGAAACGCCTGTAGATGTGCCTTTAACTTTGAATACTACTAAACTGAAAGATGCTGGGAATGCAAATGGTAGAGTATTTGAGGATCCTTCCGGAAATGCACTAGATCTAAGATTAGAATTTATTGACGATGGAACAACCATCGGCAAAGTTAAATGGAGCAAAAGGAAAACCGGAACTTCATCTTGGAGTACACCAGTATTAGCAAGTTTAGATACATTATCTCCAAATGGAGTTATTTGGAATACTAAAGGAGATTTATATCTCTCCGGAACAGTCAACGGAAAATACACAGTAGGAACTGGAAAAAAAGGAAGCAGCAACGGTATTGTTTACCTCGAAGATGATATTGTTTACAGAGAATCTCCCTTACTATTTGAAAGTGGGGGAACCACTGTCAACAACCCAAATTGTAGTGATATGCTTGGGATTGTCGCGGAAAAGCAAGTTGTTGTTAAGAATAACACAGCAAATAGACATGATATTAACATACATGCTGCATTATTTAATTATGATGGTGGAATAACAGTTGAAGGATTAAGTGCTTTTTCACCAAGTATGGGAAAAATGAGAATCATGGGAAGTTTAACTGAAAACACCGCACAAACAACTGGTTATACAAATGGAGCTGGTTATAAACAAATAATAAGATATGATAAAAGATATAGATATTCTACACCACCAAATTTTCCGGCAACAACTACTTATGAAATTGTCTCTTGGTACGAATAAAATCTTGTGTGGGGATGATAAATTTGCATTAACCAATATTTAAACATTTAAAATCAAAGATTTATTCTAAACGAGAAACAAATATGAATACCGGACAGATGCTTATAACATTAGCTGCATTAACCTTAGTCTCAATAACCATTTTAAATCATAATCGTTCTTCAATTACAACCAAAGAAAGTATAACATACAGTAAAGAATTTATTGTTGCCACATCAATTGGTCAATCTCTTCTTGATGAAATAAGTAACAAGTCTTTTGATGAAAATATTATAAATGGAAACACAATACTTTCTGCCGGAAACTTTTCGACATTATTAAAATCAGAAACCGGTGAAGCCTATCCAGATTTTGATGACGTAGACGATTATAATTTATATAGCAGAGCAGAAGATATTCCTCAAATGGGTAGTTTTAATTTAACTGTAAGTGTAAACTATGTAACAGATACTTTTCAAAAAACCTTATCAAATACTTATAATAAAAACGTTACAATAAAAATCACAAATGACGCACTCGTAAATCCTTATAATAGTTTACCAGATACTGTAGTAGTTTCAAGTATTTTTAGTCAGTGGGTAATGTTATAAGCTTATGGGAACTAGTACTTTAATAGATATTATTGGTTCAATGATTATTGGCGGATTAATGTTATTAACATTACACTCAGTTACTAACAACGTTGCGGAAAATTCAAGCCAGTATCATGGTGATTTAATATCTCAGCAAAATTTGGTATCAATCATTGAACTGATAGAGTTGGATTTTTCAAGAATAGGTTATTGTGAAATACCAGATAGTATGTTAGCACCAAATGATATGATTGAATATGCAGACTCAACTTCAATTCGTTTCTGGACTGACCTAGGACAAAGTCCGACTGATTTTCACGGGGATGGAATAAAAGAAAAATTAATTTACGAATTGGGTCCAGATGTAAATGGGACTCCAAATCCGGACGATAGATTGCTATATAGATATGTTGAAGGAACAACAAAGGATGCCTCAAATTTAGGGATAACTATGTTCAAAATTAGTTATTTCGACAACTTAGGTTTTCAATTACCTCATCCGATAAATGCACAATTAATTAGCTCGATGATTATTAATATAAAAGTTGAAGATTGTTATGGCTATGACACTGACAATATTGAAAAAAGTCATACAGAAAAATTTCCAACCGTTTTTTGGCGGCAAATCAGATTAGCAAATAAAAACATGAGCAGATAGAAATGGGTGGTAAAGCAGCTTTATTATTAATTTTAGGATATAGCACAATATTGCTAACAGTAGGTTTAAACTTTAACCGAGTTTCTTCTTCAGCTTCAGATAATTCCATTGATTATTTTGAAACTACAATGGCAAAAGAAATTGCTAAAAGCGGTATTAATGTTGCCTCTAGTAATATTTCCAGAGACGCAGGCTGGTTACCACAATCAACTCCTTACAGTTATTTGGGAGAGGACAATTTAGCTATTACGGTAAAAGATACTTTTGGAATTAAAACAGTTACATCAACAGCTATTTATGGTGATAAAATAAAAACAGTAGAAGTAAAAATTGTCTCTGCTAGTTTTTCTGAGTACGCATATTTCTCTGATAGTGAAGCTCCAGCTGGACAAACAATCTGGTGGACTGAGAAAGACTCTGTTTGGGGACCTTTTCACACTAATGATGTTTTACGTGTTACTAGACATCCCTATTTTGATGGTCCAACAACATCGCATGGAGGTGCGCTTATTTACAAAACAGATGCCCTAGCCGATGCACCAAGCATTGTTGGGAGTTACAATACTGGAGTAAATATTGCGATACCCACAGATGGAATAGCCGGTTTAAAAACAAAAGCCTCAAGCGGTGGTTTTTCTTTCTCCGGTCAACCTACTGTTTTTATGCAATTTGCCGGCGATAGTATTAAATATAAATTTAATTCGACTGATCCATTCACAACTGTTTTAGCAACAGATCTCTCTTCAAACGGAACTATATTTGTTGATGGCGGCGATCTTAGAATTAGCGGAACAGTTGAAGGCAGATGGTCAATTGGCAGCAATCAGTCAGTTTATATAGATGATGATGTAACTTATCAAAGTATTCCGGATTATACTGACAAATATGATCCATCGAATGATCTACTTGGAATACTTGCAAAGGATAATGTTGTTGTAACAGATAATGCAGCAAATAGTAGTAGTGTTAACATTCATGCAGCAATTTATACTGAAGAAGGTGGTTTCCATGCTGAGAATTATGACACTCGTTCAGTTTCTGGTTCAATTAACTTGATTGGTGGTATTACACAAAAAACCAGGTTAGCAGTTGGAACCTTTGATAGTGTAACCGGTGCTTCAAAAACTGGATTTAGAAAAAACTATAAATATGATAGCAGATTAATGAGAATGGTTCCTCCCTACTATCCTAGCACAAATACATTTAGAATTCTCTCATGGTTAGAATAGTATACTGACATAATATAAATAATAAGAGATAATGACCAATTTAATTAATCAATTAATTTGTCGATAATAAGGTCGGAAGCTTTTTCCAAGTAATTTAATAATGGAATTTTATGAATACTGGACAAATGATGATTGGTATAGCTGCAATGGGACTAGTTGCTTACATTATCCTTAATTTTAGTAATAGTTCATTGTCTACCCAAGATTCTATCATTTACAGCAAAGAATTTATTGTTGCTACAACACTTGCTCAATCTACTTTAGATGAGATAAGCGATAAATTTTACGATGAAGTAGTTGCTGAAGGTAAAACCATAAAGTCGGAAAAAGATTTTTCTTCAACACTAGGAACAGATGCTTCAGAAGTTTATCCAAACTTTGATGATGTTGATGATTATAACAATTTTAATAAAACTGAAATAGTTCCTCAGATGGGGGAATTTACAGTTTCCGTTCAAGTTGAATATATGACTGACGGCTTAGTAAAATCGGGAACAAAAACTTATAATAAAAATGTAACTATTTATGTTACAAGTCCAACATTATATAATTATTACTCAGAGAAGCCAGATACGCTAGTACTTTCCAGTTTATTCAGTAAATGGACGATATTATAATATGGGTTATAGCACATTAATAGATATTTTAGGGGCAATGATAATTGGCGGATTGATGCTTTTATCAATCCAAACCTTAAATGAAAATGCCTCTTCAGCTCTTAGTAATTATAGTAGTGATTTAATTGCACAACAAAACTTAACTTCATTGGTTGAGGTATTGGATTATGATTTTTCAAGAATTGGATATTGTGAAAATGTAGATAGTATTTTAAATCCTAGTGATATGATAATTGCTGCTGACTCTACAAGTATAACTTTTTGGACTGATTTGGGACAGAGTCAATCAAATTTTAGAGGGGATGGAATTAAAGAAATGTTAACCTATGAACTTGGACCACTAGTAAATGAAACTCCAAATCCAAATGATAGATTACTATATAGGTATAAAGTTGGTTCCGTTAAAGATGCTAGTAATTTGGGAGTGACAGATTTTAAAATACATTATTTTGACAATATGAAGAATGAATTAACTCATCCTATAGATACAAAATTAATTTCGTTTATGCAGATTGATTTAAAAATTGAAGATTGCTATGGCTATGATACTGATAATCCAGATAAAACTTATTTGGAAAAATTTCCTACGGTATTCTGGCGCCAACTTAAAATGGCAACAAAAAATATGAATAGGTAAAAAATGGGTGGAAAAGCAGCATTACTAATAGTTCTTGGTTTTAGTACAATAATGGTTATTGTTGGCTTAAACATGAATCGGGCTTCAACAAGTGCCGTTGATAATTCAACAAACTATTACGAAACTTCTGCAGCGAAAGAAATTGCAAGAAGCGGAATCAATTTAGCGCTAAATAATCTTTCTAGAAATCAAAGCTGGACAGCTGCAGGTTCTCCTTACAGTTATATGGGATCAAAAATTTAGAAATTTCAATAAGAGATACTGGCGGTATAAAGGTTGTATCAGCTACAGGTACTTATGCAGGTAAATCAAAATTAATAGAAGTTAAGATAAACCAGTCAAGCTTTTCAGAATATGCTTATTTCTCAAATATAGAGGGCAATATTTGGTGGTCCGGAAAAGATTCCGTTTGGGGCCCATTTCATACTAATGATGATATTCAAGTACAAGGCCATCCATATTTTGCCGGACCAAGAACATCTCATGGTGGAAAAATGAAATACTATAAAGATAAGCCTACGGATGATCCAACAATAATTGGCACCTATAACCCCGGTCTTACCATAGAGATTCCAAAGGATGGAATTACAAAACTATCAGCTTCTGCTGGAAGTGGAGGATACATATTTAGTGGAAGTAAAGACGTATATTTAGATTTTGCCGGTGATAGCATCAAATATAAGATGAAAAGTTCAGACCCTTATATAACAGTTTTGGCTACTGATTTGGCCCCTAATGGAGTTATTTATGTCGATAACGGGGACTTGCACATTCAAGGAACTGTAAAAAATAAATGGTCAATAGGAAGTAATAAAAATGTTTATTTGGATAATGATATTGTTTATTCAGATATACCCGATCCAATGGATAAGTACGATTCCTCTAAAGATTTACTTGGGATTTTAGCAAAAAATGATGTAATTATTACTGATAACTTTGCAAATAAAATAGACATAAATATTAATGCTGCTATTTATTGTGAAACTGGTTCATTTACTGCCGAAAATGCAACCAGCAGACTAATTGGGAAAAGTGTGAATCTAATTGGAGGTATCACACAAGAGAAAAGAGGTGCTGTTGGAACATTTACTGTTGATAAATGGGGAAACGTAACTGCAAAAAGTGGATTTGCAACAAAAAATTATAAATATGATAGTAGACTTTTAAGAATGGTTCCACCCTTTTTCCCAAGCACTAATACTTTTAAAGTTCTTTCATGGTTAGAATAGTTAGAACAAATCGATAAACTTTAAATGTTGAAGATACAGTTTAATTCAATGAATTATTAATTGCTTCGTTTAGTGTTTTTTCTACATTTAGCATTTTACTTAATTCAGTCAACGTATACAATACTTTTAGCTTTTGGGGATCAGCAACTAAAGTTAATTGACCATTCAATGCCCGCAATTTCTTTGCAATAACTATAATTGAACCTAAAAAAGTAGAATCCATAAACTCACAATTTGTAAGATCAATAATAAAATTTCTGTGTCCCTGATGAATATTGACTAACATAAACTCTTTGAATTTTATTGCCTCTTCTGCTGAAGCTCTAATGTGGTTTATTCTTATTATTGTTGCATCTACATCACTATTTTTTACAAAAGTGAAAGGTTTGTCATCTGCTTGCTGCTTTAAAATGGCTTTATGAAAAAGTGCTTCCATCTCATTTATCTCAAATTGAGCATGGAAACTACTTAATGAACTTGTTTCGCTAAGTTTTGTATTGGTAGTACTTATTTTATTTGGTATTTGATACATAATTCACGGAATTATTTTTTGATGATTTATTGTTTAATAAGATAATCGTATTAATTGGAAATATTATTAGTGATCTAAATCAAGTTTGGTTGAATTCAATCGCAAATCTTTAAATCAAAAAAGCGTTGATAAGTTTTTCATTTGTAATTATTGCTTATTTTATTCATATAAATAATAATTTTTTATCAATAATGGAATTATGAAAAGATTTTACCATACTATACTCTTATTACTGATTACAAGTCAGTTTACCTTTGCACAAAATTTTAATATTACAGGTTCGGTATATGATAGCCAAAGCAATAAAGGTTTGGGTTATGCTAATATCAGAGTGGATAACTCCGGAAGAGGAACCTCAGCAAATGCATTGGGTGAGTTTAAGCTAAGTATTCCAGAAGGAAATTATAAATTAATCACATCATACATTGGTTATAAATCCGATACAATTAATGTTCAATTAAATAAAAATGTTACTGCCGATTTTAATCTGATTCCTGTGGAATTAGAATTAAAAGAAGTTACAGTTAAACCTGGAAGAAATCCCGCGTATGATATTATTGAGGCAACAATTGAAAATAAACAAAAAATAAAAAGTAGAATTAAAGATTATCAATACTCTGCTTATACAAAAGGTCTAATAAAAACTACAAGAGATTTCCAAAGCGGTGGTTTATCTCTATCTACACAAGATACGGCTAAATTAAAAATTACCGGGATAATTGAAAATGAAAGTCGGGGATTTTTTAAGGCTCCTGATTATAATAAACATTTTATAGTTGCCAGAAAGCAAACAGCAAACACTCCCCCATTTGTGAATGTACTTACCGGCGGAAACGTGATGCAAAATTTTTACGAAGACAAATTACTATTTCTCGGGAAAATGGTTCCAAGTCCGGTCTCTAAGCAGGCATTGACTTATTATTATTTTTATATAGAAAAAGAAATTGCCATTGATAACAAAAAAGTTTACCAAATTTATTTTGCTACAGATAACACTGCTGATCCTGGATTTTACGGTAATTTATTTATTGAAGACAGCACTTTTAATTTACTTAAAGTTGATGTAAAACTTAATGCAATGGCTAACTTTGGTGGATTATTTGATTACGTAAGTGTCTTTCAGCAGTTTGCGGAATTTGAAAACGGAATTGTTTTACCCGTTGATTATAGACTATTTGCATATGGAAATTATCTTGGTCTCGCCAAATTTGGATTTGAACTTCATACAAATTTGAACAACTATGAAATAAATACAAATATTGAAGATGATTTTTTTGACAATGCTTTAATTACTGTTCTGCCTGAAGCTGATAAAAAAGATAATGACTATTGGAATACAATCCAAACAATACCGAATACTTTTGAAGAACAAAAAGCTTATTTAAGAATTGACAGTCTCACTAAAGTCAATACCTCATTGGGCGAGGGATTTTCCCTATTAACAGAAAGGATAAAACTTAATAAGTATTTTTCTGTTAATGGTCCGCTTAATCTATATAATTTTAACAAAATAGAAGGCAATGCTTTAAATTTAGATTTATATTTTTCAGATGCAGAAGAAAAAAGATTAACTGGAATAGCAGAAGTAAGTTATGGTTTTTCGGATAAAAAATTTAAAAAAGAATTTTATACAAATTATAGATTAGGTCAATATAGAACAACAACTATCACGCTTAATGCATATGATAAATTAACCGATTTATTTGGAGCATCGGATAATTACAATAAGTTTACCTCAACTTTTTTAAGTCTATTTACAAAATATGATTTTAGAGATTATTATTATAAAAAAGGTTTTGATGTTGAAATAAATTCCGAAATATTCCCAACATTAAATTTGGGAATTGGATACATGAATAACACAGACAAAACTGCAAAGAACAATTCAAATTTTTCATTCTTTTATCCAAACAGAAACTATAGTAAAAATGCGGAAATATACAATACAAGAACAAATGCAGTAACTGCAAACTTCCAATTAGATTTTAGAAAATTTATTGAAGATGGATTTTTCCGCAGAAGAATTCCTCAAAGAACATTTATAATTTTTGAAGGTTCATCTATAATTAGCAACAAAAGTTATTTAAAAAGTAAAAATGATTTCTCACTAAATAAATTAGAAGCTTACGGCTCATTCCCAACTGCTGATAATTGGTTGTTAGAATTTGATGCAATAAAAGTTATTTCAACAGGCACAATTCCTTTCCAAAATTTATATGCACTTCCCGGAAATATTGAAGCAGCGGGTAAAAATAATTCTTTTAGAACTTTAAGAATTGGAGAAATATTTGGAGATAATGTCACTGCTTTATTCCTTAAACATGATTTTTCTGACGAACTTTTTACGTTTGCACAAATTCCATTCGTAAAGGATTTACAACTTCAGTTTGCAGTTCATTTAAACATGGCAATGTCCAATATTTCCAGTAGCAGCAAGGATATTTTGAGTATAGAACCTACAATTCTTAAAAAACCTTTTTATGAACTTGGATTTAGTTTAGGCCACTTGCTTGTTCCACTTACTTTAGAATTTACATGGAAACTGAATTACAGAGGTGAAAATAATTTTGTGTTTGGAATAAATACTTTTGCACTTTAGAATGTAAAGAATAAAAGTAAAAACTTAAACCTTCACTTTTCCAAAAACATTTAATTTGAATTAAGGCAACAAGATAATAATTAGGCGCTGGGAAAAGATAAAACTAATTTTATTTCATCTTTTTCATCTTGGTAAAAATCAAAATTACCGCCGGAGAGTTCTGTAAATTTTATAGCAAATATTATTGGGTAAGAAACATCACTATTTAACTTTTCTAATTTTATATTCTGTAAAAATGATAAATCTTTATCAACACATTTGGTTGTAAATTCTATATTTATAAAATTAGATTTTACTTCGTGCATAGATTTAATTTTTATTTCGTTGCCATTTGAAGTAATCTGATTTAAAAATAAAAACACATTATTAAAAATTGAATTTGCAATTTCATAATCAATATTTAATTTATGTTTTTCATCAATCTCAAGTTTTACATCAATTTTGTTTTCTAAAAATATTTTTTTGTAATAAGTTTTTGTTTGAAGAATTAAATCCAGCAATTCAAAATTTTCTTTAGCCAGCCCATATTTAAATGTATCCAGTTTTAACCAATTAATAAAATTAAGTAACAGTTCATAAGATTCCTTCGTCTGTGATCCAATTCTGGAAACATATTCACTAATTTCTTCCAAAGTTAATTTCTCATTTGGATCATTTAAAATATCGCTAAAGCCAAGCATGCTTGTAAATGAGCCACGTAAATCATGACTTAATTTTGAAAAAAATTGGTCTCTTGCTGATAAATTTTCTTTCATATTCTTCGGTTTGATTAATTATTATTAATAAAATTTTTGCCTTAAGTCTTTAATTCCTTCTTTATCGCCCATTATTATTAGTCTATCCAGCTCGTTTAAAATAATGTTTCCTTTTGGCACAATTGTTTTTCCTTCCCTCATTATTGTTGTAATTAAACAGCTGGAAGGAATTTGTATATTTTTTATTGGTTCCCCAATTAGTATTGAAGTTTTATTATTACTCCTAATAATAAAGGAAACAAACTCTTCATCAAATAATAATGCGTCTTTAATTTCATGATCATCTTTGGCAGTTTCCCATTTTTTTTGGAAATCATCATCATCAAGTCTGCCTGCTATTTTTGCTAATATTCTTAAATGTTGAGCCGGATTATTTTCCGGGCTTACCAAGAAAAAAAGACCTTTTACAATTTGAGTTTCTTCTGCCTCATGAGTTAATGGATTAAAAATATCAATTACTACTCCGGCAGTATTTCTTACAAGTACAAGTTCTGCTCTATCTAAATGATCACTTCTGAAATGCGGAAGAGCAAAGCCATGTGTTACTGGTGTAGCACCAATTTTTGTACCTTCCATAATTTGCTGTTCAATTTCTTCTGCACTTATTGGCAATACCGTACTTAGATATTCGGCAATTTTGTTTAAAACTTCATTAAAATTCTGTTTTTCTTTAAAATCAAAACATTTGGAATGAGAGACAATTTCCTCAAATGGATCTTCTTTACGCAATCCTTTTTCTTTTAGAATTCCTCTTAACTCGCTGTCAAGCCCATGAAATCTTTGTCTGCCCAATCTTTCAAATATATGATATATTGCTCCAGTTCTTGCCACTCTTTCTTTCGAGTAATTCCAATACCAAATAAATCCTAGCGATATTAGAAGAACCGTAAATAATATTGAGAGCACGCCAAGCTGAGTAATTAAGAATAATGAAGCAGCAATTCCAGCAATTTGCATCCAAGGATAGAGTGGTGATTTATATCCAGGGTCATAAGACTGAATTTTACTTTCTCTCATTACAATTACGGCGAGACAAAGGAATGCAAATACCAGTAATTGAAAAGCACTTGCAAGCTTTGCAATTTTAGTAGGATCAAAACTTACCAGAATAATAATAACGGTTAAAACTGTTATGTATAAAGAAATTGAAGGGGTCCCAAGTTTATTTAATCTTCTAAAAAAGGGAGGTAGAATATGATCACGGCTCATTGCTAATGGATATCGGGATGCACTTAATATGCCGGAATTGGCTAAAGAAATAAAAGAAACAATTGCTGCAATGGAAATTAATATTACTCCAGGTGAACCTAATATAATTTTCTCAACCGTTGCTGGTACTGTTAAGTTTCCTTTTATTGCATCAATTGGTAAAACACCAACCATTATTATTGTTCCTAAGATATAAATAATTAGGGCTGTGATTAGAGCAAGGAAAATTCCTTTGGGAATATTGATTTCGGGGTTTTTTATTTCTTCTGAAATACTAGCAATTTTTGTTATTCCAACAAAGCTAATAAATACAATTCCTGCTGTTGAAGCCAAAGAAAAAAAATCAAAATCTAATATCCCTTCATAATTTTTTTGTTGAACATACGGAATGCCCGTTGCAATAAAGCCAACCAAAATTATTAATAAGATGCTAACTAAAATTATTTGAAGTGAACTGCTTTTTTTTGAGCCGAAAAAATTAATTATTCCCAAAACAATGGCCAAACCAACCGCAACCGGTGTGATACTAAAGCCACTTAAAAATAAGGTAAGATAAGCCCCAATTCCAACAAGAACAAAAGCAACTTTTAATACCAATACCAACCATACTCCAATTCCTCCAATTGTTCCAAATAACGGTCCGAGCGATCGATCAAAATAATAATAAATTCCACCGGCTCTTGGCATTGCAGTTGCTAGTTCAATTTGACTCAGTGCAAATGGCACAACTAACAAAGCTGAAACTAAATAGGCTAAAATAAATGAATTGCCAATTTGTGCTGCTGCTAGTCCGGGTATAATAAAAAAACCTCCGCTAATAATGGAGCCCGTTGTTATTGCATAAACATCAAGTAAGTTTAGTTCTTTTTTTAATCTTTTGGTTTTAATAATAAAAATCCGTTTTAGTTATTTGATTTCATTTAGCATATCAATAAATAATTTTGGTGATTCAATTGTTAATAATTTTTCTACATCTTCTTTGTTCGTAAATTTATTTACTATTTCTGAAAGTAATTTTAATTGTAATTCATTATTATTTTTGGGAGTTAATAAAAGAATAATAATATTACTTAAAATACCGTCACTTGCTTCAAAATTAATGCCTTCTCTATTTATTGCAACGGCCAATACCGGTTCTTTAATATTAATTTTTGCATGCGGAATAGCAAGATAATTCGATATTCCGGTTGGAACTAAATTCTCACGGACCATAACTTCGTTGTAAATTTCAGTCTTATTTAATTTAGAATTTTCAGTTACCATATTAACTAATTTCATAATAATAGCTTCTTTATCTTTTTCACTGGTAAAAGCAACATACTTTTCTACCAATAGATTACTTAACTTAAATTTTACTTTTTTAGATAAAAAATAACTCATAATTGGGGCACTTGAAATAGAGGTAATAAGTGCCATAATAACTAAAGCAACAAAAACTTGATTATTTATTATTCCAGCATGTAGTGCTATTAAGCCAAGAATGATTTCCATTGTTCCTCTGGAATTCATTCCGAACCCAATAATCAAAGAATCATTTTTACTTAATCCACTCCAGTATGCTCCTAATCCGCAGCCAACAACTTTACCGAAGAAAGATAAAACCAAAATAATCGATACAATTACAAAATCAAAATTCTCAATAAAATTTACTTTTAACCCAATAGAGACAAAGAACAATGGAGCAAAAATATGTGTTACAAATTGATGAATAATTTCTTTAGTGTTCTCGGCTAAATGATTTGAATTGCCAATTGCAATTCCAACAATAAATGCTCCAAAAATTGCATGGATGCCAATATATTCTGTAAATGCTGCGCCTAAAAACCTAAAATTAAAACGAAACTTAAAATGCCGCCGGAAATGTAAAGTTTGTATTTATATAGGGATAATTTTATTTAATATTTTTTTTCCAAGAGTTAAAGAAAATAGTACAAAAACAATAATGGATACCATAGTTTCAATTGATGTAAACCCATGATTATTTGTTCCAATTAAACCTAATATTACAGAAAATATTAACCAACCTATAAGATCATTTAGCATTGCTGCTGAAATTATTATTACACCAATTTCAAGCTTGAAAATCTTTAGATCAATTAAGGTTTTAGCTATAACTGGCAAGGCCGAAATTGATAACGCCGTACCCATAAATAAGGCAAAGATAAATTTTGAACTGCTGGAGGAGCCTATACCCATTATATTTGGAAATAAATACGATACTCCAAAACCAAGTGCAAAAGGAATTGCCAAGCCCATATTACTTGTGTAGATGGCTTTTTTGCCCTGACGTAAGACCATTGCAAGATCAACCTCCAATCCGGAAATCAATAACAATAAAACAACAGCAATGGTAGTAAAGCTTTCTAGTGCTATGCTTATTTCATGGCTCTTTGGGAAAAGTAACAAAAAAATGGATGGAAAAATCATTCCTAAAACGGTTGGACCTAAAATAACACCAGCGATAATTTCCCCAATAATTGCTGGCTGTTTAATTTTTATAAAAAGTTCGCCAAGTAATTTTGCTGAAAAAAGCATAACACTTATGCTAATTAAAAAAGTGGTTATTTGGCTTCCGGTTAAATACATTGGTTTATCTAAAGATTAATAAATTTGAAGGAAGTTTTTCAAAAGCAAACTCTGCAGTATGCAAAAAAAGTCTGTCTATTAGTCTATCTTTTTTTGTTGGGCTATTAACAATAAATATATCTGCATTATTTTCTCGTGCATAATTCCCAGATTCAAATCCCTTTTTACCATAAAGACAAACAATCTTCGGTTCTATTTGAGTTAAATTCAATTCCTTAATAAACAATTTCATTTTCTCTTTTTCTTCAGTAATCCATTGTTGTTTGAGAATTTTAATTTCATTTATTGATCCGCTATCAATTATTGAAGTTGATAATACTGGTGCGTGAAAATCGCGAATGAGAACAAATTCTTCTGCTTTTTCTTGGATGGCAAATTTATATGCAGAAACAATTGTTTTTTCACTTTGAGTTGAGTAATCGACAGATAAGTAAAATTTCTTAAAACTTCTTGGTGCTTCGCTTGGAGATTTTAATATTAACGTTGTTGATGTTAATTCGTGCATAATTGTTCTTGAAACTGAACCAAAAAAATATTTAAATAATTTTTCTTCTTCTAAAGCTCCAGATATAAATAAATCGACTTTTGCTGTTTTACAGTTTTTTATCAGTTTTTTTGCCGGATCACCTTCATCCCAAATTAAATCATAATTTTGCTTTTGTAAGCCAACACTTTCAATAATTTCAAAAAGTTTTTTTTCACTGGTTTCATTTTTTTTACCTATGTGAATAATTACTAGTTGTGAATTAAATAGTTTTTGGAGTCTTAAAGTTTCTTTAAGTAAGGCCTTGCTGGTTGGAGAAAATGTTATTGCTAAACCAATTTTTGAAAACATGTTCTTTTCTTTTTTTGATAGAATATTATGATAAATTTTTCAAAGTTCAAATAGATATTTAGAATAACAACTTTAAAAATAATTTCTAAAAATATTGATTCTACTTTTTGTAAATAAAATGGAAGGTGTGCTGAAATTTGGAACTATTTACCTTAAAAATTAAATAAACTAAGTTGAATAATTTTTAAAGGTCTTTAGTAAAAAGTCAGCTAAAAAATAATTTTTTAAAAGTTCAGGCTTAACGTTAAATTAAAAATTTCCTTTACTACAATGAAATATAATAAAGAAACAACTAGAAAAAGTTAATCAACCGTTAATTCAACAAGTTTTGAACTTACACCAGGAAGCACAGAAACTTTTCTGGTTAATTCATCTTTTTGTTCTTTACTTCCATGAAGTTCTAAAATTAACAATCCTTCATCAGAGCAATTATCCAAAACTCCATCATGAATTCCAAGTCTGGTTTTAATTATGCAGCCCCAAGCGGTTAAAATTTGTTGAACCTTTACGGCTTCTTCTTTTCTCTTTCCAATAAGAATTACTAAAATTGATTTACTCATGGCTTACCTTTTTGTTTTATAAACGTATAATAAATTTATTATATCAATTTCTTTTTAACAAGTTAAATACATTTGTTGAATACAATGATAATACTCATTTCAAATTGACTTAATAATATTAATTTCAGCAAATATTTACTTCAAAAACAACTTATTGTTTTTTTACCTTTTCAATGAGTTGCATAAAAATATAGCTATTGAAACCTATTATTTCCGGGATTGGGTCTTTTAAAATATACTTTAGATTTGTGTCCTTAAAACTAATTGGCATCGCTTTCCCATTTGTAAGTCTTCTATACTTTAAATTAAGGACATCTTGGACTAACGAAAATTTCTGGAACTTCGATTTAATTTGAGGAATTTCAAAACCAAAACCGACTAAACATGCAAGGTATGGAAAGTTAATCCCAGCATTCAAGGATCCAATTAAACTGCCCCAAAAAACGTGGGTTGACTTCTATTATTTTTACTTCATTATCAATTGTGTCATATCTCAAATCAATATGTGCAACTCCAGACCAATTCAATTTTTTGATAAGTTCTTTAACAACTTTATAAACATTTTCGTCGTGTAAGAATTCTACTGCAGCGGGTGGACCAAATCTTCTGTTTGAAGTGGATATTTCTTTTTGAATAGTATATTGTAATATCTCTCCTTCTTTACACAAGACGCTGCAATCAATATCAAATCCATTAATAAATGATTGTAGAATGTATTTTTCCAAGTTTTTACAATTATTTAAGTAGCTTTTTAATTCAATATAATTATCAAATAATTTTATGCCTTTACCAAACAATCCCTTTATTGGTTTTACTAAAACAGGAAATTGCAAATCGAGTGTATCCTTTTTCAAATCTACATTTTTATAATTAATTGTGATGGGATGAGGTAATTTATTTTCTTTTAGGAATTTGCTCAGCAACCACTTGTTCGAACATATTTTAAATGCGTCTAAATCTGGCAAAGGACTTAAAAAAACTTTTTCAGTAAGTTCATTTTTATGTTGAGATAATAGTGCTATGGCTTCTTCGTCAATAGGCAAAATTATATCTGAATTCGTTTTTAGTGCTATACTTTTTATCTTCGAGATTTTTAATTCATCAATACTATCATTGGCATAATAATAACTATTAATGAAGCGTGAAAACCGAATTGGCGAGAAGCGATTTTTTGAAAGAATATTAATTCTTAATCCAGGTACAACCGATAAACAATGAACCACAGAACGTACTAGTTTACTTTCACCATCGGGGATTAGAATTGAAAAGTTTTCTTTTAGGTTTGTATTTTCTTCCAATTTTTAACCAATAACATGAATTTGAATTTTGGAATTAAAATTTAATTAGAAGTAAAACTTTGTTATTATTGTCCGAAAGTTAAAGTGGGGTATTATTTTTCAAATACCCCACGGATTGAAATTAGAAAGCAACACTTAAAGATAAATAAGCAAAGGTTGCTCCCCCGCCTCCAATATTATTTAGGCCTTGACGTAAGACATCACTATTTACTGTTCCATCAAGTGACAAATTTCCTAACTTAAATCCTAAACCAACATAAGCGCCCGTTACGCCCGCTGGTCCATAGATAGTTGAAGTTGACTCATTCACAGTAGTTGCTGAGGCTGCGGATTCTGTAGTTACACTTCCTGTAATGGAAATATAACCAAATCTTGCCCAAAGCCAATCTAACATTCCCCATTCAGCACCTAGATTCCAAGAAGGAAATAAGGTTGTAGTTGCTGTTAATTCTGGTGATGTATTTTCTACAGCAGGAGTTGTTTGACTAATTGTTGTGAATGATGGACCACCAGCAAATAAGAAGTCCCCAACTTTATAAGAAACACCAAGTCCAAGTACAATTACAGAAATTGATTGTAAATCATATTTTTCGACTGTTGTTCCAGAAGCATCTTCTACACTGCCGGAATAACTTTGGAACGTAAAAGCTGGAACAAATTTAAATTTCTCAGAAATATCGTAAAAAGCTCTTGCATTCAGACCAATGTTCGTTTGGCTAACACTTGATTCTTTTCCACCTGCAGGTTTATATGTACCACCTGGTAGAACTAATGAAAAAGCCAAATCCAAAAGAAAACCACTTCCCATTCTTCCTATATATCCAAGACTTAATCCTATTTGTGATGCTGAGGCTTCAGTTGAACTACCGCTTGCAGGATTTACTTCTCTTGATGATGAAGCATATGCTAAACCAAATCCAAATTTGTTATTTCCCGATTTATAAGAACCGATAAATTCTAAATTATTATTCAACGGTGTTAAGCCTGCACCAACTGCATTATTTAACTGCCCAATAACATTTGTTGGATCTAATTGAGCAATGGAAAATCTTCCTCCAAAATCACTTCTTGTTAGAAGAACCCCAAGGCTTAATCGATTATTAACTGCTAGATTGGCACCAATAAATTGACCGCCGCCGTCATTTCCAAATGCCGTATTTGTTGAACCAAGATCACCCATTAAAAAATCAGAATAGTAAGCTGCCCAAGCTGGATTAATTGTCATATTATATGGGTCAATAACATAAGGATTTGAACCCATGGCTTGCAATCTTGCAAAACCACCCGATTTTTCGATTAGTTCTTGAGAATGTGTAGTGCTTAAAAAAATTATAAAGAATAGCGACGCTGTTACATAAAGAAATCTTTGAAGCATATCTCCTCCAATAGTTTAGAAAAATTCAGTAAACAATAAATATGTTATTGATGATAAAAAAAATAATTAGAAACTCTACTTGATAATTTTAATAAGCAGAATACCCTTTAATATTAATTATAAATTTTCCTTCTTCAATTTCTTGGGAAGTTAAAAATTGGATATTCATTTTTTTAATAATTGATAAGATTCCGCTAAGACCTTGCATTACTCCTCCTAATTGATTGTGCTGTTAGTTAATACGTTATTATTATTTAATTGGAACAACTTCAAAATTATTTAGAAAACCTTGTTTGCCGAATTCTATAAAAAGCATAAAAATTAGATCTTCATGTTTTTCAGCAAGATTAAGGGCTTCCTCAAATAATTCAAGAAGATTTTTATATATCATTACTAATCTTTCTTGATTTAAAAAATCTTTTATATTTTTGTCATTCCAGCTATTCTCAATTCCGTATTTACTAAAGAAACCGGACATTACAAGTGTTTCTCTTCCAACGGCTAAATCAGATGGGGCATCGCTAATATCATCCAAAATCTGATTGGCAGCCAAGGCATTTAGTAATGCTTGTAGTAAGTCAGTTGATTTGTTTTCTTCACTATTTGATGCGCTAAAAACAACATGAAATAATGAAAGTAGAGGTGAGGTTTTAAATCCGAGTTCGAACGATTTTTTCCAACTATATGGACATGTTTTCCATAAATTTCGTTTTTCTATATATTCAATTTCATTATACTTTAATGTATAATAGTTTATAAGATCGAATGTTTTTTTAGTTTTGAATACATCATTAAAAATTTGTTCAAAAGACCTAATTAAAAAGTTACCTATAAAGAAATATTCTTTGTTTGTTCCTTCATCATCGGTATAAAGATCAATTAGCCTATAACCCATCATTCCCATAAATTCAGCTCGTAGGAGTAATTTTAGATCGGCTTCTTCAATTTCAATTTTATTATTCCAAATCCAAAATAAAAACATCCATGAATAGTTATTTACTGAATTATCATAGTAATAGATTGCTTTTAGTTTTTCAATTTGCTCAGTATCACTTTTTTCAATAGGCAGATATTCATCAATAATTCTATCTGTTTCTTTACGGTATAATTCTTTAAATTTTTCAAACGAAAAATTCTTTAGAACAAATGGAATCAAAGCACGAATAGGATTTTCGGAAGTGTTTGAAAGTTCAGAAAAATCTGTTTTTTCAATCTTTTTGAATAAACTAAGGGAATAGTCAAAATATTCCATCAACATATTTCAGATTTATTGAATAAAAGAGTTTTATGGTTCTTAAAGTATGATTATCTTTTTAAAAATGCAATAATAATTCTCAGTAAATCTTAAATTATGATTATTAATGAATAATAATAAACCATTGCTGGGACAAAGAAAATTAATATTTATTGATATTTTTCTTATTTTTAAATCCAGTAACTTAATATCTCCCTCATTAAAAATAATTTCTAAGGTCAACATGCATGCACTTGAAGTAAAAAAATTTAACCAAAACTTTCAATAACATTACAGCCGTTGATAATGCCTCGTTCCAAGTTCCAGAAGGTTCTATATTTGGATTGATTGGAAGAAATGGAGCTGGCAAAACTACAACAATCAGAATGATGATGAATATTTATATGCCCGATTCTGGTGAGGTTATTTTGCGGGGCACCAAGGTTGGACAAGAATTTAAAAATCAAGTTGGATACTTACCCGAAGAAAGAGGGCTTTACAAAAAAATGAAAGTCCTTGATACTTTACTTTTCTTTGCAGAAATAAAAGGCAAGACCGGTAAAGAAGTAAAGCAGAAAGCTTTAAACTATCTCAAAAGATTTGAATTGCTTGAAAGAAAAGATGCGAAGATTGAAGATCTTTCAAAAGGCAACCAGCAAAAGTTCAGTTTATTGCAACAATTTTACATGATCCTGAATTTATAATTTTAGACGAGCCATTTTCCGGTTTAGACCCGATAAATACTAATCTTCTTAAAGAAATTATTCTTGAAGAAAAGAAAAAAAATAAAGTGATAATTCTTTCAACTCACTTAATGGATTTTGCTGAAAAGATGTGTGACCATATTGCAATGATTGACCGCGGCAGTATTATTCTAAACGGATCTTTAAAAGAAATAAAACAAAAATACGCACAGAAAAATGTTAGTCTAAATTATGAAGGTAATATTTCTTTTCTTAAGAATCATCATATCATTGAAAAAATTTCTGATTATGGCAATACAACCGGAATTACTGTTAAAGATGCGTCACAAATTCAGCAGCTATTAAAATTGCTGATTGACAATAATATATCAATTCAAAAGTTCAGCGCAAATGATATCTCACTTCAAGAAATATTTGTTGAACTGGCCGGAAAAGAAGAAGGGGAAATATTGGAGGCAATCAATGTTTAATTATAGAATTATTGGTTTGTTAAAACGAGAGCTTCAAGAAAAGTTATTATCTAAAACATTTATTATAATGACAATTGCCTTACCAGCATTGATGATTTTGATGATTGGAATTCAAGCTTTATTATTTTCTTATGATGGCGATGAAAATACGAAATTAGAATTGATTACAGAATCTGTTACCTTAACTCAGAAATTTGAATCGACCTTTGAAGGATTGCCTTTTATCAAAAATAAATATTATTCTTTTAAATATTTAACAAAATCTAAAACTGAACTAAATTCCTACTTAGAAGAAAGAAAAGCTGATCTACTTGATGAAAAATTAGCAGGTATTATTTTTATTTCTGACTCTGCAAAATCAACTAAAAATATTAAATATTATTCTAAAACACCTAACAACGCCACTATTACTCAAAAATTAAATGGATATATTAATGAGGTTTTGGTTGATAATTATTTTCAAGGAAAGAATTTATCGGAAGGCGATTTAAGTTTTGCAAGAACCAGAGTTGATTTTACCGGATACAAAGTTTCTAAAGATAAAGATATTGAAGAAGAAGGTTATGGAAGTTTAATTTTATCTTACTTGTTTACTTTTTTGCTTTACATCAGTTTAATTATGATGGGGCAAATGACAATGCAATCCGTTATGGAAGAGAAAAGCAATAGAGTTTCAGAAGTTTTATTATCCTCGGTTAGTAGTACAGAATTAATGGCAGGAAAAATTTTGGGAGCTTCGATAACCGGCGTATTGCAAATGGCTGTTTGGTTAATTCCTGTTATTCTTATTTCATTTACAACCTTATTTGCTCTGCCTAGTAATATCAATATTAGTGTGTCACTCGGACAAGTTTTATATTTGTTGTTAAATTTCTTTTTAGGGCTTATCACATTTCTAGGTTTATTCACAATGGTTGGTTCAATTTTTGAGAATGCTCAAGAAGCTCAATCCGGAATGTGGCCAATTATGATGTTAATAATTATTCCTTTTTTTATTGCAATGTCTTTAGTTAAAAATCCGGCTAATCCTATTGCAATTATTGCTTCAATGTTTCCGTTTGCAAATATAATTGTTATGCCTGCACGAATGACTTTAGCAGATGTTCCGCTTTGGCAATTTGCTTTGTCAATTATTGTAAGTATTGCAACTATTATTATTAAATTTTTCCAATTGCAGGAAAAATATTTAGAGTTGGAATTTTACGTACCGGCAAAAAACCAAAGTGGAGTGAAGTTATTAAGTGGTTGAAATATAAGTATTAAATTTAATGACTCTTTTATTATAAGATAAAAATTTCTGCCCATATATTTCAATGGGCAGAAAATAGTTTATTAAAATACTAATTGCATTACAAGTTGGAAAGCGTTGTTATCCACAGCTGTTCCAGATTCTCCGATTATAGCATATGCAGCAGTTATCTTTCCTGCTGTCCATTTTGTTGAAAATACTGAATAAGTTGCACCAAGTGTTATGATAGATTGTTCATTATCATCAACATCTGTATTTTTATCATAATTTTCAAATCGACCAACAGCCTCAATATTTTCCGCTACTTTATAACCTGCAAACAAATAATAACCCATTTGACTTACATCAAGAGTCCCAAAAGTATTTGTCCAGCCAATAACTTCTGCTTTTACTCTAAGCGGACCTGGTTCGTAATAAGCATAGGCATTGTAAGATTTATATTCATTAATTTCTTTATTTCCCATACCGTAATAAGCACCTGCTTCTAATCCTTTTACAGTTTTTGGTTTAAAACTCAGCATTCCACTCACCGCAAAGCTACCGTTTTGTGTTCCGTGTCCAGACATTCTATTAAGAATATTTGTAGCTCCATTACCATTGTGCAAAGTTACAGTAGCCTTCAAGTCTCCAAAGCTTCCAACCACATCCATTCCATAATCTCTAAAATCAGCACCAATTGTTGAGGCACCCCATTTTTGTGCTGTTAGTGGTCTTTCTGTAATATCTATAACAGTATGAGATGTTAATCCGGCAGCTCTAACACCAGCACCAATAAATCGTCCAGCTCTTATTGTAAACATATCAGAAAGTAAATATTCAATTCTGGCATCAAGTAATTTAGGGAGGTTAATTCAAATTGAACAAAACCTTTCATTTTTGTACCAAAATTTGAATAAGCTCTTACTCTAACTCTTCTTAAACCCCAACCTAATGAGCTTGTATCGGAACCATCTATTTGTCCTAAACTTGTCCATGCCTGAATGGTACCCCCAATTCTGTAAGAAAATTCAGGGTCATCCTGAGCGAAATTTAAATTTGTAGAGATGAAAATAACTAACATTATAACAGTGAACCTTTTTATGAAGTTCATGCACCCTCCTCGGTTTTGTGGTTTCTATTTACTGATTAAAAATTTTTTAACTCAACTCAAAAAAAAATATTCTATTTATCTATAGAGTATTCATCAAAATTAGTTCTAGTTTAACCTATTAAAAAAGATGAAATAATTTTGTTATCCTAATTATCATAAAAATTTATTTTTCCGCTTTTAAAAAAATAATTTTAATTATGTCAAACAAATCTATTAAAAATAAAATATAAAATTTGACCTATGTCCAGTAAGCGCCTTAGTTAAAAATATTTTCGAAGCTCAATAATGGCTTTGTTACCAATAAAATCTATTTTTATAAAGAATATTCTAATTGTAAAAATACTATTATGCTGTTTTTGGAAACAATTTTTCTCTTACAACCTTCCACCAAGCAAAACTTAAAATATATGAGATAATAAAATTACCAACAATGATAAGTCCGAACATTTTAACTATATCAAGTACATCACCATTCAAAGTAAATTCTGGAACGTACCCGAAAAGAAAAGGACCAACGTATAAAAACTTTGCAAACTTAAATGCAGAGAAAGCCGTTCTCCACATATTCGCTTTCGCAATTGTTGCCCCTGCAAATGCAGCAATACAAACTGGTGGCGAAATATTTGAATCTTGAGATAACCAATAAACAATCATGTGAGCCGCAATTACATTAACGCCTAAATGAGTGAGAGCAGGTACAGCAACAACAGCGGTAATTAAGTATGCTGCAGTTACTGGGACACCCATTCCTAATACCAAAGAAGCTAATGCTATATATAAAATTGTTAATGGTAAACTTCCGGCGGCTAGTTCAATAACAATATCAGCGAATGTTAAAATAAGTCCGCTGTAGGTTAACATTGCAATTATAATTCCAATAATTCCAACTGTTGCCCCAATTTTAAGACTCGCCTCAGTGCCCATTCTTGCCGCATTAATAAATTCATTTATCCCTATTCTTGTATCTTTCTTAAACCAGCTAACAACAACACAAGAAACTATTCCCAAAACTGCTGCAAATCCAGCTGAATAGCCAACCAACATAAATATTGTAATGATTAGCAACGGAGTAATATAATACCATTCTGTTTTAAAAATTTGCCAGCCTGATTGTTCACTTTTTATTCCCTTAATGTTATGATACTTTGCTTCAAAGTGTACCATAACAAAAACACTAAAGAAATACATTAATGCTGGAAAAATCGCAACGAGCATTATCCAAGAATATGAAACTCCAGTCAGTTCTGCCATGATAAACCCACCGGCTCCCATAATTGGAGGCATAAACATACCCCCTATTGAAGCTGCCGGTTCAATAGCACCGGCAATATGAGGTCTGAAGCCGGCTTTTTTCATTAAAGGAATTGTAAAAGCTCCTGTTGAAACGGTGTTTGCAATTGCACTCCCAGAAATAGAACCAAACATCGCTGAAGCAATGACAGCCACTTTTGCTGGACCACCCGTTTTATGTCCAACAGTTGCCATTGGAAAATCAATAAAGAATTTTTGTGCACCTGATTGCTCCAGAAATGCTCCAAATAAAACAAATAACAGAACATAGGTTGCTAAAACATTTGCCATTATTCCAAATACTCCATCCTCTTTAAAGAAAATGGTTGTGCAAACACCAGAGAAAGAATCGCCGGGATGAGCTATTAAATCAGGCATATATTGACCGTAAACACCATATAATAAAAGCACAACTCCAATGATCACAAATACAGTTCCAACAGCACGTCTTGCTATTTCAATTCCCAATAAAACGCCGAAGATAGCAACCATTTGATCAATTTCAGTTTCGGCTCCTGCTCTATATGTTATCGCTTCAAAATTTGCGATCCAATAGATTACAGTGACCGCGGCAATAACCATTAAAAGGTAATCAAAAACACGAAACACAGGGTGCTTAGATTTATAAATCATTAGGACAAGAATATATGTTATCAGAACATATACACCTCTGTGGTATTCAGTAGCGGCAGGAATCCAAACAGCAGAACCGGCATAGAATAAAACTAAAAATACTGCCAAAAATGAAAATACTATTTTTTCATATTTATTCAGAGAATCGTACATTACAAGCTCCAACCTATGCAATTAAGATTAAGCCCATTCTGCCAAGAAAAACAAAATTAAGAATGGGCAAATGAATAATGGTTTTATTTAATTGTACCTTTTTCTTTCCAAAATTTTTCAGCACCTGGATGTAGAGGTGTGACAATCCCTTTTACTCCGTCTGCAATGCTCATTTCTTTTGCTGATTTATGAACTTCAACCATATATTTTAAACCCGCTTCACTATAAACAGCAGTTAATAATTTATAAACTAAATCAGCAGAAACATCTTTATTAGCTACCCAAATAGCAGCATCTTGAAAAGAATTTACAGGTTCATCTTGACCACTATAAGTTTTAGCAGGAATTACTAATTTTTGGAAATATGGATATTTTTCAAAATAACCTGCAGCATCCAGTTCATTAAAAATGTTTAATAAATTTACATCTTCTTGAAGAGCAACTTCCAACACTGCCGCATTTGGAAATCCAGCAAAAACCCAAAATGCGTCAAGTTGTCCATTCTTAAATGCATCTGCTGCACCTCTATATCCAAGAAATTCAGGTGTTATTTTATCCCAAAGACCAAGATATGTAAGCATTAATTCAGCATTAGCAGCTGCACCTGAACCTGCATTACCAACTCCAACTCTTTTTCCCACTAATTGTTTCAATGATTTAATTCCGGATTTTGCTTTAACAATCATTTGTCCAGGAGCACCATAAAAGTATGCAACTGCCTTAACATCATTATATTTTTTGTCATCATTTTTTAAATGACCGTTTACTGCATCAAATACATTACCTGAATATGTTACACCAAAAGTTGATTTTCCTGAATTCACTGTGCGAATATTTTCTATTGCACCTCCTGATGCACTAGCTAAAACGTTTATCTTATTCTTTTTTGCTAATGTAGAAATAGCGCTTGCATAATATTGAAATGTACCTCCCGAAGGACCACCGGAAAATTTATAAACCTGGGCATTCAGATTCACTGGAGCGATTAAAAATACTCCTAAAATAAATGAAAGAAAGATTGATAGTTTTTTCATTTGTAACTCCTTTTTATGATTCACGGTTAATTACTTTTCTTACTACTAAAACTGAGCATGTAGCATGACGCACAACTTTTTCGGTAACACTCCCATAGAAAACACCTTGCAGTCCGCTTATTCCTCTGGTTGATATTACAATTAAGTCAACTCCACTTTCCTTTTCTTCATTTAATATTTCGGTATAAGGTTTACCTTCTCTAATAATTACGCTGCATTGATTTTTTATATCTGCGGCGTATTCATCCACAATTTTCCCCATTTGTTCTTCGGCATCTTCTCGTACTTTTACTTTTAGAATATTTATTTTTTCTTCATCTAAAAAAAAGAAAGGTTTGCTATACAAATCTTCAGTGATCACATGCATGAACACTAATTTGCTTTTATACTGCTTAGCTAAACCAACTGCTTGTTTGACCGCAAGCATTGAACAATTACCACCGCATTCTGAGAAATCTGTGGGTACTAATATTCTTTCTGGAGAAAACATATTATTCCTTAATTCTATTTAGTGATTAAAGATTGATTTAATATTATTTAATTATTTTTTTTGCACTCTAATGGTTAACGGCAAAAGTAGTGCCAAATGAGAAATGAAATAATTATTGTTTTAAGTAATGTTTTAAGTGGTTTATGGAAATAATAAAATAATTGCAGGGCGAAAAATCACCAAAGCTGGTGAGAATTGACCAGGTTTTCTTGCGAAATGAATTTTAATCAGATTGGGGACTTAAATTAAACTTAGCGATCTTATATCTTAATGTTTCTCTCGGTATTTTTAATAATCTTGCCGTTTCGCTTACATTCATATTAGATAACGCAAGTGCTTTATTAATTAATTTAACTTCTATATCGCTGAGAATTTCATCATAAGATTTTAATTCAAAATTTAGATCTTCTTCATTTAGGAATGAGTCCTTCTTCATATTCATCAAGGAATCAACTGCCAAATTTTTTTTCAGAATAATTTTTTCTTTTTGAAGAATACAAGTTCGTTCCATAACATTTTTTAGTTCTCTAACATTGCCCGGCCAACCATAATTTAATAGAGTACTTTCTGCTTCCTTGTCAAAGCCAATTATATCTTTTCCAAATTTTTGGCGGAATATGTTAAGAAAATAATTAGCTAACAATAAAATATCATTCCCTCTTTCTCTTAAAGAAGGAACATTTATTCTTAACACATTCAATCTGTAATATAAATCCTTCCTGAATTCTTTTTCGTCAATTGCTTTTTTTAAATCCTTATTAGTAGCTGAAATTATTCTTATATCATTATCCAAATCCTTATTACTGCCTAATCTTCTTATTTTATTGTTTTCAATTACTCTTAATAATTTTGCTTGAAGCCCAAGACTAAGTTCACCTATTTCATCTAAAAATATGGTGCCTCCATTTGCAGCTTCAAACAAACCAATTTTTCTTTCTTTGGCATCAGTGAAAGCTCCTCTTTCAAATCCAAATAATTCGCTTTCCAATAATTGTTCTGGTATTGATGCGCAATTTATTTCGATATAAGGTTTTGCTGCTCTGGGACTTAAAGAATGAATTGAAGATGCTATAAGTTCCTTGCCAGTTCCACTTTCTCCGGTTATTAAAACTGTTGTAGCATCATGCTTTGCATATTCTGTGATTAATGTTTTAAGATGTAATACTTGCTCGCTTTCACCTACTATTGAATCTATACCCAAAGGGGATTTTTGTCTAACTTCTAATTTTTTTACTTTTTGTTTTAGCTGTTGAGTTTCTAATGCGAGTTTGGTAATCAACTTAATTGCATCGGCTTTAAAAGGCTTTTTTATATAATCATATGCACCTAATTTTAATGCATCAACAGCTGATTCAACTGAAGAAAAGCCAGTAATTATTATTACTAAAAGTTCAGGTTGTTCTGTTTTAATTTGTTTTAAAATTTCCAGACCATTAATATCCGGTAAGTTAATATCTAAGAAAGCAAGATCATATTCATTTTGGGTAAGAGCATCTAATCCTTTGGTTCCATTTTCTTTCAGATCAACTGCGTATCCCTCACTATCAAAAATATTTTTCAAATTCATTCTGATGAATTCTTCATCATCTATAACTAAAATTCTTTTTCCCATAATTATTTTATTGGTAGTTTAATGATAAATTTCGCACCTTTCGTCTTCCTATTCAGTGCTTGAACAGTTCCACTATGTTCCATAATAATTGAATAAGTTATTGCTAATCCTAATCCGGTTCCACCTTCTCTATTTGTATAAAATGGATCGAATAAATTTTTAAGTTCTTCCTTTGTCAGTCCCTTACCTGTGTCTTCAATAATAAGTTCGATGAACTTCAATTTAGCCGTTTTGGTTGTAATTATCAAACTGCCGCCATTGTTCATAATATAAATAGAATTCAGAATAATATTAATAAGCGCTTGTTTTATTTTTTCTGGATCAACACTTATTAATGGCAATTCATTTTTCAGGTTGAGTGAAAGATTTATATTGGAATTTTTAATTTGATTATCAACTAAAATTATAATGCTATTAATAATATCGTTTACATTACTTAATCGGTAATTACTTTTTACCGGCAGAGCATATTCCAATATTTCTTTTATAAGGTGATCCAATCGTTCAATTTCACTTAACGCAGTTGTGATCATTTGTGAATAACCTTTATTCTTAGAATCTAGATTATCATGCAAATCGTCTAAAAATAATGAAAGTCCGGTTAATGGATTTCTAATTTCATGAGCAATGCCGGCAGCGAATTTACCAAGTGATGCTAGTCTATTTACATTCTGTAATTCTTCTTCAATTATTTTTCGCTCAGTTACATCTTCCAAAATAATAATTGAATTAGTGTGGATATTGTTATGATAAACTCTAGAAGCATTTATATTTATATACTTGATATTATCGCCTAAATTAATTTCAACGTTATATCCTTTATAAATGTTAGTTTCAGCTAGTGACTTTCTCATATCAGCCATTAGATTTTCCGAATCGACAAATAAATTCCAGAACTGAAGTCCAATAACTTTTTCACTTTTTAGATTAAGAATGTCTTTGGCGGCTTTGTTAATTGAAGTTATTTTTCCATTTCCATCTGTAGAAATTACACCATTTATCATATTGGAAATAATGTCTTCCACAAAATTTCTTTGGTTTATCACTTCCGTATATAGCATAGTATTTTCAATTACTCTTGAGGCTTGGTTAGCAAGTATTTGTAAAGAATTGATATCCGTTTCTGTAATTTCCATTTTGCTTCGTAATTTATCCGCACCCAATATTCCAATAATTTTTTCTTTAACTCTAAGTGGAACAAAAACGAATGAATTACTTTTAGCAATTTTTCTAATTTTAATATCAGTAGAAGTTGCATCATTATAATTTTCAAAATCATCAACAAAAATTATTTCTCCAGATTTAACTACTCTTGTTTCAATGCAATCAACATTTTCAATATTATATTTTGAGTTGATAGCTGATTTTTCTTCATCTTCAGAAAAACCATACATTTCTTTACATTCTAAATAATTTTCATTCTCAGAATCAATTAAATATAGAATGGCTCTATCAAAATTTACGGTTTCAACACATGATTGAAGTATATACTTTAATATTGAATTTAACTCAAATGTGGAGCCTAAAATATTTCCAATATTTTGAATACTTCTTAAAATTTTTAATTGATACTCTAAATCTTTGGCATAATTAGCAATATTTTTTTCAGAGTCCTGGAGTTCACGATAAGAAAATAAAATTTGATTTCGACCCTTTTTTATTTCAGATGTCATTTTATTAAATGAATCCGTTAAAATTCCAATTTCATCAACCCGATTGGAAGTAATTGAATGGTCCAGTTCACCTTCTGCAACAATTTGTGCGAATTGTGTTAACTTAATTATTGGATTTGTAAAATGCCTTGAGATAAACCAGGATGCAATAACTGCAATTATAAAAGTGCCCAGAATAAATAATAAAATATTACGGATAATGAAATGAAGAGCAGCGCTAATATCATCCCTAATTTTATAAGAAGGGATTTGAAATTTTGTAATTTCAGAACCTATGGTTACTCCGCCAAATACACCATGTTTTTTATAAACACTTTTAGAGAATTTGATAGGAGCAAATGCCATTATTTTTTTAATTCCGCCAACATTAGTTGTTATAACAGAAGAAATTTCTTTGTTCAAAATATTATTAGCAACAACCGGATAATTCTCGTGAATAAAACCAGCATAAAATAAGTTAAATGGAATTTTTCCTTCATCAATTAATTCCTTGGGACTATCTTTAGAATATGGCTGAACAAGATGTCCCATTGTATCATAACCTTTAATATCCCAAAATTTGGGATGAGTAATTATCCATCCTTCATCATCAAAGATAAAAGCATAATCACCCGAGTTATACGAAGGGAAGACAGTTTGTTCATTACTGTTTGGTAAAATATGTTGAGTAAATTCCATTAGATGACGATGATCTAAACCTAAAAGTAAATAACCAATTTTATTTCCAGATCGGTCATGAACAATGCTGCCAATCCTAAATAAGCCATCATACTCTTTACCATCAACTGCAAACATAAGATCATTTGCATTCTTCAATTGTTCTTTCATAGAAACATGAAATCCATAAAGTCTTGAAAAATAAATGTCTCCTTTCTTTAATTTGGAAAGTTCAGAAAAATAAGTTTCGCATTTATATGTTGTATTTTTGATATTAACAATATTTTTTAATTCTGATTGATCAACAATTTTAGAATTTTTAATCTTAATTTTTTCATTTCCATTTAGATCAATAAAACTAATTTCTTTATAAATTGGTAAAAAATATTTCCTTTCAAGAATCTGATCATCTTGTCCGTACCTTTCCCAAATTCCGCCCTGAATATTTTTTGAAAAAGAAAGCAATGTTTCTGAATTTATAGGTCTGTTAACAAGGTCAAATAAATCATTTTCACATTTGTGTAAAAAATTTTCAACTCTTCTTGCTACAGAGGATGCCTGGATTTCTAAAGTTTTTTGTGTTTTTAGATCAACCATTAAAAAAGCATCGCTTATTATTTTGTCGCCGGTTGATTGGATTGAGAGAAATGTTAAAAGGCCAAAAATTGTTAGTGGTAAAAGTGATAGAAACAAAAATGATAAGAGAAATTTTTTAAATATTCCCAATGAATTTTTGTTTCTATGACTAGTCATGCAGTGCTTAAATTTTATTTGTAATCATTTTAAACAATAATTTAGAAAAAAATTTAGCAAAGTATTCTAAAATAATTTTTATTGACAAAACATAGTTTAATAACTGATTTACAAATAATATTACATAAAGATGTTTTTGAAACTAAATCCTCCTCCTAAATCCATTCCCCAAAACTTCGTGAACATTATTAATTACCACAAAAGCATCTGGATCAATATCTCTTATGAGTTCTTGAAGTTTTCCTAATTCTTTTAAGGTAACAATGGCAACAATAACTTCTCTTTCAACATTTTGATATAAGCCTCTGGATTTTAAAGCTGTGGCTCCCCTACTTAAAGTATTTTGAATTGCATCTTCAATTTCTAAAAATTTATCAGAAATGATATAAGCAGCTCTGGCATAATCGAATCCGTCAATAATTGCATCAACTAATCTAGCTGAAACAAAAAGTAGGAATATTGCATAAAGAGTTAATGAAAACGCTGGTCTTACCACTGCTAAATGTTTTACTTCAATAATAAAACCGGCAAATGCAATTACAAATAAGTCGACAAACATAATTGCCTGCCCTGGTTTCACTCCATATCTTTTTTGTAAGATTGCTGCGATAATATCTGAACCAGCTGTTGTTCCCTTAAACTTAAATATTATTCCCAAACCAATTCCTAATAATGCCGCCCCGATTAAAATCAAAAATAGAAAATCATTGTTTAATAAGTCTTTTATTGTTTGAGTATCCTGAAGTCTGACAAATTCAAATCCCGGCATATCGCCTCTAAAAAAATCAATAAAAAACGAACTCAGAGTAAAACCGTAAAAAGTTCTTATTCCAAAACTTTTACCAAGTTCTTTTAATCCCCATAAATAAAGGGGAACGTTAAACACCCAGATCATTAATCCAATTGGTATTTTGTTTCCACTTAAATAATGTAAAGCCATTGAAAGACCGCTAACCCCACCCGGCACAACCTGGGCATCAACTAAAAAAACTCCAATTCCAAGTGCCATAAAAGCTGCACCGATTGTTATTGCTATATAATCGATTATTGGATATTTACCGCTAAGTAATTTTGTCATTTCCAAATTCCAGTATTTTAAATATTATTAAAAAGAAAATTGCCACTGTTGAGAAGTGGCAATTAAAGAAGTCAAACATGTATTATTATTTTAAATAACAGCCTTAAATAAAGCAAATTAGGGAATTCTAACCAAGCGGAATTTTAGAAATAGAAAAGATTGATCTATAAAAAGATTAAAAATTTAAAATAAATTACAATTATATCTATCCAAATTATTTTACTTTTTCAGCAGCTAAAATATTTGGAGGAATCTTCACAATGAAGTTTAATTATTTTTAAAGAGTGATTTTATAAGTATGATATATTATAAAAATTTACTTTACTTCTTCTTGAACAACAAAATATTCTTTCATCGGTTTGAAGTAATTATCTCTCCAGCCCTTTTTATATTTGTTCCCGGAATCTTTCGGTAAATCAGTGTGCACTATTGAAACCTTTGTTCCTTTTTCAACATTTTCAAAGCTAATTTCTAATGTTGAATCTTTGTCTTCCTCAGTAAAATCAGTAGTGCGCCAAGTTTGAACAATTCTTTTGTTCATATGCAGCAATTCTGTTGTTCCGGAAATATAACCTTCGCCGGCGGTAAAAGTGCTACCGACTTTCTTTTCAATGTGAGCTTCACTTTTTGTAAATGCAGAATGTTTTTTACTGCTAAGCCAAGCGTTATAAACTTTCTTGGGCTCAACTGGCAATGTAACCGATAATTTAATTGAATCTAAAACAATCTTTGATTCGAACATATTCTTCCTTCTCTTTTATTTCAGCCAAAATATTTAAATATTTTCTAATTTATTTTCATCTATTTTATAAAATACAAAAGTTTAACGACTTTTATTAGTGATTGATTTGGAACATTTATATTTTTAGCAAGTTAAAGAGAATAATCAAAATCATTTAATTGGAGTTATTATGAAACAGTTGCCACTTTTTTTATCACTTTTTTCATTGGCCGTTGCCCCGAATCTTTCCGCACAAGAAGCAGTTCAAAAAGAATTAGCAGTTACAGTTTATAATAGTAATCTTGGTGTAATAAAGGATATCAGAAATATCAATTTAAATTCTGGAGCTTCTGAAGTTGCCATAACGGATGTTGCAAAGTTAATTGATCCAACAAGTGTGCACATAAAATTCAATGGCGAAGTTTTAGAACAAAATTATCAATACGATTTAGTAAGCTTAGATAAAATTCTGCAAAAATATGTTGATAAAAATGTTCAACTAATTAATGAGAATAATGAATTGGTTGAAGGGAAACTACTTTCGGCATTAGGCGGACAAATAGTTTTGGAAACAAAAGAAGGCGGCTTAACAATGCTTCCAAGTACTGCAAAATATAGGTTTAATGTTGGTTCGCTACCGGAAGGACTAATTACAAAACCAACTTTAGTCTGGCAATTAAATTCAAACAAATCTGGGAATCAGGATGTTGAAGTTTCATATCAAACCCAAGGAATGAATTGGCATACAGAATATGTAGCAGTTTTAAACAAAGATGACACAAAACTAGATTTAAATGCTTGGGTAAGTATTGAAAATAACTCAGGTTCTACTTATAAAAATGCAAAACTAAAACTGGTTGCCGGCGATGTAAACCGTGTGCAGGATAACAGAAATCTATACAAAGGAAGAGAAATGGTGCAATCAATGGCCATGTCTGACGTGGCCGCCCCTCAATTTGAGGAAAAGGATTTTTTTGAATATCATATTTATAATTTACAACGCAAAACAACTTTAGCTGATAATGAAACCAAACAAATTTCTTTATTTGAAGCACAAAATGTCGATGCAAAGAAAAAATATTTATACCGTTCAACCGGTTATAACACAAATGGCAAAGTAAATGTTATTATGGAATTTCAAAATAAAGAGGAACAAAATCTTGGCGTACCAATGCCAAAAGGAAAGGTAAGAGTTTATAAATCTGACGGAGAAAGTATTGAATTTATTGGGGAAGACTTGGTTGATCATACTCCAAAAAATGAAACAATAAAATTAAAAATTGGTGATGCTTTTGACGTTATTGCAGAAGAAAGTCAAGTAGAACATAAAAAAATTACTGACCGAGTTTACGAACAAACTTTTGAAGTAAAAATTAAAAATAGAAAAAATGATAAAGTTGTTGTTGAAGTTGAAAGATATTTGGGATTAAACTGGGAAATATTAAACAGCACAATTGAGTATAAAAAGAAGAATGCTCAATCTGTAACATTCCAAGTGCCAATTAGCTCTGATTCTGAAACAGTTTTAAATTATAAAGTAAGATATGTGAATTAATTTTTTATTGAGTACGATAAACTAAAATGCCGGATTTAACTCCGGCATTTTTTTCTTTATGAAACCTTTAAGCGTTCTTTTTTAGATTATTTTTTTTCGGCTCCCCGGTTTCTTGCTCTTCCATCTTTTTACCAGCTTGTTCTTCTAAGATATGTTCCATTGCTGCTTTCTGCTCTACATTTTGGAATTGAGAAGTTGCTCCAAAGAAAGTAACTGAATTAAATGAGCTTCCTCCGCCACCTCTCATATTTTTGGAAACAATTGCATAAATAATTCCAATTAAAAGAATTATCACAAATACAATTATAAATACTAGAGCGAATGTATCCGGATCCATTTTAAGACCATATTATATTTTTCAGCTAGTAGTAAAAACATAAAATAAAACCCAAAACTTTATTAGAATTAGGCTAATATTTTTATTGATAATAAAATTATTCAAGGCTAACATTATCAAAATATATATTACCGGAAGTATTGGGAAGATATACAAGATAAATTGTAATGGATTTAATATAATCCGGAATATTATCTGTCTTTACAGTAAAAGTCTTCCAATCAAACGTACCTGAAATTAATTGCTGTTTTTGACTTGTAAAAAATATTTCGCCGTATCCTTCAGGAGTAGCAGAATCATCACCTCTTACTGCAATTGCTATTCCATCCCCGGTAATGTTTTCGGCTTTTAGATTTACTTTTAGTTCGGCTTGTTTCCCAATAAATTGATCGGCTAAAATTGTCTGTGCCCAAAATGCAAATTCTTCCTTAGAAGCATTTGAAGAAATTTCAACAGAATGATTTGCAGAAAGAGAAACATCACTGACATAATTTATATTAAATAACTGACGATTAGTTGCACCATACCACCAATTTTCTGGATATGAAATCCCGGTTTCAAAATCAGTGTTTTTTAAACTATAATTCGGTTCAGTAATAACTGCTTCTGTAGTTGCTAAATTTAAGTCATCAAAATAGACACTGCCAGTTGGTGAGGCAATCAACATATATATTGTGATTGATTTAACATCAGCTGGAACATTATCAAGGCTAATTTCAATTGTTTGCCAATCACTTGTACCAGTTAGTTTAATTTTATTTTGAGTAGAATTGAAAACTTCTCCACTTCCGGTAGGTGTTGCTGTATTATCTCCGCGTATTGCGAATGCTATTCCATCACTGGTAATATTATTATACTTAATTACAATGGATGCAACTAATTTATTACTTGTTAAATTTTCAGCTGATAAAGTTTGTGCCCAATAAGCAAATTGCCCTTGGTGAGCAGTTAATGCAGTAATCTTCAAAGAATGTGAAGAGGAATGAAATTCCTGATCCGAATATTCAAAAGAAAAATTTGAATAATTAGAACTTCCATTCCAATAATTATTAGTGCCATCTTCCATATCAGAATTTTCAATAAATGTATTTGTAAAGAAATCAAGTTTTTCATTTACTGATCTAGAGTGATTTTGGATTTCAGGTTCTATGGGATTTTTTTCATTACAATTTACTAGCAGTAGAGTCGCAAAAATCATTAAAAGAATACTTTTAAATTTCATTGTAATCTCCTCAAAATTTCACTTATAAAATGTAATTTTTAAAGTAAGTTTTAAGATATTTATTTGCAAGTCAAAAATATTAGATCTATAATATCTTTAAGTATTTATAATTTATACTTTAGTTAATATTCAATATTTTCCAATTCATTGCTGGAATGTTTAAAAGTAATTCTCCATTCACAATTAAATGATTTTGATTAGACGGCAATTCAGTTGCACTTTGCAATTCAATGATTTCAGGAAATTTCAAACTCAACACCTTCTCACTTTTACTTTTATTTAATATTACCAAAATCTTTTCGTTCATGTCTGATCTGATAAATGCGTAAATGTTTTCATCAGCTTGCAAAGTGTAAAAATCACCATATCTTAATGCCGGATGTTCTTTTCTGAGATGTATAATTTTTGAAACCTCCGACAAAGTATTTTTTTCGTATTTATTTAATTGGTCATCGAATCTCATCATTCTTCTATTGTCGGGATCAGAAGCTCCAGTCATTCCAAATTCACTTCCGTAATAAACAACAGGCAAACCAGGAATTGTATTCATATAAGCCATATACAATATCAATTTTTTATAACTTTCTGGATTATCAACCTTAGGCGGATTATTCCATCCTTCTTCAATTGCACTCCATTCGCTAGCATCCAAATCTCCATCTGCAAAAGCCATAAATCTATTTTTGTCATGGCTATCCATAATATTTCCCATCAAATGATTAACACCATAAACTGAAAATGTTTTTTGCATTTCTTTATCTAAAACACTAAAACTTGCATTATCTCTTATAAAAGTTGGAAGAGCAACATCATATAAGTTAAAATTAAATTGTGCATTAAGCTGACCATTATTTACATAGGAGCTTATTAAATCATAACTGCCAAAGGTTTCTCCAATTTGATATACAGGAAGAATTCTTTGAGAATTTAATTCTTTGTTTTCTTTTTCATTTAATTTGCGCCAAAATTCATTTGGAACATGCTTCACAGCATCATGTCTATATCCATCTGCTCCAGTTTCTTTTAACCACCAAACTGCTAAGTCAGCCATTTTTTCTAAAGCTTCTTTCGATCCCAAATAATCAAATGATGGAAGATATGGTTCAAACCAAGTTGTTAATCTAAACTCATCCCAAAATCTTAAATTCAATCTTCCATCGGGAAGGTTAAGTTGTCCAAACCAATTTCTGTGCTCTTTATAAAATGGATGTTCAATATGAACATGATTAGATACAAAATCTAAAAGAACTTTTATATTATGCTTGTGAGCAGTCTGTACTATTTTTTTTACGTCTTCAATTGTTCCAAAATGTTCATCTACCTTATCAGAACTTATTGGCCAATAACCATGGTAACCTGAATAATATCTATGTGGCGCTGGATATTCTTTATATGCACTATTTGGATTATCATAAACTGGAGAAATCCAAATTACATTTACGCCAAGCGAATCAAAATAACCACCGTTTAATCTATCCATCACACCTTTTAGATCACCGCCCATATAATTTGCTTTGGGAGAAAGCGAATCATGTTTTACCGGAATACTATTTGATGGATCTCCATCTTCAAATCTGTCAATCATAAGAGAATAAATAATTGCGTCATTCCATGTAAAGTTTGAATTATTAGCAGGTTTTCCATCAAACAATTTTACTGTTTGAATGTTTGACACTCTTTCACCATCTGATAATAATAAGCGTAATGTATTTTCACCTTTTAATAATGCAGTTTCTAATTTTAGGACTATTTCATTTTTGTCAATACTTATAATGCTTTCTTCAACTTTGGAATTATTAAGTAATGCAATTATATTTTTTTTATTTATAACTGATTGCTTAGAGTCTTGAACTAAAAAAGAAAACTCGGAATAACTATCATCATATTTAAATTTACCAATGTGAAGAAATAATTTTCCATTATCAATCTCATTGACTGAGAAAAGTGAATTATAACTTCCCATTCCATTAGAAACTTTTTCGGGATTATTTGGATCTTCGATTTCAACTCCATCAGCAAAAAATTTATACTGATAGCTCCCCGGCTCTAATGGAACGCTTGCTTCAAAAGTTCCATCGCCATTTTTGTCAGTCATTGTTAAGTTGGATCTATCCCAGCCATTGAAACTTCCGAACAAATTTAACTTCTCATATTTTTTATCTGGCTTAAAAGAGAATGTATATAACTTTTGTTTTTTGGAAATCACTGGTATTTCATAAACATTCATATCAGCTTCAAATTCTAACAGGGTTATTCCTTCAAAATTTGAATCAGCTTTTAAGTAAATCTTTTGGGAAAGTTCATCATACTTTGTTTCTAAATTGGGATTCGCATTAAATTTAATTGAGTAATTATCAGCATAAAACAAATCGCTCACAACAACAGAATCTTGAGTGCCTGAAGTAATTTTAATCGGTGGAATAATATCTTTAATTTTATTAGGCTTTGAGCAGCCAAATGAAATAATTATAAAAAACGAAATGCTAAAATATTTTAATGAAGTTTTCATGTTAACCAATTTGATTTTTGTAATTCTTAAATATAAGTGAATTTACAAATTTTAGTTAACAAAGAAATTGTTTTGCACAAGAATAATTTTATTACAATTTCTTAAAGCTCATCCAATGATTCTGTATCTGCAAATGATTGGAAAGTATCTTGATGCATAGATAAATTTTTCTCAATTAATTCATCAGCCAATTGATTGTATGCAATTGAAGCTTTAGCATTTGGTTCAACTATTATTACTGGATCGTGCAGAAAGGAGGCTTCTTCTGCGGTAATATTTTTAGGAATCGCAGTTGTTAACATATCATTTGGAAAAAGCTTATAAAGCTCTTTTTTTGCCTCAAATGCAGCTCTTGTATTAAGTTCGTGCATTGTTAAAAATATTCCCTCAATATGCAGTCTTGGGTTCCCATTTTTATGAATTTTTTCAATTCTATCAATTAATTTTGGCAGAACAGAAATTGAAAACATACTTGATTTTACAGGAATCAAAACTGAATCAGCAATGTTTAAAACATTTGCCGTCATTCCAACCAAGGTTGGCGGACAATCTATTAAAACGAAATCGTACCCACCGATGAAGGGTTTAACTAAGTTATTAAAAAGTTGATTATCAAAACTTATATCGGTTAAAAGCAACTCTTCTTCATAAGAAATATTTTTGAAAGGGAGAATATCAAAGTATGGGTTTTCAGTTGTATTTATTGCCTCTTCGCAACTTTGAGAATAATTAAGAACACCAAATAATGTTCCAATTTCCGGATCATCCGGTAAACCGAAAGCTGTGGCACACTGATTTGCAGGATCTGCATCAATTAATAAAACTCTTTTCTGTTTGTTGGCAAGTGAAATAGAAAGATTAACTGCTGAAGTAGTTTTAGCAACACCGCCTTTTGGCATTGCAAGTGCAATAATTTTTCCCATAATATAGATTCTCTAAATTTGTTTAAGGAATAGAAAGGCAAACATAATTATTTTTATTAAATAATACTTTGATTTACGACAATATTCTCGAAAATTTTTTAGGTAATTCTAGTTTAATTAAAATTCTCTTTATAGATTGTTGGAATATCTATTTAGAATTGATTTTCTTAAAAAACATTTATTAAATTTTACAACTTTCTTGCAACAACTACAACCTCTTTCAGAACTTCAACAACTGCATTATTTGGATTAATTGCCTCGAAAAGAATTATATAAATCCCAATTCTTAATGGATTTCCAAGTGTATCTAAACCATCAAAAATAATTTCTCCTTGTGAACCCGATGGAATGTTATTGGCTAAAGTTCTGACCATCCGCCCTTTGCTATCAAAAATTCTTATTCTTATTTGAGATATTGCTTCTTTTAGATTATAGCTAATTATTGTAAAATCTTCAAAGCCGTCATTATCAGGCGAAAATGGATTTGGAGAAATGCTTAATTTAGTTTGAGATATGCTTTTATCAACATAAATTGAGTTTTGCTTTCCAGGTGATCCGCCAAAACTGCTAACCGAGCTACTCCAATTGCTTGACCTGGTTCTATCTAAATTTACATTTATTAACTCCAGAGAAATATTTTTTGTTTCTTCAAAAGCTGAGTTATGCCATGCCTCAGAATAATTAAGTGAATCAATAATTTCATTTTTATAATCAATTAAATAAATTGCTTTACCAGTGTTTGTTAATCCAAGTGAACTTGCATTTACTATTTTGATTTTATCTGAATCTTTCAGCCATTCATAATTGTCATAAATTGACGAATCAGCCGAAAGTGTAAAATAGCTCTGTGAATTTAACATATAACTGAAGTCTGATAGAGTAAAAATAACTTCTCCAACCATAACCTTCCAACCGCCTATCTCGATCGGATTTTCTCCAGTATTGTAAATTTCTAAGTATTCAGAATTGTTTTCATTTGGATTAAACATAATTTCAGTAAATATTAAATCACCAAAATTATTACTTGGCAAGGTTTTAACTGAGTTTTCATTTCCGGGTGTACTTCCAAAAGAGCTTAAAGAAAAGGTCCAATTTAATTGATCAGATGATTCAGAAGATAAACTGATTCGTTCCAAGGAAATATTAGGAATCATATAATTTGAAACCTCATAATTTATGCTGTCAATAACTGCGTTTCTATAATCATAAATAATTACATCGTCTTTTCTATCGTTTAATTCAGGGAGTTCTGTATAAATTACTTTTACTTCTTCCTTCTCAAAGTAATTTTTGTTCGTTAAATCACTGAGTACAATAAAATCATTAGGTTCAATAAAAATGTTTTCTTCAGTAATTATCGACGTTAAATTTCCGTTACTTATTTGCCATCCCTTTAGATTTATTGTAGAATCAGCATTATTATACAGTTCTATCCATTCAGGTGCATCATTTTCTGTTTTAAACATTATTTCATTTATAAGAAGTGTGTGCAAATTAAATCCAGCGATAATTGATTTTTCAATATAATTATTTATAATATCTTCATCATTTTGGGTTTGAATTTGAGCAGCAATTATTAATGTGTCCTCAATTTTAATTTTTTTTGTAGTTATGATATTTAATGTATCGCCCTTGTTTATAGAGTTGATATCAATTTCTTCCAATAAATTATCAGGCACTTTGTTTCCATAATAAAATTTAATTTTCACACTTTCTGAATTTTGCTCGCCATAATTTTTTAATTTTAGCTGGATAGTTACAAAGTCATTCTTGACCGGATTCTTTGGAATAGTATTAATTGCAATTGCAGCAATATCAATGTTTTTAGGTGAAATACTGTTTACTCTTCCCGGTGTACTGCCTTCAATGTCAATTGAAGTACCCCAATTATTTTTATTGGTAGAACTAAATGATTTATTCTTCCGCTCAATTGAGTTACCGCGTGTTCCCCAGTTGCTTTCATAAAGTACAGAATCAATTGTAATTTCTCGGTTATCTTTAATTACAATACCATCAGAATCATTATTAAGATTAGCAAACTTGGTAAAAACAGTTTGTGATAAAATAATTTTGTGGTAATTAAAAATTGTTTCATCCTTTGCAATTACTAAATAACTATTTGGCTCAATAAAAATATCTTCATTTGTAATTTTTGTAAAAACCGGATTTGTTAAAACGTCTCCAACTTCCCAATCATTTAGGTTTATAACAAAATTGGAATTGTTGAATATTTCTAGCCATTCTGGTTCATCATTTATTGGAGAAAACATAATTTCATTTATAATAATAGATTTTTTAGGATAGCCTGGCTGAATAGTTAGCCATTTATAATTATTTGTTCCGTCATCATCATCTTTAGTTGTTTTTATTAAATAATTTTTAGGGATTTCCTCAACTTTTATTTTTGTACTGAATTCAATATTTAGTGAATCATCTGAATTTATGCTTATCAATTTAGTCTGCTCAATAAGATTATCTTCAATAAAGTCATTGCTCAAATCATCAAATAATTGCAACGAAAAATTAAACTCCTTTTTCCCAATATTCTTTATTTTTGCAAAAATATTAATTGAATCACTAATTACAGCATCATTTGGAGAAATAAACACAGTATCTAGACTAACATCATAATCTTTTTTAGAAATACTATTTAACTTTCCGGGAGTTGGAAATTTGCTTTCCGACCAATTTAGTTCATCATTTGAATTTTGATATGGATCAATTCTTTCCAGCGATTTTCCATTTTACCACCCCAGATGAATTATAAGCTAAAGAATCAATCACTCTGAATAAAGAATCCATAATTGAAATTTCATCATCAGAATTATTAAGTGTTGGTAATTTGGCGATAATTACATTTTGTAACTTGGGATAAACTTCTGTTATTAAACTATCATCAGCAATTATTAAATACTCGTTTGGGATTAAAACCCTTGGTTGACTGATTATTTCAACAGTATCAGTTTTATCAGCAACTTTGTATTTATCAAATAAAATATTTTTATTACTTTTATTAAATATTTCAATCCATTCAGGCTCTGGTGATTCCGGCGCATACATAATTTCATTTATTACTAAATCACCTCTAATTTCATTTACTTCAATTCCATTAATATTTGCAAAGGCATAATTGTTTTCTAAAAATTCATCTTGATCAAAATTACTTCTGCAATAATATTATTTTCTCCAAGTTCAATATTTCTGATTGTATCTTCAATTATTACGAAATCATTCGGTAGTAAATTCTCTAAAACTTTTGTAAATATTAATTCATCCTCTAGCTGAATTTTATCTTTGTTAACATCATTATAAAGATTAAATATAAATTGATCAGCTAACAATACGCCTAAATTTTCAATTGTTATTTTAATAGCCGCGGGTTCACCAATAACAATATTACTCGATGAAAATTTAATTTCCGATATTCTTAAATCATTCTGCTTTGGAGAAACAGAATTTCTGCTACCCGGCGTACCATTTAATATTGTTGAATTGCTCCAATTCTTTTTATCAAAATCAATTATTTCATCAGAAAAGCCTATTTCATTATCAGCCGAATAAATATATGAATCTATTGTGTCTTCAGTAGAATTCAATAAGAATATTTCTCTATCACTAGTATTTGCCATACCAGTGCTTCCAAAAGCGTTATCATCTAAAATGAAAATCAGTGCATTTGCATCAAGTATATTTTGATATACACCATTTCCAAAATCATAATCAGCTTCAAAAATAATTGCATATTGATTTGGTTGAAGTAAATATTCATTTGTCGGTGAAATTATATCATCAGCTGAGACTGTGTGGTACTTAATTTTATAACCGGTTAAATCAATTGTTTCATTTTCAGAAGTGTTTTTAACCTCAATAAATTCGCTGTTAGATTCTGATGGGGCAAACATTATTTCGGAAAGCTTAACTGATTGAGCAAACAAAATATTATTATTAATCAGTAATGCAAATATTGAAAGGAGAAATATTTTTTTAGATTTTATCAAATTTTAATGTGTTTTTATTATCATCTATATTTAAATCAATATTTTAGAATTAAACTATCACATTATTTATCAATAAAATTATAAAAATCTTAATTATAAAGCCAAATTAATTATTTTGTAGTTTTTTGCATTTCTTAAAGTTACAAAGTCAGTTCGGAGAAAATTTTACTTAGTTGTTAAGTCTAAAAAGAAGTATTATTTTTGAGTTTAATTAATAATTTAATTTAATAGTATGAACTCTGAACCAAAAGTTGAAGTTGCAATCCTTTCCGATAATTCCATTGAGTGCATTCTTTATGGTGATTATTTAACTGATTTATCTGAAAAATTATTAAACGGGAAAATAACCGCCAGAATAGAAAATGACAAAATTGTTTTATCCCAAAATGATAAAGAGTTTAAGCCCGTTGATGAAATTGTTTTGGAACCGACCGAAGATAAATCTGATACTTTTCTTCTTAAAAATGTGACAATTGGATTAAAATTTCATTGGGAACAAAAACAAAACCAGAGATTTACTGGTACATTAAAAATAATTGTAGAAGACAAAAAACTTACCGTAATTAATATCGTTTTTGTGGAAGAATATTTAAAAAGTGTAATTTCTTCTGAAATGAGTGCCACAAGTTCTATTGAACTGTTAAAAGCCCACGCAGTTATTTCCCGTAGCTGGCTATTGGCGCAAATGGAAAAGAGAAAATCCCTTAAAACACAAACAACATTGCAAAAATCTGAGTTTATTACTGAAGATGAGATTATAAGATGGTACGATAGAGAAGATCACAAGCTTTATGATGTTTGTGCTGATGACCATTGTCAGCGATATCAAGGTATCACAAAAGTACAAGCTCACAATGCAGAGCAAGCCGTTGAAGAAACAAACGGAATTGTTCTTATGGATGAAGATGATATTTGTGATACCCGGTATTCTAAAGCTTGTGGTGGAATTACTGAAACTTTTGAAAATGTTTGGGAGAATATTTCTCATCCTTATTTGCAGACTTTTGTTGATTACAAATATGAACCGGATGGTTATAACACCGATTTAGTTAATGAAAAAGATGCCATGAAATGGATAAAGAATTACCCCTCTGCATTCTGCAATACAACAGATGAAAAAATTTTATCTCAAGTTTTAAATAACTATGATAGAATAACAAAAGATTTTTACAGATGGAAAGTTGAATATACACAAGATGAATTAGCAAAATTAATTAAAGAAAAAAGTGAAATTGATTTTGGGAATATCATCGACTTAGTTCCAATAGAACGTGGTCATTCGGGAAGGTTGATAAAATTGAAAGTTGTTGGAACAAAAAAGACGTTAACCATTGGAAAAGAATTAGAAATCAGAAAATTGCTCTCATCATCACATTTATATAGTTCTGCCTTTATTATTGAAAAAGAGAATTTTGTGGATAACATTCCACAAAAATTTATTTTGACTGGCGCAGGTTGGGGTCACGGAGTTGGACTTTGCCAAATAGGAGCCGCAGTTATGGGAGAAAAAGGCTACCGATTTGATGAAATTTTATTGCACTATTTTAGAGGTGCTCAAATAAAGGAGATTTATTAATTTCATTACTCCATCATTCATAAAGAATTAGAGAACTATGGTATTTCTTAATCCCGCTATTTTATTGGGTTTACTGGCGGCTTCAATTCCAATTATTATCCACCTTTTAAATTTTAGAAAACTGAAAAAAGTTGAGTTTAGCACTCTATCTTTTTTAAAAGAACTGCAAAAATCTAAAATAAAAAATATTAAAATTAAGCAATGGCTTCTTCTGCTTATACGAACTCTTATCATAATATTTTTTTTAGTATTAGCTTTTGCCAGACCAACACTTGAAAGTGTCAATTTTATTGGCTCAACTGGTTCCGCAAAATCAAGTGTGGTTTTTATTTTAGATAATTCGTTTAGTATGTCATACGTAAATGATAAAGGTTCAATTTTCAATCAAAGCAAAAAAAGCTATAAAAGCTGTTTTAGAAAAACAACAAGATGGGGATGAAATATTTTTTATAACCATATCCGATTCTATTAAAAAACATCTAACAAAGAAAATGCTTTACTTATTTTAGATAACATCAAAACAACACAATTAACTAGACCATTAAGTTCAATTATAGAAATAGCAGCTGAGACTTTAACAAAATCTCAAAATATTAACAAAGAGATTTACCTTTTTACAGATTTTCAAAAAAGTACTTTTTTGAAAAAGAAAAAGATTCACTGAAATTAAAGATTGACGATATAAAATGTACTCTTTTGATATGTCGACTGTAGACCCAGAAAATTATTCTGTTTCTAATTTAAAATTAGAGAATTCTATTATTGAGTTGAACAAACCTTTAACTTTTTCTGCAAGTGTAAATAACTTTTCTGATAATCCAATTAATAATTTTTCAACTTCACTTTTTATTAATGATGAAAGGGTTGCTCAGCAAAATATAACTTTACCTTCCAACGAAACTAAAATTATTGAGTTTGAAACAAACCTTAAAGAAACTGGATTGATAGAAGCAAGATTAGAATTGGAGGAAGATAATATTTTAGAAGATAATATTGCTTATTATAACTTTAAAGTTCCTGAAAAAATCAATGTTCTTTTAGTTTATGATGATATTTCAGAAATAAATTTTTTAGAAGCTGCGTTAAAGCCTGCAACTAGTTCTGATAGAATAAAAGTCACATTAAAATCCATTAACGCTATTCAATTTGTGAAAATTGAAGATTTCGATATGGTATTTTTAGTAACCTCCGGTAATATTGCAATGCCACAATTGGCAAATTATGTAAAAGATGGTGGAAGCTTGGTTTTCTTTCCAAGTAATAATGTGGAAATATATAGAATTAATAATTTATTGAATTTAATGGATTTGCCTAAGATTGATAAAATTATTCAAACGAATGAAACAGAATTAAACTTTGCTGAATTTGATAAAATTGATTTTGCTCATCCAATTTTTAAAAATTTATTTTCCAATTCAAACAAGCAGCAAGTTGAATCACCAAATATTTTTAGGTATGTAAAGTATTTCCCTAGTCTGACTGTAAAATCAATTATTCAATTAAATGATAAAAGTATATTTCTTGGTGAAAAAAACTTTGATAATGGCAAAATTTTATTTTTTAATATTTCACCGGACTTAAATTCGGGAAATTTTCCATTGAAAGGAATTTTTGCTCCCTTAATTACCAAATCTGTTTTTTATCTTTCTTCAAATCAGAATGAAAATAAAAATTATATTGTTGGGGAAACTATTCCAATTAGTTTTGGCAATAATACATTTCCAATTCTAGATGTTATTTTTCCCGGTGGAAGTGAAAAATTAAATTTGCAAAATCTTCCAACTAATGTATTGGAATACAATAATGATAAAATTGCCGGTAGTTATAAATTTTTAGATAATAATAATTTAATTGATTTTGCAGCCGTAAATATTGACCCAAGTGAATCAATACTTGAAAGGTTGACAGATGATCAATTAACAAAATATTATACAGATTTAGTCGGCGACAATTATTTAATGTTGAATCCAAAAGAAGATTTTTTACAGAAAATAACTAAAGCCAGATATGGTACTGAATTATGGAAATTGTTTTTATTATTGGCATTTTTACTTGCACTAATTGAAATGTTTATTTCCAGAAGCGCCAAAAAGGATTTGATGAACTTAGGACAGAATTAAAATATGTTTGAAACCACAAAAGAAATAATTGAGAAAGCAATTCTCGTTGCAGTAAAAACTAGAGATATTTCCACTGAAAGAATAGATGAGCATTTGCAAGAATTGGAAATGTTAGCCAATACAGCAGGTGCAGAAACGATTTTAAAAATTGTTCAGGATAAAAATAAAATTGATACGGCTTTTTATATTGGCAAAGGCAAAGCAGAAGAGATTGCTGAACTTGCAGAATTAAATGAAATTACAATTGTAATTTTTGATGATGATTTGACTCCAACACAAACCAGAAATTTAGAGAAACTAATTAACAAAAAAATCATAGATCGCTCGGGATTGATTTTAGATATTTTTGCATCACACGCCAAAACCAATGAAGCTAAAACTCAAGTGGAGCTTGCTCAGCTTCAGTATATGCTTCCTCGTTTAACACGCGCTTGGACTCATCTTTCAAAACAGTTTGGCGGTATTGGAACTAAAGGTCCCGGTGAAACACAAATTGAAACTGATAGAAGAATTATTAGAACGCGAATTGCTAAGCTTAAAGAGAAGCTAAAAAAAATTGAATTGCAGCAAAAAACGAAAAGTTTAGGAAGAGAAGATTATTTAAAGGCAACAATTGTTGGTTATACAAATGCGGGAAAATCAACATTATTAAATTTACTTACCGAAGCAAAAGTTTATGCAGAAGACAAATTGTTTGCAACACTTGATTCTACTACTCGTGCATATGATCTTTCTCCCAAAAAGAAAATTCTTCTAACTGACACAGTTGGATTTATCAGAAAACTTCCGCATCATTTGGTCGCTTCTTTTCAAACCACACTTAATGTAGTTAAGGATGCAGATTTAATAATTCATCTAATAGATATTACAAATCCATATTTTGAAGATCATATACAAGTTGTTGAAGAAACCTTAGAAAGTTTGAATTGCAAAGAAAAACAGCAGATAAAAATATTTAATAAAATTGATGCTCTTACTGACAAGAGTAAAATAAACTATGTGAACAGCCTCTACCCTAACTGTATAATGATTTCCGCAGAAAGAGGAATTAATATTAGCAGCCTAAAAAATATTTTTATTGATTACTATGAACAAAATTTTGTGTCAAATAAAATTAGGACTGATCATACAAAAGGTAATCTTGTTGCTAAAGTTCACTCTATGGTAGAAGATTTAAAAACCACTTATGATGATTTTGGAATTACAATTGAGTATAAAACATCTAAACATATTCATGAACAAATTTTGAGACTCTTCAATGGCAAATAATAAATTGTTGATAGATGGCAATAGTTTAACATTCGATAAGATTAATTCATTTATTAATGATAATCCCAAAGTTGAATTAACTGCTGGTGCAAAAAAGAAAATTACTCGCGCAAGAAAGTTAATTGATGAATGGGTTAAAAATGACAAAGTGATTTACGGAGTTACAACAGGCTTTGGCGAGTTTGCAAATGTTAAAATATCAAAAGATAAAATTGAAGAATTGCAAAGAAATTTAATAGTTAGCCACTCAACAGGAGTAGGAGAATTACTTCCCCATTTATAATTAAGTTGATGATGCTTCTGCGTGTTAATGCTTTAGCCAAGGGCAATTCGGGAATTCGTCTGGAAACTCTCGAACTTTTAATTGAACTAATTAATAAAAATATTATTCCGGCAATTCCATCTCAAGGTTCAGTTGGCTCAAGTGGCGATTTAGCTCCGCTTGCTCATCTTGTTTTAGCTCTAATAGGAAAAGGAAAAGTCCAAACATTTAAATCGGTTACAAGTGAAACAACCAGCTTTACAAATTTAGTTTCGGCTTCATCGGCACTAAAGAAACATAATCTTAAACCAATAAAATTAGGCGCAAAAGAAGGTTTGGCACTAATCAACGGCACACAAATGATGACAGCTTTTGCAGCATACATTTGCATTAAATCAAAAGAACTAGCAAAACTTGCTGATATAAGCGGCGCGCTTTCTCATGAAGCTTTAAGAGGAACCGATAAAGCTTTCGATTTACGTTTACATAATTTGCGACCTTATGAAGGACAAATTAATACAGCCAAAAATATGTTGGCTTTAATTAAAGAAAGTGAAATTCGTAAATCGCATTTATTGAACGATGAACGAGTACAAGACTCATATTCTTTAAGATGTATTCCGCAGATTCACGGTGCCTCTAAAGATGCTATTAATTATGTATGCTCCAGAGTTGAAATTGAGCTTAATTCTGTGACTGATAACCCATTAATTTTCCCAAATGAAAAAGACTATATTGAAGGAGGAAATTTTCACGGTCAACCGCTGGCATTAGCAATGGATTTTATGTCAATTGCACTTTCTGAATTGGCAAACGTTGCAGAGAGAAGAGTTGAAAGATTGGTAAACGGACAGCTCAGTAATCTTCCAAGATTTCTTACAAAAAAGGGCGGGTTAAATTCCGGATTAATGATTGCTCAATATACTGCCGCCTCTTTGGTATCAGAAAACAAAACGCTTGCACACCCCGCCAGCGTTGATTCAATTCCAACTTCTGCAAATCAAGAAGATCATAATTCAATGGGCTCAATTGCAGCAAGAAAATGTTATACAATACTAAATAACGTTGAAGTAGTAATTGCAATAGAACTTATGTGTGCCGCTCAAGGCGTCGAGTTTTTAAAACCATTAAAGTGTGGAGTTGGCACAACAGCTGCTTACAATAAAATAAGAGAAAAAGTTAAACCACTTAACCATGATAGAGAATTACATTTGGATATTCAAAAGGTTCTTACAATTGTAAAGGATAATAGTTTGTTGCGGTATGTCGAAATGAAAGTAAATCTTAATTAATCTTTGTTACAACTCACTTTTTATTTTGATAAAAATGAATTCCACTAATTGTTTTTGCATCAACAATTTTACCGGAAGTTATCATTTCATTTACTTCTTCTAAAGTAAACTCATAAACTTCCATTCCGTGTTCACCCTCTTCCCTATTGTGTTTACCAGCTTTTAAGTTTTCAGCTAGGTAAATATAAAGTATCTCATTACAAAATCCGGGAGATGTATAAATTTTCCCCAAAGATGTAATTGATTCAGTACTGTAACCGGTTTCTTCTGTTAACTCTCGTGTTGCACAAATCTGCGGGTCTTCATTTTTTTCTAATTTTCCGGCAGGAAGTTCAAACAAAAATTCGTCGAAAGGATAGCGGTACTGTTTAACTAATATAATTTTGCCATCATCTTTAACAGGGACAACTACAGCTCCGCCATTATGCAAAATAACTTCACGCACCCCGGTATTGCCGGAGTTGTAAATTATGTGATCAACTTTAATATCAAAAACATGTCCATTAAAAATATTTTCTGATTTATCTAATTTGAAGTTCATAAATTCCCTAAAAAGATTATAACGCAGAAAATCTCTGCGCTCTCTGTGGTGATTTTTTCTTTAACTATAATACTGTGTTAGTTCGCTGCCCAAATATTTTATTACTGCAGTAACAACACCGAGATCATCCAAGTAACCAACTAAAGGCGCCAAGTCGGGTATAGCATCAATTGGAACAATAAAATAAACCAGTGCACCAAGTACAATTGATTTCCTATACCAAGGAATTCTACTATCTGAGAAATAGCTAAATAGCGCTTTTATATCCTTAGCAAAAGAGATTTTTTTACCAACTCTCTCAACCTTGGTCCAGAAGTTTTCCTCAATATATTCTTTTCCTTCATTAAACTTTTCATGAGTTTCAAAATCAGAACCTAATTCGTTAAGTGCTTCTTCCATATAATCATGTTCTTCAATTTCACTAATATCTGCGTTTTATTAATGTCAGCCATTTTATCTTCCAATTAAAATGTTACATAAAATTAAATTTTTATAAATTACTTTTTATTTTCATCAAGCCATTCATAAATACTGTTCCACCATAATTTAGCATTTTGAGGTTTAGTAATAAAATGATACTCATCTGGAAAATACAATAATTTACTTTTAACTCCAACTCTCTGTAATGAAGTAAACAGTTCCATAGCTTGACTAAAAGGAACTCTAAAATCATTAGCACCGTGAATAACCAACATTGGAGTTTTGAAATTTTTAACAAACATATGCGGCGACCACTTTTGATAAAGTTCTCTATTCTCCCAAGGTGTTCCTTGATTTTCCCATTCAGGGAACCAAAGCTCCTCCGTTGTTCCATACATGCTTTCTATATTAAAAACTCCAGCATGGCAAATTAACGCATTGAATCTATCTGTGTGACCTTCAATCCAATTAATCATATATCCGCCATAAGAAGCTCCGGCTGCAAATGTATTTTGCTTATCGATAAAGGAATAATTATTAAGAGCATAATCATAAGAATTCATTAAATCAGTGTATGCTTTTCCTCCCCAATCACCGGAAATTTCATCTGTAAATTTTTGTCCGTAACCAAAGCTGCCGCGTGGATTAGTAGCAACAACAACATAACCTTTTGCTGCAAACATTTGCAAATTCCATCTATAATGAAAATCATCTTCCCAATGCCCTTGAGGTCCACCATGAATTAGAAACATTAATGGATATTTTTTTGATGGGTCAAAAAACGGGGGTTTAACTAAAATTGATTGAACTTGTGCACTTTGGGCTCCTTCTGCCCAAAAAGTTTCGACATCATTCATTTCAATTTTACTTAAAAGTTCAGAATTAACATATGTAATTTGAGTTAACTTTGTTCCATCAACATTTATTGAAAATATTTCTTCCGGTAAAGTTGATTTTTGATTTTTAAAATATAGTTTATCCCCATATGGGGAAAGTTTCAGAGAGGAAGCAACAACATTTTCAATGACTGTTTTCAATTTTTGCGATTCGATATCAACTTTATAGATAGAATTGTAAATTTTATTAGCTGCAATAAAATAAATTGACTTTGCATCTGCTGACCAGATGATTTCACTGGCAGATAAATCGAAGGCAGCAGAAATATCTGTTGTAATTCCGGCGGTCCTATTATAAAGCATCAACCTTTTTTTATCTGCTTCAAAACCTGCACGCTCCATTGAAGTAAAAGCAATATAACGTCCATTGGGAGAATAAACCGGTTGGCAATCATTACCCAAACTCGTTGAAATCTTTTTATAATTAATTTGCTGACCGTCTTTTAAAACTTCTAAATCCAAAATAAAAATATCATTATTTGTGCTTGTTGCAAGGAATTTACTTTCGTTCATTGTAAATGCAATTTCTTTCTCATCAGGAGAAAAAGAAAAATCATTCGAGCTTCCCAAAGCAATTGGAGGAACATCATATTCTTTTTGCCTCAATCAAATCTGTAAATTTTTTTTTTCTGAATTAAATAAAAATAGATGACTATACTTTGGTCCACGCCAATCATTCCAATGACGATACATTAATTCTGTGAATATCTCGGCTTTCACTTTACTTTTTTCGCGCTCTAAATCTTTTTTCTTATTACATTCTTGAGTTTTGCAATCTGCATAAACTTTGGAAGTAAAAATTATTTGTTTACGGGAAGGAGAAAATTCAGCATTGTTAACACCTGAGTATAAATCGGTTAATTTAGTTTCGATGGTGTCTGTAATTTTTTAGTAAAAAGCTGATTATCTTTTGAAAAAACAATTTCATTTCCATCATTAATAAATTGTGGAGATGAAACACTGACTTCATGATTTACTATTTCTTTAAGTTCACTTCCATCAGAATTAATTGACCATATATCAGTGTTACCAATGTTTTCCTCCATACTATATGTGGTAACATCAAATATAATTTTGCCGCCATCTTTAGAAATATCAAACGAGCCAATACGTTTCATATTCCAAAGGTCTTCAACTGATAAAGCATGTTTTGTTTGTGCAAAATTTGTCATAACTAAGATTGAAATTGATAATAAAAAAATTAATTTTTTCATTTTTGCTCACTTGTTTATTTCATCATGCCTTCAAAATAATAATTTCGTTTTTTAAATTAAATAAGTCTATTAAATAACAATTTTCTCATTTTGAATTTGCTGCTCAAATGTTTCACGTTCCCTAATTATTCTAAAAGTATCTCCATCTACCAAGACTTCTGCAGGTTTTCTTCGTGCATTATAATTTGATGCCATTACCATTCCGTAAGCGCCAGCGGACATAACCGCAATTAAATCATTTTTTTCGCAAGCTGAAATGTTTCTATTCTTTGCAAGAAAATCTCCACTTTCACAAACCGGACCAACAACATCAACAATTATATCTTTTGGGTCTTTTAATTTTAACGGCTGGATGTGGTGATAAGCCCCGTAAATACTTGGTCTTAGCAAATCAGTCATTGCGGCATCAACAACTAAAAAGTTTTTGGCTAAATTTTCCTTGGTGTATAAAACTTTAGATATTAATGCTCCGCCATTAGCTGTGAGAAATCTTCCTGGTTCAAAAAATATTTCACATTTAGTTTTGCTTAAAACGGGAATAATAGCTTTTGCAAATTCATCAACGGTAAAAGTTTTTTCGTCATTATACTTTACACCTAAACCACCTCCAACATCAATATGCGTAAGGTTAATATTAACTTCTTTTAATTTTTCTACAATACTTACTAGTTTTGATATTGCATCTACAAATGGTTGAATTTTTGTAATTTGAGAACCGATGTGCATATCAATTCCCAAAAGTTTAATATTAGTAAGTTTATTTGCTTCAGTAAATATTTGCATTGCCAAAGTTTCGTCAATTCCAAATTTATTTTCTGCCAAACCCGTTGAGATATAAGGATGGGTGGCTGCATCGACATTTGGATTTACTCTAATTGCCAGCGGTGCAATTTTATCCATCTCTTTGGCCAATAAATTTATTTGATGAATTTCTTGAATTGACTCAGCTTTGATTAACGAAACATTGTTTTCAAGACTTAATTTAATCTCTTCATCCGTTTTTCCAACTCCTGTCATAATCATATCTTTCGGCAAAACACCAGCTTTTATTGCTCTGTAAAACTCTCCCGCAGAATTGACATCTATGCCAGCTCCAAGTTGATTGAACAAACGAATAACATTAATATTGTAATTGGCTTTGGATGCGTAAAATATCTTATGATTTATATTCTTAAAGGCATTTTCAAATGCTTTAAATTGATCTGTAAAAAACTTTTTGCTATAAACAAAAACTGGAGTACCTACATTTTGCGCAATTTCTTCAAGATTAACATTTTCACAAAAAAGGTCGCTGTTTTTATAAGTAAAATAGTTGGATTCAAAATAGTTCATAAATAACCTGTAGATTTTTCAATTAGAGATCAAAATATCACAAATTCTCAATCCAAATGGAAGCATTTTAATAATGCTGTCTTGATAAACCTTTGCTATTTTAATACTTTTAGGATCACTTTAAATAACAATACTGAGCTTTTATGAAATACCCGTATTCTGACGTTGAAAAAAAATGGCAATCTTTTTGGGAAGATGAAAAAATTTATAATACTGATTTATCTGACACAAAAAATAAACTCTACACACTAGTAATGTTTATTTATCCCTCTGGATCTAAAACGCACATTGGACATTGGTACAATTACGCTCCAACTGATTCTTGGGCACGTTTCAAAAAATTAAGAGGATTTAACGTTTTTGAGCCAATGGGTTATGATGCTTTTGGTTTACCAGCCGAAAATTATGCAATTAAAACTGGAGTTCATCCGCAAGATAGTACATTAAAGAATATAAGCGATATCAGAGAACAGCTTAAAACAATGGGTTGCATGTATGACTGGGATGCCGAGTTAATGACTTGCGTACCGGAATATTATAAATGGAATCAGTGGTTGTTTTTAAAACTTTATGAAAACGGATTGGCTTACAGAAAAAATGCACCCGTAAATTGGTGTCCTTCTTGTCAAACTGTTTTGGCAAATGAACAAGTACTTGCAGACGGAAGTTGCGAACGCTGCGGTGCTATGGTTGAACAGAAAAATTTAACTCAGTGGTTTTTTAAGATTACTGATTATGCCGAAAAATTACTAGACGGACTAGAAACAATTGATTGGCCTGAAAAAACAAAGTTAATGCAAAAAAACTGGATTGGTAAAAGTTTTGGAACAGAAGTAGATTTTAAAATTGATGGAACAGATAAAAAGTTTACAGTTTTTACAACCAGACCGGACACGTTGTTTGGGGTAACTTATGCAGTGCTTGCTCCTGAACATCAATTGGTTGAAGAACTAACAACCGAAGATAATAAAGAAGCAGTTGAAAAATATTTACAAGAGATAAAATCGCTTACGGAGATTGAAAGAACATCAACAGTAAAAGAAAAAACTGGAGTGCCAACTGGCGCTTATGCAATCAATCCAGTTAATAATGAAAAAGTTCCTATTTGGGTCGCTGATTATGTGCTGGCAACATATGGCACTGGTTGTGTTATGGCTGTTCCGGGACATGATGAACGCGATTTTGAGTTTGCTAAAAAGTTTAATTTGCCAATTAGAAAAGTAATTCTTGAAGATGGAAAACATGAAAATGATGAATTAGAAGAAGCATTTGCTGGCATTGGCAAAATGATAAATTCTTCCGAATTTGATGGTTTGCAATCAGATGAAGCTCTTGAAAAAATTGCCGAATATTTGGAAGTGCATAATGTTGGACACAGAACCATTAATTATCGATTACGCGATTGGTTAATTTCACGCCAACGTTATTGGGGAACTCCAATTCCTATAATTCATTGTGAGAAATGCGGTGAAGTTCCCGTTCCGGTAAACGAGCTTCCGGTTAAACTCCCTTATGAAGTTGAATTTAAGCACGATGGTGGTTCTCCGCTTGCGAGTAATTCTGATTTTGTAAATACAACTTGTCCAAAATGCGGCGCTCCGGCAAAACGAGAAGTTGATACAATGGATACTTTTGTTGATTCTTCTTGGTATTACTTGCGTTATTTAAATCCAAAGATATCTGATAAAATATTTGACGATAAATTAGCAGAAAAATGGACTCCCGTTGATACTTATGTTGGCGGTGCTGAACATGCAACTATGCATCTGCTTTATGCAAGATTCATTCATAAGTTTTTAAATGAAATAAAATTGGTTAATAGTGATGAACCTTTCAAACGACTTATACATCAAGGAACAATTACTAACAACGGCGCTAAAATGTCTAAGTCTAAAGGAAATGTTGTTGATCCTGGAACTTTCATAGACGAATACGGCTCCGATGTATTTAGAATGTACTTAATGTTTATGGGTCCTTATGACTTAGGCGGCGATTGGAGTGATAAAGGTATTGTTGGAGTTGATAGATTTGTGCAAAGAGTTTATACAATTTTTAATAATTTTGAAAATATTCAAAAAGATAATCCTTCAAAAACTAATTATGATTTGAGCGAACTTACAGAAATTGAAAAAGAAGTTTATAGAAAAGTAAATCAGACTTTAGATAAATATGATGGTGAGCTTGAAAATTTTAGATTTAATACTGCTGTTGCTTTTTTAATGGAATTAATGAATGAATTTACAAAATCTTTAAGCAATTGTAGAAAAGACTTAATCACTTACTCATTAGAAAGATTCACTTTTTTACTTGCTCCATTAGCTCCGCATTTAGGCGAAGAGTGTTGGAAAATTCTTGGAAATGATGATTCAATTTTTCAAAATCCGCCAAAATATGAAATTGATAAAAAATCTTTAGTTGTTGATAACGCAACTATTGTTGTACAGGTAAATGGAAAGATTAGAGCAAAATTAAATCTACCGATTTTAATAGTGAAGAATCAATTGTAAAAAAGAAGCAGCCTTTACAGATGAAAATGTATTACTTCATTCAAAAGATAAAACTGTTGTAAAAGAAATTTATATAAAAAATAAAATTTATAATATCGTGGTAAAATAACAGAAATAGGAACGCTGATTATCATGATTTGTTATGATAAAATATGATGGATAATTATAAGCATAGCACAATTACAAGTAAAATTATTGAAGCTTTTTATAATGTTTATAATAAACTTGGATATGGTTTTTTAGAAAAAGTTTATGAAAACAGCATGATGATTGAATTAAACAGATTAGGTTTAAAGGCAGTAAAACAATTTCCTATTACTGTTCATTATGATGAATTTAATGTGGGAGAATATTTTGCTGATATTATTGTTGAGAATTCAGTAATCGTTGAACTCAAAGCTGCTGAAAATTTAGTTGTTGAACATGAAATACAATTAGTTAATTATTTGAAAGCAACGGAAATCGAAGTTGGATTATTACTGAATTTTGGTAAAGAACCTCAACTTAAAAAAAAGTTTTTTCATCTGAATTTAAATCATAAAAATTCATAACCGATCATAATGATCTGCGTTCTATTTATAATTAAGAGGAAATATGATTGACATAAAATTAATTAGAGAAAATCCTGAACTTGTAAACAAAGGTTTAGAAAACAAAAATGATAAAAATCGAGTTGATGAAATTCTTGTTCTTGATTCTGAAAGAAGAGAAAAGTTGCAGCTAGTTGAGGATTTAAAAGCAAAAAGAAATTCTGCTTCTCAAGAAATTGGCAAACTTAAAAAAGCCGGTGAGAGTACTGATTCTATTATGGCTGAGATGAAACAAGTCTCTCTGATGATATTAAAAGTTTAGATGACGAGTTAAGAGACATTAACGATAAACTTCATCAGCTATTAATACGTTTACCAAACTTGCCTCACGAATCAACTCCGATTGGAAAAAGCGCTGAAGATAATGTTGAAGTAAGAAAATGGCTTCCTGGAAGTTTTGAATTTGAATCAGAAGAGAAATATTTAAACCACGTTGAGCTCGGCAACAAACTTGGAATTTTAGATTTTGAGCGAGGAGCTAAAATTACTGGCTCAGGCTTTCCTGTTTACGTTGGTAAAGGTGCAACTTTAGAAAGAGCTCTTATAAATTTTATGTTGGATTATCATCTTCAGCATCACGGTTATAAAGAAGTGTTTCCTCCTTTTATGGTAAATGCCGATTCAATGTTTGGGACTGGACAATTGCCAAAGATGCAGGAAGATATGTATTACGCAGAACGCGATGATTTATATTTAGTACCAACTGCAGAAGTACCGGTAACTAATTTACACAGAGACGAAATTTTAAATGAAGACCAACTTCCAATTAATTACGTAGCGTACTCGGCTTGCTTTAGAAGAGAGGCTGGAAGTTATGGAAAAGAATCAAAAGGATTTTTAAGAGTTCACCAATTTAACAAAGTAGAAATGGTTAAAATTGTTGAGCCTGAAGGTTCTTATGATGAACTTGAAAAAATTGTAACAGATGCCGAAGATATTTTAAAAAATTAAAGATTCCATATAGAATATTACAACTTTGTTCCGGTGATTTAAGCTTTGCCGCAGCAAAATGTTACGATATTGAAACATGGTCTCCTGCCGAAAACAAATGGCTGGAAGCTTCTTCTTGCAGTAACTTTGAATCATTTCAAGCTAGAAGAGCAAACATAAAATTCAGAAAGAAAGACGAAAAAAAAACCCGAGTTTGTGCACACATTGAACGGTTCCGGTTTAGCAACAAGCAGATTAATGGTTTCAATTCTAGAAAATTATCAGACTCCGGAAGGCAAAATAATTGTCCCAAAAGTTTTACAGAAATATACAGGATTTATAATAATTGAATAAATAGAATTTACTTTTTATTAATTCTTTAGAAATCTAAAAAAGTAAAGTATTACTTAACTTCTAAGTAAAGGAATTTTCTTCAACTCCTCACTTGATTCAATTAATATTTTCAATCTACTTTTTTGTGTTTTAATTTGCTTTGCGCTCATTACCCAATGGATAGAATTCTTTTTATAGCCTGGTGGAAGATTATTAAAATATTCCCAAGCTGTTTTATTTTTTTTTTTATTTCATTTTCATATTCTTTTGAAAGTTTAGGGTTAACTCTTTCATAAGAATAGGTTTTTGATTTTTCATCCTTCTTTTTGCCGAATGCTTCTTTTCCTTTTTTATGCACTAATCCCAAGGAAAGAAGTTTATGATATTTATCAATATTTATTGCACTCCAATTGCTGTTGGATCTTCTTGGGGTAAATCTGTTTTGATAACTTTCATCATCAATTGATTTTCTGATTCCATCAATCCAGCCGAAACAGATGGCCTCATCAACGGATTGCGACCAAGTTACAGTTGGCTTTTTTGTATGGACTTTGTAGTACCCAAGGAATAATTCTTTTTCAGTTTCGTGATTTTTCTCAAACCACTTTCTTAAATCTTTCTGCGTTTTGAAGAATATTATTTTATCCATTACTCACATTTTATTTTTGTTTTTACAAACACTAATAATAAAACCAATTTACAATATCCAATAATTATTTTAAAACAATGAGAAATAATCACACAATAAAAACTGTTTCTATTTTAGAATAGAATTATTTTGTAATCATATACGACTTTACTTCTAGCAATTTTATATTTATAGGTATATGGCAAATTATTTCCCAGAATAAATCACCTATTATCCTTTTATTTTTTATCGTGAATTAAAATTAGTAATTTTGTGCTCTAATTTTTTAAAAATATGAACTCACTTAAAACACTAAATAAATATTTTTTTAGATACAAAACAAAACTTATTCTTGGAATACTTTTTATTTTTCTATCTAACGCTGCCCAGGTTTACATTCCTATTTTATTAAAAGATAGTGTTGATGCTTTGCAAAAACACCTTTCTAATGAAATAATTATTAAATATGCTTTGTTAATTGTTGGTACTGCAATTTTTGGCGGAGTTTTTAGATTCTTAATACGAACAACAATTATAATTGTTTCCCGCAGAATAGAATTTGATTTGCGAAGTGATTTTTGGGAACATATTCAAAAACTTCCCACAAGATTTTTTCAAAACAATTCCACCGGCAACATAATGGCTCATGCCACAAACGACATTAGTGCTGTTCGTATGTATATTGGTCCAGCTGTTATGTATTCGATTGATACCATATCAAAATTTATTATTATAATAGTAATAATGTTAAATCTAAATGTTTGGTTAACAATTTACGCTCTAATTCCACTTCCCATATTATCATTTTTAGTCTATAAGCTAAGCAAGAAAATTCACAGTCGATTTACAAAAATACAAGAGAAATTCAGTGAGTTAAGTTCAAAAGCTCAAGAAAGTTTTTCCGGAATACGAGTTATTAAATCTTACGTACGCGAACAAGATGAAATAAAACAGTTTACAAAACTTGGTAAGGATTATCTTAACAGAAATATGGAGATGGTAAAGATTCAAGCCTTCTTTATGCCAATGCTTTTTATGATAACGGGAATTTCCGTTATTATAGTTATGTGGATTGGCGGCTCGATGGTCATTGAAGGAACTCTTACGCTCGGTGAGATAATTGCATTTATTGCTTACCTAAGTTTATTAATTTGGCCAGTTATTGCTTTTGGCTGGGTAATAAATATTATTCAACAAGCCTCTGCAAGTATGAAAAGATTATTGAAAATTTTTGCGGAAATTGATGATGTTGAAGATTCCTCGGACTCTGTGAAAACCAAAGTAGAAATAAAAGGTGGAATTGAATTCAAGAAAGTTTCATTTAAATATGGCAAAGAGCTTCCAACTGTTTTAGATAATATTAATCTTAAAATTCCCGTTGGAAGCTCACTGGCAATAGTTGGACATACCGGCAGTGGAAAATCCAGCTTAATAAATTTAATCCCAAGACTTTTTGATGTCACTAAAGGTGAAATCTTAATTGATGGCATTAATGTAAAACAAATTCCCAAAAGTATATTACGCAAAAGTATTGGATTAGTATCTCAAGAAACATTTCTCTTTTCAGATACACTTTTTAATAATATTGCTTTTGGGCTGGAAAAACCAAATACAGAAATTATCGAAAATGTTTCTAACATTTCACAGCTTAAAAAAGATATTGATTCATTTTCTCAAGGTTATGAAACCATTCTTGGCGAAAGAGGAATTACACTTTCCGGTGGACAAAAACAGAGAACTAGTTTAGCAAGAGCTCTAGCAATTAATCCAAAAATATTAATTCTAGATGATTCTTTTTCAGCGGTCGATACACATACTGAAGAAGAAATATTAAACAAACTAAAAGAATTTATGAAAGGTAGAACTAGCATTATTATTAGTCATAGAATTTCTACAGTTAAAAATGCAGATAATATAATCGTACTCGAAAATGGAATTATTGCCGAGCAAGGAAAACATGATGATCTTGTTGCATTAAATGGCATTTATGCCGATTTACATAATAAACAATTGCTAGAAGAAGAGTTGAAAGAAATAGAATAATGAGTGATGTTAATTTAGATACTGATGATATTAAGGGCAAAGCATACGATTCAAAATTAATGAAACGTTTGCTTGGTTATGTTAAGCCTTATAAAAAATATGTGGCTGGTGCAATTTTATTAAACATAATTGTGGCTGGTCTGGGACCAGTGCGTCCTTATCTTACAAAAATTGCGGTTGATGATTCAATTGTCAACAAAGATTATCAGGGATTATTAAATATAGTTTTAATTTTATTCGGCACATTATTGCTTCAAGCTGTTATTCAATATGCACTTACATATTTTACTCAGCTAATGGGACAAAAAATTATTTTTGATTTAAGAGTCAAAATTTTTGCTCACATTCAGAAATTATCGCTAAAATATTTTGATAAAACTCCAATTGGCAAAATAGTTACAAGAGTAACAAATGATGTTGAAGCTTTAAATGAATTATTCTCATCTGGTATAGTTATGGTTTTTAGTGATATATTCATAATACTTTGGATTTTTGGATTTATGTTTTTTATGAACTGGCAGTTAGCGTTAATAACTCTTTCGGTTTTGCCGGTATTGTTTTATGCAACTTTTCTGTTTAGAAAAAAAGTTAGAGATGCATATAGAAATGAGCGGAAATATTTGTCAAGATTAAATTCCTACATGCAAGAACATATTACGGGAATGAATATTGTCCAGATTTTTAATAAAGAAAATTCTGAGTTTAGAAAATTTTTAACCATTAATTCTGATTACAGAAATGCTTTAATAAAATCCGTTTTTTATTATGCAATATTTTATCCGGTAGTTGAAATTCTTAGCTCAATCTCACTTGCATTAATTATTTGGTATGGAGGCGGAAGCATACTCCAAGGCTCAATGACAATAGGCGTTTTGTTTGCCTTTATTCAATATACTGAAATGTTTTTTAGACCAATACGTGATTTATCAGAAAAATATAATATAATGCAAACAGCAATGGCCGCTTCTGAAAGAATATTTGATGTACTTGATGATGATACTATAATTCATAATTCTCGTAATCTAAAAACAATTAATAATTTTAAAGGTGAAGTTGAATTTGATAATGTAACTTTTGCCTATAATAAAGATGAATATGTTCTTAAAAATATTTCATTTAAAATAAATCCGGGCGAAACAGTTGCAATTGTTGGAGCAACTGGTGCTGGTAAATCCAGTATAATAAGTTTATTAACTAGATTTTATGATATAGAAAATGGTGAAATTAAAGTTGATGGAATTAATATTAAGGACTTGGATAAACACGAATTAAGAAAAAAGATTTCCGTTGTACTGCAAGATGTTTACCTTTTTTCTGGAAATATTTTCCAAAACATTGGTTTAAACTCTGAAGACCTTTCTGAAGAAAAATTAATTGAAGCAGCAAAAATTGTTGGTGCAGATAAGTTTATTCAAAAGCTGCCGCTAAAATATAATGAAGAAGTTAAAGAAAAGGGTTCTACTCTAAGTGTTGGTCAAAAGCAGCTAATTTCTTTTGCGCGCGCTTTGGCTTTTAATCCACAAATACTTATTTTGGATGAAGCAACATCAAGCGTGGATACTGAAACAGAAATGCTAATTAAAAGGGCAATAGAAAAATTATTGGTTGGTAGAACTTCAATTGTAATTGCGCATCGTTTATCTACAATTCAAAATGCCGATAAAATTATTGTTATGCACAAAGGCGAGATCCGCGAAATTGGCACTCACCAAAATTTACTTGCCCAAAAAGGAATTTACTATAAATTGTATCAACTGCAATATAAAGAGCAGGAACTTGGAGAAGTTTCATAATTTAGGATAATATAATGGCAAAAAATTTCATGACGCTTACTCGCCACATTAACGAAGGCGAAAAGAAAATTCCCGGAGCAACTGGTGAACTTTCAGCATTATTACACGAACTTTCTTTAGCCGCAAAAGTAATCTCGCTTGAAGTAAACAAAGCCGGATTAGCTGATATTATTGGATTTACCGGCGATGATAATGTTCATGGAGAGAAGGTAAAAAAGCTAGATATGTTTTCTCATGATATGCTTTTTAGAGCAATGGATCATGGAGGACATTTATGTGCAATGGCTTCTGAAGAAGAAGAAGATATTATTCACATTCCAGAACATCATAAAATAGGTAAATACGTTTTACTTTTCGATCCTTTAGATGGATCTTCGAATATTGATGCAAATGTTAGCGTTGGAACTATTTTCTCAATTTATAAAAGAATTGGCCCCGATGATGGTTCACCGGGAACATTAGAAGATAGTTTGCAAAAAGGAACTGAACAAGTTGCAGCCGGATATGTGGTGTACGGCTCAAGTACAATTTTTGTTTATACAGTTGGTAAAGGAGTTTATGGATTTACGCTTGATCCGGCTTTTGGCGAATTTCTTTTATCGCATGATAATATCAGAATTCCAGAAAAAGCCAATATTTACAGTATCAACGAAGGTAATTACAAATATTGGAGGAACGGATTAAAAAAATATATTAAGTATATTCAAGATGCCGATAATAGAGGACGAACACCATATTCAGGCAGATATATTGGTTCAATGGTTGCAGATATTCATAGAAATATGTTATACGGCGGCATATTTATTTATCCTGCTGATAGAAAAAATCCCAGCGGCAAACTAAGATTAATGTACGAGTGTAATCCAATGGCTTTTATTATTGAGCAAGCCGGTGGCAGAGCAATTGATGGCTCTAAAAGAATTTTAGAAATTCAGCCTACTGATTTACATCAAAGAGTTCCAATTTATATTGGAAGTAAAGAGGCCGTTGATAAAGTTGAAGAATTTTTGAAAGAGGATATTAATTTATAATTGATTTATGAAAGTCATTAGGAATCTGAGATAGCAGATGAAGCAATTTCTTTCAACTAGCAGATTGCTTGGGAAAAAGATTTCTAATTCGCTGCAAGTCGCTCGTAATGACTCATTCATTTTAATATTGATGTAAATATGAAATCATTTTTAACCACAATATTTTTTGGATTGTTTTTATCATTTCACACAAACATAACCGCACAAATAAAAAAAGAAGTAAAAAAAGATTCTACAAAAATAGAAATTATTGATTCCTCAAAAATTACACTTACCAAAACCAATGGAGATGTTTTTAACGCTGAAATCTATTATGCTACAGTAAATCAAAAATTGGCAAAACCATTTAGTGTAAAAGTTCAATATAAAGAAAAACCCTTATCCAACATTCCGGTTTATTTTGAACTCATTTCAATTCCCCCAAAGGATAGTAAAACAAAAATCTACAAATCTCTGGCTCTTACAGATACAAATGGAATTGCACAAACTGAAATACAGCTTGGCTCACAAGAAGGCGAATATGAATTTTCGGCAAGAATAAAAATAAATACAAATGAAAATGATATAGTTTATCTAAAGGCATTTGCAAGAAACTCAAATTGGGTTTTCTTTTTAGTCAGCGGTTTGATAGGAGGATTGGCTTTATTCCTTTTCGGCATGAATATGATGAGCGAAGGAATGAAGAAAACTGCAGGAGCAAAACTTAGAGTGATTTTAGAAACTTTAACTCACAATAAGTTAATTGCTGTTGCTGTTGGCGCCTTTATTACAATGATAATTCAGAGCAGCAGTGCTACAACCGTAATGCTTGTTAGTTTTGTTCAAGCCCAACTTATGACTTTTGCACAAACTTTGGGAATAATTCTTGGCGCCGGCATTGGCACAACAATAACAACCCAGCTAATTGCTTTTAAGTTAACAGATTATTCACTTATAGTTATTGGTCTTGGTTTTGCTGTTTTCTTTTTTGCAAAATCGAAAAAATATAAAAGTGTTGGCGAGTTAATTTTAGGATTCGGTATTTTATTTTACGGAATGTATGTAATGTCCAATGCAATGTATCCGTTAAGAACATATCAACCTTTTATAAATGTTTTAATGAATCTTGAAAACCCCTTTTTAGGAATCATAGTAGGAACCATTTTTACAGCTTTAATTCAAAGCAGTGCAGCTTTTGCAGGAATAATAATAATTTTGGGTACGCAAGGTCTAATTTCTCTGGATGCAGCAATTCCGCTGATTCTTGGAGCTAATATTGGAACATCTGTTACAGCAATACTGGCAAGCTTTAACGCCGGCAGAGAAGCAAAAAAAGTTGCCTTTGCACATACTTTGTTTAAAGTAATTGGAGTCCTGCTTTTTATTTGGTGGATTCCGGATTTTGCAAAATTTGTTCGTTCAATTTCTCCAGGAGGAGATTCAAATCTAACTGGTGTTTCATATTTAGCAGATGTGCTTCCTCGTCAAATTGCAAATGCTCACACTGTATTTAATGTTGTTCTTGCTTTAATATTGCTGCCTTTCACAAATATGTTTGCAAAACTGATCGAGAAAATTTTACCAAAATCTGATAAAGCGGATGAGGAAGGTATCTTTAAAACTAGGTTTTTAGAAGAAAGTTTAATTAGTACGCCAACACTGGCTTTAAATTTAGCAAAAGCAGAAATTATTAGAATGGCTTTGAAAGCTCAAAAAATGGTTGAGAATATTATTATCCCATTCTTAAGTGATAATGAAAAAATAATTGAAAGTATTGAAGAGCAAGAACTTGAATTAAATTTTTTAAATGATAGAATTTCTAAATACTTAATTAAAATTGGTCAAGAAAGTTTACAGGGTGAAAGAGCTGATGAAGTTTTTCAGATGATGCATTGCGTTACAGAGCTTGAAGCAATTGGAGATGTTGTTTCAAAGAGATTGCTTCCAAGAGCAAAATTGAGGTTAGAAAAATTTGTCAAGTTTTCTGCTGAAGGCAAAACAGAAATTGAAGATTATCATTTAAAGACAATGAAGCAAATTAGCCGAGCAGTTGAAGTTCTAAAAGAGGTCAATCTAGTTAATGCAAAAAGAATGGAAAAGAAATATAAAAAATACCGGCTAATGGAAATGGAACTTCGTCGCACACATTTTGAAAGGATACGCCAAGCCATTCCTGAATCGATTGAGAGTGATGAAATTCATTTAGATTTAATTGATTCCTTAAAAAGGATAAGTTCTAATGCAACTAATATCGCCAGAATATTTTTAGAATTAAAAGGTGAGAAGAATAAAAACCAACATAATAATGCCGATAAAAGAAATAATTCGGATGATAATAAACTAGATGGAATAAATGATGATTCTGACTATTTCTTAAATTAAGGCAGTATATAGGTAAGAATGATTTTCTTCTGATTTGATTTATAACTAAAAATAAATGGACTCGCGTGATGGAATTCCGTATAGACAAATCTAAATATTTAGAATAACTTCTATAAAAAACTATTTTAACTCAGCTAACTTCTCTTCAAGCAACTTTGCCAAATCAATTTTAGAAATATTTGTTAAAGTAAGTTTATTATTCTTTACCGTAATTAACGGTGCGTCTCCTTGGCCCTTTAAATAATTTAAAAGTGCAAAAGCCAATCTATTTCTGTCATTCATAAGTGGTAAATAATTTTCCAAAGTATGAACCATTGTATAAACTTTTTTTTCAATAGAATTTTCGGAGGATTCTTTAACCGCTGGAGCTGGTAATGTTGCCATTTATTTCCCTTAATTTCAATAATTATAATTACTAAAAATATACATAAATAAATAATATCACAATATCTGTTTAGCAAGCCTCATGTAAAATCATTAAATTGCTACTTAATAAAAAATTGTTATTGTGAATTTAGAAAAATCAAATAAAATACTAATAATTCGTTTAAGCTCTCTTGGCGATATTCTTTTAACAACACCATTTGTTAGATCACTTAAAAAACAATATCCGAAATTAAAAATAGATTTTTTACTGCGCGAACAATATAAAGATTCTATGCTGCTCAATTCGAATATGAATTCTTTAATTACAATACAAAAAGATTATGATGTAAAAGAAACAAAAGAGCAGTTATTAAAAAATAATTACGACTTAGTTATTGACTTACAAAACAATTTTAGAAGCAGAAAAATCTCAAAAGGAATTTCAAATAAAATTGTTCGCTTTAAAAAACCGGCATTAAACAAGTTTTTGCTTGTTAAAACTAAAATTAATTTGTTCAGGGAGATAATTCCCATACCTGTAAGATATGCTGCAACTATTCCAAATTTTAATTTAGATGAAAAAGGGCTGGAAATTTTCACTGATTCAGAAATTTCACCATTGTTTGAAAAGGATAAGATTTATATTGGAATTTGCCCAGGCTCGCGGCACAAAACAAAGATGTATCCTGAAGAATATTTTATTGAGCTTGGAAATAAATTAACGGAAACCGGTAAAAAAATAATATTATTTGGCGGAAAAGACGATATTGAAGTTTGTGAAAAAATCTCTAAACTAATTCCGGGTTCAGTAAACCTTTCTAACAATAATGAAATGCTAAAAACTTCCGCCAATATGAAAATGTGTAAAGCAATAATTTGTAACGATTCCGGCTTAATGCATTTATCATTAGCAAGTAATATTCCGGTAATTGCAATTTTTGGTTCTACAGTTAGAGATTTTGGTTTTGCTCCATATAAAGGAAAAAATTTAGTTTTAGAAAATAATTCATTATCTTGCAGACCCTGCAGTCATATTGGGTTAGAGGATTGTCCTAAAAAGCATTTTAAATGTATGTTAGAATTATCACCCCAATTTGTTTTTCAGAAAACATTAGAATTTATTAATAAAGCATGAAATCAGTTTGGTTTTACATATATAATATTATAGCTCTTCCATTGCTTAAAATTGGATTATATTTTTTAAGTCTGTTTGATAAAAAAATTCGAACAGGTATAAAAGGAAGGATGCGGCTATTTGAAAATCTTATTCTTAACTTAACTGACCTAGATAGAAGCAAAAAATTAATCTGGATTCACTCCTCATCTCTGGGAGAATTTGAACAGGCAAAACCAATAATTGAACAAATAAAACGAAATATTGATATTAATATTTTAGTCACATTTTTTTCACCGTCTGGTTATAACAATTCAATAAAATACCCTCACGCAGATATTATTTCTTACCTTCCATTTGATTCAGTTAGAAACGCAAAACGATTTGTGGGTTTGGTTAAACCTTCTGCAGTTCTTTTTATGCGTTATGATTTTTGGCCTAATTTTATATGGGTTTTAAGTCAATACAAGGTAGCAATGTTTATTGTTGATGCAACAATGTCTGATAAATCTAAAAGAAAATTACCAATCGCAAAGCAATTTCATACTGATTTATTTAATAACTTTCTTAGAATTCTTACCGTTTCTGAAAAAGATAAAGAAGGCTTCCGAGATTTTAACATACCGGAGGAAAAGCTGGCAGTTGTTGGAGATACAAGATTTGATCGTGTTTACCAAAAAAGTATAAATGCAAAAAGTAAAAGTTTGTTCAAATCTAATCTTTTTGAAGGTAAAAAAGTTTTTGTGCTTGGCAGTACTTGGGAAGCTGACGAAGAAATTATATTACCAGCAATTTTAAAACTTATTAAAAATGATGAAGATGTTGTTATAATTATTGTCCCACACGAACCTTCAATGGAAAGACTGGAAGAATTAGAAAATACTTTAAAAGGGAATTCCACAATAAGATTTTCTTACATGAATAATTACAAAGATGAAAAATTAATTTTAGTTGATTCAATTGGAATATTATTAACTCTTTACTATTACGCAGATGTAGCTTATGTTGGCGGCAGCTTTAAACAAGGAATTCATAATGTTTTAGAACCAGCAGTTTATGGAATTCCAGTAATCTTTGGACCAAAAAATAAGAATAGTCAAGAAGCACAAAAAATGTTAAAACTTGGCAGTGGAATTGAGATAACAAATAAAACCAATGCATATAAAGTTTTTAGAGAATTATTTTCGAATGAAGAAAAACGAAAATCACTCGGGAATATATCCAACAATTATGTAAAAAATAATATTGGCGCAACTCAAAAAATAATTTATGAGTTTAGCATAATTGGCAAAAGATAAAATTTATCAAAAATGAAATATTTAATAGTCTTTTTGTTCTTCATAATAATGACTAATAGTAACTGTCAAATATATAAAACCGAAGCAATTGACTCATCATTATTTTCTTATAATTTATTTTCCGCCTCCTTAAATGATACTGTTTCTTGTTACAGAATCCCCGCGATGGTTACAGCCCCAAATGGAGATCTAATTGTTGCTATTGATCAAAGAGTAGAATCTTGTAACGATTTGAACAGTAATAAAAATATAAATATTGTTATCCGAAGAAGTTTGGATAACGGGAATAACTGGATGCCAATTGAAACCATAGTTGATTATCCATTCGGCAAATCCGCTTCAGATCCTTCAATGATTGTTGATAAAATTTCAAATCAAATTTTTCTTTTTTATAATTATATGGATTTAGAAAATCAGCCTGGTATTTATTATTTGCATGTTATATCTAGTGATGATAATGGCAAAACTTGGAATAAACCACAAGATATTACTCCCAAAATAACTTTAAATGCTTGGAAAAAAGATTTTAAATTTATTACCTCAGGTCGCGGAATACAAACAAGTTCGGGAGTTTTAATGCATACTTTGGTAAATCTAAATAAAGGACTGTATGTTTTTGGAAGTAAAGACCATGGAAAGAGTTGGTTTGTTATCAATACACCAATTAAACCAGCAGATGAATCAAAATTAGTTGAATTATCAAATGGTGCATGGATGATAAACAGCCGAGTAAGTGGTTCTGGATTGCGCTATATTCATACTTCAATAGATAGTGGTAAAACTTGGACGACTCGAGAAGATTCTACTCTTATTGATCCAGGATGTAATGCAAGTATTATTAGATATTCAAAAATTGAAAATGATTCTGAAAAAACTTATTTACTTTTTTCCAATGCAAATGATTCAGAAAAAAGAAAAAATATGAGTATAAAAGTAAGTGCCGATGAAGGTGAATCATGGAGTGCCGGCAAAACAATATACTCAGGTAATTCAGCTTACTCATCTTTAACTATTTTAAAAAATGGCGAGATAGGATTACTTTTTGAAAAAGATGACTATACTGAAAATGTTTTTGTGCGTTTCCCTTTTAATTGGCTGACTAATTAAAATCTCTATCCACTAAACTTTTTTATTATTAAATCTCTTTCTTTCATTTGGATCAAGATATAGTTTTCTCATTCTAATTGCTTTTGGAGTTACTTCAACTAGCTCATCATCTTTAATATATTCTAAAGCCTCTTCTAAAGTGAATTTTAATGAGGGTGCAATTTTGGCAGCCTTATCAGATCCAGATGCTCTCATGTTTGTTAATTTTTTTCCGCGAGTTACATGAACTTCAATATCATTATCTTTATTATACTCACCAACTATTTGTCCCATATAAACAATGTCGCCCGGTTCAATAAAAAATTTACCTCTATCTTGTAAACTATCAATTGCATAAGCCGTCGTTGGACCTTCATGCATTGCAATAAGAACGCCAGAAAGTCTTTGTGTAATAGAACCTTTAAAAAATTCATACTGGTAAAAACGATGATGCATAATTCCTTCACCGGCAGTTTGGGTCAAAATTTTATTTCTTAATCCCATTAAACCTCTGGAAGGTATATGAAACTCTAATTTTGTCAAAGTTCCTTTTTGTTCCATTTTAATCATCTCGCCTTTTTTCTGTCCAACGAGTTCAATTACTTTTCCAACAGATTCTGTAGGAACATCAACAACAAGAATTTCAATCGGTTCAGCTTTCTTTCCATCAATTTCTTTATAAATTACTTTTGGCGGACCAATTGCCAATTCGTAACCTTCTCTTCTCATATTTTCAATTAATATTGAGAGATGCAAAATACCTCTTCCGGAAACTTTAAACGTATCGGGCGAACCGGTTTCATGAACTTGTAAAGCTACATTTTGCTGAAGTTCTTTTTGCAGTCTATCATTTATATGGCGGGAAGTTACATACTTTCCATCTTTACCATAAAATGGAGAAGTGTTAACTGTAAAATTCATACTAATTGTTGGTTCATCAATTGCAATAATTGGTAATGGTTCGGGATTTTCACTATCAGCAATTGTATCACCAATATCAATATCTTCAATTCCAACAATACCGCAAATATCTCCGGTTAAAACTTCTTCAACTTCTTTACGTTCAATTCCTTCGAACAAAAATAATTGCTTAAGATTAACTTTAACAATTTTACCGTTACGCTTAATAATACTGAGTGGATCACTCTTTTTTAAAGTTCCCCTAAATACTCTTCCAATTCCTATTCTACCAACATAATCGCTATAGTCTAAAGTGGTTACTTGCATTTGAAGCGGACCATCATCAAAAAGTGGCTGCGGAATTTTTTCTACAATAGTTTCTAAAAGTGGAACCAAGTCTTTTCTTTCATCAGTTAAATGTTTAACACCCCAACCATCTCTTCCACTTGCGTAAATAACTGGAAAATCTAATTGATGTTCTTTAGCATCTAAATCAATGAATAAATCATAAATTTCATCAAGTACTTCTGCAGGTCTGTTGTCTGGTCTATCAATTTTATTAATTACAATAATTGGTTTTAAATGAAGATGAAGTGCTTTCTCGAGAACAAATCTTGTTTGCGGCATTGGTCCTTCAAAAGAATCAACCAGCAATAGAACACCATCTGCCATTTTTAAAACACGTTCAACTTCACCGCCAAAATCGGAGTGACCGGGTGTATCAATCAGATTTATTTTTACATCCTTAAACGGAATGCTAATATTCTTCGAAAGAATTGTAATTCCTCTTTCTCTTTCCAAATCATTCGAATCTAAAAATTGATCTTGGACAACCTGATTGGTTCTAAATATGTGCCCTTGCTTTAACAATTGATCAACTAAAGTTGTTTTTCCATGATCTACATGAGCTATAATTGCAATATTTCTTATCTGTTTCAAATTTACCTTTTTTAATTTTGTTTAAATAAAAAATGCCTTTCATCTAAATGACAAAAGGCAAATTACATAAAAATACGTGCGCAAGTGTAAGTAAAATAAAGGACTTATCCAAATAAAAGTATTTACCAAGTTTTATTTCGTTAACTTTGTAAGTTAGATTAAAAAAATAAATTTTTATAAAAAAGGAAATTAATGAAGTCGTTTAACGAGTTAGGAATTGAAGAAAGTATAGTTAAGGCAATAGAAGAATTGGGATTTAAAGAACCGATGCCAGTTCAAGAAGAAGTTATTGCACATTTAATTGAAAGCAAGCCAAGTGATATTATTGCACTTGCACAAACGGGAACTGGAAAAACTGCCGCATTTGGAATTCCACTTATTCAAAAATCAAAAGGGAAACCAACTGCAGTTCAGCATCTTATATTAAGTCCCACGCGAGAATTATGCTTACAGATTGCAGATGATTTAGGAGATTATGCAAAATATAATAAAGATGTTAAGATAACCGCAGTTTTTGGCGGTTCTAGTATTGACAAGCAAATTTCCACATTAAAGAGAGGTGTTCACATTGTTTCTGCAACACCAGGCAGACTTGTTGATTTAATTAACAGAAATAAAATAGATATTTCTCAAATTGAAACTTTAGTCTTGGATGAAGCAGATGAAATGCTAAATATGGGATTTAAAGACGAGCTTGATGCAATAGTTACTCAAACCCCAAAAAGTAGAAATACATTGCTGTTTTCTGCAACAATGCCAAAAGAAGTTACTGCTATTTCTAAAAGATATTTGAACAAGCCTATTGAAATTACAATCGGAAAAAGAAATACTGGAGCTGAAAATATTAGTCACCATGCTTATACTGTAAATGCAAAAGATAGATATTTGGCATTAAAAAGAATTGTTGATTTTTACCCGGATATTTATGGTATTGTTTTTTGCAGAACAAGAGTAGAAACTCAAGACATTGCAGAAAAATTAATCAAAGATGGATACAATGCTGATTCATTACATGGCGATTTATCCCAAGCACAGCGCGATGCGGTAATGAATAAATTCCGGATTAAACATGTACGTTTACTAATTGCAACAGATGTTGCTGCTCGCGGTTTAGATGTAGATGATTTAACTCATATCATAAATTATAATTTACCCGATGAACTTGAAATTTATACTCACAGAAGCGGAAGAACGGGTAGAGCTGGTAAATATGGGACATCTATTGTTATTGCCAATTTGAGAGAAAAAAATAGAATTGCTCAAATTGAAAAACAACTTGGAAAATCATTTAAGCATATGAATATTCCTTCCGGAAACGCAGTATGTGAAAAACAACTTTTTCATTTAATAGATAGAATGGAAAAAGTTATTGTTGATGATACAATGATTGATTCTTTTCTTCCACAGATTATGAAAAAATTAGAATGGCTTGATAGAGAAGAACTTATTAAGAAATTTGTTTCTGTTGAGTTTAATAGATTTTTAGAATATTACAAAAATAAAACTGATTTAGAAAAACCAACGGGAAGAGATAAATCAGCTAGATCTAGCAGAAGCAATGAAAATATGACAAGGTTCTTTCTGAATCTTGGAAAAAAAGATCAATTGAAACCAACAGATGTTATTGGTTTAATTAAAGATTATTCCGGTTCTAAAGAATTAGAAATTGGTGAAATTGATATTAAGGAAAATTTTTCTTTCTTTGAAACTGAATCAGAATATACGGATGATCTGATTAAAAATATTACGGATGTAAATTATAAGGGTAGGAAAATTGCGTTAGAAGTTGCCTCAGCTAGAAAAGACAGCGACAGAGGATCAAGAGACGGGAAAAAATCCTTTAGAAGCCGAAAACCAAGAAGAGAATTTGATAGAACAAACCCTGGTTCTTCTCGAAAAAGAATCAGAAGGAAAAAATAATATTTTTAAACAAGCCCAATGTGCCAATTCAATTTTGAAAAGTTTTGGCACTAACCCTTTAAAAAATCTTATTAATCTTTCTTCTTAACCTTATATCCAATTCTATGAAACGGATTAACTATACTTGTAGCAACATTTTTTAAGTGTGAGTTAATTCGTTTTAATTGTCTTACATATAAAGCAAGAGCAACTGCACTTCCACTTTTAATTTCAGTATCCTCGTTATGCATTAAAGACATTAAAATTTCATCACTTGCTCTACTAACCCATCTATATTCAGTTATAATTTGTTCAGCCAGCAATTCATCGGCTTCTTTAAATGCTTTTATAGTTTTCTCAAAATTTTCAGAAACAGCTTTCTCCATTTCTTCAACTTTTGAATCAAAAAGCTTTGAACTTAATTTTTCTGGATGACCTTCAGCCACTTCAACTATATTTTTAGTAATGTCTCCTATTCTTTCTATATCAATTACAATGCTGACAAGCACAAGATCGGAGGATAGAGTTTCTGTTCCTGCCATTGCCAAATGATTAAAAACATCTTTTCTAACTTCTCGCTGAAATTTATTCACAGCAATATCTTGATCATTTATATCAAAACTCACTTTATTTGTTTCTGTTTTTCTTAAAACATTTGTGGCTTCTAAGAACATTTCGTGTGTAAGGTCTAACATTTCAAAAGACCTTTTATAAGCTCTATCTAACAGACTATCGCTTTTAAATACAGCTATTAATTCCTTTAACATAACAACACCTTTAGTTAAAAATAAAAATAAATATTAGTGGAATAATAAAAAATACAACTATTATATACGCTACAGGAATATATTTATTCCGGGTAGAATATTCAGCAAATTTTTCCGCTAAGAAAATTGGTAATTTTTTAAGTGGCAGAAAGATTGCCGTTCCTGCAACATTAAAAAGTAAATGAGAAAAAGCTACAGTAATCGCAGCATCGCTACCAGTAACAAGTGCTGCCAGCATTGCTGTAATTGTTGTTCCTATATTTGCACCCAACGTGTATGGATAAATTTGTGATAAAGTTAAAATTCCCGCACCAGCCATTGGCACCACCAACGAAGTAGTGATAGAACTGCTTTGAACCAAAACAGTTAATAAAATTCCAACCGAAAAAGCTCTTAGTGCATTTTTAAATAAATAATTGTCAAACCAGGCTTTTGCTTTTTCAATAACTAATGATTTTAAAACATCAACCATAAACTTTAATGCAAGAAACAGAAGTGTTAAAGCCAGAATTACAACTATCCAACCAATTATCGATTCGTCTGCTATAAACAGCTTAAGTTGAGATTCAATCAGTTTAGCAACTGGTTTTGTTATTAATTTAACGGGACTAAGAAAATTTAATCCGCCAACTCCTTTAAAGACTAATTCAAGTTCGGTGGCTAAAAAGCCTAGAAAATTTGTTGCTAGTTGAATAGGAAATAAGACAACGACACATAAGATATTAAAAAAATCATGAACAATTGCTGCCGAGAAAGCTCTTTTGAATTCATTATCTCTTCTTATTTGAGGCAAAGATACAAGAATATTTGTAATTGAAGTACCAATATTTGCGCCCATAATTATTGGGATTGCCAAAGCAATTGAAACTTCTGGGTCATGAGAAAAAGCCCCGCTTGCAACCATTGCTACAACCATTGAAGTTGTAGATGATGAGCTTTGGATAATTGAGGTTGATAGAATACCTATAAACAAACCAATAAATGGATTGGTCGTGGTTTTAATAAGCATTTGGGAAAAACCAGCCCCAAACAATTTCATTCCCGTGCCCATTAGTTCTAGACTCAGAAAAAATAGGTAAAGTAAAAAGATTAACTTTAGTGCGGCAAAAAGATTGGAATCTTTAAAACTTCTATCTCTTGTAATTTCCATAAAAACTGTAATTGTTAAAAGTGCTGAATTGTTTTGTTAAATCTAAGTAATAATTTTCTTTTTACGAATAGGTAAATTAATTTTCTGGTACAATCGGTACAAATAGTCTTTTTTTCTTCATATTTAACTAAAAATAATTATCTTTTAGTCTAACAAATATTATTCATTCCTCAATTTAAAAGAAAGTGAATCAGGTAGAAGAAATAAACATAAAAGAAAAATTAATTTGTTATCACTGCGGTGAAGAATGCAAGGATGACGAAATTAAAATTGGCAATAAATTGTTTTGCTGTAACGGTTGTAAAACTGTATATGAGCTTTTAGATGCCAATGATCTTTGCACCTATTATAATATTGATGAGAATCCCGGTTTAAGTAAGAAAAATGACATTAAAAAGAATTTTGATTTCCTTGATGATGCAGAACTCAAAGAAAAAATAATTGATTTCACTGATGGAAAAATAACTACTGTAACCTTTAGTATTCCGCAAACACATTGTAGCTCTTGTATTTGGATTCTAGAAAATCTTTACAAAATGGATGAAGGTGTAATTCACTCCGAAGCGAATTTTCTTAAAAAAATTGTTTCAATTAAATTTGATGAAACAAAAACTACTTTAAAAAATATTGTTATTCTTCTTGATTCTATTGGATATGAACCCGACTTAAATCTTGCTGATAAAGAAGTTGAGAAATCTGCACTAATTAATAAAAAATTATGGTACAAAATTGGAGTTGCCGGATTTGCTGCTGGTAATATTATGCTTTTTAGTTTTCCGGAATATCTCTCTTTAAATGATATGGCAACGGATAATATTAAGCCCGTCTTCAGTTATTTAAATATTTTATTTTCGCTCCCGGTGTTCTTTTACAGCGCAAGCGATTATTTTATTTCAGCTTACAAAGGTTTAAGAAAAAAAATTGTAAACGTAGATGTACCTATATCCATTGGTATTTTGGTGCTTTTCTTAAGAAGTTTGTTCGAGATCATTTCTCAAACCGGAGCTGGTTATTTAGATTCTATGACTGCTTTGGTTTTCTTTTTAATAGTTGGCAAAATGTTTCAAAACAAAACTTACGCCGCTTTAAACTTTGAAAGAAATTATAAATCATACTTCCCAATTGCAGTTACAATGAAAAAGAATAACATAGAAACCACAAAGCCGGTTGATAAACTTGAAGTTAAAGATAGAATAATAATTAAGAACGGTGAACTTATTCCAGCCGATTCAGTTTTAATAAATGGCGTTGCGTTTATTGATTACAGTTTTGTGACCGGTGAATCAAATCCCGTTGAAAAAATAAACGGCGATTTAATTTATGCAGGCGGAAGACAAGTCGGCGGTGCTATAGAAGTTGAAACTGTTAAAGAAGTTTCGCAAAGTTATTTAACTCAGCTTTGGAACAACAAAACATTTACAAAAGATGATGAAAGTAAAATTGATGCTTTTGTAAATGTGGTTAGTAGATATTTTACCTTTATAGTAATCGCAATTGCTTCAGTAGCCGCAATCTATTGGTTTCCAATTTCTTCCTCACTTGCATTTAACGCCTTAACAGCTGTATTAATAATTGCTTGTCCTTGCGCCCTGGCTTTATCAACTCCGTTCACACTTGGCAGCAGCATGAGAATTTTTGGCAGAAATAAATTTTATCTTAAAAGTACTCACGTTATTGAAAAACTTGCCGCGATCACTTCTATAGTTTTTGATAAAACCGGAACAATCACAGAAACCCAGAATGCAAATGTTGAATTTGTTGGGGATTCATTATCAGATTATGAAACTCAACTTGCAAAATCTTTGGTTCATAATTCTTCTCATCCATTGAGTAAAAATATTTTTAATATTTTACATGAAGTTGAAATACTAAATATTAGTAATTATAAAGAAATTCCAGGACAAGGAATTTCAGCGATTATTGATGGACACAATGTTCAAATTGGCTCAAGAGTTTACGTAACTGAAAATTCGAACAAAGATGAAAGTAATTTAAGCACTCAAGTATATCTATCAATTGATGACAATGTAAGGGGATTTTTCAAAATTACAAATTCTTATAGACCTAAATTAAAAGAAGTAATTTCTTCATTGCAGAATAATTATAAATTATCAATCCTTTCTGGTGATAATGATGGTGAACGTAATTCTCTTTTAGATATATTTGATCAGAAAACAGAAATGCTTTTCAAACAATCGCCTTATGATAAATTGAATTATATAGAAAATCTGCAAAACAAAGGAAATGAAGTTTTAATGATCGGCGATGGATTAAATGATGCGGGAGCTTTAAAAAGAAGTGATGTTGGAATTTCAATCTCAGAAGATGTAAATAATTTCTCTCCCGCTTGCGATGGAATTTTAGATTCTAAATCATTTAAAAAGTTAGACGACTTTATTAAATTTTCTAAAACAAGTAAAAATATTATTATCTTAAGCTTTATTATTTCTTTTATCTATAATATAGTGGGACTAAGTTTTGCTGTACAAGGGACTCTATCCCCTGTAATATCAGCCATTTTAATGCCTTTAAGTTCAATCTCTGTTGTTGTATTTGCAACCCTAAGCACAAACTTAATGGCAAAAAGGAAAGGTTTAATTTAGTGGAAGTAATTTTTGTTTTAATAGGATTTAGTTCGTTTGTTGCGCTAATGTTTTTAGCAGCATATATCTGGTCGGTTAAAACCGGCCAGTATGATGACAACTATACTCCATCAGTCCGTATCTTATTTGATAGTGAAGTTAAAAAAAATAAAAAAGAACAACCTGAAGTAGAGCACAAAAAAATATAGTATAAATCTAATTAACCATATAAGGAGCCTCTTTTATGAATGTTGAAAAGTTCAGTTACGATAACCAGATAGTTAAGCTATTCCTAATAGCTACTATTGTTTGGGGAATTGTAGCATTAACGGTCGGTGTTTGGATTGCCGTTGCCCTCTATTACCCTGAATTAAACTTGGGACTCTCGTACACTACTTTTGGTCGCCTAAGACCTTTGCATACTAATGCTGCAATTTTTGCTTTTATTGGTAATGCAATTTTTACAGGTGTATATTATTCTCTTCAGCGTATTTCAAAAGCAAGAATGTTTAACGACACTCTAAGCAAAATTAACTTTTGGGGATGGCAATTAATTATTGTTCTTGCCGCCGTTACTTTAGTTTCTGGCATCACAACTTCAAAAGAATATGCTGAATTGGAATGGCCAATTGATATTTTAATTGCAGTTGTATGGGTTGTTTTTGGTGTAAATATGATTGGAACTCTGATGAAAAGAAGAGAAAAACATATTTATGTTGCTGCATGGTTTTACATTGCAACTTTTGTAACCGTTGCTGTTTTACATATTGGCAATTCAATTGAATTACCAGTTTCTTTAACAAAAAGTTATCCCGTTTATGCCGGAATTCAAGATGCACTTGTTCAATGGTGGTACGGACATAATGCTGTTGCATTCTTTTTAACAACTCCTTTTTTAGGTTTGATGTATTACTATTTACCCAAAGCTGCAAACCGACCAATATTTTCATATAAGCTTTCAATATTACATTTCTGGTCATTAATATTTATCTACATTTGGGCTGGTCCTCATCATTTGCTTTATTCTGCAATTCCAAACTGGGCACAATCTCTTGGAACAGTTTTCTCAATAATGTTATGGATGCCGTCCTGGGGAGGTATGCTTAATGGCTTGCTCACATTGCGCGGTGCTTGGGATAGAGTTAGAGATAATCCCGTTCTTAAATTCTTTGTAGTTGGCGTTACTGCTTATGGTATGTCAACTTTTGAAGGACCAATGCTTTCTCTTAAAAGTGTAAACGCACTTGCTCATTTTACCGATTGGATTCCTGCTCACGTTCATGTTGGTACTTTAGGTTGGAATGGTTTTATGACATTTGGAATGTTGTATTGGTTAGTTCCAAAAATGTGGAAGACAGAATTATTTTCTAAAAAATTAGCAAATGTACATTTCTGGATTGGTACTTTGGGCATAGTTGTTTGGGTTATTCCAATGTGGTGGGCTGGCATAACACAATCATTAATGTGGAAAGAATTTACTCCGCTCGGCTTATTAAAATATCCCAACTTTTTAGAAACAGTTTTACAAATTGTTCCAATGTATATAATGAGGTCCGTTGGTGGAGCTCTTTATTTAACTGGAATTATAATAGCTTCTTATAATTTATTTAAAACAATGGGTATGGGCTCTTTTGTTGCAAATGAAGAAGCAGAAGCCGCTCCGCGAGGACCAATAACTGATAAATTACAATACGGAATGATTCATAGATATCTTGAATCTAAAACCTTACTTTTTACTGGATTAGCCTTTGTTGCAATTATTATTGGTGGTTTGGTTGAAATAGTTCCAACCTACCTCATTAGCTCAAATGTTCCAACAATTGCTTCAGTTCAACCATATACTCCATTAGAACTTGAAGGAAGAGATATTTATATTAAAGAGGCATGCAATAGCTGCCACTCTCAAATGGTAAGACCTTTCCGATCAGAAGTTGAAAGATATGGCGAGTACTCAAAAGCCGGAGAATTTGTTTATGATCATCCTCATTTATGGGGATCAAAAAGAACCGGTCCGGATTTACACAGAATTGGTGGAAAATATTCTAATATGTGGCATTATCTTCATATGGAAAATCCACGTTCAATGTCGCCTGGTTCGTTAATGCCTCGTTATCCTTGGCTGTTAGAAAACCAATTAGATGTATCAAGTCTTGAAGCAAAAATTTCCGCAATGAGAACTCTCGGTGTTCCTTATCCTGAAGGATTTGAATCGCAAGCAAATGCAGAGTTAATGCAGCAAGCAGAAATAATTTCAAATGATTTATTAGAAAATGGAATTGTTACAGAACCTGATAAAGAAATAGTTGCGCTTATTGCTTATTTACAAAGGCTTGGAACAGATATAAAAACCAAAGTTGCAGAAACTAAATAGGTATTAAAATGAAATTTTCACATTATTTAAGCTCGATAGAAAATGTAGGGATTTTTCCAATGATTTCTTTAATTCTATTCCTTTCAGTTTTTATTGGTGCAATTATATGGATTGTAACAAGAGACAAAGAATATATTTCGGAATTAGAAAAAATTCCTTTAGATAACGATAATTTTTCAAATAATATAGAGAACAAAAATGAAAGTGATTAAGAAATTAAAAATAACAGCCATACTTTTTTTGTTGTTCATTTTTAGCTCAACTATTCTTGCAGAAACAGCCGTTGAGGGCGGAGATGATCTTGGATCGCTAATAAAAATCATGGTTGCTTTAACTGCTTTTTTAGTTGCAATAATTATGTGGCTTATTCTTGTTTATTCAGAAAAAAGTGAAGCCGCAGAAGCATCCGGTTTCAGTAAGTTTATGAGTATGATAAATTCGAGACCGCCGATTGATGAAGAACAAAATCTTTTATTAGATCATGATTATGACGGGATAAAAGAATTAAATAATAAGATTCCGCCTTGGTTTATGGCAATTTTTTATGGGAGTATTCTTTGGGCAGCAGTTTATATGGTTAACTTTCATATACTTGGAAGTGGTAATGTTCAAGAAGATGAGTATGCTGAAGCAGTTCAAATTGCTTCTATGGAAAGAGAAATCTTAAACAGAAGCGGTGCGCTTGTAAACGAGGAAACCGTTACAATACTGGATAATGCGGCAGCTCTTGCAAGCGGTAAAGATACTTATGTAAAGAATTGCGCTGCCTGTCATGGAATGAATGGTGAAGGTTTAGTTGGTCCTAATTTTACAGATGATTATTGGATTCATGGAAATAAAGTCAATGATTTATTCAAAACAATAAAATACGGCGTCCCTCAAAAAGGTATGATTAGCTGGCAAGCTCAATTAGACCCAACACAAATGCAAGAAGTTGCTAGTTATATTCTAACTTTAAGAGGAACCAATCCAGCAAATCAAAAAGCTCCTGAAGGCGAACTTTACAAGTATGAATAACTTTTAGAATAATTTTAATCTAAATTCAGCCCCAATAATTTTATAGTTATTGGGGTTTTTTATTATATAGAAATATTCGTAATTTTCACTTACTAAAATATTTTATAGTATAAAAAGATATTAAAAGCCGATGAACAACTCAAAACAAACACCCAAAGAAGAAGAATTTAGAGATCACCTTGCAACAGTAACAGAAGAAGGAAAAAGAATTTGGATTTATCCTAAAAAGCCTGGTGGTAAATTTCATAATTACCGTGTAATTGTGGCTATAGCTTTATTAGCTATTCTTTTTCTTGTTCCCTTAATTAAAGTAAACGGGCATCCATTCATGCTGCTAGATATTTTAGGTAGAAAATTTATTTTGTTTGGAGTTTCATTTGGGCCGCAGGATTTCCATTTATTCGTACTTGCAATAATTGGTATGATAATATCGGTGTTCTTATTTACCGTTGTTTACGGTAGAATTTTTTGCGGATGGATTTGCCCCCAGACAATCTTTATGGAAATGCTTTTTAGAAAAGTTGAGTACTTAATTGAAGGCGATGCTAGCAAACAACGTGCATTAAACAAACGTCCTTGGGATGGAGATAAAATATTTAAGAAAACTCTTAAGCATGCAATTTTTGCAATTATGGCAGTTGCCATAGGCAATGCCCTTCTGGCTTGGGTTATTGGAATTGATAGTTTAGTTGAATTAATTTCAAAACCAATTCCGGAAGTATTTGGAAAATTTATGGCAATGGTAATTTTCTCTGGTGTTGTATACTTCTTCTATGCATATTTTAGAGAGCAAGTATGCACAATGATTTGCCCATATGGAAGACTCCAAGGTGTAATGCTTGATCCAAACTCAATTGTAATTCATTATGATAATGTTAGAGGCGAGCCAAGAGGAAAAATTAGAAAAGGCGTTGAACAAAATAATGGCGATTGTATTGATTGCCATTTGTGCGTTGATGTTTGTCCAACCGGAATTGATATTAGAAACGGGACACAGCTTGAATGTGTAAACTGCACAGCGTGTGTTGATGCTTGCGATGAAGTTATGGTAAAGGTTAAACGTCCAACCGGATTGATTCGTTATGCATCTAAAAATGAAATTGAAACTGGGGTGCGAAAAATATTTACTCCAAAAGCAATCAGTTATACTGTATTTTTAATATTACTTTTTAGCTTAATTACTTATCTGCTCGCAACTCGTTCTGATTTTGAATTATCGATTGTAAGAACTGCAGGATTGATGGCACAAGAACAACCAGGAAATAAATTAAGTAATTTGTACGATGTAAAAATTATTAATAAAACATTTAACACTATTCCAGCGACACTTGAGCTTGAAAATATGGAAGGTGAAATTAAATTGCTCAGCGGCGATTTAACTCTGCAGCCTCAAGGCATTGCTGAAGGTAAATTTTTTATTATCTTGCCTGAAGAAAATATTAAACAATTAAATACTCCTGTGGAAATTGCTGTAAAAGCTAATAATAAAATAATTGATGTTATTAAAACCTCATTCCTCGGCAAAGTAAAAGGAAGGAAAGCAACAAAATGAAAATGGATTGGGGAACAGGGATTACTTTAACAATTGTAGTTTTCATGCTGGTTTCATTTGCATTTATATATTTTGCATTTAATCAGGATGTTAATCTAGTTAGAGATGATTATTATGAAGCCGAAGTTGAATACAGCAAAACGATGGACAAAGTTAAGCGCACGGAACAACTTGATGAAAAATTAAACATTGAATTAGTTAAAAATAGTATTGCTCTTCATTTCCCCAAAAATGTTTCCAACAATAGAATTAGTGGAAATATATTTTTGTATCGTCCTTCAGAAAATGATAAAGATCTTAACGTTGCAATTCAACTTGATACATTAAACTCTCAATATATTAGCACCGAAAACCTTTTACCCGGTTTATGGAAAATTAAAGTTGAGTGGAATTCTGATTCCACTACATTTGTTAACAACAAAATTTTGATGGTACAATAAACATGGATGTTTCAATCTGGGGTGGCTTTTTAATAGGATTTTTAGGCAGCTTTCATTGTGTTGGAATGTGCGGACCGATTGCTTTAGCTCTTCCAATTGGCAAGGGCAGCAACACACAGCTTGTTATAAGCAGATTATTATATAACCTTGGAAGGGTTGTAACTTATTCTTTTTTTGGAGCAGTCTTTGGATTATTTGGTAAAGGAATTGCACTTGCCGGTTTACAGCGTTATGCATCTATTGCGCTTGGTGTAACAATTTTAGTTTATTATTTATTACCTGGAAAATTTAAAGGGAAACTATCAGTTACCAAACCCTATTTAATTGTAAGCGGTTTTGTAAAAAATTCATTTAAGAAATTGACAAAAAGCGGTTCACCACAATCATTATTTTTATTTGGAATTGTGAATGGATTTCTTCCATGCGGCTTTGTTTATGTTGCCTTAGCTGGGGCCATTACAACCGGAAGCTTTATTTCTGGTGCTGCTTTTATGGCTTTATTCGGATTGGGAACAACACCTATTATGTTTGCAACTTCACTAGTAGGTAAATTTGTTACCAATGGAGTTAGAACAAAAATCAATAAATTAATTCCGGTCTTTGCAATAATTTTGGCAATAATTTTTATTTTGCGTGGATTGAGTTTAGGTATTCCATTTTAAAGCCCGCCCGAGAAAAAGCTTGCTGTGCCCGTTGCTGCTGTTGTTGAAGATTATTGCGGGTCCGAAGCCCCTATATAAATCTGTAAAAATTATAATTCTGAACGAGAAATAAAACCTTCATTGTGTTACTTTTTTGAATTTTCCACTCTTATTTTTTAATATCTCAACATAAAAACTCTATATAATTGATTAGTGGTCAAAAAACTTTTTACACAATTTTTACTATTCATCACATCAAAATAAATTCTTTTGCTTATTTTTATAATTCAGAGCTTAACAAAAACTTAACTATAGAACTGTTTTTTAAATTTTTATATTTTGAATGAAATGAATATTGAAGCAATTAAAAACCATGTGATAGAATATTTTAGCAAAAATAATCCGCCAGAGAATATATATCATAATATTGACCATGTGAAAGAAGTTGTAGAAATGGTAAAAATAATTGCTGCATTTGAAAATGTTTCAATAAAAGAACTAGAATTGTTAACTGCGGCAGCTTGGCTGCATGACATTGGGCATATTAAAACTTGGGCGAACCATGAAGAACTTAGCGCAAACTATGCAAAAAACTTATTATTAGCTTGTGAGTGTTCTGAAGAGGAAATTGAAGTAGTTTTAGGCTGTATCCGGGCGACAAAAATTCCACACAAACCCAATAATTTATTAGAAGAAATAATTTGTGATGCCGATGTTAGCCACATTGGTTCAACAGATTTTTTCAAAAAAAGTGATTTGTTAAAATTAGAATTGGCAAGAAGAGAAAATAAAATTTTCACTGATTCTGATTGGATAAACAGAAATATACAATTTATTATAGAAACAAAGATTTATACAAATTACGGCACTAAAAACTGGGAACAACAAAAACAGATTAATTTAGCAAAGTTACGCAAACAGTATAGTTTACTTACAAAACAAAATTAAATGAAAGGATTTTATTTTTGAAAACTCTTTATTTACTTAGACACGCAAAATCGAGTTGGGAAGATGGGAATCTTTCTGATTTTGACAGACCGCTAAATGAAAGAGGTTTGAGAGACGCTCCCATTATGGGAGAAATTTTAAAAAATAAAATAGAGCAACCAGAACTAATTATTTCAAGCTCAGCAAAAAGAGCAATTACTACTGCTGAAATTATTGCAAATTCATTTAATTATGAAATCAATAAAATTATTAAAGAAGAAAAAATATATCACTCAGTTGTTTCAGATTTAATGAGAATAATTTATGAGACACCCAATACTATTGAAAGATTAATGCTTTTTGGTCATAATCCCACATTTACACTAGTGGTAAATTATTTATCTGATAAATATATTGATAACCTTCCAACATGTGGTTTCGTACAAATTAATTTTGATTTGAAAAGTTGGGAAGAGCTGGAAAGCAATACTGGCAAGCTTATACTATTTGAGTATCCAAAAAAATATTTAAACAAAAGACTATGAAGCCATTACTAAAAAATAGAGACTTGAGTTGGCTTTCGTTTAATTACCGTGTTCTTCAAGAAGCTAAAGATACCCGTGTTCCGCTCTATGAACGAATAAAATTTCTTGCAATTTATTCATCAAATCTTGATGAATTTTTTAGAGTACGAGTTGCCGGTTTAAGAAGTATTGCCAGTGTTGGTAAAAAAAAAACTCAACAAGCTCTTCATTTAGAACCAACAATAATTCTTAAGGATATTTCAAAACTGTAAATAAACATCAAGTTGAGCTTGGTCAAATTTTTAGAGAACAAATAATACCGGAACTAAAAAAGAATAATGTTCACATAATTGATGAAACAACTATTAGCGACCAACAAAAGAGTTTTACAAAAAAATATTTTGACGAACGTATCATCCCACAAATACAGCCAATTCTTTTAGTTAAAAACAAGATTGTACCATTTTTAAGAAATAGAAGATTATACTTGGCCGTTAAACTTCAGTTAAAAAATTCAAAACCTAGAGAAGTAAAAAAACGCATCCAAAATAAATATGCTATTGTGGAAATTCCTAGCAATCATTTACCTCGATTTGTTGAACTGCCGAGCGAAGATAATAATACTTATATAATTTTTCTTGATGATATTATTCGGCTGCACCTTAACTCAATTTTTACAGGCTATAAGGTTATTGATTCATTTTCTATTAAGCTTACTCGAGATGCGGAACTTTATATTGATGACGAGTACAGCGGAAATCTGGTTGAGAAAATCAAACGAAGTTTGCAAAAAAGAAGTATTGGGGCACCTTCAAGATTTTTGTATGATCCCAAAATTCCTAAAGAATTTTTACGATTTTTAACAGAGTCATTTAAAATAGATAAAAATGATTTGGCTCCAAGAAGTAAATATCTAAGTTTTAGTGATTTCTTTTCATTTCCTAAAAATCCAAATATTAATTTGTACAACAAACCTCTGCCCCATTTACGCCATAGCGAGTTAGATCAATACCCAAGCATGTTTGAAGCTATTTCTCACAAAGACTTTATGTTATATTTTCCTTATCAAACCTATGATTATGTTTTACAATTTTTAGATCAAGCGGCAGATGACCCAAATGTAACTTCAATTTATATAACCCAATATCGTGTTGCAAAAGAATCTGAAGTTGTTCATGCATTGGTTAAAGCTGTACGTCGGAAAAAGAAAGTTGTAGTTTTCGTTGAACTAAAAGCAAGGTTTGACGAAGAGAGCAATCTGCTTTGGGCAGATGAAATGAAACGTCAAGGCATAGAAGTACTTTATAGTTTCCCGGGATTAAAAGTCCACGCTAAACTTGCCTTGGTGAATAGAACAGAAGATAAAACTGAGAAAAGTTACTGCTATCTAGCAACTGGTAATTTTAATGAAAAAACCGCTCAACTCTATTCGGATATTGGATTATTTACGAGTGATACTAGATTGACTGTAGAAGTAAAAGATGTTTTTAAAC
>JACKAB010000010.1 GCA_020635285.1 Ignavibacteriales bacterium | reverse complement strand
CACCTAATATTTTTTATACAATTTAATAAGAAAACAAATTATAAGTATTGAAATTAATATTGATGAAAAGCTTCAGAAACAAATTTTAAAACATCGGGCAAAGATTCACGCCAGTAGGTCCAATTATGATCCCCATTTCTAACTCTGTATTCATGGGGAATTTCTTTTTTCCGCATTGCAATATGAATTAAAGAATTACCTTCATAGCGAAAGTCATCATCACCGCAATCAATAAACCACCGCACTGCGTTTTTGTTTTCCTCTTTTATATTATTAATTAGATTAAGCGTACTGTATTGTTTAAAGTGATCTTCTATTAATTCATCAGATAAATTATCAGCGTTTGGGATAAAATATTTTATTTGATCGCGAGTAGCTTCGAGAGTTAATGGACCAGCGTTAGCGCTTAATGGACAAGCAGATGAAAACATTTCCGGATGATGAAGAGCATAAAAAAATGTTCCGCCTCCGCCCATTGATAAACCGGAAATTGCTCGGTAACGCTTATCACTTTTTATTCTATATTTTTTTTCTACATAAGGAATTAGTTCTTCAAAGAAAAAATCTTCGTAACGCCAATCTTCTCCAACTCTATTTACATAACCTTTTTTGCCTGTATTTGCGTCGGGCATAACTATTATCATCGCTGTTGATGAGCCTTCTGCTATTGCTTTATCAGTAATGCCAAGTACTTCTCCAAATTGAACCCATCCGCTTTGATCATCACCGCTTCCATGTAAAAGATATAAAACCGGATACGATCTTTCTGATGTTTCATAATCCGGGGGAAGATAAATTGCATATTTTCTTTCACTATTTAAAATTTTACTTGGCAACGTTAAATTATCATAAACTTTACCGGTTTGAGCAAAGGTTACAAGGGGTATTAAAATTATTAGCAAGGAGTTAAAATGTTTATTCATTTTAGAAACCCTTATTCTTTAATTAATCTATAACTTACAAATGCCACATTTTTACTATCCGGGGACCATGAAGGAACGTTCATTGTCCCTTGCCCACCAAATAGTTTTGTCAGAGTTTTAACCTCTCCGCCATCGGCAGCCATTATTCTAAGCATCACATCTTTGTTTGCAGGATGACCAATAACATCCTTTTCATATGAAACAAAGACGAGCCATTTGCCATCCGGAGAAGGGTGTGCAAACCAATTATTATATTCATCATTTGTTAATTGAGTTTGTTCGCTTCCATCTGTTCTCATTCTCCAAATTTGCATTTTGCCGGTGCGAACCGAATTAAAATAAATATACTTTCCATCCGGTGAATAATCAGGTCCATCGTCCAATCCCTCAATATTAGTAAGTTGTGTTTCTTCGCCGCCATCAACCGAGATTGAATAAATATCATATTGACCATTTCTTTCTGCACAATAGGCTAGAGTCTTTCCATCGGGAGACCAGCCATGCCAATAGCTTGGAGCTTTCTTTGTAACCAGCTTTGGTGTACCGCCTTCAATTGGCAGAATATAAATATGTGAATTCCCATCTTGTGATTGATCGCTAATGACAATTTGTTTATTGTCTGGAGAAAGTCCGTGGTCATTATTGCATTTAACTGCAAAACCGGTATTAATTATTTCTGGAATCCCTCCTGAAGCTGGAATTCTATATAATAATCCTTCGCTATTGAAAATAATAAATGTTCCATCAAGAGACCAGTTTGGTGCCTCTATATGCTCATTGGTGTTGTAAATAACTTTTCTGTCCTTCGATTCAATGTTAATAGTTTCTAAAGTGCTTTCCAGCATTGCATCACCCCCAATGTTTGTTCTGGCTTCATTAAGCTCAACATTTGAAAATACTGCCTTCTCTAACACAGTACTATCATGTGAACATACGCCTAGCCCAATATAATAAGGCTCTGTAAGTTTCAATCTAAAACTTCCTCCGGGAGAATGAAAATCCTCATGCTCATTAGCAACTTCCATAAAAATGTAATTACCCTCTTTTGTAATTCTTACCATTTTTGGGGCATTTACAGTTGCTTGTATTTCATGAGTTAAGTCATTCTCATTTTCTCTGTATTGTAAAGAAGTTAATCCATCGCCATGAATAATTGCATCTGCATAGGGCGAACCAGGATTTAGGTTTTGTCTAATTATTACCCCGGCTTTTCTATGTGGATTTATGCCATTGCCAATAAATTTAATCTCTGCAGAAAGAGAAAAATCACCCGACACTTTTTTATATAAATAATGAAAAGCATCTTTTTCGAACCACATATTTTCACCGGCTCCGCTTAGTGTGTAACTCTTTTCTACTTCATCATAAACTGAAGAACCAACGATGCCCACGTTTCCTATATCAGCGTAAGCTTCAAAGAGTCCTGTTGATTGGGCACTTACATAGATTTGATTTGAATTTAAAAATAGAATTGAAAAATAAAACATTGCGGTTAAGAGAATTTTATACATTTTCTTACCTTTAAATTTTTTCTAAGTAAAAAACTATATAAAATTAAATGCTGATACAAGAGAAGTTTGATGAAGCTTTGTTTGTAATTTTATTAAATATGTTTACCATAAATAAATTGTCCGCATGTCTTTCCATCAATTTCAGCAACGTTTGGTAAGTGTCCCCATTTTTGAAAACCAAATTTTTCTAATATGGAAACACTATCTAAGTTAATATCTAACAATATAGCAAAGAGATTTTTAATTCCTTTTTTTCTTGATGAAGAAATTGCTTCCTCAATTAGAAAAGAACCAACACCTTTTTTTCTATAATTTTTATTTATGTAATAACTAATTTCCGCAGTAATTTCTAAAGCCTTTCTTCCAGGTCTATGTGGACTTATACTGCACCAGCCAACAATTATATTGTTTATTTCAGCCAAAAGAATGGGGTATTTGTATAAAGAGTGTTGTTGAAGCCAATCTTTTCTTTCTTCAACGGTAATAGGCTGTGTATCTGCGGTTTTGTCTTTTTCTAACACCGCTTGATTATATATATCAATTATACTTTGCCAATCTTTGTAATCAGCAATTCTAATTTTTATTTTTTGGTTTTCAGAGGTCATTTCTCTAAAACTATAAAGTCTTTCATCAAATCTCTATTTCTTTTGGATCAGTTTCATTTTGCAGCTTAAACCATTGATCTTCAGTAAAATCAGCATCTGTGATTTTATCAACTGACATTTTAAAATATTTTCCTTCTGCAATTACAGCAATATCTCCATTAGGCAAAACTATTTTTCTTTCTCCTTCAAATGTGCGCGAGGTTTCTTTTGTGATTTTGCAAATAACTTTTAGTTCTTCATCATAAGGAACGGGCTTTTTAAATTTTACGTTAAGCTCTAAGGTTACTCCCCAAATATTTTCGTCTTTAATAAGGATTGCTCTGCCGATTGTTTCATCTAAAATTGTGGAAGCAATTCCACCGTGAAGTCTGCCAGGGTAGCTTTGATGAATATCTTTAGGTGTAAATATTGCCACCAGTTCATCATTCTCTAATTCGTAAAAGGAGGCTTTTAATCCAAGCGAATTTTCAATACCGCAGACAAAGCACATTTTGGAGTTGTTCTGTTTGTTTTTTACATGTTGTTTCATAGAATAGTTATTCTTTTATTTAAACTTTTTGATTAAATCACCTAAAGCGTCTTTATGAACTATATAATCCATCATTTTTAATTTAATATAATCTTCAGTGAAAAAATAGTAACCTTTGTTGTTTCCATCTCTTGATCCGGAACCGGAATCTTTTATAAGATACCAGTTTTGGTTTGGATTGTTTAAATAACCAACCAAGTGAATGCCATGATCATCGGTAGTTGTTTGATTACTAAAACGAAACTGACGAGCATTTTCATCAATATATTCAGAGGGAATATCAAAATCAGGAACCATAAAAACATCCAGCTCAGCACTCTTTCCTGGTTCAGAAACATCGCCGCCTAACCCAACAGTGTAGCCATTACGAATTGCTTTTTTTAGAACGTCCATAAATTCGTTCAAAGGAATATTATAATAGTCAGAACTATGCCACCAATTATCGGGAACCTCGTATTCAACCTTTTCAAAATATGGCTTTTGCATGTAGGATAATACATCAATATAATCATCTAATTTTAAAGTAAGATAATTATCTAAATATTGTTTTGGAGAATAAGATTTTCCCTCAACAGTAACAGTTGTTGGAGGAGTTCCTAGATAATAATTTAATATGGACATTATTGTTTCTGTTACAGTTTTTTCATTCCATGCGTTTTCTTTTTTAACTGATTTTAAATAGTTGCTCATTTCGTTAAACATTTTAGAATGGTTATGAAATGTCTGTCCTTCTTTCAAGCCATTATAATCTGCCTCTGGAACTATTCCATAAGTTTTCCAAATTCGAGTTACTGCATTTGCTTCAGATCCTTCAGCAAATAAAGATTCCCCTCTAGATGCAACAAATCCTTTTGCTTTTTCAACGTATTCCCAATAAACAGTATAAATTTCAGATAGTTTAACTTTCTTTTTGGTCAAACGATAAATTTCTGATTCAAAATAAGAAGTAGTGGAAAATGACCAGCAGGTACTTGTGTTCCCTTGTGAAATGGGCGGGTTGTGCCAATAAGAAGAAAATTCATCAACAGACCTTTGAAGTTTATAATTAGAAAAATCCATTGTAAATGAATTCTTCACTTTTTCAGGGCTTGATTCAAAATCCTCTATTCCTTGCAGAATTTTCCCAAAGAACCCATCGTTGTTTTTTTTTAAACAGTCCTTTGTCTGAGGTTTTTGTTTGCGATTGGATTTGACTAGCTGTGATTAAAGTTAAAAGTACAATAATAATGAATTTTGCAATATTCATTTTACCCTCTTAAGCAATACGTTAAAATTTGTTATGAGCAATTTACTAATATTTAAAATTTTCCTTTAAGTTTTTCTTCAAAAGACAAAATTTTATACAACGTTATTTTTCAGTGGGAACAAATCCACTAAGCTTTAATTAAAGTGTAATTTAGTTTTGATTAGAAGGACGGTCTTCATTTTATCGGGCTAGATACTTACTTTATATGATACTTAATAATTTTTGCCGGACAATTTTTTTTAGCAGCTTCTAATGAAGTTAATTCCTCGTTGCCAACTTGGGTGGTATAAACACCTTTTTTTTTCTTTTCCACCAATTAGATTGCATTTGCCATCTTTTTTAGACACGCGCCATCTGCTCGGATCAGCTTCAACACAAGCATTGCAACCAATACATTTAATTCTGTAATATGAAATAGAAATCATTAAGCAGTAACAACTTTATAAAGTTTATCGGATGCTCTGATTGTTTCGTCAACACGGATTGAAAAATATTCTCCTTTGTTGGCTTCTTCAACTGATTTATCATCAACTCTAATTTCCTCAACAGAGGTTTCTATAATTCCAGTTGTTGGTCCAGTAATTATGATTTTATCACCTTTTTTCAAATTGTGGGCCTCAATAAGAAATTCACCAACTTTAGCTTTGGGAAAATATTTTATTCCTTTTCCAAGTAAAATTTTTCTTGTTGTTGCTTTAGACCCGTAAACTTCGCTCCACTCGCCCATTTTTTACCAAGATAATAACCGTCCCAGAATCCTCTATTGTAAACGGTAGCTAATCTTTCTTTCCAATCTCTTATTTTATCTTCCGTATAAGTTCCCGCCAGTATTGAATCAACAGCTTCTCTGTAACATTTAACAGTTGTGTAAACATAATCAGCAGAACGACCGCGACCTTCAATTTTAAGTACTCTAACTCCGGCATCTAAAACTTTGTCAAGAAAATCAATAGTTGCTAAATCTTTTGCGCTCATTATATATTCATTATCAATATCTAACTCAACACCTTCTTCTTTATCAATAACTGTATATTCCCTTCTGCAATTTTGAATGCAAGCACCACGATTTGCAGAGGAGTTATGAGAATGCAGACTTAAATAACATTTGCCGGAAACAGCCATACACAAAGCACCGTGTGCAAAAACTTCTACTTCAACAGTTTTGCCGGAAGGTCCTTTAATTCCTCTTCGTTCTATTTCAGCTGAAATGCTAGCGACTTGCTGTAAGCTTAATTCACGAGCCAGAACCATTACGTCTCCGTAATTTGCATAAAATTCAACAGTTTCTACATTACTAATATTACACTGCGTAGAAATGTGAATTGGGTATCCGATTTTTTTTGCGTAGTTCATTGCTGCATGATCCGAAGCAATAATTGCGTCAATTCCATTTTCTTGTGCTGAATCAACTATATTTTGCATTAGTGTGATGTCGTGATCATACAAAACTGTATTTAAGGTTATGTATGACTTTATATTGTTTTCTTTGCAGATTCTTGAAATATTTGCCAAGTCTTCAGTGGTAAAATTATTTGAAGAACGTGCCCGCATATTTAATTGTTCAATACCAAAATAAACTGAATTACATCCGCCTTTTATTGCTGCTCCCAATGCTTCATACGAACCGACTGGAGCCATTACTTCTATATTGTTGTATCTCATTTTACTTTCTATAAAGTGATTTGTTATAAACCGAATTAAAAATTAATTAGTGTACAAAGGTAATAAATACTTAGGTTTATTAGAAAGGCTATAAATAGACTTAAATTCTGTGTTAGAATATAAATAAAAAACCGATTCCTTCACAGAAATCGGTCATTTAAAATCAAGATGTTTTGCTAATTGGCTATGAATCTTGTTTATTGAATTGTCACTGTATAATATAACCCTACGTTACAGTTTTTATCTCCAGTTGAAACATATCTTCTTCCAGAAGTTCCACTCCAACTTCCAGAACTTGTAAAGGAATGTGTTCCCTGAAGCGGTTTTTCCATTCATTCTTGAATCATAAAATCCCTTTCCTAAGATATCATAATCTTGTTCCCAGCAAATTAGTTGAACAGTAAATTTTTTACCAACATTTCTAGGCAAAGTAAATGTTTTGGTTGTATTAATTTTTTTTGTATCACCATCTCCATATTTTATCCAAGAACCGCTATCATATTGAGTAACTAATTGGTTATTATTTTCATTTAATATTCTTACACGAAAACAAAAATCACCATCACCTAATGGCCAACCATCACAATCATTATTTACAACAAATTCATCTAAATAAACCTTTATTGTGTTTGAATTTTGAGTTGTTACACACTCATTAGCAGTGTATTCTGTCGTGTAACCTAATTTTGCCAAAGAATTGTCTTTTAGATAAAATACTGAATACGCAATAGGCACGCCTGGATTATCTTTACTATAAACCGCATTTTGTCCAGAGATAATACCTCTCACTTTGTCTAAAATTGTATTTGCAGAGTTTGTTTTAGATGAACTAATTGGTTCGGTTGCAACGGCAGCGTTTCCGCCAATAGTTACGAGGTCAATAGAAGATTCGGTTAGAATTTCTTCATAAGTTGTTTTTAGGTTTCCATCAACAGAATAACCAGCAGCATATCTAAACGCGGCTTCTATATCTGCGGATTTATAACTGCTTGTAGATTCCATTCTAAACATTATTATTCTGCCGTACGTAACTGATTTAATATAAGCTGGCGCCGCTGCATCGTTAATAATATTTTTTACTTTATCTAAAGAAGCTTCTTCACTAAAAACTTTTTCTGGAGATGTTGGTGTATCAAAAATTACATCATAAAAAGCTTGTTTTAAAAACAGCCATTACTACTTTCTTTGTCTCACTGCTGAAATAATTAAACTGAGTACTTACTGATCCAGAAGCCCACTCGGCATTTAGATCAACATCTAAAGATAGTTGCTTTGAGCTGTAAGAAGTTCCTAAATGAAAGGAAGAATTGGCGGCATTAACATATCCATCAACATAAGCATTGTTGTTCCACCATTCTAAAGAAGAATCAATTGCAGCTTGTACGCTGGAGGCGGCTGGGTTTTTTACTGTCCGTGTTCCGTTAGCACCCATTCCTGGCAGATTAACGCTAAATGTAATTGGCGCTCTTTCAATTCCGATTGGCCTGTGAATTCCATCCATTAATGATTGATTTCCCTTTACTAAAGCACCTGCCCAAACTATTCCGGTGGTTGGACGCAATATTGCAATTTGATCAAAATTCTTTTTGAGGTTGTAAGTTGTTTGTCTGCAAATAGTTGTAATATTGCCCGATGTAATTGTGGAGGAAGTGTCTTCCAAAACTTCTCTAGTGGATTCTTCTCCACCGGTTGACTGGACATTCAGCATTTGTTCAGGATTATAGTTTAATTTAGATATGTACTCTTGAATGTCAGCAGCATTTTTTTTTCTGTATCTACTTTAACAGGCGAATCTTCGTTGCAAAGAAATTAATAGTAAAGTTAGGTTTACTATTAAAGTTACTTTTATTAGATTTTTTACCGTTTTCATACTTTCCCTATTGATTGATTATTATAAAGTTTTTATATTCTTTTTTAAGATAGATTTTACTAGTTGTTTAAAACGAAAGAGACGCTTTGTCATAATTTTCCCTTTATCACTATACGCAAGAAAAAAGACGACAAGTGATAATTTAATTTTGAAAAAATGAAAAATAAAACAGACGTAACGCAATTATTAATTCAAGTTTCGGATGGAAACAAAGAAGTTGTAAACTCTCTTTTTCCGGTTGTTTATAATGAATTGCAGAAAATCGCTCAAAATCAACTAAAACACGAAAGAAAAGGACACACAATAAACGCGACCTCACTTGTGCACGAAGCTTATTTTAAATTGGTTGATCAGAAATATGTCACTTGGCAGAACAGAGCACATTTTTTGGAATTGCCAGCCAAGCAATGCGTAGAATTTTAATTAATTACGCAAACAGCAGGGCAGCGCAAAAAAGAGGAAGCGGAACTCCTGATATAACTTTAGCAGAAAACCTTGGTGAAAGTTTTATTAAACCAGATGAGCTTATTGATTTAGACGAAGCACTAAATAGACTGGAAAAAAAATTAATGAACGCCAAAGTAAAATTATTGAGTATTGGTTTTTCGTTGGTTTAACCCATGAAGAAATTGCGGAGTACTTACTTAAAAATCATTGCCAACAGTTCGCAGAGATTGGCGGTTAGCTAGAGCTTGGTTAACTCGCGAATTAAAAAATATGAAAAATTAGGTTTGTATGAATCAGCCTGATTGGGAAAAAGTTGAGAAATTATTTGAAGAAGCAATTGAGCTTGATAAAGATAAACGAATCTCCTTCCTTAAAAATAAATGCGGCAATAATAAAAAACTATTTGACGAAGTAGTCTCACTCCTTGAAGCTGATGAAAATGTAAATCCCGTATTAGATAAAAAAGCCAGCGACATAATTAACATTGAAGAAAAAATAAATTTTATTGGACAGCAAATAGGTGTTTACAAAATTATAAAAGAAATTGCTACAGGCGGAATGGGCTCGGTTTTTTAGCCGAAAGATGCGATGGAATTTTTGAACAAAAAGTTGCACTCAAAATTATTAAGCCTGGATTAAGTACAATTCCAATTATTAGAAGATTTCAACATGAACGGCAAATACTTGCAAATCTTCAACATCCAAATATTGCTCGACTTTTTGATGGCGGTGTTACAGAGGATAGACGCCCATTTTTTACAATGGAATATGTTGATGGAATTCCCATTGATGAATATTGCGATAAGAATAAATTGACAATTAACCAACGGTTAAATTTATTTATTAAAGTTTGTGAAGCTGTTCAATATGCTCATAATAACCTGGTAATTCATAGAGATTTAAAACCAAACAACATACTGATTAAAAATGATGGAACAATTAAACTTCTCGATTTTGGAATTTCAGAAAGTATTAAGTGCAGAAAGTAACAATCAAGATTTGCCAACAATTACCCAAGCTGAGATTAATTTAATGACACCGGAATATTCGTCACCAGAACAAATTAAAAATAGTAATATCTCTGTATCTACCGATGTTTATTCGCTTGGATTGATTTTATATAAATTGTTAAGCGGCAAACCTGCACATGAATTTAAAACCAGATCTTTCCAAGAATATGAAAAAGTTGTTTGTGAGCAAAGCATTCACAAACCAAGTACCGGCTTAGTAAAATCTTATGAGCAGACAGAAGAAAGAAAGCGCTTTTTGATATAAGTCAGAATAGGAAGATTTCATTAAGCAAATTAAAAAAAGTGCTAATTGGCGATTTGGATAATATTTGCATGATGGCATTGCGCAAAGAACCTGAAAGAAGGTATGCTTCCGCCGAAATGTTGGCATACGATATTGAAAGATATTTAAATTCGCTACCCATTCTTGCACGGAAAGAATCGTTTGTTTATACCTCTAAAAAATTTATTATTCGTCATAAAGCCGCCGTTATTACTGCTGCAGTACTCTTCTTTGTTGTGAATGGATTAATTTTATTTTATACAATTCAATTAAAGGCAGAAAGAGACAAGGCAAATTTAGAAGCTAAAAAATCTGAGCAGGTTGCCTCATTTTTACAGGATCTTTTTTTGGTCTCCGACCCGAATGAATCTAAAGGTGAAACAATTACTGCCAGAGAATTGTTGGCTCGGGGCGCATCCCGATTGATGGTTGGACTTGAAGAAGAACCTGAAATAAAATCCCAATTATTAAACACAATTGGAAAAGTATATACTAATCTCGGTTTATATAATTCTGCTGAAGAGTTATTTCTTAAAATAAATGAAATTAAAAATTTAGAAGCAATTGATAAAGAAACTTATGTTGAAACACTGATCAATTTAGGGAAAACATATGGCTTTAATGGAAAATATAAATTAGCTGGAGATATATTTATAAAAGCAAAAAATATAGGTGAAAAATATTATCCATCAAATCATATAATAATTGGAGAATTATATAGTTCCCTCGGTAATCATTTTTATCAAATCGCTGATTTTGATAGTTCTTATATATACTATAAAAAAGCAGAAAAAAACTTTATTCTCAATTTTGGAAAAGAAAGCGAACAACTAGCAGAAGCATTATACAATTTAGGTGTTTTAGAGTTTGACAGAGGAAATCTGGAAAAAAGTGATTCTTTATATTCTGCCTCTCTTAAATTATATATTAAAATTAGAGGGGAATTGGATGCTCAAACAGCAACAACACAAAATGAATTGGCAAGTGTATACAGACATCAAGGAAAGTTTGATGAAGCTGAAAAACTTTATAAAAAAGCTTTAGAAACAAGAATTAAAATTTTTGGTAACAATCACCCTGATGTTGCTCATACTCTAAACCATCTTTCTCGTTTATACTACAACCAAGAGCTTTATGAAAAAGCTGAACCGCTTGCACGGCAATCTTTAGAAACCAGAGAAAAAATATATGATGAAACTCACCCGGAGGTATCGGCAAGCAAAAGTAGTTTGGCAGGAACACTAATGGGATTAAAAAGATACGAAGAAGCTGAAAAATTATATGAAGAAGCTTACAATTCCTCAATGAAAAAGTTTGGTGAAAGCCATCCCTATACACCAGCATTATTAGGAAATTTGGGTATAGCTTTGATGGAACAGAGAAAATACAAAGAAGCAGAAAATGCAATGTTAAAAGCATTAAAAATGTTAGATAGACTTTCTGCATATAGACCAACCTACAGATCAGGAAGAATTGTTTCTCTAGCTGAGCTTTATAACAGAACAAACAGATATTCAAAAGCAGAAGAATTAATTAGAAAAGAATTAACACTTCTTAAAAAAAGCGATATTGACGAGGATTGGTTGATTGGACTTGCCGAAAGCGAGCTTGGATATAGTTTGTTTAAACAATCCAAAGATTTAGAAGCTGAGGGATTATTAGTTAACGGTTATAACATAGTTAAGAAAAACAAAGGAGAAAAAAGTTATATCACAAAAAATGCATTACAAAAGATAATTGATTTCTATTCCTCAAAAGGAAGAAAAGATAAAGTTGCAGAATATTCTTATAGTTCTAAATAGTACAGTTGCTACTGAATGGTCGGTTACAAACATTAGGAAGCACATGTCTCTTTTTCCTTCCGTTCTTAATGACCTTTAAATATGAAAAATTTTTAATTTTTTTCAACTTTTTTCTAACACCTTACCGCTTTTTCACTTTTTTCTTGCAACAATAATTTAAATACTATATGTTTGTATACGTAAACGTATAGGTTGATAAAAAGTAAACGTTAAGGTACAATGAATAAAATATTTTTGAGAAAAGATTTTTTGAAAGAGACGGCAATAACAGAAAAAACTCTTCATGAATTTGAGACAAACAACTTGTTAAAACCGGCTGGAATAACTGAAGATAAAACTTCATTCTATACAAAAGGCTCAGTTGAGCAAGTTGTGATGCTGAAATCTTTAATGGATTTAGGGTATGCTTTACCCGAAATTCAAAAAATAGTTAAGAAGATTGGATTGCCGACTAATTCCATCATTCAGCAGGAAGAGAAAAAGATGGAGCAATTTATAACCATTAGTAGCCTTGCAGAGCAAGTTGGAGTTAGTCCAAGAACTATTAAGCACTGGGAAGAAAAGGGAATAATTGAATCCGAATTAAGAAGCGCCGGTGGTTTTAGACTTTATTCTCAAATTTATGTTTACATGTGTAAGCTTATAAAAGATTTGCAGCTTTTTAATTATTCGTTAGAAGAAATAAAAACTATATCAGATTACTTTAGAGATTTTCTTTTAATTAGCAACAATATTAACCATTACCCGCAAAACGAAACAGAAGAGCGTCTTGAAGCTATGAATAGTGCAATAATTCAGTTGTTTTCAAAAATGAATATGCTTAAAGAAGGAATTGCCAGATGGGAAAGTTTGCTTAAGACAAAGCAAAAAGAAATTAAAGGAATTAAAACAAAGAATACAAAAAGTAAAAAAGTAAAATCAAAAACCAAGGACGAATAATTGGATTACTTTGATCAAAATACATATTTAAGAAATCTTTTTGATATTAGAACTACACGAATTGAACTTAAGGAATTTAATTCTGTTATATGCAATGAGAAATTTTATTCTAAAACTAATGAAGATAATAAAATTGATTTCTCAAATGGTTATAATGAATCAGCTTTAGAAAAAGAAATATTCTCTAAAGAAGATGATTTACAAGTTGAAGAGAATAATAATTTCAATTATATCGTTGTTAAAAGTGATTCAGATAAACGAGCAAAAGACGTGATATTTTTATTTCATGGCCTTAATGAAAGACTATGGGATAAATACCTTCCATGGGCATTAAAACTTCATAAATCAACCGGTAAAGCGGTTATACTTTTCCCAATTGCGTTTCATATGAACCGAGCACCAGGCAATTGGAGCAATCCAAGGTTAATGAAAAAAATGTCAGAGTATAGAATTAGTAAATTTAACGGAATTGAAAATTCTACTTTTGCAAATGCGGCATTAAGTTCAAGACTTCACAGTAAACCATCAAGATTTTTCACCTCAGGATTTCAAACTTTTTCAGATGTAACAGATCTTGTTGCTGAAATTAGAGCAGGCAATAATAAATATATTTATGATGATGCCTCAATCAATTTTTTCGGATATTCAATCGGTGCCTTGCTTGCTGAAGTTTTGCTAATGGCAAATCCGAGTAATTATTTTGATAAATCAAAACTGTTTATATTCTGCGGCGGACCAACTTTTGATATAATGTTTCCGGTAGCTAAAGCAATTTTGGATAGCGAGGCATATAAATCAATGCACAAGTTTTTCAAACTCTTTGATGATTATCTGAATAAAGGAAAAATAAACAGATCTTTATTGCCTGAAATAAAATATTTTAAAAGTTTGTTATCTCAATACGGATTAAGAAATATTAGAGAAGAAAGGTTGCTGGAACTGAAAGATAAAATATTTGCAATATCATTAATTAAAGATAAAGTTGTACCGCCGGAATCAGTAATTAATACCCTAAATGGATCTCAGAAAAAAATTCCAATAAGAACTATGATAACAGACTTCCCATATAACTATTCACACGAAACGCCGTTCCCGGTTGATAAAAACCAAAGAGAAATAGTCAATGTAAATTTTGAAAATATTTTTGGATTGGCGTCTTCTTTTTTAGTCTAAATTATTTAGTTAGTTTAAAATTCATAAATCAAAATTTAATTTCAATTCCAACCGGACAATGATCTGAGCCCATAACATCGGGCATTGTAAATGCATTAACAATATTTTTTTTAAGGTTTTCGCTGATAAAAAAGTAATCAATTCTCCAGCCAACGTTTCTGTCTCTAGCTCTTGAAATTTGATCCCACCAAGTATAAACTTCCGGTTTATCATTAAACATTCTAAGCGTATCAATAAATCCTTCTGCAAAAAATCTATCCATCCATTCACGTTCTTCGGGTAAAAATCCGGAAACTTTGGAGTTTTCTTTTGGCCGTGCTAAATCAATTTCTTTGTGAGCTGTATTTACATCTCCGCAAACAATTATTTTTTTACCTTTCTTTAAAAGGTCAACAGAATATTTTTGAAAGGCTTCATAAAAATCCATTTTATATTTTAATCTTTCGGCCCTTGCTTTTCCGTTTGGATAATAGATATTGAACAAAATAAATTCTTTAAATTCTGCAATTACAAATCGTCCTTCTTTGTCAAATTCTTCAATTCCAATCCCATGCTTTTCATCTATTGGTTTTTCTTTTGTATAGATTACAGTTCCACTATAACCCTTTTTATACGCTTGTGAAAAATATGAATGATAACCTTCTACATTAGTTAATGATTCATCAAGCTGTTCTTCCCAAGCCTTTGTTTCTTGAAGACAAAGTATATCTGGGTTTTCACTTTTAAACCAATCATGAAATCCTTTTTTTGCAACCGCACGAATTCCATTAACGTTCCATGATATTAATTTAAGAGTTTTCATAAGTTACCTTTCGTTCTAAATTTATATGATTTGGATTTTAAGTTACAAAAATAAGATAAAATATTTTATTCTTTGCTGGATGGAATTCTTAATTATAACCTCAATAATAAAATGTTAATTGTGTATTGCTTTGGTTCTTATGGGAAATCAAGATATGGAAAATCAAAACCATCAACATCAGCAATCAATTGAGATCATTGCTTTCATAACACCATCTTTATAATTTGAGACCAAGTCAAAAGCTTCTTTGGTGGTTTCCATTTTAAAATGATGAGTGACCATATTATCAATTTTTATTTTGCCACTTTCTAAGAGATCAATAGCTTTTTGGGTGCTGTTCGCTTGGCGACGAATATTTAAAATTGTAATTTCTTTTCTTCTTAATTCATGAATTGGAAAAGCAATCTCATCAACTTCCGGAATTCCAATAATCACAAGAAGTCCGCCAGGTTTAAGCAAGTCTATTGCATGCTGATAAGCTTCTAAATCACCGCTGCATTCATAAACTATATCCATTTCTAATGGCTCAATTTTTTTTATATCTTCAACAATGTTGGTCTTGTTTGGATTTCCGCAATACTTTGGATTCAATTGTTTTGAGAACTCCAATCGATCATCTATTCTATCGGTGATATAAATATCTCCAACGGTTTGTGTTCTAAGCACATGAAATACTGACATTCCTATTGGTCCGGCACCAAGAATTGCAATGTTATCTTTAGACGTTGGTTTCGATTGATGAACCGAGTAAACAGCAATTGCCAAAGGTTCAGAAAGTACAGCCTGCTCAAAAGTAGTATTGTTGCTGATAGGAAAACAATTGTGTTCCTTTAACACCACATAATTACACAGTGCACCTTCTTTCTGTTTTGGCGCACCAATAAAGACAAGTTTTCTGCAGGTATGTTCTCTGCCAGATAAACATTGATCGCACTCGCCGCAAGATACAGCCGGATCAATTGCGATACGCTGACCTGGTTTAACTTTTGTAACTTTTCTTCCAACTTCTTCAACAATTCCAGCTGCTTCATGTCCCGTAATAAAAGGATACTGTACTATTTGGGAACCAATTCTTCCAGTTGAGTAATAATGAATATCAGATCCGCAAACCCCAACCATTTTTATTTTGATTAAAACATCATTAGGGTGAATTATTTTTGGTTTTGGAATTTCTTCTATTTCGAATTGTTTGATGCCCTTTAGTCGTACAGCTTTCATTTTGATATCATGTAAGTTAATGGGAAAATATTTTATTATTAATTAAATATTAACGTTAAAAAATAAGCATTATTATACAGGAAAGAAAAGCATGAAACCCATCTAAAGTTAATAAAATCCAAAGGTAAAAAGCTCAATTGAAGAGAAACCCGAGGTATTTTACTTACCCTCGGCTCAAAATTTCTTGTAATTCGTAAACATAAATATGGTTGCAACAAGAAATATTGTCATTGTTAAGTAAAAATCTATAATTAATGAAATACCGTTTATCGGAGTAATTTCCAACTTTTCAGATGTCTCATATAGTATTTTATTTAATGTGTTTTTTTTGGACCATTAAAAATTCTCTCTTTTTTACATATCTGTAAATAAACTCAATTATGAATACTAGAAGGAAAACAATACCGGTTCCGTATAAAGCACTAGGCTGACTTTGGTACTGATAAATTATCAAAGCAATAAAAACCCCAACTAAGACAGTTATATTAAAAACAAGAAAGCTTTTATTTCCCCCGTACTTATCAGTCATTCTAAAGTGTGAGATTAAAACAAAAATATAGATAACAGTATAAATTGTACTAGTAATTGAAGCAATGGCATCAATGTTAAAAAGTAAAACAAAGATCATGCTTAATATAGCCGTGATGTAAAGTCCCTCAGTTGATTTGAACCATATTTTTCTTTCAAAAATTTTTGGCAGTTCACCATCTTTTGCTAATGAATATGCAATATTTGCCCCACCGTATAAAGTTGCATTCAGGGCAGATGAAATTGAAAATAAAGCACCAATTGAAATAAGTATGAACCCAAAATTTCCAAGAAAAGGTTTGGCTGCAACAGCAAGTGCATTCTCTTTTGCACCAATAAGTTCATTTATAGAAAGATTACCAACGGCAACCAAAGAAACAGCTACATAAACAATCATAACAATACCAATGCTTATGTAGATTGCTTTTGGAACATTCTTCTTTGGGTTTTCTATGTTTTCCGAAGCATTTGTGATTAGCCCGAAACCCATATAGGATAAAAAGAAAACAACAGCTGCTGATAAAATTCCATTTATACCAGTGCTACTAAAAGAAGGGACAATAAAATTCGGATTTATTTGTGAAATTCCAAGAAGAATAAAAATTCCAAGTATTGAAAGCTTAATTATAACAATATAAAATTCGAGGTCACCAACCGCTTTGCTTCCGAAAGTATTTATTGCAGTAAATAAAGAAATTAAAAGAACTTCTACTATTCCTAAAGCCAAAGGAGTAACTTGTAACCCAATTAACGGAAGTAGATAACCGGAAAATCCTTTTGCAAATAACGAAATGGAAACAACATAACTTAGCCACATTAAAATTGACAACATTCCAGTAATTAAATTATCTCCTATTCCTTGCAATATAAATTCAATGGGACCCGCATTAGAAATTATTTTTGCTCCCAATTTTGAGTAGGAATAAGCAACAAGTAAAGCAAATAGACCAGACAGAATAAAAGCCTCGGGTAAATTATTTCCGGCAATTTTTGCCCCAATTCCAAAAATTGAAAATATACTTGCGCCAATCATGGTTCCCACAGCCATTGAAATGGCATCTAACAAACTCATTTTTTTATTGTTATCTTTTTTCAAGAAATATTCTGCCCTATGATAAATTTTATTTATTCTCTTCTTCCAGATTACTTAGAATTTGGAATGCTAACAACTTGATAGCTTCATCAGATTCAGATTTTTTAATATTTGATAAAAAATTATCAATTGGAAAATCTTTTGGTAGACTATTGTTTTTATTCAAATCATGAAATACATGATGAGCACCTGCTAAAATAAAAATAGAATCAGTTTTCTTTGTTAATGTTTTTAAAAGAGGATTTATTGATTCGCTTCCAATTTTTATAAGTCCTTCAGCAGCAATCCAACGAATGTCACTTTCATCATCCTCTAATGCTTCTATAAATAAAGGAACTGAAACTGGATCGGCAATTTCTTCCATAGTTTTTAGGGCTTCCCATCGGTAAAGATGTTTTGGGTGATGAATATGTTCCATAAGAAAATCAATAACCACGGGGCCTTTTTTCACTAAGTTTTTTCTTGCACTTTTTCTCTCCACTCCATTTTCGCTTACCAGGTTTTCCAGCAAGTTCTTTATTTCCAAATCTTTTGAGTTATTTATTTTCATATCCATAATATCTCCTTAAGAAATTTTGTTTACTAAATATCACATCTGAGTGATCTAATAGTTTGTAGATTTTAACTTTTAAAAAGTCTGTAATTAGAAATGCAGTTAGTGCATAACCCCAAACCAACAATGCTAAATCCCATGAAATAGGCGCAATAAACCAACCGTAAACTGCGACAAAGGTTGCAAGTATTTTGGTTGCTACAGCCGACCAAAACATTGTACCGCTTGGCTTAATTGACCAGAACGGTCCCCGAGTTCGGGTAACAAATATTGTTAAATGACCTGCAATTGCTAACTTCAAAAAGATAAATGTTTGTACTGCTTCTTTTGATAAATGAAGTGTTATTTGACCAATGTAAAAAATTCCAAACGAGCTTACAACTCCTATTAGTCCTAAAAATGTTGCCATACTTAACACAACGCGCATATTCCATTTTTCCGGATCTTTAGAATATTTAACATTATCAAATGCAATTGCCATGATTGGGGCATCATTAAAGAAGGCTAATAGCACAATCATAATTGCTGTAACGGGATAAAAGTTGAATACTAAAATTGCCAAAGTAATAAATAATAAAACTCGAATTGTTTCTGCAATTCTGTAAATTGCATAACTATTCATTCTTTGGAAAATTTTTCTGCTTTCTTTTATTGCATCTATAATTACAGAAAGTCCAGGTGATGTAAGCACAATATCCGCCGCAGATTTTGCCGCATCCGTTGCGCCATCAACAGCAATTCCCACATCTGCTTTTTTAAGTGCGGGAGCATCGTTAACGCCGTCACCGGTCATTCCAACAATATGGTTTCGTTCTTGAAGAAGTTCTACGATTTTATATTTGTGTTCAGGAAAAACTTGAGCAAAACCATCTGCTTTTTCAATTATTTTTGCGGCTTCCCTATCAGGTTTATCTAGAAATGCAGAAACCTCTAAAATGTTATTCTTAAGATTTACTTTTTGTGCTATTTGTTTGCCAATTGCAGTATGATCACCGGTAACCATTTTTACATCCACACCCATATCGCGTGCAGTCTTTATGGTTTGAGCAGAATCCTCTCTAGGGGGATCAAATAGTGGAATTAGTCCAACATATTGCCATATTTCTGTATGATCTGTTTTTGCTAATCCTAGAGTTCTAAATCCTTTTGAAGCAAACTCATCAATTAGGGAATTTAATTCTTTAGAAAGTTTTTCTTTTTCATGATCTGGCAATAAAGCAAGAATAACTTGAGGGGCGCCCTTGCTGATTTTAAATTGATTTTTTTCCGAATCAACAACAGTTACTTCCGTCCTTTTTATAATTGGATCGAAAGGTTTAAACTCTTTGGCAAAGTAAGTATTGTATTTTTCAGCAATAGCTTTATTAGACTTACTTTTTTCTAATATTGCTGAGTCAATTGGATCATTATCTTCCGCTCTTGAAGCAAGCGACGCAAAGAGCAGAACATCCTCACTCGAATAATTTTTAAATGGCTCTACTTCGGCAACGGTCAACTCATTTTTTGTGATAGTTCCAGTTTTATCTGAGCAAAGTATATCCATTCCAGCCATTTCTTCAATAGCAACTAATTTGCTGACAATTGCTTTTTTCTTTGCAAGCACTGATGCTCCAACCGCCATGGTTACGGAAAGGACAGCAGGCAACGCAACAGGAATGGCTGCGATTGTTAATACAAGTGCAAATTGCAGCGTATCAAGAAAACTTTCATGGCGGAAAATTGAAGCGATAAAAATTATTCCAATCATAAAGGCGGCTAAAACAATTAGGTAGTTTCCAATTTTAATAACTGCTTTTTGAAAATGACTTACCGTTTTTGCTTCTGCAACTAACTTTGCTGTTTTGCCAAAAAAAGTATTCATACCAGTTGCAACAACCAAACCGTTCATTTCACCTTGACGAATAATAGATCCTGAATATGCAACATCTTCTTTATGTTTTTCAATAGGAAGAGATTCCCCTGTTAGCGAAGACTCGTCAACATTTATATAATCTCCATCAAAAAGTTTTAAATCGGCAGGGACAACATCTCCAAGTCTTATACGGACAATATCGCCCGGAACAAGTTCCTTGGCTGCAATAGATTTCCAATTTTTATCACGTAAAACACGAGCATTTAATGCTAATCTTTTCTTTAATAAATTTATTGCATCGTCTGCTTTAAATTCTTGCCAGAAACCAACAACTGCATTTAGTAGCAGCAACGCAAAATTACCCAGAAGTCTTCCCAGTGATTAATAATTGCAGAGAGAATGGCTGCAATTTCAATCATCCAAGGTATTGGTCCCCAGAAATAACTTAAGAATTTTACAATGGGACTAACTTTTTTCTCAGTGATTTCGTTATATCCATATTCATTGATTAGGTTTGTTGCTGTTGAATTTGAGAGACCGGTTTTATTTGAAGAGAATGTTTTAAGAAGTTCATCAGAAGTAAGTTTTTTTTTATTTCAGCAGAGTCCAAAATATTTTTACTCATGCCATCTTTCCTTTATTTTAATTAGTTGTACTCATCATACTCAATATTTTTTTTAATTATTATGTATTATACCAACGGTCTTAAAAAAGTTCGAAAAATTTTTATGGTATAAAGCTTTTTGTGTTTTTTTTTATAACGGAGAAAACCTTTAGTTTTGAGAACATTTTTGACTCTGCCGATTATTATTTATCAAGCTTCTGAAAACCAAAACCTTTGTCATGCTGAACTTGTTTCAGCAGCTATTATATTACTAAATCCGTAAAACCCAATACAGATTGAGTAATTATCAGCAACAAGGAAATCTAATCTTTTAAATTCATTTTTGGAATAACAAAAATATTGAATAGATAGCGAATGTATTTACAGCAGAATATTTTAAGGATAATTCTAATTTCTTAAAGATCACCAATTCACTTTTTTCTTTATTTTGGGCAATATTATATCAGCAGTTTATTGGCCCTGGATGTTTGGATGTCAGTCAGAACACCTTTTTGACATAGTTGGTTTGCTGGCAATAGTGTTTATCCCTTCCACACTATAGCAGTAAGTTATAGAATTTCTAATAAATTCAATATGCCTATTTTGAATCGAATTAAGGCGCAGTAATTTTTTTCCGTTCACAGCTTTTGTGTAAAAATATTTTTATGAAATTATAATAGATCCTTGATAAAATATTATTTTATACCTCCAAACTAAACAGCTACTCCAAACAGAGCTCCAACTCCAGCTGTAATACCCATAGCTAATGCACCCCAAAACGTAACCCTCACCGTTGCTTTCAGAATGGAAGATCCTCCAATTTTTGCAGAAAACATACCCAGTAATGCTAAGCAGATCAAGGATATTACAGAGACAGCCGGGATAAGGATAGATGCTGGGAAAATGAGTACTGCCAACAAAGGCATTGCAGCACCTAATGCAAAAGTTCCTGCAGATGAAAAAGCCGCCTGAATTGGACGAGCAGTTAAAACCTCAGATATTCCAAGCTCATCTCTGGCATGAGCGCCAATAGCATCATGAGCCATAAGCTGTTCTGCCACTTGGTTTGCAAGTTCTCCATCTAAACCACGATCAACATAAATAGATGCTAATTCCTCTTTTTCTAACTCAACATTATTTTCAAGTTCCATTCGCTCACGTTCCAGATCAGCATTTTCTGTATCTGCTTGAGAGCTTACAGAAACATATTCTCCAGCGGCCATTGACATTGCACCGGCTACAAGTCCGGCAATGCCTGCAATTAGAACATCTCCTCTTGCGGCTTGCGCTGCAGCAACGCCTACAATAAGACTTGCAATTGATACTATACCATCATTTGCCCCCAATACCGCGGCTCTTAACCAACCGATATGCTGTGTGCGATGCTTTTCTTTGTGTTGTGAATACATAATTGCTCCTTAATAAAAAAATTTGTTTGGAAAACATTTTTAGTTCAACCATAATTGAAAGTTATTAATCCCAAACAAATTTCCACAAACCGTCTTTTTGTCTTTTCCAAACTGTATGAAAAATACCCTTAGCTGAAATGTTTTCACCGGTTGGATTTGTTGCTGAAAAAGTATAATGACCGTATGTATAAGCTAAATCGCCCGATTTGGACACGGAAACAAAATCTGGCGTCCAATTAAGATTTACATCACGTAAAGTTTGATTTTCAAAATATGATTTAATCGCAGTCTTACCTTTAATTAAAATATCATTTCTATTTAACACAGCATCTTCAGCAGCATAGTTTAAGAATGCTTTAGCAACACCATCCTTCTTTGCCATCGAAGTAAAAGCTTTTTCAGTATCCAGTATTTCCTTCTTTATTTTTTCTAAGTCGTTTTTGTCATTTCCCATAGCGCATGCGTTAATTATTAACAATATTAAAAATATCCATTTAGTTGGGCCATTTACACAGTTCAATTTTTTTCTCATTATAATTTGAAAAAATTTATTTGTTAAGTCCATTGATAAAATCGGCACTAATCCAATAAATATTTTGACTTCCATTTAGTGTAGAATTAAGTCCTTCAATTATTTTATCATAAGTGAGTAAAGTCTCAGAATAACTTTGCTCGCCACTCCTATTGCTGGTAAAAAAGAAATACTTTCCATCGGGAGTGATGCTGGGACAATATTCAAAGTATGGAGAGTTAATTTGTTTTCCCATGTTTTTGGGCTTTGTCCAGCTATTGACATCTTTTCTAAAGCTTATCCATAAATCACCGCCGCCAAATCCAGTACCCCATCCCATAGAAGTAAAAATTATAAAGTTTCCATCGGACGAGACAAATGAATTAAATTCATCGCGAACGCTATTTACAGAGTCGCCCAAATTTATTGGTGAAAGATATTTACCATCTTTAAATACGGAGTAATATAAATCTTCTCCTCCAATTCCGTTTTCATAATTTGCGCAAAAATAAATTGTTCCATCTTCCGTAAAAGAAGGATAAAACTCATTTGCTTCAGTATTTATAGGCAAGCCAATATTCTTAGGCTTTCCCCAACCATCGTTAATTTTTTCAACAAACCAAATATCATAGTCCTTCGGTTCTCCCTCGCCAGTGAGTGGACGATTTGACACAAAAAATAATTTTGTCCCATCTCTTGAAAAGCAAGGCTCGATATCTGAATATTTTCCGGAGAAAGAAGCAACTTCTGGAGATTGCCAAACGCCATCTTTTATTTTAGTTTGAATTAGTGAGAAACCAATTGTTCCTTTAAGTGAATAGAAGAACTCATTTCCACCTGGAGAGAAAGCTGCATCGCGTTCATTGTATGCTGTTGATATAACTCCCGGTGCAAAAACCTCTGCACTATCTTTTGGCAGAGATTGACCTATAAAATCGCCATGAAGGTTTTTCAGTTTATTATTATTCTCATTATTTGTGCAAGAATAAATTGATATTAAAAACAAAACGATTAGGTAATAATTTGAATTAGTCATTCTTTCCTTTCGAGTTTAATTTTATTCTGTTGTTTGAAGATATTGATTTATTAAAAGTGTGTGATAAAATTTAATTAATTATTATTTCTAATTTATCATTTATTCAAAACTAAATTTAACCAACATTGTAATCCAGACAGACTTATACTTTCCTTTGTATTCTGCCGGCAAAAATTTTAGTTTATTAACATAATTAATTGTTGCGGTATCAAGAATTTGATGTCCGGAAGATTTCTCAAACAATACTTCAGAAACTCTCCATCTTTTGTGATGAATAATTTTGCAAGAGTTTCACCTTCTATTCTTTTGTTAATTGCTTCTTGAGGATAAACCAAATCAATTTTGGAAAGAAGAGTTGGTTTTAATATTTCAACTTGGCTGGGTGGAATAAATTCTGCTGTATTTGTTTTATGAACCACGGCTTTAAATTTTTTAGGAGTGGACTTCTTCTTATAAATTACTGCCGCATTATTTTCATATTTTTTAAATGAACAATTATACCTACTCAGTATTTCAGAAAGAGCTGATTCTGCAGAAGAATTAAAACTGCCGCTTAAAGTTATTTCTTCAAAAAGATTATCATTGTATATCAAATTTAAGTCGGTTTGGTTTCTTATTTCGTTTAGTACATAACGCAGAGGCTTTTCTTCAATGTTGAGAAAAACCTCTTTCCCCCATGCGTTTTGTGCCAAACAGCAAATTGACGAAAGACTTATCACGCTAAATATTAAAAGTCTTACCAAAAGCATTTTTAACTCATTTATGATATACTATTATTATTCAATTTAATTACAAGATCATTTAATTTTATTTGAGGATAATTAATTTCAACAAAACTTTTTATCTTTTGAATAAGAACCGCCATATTTGCTTTATCTTTCTCTTGAAAGTTACCCGGTAAACTTAAATAATCAATATCTTGGTTAAGCGAATACTCCAGAAGAGATTTAACGGTGCTTAAGCTATCGTAATCTTTAAATCTAGAAATAAAATCATGGAATAATAAAAATGTTAATGGATAAGAATCGCTTACATCTTTCCACTCACTCTTTATATTATTTTGAACTACACCATAGATATAATCATTGAGTTTTATTCCATCCTTCACTTTGCTCAAAATATCTCTATGTTTCTTTAAAATTTCCTTTTCTATTAAAAGCTTTGAGGCACCTGTTGCTTTTTCAGCCTCTACATATAAATCATTAATATCAGCAATTTCGCTTTTTATTGCTCTTCCTAAATCTTTAAGATCAAATTTTACTTCCCATCTCATGCAAGAAGGAATGGCTTCTCCATGTTCTTTTGCTGGAATAAAAGTCAAGTTTTTACAAAAGTTTTCTGCCGCATTATCTAGGTCTTTATAACCGGAAGAATTATGAATGCGGGTTTGGCTCACATCACCATCTTTTGTTATAGTAAATATTACTACCGTTGATCCAGATCTGTTTTCTTGTTGAGCATCTAAAGGGTAAATAAGTTTTGGCTCAGTTTTTAATACTGGCTCAGTAATATTTTCGTTAAACACTTGTTTTGTACTTGTGCAAGCACTTAAAAAAAATAATGTTGTTATAAATATTTTTATAATGTTTTTCATGATTAACCCCCGTAATGATTTATGAATAAAACCTTACTTTGTAATGCTGTAGATATTATTATTTTCAACATAGTTTAAATTTAGAGCTAAACAAATTTTAGTTAGAACAGAATCAATTTTTTCGTTATTAAACGAACCCGTTAAATTGTATCCGACAAGTTCATTATTATCAACAATAACTTTTGTGTTATAAAATCGTTCTAATTCCTCAGCAATTTCCTTAAGAGGAGTATTGTTAAAAACCAATTTTCCATTTAACCAGCCTAGTAAATAATCATCATCCACTTTCGATGGTATTGACGGCGGAAAAGACTCTTTTACTTTGCTCAATTCACCTTTGGTTAACAGCACTTCATTTTTTATTTGCGATTTATCAGAAAGACTAACCTTGCCTTCTTTAACAATTACTCTTGTTTCATCCTCTCTTGACCAAACATTAAATTTAGTTCCAAGAACTTTTGTAACAGCATTTTCTGTTGTGATTATAAATGGACGTCCATCTTTCTTAACTGAAAAAAAGGCTTCACCTTTTAATTTTATTTCTCTTTTATCGTTATCAAAATTTTCATAGAATTTAATTTCACTATCACTATTTAATTGAACAATAGAGCCATCAGAAAGCTCAATTTCTAAACGTTGATTATTAACAGTTGATATTGTCTTAAGACTTCCGGAAGATTCATAATTGCTAAAAAATATAATTGATGAAATAATTATTAATAGTGCTGTACCCATTGCCCATATTGGTCTAAGTTTTGGTGCAAACAATGAACCAAATAATTTTGAAATTGGATTGCTTACTATAACTTGAGTTTCTATTGCATCAGATATCTTATTCTGAAGAGAAATCCATTCTGCTTCTAAGTTTAGCTCATATTCAATTTTAGGCGGAGCCGAAGATTCCCAAATATTTTTCAGTTTTTTATACTCAAGTTTATTTTTGTCAGACTCTGCTAACCATTCAGTCAGCAATTTTTTTTCATTATCACTTATATTATTTGTAAAATCCTTAATGCAAAGGTTCTGATAAAAATTTTTGTTCATACTTTGATTATCCTTAATGCGTTTCTAATAAGTAATACAGTTGAGAAGAGAAAAACCCTACCGGGCATTTTTTATGAAAGAGATTTACGTAATATTTTAAGAGTCTTTGTCATTCTTTTTTCAACTGCTTTAATTGAAATTTCACAAATTTCTGCTATCTCAGAATATTTAAAGCCCTCAATTCTACTTAGCATAAAGACTGTTTTTAATTTTTCCGGAAGTTTTTCTATTGCTGAATGAAGATCAATTTGGTTTTCAATATTTATATTGTTGGCTGTGGTGTTATTTAGAATTGATTCATCAATTGATATGTTTTTTGAGGAAGAGAGTTTTGAATTATTAATAATCTGATTTGTTAGTGATTTGAACAGATAAGATTTGACTGATTTTTCAGGATTTAAATTATTTCTTGCAATCCAAAGTTTTGCAAAAACTTCCTGAACCAAATCCTTTGAAAGATCGATATTTCTTGTTCTATACCAGCAAAAGGTTATTAAAATTTTATAATATTTATAAAAAAGTTCTTTAAAAGCAATTTCACTATTCTCTTTAATTTGAATGATTAATTCTTTATCACTATTTGAATTAGTGACTCTTGAATCCATTTTTCTAGTTCCTAATGAAATGGTTTATATTTATAAATATATAAATAGTTAAGAAATAAACACGGAGAAATACAAAAATTTTACTCTCAGTTTATATAAGTTGAAGCAAAGCTTTTCTAAATAGTATTATTTTATAGCATCTTTGATTATTTTATCTTCATCAAAATAATTTCATTTAAATAATGTTAGAATTCAAAGAAATAATAACTTATATTTTTGCAATTGGTGTAGCACAAGCAGTTTTCTTATTTTTCATTCTATGGAGAAAAAAAGAAAATAGTTTTGCAAATAAATTTTTGTCCATTACAATGCTGGTCTTTGCATTGGATTTGCTTGCCGGAGTTGCATTTTTATCTGGTTATATAAAAAACATACCATGGATTTTGGGAATAAGTAACACATTGCCTTATTTGTATGGACCTCTGATTTATCTTTATGTGGTGTTCTTAATTCATAAAAAGCAATCTTTTGATCTTAGCAATTTAATTCATTTTATTCCGTTTATTTTAGCTCAAATATATGGACTTTGTTTTTTTTATTTTGAATCTCCTGAATATCAGTTAGGTTTATTAGATTTTGCTAAAGAACCGCAATGGCATATTAAACTTGTTGGAATGTTAATTCCCGTTGTGGGCGTATTTTATATGGCTTTAACTGTTGATAAAACAATTAAATTTAACAAACAAATTAAAAATTCACTTTCCAGTATTGAAGATATTGATTTAAGCTGGCTCTTGTATTTAGTTTTTGGAACAGTTATAATTTGGTTAATTGTGTTGCTTTCATACTTTGTTGGATTTATGTTTGGTGATCAGCTTCAAGCCAACCTTATGATTTATATTTCGATCTCAATTTTTCTTTACACGCTTGCAATAAAAAGTTACAAACAACCTGAAATAAAAATTATTGAAGAAGAGAATGGAACATATAAAAAGTCGGGTCTTTCAGATGAAAAAGCCGGAGAGTATTTAAAGACCTTGGTAGAAACAATGGAAAAAGATCAACCATACCTTGATCCAAAACTAAGCTTGAATCAATTGGCTGAAAAAATTGGAATAAGCTCGCACAATCTTTCTGAAATTATTAACACAAAACAAAATCAAAACTTTTATGATTTTATAAATGCTTATAGAGTTGAGGAAGTTAAAAAATTAATTCTTTTAGATAAGGAAGGAAAATATAATTTACTGGCCCATGGTTTTGAAGCAGGGTTCTCGTCCAAGTCGGCATATTATTCTGCATTTAAAAAAATTACTGGAATGACTCCAGCACAATTTAGAAATATTAACTAAATTATTTGTCATGCCGGACTTGATCCGGTATCTATTTTTTAGATTCCCGTTTTCACGGGAATGACAGATCCAATTCTAAAATTTATACTCAACACCTAAAACTGGCAAAGTGCTCCACTGAGTTTGATAATCTAATTTATTTTCCTTTTCATCCCATTGATAAAAAGCAATATTTTCTCTTCCGTAAGCATTCCATACACTTAAATAAACAATTAAACTTGTACTGGAAAAATAAAATCGTTTATCAACTCTCACATTTAATGAATGGTAATCCGGCAATCTTTTGCTATTAATGTTTTCAGTATCCCAAATTCCTCTGTTAAGTTCTGTTGATTTGACAATATCAAACGGAGTATAAGGTGCGCCGCCGGCATAAATCCAACGAAGTTTAAATTCCCATTCATTGTTTGGAATGTAACCTCCCTCAAAAGTAAAGTTAAATTGGTTGTCATAAATTCTATTGTGCCAATCATTGTTCAAATCTTTGTATCTGGTTTTTGAATATGATGCGCTAACTAATCCATAAAAATCTGCTGCTAATTTTTTCTGAATCATTAACTCAATTCCACGTGAGAATGCTTCTCCATTATCAACCAAGTTTTCATGATTTAGAAATAATCCGTCTATCATTGATTGATCAAAAAGAAAAACATTCGGCTGTGTCGGATCTATTGGAAAATTGTTATAAGTTTTGTAATAACCTTCTAAGCTAAGCCTGGTGGTTTCCCCAAGCATTTTACTTATTCCTAAAATAAAATGATTTGAAGTTGGAGTAGATAGGTCTTTAAATTTATCATTTTGCACAAGGAAGTTCTCAGGTATTTCTTGAGTAAAAATTCCCGCACTGCCTGATAAAGTTATTCCGTTATTAAATTCATAAGCTAAAGATAATCTTGGTGAAAAAGTTATGTGGTCATTATACTGGAAGTAATCAATTCTACCACCGTACTCTAACTTTAATCTCTCAGATATTTTCATTCTGTGTTGAGCAAAAATTCCGCTTTTTACAGAGTTAATTTTATTATCAACATAAAGCCGTGGAGTTGCATTTCCATAATGATCTTCCCATGCTTCATACAGCACATCAAAATTGCTGAAGTTATATTTTGTTTCAAAGCCAAACTCAAACTTATTATTGTCATCAAGTTTATAGTAATTTACATTTCTCAACTTCAACGTATTTTCTTTTGAGTTGTTTGCAAAAAGATGATTTTTAGATTTTGTCTCAGAGTAATCTCTTTTGTAGCCAAAGTATGTATGAGAGAGAGAAGTGTTTGAATATCCGCTTTTTCCCCAAATGTATTGCCAATTTAATCCGGCAACATTTGTAACTCCGTCAGTCCTTCCAAAAACATTTGTCAGCTCAGTTTTAAGAGCGTTTTCGTAATCTAAATTTATTTGATCTATTGAAAGAATTTCTAAAAAGGTGAGTTTATTATTTTCATTAAAATTATAGACAACTTTTGCTTGAGCATCTCCATAGCGAGGAATTGCCCCACCGGTTTCTTTTGGATCTAAAATTAAATCTAGATAACTCATATTTCCGGAAACCATATATGAACCTTTTTTTGAAATTGGTCCTTCGATAGCTGCTCCAAAGCCCTGCATGCTCAAATTAATTTGCGGCTGAATATTATCCTTTGCACCTTCCCTAAAAGTTATCTCCATAATTGAGGAAAGTTTATCTCCGTAAATTGATGAAAATCCGCCCGAGTAAAAATTTACATCTTCTATAAAATCAACATTTAATATTCCGATTGGTCCGTCAGATGATCCCTCAACCGGGAAGTGATTTATATTTGGAATCTCAATATTATCTATGTAGAAACTATTTTCAATCGGACTTCCACCACGGACAATTAAACTGTTTCTTGAATCATTAACTTTTGCTAGCGATGGTAAACCAAATAAAATTCTGCTTACATCTCCAGCAGAGCCTGGAGCTCTTCTAATTTCTTCTGCAGAAAAATTTACGGTTCCTAATGGTTTATTATCAATTTCAGTAAAGTAACCGCTTTCAACTACAACATCTTCTAACTCAACTGAAGATGAGTTGAGGTTTATGTTAAGATATGTTGTTCGCTGTGGTCTAATAATTACATCTGTTTTTGTAACTTTATCGTAACCCAAATAACTAAACTGAATAGTATAGGTACCAACAGAAATATTTTTAAATTGATAAAATCCATTCTTATCTGTTGTGGCACCAATATTCTTATCTTTGATAAAAATATTTACACCAATTAGTGGAGATTTACTATTATTATCCACAACAATTCCTTCTAAAATTCCTTGGGGTGAATTTTGAGAATACGTTAAGCTGATAATAACAAAATATATTAAAAGAACTATTTTTTTCATTCTTGCCTCAAGTTATTAATAATTTTCATACTGAGCGAAGTCGAAGTATGAATTTCATTATTTAACTCCGCGCACTACGAATGAATTTACTTCAGCAAAAATATGTTCTTAAGATAATTAAATCGTTCTGTAATATGGGATAGGACTTTAAATCTTAAATTTATTAGTTCTTTTTGATGGGGAAGGACTTTAGCAAAATGTATTTTTTTTACAAAAAATTAATTTTGAGCCGCAAGTTTTTTAAAATTATATCGTCTTAATTGTATATTGCAATAGAATATTTGGAAAATATGTTTTTGGCCGAACAAATTTACGATACAACTGATTTTCAAAGCATTGTTGAAAAACTTCAAGAAAAGGTGAGAAACACTTGTTTCCGATATGTTAATAATGTCGAGGATGCTGATGATATTGCCCAGGAAGTATTTATTCAAGTTTATGAATCAATGAGTCATTTTCGTGAGGAATCACAAATTTCTACCTGGGTTTATAGAATAGCAGTTAACAAATCATTGGATTTTTGAGAAGCAAGAAAAGAAAAAAACGTTTTGGTCAATTAACAAGTTTGTTCCGATCTACTGAAGAAGGTGAAGAAATTATAGAAATTCCGAGCAATGGAACACCGGAACAAGAATTAGAAGATAAAGAAAGAAAAGAAATTCTTGATTGGGCATTATCAAAATTACCGGATAATCAGAAAACAGCAATAATTTTGAGCAAATATGAAGGATTTAGCAATAAAGAAATTACAGAAATTATGGATATGTCATTATCGGCAGTTGAAGCTTTGATGCATAGAGCAAAGAAAAATTTACAAAAAGAATTAAAAGATTATTTTGAAAAACATTTATAAACACACAAGTTTTTAGAGAAAAAGAACGTCTCAATTATTGGGAGTTAAAATGAACAAACAAGAAAAAATACAGAACGAAATTGATAAGACTTTGGGAATCTTTTGAAAACAAAAGAGACATTACAGCCCAATCCTTATTTTTATACTAGGGTTCAGCAAAGAATTAATGAAAAATCCAGAAAAAAGTTTTTCGATTTATGGTGTGTTGAAACCCTCATTTTTCACTGTTTTGGTTGTGTTAAACTTAACCACGGCCATTTGGTATACAAGTTCCGATATTTCAGTTGTTAGCTCAGAAACAGATCTGGAGCTGGTTGATATTTTAAAGAGTGATTTTAATTTAGAAAGTGATCAAACAGAAAAATTTTTATTTGAGTAGGTAATATTATGGATATAATTAAGCAAAATAGAAACCTTATAATCACAATAGTAGTTTTAGTGATTATTAACATTGCAGCATTGCTATTACTTCTGGCTTGGAAAACCAAAAGCATGATAATATGCGAGGTGCGGTAGATAAAGGAGATGAAAAGGTTAGAATTCAAGAAATGTTGAAAGAAGAATTGGGATTTTCTACTGAACAAACGGAAAAATTTTTAGAGTTAAGGGAAAATCATCACAAAAAAGCAGCAGAATTAAATGATGAATTAATGCTGGTGAAAAGAAAAATGTTTGAAGAAGCAATGTATGGTGATAAAACTATTATTTCCGACTCATTGCTTAATCTCTCACTTGAAAAGCAGACAGAACTAGAACTATTAACATTTCAGCATTTTTTGAAATTAAAGGAAATTTGTACACCAGAGCAGCAAAATAAATTATTTGAAATTGTGCATCGTTTATTAGGTAAAGCACAACAAGGCAATCCTCCTCCAGGTGCTCCAATAGGAGAGGTTAAAGGTGAAATGCCTCCGCCTCCCGCCGCCAAGAGGAGAGCGGCCGCCAAAGAGAAATTAAATATTTTCAAGGAAGGAAAACCCCCATCAATGTTGTTGAGGGGTTTTTCATTTAAAACTTTTATCATCACCTGCACAAGTTATTTTAAAATTTGTCGTCATACATTTAAGAAACAAGCATAGGAAAATATTGATGGATTATTCAAATATGGTATTAAATGATTTAGTAAATCAATTAACTGATTTTGCGGACCGAATAGAAGTATTATATAGTAAGATTTTGAAAGAAAGAGAACTAAAGAAAAATTTAATTCCAATAAAAAGTAAAACAAAAAATAATATTGTTTATAAAAGTACACATAAGTAATAATTTAATTTTTGGCAAAAGCTCATTATTAAACTATCTAACCCTTCTGTGCAAGTTTTTTTCAAAATCATCGTCTTATATATAAATCATGATTTAAGTGATAATTAAAAATGAATACAAGGATTCAAAAATGAAAAAAAAAAATATTTCGAACACTTTTTACTCATTCTTTTTATTGCCGCAAAAATTAGTGGTCAGGATTTTTTACGACATAAACACAATAAATACAATAGAGATCACATTTACAGAATCTAACTGGGATGCTCTACTTGATCAATTAGTTTCTGAAGGTAATGAAGAACGCTTATTGGGAACCGCTGTCGTCAATGGTATAACTTATGACAGTGTAGGTGTAAGATATAAAGGAAACAGCAGCTATCGTGCAAACCAAATAAAAAATCCACTTAATATTAAACTCGATTACACTATTGATGGTCAAGAACATGAGGATTATGGAACATTAAAACTTGCAAATGTATATAATGATCCAAGCTTTGTTAGAGAAACACTAAGCTATGAAATAGCTAGACAATATATGCCGGCAAGTTTGGCGAATTATATTAAAGTATATATTAATGGCACTTATCTTGGACTTTATACGAGTGTGCAAGATGTTGATAAGCATTTTTAAGAAGTAATTATTATAGTAGTGACAATTCCTTTTTTAAGGGCGAATTGGTAAATGACACACCTCAAAATATTGTAACTGTCTGGGGATATCTAGGTGTGGACTCGGCAACTTATGCAAATTATTATGAAATAGAATCTGACAATGGATGGAAAGACCTGATAAATTTTTTAGATGTCCTAAATAATGATTCAGAATCTGTTGAAGATGTTTTAAATGTTGACCGTCATTTATGGATGTTGGCATTTGATAATTTATTAGTGAATTTAGATGCACCAATAAATTTTGCACATAATTATTATTTATATCAAGATAATGCGGGAATGTTTAATCCAATAGTTTGGGATTTTAATGAAAATTTTGGAGTGTTTTCTTCACTTATTGGTGGATCTCAATTAAATATATCTGGTTTGCAGCAACTTGATCCATATCTGAATTCAGCAAGCAGCAATTACCCAATAATTAGCAAGGTACTTTCTAACTCGACATATAAAAAAATGTACGTAGCTCATATGAAAACGATAATGGAAGATTATTTTGAGAATGATTTGTATCGCACAAGGGCAATGGAGATTCAAGATATTATTGATACAGAAGTACAAAATGATCCAAACAAATTTTATACATATTCTAATTTCATCAATAATGTAGATAACAGCGTTGGTGGCGGAGGTCCTCCCGGACCTATGAACCAATCAATTCTTGGTATTGCTGAATTGATGGATGCAAGGGTTACATATCTAAATTCTCTTTATGATTTTCAAGCAATTTCTCCAACTATTTCTGAGTTAGGACAAACTCCATCTTCTCCTTCTCCCAATTCAGAGGTTTTTATAACTGCAAATGTTAGCAGCGCTAATATTGTAAAATTAGCATATAGAAGAAGTGTGACAAAGGCTTTTGAAAAAATAGAAATGTTTGATGATGGAAATCATGGAGATGGATCAGGCGGTGATGGAATTTATGGCGTTTCTGTTTCTACGGGTTCAAGCGGATTTCAATATTATATTTATGCAGAAAATGATGATGCCGCTTCCTTTTCTCCTAATCGTGCGGCATATGAGTTTTATACTTTAACCGTTTCGGGTGATTTAGTAATTAATGAGTTTATGGCTAGCAACGAAACCACTGCAACAGATTCTGAAGGTGAATATGAAGATTGGATTGAACTATATAATAATTCTGAAGAGGCTATTTCATTAAGTGGATATTTTCTATCAGATGATGGTGATGATCTTTCACAGTGGTCATTCCCTGACACAACTATTTCAGCAAAAGGATATTTAATTGTTTGGGCAGATAATGATGAAGATCAGAAAGGATTACACGCTAACTTTAAACTCTCCGGATCAGGAGAAACAATTTACTTATCAAATAGTGATACAACAATTATTGATGAAATAAGTTATGCTGAGCAAACAACAGATTTATCAACAGGCCGTTATCTAAATGGAACAGGTCCCTTTGTTCAAATGACGCCAACCTTTGGCGGTGGAAACATTGATGCAATTACAAGTGTTGAAGATAACCAACTGGAGTTGCCAAGCAGTTATTCTCTTGAACAAAATTATCCAAATCCTTTTAATCCAAACACACAAATTGTGGTAAGTATTCCGGCAAGTGGAATGTATACTTTAAGAGTTTTTAATGTATTGGGTCAAGAAGTTGCTGTTTTATTAAGTGACCAAATAAATGCAGGAACATACACATTTGATTTTGATGCTTCAAACCTGCATGCCGGTTGGCAAGGACTAACATCGGGCATATATTTTTATAACTTTTCCGGGAATAATTTTTCTCAAACTAAGAAAATGTTATTGATGAAGTAAATTCGAATAACTATTTGTTTAAGATAAGGCTTTTTGTTTTTTTTCCAAATAACCATTTTATAAAATTAAAGTCTTAATTTGTACTAATGTAAAACATTGTTTTTGAGATTGAAATCTAAAAGAGATAGATGTTTTTTATAATAATTACATTCTAGAACTTTATGTCTCAGAATTTTCTTTTATCAAATTTCTTAGTTGAAATTCATGACGGATTGGATGCATTACGGCGTGTTCCAACATTGCATCAATACAATACTCAATTCCCCAATTAGAGGTAAATGTTAGTGAAATAAATTTTTCTTCTTCAACTTCGCAAAGAGGTAATCTCCATCTTTCCAAAAGGTGATTAAGATAATTATCAGCTTCATTTTTAATAATATCTAAATTTGGGACAGCATTAATTTTTGGACTCGGAAGCTCCAATTTATCACATATCCAATTCATGTAGTTTCCTGCAGATCTTAAAACATGTCTTAGCAACGTTATCAACGATTCATAATCTGGATCTTCTGTTTTGGGCAGAGCAATATTTTTGTCATACGCTTCCCGCCAAATTAAAAGAAAAGATTTTAAATGTTTTTCATGCAGCAGAACAAGCGATCTGGCACCGTTATATTTAAATGGTTGTAAATTTTCGTTCGTCATGTCACTCAATTATTTTCATAAGTTGTCAAGTTTGAACGATATTTATAAAGTGCATCACCAGAAGTAATATAAAGCGTTTTCCTGTCTTCATCGCCCCATGCACAATTTGTGGTTTGCCCTGGAATTTCAATAGATTCAATAAAAGTTCCATCTTTTTCAAATATCCAAATTCCAACAGATCCGGCAACAAATAACCTTCCTTCCGAATTTATTTTAAGTCCGTCTCCCGCTCCATTTGGTTCCATACTAGCAAACAATCTTCTGTTGGTGATTATACTATCAGCCACATCCCAAACATAAATATCTTTAGTTTCTGAATTTGTAACGTAAAGTAGTTTTTCATCTGGAGAAAACGCAATCCCATTTGGTCTTCTTAAGGAGTTATCTAAAAGTCTGAGTTTCCCATTTTTGCTAAGTCTGTAAATCCCATAATATCCCAATTCCTCTTGTTCGGGCTTAATTCCGTATGGCGGATCAGTAAAAAATATTGAACCATCAGATTTAACTGCAATATCATTAGGTGAGTTTAATTTACTTCCGAAATACTCACTTGCCAAAGAAATTTCCTTTCCATCACTAAATAATTTTGCTAACCTTCTGTTTCCATGCTGTGCTAAGAGCAGGTTTCCTTCTTTATCTAAAGCCAAACCGTTAGAATTCCCGGAAGGTTCCAAAAATACTGAGAGTCCATCTTTTACATTCCACCTATAAATCTTGTTTGCCGGTATATCACTAAAAAGCAAAGCTCCGTCTTTCCAAACCGGACCTTCAGTAAATTGAAAACCATCAACAACTTTTTCAATTTGTGCGAAATTTAATTGTGTAATTGAAAGGAAAAAAATTAAAAGTGAAAACAATTTGTTTTTAAGATTATTATACATGAGCTTTTCCTTAAATATTTTGTAGTTAGATTTATAAAAAATATACTGAATTAATTTAGAATCATTCTGCTTGCTCGTAAGCTTCTTTTAACCATTCAATCACATTTTTATCAATATCTTTTGATCAGCTATCTTAACTCTATGCGTGCACATTATTCCAAATGGACCTGAACCTTCCAACTTTCCTGCGATGGGCTTATCATTTAATTTCAATCCCAAATCAACTCTGGTTTTTGTGCTTGGTTGAACTAATGCAAATTGTCTTTTCCTACGCAAACTTACAGCAGCTTTTTTTGGAGCAATTTCAATATTGTTTCCAAATTTCAGAATTTCAGAAATTATTTTATCATAAATTGGTTTAAGATTTTCCTTTCCTTTGTATTGATCAATAATTAAATCATCTTGGTTTTCCACAGAACCAGCATCGGCTTCACGAGCTTTCATAGAAACCAAATTTGCATAACCGTGTGTGAATCCGTGTTTTACTTTTAAGAATTTTAAAATTTCTGAATGTTTAGTTAATTTTTCCTTATTAACAATTTTAATCCATTCTTCTAATGATTTTCCAAATTTAATTTTAATATTATTTATCATTGTCTGTTCTGCTGATTCCATTTTAAAACCTTTCTAAATTTTATGAAATTGGATTTGATAAATGTTATGTTTGTAACTTATAAAAATGATTTATTAATATAAAGTGAAAAGATATATGAAAAACATACAAAAATTGATTCTTCCCGGTCTAGTAATTATTATAGTTGCTGTACTTTATTTCTCATACTTTGCACCAAGTGATGAGCTTGGAAGCTTTGCTAGGTTTGACCCAAACAGTAATGCAAGCTTGCCAATAATTGTTAAATTTGTAAAAGATAAAGGTGCTACAAGAACCCAAGACGGTTCATACAATTTTTATGTAATTGATGGCGATAACAAAGAAATGTTAGTTACCGGAATTAAAGATCTTCCGCCGGGAATGGATGATTCAAAATCAATGGTTGTAACCGGACACTTATCGGGTAAAGATGCATTTCATGCTCATGGAATTGAGCTAAGAAATTAAGTTGCCGGAGAAGTTTTAGAAAGAAATATTGATATGTAATAAAGAGAAAAATTTTTACACTTAACTTTCTTGCTGCTAATTCGTCTTACAAGCATTAGAAGAAAGAAAGTGTTAGACTATAATTTACCATATCACATTATAAAGGAAACGGAAGATGAAATTTATCTTCCTAAGGTATCCTTTAAAACTTTAGAAGATGCAAAAGAGTTTGTAAAATTTGCACCTATTCCCAATTTAATAATTGTAAAAACCGAAGAACTTAAAAATTTCTATTTGGGAAATGAAAATAATAATTATGAGATTTAAATAATTTCCTTAAAATATAATTCTAAAAAACTTGAAAATCCAAAGCGCACAACGGTATCCCTTAATTTATTATAAGCAACATTTATATTTAACAGTCCAAGTATGCCTGAAATACCGCTATAAATTTCCCAATAATAATCGTCAGATTTAATCTCGTTTAAATAATTGCTATCGTTCCATATTCCCAATCCGGAAATTCCAGTTGTTAATTCTAAATTCCATGCAACCGGAAAATAAATACCCAGCATATCAAAAAAGTTTTACGCCAATTATGTTCAAGATGAATTGAAATAGATTTATCACCAATAAATTGATACGGAAGGATTCCTTTCATTGTTCCCAAAGGAGAAAACACACCCATTGCAGTTTGTGGTGTTGTTAAATGCTGTGGTCCAAAACTTCCAAGAACTGAATTTACCTCAATGAATATTGCCATATATGGGAGAAGAATAATTCATCGTAAAATGTTCTTATAAAAATTGACTGCCCAAACTAACCTTTAAGTAATTAAAATCACTACCAATTAATTCGGAAGAATATTCAATTTTTGATGAAAACCCATCATTTGTTTGAACATCAAATTTATAAGGGAGCTTCCTATATTTAATTCAAGAAGTATACAGTTATCCATTCCTCAATTATTTTAGGGTTTTTTTTCTTAATTTTCTATTAGAATTAAATATGCTGTAATATTTTTTTTCAGTAATACTTCTTTGTGATTCTATATTTAAGCTAAATTTTACATTTGTCTTTTTAGTAATATTCTTAATTGCTCCTACAGAAAGTCCTCTGGAAAAATAATAATTGAATTGATCTTCAAATCCGAGTGAAACTGAAATTGCATTAAAAAACTCAGAATATTGGGTTAAAGAAATTATTGGCAAAAGTGCTGTAATTAGCATTAAATTCTAAAGCATTGACAAATGAATTTTTACTGGAAAAAAAACAAACTCAAGTTAGATTCAATATCTTTTTAGAAAAAGAATAACCAATATTTGTTGAATAATTAAATAAAGATTTATTCACCCAATCAGAATGTTTCAATCCTAACATTATTCCATCAACTCGATTATTTTGAAAATCGAGATATTTAAAACATTCAAAATATTAAAACTAGTATCGGGTTCAGCCTTTGGATTTTCAATATTTGATTTTATATATTCTCCGCCAATTCCACCAAGCTTAAGTGAAGATACAATTCGTTTAGTGCTATCAATTTCTTCATATGCTTTTGTTTCTCTAAGCAATAAAGGGTATAATCTAAGAGAATCCATTTCGGTCTTAGTAATTAATTTTGAATCAAAATGAATTGTTGTATCACCAATTTGATTTATGTTTTTCAAGAGCGGATCATCTTTGTTCAAATTAATTTTATAATTATTAAATACTTTTACAAAAGAAGTTATTGCGCTATCAAGCTTAATTAGGTGATAATAATTTATATTAGTTTCAATATCAATGTTGTAATATTTTGGAAGCCAATAATTTTTATAATTAATAAGATTTTGAATTATTGACATTTTAAAATCTGTGAACGGCATCAGGTTTCTATTTTCAAGAGTTAGGTTTAATCCAGCAAGAGCATATGAAGAATCATCAATTAATATTTCACCCCTAAATGTTGGTCGTATTTTAGAATAAGGAATAACTTTAATTTGATAAAAATTATGATTATTACTTTGCTGAACACCAAGCAGTAGATAGTCATAATAATCAAAAGCAAATTTAGAAATGGGTAAATGAAAAACAAATTTACCTAACGTTAAAGAATCATCGGTAAAATCTATTATCTCTTTTTCAAAAAAATTTAAGTCTGAGTTTTGAAAAGTTTGCTTAGAAATATTTTTAGTCTTGCTTAGCTCAGTTTTTAATTCTTTAACATCATTTGGTAAAATCTTAAAACCTTCTCCAACGTCTTCTTCAATAAAAACAATCTCTTCACCGGATTTAAAATGTTCTTAGAATAAAAATCATAATTATAATTTTTTTAAAACCAATTTGTTTTTTTCTTATTGGCTATAGCCTTTCTGATTATTGTGTATATGCAGGATTTTCATCAGCATCGATAACTACTTCTGGCAATTCTATTGGAATTGGTTTGAGATTTATAGAAATTTCATTTTCATTTGGAATTGAAACCTTGATTATTGTTGATTCAAACCCTACACAACTTACAATCAAATTGTAGGAACCATTAGATAGGACAAGTTTAAAATTTCCGTACTCATTAGAACTTGTTCCAAAATATGTTCCTTGAATTCCTACGTTTACAAAAGGAATAGGTCTTCTTGTTTGTAGATTGTAAATTTTTCCGGTGAGGTTTGTTTTTTGAGCAAAGAGAAAAGATGTAAAAGTAAAAAATAATATTAAAAACAATTTCATTTTTAAATTTTTCGAAATTTTCATTGAGTTAAATATATAGACGAAATGAAACTGTACAATGTTACAAGGGGAACAACAAAAATTATTTTAAAATATAATTTTTCGCAATTTCATTAAATTCATTAATCTGATTTTCAACCCAAACATTATCTTGTCCTAATTCCTTTGCCATTATTTTAGCAACTTTTGGAGCAGATTCCATGCTTGCTTTTGCGTCCATTAATAAAATTCTTGTTCTGCGAGATAGAAAATCATCAACTGTTCTAGCCATTTCCTTTCTAACGGCCCAAATAATTTCTCCAATAACCGTATTAAACTTAGGATGAAGTTTTTCATTATAAGAATCATCTTCATTCAATAATTCTTGAATTGCAATTGCGTCTGAGCCGTAAATTTCAAGATTGCCAAACTCATCTGCGTGACTATGATACCCGTGAATGCGGAGTTCTTTTGTTACAGATTCTTCAAAATCCAAACGAGCTAATAAAATAGCCTGGTCAATTGTGTCTTCTGCCATTTTTCTGTAAGTCGTCCATTTCCCCCCGGTTATTGTAACCAATCCGGAGCGTGAAATATTTAAAGTATGATCTCTGGAAATAGCTGCTGTATTTTCTACCTCGCCGCTTTTTACTAATGGTCGTAAGCCGGCAAACACACTTAAAATATCTGCTCGAGTAGGATCTTTTGTTAAATATCTTGCAGTGTGTTTCAATAAAAATTCAATTTCCTCTTCCATTGCAATTGGCTCTAGTAAAAATTCATCTACGGGAGTATCAGTTGTTCCAACTAAAACATAATTGTGCCAAGGGATTGCAAAGAGCACTCTGCCGTCATCAGTTTCCGGAACCATGATTGCACTATCACCGGGAAGAAAAGATTTATCCAAAACAATATGAACTCCTTGACCGCTAACAATAATATTGTTTGCATTACCGTCATCCATTTTTCTAATAGAATCTGTAAAAACACCAGTTGCATTTATTACAACCTTTGCATTAAGAGAATAAGCTTTATTAGATTCAACATCAGTTGCTCCAACTCCGCAAATCATATCATCATCTTTAACTAAAGAGGTAACTTTAAAATAGTTAATTAATGTTGCGCCTTGCTCATAAGCAGTTTCAGCCATATTTATTGCAAGTCTAGCATCATCAAACTGACCATCATAATAAATTACACCGCCTCTTAATCCTTTTTGTTCAATAGTTGGAATATGTTTTAATGTTTCTTCTTTAGATAAAAGCTTCGATGCACCAAATCCTTCCTTGCCAGCAAGCGCATCATAGAGTTTTAAACCAATTCCGTAAAAAGGTCCTTCCCACCAATCGTAATTTGGAACAATAAATGGAAGATCATGAACTAAATGAGGAGCATTTCTTCTTAACACCCCACGCTCTTTTAATGCTTCAAGGACCAAAGAAATATTCCCTTGTTGTAAATATCTAACTCCGCCATGCACAAGTTTTGTGCTTCTGCCGGATGTTCCTTTCGCAAAATCAGATTGTTCAAGTAAAAGAGTTTTATAACCTCTTGATGCCGCCTCTATGGCGCAGCCAATGCCGGTAGCACCCCCGCCAATTATTATAAAATCCCAAAGCTTGGTTAATTCTAATTTAGCGAGCATTTCATTTCTATTCATTTAAGTACCTAAAAATTTTTTGAAAAACTTTTTAATGTTTCCAGCCGCTTTTACTTTCCACAAATCAAATTGGGTTATATCTTTAGTCAGGAATTTATAGAGCACTTCTGAAAATTGTTTTGCTCTTAAGTAGCCATAACTTTTGTGCGGATTTCTATGGTTGTTTATTTCGTAATTATTTGTAACTTCAATAAATTTTGGGACTACTCCTTTTTTATTGGGAGAATAATAATCAGCCAATTCTGATTTTACTGCAATTTTATCTTCTTTATCAGCAAAATTTATCCATTCCAATACTCCTTCTGGAGTTTGTGGGTTTGTTTTGATTTTTTGAAATGCCCTTTTTTTTTCAACAATTATAGGTAATCCTAGAGGGGAGCCAATAGTAATAAAATTTTAATTTTTAATTTAGGAGCCAACTTTGTCAAAATATCATAAATGATTATTGAACCCATAGAATGAGCAATTAAAAAAATTTCATTTTTCTCATATTTTCTTTAACACGGCTAGAATTCTGTACATTATAATATTTCTGTAATCTTTATATTCTTCCTCTTCGGAATAATAAATAGACATTTCTCTAAAATACATTTTTACAAGAAACTCAGAAATTACTTCGTGATTTTTGTTGAAGCTGGGATCAACAAAAATTTTATCAAACTGACTATAAATGATTTGATCTATAATTGAATTGGGCTCAACTTTATATGGAACAAAATCTTTTGAGGCGGGTGTGTATTTTTCATTTATAAAAAACTTACTGTCTTTATCGGTTATGTTTTCATCCAGCGATTTTGGATTTAAAATATCCGCCCAATAAATAAGTTCAAAATCATATTTTATTTGTGATTTACCAATATGCTGCAACCCTTCATCAATAGAAGCTTTCCACCACTTCTCTAATAATTCTCTGGATGGCTTATTGCCTAGTCCATGAATACCGATTATAATTTTTGACATAATTGAAATAATAATATTAAAATTTACATATGTAAACTTAATGGAAATTGGGGAGTTGAACAATCAATAAACAAATCGGTAAAAACTAATAGTTGTGGGAAGAGCAACAAAAAGAAAAATATAGAGATTTTTCACGGAGAAAAAAATATTATAAATTAAATCCAAGCCCTGGTTTGTTGGTTGGATAAAGAGTTCCGTTCTTTAGAATTACCGCACCCTTTGCCGGATCGTCTATTAAATCAAGGTGCCCATCTAAATCTGCATAAGTTACATTAGGTTTAGAAAGTGCAAAATGCAAACCAGCTGCAATGCCAAGTGCGGATTCATCCATGCATCCAACCATTACCTCTAAGTTGGCAGCTTTGGCAACGGCATTAATTTTAATTGCTTCGTCAATTCCTCCGACCTTCATCAATTTAATATTTACTGTATCTACCAAATCTCTTCTTGCAAGTTTAAATGCATCTACTAAATTCATTAAGCTTTCATCAGCCATAACTATAATGGGAACATTATTAGTAACTCTTCCAAGCAAATCAGGCTCTTGCTTTGATGTTGGCTGTTCAAGCAATTCAATTTTTACATCTCTGGTTTCTTCAACAAATTTTAGTGATTCATAAACTGAATAACCTTGGTTTGCGTCAAATCTTAGTTGCACATTTTTACCAACAGCTTCTCTAACTTTTTTCATTCGCTCAACATCTTCATCCACATCAGCTCCGCCCTTTATTTTAAGAATACTAAAGCCTTGTTTAATATATTCTTTTGCATTTTGTACTGTGTCGTTAATTGGTAAAATTCCAATAGTGATGCTGGTTTTCATTTTTTCTCTAAAACCACCAAGCATTTTATAGATTGGCATATTTGCTTCTTTGCCCATAATATCAAAGAGAGCCATATCAATCATCGCCATTGCAGAAGGATGTTTTTTAAGCGGTTCGCTTAATTTGTTAAGTTGATAAGAATAGCGCAAAGCATCAGAGCCTTTCAGTAAAGGTTCAATTATATCATTACATGAAGTGATTACACTTTCTTCAGTTTCGCCGGTTACTTCTAAATCTGGTGCTGCACAACCGAAGCCAACAGTTCCTTTATTAGTTGTAATTTTTGTAAATACATTTACAGTCGAGTCAATAGTTTCATAAGCAATTGTATATGGACTTGACAATTTCATTTTGTGAGACCAAGTCTCAATTGAAGCAATTTTCATTTTGGCTCACTAATATCTTTTTTGATGAATTTCATCCAAAGTCATTCTTTTTAAATCTTCTACAAAGGAAACCAAGTGAGCAATCATAATTCCCCACATTTTGTTACCCTTTTCTGCAGTAGCTTTTGTTGGATCGCCCATTGTTCCATTTGCAGAAATTTTTTCAGTCTGCGCATACCAAGGAACGCCTCTTATTGAAGAGAAATTTAAATACCGACTTGTAAAATTTAACGATGTTTTTTTCGCTTTATTCATCTGTACCATTTCCGGACGTATTGCAAGTGTTGTACTGGTTTCAATTTCCCCGGCATGTATATCATTATGCGTTTCTGCAAGTTCATCGATATCTACATCGCTTGTTTCACCTGTATCAACAGCGACAAAAATATTAGCATCTCTGTTAATCATTTGTGCGGCGTAATTTAATGTGGGGCTATTATCACCGTGTCCATTTATAATCAGTAGTTTTTTAATTCCCTGCTTTGCAATATTAATTCCAATATCATAAACTAATTTTGCAAGTGTTTCATTTGTAATACTAATGGTTCCCTTAAAGTCATCATGATGATACGAAACACCATAAGAAATGAGGGGAAGAACTAATGGTTTAGGATCACTGCAAGCTTCGGCTACCTTTTTTGCCAAATATTCAGCATCAAAAGCATCAACATCTAAAGGAAGATGTGGACCGTGCTGCTCAATTGCGCCGGTTGGCAAAATAGCCACATCCATTTTTTTTAAGCGTTGTTCAGCTTCGGGCCAAGTAAGTTCTGACCATAAATACTTACTTGATAATTTTGTATTAGATTTGTTAATGTTTTTACCGGGTTTAGCATTTGCCATCTCAAAAGGGTATGGCTTAGTAAAATCGGCTTCTTTTCGCGCATCAATTTTAATCCAGTTTCTAGAAACTTTTTTAACAACACCATTTGCGTGTTTGCTAAAAATTTCAAAAAGTGGTTTTCTTAAATCTTGTGGAATTGAAACAAGAGAAGATCGTTCATTATCAATCCTAATTTGCATTACTTCTGGATGCGGTTTTAGAGTTTTAATTTTATCAGCAGCTAGAGTAATTATTTTTTTTTCATTTAATAAATAATTTAGATGTTCGGCTCCGGCGGCTTCTTGATGCAATGAAATGTTTGCGAGCGACTTTAGCCCTTCTACTATTTGTGTATCAGTGTATCCGCAAATTTTTGGATCGACATTTATTGCTGTTAACATACCAATAATTCTTTTACACTTTTCGCATTTGCCGCACGGTTTAACTCTTTCTCCGTCTTTTTCTTTATGCGCAGAGTGACAAGAAACTTGATGTTGAATTAAATCTTTATATCTGGTTGCTAAAATAGTTTCAATCAACATTTCTGATAAAGGACGCAATATTGAAAATTGAGCAACCGCCCAACCTTTGCGCATAAAATATCTTGTCATACTCTCATCAAAAAATCTGCTCTGATCATATAAACCATCATAATGAGTTATGCCTTTGAAATTTTTCCTTTCGGATGTGTCATATTCATCACCAATTAATAGTCTACCAATTCCACGTTTACGCAGCAAAGGTAAAACGCCATAGAGAAATACAGCCACCGTCCATAATCTAATTGGATAAATGTCTGCTCGAACATCAGCAAAGTCTTTTCTAATAAACGGCATATGTCTTAACATAAATGGGAAAACCCTATCAGAGTTTACCCAAACTCTGCTGGTATTTGGTACGTTATCTTTGAAATATCGATAAGCGTTAAGAGCTGTAAACCAATGTCTTCCGCTCTCATTTATAAAAATTGGATGTGTTTCTAAATTTAATTCATTAAGTAATCCATATGTTAGTAAGCTATCTTTACCGCCGCTTGAAAGAACGCAGTGTTTAGATTTGTCATTATTCCAAAACTCCCAGCTAGTTTTAATTGGTTCTTGGTTAGCATCAATAAATTCAAGCTCTGCATAAGAATATTTTTTTAATTTTATTACGGGAAGATTAACAGCATCACCAATTAAAAATGGGTTTGGCTCAAGAAATTTTTTCACATAAATTTCTCGTGCGGTATTTTCCATCCAATCTTTAATTACATTTTGATCGGTATTATCATATAATCCATTGAAAGTAATTTTTTTACAAAATAATCCATAATTAATTGCAACTTGTGCAGCAATCATACTTGCAAGATTCAAATGAGAATCATCTTCTGGGTCAAAGACATCTTCCTCATAACTATAAATTAATTCTATGGAATCTGAAAAATCTTTTTTAAAAATTGTGTAAGGAGCAACAATTCTTTTCTTCTCAATTTTAATTGGCCCAACTTCTAATCTATCAAAGACAACAAGCTTTTCTAAATTAGTTTGAGTTTTATTTACTTCTAAAATTTTAGTCATTATATCCCTAGTTTTTAAGACTATTTTTTATACTTCAAAATTGTTTTAACAAGTTTTTCCGCGCCACTAAGCAGCACATCGTAAGTTGGAATATCATAAAGTTTAGTGTACTCATCACACACTTTTGTAACTTCTTTTGGACTCATATTTTCATGATTTATTGTGATTGCAACAACTTGTTTTCCAGAGATTATTTCAACAGCTTTAATTTGTTTTGAGAGCGGATGCATTGTATAATCTGGAAAACCGTCATATTCTTTTCTTGCCGGCGCATGCTGTAATATTATTACATCCGGTCTTCCCGCAGCCATCAACTCAAAACCTCCCGGATAAGCTGGATTAAGTAAACTTCCCTGTCCTTCTAAAATAATAAAGTTGGGTTTTTCGTTTTTCCAAGCCGAATGAACCGCATGCTCAATTTCACCGCTAACAAAATCATTTATTAGCGAATCTAAAATTATGCTATATTTTGCACCTTGCATCCAAGCTGTTTGTCCGGTTCCAATCATTTCAGCTTTATAACCGGCCTCGCGGAGAGCGTTGACTAATATCCATGCAGTAGTACGTTTGCCAATTGCAGAATCAGTTCCTAAAACCGCAATCACAAAAGAATTAACTTCTTCTATTTTTCCGGAGAAAAAATGCATCTCGCTTCTTGGCGGAACTTTTCGGATGTCTCTAATAGCCACACCGTTTTGATTTGCTAAAGATTTTACCTCTTTATCGTCAGAAAGGAAATCGTGTAAACCGGAATCAACATTTAAACCCTTTTTAATTGCCTTTTTTACAACATCTTTTGCAGAATCGGGCAATCTTCCACCATCCGGAGCTAAACCAATTACAAAATGAGTTGGTTTTAATTTAGAATTTTCTGCCGATTCGTAAGCATCTTTGAAACTTGCATAAATCGGAATCCCATTTTCTTTATTGTCTAAAACCATTCCGGCATCTTTACCTGCATGTTTGGAATCAATTACTGATAGAATCTTATATCTTTGTGTAAATCGAACAAGTCCATGGGCAGTTTTCCCATTTGTTGTGTTAAATGCATCCTCACAATAAACAATTGCATTACCTTCTGGCAATGTGTTCATCACTTCCTCCCGGTTAGTACTACAACGAATCTATCGTTGTTGATTGTTTCTTTATTGTTGTTTTTATTAATTAAAGCGATTAATCCAGCTGTAGATGCAGGTAATACGAACATACCTTCTTTTTCTCTGATTAGCTTTGAATAACTTAACATTGCTTTATCTGTTGCATCAGCTGCCCAACCGTTTGTATTTCTAATTGCTTCTAAAGCCAAATCGCCATCAATGGAGTGCCAATTAATTAGCGGCTCATTTATTTTTGATTCTTTAATTTTGTCCGGTTGCAAATCTTCGGCGGTTTCTTTGTTTGTTAAGTAAGCATGAATAATTGGATTTTTCTTAAACGACGAACCGGCGACAAACCTTGGCATTTTTGAAGTTTTACCTCTTCTATATAAACTTAAAAAGCCTTTGTAAATCCCAGCAATTGTTGTACCGTTGGAAACCGGTACTGCAACTATACTTGGGGCGTCTCTTAAATCGTCATAAATTTCATTTGCAATTTCACCATAAGCTTTTAATTGCAAAGTAATATTTGTACCACCGGGATTTGCATCATAAAGCTCTTCCTGTTGTGCAACTTCCGAAGAGATTTCAACAGCTCTTTCATAGTCACCGGGAACCCTAACAATTTCAGCACCTAAAGCAACCATTTCTTTAATACGGATTGCGTGATAGGTTTCGGGCACAAATATTTTACATTTAATATTTGCAATTGAAGCAGCCAAAGAACACGCTACTCCATAATTTCCGCATGTGGCAAGGGTCATTGTTTCAAATCCTCTGCGCATTGCATCCATAGCTTGTGCAAAAGCGATTCTATCTTTTTGAGTGCCGGTTGGATTTCCACCTTCGAATTTTAAGTAAATTTGTCTGGCACCAACTTCTCTCTCAATATTTCTTGCTCTAACCATTGAAGTATCACCAACTTCAGAATCCATAATATCACCAAAGGCTTCCAATCTGTCATCGAGCCAATTTGATTTATCAGCTATAATATTACGTTGTTTTTCAAACTCAGAAGTTATGTCAAAACCTTCGCCAGAGGCACCATCAATTAGGTCGTATGGATTTTCTAAATTTAAAATTTGCTGTTGATTTTGTTCAGAGTTTTTTGGTAGATCTTCCATTCTGTCTCTTCCATTTAAAAGTTAGAAAATTAAATTTAACAAAGATCCTAAAAATGAAGGCAGTAAATGTATATTAAAATAATCATATTAAATAAGAAAATAATTTAAATTGGTAAAAACCTCATAGCAATTTTTCTCTCATCCAATTGGCTCTATCAGTTGTAATTCCATCAATTCCCCAAGAAACTAACTCTTTTGTCTTTTCAAAATCATTCACTGTCCAAACATACAAAAGCAATCCTTTTGATTTAACTTTTTGCGTAAACTCTTCCGTCAAAATTTTTCCAGCCCAAACATTTAGTCCGTCTAAATTTGCTTTTTTAACTTTTTCAATTAATTTTTCTACCGGTGGACTTACAAGCTGAGTGTATGAATTATAATCGAGATCGGCAAGTAATAATATTTTGTATTCAGGTAAAATTAGTTTTGCATTTTTAACAGCAGCATAACCAAATGAAATTATTTCAATTTGATTTGGTTTTAAATTAGCTCTTTTAATTTCTATTTTTAGAAAAGGCAGAATCTTTACTCCGGATTTTATTTCAATAATTAATTTTTTGTTTGGCGGAATAGTCTTTAAAACTTCTTCGAGAGTAGGGATTTTCTCGTTTTTATATTTTACGTTTTTCCACGAACCGACATCAAGATTTTTGATTTCATGTAAGGTTAAGTTTTTTATTCTCCCGCTTTTTCCGGAAACTCTTTTTGTGGATGCATCGTGAATTACGATTACGTTATTATCTTTCGAAAGGTGAACGTCAATTTCAACTGCTTCAGCACCACGCTGCCAAGCTAAGTTTATTGAAGCAAGTGTATTTTCAGGTGCATCGTAAGATTCACCACGGTGAGCAATTATTAATGGTTTTATTTTCTTCATTCTTGAAATTTTTAGTTAAGTAAAGATAAATAAAACGAAGTCGAAATTTTGGTGAAGTTTACTCTGAAAGCTAAGTTAGTCAATTTGTAAATAACACAGATAAAACATTAAGAATATTTTTTTTCTCAATATTCTGTATGTTTACAACTTAATGTAAAAATAATTTTATATGACAGAACCAAATCAAAAATATTTAAGATATCAGCCTAAACGAGATGTTGTTTTTGTAATGGGTGCGGGCGCTTCTCAGCCAGATGGAGTTCCACTGCAAAGAGATATTTTGCCAATGATTCTTTCTGAAGAGCAAAGTGAAATTCGCGATTCTAAAATTGGTAAATCGGTAATTGAATTTATTAATGATAATTTTCGGTATGATATTCAGTTAAATCAATATCCTCAGTTGGAAGCAGTCTTTGGATTTTTAGATTATTTTATTCAGCAGAATGAGAGCTTAAACGCAAAATATACACACAATAAAATTGTTGAGTTAAAAGAATATTTAATAAAACTCATTCATTACATTGTAAATTTAAGAACTCACAAAAGAAGCAAATATTATCATTTGTTTTGGGAAGCAATTCAAGAGTTTAATACCAACATTTCTATAATAACCTTAAATTATGATACGTTGCTTGAACAAGCATTTGATTTTTTATTTAAGAAATGGGGCTATATTGATTATTGTATTCACTTAATGAATTACGATAAATTAACGGAACTAAAAGATTTTAATTTTTGGATAAACCCCAGAGAGCCAGTTAATATAGGCCCAAATGATAATCCTTCCCCAATAAAAATAATTAAATTGCACGGAAGCTTAAACTGGAAGTACTGCAATTGCTGCAACCAAACATTGCTTACTCCTTGGGATAGAACAATAGATTTACAAGGCGGAAAATTTTTAGGATTCACCTATCCCGATAATGAAAAATACGAATATGTTTGTCCGCTTGATGGAACAGAATTCCAAACTTTAATTATGCCCCCGTCATATTTAAAAACATTAAACCAGCCGGTTATTTCTCAATTGTTTGCAGAAGCATCACGAGAGATTAGAGATGCAAAGAAAATAGTTTTTGTCGGTTATTCTCTTTCGGATGCGGATGTTCATATTAAAGCATTATTTAAAAAACAATTGCGCAAAGAAACGGAAGTTATTGTAATTAACAGTAAAAAAGCAGCTTTGTTGGAAAACAAGTACAATGCAATTGCACAAAATATTAAATATTACGATATGGCGTTTGAAAATATGGTTTCAGAAGCAAGTTTATTAAAAGACATTGTCTCTTAAAAAAGAATCTATTTTAATATTTGCAAGAATATTAATACCAGAAAAATTCTAAGAGTCCAATCCTAAAATGGTTTAAACTTCTACTCACTTGTAGTAATCTAAAAAGTATTATTAGGTTTTAATTTATTTTCTTAAATTTAAGCTAATAGGGAGAATGATTATGTTATCAAAAATATCCACGTTAATTTTAGGTGTTTTGTTTGAAAAGGAACGAAATCCTTATGAAATAACAAAAATGCTTAGTAATCTAAATTTAAGAAAATGGTTTAATGTAGCAGATTCCACCGTTTATGCAACAATTAATAGCTTAAAAAAACAGGGATTAATAAAGGGAGAAACAGTTAGAGAAGGAAGCTTTCCTGAAAAAACAATTTATACAATTACGGCTGAAGGAGAATTTGAATTACATAAAACAATTTCTACTTATATTGAGCAGACAGACCCTGATGGCTCTAAATTTGATATTGCAATTATTTTACTTCATCATTTAAGTCGCGATGAAGTATTTCAAAAATTAAAAATTAAGTTAGAAAATTTAGAAAGTTCCACCTATGAAATCAAAACACAAATTATAAGTCTGGAGCGGGAAAGAACCGCTGCTTTTACTGGCTTGCTTATGCTTAAGCACCGTTTATATATGGCAGAAACAGAAATCAGAACAATAAAAGAAATTATAAGGGAGTTTAATACCAAAGAAGAAATTAAAGGCGCAACTGCTTTTGAAATAAGTTTAGTCTAGGAATTATAAAATCCTAATAATAATACCCCATTGTAAAATAAAAGAATAAAGGCCCGCGACTAATAATTCTTTCTGGAGCAGAATCTTTTAAGTATGAACTCCTCCCAACTGAAAAATCTGCCGGTCCAATTGGCGTATCAAGAGAAATGGTTAAGCCAATTCCATGTCGCAAATCATTGAAACGAATTTCTTGCTGGTTAAGCCAAGAGGAACCTAAGTCGTACCTAATTTTAAAGTAAGTGTCAAAGTATAAATCAAATGGAACCTTATATCTATATTGAAGGGAAGCAATAAAAATTTGTCGCCCTCTAAACTCATAGTCTCTATAACCTAAAAAATTATATTGCCCTCCAAAATTAAATTGCTGACTAAGCGGAAGCGTTTCATCTGCAAAGCCAAAAATTATATGCGGAGTTAATGTGTGTAAGTTTGCAAAAGTAAAATAACTGGAATAATCAAAACTAAATTTTGCAAAACTAATATCACCGCCAAGTATTTTTTGAGCAGTTTCATAAAAAGTATTTATATAAATTCCTTTAGTTGGATAAGGATATTTATTTTGCGAATCAATTTGAAGTCTTAATCTTAAGCTGGAAATATTTAATTTATAACTTTGTTCTTCTTGCAATGAGCTTATGTTCTTGATTTCATCAATTTCATATTTGCCTTCAGCCGTCAATGTTCCAAGTTTTTTAAGATGTGCTCCAACACCAATAAATCCGCCGTATAATATTTGTTTGTACTCAGCAATCTTAGATCTAGAAAATTTTCTTATATTGTTAATAATATCATCACCATAAACATTTACATCGTTAGAATGATAAAATGCTTGGGCTTTATAAGTTAAATAAGTATTGAAAATTCTATTTGTTTTGTGCTCAATTACGTATGATAAATTTCTGATTCCCCCAGAAACTGAAAAACCAAGTTCAGAACCGGTTCCGAATAAATTTTCATTTCTTAAATCCACAGCAAACTGTGTGAAATTTTCATTGTCTATTCTTAGCCCAAACCGCAAAACATTTGGTAATTTTTCATCTAAATCAATTCTAATTTTTTTGCCGTCACCATTTTTAGAAAAGCTAAGTTTTACATTATCAAATAAATCGGTTGAAGCAATATTTGCTAAACCCTCGTCTAAATTATTTTTAAAAAGGTAATCACCAGCGTCTGTTGCAAACTCTCTTGTGATAACATTATTAAGAGTTGTTTTATTTCCTTTAACTTCAACTTCTGTAATTAAGCCTTCGTTAACAGAAATAATTAATTTTTCTAATGCCTTACTAAAAAATATTCTGTCAACAGTTGCAAGCACAAGACCATTTTCTCTATATTTTTTAATTAATTTTAATATACTTTTAAATGCTTCATCTGCAGAATATGGCTTGTTTAAAACATTATTAAATTGAGCAATAGCAGTGTCTATAGGTATTTGGGTGATTCCATTAAACTCAATATTGTTAATTAAAGGATTTGTTTCATAATTTATTTTCAAAACAGAACTTGAATCACTAATTATGATTGCAGATAAATTTTCATAAATTCCGCTTTGATAAAATGAATAAAGAGCATTTAAAATTTCCGCTTTACTAACCGAATCTGCTCCATTAAAACTTTTTAATATTTCCTTCTCTAGAAGATTACTGTTTGTTGGCACCGAGAGATTCTTATAAAACTTATTATTTTTGGATAACCGTTCTTTAAAAATATTTTGAATTTTATTTTTTGTTGTTAGAAGTATATATTTTGCTGAATCATATCCAGCCTTAATTATTTCATCCAAGTTTTCAAAATCGTCATTTTTTCTTTTATTAAAATTTTGACGAATTAATACATCAGCTTTTGAAATGTTTTCTTCCCAAATAATTCTGGATGGAATAGTTACTAATTGGTCTGCAATTTCCCATGGAAAATTAAGTTCGTTCTTTTTCCTCAAAGCACTCGTGGCATCAGAAGCAATTATAAAATCCGGCTTTAATTCCTCTGCGGATTTAATTGGCAAGTTATCAACTAATCCGCCATCAACCAAAATTAGTGTGTCTCTTTTTACCGGAGGCAATACGAACGACACACTTGAACTTGCTCTCATTGCTTCGCTTAGTAATCCGTCTTTTAATACCGTGCGTTTACCGCTTACTAAATCTGTGCAAACAGCCCGATACTTAAAAAGTAAATTGTCAAAAGAGTCATATTGGTTAATTGGAGCACTTAAAGTTAAGCTTGTTAATAGGTTGCTGATTTTTTTACCGGTATTTATAGAATTTGGAATTGAAGGTTTAAATCCATTTAGTCTTAATGTTAGCAAAGACTTATCTTCGGTAATTTTTTGATCGACAAATAAATTTTTTCTGTCCTGATCTGTTAAAGAAAATAATTCTTCCCAATTGGTTGAAACTACAATTGAATCAATTTCATCAATGGTGTAGCCGGCTGAATACAAACCGCCAATTACACTACCCATACTTGTTCCAACAATTTGGTCAATAGGGATTTCTAATTCTTCAATTGCCTTTAAAACGCCAATATGAGAGATTGCGCGCGAGCCGCCACCGCTTAAAACTAAACTTACTTCGGGTTTGTCCATAGGAACAAATTTGGTTAGTCCAAAAGGAAGATTTTTTTCTTTTAACGAAAGATTAAGCTCGGTTATTTCTTGTGAGTAAACAAGAAAAGGGAAAATTATAAATAGTAAGATTAGCTTACGTAATAAAGCTTTCATTTAGTTTTCAATTCAAATTTAAAAAGCGTTAAATGATTCTTACTTTTTACCTTTTTTGGCAATTTGCTTTTGAGTTTTTTGTTGTTTTTCAGCCGCTTCCATCATCTTTTGCATAAAGCCAGCTTTCTTTTTCGGATTTTTAACAGGGACTAACTCTTCGCCATGCTGATGATTAATGAAATACTGTTGACCAATTGAAAGCAAATTAAACATAAAATAGTATAAATTCAATCCGGAAGAAAATCCCATAAACATAAAAGTCATCATGATAGGCATCATATATACCATGGCTTTCTGACTTGGATCTTTCATTGTCATTCGTTGTTGCAAAAACATTGTAATGCCTAAAAGCGGTGCTAATCCAGTTATTGCGCTTACACCTAATATTGGAATTTTAAAAGGTAAATTATAAATAACATCAGGGGATGATAAATTAGTTATCCACCATAGAAATGGTTCGTGTCTAATTTCGATTGCAATGTTAAAAAAAGTAAAGAGCGCAAAAAGTATTGGCATCTGCAAAACCATAGGTAAACATCCACCGGCGGGATTTATACCATACGTAGAATAAAGTGCCATGGTTTCTTTTTGAATTTTTTGTTGGTCGCCTTTATACTTTTCTTTAAGTTCAGCAATTTTTGGCTGAAGCTGAGACATTCTTTTCATTGATTTATAACTTTGCTTTGTAAGTGGGTACAGAGCAAATTTTAAAATGAATGAAAAAACAATTATAACCCAACCATAATTAGGAATGTAGTTGTGTAAAAATTTAAATAAAGGTAAAAGTAAATATTCTGAAATTGGTCGTGTAATAAATGTTAAACCTAAGAAACTTCCAAACTCAAAAATTGCTTCATAATTATTTTTGCTGTCTTTTAGCAAGTCATAATCAAGTGGACCAATATAAAGCTTAAAACTATCTTTCTGATATTTTTGATTGTTAAAAGGAATTCTTAAACTTGCCGAATAAAATTCACGTGTGCCATATTGGTTTAATATATGTTCACCTTTAAAATCTGCACCACCTTCTCGGTTAGGTGTTGGGAGCAATTATAGTTGTAAAATATTTATTTCTAACTCCAACCCAATTGATTTTTCCATTTAAAACTTTTTTCAACTGGTTCATCAACGGAAGAGGCATCAATAACAATTTTTTCATCTCCGGAAAAAGCTGCGGCGTTTGAATAATTTGCTTCATCAACAGAGTTTTCTTCCACAAAATTTAATCCATGGCTCCATTCAACATCATATCTATAGCTGCTTATAACCTCATCTAAATTATTTAAAACAATGTTAGCTTTTAGGTCGTAACTATTTCCGTAAAAAACTAATTGTTTTTCAATGCTTTTTTGTCACCTTCAATATTAAATTTATAAGTTATAGAAAGGGAATCATTTGCTTTAACTCTGTAACGAAAAATTATTTTTGTCGGCAGTAAAATCAAGCGATTTAGTGTTAACAAGTTGACCATCTTTAGTAACAAAAACTAAATTAAAATCGCCGCCATCTATTGAAGCATTTATAAGTTGAACGTGCGAATTATAAAAATCCGAAGTGTCTTCAATTTTATTATGATACCAAGTTTCATATTCCTTTAAGTAAAACTTTCTAAATCGTCCACCCTTAGAAGTTAATTCAATTAGTGCCAAATCTGTTTCAATTGTTATTACCTTTTCAGGTGCATTAATATTATTAAAACTTGCTGGAGCTTCTGCTTCTTCATCTTTCGCTATATCAGATTTAGACTCAGCCGCTGTTTTAGTTTCTATTTTTACTGTATCGTTATTTGTTACAACTTTTGTACTGTCATCCGTTTTGGGTGGATTTACTGGAGGTTCTGGCGAATTCATGTAAAGCCAAAAGACTAAAATTACGCCGATTAAAATAAATGCAATTGTTGATTGTCTATCCATAAAAATTCATACCGAAAAAATTAATGTTTAAGCGGGATCGTGCCCGCCTTTATTAAAAGGATTACATCTTAAAATTCTCCAAATAGCTTTTGCGCCGCCTTTAAAAACTCCATACTTGCTGAAAGAATCAATTGCATAGTTTGAACAACTGGGGTAAAATCTGCAAGAAGGAGGAAACATAGGCGAAATTAATTTTTGATAAACTTTAATTAAATAGATAAATACTTTACGCATGTTGCTGTATTTGGTTCTTAACTTTATTTAATAAATCAACTAAGTCATCTAAAATAAAACTTAGCTTAATTTTTTTATTTTGTTTTTGGTTCAAGGTTCTTGGAGAGAAAACAAGGTAGAGTAAAAAATTATTATTAATGCAAAAATCAGTTAAATCTATTTTATTGGTTCTATAAGCTTCTTTTAATAATCTTCTAATTCTATTTCTCCAAACAGCCTTACCGGCTTTCTTAGAAACTACAAAAGCAGCTTTAATACCTTTATCATTAACGCTGCTTTCTAAATAGTAATTAACTTTCAATTTTTTTTGTGATGAAAAAAGTTGGCTTCCCTTAGTATAAACTCTTTCAAAATCTTTTTTTAATTTTAATCTTTCTTTTTTAGAAAGAGTATATCTTTTCAAAACTAAAATTCATCACTAACTGTTAATCTTTTTCTACCACGAGCTCTTCTTCTTGCAAGAACTTTTCTACCGTTTTTAGTAGCCATTCTAGATCTAAAACCGTGTTTGTTTTTGCGTTTTCTATTGCTTGGTTGATACGTTCTTTTCATAGTTAAACTTACCTCAAAATTACAAAGAAAGTAAAATTAAGGAAAATCAATTAAATAAACAATCAAATTAAACTTCTTTACATCAACATAACTGCTTGTAATTTAACACCTTAACTTAGAATAATTGAAATTGAGCTCATAAAGACAATAAAATAATAAAGCATTTGATTGCTTTCCTCAATATCTTTTCAAATTAACCGATAAAAATTAAACATTTAGCCTGCTTTACTTAAAGTGAAAAAATTGTAAATTATGCATAAACTTGGTATATTTCTATGATTAAAAACTTTTAAAACTTGAGGACTTTTTATGGAGTTTAAAGTAAATAGCAAAGAGCTGGAAAAACTACTTTCTAAAATTATTCCTGCTGTTCCTACTAGAACGCCAATGCCAGTTTTAGAGAATTTTTTATTTGAAATTAAAGACGGCTTGCTAACAATATATGCAACGGACCTGGAAATTTCTCTTAAGTCTTCTCTTAAAATTGTGTCTGAGGAAAACACAAAAATTTTATTACCGGCCAAACTCTTATACGATGTAATTAAATCATTAAGCGATACAACTATTCGTTTTGATATTCAATCCAGCGGAAAAGTTATTCTTATTACAGATCAAGGAAAATATAATCTTAGCTATTTAGACGAGGCCGAATTTCCTGAAATACCTGACTTTCCAAATACTACATCAAGTGAAGAACTTAATGAAATTACAATAAACGGAAGTGATTTAAGGTTTGCTTTTGAAAAGACTGCCTTTGCAATGAGTAAAGAGGAAATGCGTCCTGCAATGATGGGAACTTTATTTCAATTTACTGAAGAAGGATTAAGATTTGTTACAACCGATGGACACAGGCTTGCTAACTTACTTAATAAAAATATTAAGCTTGATGTTGAATCTCAATATGTATTGCCGGAACGGGCCGTATCTGTTCTTCTTAAAATTTTAGATGAGAAAGATGTTAAAATTTATTTAAGTAAAAGTCACATGTCATTTAAATTGAATGAATTTGAATTAATTAGCAGACTTATAAAACAAAAATATCCGGATTACTCCAGCGTTATTCCTTTAGAAAACGAATTTGATTTAGAGGTGGAAACAAAAGATTTACACAGCGTAATTAAAAGAATGATGTTATTCTCAACCTCTAACACTAGAAGAGTTAAATTTTCAATTAAAGAAAATAATTTAGAAATATCCGCAGAAGATTTAGATTTAGGCGCTTCAGGAACTGAAAATTTAATTTGTAAGTATAAAGGCGATGCTTTAGAAATTGGTTTTAACTCTGCATATGTTAATGATGTTTTAAGCCATCTTGCATCCGAAAAGAAAATCGTATTTAAATTACACTCGGCAACAAAAGCGGTAATTATTTTACCAACGGAAGCAAAAGAAAATTATGAATTGATGATGCTCCTAATGCCAGTTCGCTTAAACAACTAATTATGGTTCTTAATTTTATTGAATTAAAAAATTTTAGATTGCATATAAATACAAATTTAGAATTTTCAAAAAACATCAACTATATTGTTGGTGGAAATGGGCAAGGAAAAACGTCATTATTAGAAGCAATTTATTACTTATGCACAACAAGAAATCTTAACCAAAATTCTGATAATGATGTTTTAAGTTTTGATAAAAATATTTTTGAAATAAACGGAAACTTTCATGAATATTCTACAAATAAAGTAAGAGTATTTTTTGATAAATCTGTTGGCAAAAAAAACATTTTTTTAGATGAAAAACAAATACATAGAGCTTCTTCATTAATTGGGAAATTTCCTGTTGTTGCACTTTTACAATCTGATCATGCTATTACGCAAGGAAGCCCGGCTGAAAGAAGGAGGTTTGTAGATTCAATAATTGCACAATCAAGCGAAACATATTTAAAACTTTTATTGGATTATAACAAAGTACTTCGTCACAGATCTGCACTGCTTTCAAAAATTAAGGAATTTAACTCACCTCAATTATTTGATCAATTAGATGCATGGACGATTTCATTGGTTAAAGTTGGCTCTGAAGTTATCAGACATCGCATAAGTTTCTTAAAAGAATTTAACGAATACATTCAGAAGCCTTATGAACATATTATGGGAAAGAAAGAAAGTCCGGTAATTAAATATGTTTCTTTCACAAATAGTTTTGATGAAAATATTGACGAATTGTTCAAAAAAAATATCATAGAAAAAAGAAGAGAAGAATTAGGAAGAGCAAGAAATTTAATTGGTCCCCACAGAGACGATTTTGAATTTTATATAGATGGTTTAGAATTGAAAAAATTTGGCTCTCAGGGACAACATAAAACATTTCAAATAGCGCTCAGGTTTAGTCAGTTTTTTTATTTGAAAGAAAAATTAAAGATTACTCCTATTTTTTTAATGGATGATGTTTTTGGAGAACTTGATACTTATAGAGCAGAAAAGATAAGCAGCTATTTAGGCAGTATTGGTCAGGCATTTATCACAATGACGGACTTCTCAAAATTAGATAAGCTTAATGTTTCTGAAAATGATAAAGTAATTAGCGTAACAAATGGGAATGCAGTTTATGCCCACTGATTTTAGAAGTTTAACAGATATATTAAAGAGGGAAAAAGAATTTTCCGCATTTAATAAATCGGTAAAAGAAAATGAGGTAGTAGATAAATTTGGAAATATATTCCCGGAGTTCAGCAAAACCGTTGTTGCAAAATCTGTAAAAAATGGAACACTCTATTTATTTGCAGATAATTCAATTTTAAGAAGCGAACTTCATCTAAACCGAAAATTGATGGTAGAGAAAATAAACAACTACTTTAACGAAAAGATAATTAGTGATATAAAATTTTCAAAAATTTAAATAATGAGCGAGTAAAAAGTGACTAAAGAAACAGCACAAAAAAATTATACTGCTAGTAATATAAACGTCCTTAAAGGATTAGAAGCAGTACGAAAAAGACCTGCTATGTACATTGGCGATATTGGTCAAAGAGGTTTGCACCACCTTGTGAATGAAGTTGTAGACAACAGTATAGATGAAGCTCTAGGCGGCTATAATGATAAAATTGATATTTCTATTAACAAAGATGGAAGTGTTACTGTAATAGATTATGGAAGAGGAATCCCTGTTGATATACATCCGGTTGAAAAAAAATCAGCTCTCGAAGTTGTAATGACCATTCTTCACGCTGGTGGAAAATTTGATAAAAGTTCTTACAAAGTTTCTGGTGGTTTGCACGGGGTAGGAGTTTCAGTTGTTAATGCTCTCTCTGAATGGCTTAAAGTGGAAGTGCGCAGAGGTGGAAAAATTTATATGCAAGAGTATGAAAGAGGCGCGCCTAGACACGAGGTAAAAGAAATTGGAAAGGTAAATAAAAACGATACTGGTACAAAAATAACTTTTATGCCGGATAATCAAATCTTCAAAGTCACTAAATTTAAGTTTGATATTTTGGCAGAAAGAATGAGAGAGCTAGCTTTCTTAAATAAAAATATTACAATTAATATTAAAGACGAAATTGAAGAGGAGTCTGAAAGTTTTCATTATAAAGGTGGAATAATTGAATTTGTTCAATACTTAGACGAAGCAAGAACTACATTCCATAAAACAGTTTATATAGAAGGGGAAAAAGATGATACACCCGTTGAAGTTGCATTTGAATATAGCGATGCCTACTCTGATAATATTTGCTCTTATGTGAATAACATCAACACTATTGAAGGCGGAAGTCACCTTGTTGGATTTAAAACTGCATTGACTCGAACTTTTAACAACTATGCAATTAAGAATAAGTTGATTAAAGACAATAGTAAAATTACCCTAACTGGGGATGACTTTAGGGAAGGGTTAACAGCAGTTATTTCTGTAAAAGTTATGGAGCCACAATTTGAGGGCCAAACAAAAACAAAACTTGGAAATAGTGAGGTTAAATCTATTGTTGAATCAATAGTTGGAGAAAAATTAGCCGATTTTCTTGAAGAGAATCCTTCCATTGGAAAGAAAATAATTGAAAAATGTATGCGTGCCGCAGAAGCAAGAGAAGCAGCAAGAAAAGCTCGTGATTTAGTAAGAAGAAAAAGCGCGCTCGATTCTATGCACTTGCCAGGCAAACTTGCAGATTGCTCAATTAAAGATCCAGAACATTGTGAAATTTATGTGGTTGAGGGAGATTCTGCCGGCGGTTCCGCAAAGATGGGAAGAGATAGAAGGTTTCAAGCAATCCTTCCGATCAAAGGAAAAATTCTTAATGTAGAAAAAGCTAAAATAAATAAGGTTTTAGAAAACACAGAAATTAAAACAATGATTGCAGCTTTTGGAGCCGGTATTGGAGCTGAGTTTGATGCTTCAAAAGCCAGATACGGAAAAGTTATTATTATGACTGATGCTGATGTTGATGGAAGTCATATTAGAACATTGATTTTAACCTTTTTCTACAGATATATGAAGGAGCTTATAACTACAGGAAAGGTGTATATAGCTCAACCGCCACTTTATAAAATCAAAAAAGGCAAAGAAGAAGTTTATGCTTATGATGATGAAGAAAGAGATAGAATTTTAGCCAGAATGGGAGTGAACTTAAAAGCTGTAAAAGAAAATGAAGACGATAGCAACTTGCCAAAAGGAATAAACATTTCCAGATATAAAGGTCTTGGCGAAATGAATCCCGAACAACTTTGGGATACAACTATGAATCCGGAAACAAGAACAATGTTGCAGGTAAATTTAGAAAGTGCTCTTGCTGCCGATAAAATATTTGAAACATTAATGGGCGATGTTGTTGAACCCAGAAGAGCATTTATTGAAAAACACGCAAAGTATGCGAACATAGACGTATAAATTAAATTTGAAATTAAAACTAAAAGTAGAATAAAAATATGAGTACAATTTTTGAAAAAGTAGTTCCGGTTGCTTTAGAAGATGAAATGAAATCTTCTTACATAGATTATGCAATGTCTGTAATTGTTGCAAGAGCTTTGCCGGACGTTAGGGATGGATTAAAACCTGTTCATCGCAGAGTTTTATATGGAATGCATGAACTTAGTTTAGCTTATAATCGACCATATAAAAAATCAGCCAGAATTGTGGGTGAAGTTTTAGGTAAGTATCATCCGCACGGAGATACAGCTGTTTATGATAGTATGGTTAGGATGGTTCAAGATTTTTCATTACGCTATCCGCTTGTGGATGGACAAGGAAACTACGGCTCTGTAGATGGCGATTCCCCAGCAGCTATGCGTTATACGGAAGCTCGCTTAGCAAGAATTTCTGAAGAAATTTTAAGGGACTTAGATAAAAACACTGTAGATTTTGCATCCAACTTTGATGAGTCTTTACAAGAACCGACAGTTATGCCCTCATACTTGCCAACCTTATTATTAAATGGCGCAAGTGGTATTGCTGTTGGTATGGCGACGAATATTCCTCCGCATAATTTAACAGAAGTTGTTGATGGATTAGTTGCAATGATTGCAAAGCCTGAAATAACAAATGAAGAACTTATGCAATATGTAATTGCTCCGGATTTTCCGACCGCAGGAATTATTTTTGGTTATGAAGGTGTGAAGGATGCTTACACAACCGGAAGAGGAAAGGTTATTATCCGTGCAAAAGCAAATGTTGAAACTCATAAGAACGATAGAGAAAGCATTATTGTCACCGAGCTTCCTTATCAAGTAAATAAAGCTAATCTTATTGAAAAAATTGCAGATCTTGTGCGCGAAGGAAAAATTACTGACATATCCAATCTTAGAGATGAATCTGATAGAGATGGAATGAGAATTGTGATTGAAACTAAACGTGGTTCTCAACCGGAAGTTATTATAAATCAGCTGTTTAAGCATACGCAAATGCAAGTTACTTTCGGAGTAATTATGCTTGCGTTGGTAAATGGCGCTCCAAAAGTTTTAACATTGCGCGAAACTATGACACATTTCTTAGCTCATCGAATGGAAGTGTTAATTAGAAGAACAAAGTATGAGTTAGAAGCAGCCGAAAGAAGAGCTCATATTTTAGAAGGCTATATAATTGCCTTAGATAATATTGATGCAGTAATTGAAACCATTAAAAAATCTAAAGATGTAGACACTGCAAAAACTAACTTGATGAAAAAATTCAAGTTAAGCGAAATACAAGCAAAAGCGATATTGGATATGCGCTTGCAGAGATTGACCGGACTTGAAAGAAAGAAAATTGAAGATGAATACAAAGACATAATCAAATTGATTGAGAAATTAAGAGGAATATTGGATAACGAAAAGAAGAGAAATATTATTATTAGAGATGAACTGATTGCTATAAAAGAAAGATACGGAGATAAGAGAAGAACAGAAATAATTAAAAATTATAAAGAATTTTCTTTAGAAGATATTATTGCCGAAGAAGATGTTGTTGTAACAATTTCTCACTCCGGTTTTATTAAACGATTCCCGGTTAGTGGGTATAGAAAACAAGCTCGTGGCGGAAGAGGTGTTGCCGGAGCCGGAACAAAGGACGAAGACTTTATTGAGCATATGTTCATTGCTTCAACACATCATTATATAATGTTCTTTACTGACCAAGGTAAATGTTATTGGAAAAAAGTTCACGAACTTCCCGAAGGTGGAAGAGCAACTCGCGGAAGATCATTACAGAATTTAGTTGAAAAAGAAAAAGATGAAAAAATTACTGCCTTTGTAACCGTTAAAGATTTTACAGATGATAAATCTGTAGTGATGGCAACTAAACAAGGAACAATTAAAAAGACAGCACTTTCAGCATACTCAAATGTACGTAAGGGTGGAATTAATGCTATTAACATTGCCAAAGGTGATGAGCTGATTGAAGTTAAATTAACAGATGGCAATAATGATTTAGTAATAGGCACAAAGAAAGGTCTCGCAATTCGCTTTAAAGAAAGTGATGTTAGAGAGATGGGTAGAACAGCAACTGGCGTAAGAGGCATAAGATTAGGAAAAGATGATGAAGTAATAGGAATAATAGTAGTAAGGAACAATACTAGTCTTCTTGTAGTTACAAATAAAGGTTATGGAAAACGAAGTGATATAGATGATTACAGAATTACAAAACGAGGCGGCAAGGGAATAATTACTGTAAAAACTGGAGAGAAAACTGGCAACCTAATTTCAATAAAAGAGGTAACGGATAACGATGAATTAGTGCTAATCACAAGCAGTGGAATGGTAATTAGACAAGCTATTAAAAAGTTAAGAGTAATGGGAAGAGCAACACAAGGCGTTAGATTGATAAATCTGAAAGAAGGTGATACAATTGCTGATGTTGCAAGGGTAATAAGTGAAGATGAAGATATTGATGAAATAATTGATGAAGAACCAACATTGTAAAATAGATAAAGTGGTATTTAAATGAGTAAAAACAAAAATCTTCATATTGAATCAAAATGTGTGCACGCTGGAATTAAAGAATATGAGCATGGACCAGTAGTTCCGCCAATTTACCAGACTTCTACATTTAAGTTTGAATCTGCCGATTATGGCGGTTCTTTATTTGCTGGAGAACAAAAAGGTTATATTTATACTCGAATGCAGAATCCTACTATTGAAGCAATGGAAGATGCGGTTGCTGAATTAGAGGGAGGTTATAAAGCTTTGGGTTGCGCAAGTGGAATGGCTGCAATTCACACGGTGTTTTCTGCGCTGCTAAATGCTGGAGATCATGTAATTTGTAGCAAATCAGTTTATGGCCCCACATCAACATTGCTTGCAACTGTCTTAAGTCGGTTTAATGTGGAAACTACTTTTGTAAATACTTCAAATATGAAAAAAATTGAAGAAGCTTTAAAGCCAAACACAAAAGTAATTTATATTGAAACACCTGGCAATCCAACTTTAGAAGTAACTGATCTTGAAGCAGTTTCTATATTTGCACATAAACATAATGCTTTAGTTGTGGTTGATAATACTTTTATGAGTCCAATTTTACAGCAGCCATTTTTATTTGGTGTTGATATTGTTGTGCATAGTATGACTAAATTCTTAAATGGTCATGCCGATGTTGTTGCCGGAATTGTTGTTGTAAAAGATGATGAAACATACAAACATTTCAGAAAAACTCTAAATCAAATTGGCGGAGTAATTGATCCGTTCAACTCATTCCTGGTTCACAGAGGTTTAAAAACCCTTGCAATTAGAATGAAGAAGCATACCGAGAATGCAATTGTTATTGCAAAATTTTTGGAAGCACATCCTAAGATTGATTGGGTAAGATTTCCTGGATTAAAGTCGTTTCCAAATTATAAAATCGCCAAAAAACAACACAAAGCTCCGGGTGGAATGATTTCGTTTGAATTAAAAGGTGGAATTAAAGCTGGTAAAAAAGTTATGAATTCTGTAAAACTTTGTCAGCTTGCAGTTAGTCTTGGCGGAGTCGAAACTTTAATCCAGCACCCGGCAAGTATGACTCACTTAACAATGGGAAAAGAAGCAAGGGAATCAGCGGGGATAACAGATGGTCTTGTTCGTCTTTCTGTTGGAATTGAAAATGTTGAAGATTTGTTAGATGATTTAAAACAAGCTTTGGATAAAGCTTAAAATTTTTTTAATAATTTTGTAGAGCCTCGCAAATTGCGGGGCTTTTTTGTTTTAACTATTTGAGGTATCAAAAAAAACCCAACTTCAATTGAAATTGGGTTTTAATAAAAATCTCAAAATTGACAAATAGTTTTAACCTATGGTTTGTCCATCCGATCTTAAATCTTTAATTGCTACAATTGTTCTCTCTTTCATACCAGTTTCTGCTTTTTTCAAATAACTACGCGGATCATAAACTTTTTTATTTCCAACATCACCATCAACTTTTAGAACACCATCATAATTTTTCATCATGTGTTCAACTATTGGTCTAGTAAAAGCATATTGTGTGTCAGTATCAACGTTCATTTTAATTACACCGTAATCTAAAGTTTCTCTAATTTCTGCAAGCGTAGAACCACTTCCGCCGTGGAAAACTAAATCAAAAGAAGCACCTTCACCGTATTTTGCAACAAGAGCATCTTGACCTTGTTTAAGTATTATTGGCTTTAATTTTACGTTACCTGGTTTATAAACACCATGAACGTTACCGAAAGTAGCAGCAAACATATATCTAGCACCTTTAACTTCGGATAGTCTTTCATAAACATAGAGCATATCTTCCGGAGTTGTATAAAGTTTTTCTGCTGGAGCATGTTCATTATCAACGCCATCTTCTTCACCGCCAACAACGCCGGCTTCAACTTCAAGAATAATTCCTAATTCATGGCATTCTTTTAAAAGTTCAACAGCAATATCCATATTTTCTTTTAACGGAAGAGCACTTCCATCAAACATATGAGAGTTAAATAATGGTTTTTCTCCTGCGGCAACTCTTTTTCTTGATTCATCTAATAATGGTCTTAAGAATGAATCAACTTTATTTGCTTGGCAATGATCTGTATGTAAAGCAACATTTATATCATATTGATCAGCAATAAAATGTACGTGCCTAGCAATAGAAATAGCACCTAGAGCCGCACTCTTTACGCCTTGACCTGAAGCAAACTCACCGCCGCCCGTACTTACTTGAATTAAACCATCAGCTTTAGCTTCTGCAAATCCTTGTAAAACTGCATTCGAAGAACTTTCTGAAACAACATTAATTCCAGCAAAGGCAAACTTATTTTTTTTGGCATTATCAATCATCTGACAATATTTCTTATAATCAACTACTGGCATTTTTTCTCCAATATTTTTAATGAACAATAATTATTTACGAATATAAATTTAAACAAAATTTCCATCATCTTTTTGTTTCATTTTTAATAAAAGTTTATTTGTATTATCTTTTGCTGAATAATTATTTATGAAGGTGAATAAATGAGTCAATGGAATTTAAACGGGAAAAAGGCTCTTATAACTGGCGGTACAAAAGGAATTGGGCTGGCAATTGCTAATGAGTTTTTAAAACTTGGTGCGGAAATATTTGTTGTTGCAAGAGATAAAGATCTGCTTACAAAGAGAATCTCTGAATGGAATAAAAAAGGACATATTGCCAACGGCATTGCTAAAGATTTGAGTGTTGCAGAAGATAGAAAAGAATTAATTAAGGAAGTAAAAAAACAATGGGATAATTTAGATATTTTAATAAATAATGTCGGAACCAATATTAGAAAAAAAACAATAGACTTTACAACTGAAGAATATGAAAAAGTTCTCAACACAAATATAATTTCCACCTTTGAACTTTGCCGGATTTTTCATCCAATGTTAAAAAACTCAGAATCTGCTAGCATAGTAAATTTAAGTTCGGTTGCCGGATTAACGCACTTAAGAACCGGTTCTCCATATGGAATGAGCAAGGCAGCAATGGATCAGCTAACCAGAAATTTAGCCGTTGAATGGGCGGAAGAAAATATTAGAGTAAACTCAATAGCCCCATGGTATATTGATACTCCTTTGGTTGAGACGCTAATGAAAGACAAAGAATATTATAAAGCAGTAATTGATAGAACGCCGATGAAAAGAATAGGCAAGCCGGAAGAAGTGGCAGCGCTTGCAGCATTTTTGTGTATGAATAAAGCATCTTATATTACTGGTCAAACAATAGCTGTTGATGGCGGATTTACTATTTATGGATTTTAATTTAAGGAATTATAATGATTGAATGCATTGTTTTTGATCTTGATGGAACCTTGGTCAATTCTCATAATACAATATATAAAGCAACAGTTAAAACATTAGAATATCTTAATCTAAAGAGTAACCTTGATAAAGAAAAATTTTATAATTTGTTGGGTCACCACTTTCAGGACATATTTAATGAGTGTGAAATAGATGTTCCGGATGTTGAACATTTTATAAATATCTATAAGGGGTTTTACTTTGATTTTATTGATGAATCTCATTTATATGATAATGCTTTTACTCTATTTGAAGAATTAAAAAAGAGAAAAATTAAAACCGGACTGCTAACAACTAAAGGTCATGACCAGGCAGAAAAAATTTCGAATCATTTTAAATTTGATAAGTATTTAGATGTAATTGAAGGTAGAAAAAATGGAATAGCAATTAAACCTGCGCCGGACCAACTTTTAAAAATTTGCAAAGAGGTGAATGTTGAACCAAAAAATACATTAATGATTGGCGATACAGAATTAGATATTTTATGCGGTAAATCTGCGGGAGCAAAAACGTGTGCGGTTTCTTTCGGTTATAGAAATGTTGAAGAACTTAAAACTTATAAACCGGATTATATGATTAATAATTTGTTAGAAATATTAAAAATTATTTAAATAACAATTGAGTGGTAAATGAATCAAGGTTATGTAGATCTAAAAATAGAAAACAAGATTGCGACTCTTACTTTCCACCACCCTAAAGGTAATTCATTGCCATCCACATTAATAAAAGAAATGATTGAAAATTTCAATCGACTTTCTGACAAAGAAAATGTGAATGTGATTATTTTGAAAAGCAAAGGTGAGCAAGCTTTTTGTGCCGGAGCTTCTTTTGATGAATTAATTGAGATTGATAATTTTGAAGATGGTAAAAAATTCTTCATGAATTTTGCCAATCTGATTAATGCAATTCGTAATTGTAAAAAATTAGTTATTGGTAGAATTCATCAAAAAGCAGTTGGTGGCGGAGTTGGTTTAGTTTCAGTATGCGATTACACACTTGCAACAAAAAATGCCTCATTAAAATTGAGCGAATTGGCTTTAGGTTTAGGTCCTTTTGTCGTTGGTCCGCCAATTGAAAGAAAAATTGGAAAAGAGGCTTTTGTTGAAATGTCTCTTGATTGTGAATGGAGATCAGCAGATTGGGCAAAGCAGCAAGGCTTTTACCACAATGTTTTTGAAACTGAAGCAGAATTAGATTTGAATATAAACAAATTTGCTGACTCATTAAGTGAACGAAGCCAAGAGGCATTAACAAGTCTTAAAAAAGTCTTTTGGGAAGGAACGGATAACTGGGATGAATTATTAGAGCAAAGAGCTGAAAACAGCGGCAGATTAGTTGTTTCAGAATTTACCAAAAAATTTATTCATAACTTTAAATCTAAAAATGACAAAGAATAATTCTGCAAATAAAGAATGTTCAAGCTGCGGAAATTTAGCAGATAGTAATTTTGTTCAAACTGTGGTGAGAAAGTTGTTGTAAGAGGATATTCATTTAAAGAATTTTTAACAAATATTTTAGAAGGATTTTTCAATTTTGATTCCAAATTTTTCAGATCATTAAAGTTTTTAATCACCAAACCAGGATTTTTAACAAACGAGTTTCTAAATGGCAGAAGAGTTAAATACATTAAACCTTTCCAATTATTTATAATTTTGAATTTATTAATGCTTATTACTTCCTCTTTTTTTTAATGAAAGTATTTTAGTTCATCATTATTTGGTCATACAAATAATACTCCATATAAAGCATTAGCTCAAAATTTAACTGATAATGCTCATCTTGATCTAAATTTAACGCAAGATCAATATGAAACAAAATTTAACAATCGATTAGATAATTATTCAAGAACTTTAATTTTTCTATTCATTCCTTTTTTTTGCATTAGCTTTGATGTTAATCACTAGAAATAGATATTTTTACGAACATCTTATTCATTCAATTCATTCCATTTCCTTTACTTTACTTTTATTCGGACTCATAATTACTCCAGCGATTATTATTCATTCTTTGGTAGAAAAATATTTGTTTAATCTAGAGTTAGAAAATTTAGATATTTATATACTTCCAATTTTGTTTATTTCATTCCTGGCTTACTTTTATTTTTCTGTGAGAAGAGTTTATAATAATTCTAAGATTATATCGGTTTTTTTAAAACAGTATTTTTACTATTAGTATTTCTTGTTCTGTTTATGTTCTACCGATTTATTCTATTTCTAATTGTTTTTTATTCATTTAAGATTTTATAGTATTATGTCATTCGCGCTTAAAATTATTCTTGTACTGATTTCTGTATTTGTCCTTGAGTTTTACTTTGTAAAAAAAGTTCTCGGTTCAAACAAAATACTATTCCCAAAATTTTCTAAACAGAAAATTACAATTGGTAAATGGATAATTCTTACCCTTGTTAATCTCTATCCTATTATTGCAATTATTGGTTGGATATATGTTTACATCAATAAAATTGGGTACTTTTTGCACCCCCGGAAAATCCTTTCTTTGATTATTTTGTCCTTTATCCATTTTGGATAGGAACAATGATTATTGTTCAAGCAACTTTATTTTTTCTTCTAATAGAATTAATAAATTTGATATTGCTTCCATCGTATAATAAAAACAAAGAGAAATATAAAAGATTAAAAGCAATTTATTTTTTATGATTTTTATTGCAACTGTTATTTATGTTCCTATTAGAATTAGCTATGATTATAATTCTGTTGATATAAATGAAATAACTTTTAAAAAAAAGAAAATCTGCCGGATGTATTAAATGGATTCAAAATTGGATTTGTTTCTGATATTCAAGCCGATAGATACACAAATGAAAAAAAGATTGGGTAATTTTATTGATAAACTAAACTCTTCAAAACCGGATTTAGTTTTAATGGCTGGTGATATGATTACCAGTACACCAAACTTTATTGAATTTTCTGCAGATCAATTAAGCAAGGTGAAGGCAAAACACGGAGTCTTTACTTGCGTCGGCGATCATGATAATTGGGCTTACAGAGGCGACAATGAAAGAAGTTTATCTGAAGTTACAGAAGCTTTAGGCAGAGTAAACATACCTATGATAGATAATGGTAAGTTATTAATAGGTGTTGATAGTTCAAATATTGAAGTAACTTTTGTAACCAATACTTATGTTGAAACTATAAGTGAAAAGGTTTTAGATTCACTAACAATAAATAAGAGCAATGCCGACATAAGAATTTTTCTGACTCATCAGCCAAGAGAATTTATGATTGAAAAAGCTTCTGAAATGAATTATGATCTTTATTTATGCGGGCATACACACGGCGGACAAATAACTTTTCTTTTTCCATTTTATAATCTTTCCCCAACTCTTATTGAAACTGCGTATATGCGAGGAGAATTTAATTTTAACAAAATGTTGATGATTGTTACCAGAGGATTGGGAATGTCACTCGCACCGGTTAGATATAATTCAACTCCGGAAATTACAATTATCAATTTGAGTAAAAAGTAATTATTTCATTCAACACTTTCTTGATATTTAAACTTAAAAAACAACCGCATCTTTAAATCCGACACTCTGTATGCTTAAAAGATAATATATTAAAACTATTCTAAACAAATATATAATATATCCGATAATTGAAGTATAAAATATATTTTAAATATTTGGAGAAGTTATGAAAAAAAAAATAATTACACTTTTAATAGTATTAGTCTTTTTATTCAAGTACATTTGCTCAAGCATATTTTGAACTTACTTCTGCCCTACGATGCATCCATTATACATAATGTTAATGGTATCGATAATTATGATAGACTAGCTCGAATTCAAGCGCTTCCAAATTATGGTGAAAAAGTTATAGGAAACACTTGGCTGCTTAATGGTGGTCAAGCGACCTTAGCTACAAATGGTGCCACAATAAATTCAGTAAAATTTTTCTATAGAATTTATAAAGAAGGTTCATCAGCTTCTTGGAATGAGGTGTCTCTTGATTTAGTAGGATATAATGCTTTTGGTCCATTCTATAAAAAATTTTTTTTAGGCATTAATATTTTAGATCATTCCATAGTTAATGATGCGGGTAAATACTATTTAGAGTTTTATTTTTGAAGCTGAAACTAGCAATCCTGGTACTATCTCGTATCCTATCGCTGGTGTTGCCCAAGGATATTTCACAACCACCTCAGCTTTACCTGTTGAACTAACCACTTTTTCTGCATTAACAGAAGAAAATAAAGTTGAGTTAAATTGGGAAACAGCAACAGAAGTTAATAATTACGGTTTTGAAATAGAAAGACAAAAAGCAGAAGATGGAAACAGAACGTTAGCTTGGGAGAAAATTGGTTTTGTAGAAGGACATGGAAATAGCAATTCGCCAAAAGTTTATTCTTACAAAGATAATTCTGTTGTTTCAGGAAGTTATTATTACAGATTAAAACAAATTGATATAGATGGAGCCTTTGAATATTCAGATGTAGTTGAAGTGAAAATAGAAACTCCTAATAAATTTGATCTTTCACAAAATTATCCCAATCCTTTTAATCCCAAAACGAAAATTCAGTTTTCACTAACTGAGGCAAACAATGTTTCACTTTTAGTGTATAATACAATTGGTCAGAAGGTTGCTGAGCTCATAAATCAAAGAATGGAAGCCGGTACACATACTGCAGATTTTGATGCGAGTAAACTAAATAGCGGCATTTATATTTATGTACTAAAGACTGAGAAGGCGACACTTTCTAAAAAAATGATTTTAATGAAATAAAAAAATCTTAAAATTTATCAAAAAAGAGCGAATTCATTTTCTTTTTTTTTTTGCTCAGAAATAAAATTCTTTCAATTATAAAATAGTAGTAAAACGACTCAACAAAAATAGAAAACTACCTAAAGTTTTTATCAAATCGTATTCCATACAATATAACCTTCCAAATTTGACAAATTAAAAATTGCATAGTAAAAAAAAATCAGCTAATTTTTATATATCAAACCTAAATGGAGAATTAAATGAACAAATTATTTAATCTATTATCAGTTTTAGCAATTGCTCTATTTTTAAGCATTAATTTATATGCCCAACATGAAGAAATAACCGGTTTGTGGAAAACGATTGATGATGAAACCGGTCAGCCCAAATCAGTGGTTAAAATTTATTTAAAAGGTGATAAACTATACGGTGATGTTGTAAAATTATTCAGAAAACCAGGCGAAGACCCTAATCCAATTTGTGATAAATGTGATGAGGATGATTCAAGAAAAGATAAGAAAATATTAGGAATGACAATCATTACTGATTTAGAACATCAAGATGATAACACTTGGGAAGACGGCGAGATACTAGACCCTAAAAAAGGAAAAATTTATGATTGCAAACTTTGGGTTGAAAACGGAAAACTTCAAGTCCGTGGATATGTTTTGTTTTTCCACCGAACACAAGAATGGTTAAGGTATGAGGGAGAGATTTAAAAATATTTCATCACATTTAGCTTCAATTATTTTTAAATGAAATAGAAGGAAATTGAAAATGTTAAAAGAATCCTTTATAAAAATTTTTGAGAGGGATATTGAAAAATTAAAATCTGAAATTACTCTATTTGATAAAGAAGATGATCTTTGGTTTACCGCTGGTGATGTGAAAAATTCAGCAGGTAATTTAGCGCTCCATCTTTGTGGAAATCTTAAGCATTTTATTGGTCATGTTTTGGGAGGATCAAATTATATAAGAGAGAGAGAAAAAGAATTTTCACTAAGAAATGTACCCAAGGAAGAATTACTTAAAAATATAGATGAAGCAAAAACAGTTGTTTTATCAACCCTTTCAAATCTTGATGAAGCTAAATTTGATGAAGTTTATGATGGAAAAATGTCTCTTGGGGAAGTTAAAATTGGTCTCTTTGTTATTCATTTAGCAACTCACCTTAGTTATCATTTGGGACAAATAAATTATATTAGAAGATTAATGATAAACTGAAACCATTTTATGTCAAACTTTCTTCTTACTCAAATAAATATTTATCCCGTTAAATCGTTACCAGGAATTTCACTTAAAGAATCCTTCGTTGAAGAACGCGGATTAAAATATGATAGAAGATGGATGATAGTAAATGCAGAGAATGTGTTTATCACCCAAAGAAATTTTCCTAATATGGTCTTTATAAATATAGAAATTGATGGTGATAATTTAGTTTTTACACATAAAAAAAAGAACTTAGAAGAATTGAAAATTCCGATATCCTCTTCTCCAAAAGATGAAATAAAAGTGCATGTGTGGGATGACATCTGTCTCGCAAACGTTTATGAAAATAAAATAAACCAATGGTTTTCTAACGCAATTGAATCGGAATGTAAATTAGTTTATATGCCCAATTCTACTGAACGAAGAACAAGCACTAAATATTTTCCAGAAAGTAAAAATGTAAGCTTTGCTGATGGTTATCCGTTTTTAATTATTGGAGAAGAATCTTTAAATTACTTAAACACAAAATTAAAGAAACCAGTTAGTATGAATAACTTCAGACCAAATCTAGTTTTCTCAGGCGGAATTGAACATGATGAAGATAGTTGGAAAAATATTAAAATTGGGGAGCATAAATTTTCTGTTGTTAAACCTTGCGCTCGCTGTGTAATAACCACAATTGATTCAAATGGAAATAAAAACAAAGAACCGCTTTCCACACTATCTAAATATCGCAATTTTAATAACAAAATTATGTTTGGTCAAAATGTAATTACACATACTGAAGGTGTAATTAAAATTGGCGATAAAATAGTTTTGCAAGATTCATGAATATTATAGAAAATAAAATTTACACCACTAAGTCGGCATATTACTATTCAATTGGTTTACCCACAAATAAAATTAAAAATATTTGGTTTGTCTTTCATGGTTACGGAGAGCTTGCCAAAGACTTTATTAAAAATTTTGAAATACTTAAAAAAGATGAGAATTTAATTATTGCCCCGCAGGCACTTAATAAATTTTATTTAAGAGGATTTTCGGGGAAAATTGGCTCTACATGGATGACAAAAGAAAACAGGGAGAGCGAAATAGAAGATTACGTAAACTTGATTGAAAATATTTATAATGAAATTTCAAAAAAAATAGAACTATCAAAAATTAAAATGAATGTATTAGGTTTTTCGCAGGGAGGACATACTGCCTCAAGATGGCTTGGTAAAAATCCACACCCCATTAACCGACTTATTTTGTGGGGTTCATCTTTGCCACATGATATTAGTTATCTATCCAGCTTATCCTATTGGAATGATCTAAATATTAAAATAGTCATTGGAAATGAAGATCGTTTTATAACAAAAGAGAAACTAGATGAAGAGTTAATTTTTCTAAAATCACAAAAAATAAATTATGAATTGATATCTTATGAGGGAATTCATAAAATAGATGAAAAAATACTTAAAAAATATATCCGAACAATTAAAGTAAGTTGAGATCACCTCAAAAAAAAATTAACTTCCATATTGCATCAAAAAATTTATAACACTATTTTCAGTTCATTAATTATCTAACTAATTAATCGTATAACTTATTCAAAATAGGGTAATTATGAACAAGCAAAAAAAGTATCTTCTCGAAGAAAAAGAAATTCCAACACAATGGTATAACATACAAGCTGATATGCCAAATCCAATGCTGCCTCCGTTACATCCGGGAACAAAACAACCAGTTGGACCGGAGGACTTGGCACCTTTGTTTCCGATGGAACTTATTAAGCAAGAAGTTTCACAAGAAAGATGGATTGACATACCTGATGAGGTACGAGATGTTTACAAGGAGTGGCGATCAACACCGCTTATTCGTGCAACTGGTTTAGAAAAACTTTTAGATACACCAGCAAAAATTTATTATAAATACGAAGGTGTAAGTCCTGCAGGTTCTCATAAGCCAAATACTGCAGTTGCACAAGCGTATTATAATATGAAAGAGGGGGTTAAAAAAATCACAACAGAAACAGGTGCTGGTCAATGGGGAAGTGCACTTGCTTATGCTTGTCAAAAATTTGGAATTGACTTAGAAGTATTCATGGTTAAAATAAGTTACAATCAAAAACCATATAGAAAATTATTAATGAATACTTGGGGAGCAAAAGTTTATGCCTCTCCAACAGATTTAACTGATTCCGGCAGACAAATCTTGGCTGAAGATCCAAACTCGCCGGGAAGTTTAGGTATTGCTATTTCTGAAGCAGTTGAACGTGCAGTTAAGGATGGGGGAGCTAAGTATTCTTTAGGCAGTGTTTTAAATCATGTTTTACTTCATCAATCAGTTATTGGTCTTGAAGCAATTAAGCAAATGGAAATGGTTGGTGATCTACCGGACATTGTTATTGCTCCATTAGGTGGAGGTTCTAATTTTGCGGGATTGGCATTTCCTTTTTTACCTTATAAAATAAAAGGAGAAAAGGATATTAGATGTATTGCAGTTGAACCAGCCTCATGCCCAAAACTTACAAAAGGTGAATTTAGATACGACTTTGGAGATTCTGTTGGATTAACTCCACTAATTCCAATGTATACATTAGGACATACTTTTGTTCCGGCTCCAATTCACGCAGGCGGATTAAGATATCATGGTGCAAGTGCATTGGTAAGCCAATTGCTTAAAGATAAATTAGTTGAAGCAGTCGCAATTCAGCAATTAGAATGTTTTGAAGCAGGGGTTAAATTTGTAAATGCAGAAGGCATTTTACCAGCTCCAGAAGCAAATCATGGAATTGCAGCAGTTATTCGTGAAGCAGAAAAAGCCAAAGTGGAAGGTAAATCAAAAACCATTTTATTTAACTTATGCGGACATGGACATTTTGATATGAGTTCTTACCAAGACTATTTTGATGGTAAATTAAAAGATCATCATTTTACTTATGAAGAGTTACATTCAGCACTCGAAAAATTAGATACACCTAAAATTTAATGCTGTTATCTTTAACTAAAAGAGGTATAAAATGAAAATATTAAAAAATCTCTTAATTATTATAGTGGCAATTATAGCACTCTTATTAATCGTTGCAGTGTTTTTGCCTTCAGAATATAGGGTAGAACGAAGTGTAGAAATAAATAAACCGGCTGAAGAAGTTTATAATTATGTTGCCGATTTTAATAACTTTTATACTTGGAACCCTTGGACTCCAATGGAAGTTGGTCATGCGTTTGAAGTAACAGGTGACTCTGCTAAAGTTGGGCAAAAATATTTTTGGGAAGGAAAAGTAATTGGCTCTGGACAAATGACTTTCACTGAACTAAAACCTTATGAACTTATTAAATCTGATATAGAATTTTTAAGTCCGCAGCAAGGGAAAGGTGAGGTTGATTGGGTTTTTGCTGGCTCTGGAAATGGCACAAAAGTAACTTGGGGAATAACAGGTGAGTCAGATTATCCGATTGGCAGATATTTTGGACTAATGATGGATAGTTTTTTGGGACAAAATTTTGAAGATGGAATGAAAAACTTAAAAGCTGAAGTTGAAAAAAAATAAAGTTTATTTTTATGTAAAACAGAAAGTTAATTAAATCAATGAGGCTGTTAATTCAGCCTCTTTTGTTTTAAAAATTTTATCAATAATTTGAAAAACTAATTAAATCAACAAAAGGCAAACTAATATAAATGATATATAAAATTCTTTTTGGTATACTTTTTATTGTAGGCGTAATTGCATTGTTTATTTTTAATGAGGAACCTCTTTCTGCAAGAGAGAAAATTATTTCTGATTCTATTCAAATAAAGATAGATGTCGAACAAAATTTACAAGTCCAAAAACTGGATAAATTTTTTAATAAACGAAATAAAGTTAATGGTTTTAACGGGACAGTTCTTTTTGCTGAAGATGGAAAAATTGTTTATGAAAATGCCTTTGGAGTTTCAAATCTCAAAACAAAAGAAAAAAACAACATAAATACAAAATTTCAAATTGCTTCAGTATCCAAACCCTTTACCAGTTATGCAATAATGCTTTTAAAGCAGGAAGGCGAATTAAGTTATGAAGATTCTATTCAACATTATTTTCCAGATTTTCCGTACAAAGGAATAACCATAAAATTATTAATGATTCACAAATCTGGATTACCTGAATATTTTTACTTTGCAGAAAATCTTTGGGAAGATAAAACCAAGCCAATCACAAATATGGATGTTGTAAAATTGTTATCTCAGGAACATCCGCAAAGATATTATTTACCCGATAAAAAATATAATTACATTAACACAAATTATTGTCTGCTTGCAGCAATTGTAGAAAAAGTAACCGGAGACACATTTGAAGAATTTATGACCGAAGAAGTTTTTGAACCATTGGAAATGAAAAATACTTTTATTCGAAATAAGGCAAATGATGAAGAACATAAAAATGTTGCAACAGGTTATGCAAAAAGAAAGCGTGTTGCTGAGGATACTTATTTAAATGGAGTTGTTGGAGACAAAGGAGTTTACACAACAGTTGAGGATATGTTAAAGTTTGATCAAGCCTTATATAAAGGAGAACCGGTTGAAACACAAACCCTAGAAGAAGCTTTTGAACCAGCACATGAAAGACTTTATATAAGTGATAATTATGGTTTTGGCTGGAGAATTAATGCTTCTGATTCAACAAACAAAATAGTTTACCATACCGGATGGTGGAAAGGTTTTAGATCTTATTTTATTAGAGAATTGGGAAAGAAAAAAACTATTATTGTCTTAAGTAATTTTTCAGCACAATCTATTTTTGGAACAAAACAGCTAATTGAGTTATTTAATTGAAAACTAAATTGATTCATTGCTAAATTGTTATAAAAAGCTTGTCATTCCCGAATGTTTTTATCGAGAATCCAGAAGAACAAAATGAACAGTTATTATCTGTATATATTAGCAAACAAACGAAATGGAACATAGTAAATTGGCGTTACAAGCAACTTAGAAAAAAGAATATATGAGCATAAAAAGGAACTTATTGATGGTTTTACTAAAAAGTATTCTATTGATAAGTTAGTTTACCTTGAAGAAACTAATGATATAAATTCTGCAATTGCAAGAGAAAAGCAATTAAAAAAATGGCACAGAAAATGGAAATTAGAATTAATTGAAAATTTTAATCCAAAGTGGAATGATTCAGCTGAAGCCTGGATTCCCAGTCAAGCTGGGAATGACAATAGATAAATTCTGTCATACCCGAATGCTTTTATCGGGAATCTAGAAAGTATAATTCTAAAAATAAAAAAGACTATAAATAATTTACCTATGATAAACTTAGAAACACTAATAAGCATCTTTTTAGGCATAAGCTTAGCTGCAGCAGTTGGTTTTAGAATATTTGTCCCGCTTCTCGTTATGAGTTTAGCGTCACTTGGCGGTTACTTAAATTTGTCATCGGGATTTGAATGGATTGGAACTATACCAGCATTAATTGCTTTTGGAGCTGCATCAGGCTTTGAATTAGCGGCTTATTTTATACCTTTTGTGGATAATCTATTAGATACAATTGCTGGACCTACTGCCGTTGTTGCCGGTACAGTTGCAATGGCTTCTTCCATAGTTGAGTTTGATCCATTGATTAAATGGACGCTTGCAATTATTGCTGGTGGAGGAGCTGCAGGGTTGGTGCAAAGTTTAACTACAATTACACGAGGAGCTTCATCTTTAACCACAGCTGGCATTGGAAATCCGGTTGTTTCTGCAACAGAGGCTGGATTTTCATTTGGGATTTCTACGCTTGCTATTTTCTTTCCGCTAGTTGTTGGAATTTTGATTGTATTATTTTTGATTTGGGCGAGTAAAAAAGTCTTTAAAAAAATGTTTAATAGAAAATCAACTTAAATTATTAGCCTAGAATAAATTTTATCCATTCATTAAACTTATTAAACTTTTTATTTATTAAAGTTTGTAAACTATATTTTCCAGGTCCGGTTAAAAATAATAAAATATAACTAACCAAAAATAAAAGTGACTTTTCCTTTGTTCCAAAAGGATCATCAGAATGTGCAATAAAAGCGGCAACAGCCATAGTGACTATTAACGTAAGAGAACTAAATCGAGTAAATAATCCAAAGATTATTAATGAAGAAGCAAAAAATTCTGAAAAAACAGCCAAAGAAAAACTAGTAGTGGCACCTAAACCAAATGGGTCCAAAAATTTAATTTCTGCGCCAGAGATTAATTTTTGAAACTTCCCTAATCCATGTCCTAAAAACATAAACAAACTGATGGAAACTCTAAAAATTAATAGTCCAATATTTATTAAAACTTTTTCCAAGTATAAATTTTAATTTTATTAAGTGAATGGTAAAAATTACAAAATGAAATGTTAAAATAATTAATTTACTTTTTCAAACTCTACAATAAAGGTAGAACCGACATTTTTTTTGCTCTTAACACTAATTTTTGAGTTGTTAAGCTCACAATATTTTTTTACTAAGGTTAAGCCCAAACCAGTCCCTTCAAATTTTCTTGTATAACCGGTTTCTTCTTGTGAGAATGGGTCGAAAATTCTATTGAGAAAATCCATATTCATTCCAACTCCGCTATCAATAACATTTACTTCAACATTTTTAGTTGCGGTCTGTATTACTTCTATGTTAATAGAACCCTTTAATGTATACTTTATTGCATTGTGGATTAAGTTTGCAAAAATTTGAGTAGTAGTATAACTATCACCTTCAACAATTAGATTTTCATTTTCAGTTTCAAAATTTATTCTGATATTTTTTTTCTTCGCCTCTCGAGTAAATTCTGCAATTATTTCTTTTAGTAAATCAGTAATATTTAGTTTAACAGGGGTTATAATTAGGTTGCCCGATTGAATTTGTGAAACGTTTAAAATTAAATCAATTGTTCTTATTAACCTTCGTCCGCCATTGTCAATCATTTTAAAAGAATCTTTTAAGTCTTCATCTAATTTATCTTCTAAACTATCTCTAATAAGAGAAGAAAAACTTAAAATTGTATTTACTGGAGTTCTAATTTCATGAGACATTTGCGCTAAAAACTCTGATTTTAAAATATCAGATCTTTCAGCTAATTCTTTAGATTTTACTAATTCCTCAACGTATTTCAATCTTTCTATTTCTGCGGAACTTCTTGAAGCAAAAATCTTCAACACAGATTGAGCTAATTCAAAATTTTTAATCTCTTCTTTATAAAGAATTACAATTACACCAATAATATTGTTTTGTGAATCCGTTAAGACTCTTCCTAAATAACCATGGTAAATATTTTCCTGAAGAAAACTATCATTAGGAAAAAGTGTGCTAACATTTTGTAGATAGCTTGCTTCTCCATTTGCAATAACAATCTCACAAGGAGATCCCTTTATTTTGAAATTAAAGTTTTCAACTATCTTATCTTTGTTCCAGCATGCTAGTGTGGAAGCTTGGACTTTATTATAATCAAGTTTGGCAATTATTGCATAATCTACAGAAAGTGATTTACCCAAAAATTTTACAAGAGAATTAAAGAAGAAATCATCCATTGTAGAATAAATTCCTTCTGCTATTTGACGAAGTACATCTTCATAAATTTTCTTTTCGGTTATATCTCGCTGAATTCCCCAAGCGTGTTCAAGAAATCCGTTTTTAACAACTCCAACTGAATTATTTAATAAATAAATTTTTTCTCCTTTAGAATTTATTTCTTCAGTTAATGAGTTTATTATTTTATAATTATTTTGAACAAAAGTAAGATTTGATTTATAATTCTCATCCTCTTCTTCAATTGAATCATGATAAAAATTAATTAATGATTGACCTATTAATTTTTCCGGATTTTCAACATCATACATCTGAGCAAACATATCATTGCACTCTCCTATAGAAGAGTTCTTTAAAATTAAATCAACTTGCTCTTTAACTGGGAGGGTTGTATCTACTGGCGGATTAAAATCTAATCTATAAATTCCCTCGGAGCTCCTTGAAATAAAATCTCTGTAACGCAATTCTCTTTCGGTTAATTTATCAATAATTTGTTTTTTCCATATTGCCGAGCTTACATTTTCAGAAACGATTTTTAATAGCTCTAAATCATCCAAACTATATGTGTTTGCATGGTGATAATTTTGCAAGCCAATTACCCCAACCACAACATTATCAACAACTAAAGGTGCGCCAATCCAAATAGGGCATATATTGCCTACAACACCTTCAATTTCTCCTTGCTCTTCTAATAAAAGTTGTGTTTTCTCATCAACCAAAATTGCTTGGTTTTTTCTTCTCACAAAATCAGTCAGACTATTCTTTAAATCAAGCTGAGAAAAATCATCAATTTTATCAAATTCATCTTCATGATATGGAAAGGTATAAGTATCAGAACTGCTATCGTACAAAGCCACATAGAAGTTTTTAGTGTCAATAATATTGTTTAATTTAAATCTAACGATCTCTAAAAACCCACGAAGATTATTTACTTCGTTTACGGCTTGAGAAATTTTTAATAAAACATTTTGAAGTTTTTCTTTCTTTTTAGATAGGGTTATATCTAAAATTTGTGCTATTGTTTTGGGTGAGTTTGCTATACTAATTGAATTAGAATTTAGCTTCACGGCCTTAACTTCGCCATCATCGCACACAATATTTATTTCATATTCGGAAGGAGTTTTTATTCCGCGTTGTCTTTTTTCATAACGTTCAACTACAAGGGCCAAAGAATCTTTGGACAAAAATGCTCTGAAATCAGAGCCGATAAGTTTTTCTTTTGTTGACTTAAGAATTTCACAAAATTTTTCATTAACATATTCAAGATGAAAATTATTGTCAACTATTAGAATTCCATTGTGGGAATTTTCCACAATTGAGCGAAATTTTTCTTCAGATTGTTTTAATAATAATTCTGCCTGTTTACTTTCTGTAATATCCTTGAATTGAGCTAAAGTTTTAGTTGCGCCTAATTTATCATTATAAAGGACAGCTTTTATGTCAAATATTTTTTCAATATTATCTTTCGTTTTTAGATGTAAGTGAAAATCTGGATTTTTATTTTTTCCGGCTAAGTGGCTTTTATAAAGTTCCATAATTTCTTCTTTATTATCGCTTTGGAATAAAAGCCTAAAATCTTGATTTAATATCTCTTCCCTTTGATAACCAATTAAGCCGCATAATTGATTATTAATAAACTCAATTTTATAGTTGGAGCCAACTATTAGAATTCCGTCATGGGAGTTTTCAACAATAAGATTTCCAATCTCATTTGTTTCTATTAAATCCTTACTCTTTTTTAATGAGCGTCCATTCGTACCATTCTTAAGAGTTATTTTTTCTTCTAAATTTTTTTTGTTTTTGAAGAGAGTTCCTTGTTAGGTGAATTCTCAATATTAATTTTATATTCCATAAAAAATAGATTAGGTTATTTTATAATGCTCTTTCAAAATTTATTATCGAAAGATTTGTTGGTTTGATAAATAATTTATATAAAAAAATCAACTTTACTTAAGAATTTTGTAATTAATTTACTTTATTAGATTAGAATTACTAATGCAATTAAAATATTGTTAATTTTATCAAAACAAATATAAGTCAATTATTAAAGAAAGGTAGTTAATGAGTTACTTTACAAAAGAATTTATAAGTTTTTTTACAGTACTTGACAATAATAATAATAGAGAATGGTTTGCTGAAAATAAAAGTAGATATGAAAATTATGTAAAAATTCCATTTGAACAATTTGTCCAAGATATGATTTTTACTATTCAAGAGGTTGATGAAAATTTGATAACTTCGCCCAAAGAAGCAATTTTTAGAATTTATCGCGATATAAGATTTAGCAAAGATAAAACTCCATATAAAAATCACGTTTCGGCAGTTATTGCAAATGGTGGTAGAAAAAATGTAACGGATCCCGCGGTTTATATTGAGATAAATGCAAATGAAATGAAATTCTACAGCGGAATTTACCAAATGGATAAAGACCAAATTTACAACGTTCGCAGTTTTATTGCATCTAACTTAGATGAATTTAATGAGCTGCTTAAAGAAAAGGATTTTAAAAAATATTTTGGAACAATACATGGTGAACAAAATAAAATTTTACCGGCAGAATTTAAGGAAATTGCAAAAACTCAACCCCTTATTGCCAATAAACAGTTTTACTATTTTGGAAAACTGCCGCAAAATAAAATTTTAAGTAAAACGTTAACTAAAGATTTAATGAAATATTATTTTGCAGCTCAGCCAATGAGTAAATTTTTGCAAGAAGCGCTAGGATAATATTATATTTTAAAAAAAAGAGTGGAGCAAATTTGAAAATCAAAAACATAAGAATTTTAATACTACTTTTCTCATTACCTACGCAATTAGTATTCTTTGCACAACCTGCACTTTCTTTAAACGATAATTCTTATACTTATGTTAAATCTAACTTGGAATTTTTAGCTTCAGACGAATTGGAAGGTAGAGAAACAGCTTCGCGCGGTGAAAAACTTGCATCGCTTTTTATTTCTGAGGAATTAGAGAAAAATGGAGTAAAACCTTTTGGTGATAGCGGTTCATATTTTCAAACATTTAACATGCAAGTAGAGGGGCTTACCGAAGAAAGTGGTATTACTTTTTTGTTTAAAGATAATTCATCAATAAGCTATTCAAATACCTCTGATATTGCATACAGTACAAATAAATTACCAAGAAATAAATTCGCAAATAACGAATTTGAAATAGTTTTTGCTGGTTATGGAATAATTTCTGAAGAAGATGACTACGATAGTTATAAAAATATTGATGTTGCCGGAAAAGTAGTTTTGATTTTAAATGGAACTCCAAAAAATAATGGAAATGAAATTCTTGTTGCAAACGCAATTCGAAAATATAGATGGTCTTCTGCAAAAACTAATCTAGCCAAATCAAAAAACGCAGTTGGTGTAATTATTTTACCCGATGATGAAAATTTAATGTATTGGGATTACATAATAAATCGTTCAAATTCAAAATCATACAGTCTTGAAGAAGAAATAGAACGAAATGACGAAGAAAATATTCCAATAGTATATTTAAATGAAAATTCAGCAAAAACACTATTGGAAAATGAAAAATTTTCTTTTGAGAAAAAAAAAAAAAATATAAATCTTAAGCCGGATACTTTTACTTTAAATGCTAAAGTAAACTTTAACTATAAAACTTTTACAGAGATTAAACCAGTAAGAAATGTAATTGGACTCATTGAAGGAAACGACCCAGCATTAAAAAATGAGTATGTAACAATAGGTGCACATTATGATCATGAAGGAATTAAGGGAAGTGAAATTTATAATGGTGCCGATGATAATGGTTCTGGAACAGTAACAATTTTGGAAACTGCAAGACAATTATCACTTCTTAAAAATAACAAACGGCCAATACTAGTAATTTTTCATACAGGCGAAGAGAAAGGATTAAAAGGTTCTACATACTTAGCTAACAACAGCAGTTTTGTAGATAATATTATTTCCCATATCAATATTGATATGGTTGGAAGACAAAGCGAGGATACAATTTATTGCATTGGAGCCAGTAGAATCAGTACTGAACTTGGGCAGCTTGTTGAACAAGTAAATAAAGAAACAGTTAATTTTTATCTTAATTATACTTTTGATTCTCCAACGGACCCAAATAGATTTTATTATAGAAGCGATCACATTAGCTATGCCAACAAAGGAATTCCTATTGCGTTCTTTTATGATTACATGCAAGCCGATTACCACAAACCAAGTGATACGGTTGAGAAAATAAATTTTACTAAAATTGTTAAAATGGTTAATCTTCTAGAAAGTTTAGTGTTAAAGATTAGCAATCTTGAACATAAGCTGACTGTTAACAACAATATTTTAGTGAATTAATTTTTAGTGATTATTAAATAAAAAAATAGGAATCATTTTAAATGAAAATGTTATTGGTAATATTGACGGTGTCCTCTTCAATTTTATTCTCACAAAACAACTCACTTTTTATTCCAAAAGATATTCAGAAAGCAATTGATTATGAGACTCGATCTAATAATGGAGAACCAGGAAAAAATTATTGGCAGAATAAAAGTGAATATAAAATTGATGCAGAAGTTTTTACGGATAGCAGTATTTTAGTAGGCGAAGAAACAATAAAATATTATAACAATAGCCCGGATACTTTAGACAGAATTGTAATAAGACTTTACCAAGATATTGCAAAACCCGGTGCCACTCGTGATAGGTACGTTTCATCTAAATATTTAGGCGAAGGCTTAATTATTAATCGGATAATAGTTGACAATGATACTTTAGATATTAGTAATGAAAGCAGAGACATTATTAGCGGTTCGACAAATATGATTGTAACTTTGGAGCAACCACTTGCGCCGAATAAAATCAGCAGCATAAACGTTAAATGGCAATTTAAAATCCCTAAAATTTGGAAAATTAGAATGGGGAATTATGGAGAGGGTAATTTTTTTATAGCTTATTGGTATCCGCAAATTTCTGTTTATGATGACATTGATGGCTGGGATATGATTAATTATGAAGGTTCGGTAGAGTTTTACAATGATTTTTCAAATTATGATGTTAACATAAAAGTACCAGGGGGATTTGTAACTTGGGCGACCGGTGAATTACAAAATGGCAAAGAAGTTTTGCGAGAAGATATTTATAAAAAATATGAACAAGCAAAAAAGTCTGATGAAACAATTAGAATTATAACTGCCGAAGATTATAAAAATGGATTAGTTACATCTGAAAACGAAAAAAATATTTGGCACTTTAAAGCAGAAAATGTAACCGACTTTTCTTTTGCACTTAGTAAAAGTTTTAATTGGGATGGCGCCAGCGTAGTTGTTGATGAATCAAACGGAAGAAGAGCACTTGCTGATGTAGCTTATGAGAATGGAACAGTAAATTACGATAAAGCAGCCCAGTACGCACGTGCTTCTGTTGAATACTTATCAAAAGAGCTTCCAGGATTTCCTTATCCATATTCGCACGTTACTTCTTTTTGTAATGGCTCTAGAGGAGGTGGAATGGAAAGTCCGATGATGGCAAATAACGGAGCACCCATTGATATTGCTAGCCATGTTGGATTAATTTTCCATGAAATTTCTCATAATTATTTTCCATTTATGATGGGAACAAACGAAAGAAAATACGCTTGGATGGATGAAGGCTGGGCCGCTTTTTACCCAACAGAAATTGTAGATAGATATGCACCCAATTTTGATTATTTGAACAATAGAGTTAGAAGTTACGAAAGAAATGCCGGAAATGAATCAGAACTTCCGCCGATTACAGTTTCATATTCTTATAAAAGTAAATATATGAGAACCGGATTTTATGATAGACCTGCAATTGCTTATAATGAATTGATGAATTTATTAGACAGAGAAAAATTTAAAAACGCAATGCTGGTTTATATAAATAGATGGTTTGGCAAACATCCAATTCCGCTTGATTTCTTTAACTCAATTAATGATGCAGTAGGCGAAGATTTGTCTTGGTTTTGGAAACCATGGTTTTATGAGTTTGGGTATCCTGATTTGACTGTTAAAAATGTTGAGAATAATAATGGAAATGTTTCAGCAACAATTTTAAAAGTTGGCAATATTCCCACACAAGTTGAAGTAACATTTGAGTATGAAGATGGCACAAATGAAATTGTTAACTATCCGGCATCAGTCTGGAAAGATGGAAATAAAGAATTAGTAATAAAACTTGAGCCATCTAAAAAAGTTAAAAGTGTTAAAGTCGGTAATTCTCACATACCCGATTCTATTGAGGAAAACGATGTTTTCTTGTTATTAAATTAAATAAAATTTGCAATTAAGTAATAATAAAAACAAAAAAGGCATCTAATTAGATGCCTTTTATCTTTAATTGAAATCGAAATTATTATTTATCTATTCTTCAATAGTACTCAAATCGCCTTCCGGCAAACCTTGTGCTCTCGCTTTAAGCACGCGTCTCATTATTTTACCGCTCCTTGTTTTTGGCAGCGAGTCGACAAAAGTAATTGATTCCGGTTTTGCAATTGGTCCCATTTCATGACCGACATGATCTCTTAAGCTTTTATCAAGTGCAGCATCTCCAACTAATCCAGCTTTTAAGATTACATAGGCATGAATTGCATTTCCTTTAAGTTCGTGAGGTAAAGCAATAGCAGCAGCTTCTGCAACTTGTGGATGACTAACTAGCGCACTTTCAATTTCAGCGGTTCCCAAACGATAACCGCTTACCTTTATTACATCATCAATTCTTCCAATTATCCAGAAGTAACCGTCTTTATCAATGCGGGCAGAATCACCTGCTTTGTACCATCCTTGCTCTTTATAATCTTTCCAATAAGTATCTACATATCGTTTAGGATCACCCATTACTGTTCGGGCCATTCCGGGCCATGGGTTTTTAATTATCAATTTTCCTTCTTCACCAGGTTTAACAGTTTTACCTTCTTCATTTACAACGTCTGCTTCAATTCCAAAAAATGGTTTTGTACCTGAGCCGGGTTTAAGCGGAGTAATTGGCAAAGGTGTAATCATAAAGCCGCCAGTTTCAGTTTGCCACCAAGTATCCATAATTGGACATTTATTATCTCCAATTACCGAATGGTACCATTTCCACGCTTCAGGATTTATTGGTTCACCAACTGAGCCAAGTAATCTTAAGGAGCTAATATCATGGCGTTTTGGCCATTGATCTCCAAAGCGCATCAAGCCTCTAATTGCTGTTGGAGAAGTATATAAAATAGTTATTCCATATTTTTCAACCATCTGCCACCATCTGTTTGGATATGGATGATTTGGAGCGCCTTCGTACATCATAATAGTTGAGCCATTTATAAGCGGTGCATATACAATATAACTATGACCGGTAATCCATCCCGGATCTGCAGCACACCACCATCTATCTTCATCTTTAATATCAAATACCATTCTGTGAGTTGTTGAGGTATAAACAGAATATCCGCCGTGCGTATGAACAAGCCCTTTTGGCTTACCTGTTGTACCTGAAGTATAAAGTATGAAAAGCATATCCTCTGCATCCATAACTTCTGTTTCACATTTAGAATTTGCTATTGGTAAAGATGCTAAATCATGGTACCAGAAATCTCTATCATTTTCCATGAAAACTTCATGTCCTGTGCGCTTAACAGTTATGCATGCTTCAATAGTGGGAGAACGGCTTATAGCTTCATTTACAATTCCTTTGAGATCATTTACTTTACCTCTTCTCCAACCTCCATCTGCAGTTACTAAAACTCTGCTTTGAGCATCGGCAATTCTTTCAGCAAGCGCTTCAACACTAAATCCGCCATACACCACACTGTGAGCTGCACCTATTTTAGCACAAGCCAGCATAGCAAAAGCCAACTCCGGAATTTGAGGCATATAGATTGTTACAATATCTCTTTTTTTAACTCCCATACTTTTAAGGATGTTTGCAAATTTAGTAACTTCTCTATTTAATGCATGGTAAGAAAAAACTTTTACATCACCAGGCTCCCCTTCCCATATAAATGCAATTTTATTTCTACGCCAAGTTTTTAAATGTCTATCAATCGCATTTTGTACTATGTTAGTTTTTGCTCCTTTAAACCATTTATAAAAAGGTTTCTTGCTGTCATCAAGAACTTTATCCCATTTTTTATACCAATCTAAAGTGTTTGCCTGCTCTGCCCAAAAGCCTTCTACATCTTTAATTGATTTTTTATAAAGGTTTTCATATTCTTTAACATTTGCATTTTGAACAATAGAATCAATTGGATAATAGAGGTTAGCATCTTTAGCAGATTTAGATTTCTTTTTTGCCATATATAATCTCCTTTATTTGATAAATCAATTATTTAGTTTTAGACAGAAAGTATTTGTTGCATTTTTTTAATTTACACTATAAAATTTAATATTTCAATCGAGATTGAAAATTATTTTAAATAAAAAAGCACTAAGTTTATAGCCAAAGCTTTTTGACCAGAAAATTTAAATTTCCAAGGATTACTGGAAAGCAAAAATGAGCAACACAATTAACCACAGAATTTACGATTTTTTAAAAGAGCATCCACCCTTTAGCTTTATCACCAAAGATGAACTGCTTATAATTGCAAGCCAAATTAGCATTTTGTATTTGGAAAGTGATAATTTAATTTTCAGTCAAGGCGAAATTCCACCCGATTATTTTTATGTAATTCGAGAAGGTGCTGTAAAATTATTTAATGAATATAGGTCAGATAAAATTTTAATAGATATTTGTGATGAAGGTGACATTTTTGGTATTCGTCCTTTAATATCTGTTCATCAACCGTATACACTTACTGCGGTTGTTTCTGAAGAAGCTCTCATTTATAAAATCCCGACTTCATTTTTTATTAGTACAATGAAAACCAACAAAAGTGTTGAGGATTATTTTTCTTCTTCATTTGCAGGTGGAATAAGAAACCCATATTCAAGTTTTAACAAGCAAAAAGCGTTTGATTATGAGAAAAATAAATTTTCAGATAGCACTTATTTATCAGAAGTACAAACCATTCAATTTAACACTAAGCCTATTAGTTGCAAAATAGATACTAAAATAAAAGATGCCGCTAAAATTATGCGGAGCAATAATGTTGGTTCATTAATAATTGTTGATGAATCATTTAAACCTATCGGGATAATAACAGATAGAGATTTAAGAAATAAAGTGGTCGGAGGTGATGTTTCTTTAGAAAGTGAAATCTTAGAAATTATGAATAGTCCCGTAATTACTGCTCATTCACAATTGACAGCTTCAGATTTGCAAATATTAATGATTAAAAATAATATTCATCATGTTGTTATCACTAAAGACGGAAGTGCAAATTCTGAGATTATCGGAATGGTATCTGAACACGATATTTTAGTTATGCATGGAAATAATCCTTCTGCTTTTATTAGAGAAATTAAAAGATCTACCGAGTCTGGCCAATTAAGACAAATAAGAGTCAGTGCAGAACAGCTTGTAAAAAAATATCTCGATCAAGAAGTTTCAATTTCTTATATCTCCAGAATTATTACAGAGATTAATAACTCAATTACATCTAAAGCAATTGAAATTACGATGGCAAAATTACAAGCTGAAGAAGGTAAAACTCCAGATGTAAAATGGTGTTGGCTAGCTTTAGGTAGCCAAGGAAGAGAAGAGCAGTTGTTAAGGTCTGACCAAGACAATGCTTTGGTATTTGAGGATGTTAATGAAGACGAGTATGAAAAAAAAAAAAATTATTTTCTCTTATTGGCAAAAGGTGTGAATGAAATATTAAATGATTGCGGTTTTGGTTATTGTCCCGCAAACGTTATGGCAAGTAATGCAAGTTGGTGTTTATCTATCAGTCAATGGAACAACCAGTTTAATAAGTGGATATACACCCCAGATGAAAAAGCTGTAATGCATGCGACAATCTTTTTGATTTCAATCCGATTTTTGGAAATTTTGAATTAGCAGAAATGATGGCAGAAAACATTTATAAGGCTATAAATAATCAAAATAGTTTTCTTTCATTTCTTGCACGAAACGCGTTGGAAAATCCCCCGCCACTAAGTTTCTTTCGTGATTTTATGGTTGAACATAATGGAGAGCATAAAGATGAGTTTGATATAAAACTAAGAGCTATGATGCCGCTTGTTGATGGAGCAAGAGTTTTAACTTTAGCCGCCAGAATTAAAGGAATAAATAGTACTTCAAAAAGATACAATAAACTTGCTGAACTTGAACCGGAAAACAAAGAGCTATATGAGCAATTAGCAGATGCTTATGAAATTGTAATGAGATTTAGAGCCGAACAAGGATTTAAGAAGAATGATTTGGGGCGTTACTTTTAAACCTGATGAACTGAACAAAATGCAAAGACTAATACTGCGTAATTGTTTTAAAACCTATAAAAGAACTTCAAACAATTTTAACTGTTAGATTCAATCTCAAAATGTTTAGATAATGTTTAATCTATTTAGAAAAAAAAAAAAACAATCAAAAAGATCTACCGGATTGCTGGAAAGAATACCTGTCGCACTTTGATATGAAATCAAATTTAAGAATTCCAATATCGGAAGCAAAATTTGTTGTTTTGGACGTTGAATCAAATGGCTTAGATCCTCAAAAAGATAAAATATTATCTATCGGCGCAGTTACCTTTTCTGATAATCAAATTGATGTTTCAAATTCATTTGAATTATTTTTGGAACAGTCTGAATTTAGTTCAGAGGCGGTTTTAATTCATGGAATTCTAAAGAATGGAAATCTTGAAAAGATTTCTGAACAAGAAGCAATGAAAAAGCTTGTTAGGTATATTGATAATAAAATAATTGTTGGGCACAGCATCACCTTCGATATTGCAATCATTAATGAAACCCTAAAAAAGTATGTTGATGATAAATTACAAAACAAATATTTAGACACTGTGAATTTATATAAACGATTAAAAGGTGGCGATTATAAAGATAGCAACCCAACATCATTAGATATACTGTCAGATGAATTTAATATTCCCAAAAGTGATAGACACAATGCTGCTGGGGATGCAATGATAACAGCTATACTATTCTTAAAAATTGTATCAAGACTAAAACAAAGAGGGGTTAATACTTTAGAGGATTTGTTTAAGGTTAAGAGAACACTTATATAAAAAAGGAGACCAATTTAGATCTCCTTTTCTATTAGTAAGATGGCAAACCTTTAATGAATATGTGCAGCTCCGGCTCCTCTTGGAACTCGAATATCCTCAACTATTTGTTGAACATCGGCTGGCGGAGGAGGTGTCATTCTTGATACAACAACCGCAATTATTAAATTAACAAACATTGCAACTGTTCCAAATCCCTCAGGTGAAATACCAAACCACCATTCAGTTGGCGGAGGGGTAGCCTCAACAAACCATCCAAGTTTATAAACTGCCATATAGAAAAACATTAGTACAAGACCAACAACCATACCTGAAATGGCACCTTCTTTATTCATCCTCTTATCAAAGATGCCAAGTATAATGGCTGGGAAAAAAGAGGCAGCAGCGAATCCAAATGCTAAAGCAACGGTTGCAGCAACAAATCCGGGAGGGTTAATGCCAAAATAACCAGCCACTAAAACTGCAAATATGGCACCGATTCTTGCCCACATTAATTCTTGTTTCTCTGTTAAGTCAGGTTTAATTTGTTTTTTAATTAAGTCATGTGAAAGAGAAGTAGAAATCACCAATAATAATCCAGCAGCAGTTGAAAGAGCTGCAGCAAGGCCTCCAGCAGCTACAAGAGCTATTACCCATGCAGGTAAGTTAGCAATTTCTGGATTAGCCAATACCATAATGTCTCTATCAATTGTCAGTTCATTCGCATCTTTATCTGCCACATATTGAATCTTTCCATCGCTATTTTTATCTTCATATTTTATAAGACCGGTACCTTCCCAACTTTTAAACCATTGAGGCATCTCAGTATATTTTTTTTCACTTACAGTATTGATCAAATTGGTTCTTGCGAAAACTGCAATTGCCGGAGCTGTTGTATAAAGAATCGCAATAAATAATAACGCCCATCCGGCTGATTTTCTTGCATCAGAAACTTTAGGCACAGTGAAAAATCTAACAATAACATGAGGAAGTCCGGCTGTTCCAACCATTAAAGCAAATGTAATTGCAAAAACATCAATCATTGATTTTGACCCAGTGGTATATTCATGAAAGCCCAATTCACGGTGAAGCATATCAAGTTTTTCTAATAAGTAAACTCCTGAACTGCTTTCAGTGCTTAAGAAGCCAACTTGAGGAATTACATTACCTGTAATAGCAAAAGAAATGAAAATAGCAGGAACCATATATGCAAAAATCAAAATACAATATTGAGCAACTTGAGTATAAGTAATTCCTTTCATACCGCCAACAACAGCATAAAAGAATACTATTGCCATACCAATAAATACACCAGTGTTAATTGGTACTTCTAAAAATCTTGCAAATACAACTCCAACCCCTCGCATTTGTCCGGCAACATATGTAAAGGAAACAATAATTGCAGCAATAACAGCAACAGTTCTTGCAACGTTAGAATAGTATCTATCGCCAATAAAATCTGGCACTGTGAACTTTCCAAATTTTCTTAAATATGGAGCCAACAACAAAGCAAGTAATACGTAGCCGCCTGTCCAACCCATAAGATAAACTGCCCCGTCGTAACCCATGAATGAGATTAAACCTGCCATTGAAATAAAAGATGCGGCAGACATCCAATCTGCAGCAGTAGCCATTCCGTTCACAACTGGATGAATTCCTTGACCTGCGATATAAAAATCTTTTGTTGATGATGCTCTAGACCAAATTGCTATACCTATATATGTAGCAAAGGTTAAGCCAACAATGATGAAAGTCCATAATTGTACGCTCATATAAAATCTCCCGAACTTAAATTATTAAATTATGCAATTAGTAATAAATCATTCGTTTACATCGTACTCTTTATCGAGTTTGTTCATATAGCGTACGTAATAGTAAATGATGATTAGAAAAACATAAATAGACCCTTGTTGTGCAAACCAAAATCCCAATTTAGCCCCACCAATACTAATTGAATTCAAAGCGTCAACAAAGAAGATGCTGAGTACGTATGAAACAAAAAACCATATACTAAGGAGAATTAGAACAATTCTTATATTCCTTCTCCAATACTCTTTCAAGTCTGTTTTGGACATTTAGTACCCCTATTTTAGTTAGTAATATGAATTATACAGGAAGAGAAAAATTCAACAGGAATTACAGATTCGGATTGAATAATTTGCAAAATACAAAAATATTTTTAATGACAAAGAATTATTTTAGGCAGTGAAGTAATTTAACTTAGTTGTAAAAAGAAAAACCTTTATGAAAAATTAATCTCATAAAGGTTATAAATTTAATGTAGAGAAATTTTCTATGAACCTAATGTTGCAACCATTATTGCTTTAATTGTATGTACTCTATTTTCGGCTTCATCAAAAACTATTGAGTGTTCTGATTCAAAAACCTCTTCAGTTACTTCCATTCCATCTAAACCAAATTTTTGAAAAATTTCTTCACCAACCTTTGTTTCTCTATTGTGGAATGCAGGTAAGCAATGCATAAACTTAACTTTAGGATTTCCTGTCAACTTAACAGTCTTCATATTTATTTGATAAGGTTTTAGAAGTTTGATTCGTTCTTCCCAAACTTCCGCGGGTTCACCCATTGAAACCCAAACATCCGTGTAAAGAAAATCAACCCCTTTAACTCCAACTTTTAAATCACTAGTTAAAGTTATTTTAGCTCCGGATTTTTTAGCAATTGCTTTGCACTGATCCACCAATTCTTTTTTAGGTAAAATTTCCTTTGGTGCACAAAGTCTAACATCCATACCCATAATTGCGCCGCCAACGAGAAGTGAATTTCCCATATTATTTCTTGCATCACCTAAATAGCAAAATGAAATTTGGGAAAGTGGTTTATCGCTATGTTCTAACATTGTCATAAAATCTGCTAGAATTTGTGTTGGATGAAATTCATCAGTCAAACCATTCCATACGGGAACACCTGCATACTTGCCTAATTCCTCAACTATAGTTTGACCAAATCCGCGATACTCAATTCCGTCATACATTCTTCCAAGAACTCGCGCTGTATCTTTCATTGATTCTTTATTACCAATTTGCGAACCGCTTGGTCCAAGATAAGTTACATTTGCGCCTTGATCAAATGCAGCTGTTTCAAATGCGCATCTTGTTCTTGTTGAACTTTTTTCAAAAATTAGTGCAATGTTTTTGCCGGTTAAAGTGGGTTTTTCATATCCTCCATATTTTGCATCTTTTAAGTTTTTGGATAAATCCAATAAAAATTTAATTTCTTCTTGAGTAAAATCAAGCAACTTTAAAAAATTTCTGTTTCTTAAATTAAAAGCCATAAAAACTCCTTTAAGTTTTCTGCGTAATTAAAAAAAATTTCTTATGTTAATATATTCAACATAATTCAAATCACTAAATAAAAAAATAATGAAAAATAATAATACTCCATTTCAATTTATTGCTTTTATTACTTTATGCGCCTTGGTAGTTTCAAATAGTATTTTTTTCTCAAAATGCTCGACCCGTAAAAGCCAAAAATGGAATGGTAGTTTCTGCTTGCCCAATTGCTTCTGAAGTTGGTTCGAAAATTTTACAGCAAGGCGGCAATTCTGTCGATGCTTCTGTGGCTGTTGGCTTTGCGCTTGCGGTAACTTATCCTTATGCAGGTAATTTGGGCGGCGGTGGATTTATGGTTTTACATCTTAAAGATGGAACCAATACTTCAATAGATTATAGAGAAAAAGCGCCGATTGCTGCTCATAAAGATATGTATTTAGATAGCGCCGGAAATTATGTACCAGAGTTAAGCCAGGATGGAATTACCTCTGTCGGTGTTCCCGGAAGTGTTGCCGGATTGATTTATGCTCTTGAAAAATATGGAACCCTTAGTTTAGAAAAAGTAATTCAGCCCGCAATTGATTTGGCTAAAAACGGTTTTAGTTTAGATGAATCTGATGCGCGATCTTATAAATATTATTTAAGAGAATTTGAAAAATATCCTTCCTCATTAAAAATATTTTCTAAAAATGGAGAACCATATAACGAAGGTGATTTATTTATTCAAACTGATTTGGCAAAAACTTTAGAAGAAATAAAATACAATGGAAGAGACGGATTTTACAAAGGTGAAGTTGCTGATTCGTTTATTTCACAAGTAGAAAAAATGAACGGATATATTACTCATAAAGATCTGGAGAGTTACAAGCCCATTGAACGTGAACCAGTTTTTGGATCATACCGAGATCATTCAATAATATCAATGGGTCCGCCAAGTTCTGGTGGAATTGCTTTAGTTGAGTTGCTAAATGTTTTAGAGAATTTTTCAATAGAAAAAGAAGATTGGGGAAGCAGTCAATATATTAACAGACTTGTTGAAACGATGAAATATGTTTATGCTGATAGAACTTATCATTTGGGTGATGAAGATTTTTATCCGGTGCCGAAACAAAAATTAACTTCTAAAGAATATGCAAAATCTATTTTTGATAAACTTACAACTTATGCAAAACCATCTGAAGAAATTACAACACAAATTCCGGTTGAGGTAAAAGAAAGTACCGAGACAACTCACTATTCTGTTTATGATAAAGAAGGAAATGCGGTTAGTGTAACTACCACAATTAACTCCGGATTTGGTTCTAAAATAGTTGTTGATGGTGCTGGTTTTTTACTAAATAACGAAATGGATGATTTTAGCGCAAAACCAGGAGAACCAAATCAATTTGGATTGTTGGGTGCAGAAGCAAACTCAATTCAACCGGAAAAAAGAATGTTGAGCGCAATGACGCCAACAATAGTCTTAAAAAATGGAAAACCCTTTATCATTACTGGCTCTCCGGGCGGATCAACAATTATTACAGTTGTACTTCAAGTAATACTGAACTGCATTGATTTTGAAATGAATATTCAAGAAGCTGTTAATGCGCCAAGAATTCATCATCAATGGATGCCGGACATTATTTACTTAGAAGAGTTTGCAATTAATAATGATGCCAAAGAAAATTTAGAAAAAATGGGTTATAAATTTGGAAATAGAAATGAATCCTTTAGAGTTTTAGGTTCAGCGCAATCAATAATGATTGATGAAGAAACCGGGAATATTTATGGAGCTGCAGATCCGAGGAGAGGGAAAGCGGCTGCTGTTGGTTTCTAGCCGTATTACAAAACTATAAGTTGTCATTGCGAACCTTGATTTTTTAATCAAGGTAAAGCAATCTATCATAAAAATAAAGATTGCTTCGGAAAAAATCTCCTCGAAATGACGGCTATTCATTTTATATTAGTAAAACAATCATTTAAAAATCTATGAAAAAATATAAAAACAAAACACCTGAAGAAGTAATAAAGCTTGTAACAATTGAGATTATTGAGCGATCAATAAAATTAGGCAATAAGAAAAATAGAATAATCACCATTAGCAAAACTTCCGGGGGAAAAGGAACCGATGTAAACGAATTAAATCCCAAAACAAAAGAAGGAAAAGAAAACTTAGAAAAATTTTTAACTCCAATTAGAAGACATTATACTTTTTCTGGCTTGGGCTCAATAGAGGAAAAAGATTCGATTAACTGGAGAATTCTAAATTTACCCTTGAGAAGAAGATTGCTTTTGGTTTTTCAAGTTTCGCTCTCTTTTTTGCTAAAAGGAACAGCAATTAAAAATAAGTTGTATAGATGGATGGGAGTTCAGGTAGGTAAGGGCTCAGAAATTATGCAGCTTGTTTGGCTTGATCATTTTAGACCAGAGTTAATTTCTATTGGAGAAAATACTTTAATGGGGGCTTTTACTCGTTTAACTGTTCATGCTTATGAAGGTTCGGGTAAATTTAGATATGGCTTAATTGAAATAGGAAATAATTGTACAATTGGCGCTGGAACAGGAATGGGTCCAATACAAATCGAAGACAATGTTAGAACGCTCCCAGGAACAACTCTCTCACCCTACTTTTCAAAAAATAAAATTCGGTTCTGTGGTTGGCTGGAATCCGCCAAATGTGAAAGAAACTAAGCAAAAAAGAAAAAAAAATATAGCGAAGATACAATATCTAAAGACTAATATATCTAATTATTTTTTGATTAAATTATTTATGATTTTTTTCTTTTTTAAACTATATTTTACGCAAATGAAAATAAAAGTTTTTATTAATTAAACGGAGGATTACAAATGTTAACTAACAGCGTATATAAAAAAGGAAGTAAGCTGTTTTTATTTACACTAATGCTAATTGCATCTTTGTATTTAGTGGGTTGCGATAAAGCAAAAGAAACAATGGATGATGCTGCCAAAAAAGTTGAAGAAACTACTAATAAAGCTGGCGACGCTGTTTCTGAAACAGTTGATAAGGCTGGTGATATGGCGAAAGATGCAGCAGAAAAAGTAGGAGAAACTACTGACAAATTAGTCGATTCAACAAAAATCAGTTTTAGGCGACGCAGCAAAAAAAGTTGAAGATGCTGTAACAAGCAAAGCATTTACAGGCGTTTGGGTTGGTAAATTAGATAGCAGATTAACCACACTTACAATTACTGGAGAAGAAGCAAACAAAATTGATGGTAAAATAGTAATAAACTATAGAGATCCATTAAAACAAGATGTTAAAGGAACATATAATCCAGAAACAAAGACCTTAACTATGGAAGATCAATTACATAGCCGTTATAAAGGTAAATATAGTGGAAAAATTTCTGAGGATGGAAAAACTTATTCAGGAACTTTTACAACTTTAGTTGATAAAAAGAGTTACAATTTTAATTTAGTTAAAAAATAATTTAGAAAACATAAAGGAGAATAGATGAAAAAGATTTTAATTTTAGTTTTTATTGCAATTTTAGGTATAACATTCACATCATGTGATGATACTGCAACTGATCCAGTTCCAGTAGTTGAAACAGGTAATTTAGTTGTAACATCAACTCCAGCCGGCGCAAGCATTGCATTGAATAAAACCGGAACAGGAGAAGTTACTCCTCATACTTTTGCAGATCAAGATGTTGCAGTTTATGAAGTAACTCTTACTTTGGATAATTACGCAGATACAACTTTGTTTGTTGATGTATTAAATGGCCAAGATGCTACAGTTAATGTTGTATTAACCCCGCAATACCAAGTTTTTTCAACACCTGTTAGAATCTGGGAAACTACCGGAACAACTGCTGATCAACCAAGTGGTTTAGTTCTTTCAAGTGGGGCAGCACAAAGCTCAAGCTCGGCTGATATAGATATATACTATTATTCAAGTAGTGATGGAAGCACATATTTAGTTCAAAGTGCAAATGCAAATAATAGTGCCAAAAGAGCAACTTACTTTAAAGTTAGCTCTTCAACTAATTTAAATGATGGTGTTGATTCAGGTGTTAAAAATTCAACATGGGCTTCAGCTATGGGAGATAGAGAAACTAACTATGCTTTCTTGTATGATGCCGATTCTCATTATTCAAAACTAAAAATAGTTAATTTTGGCGGCGGTACAGGTCCTGGAGATCCTTCTTGGGTAGAAGTTTCATGGATTTACAACAAAGCTAAAGACAGTGTTGTATTCTAAAAATATTATTTAATATTTTCAAAAAAGAGGTGCACAATTCTGTGCGCCTCTTTTTTTTAAAATCAGAATTTGATTTTGTCACATTTTCCCTTTCAAAAATTATAATTAAATCTCTTTCCACATATCATTAAAATTATTTACTTTTACAAAAGCTAACAATTATACAAAACTATGACAGACGTAATTCAAAATTTTTTGGGATTTAGTCCAGAATCACAATCAAAAATTCTTAATACAATAGTTGTTATAATTATATGGTTTGTTTTTGACAGAGTATTAAAAAAAATTGCTCTCGATAAAATTGATGATCTCACTTCAAGATATCAGTGGCAGAAAATTGTAAAATATACAACTGTAATTTTAGTAATAATTTTATTAACCAAAATATGGTTTGGTGCTTTTGAATCATTTGGTACTTATTTGGGATTGCTTTCTGCCGGACTTGCAATAGCGCTTCAAGATTTACTTGTTAATTTTGCCGGCTGGATATTTTTGTTAATCAGAAAACCATTTAAAGTCGGCGATAGAATTGAAATTAATAAAATTATCGGCGATGTAATTGATATAAGATTATTTCAGTTTTTTCTGTTATTGAAATTGGTAATTGGGTTGACGCAGACCAAAGCACCGGTCGTATAATTCATATTCCAAACGGAACAGTTTTTAAAACATCTCAGGCCAATTATACTGCTGGATTTGAATATATTTGGAATGAAATACCCGTTCTAGTTACATTTGAAAGTGACTGGAAAAAGGCCAAACAAATTTTAACCGATGCTGTAAATAAACACGCTGTGCATTTATCAGAAGATGCTGAAAAACAAATAAAAGAAGCCGCTAAAAAGTTTTTAATTTTTATACAAAACTTACCCCAATAGTTTACACCTCTGTAAAAGATAGTGGAGTTATGTTAACAATGAGATATATTTGTAACGTAAGAAAAAGACGAGCGACAGATCAGGCAATATGGGAAGAGGTTTTAGACCAGTTTGCAAAACATAAAGACATTGATTTTGCATATCCAACACAAAGATTTTATAGTAATTTAACTGAGGGAAAAGAAAGTCAGTGAGAATCATAAATTGTTTATGATTTTGCCACAGTTAAAAAAAACCACACAATTCATTTTAAATATATAATTCCCTTATAATAAATTTCACATTTCTCTTTTAATATAAGCTGTGAGTTTCATCCTAAGTGAAACGTTTTGGGGAATTTGATCGCCAAATATAAGTGTTACTATAAAAGATAATCTTAGTCTAATTGAATGAGGATAAATTTTTAGATGGATCACATTAATGGGAATACAGATAATGATTTAATACTACTAACTCTTTCGAATTCAAAAGAAAGTCAAAAATCTTTTGAGCTTTTAGTAGATAGATATAAAAATTATGTATTCCAAATATGTTATAATAAATTAAAGAATGCAGAGGATGCAGAAGATGCCGCACAAGAAGTGTTTGTTCGTGCGTATTTTGCACTAAAAAACTTTCGTTTTGAATCTGAATTTAAAACTTGGTTAACAAAAATTACTCTTAATGTTAACCTTACAATGTTGCTATCAAATAAAAGAAAATTTTGGAAATCTTTTGTTACTTCTGATGATGAAGCCGATATTGAATTAATTTATAGATCAACCATTACAAAGTCACAAGAAGAAAGCTTTTGGGGAGCGGTTGGATCAACTTTACATAAAATGATTCAAGCGTATAGAAAGGTTTTTATTTTAAGATACTTTAAAAATTTTCAAATAGAACAGATTAGTAAAAAAATCACCTCTTCAATTGGCGCAACAAAAATGAAATTAAAGAGAGCAAAAGATCAATTCCTTAAAATATTTTTGGAAGAATAGATATGGACAAGAAACCCAAATTATCAGATAATTTTAACATAAAACTTTTTAGCGAAATTAAAAGAAGCGTACAATATAAAAAATTATTCGATGTAGCATTTACAAGTTTTTTAAAAGCGTTAGGATCAGTTCTTAGTCTAATAATTAAACCTCTTGAATCATATGAAAAAAACAATTCCAAGAATGAATCCGAAAAAGATAAAATTTAAAAAGGGAGAACGAAACAATGAAAGAATTTGAAAATTGGTTCGATATTATAATTTTTTCAGCCCAAAATATTCTATTCCAAGTACTTGATTTTATTCCAAAATTATTGATTGTAGTATTTTTACTTCTAATTGGCTGGTTAGTTGCTAAAATAATGCAGAAACTTTCTAATAAAATATTTGATTTAATTGGTGTAAATAATATTTCTTCAAAGGCGGGAATAGAAAATTTTTTGGTCTCCTCAGGTTTCGCAAGTAACATCTCTTATCTGTTCTCAAAAATTATTTTCTGGACTGTTCTCATCTTATTTCTTATTCCAATTTCGGATATACTTAACTTGAAATTTTTTGTGAACATAATTGATCAAGTAATAAACTATCTTCCGAATCTATTTGTGGCTCTATTTATTCTACTTCTTGGAGCTTGGGGCGCTAAAATAACCGGTGGAATTGTTAGAGGAAGTTCTAAAAGATTAGGCTTAGAAAACGCAGAATTGTTAGGCACAATATTTAACGTCTTAATTCTGGTTATTGCATTTATCATTGCTTTAACCCAACTGAAAATTGAAGCAGAAATTCTGACAAATATTTTATTAATTTTATTAGGGTCTTTAGGCATTGCATTTTCAATTTCTTTTGGTTTGGGGGCAAAAGATGTGTTTAAAATATTATTGCCGGAGTCTATCTTCATAAGTCGATTAGGGATGGAGAATTTGTTAAATTTGGTAATATAGAAGGAGAAATTATTGAGATAGGCACAATCTTAACAAAGATTAAAATTAATGAAAATAAAGAAATATCAATACCGAACAATCAATTAATTGAAACAGTTATAAACTAGAATAAAAATTATTTCAAACATATTATAACACTAAAGGAGAGAGCATGAAACTAAAGCATATTATTCAAATTTTAATACTGAACTTGTTAGTATTTAGTTCAGCAGCATTTGCACAAGAAGATATTAGGGAAAGTCTATTTAAGGAGGCTTCCGCTCGTTTAGATGCGGCAAGAAAAGAAAATGTAAATCTGATGTCGCCATCATTTTTTAAAGATGCTCTTGCAAGTTTTAAGGGCGCTGAGGATGACTTCAATAAAGGTGCAAGCCTAAATGATATCAAAGAACAAATTGCTGAAGTTAATGCCTCTTTAAGTAAGGCCTTAAAAACAGCCGAAGTTGGGAAAGTTACTTTTGCCGATGCAATAAGTGCTAGAGCAGATGCAATTGAAGTTTCATCTGATTTAAATGTTCCTGAGTTATGGCAAAAAGCAGTCGCTAAATTAAAAGAAGCCGGCGAGGATTTGGAAGATGGAGATGTTAATGATGCTCGCGATGAAGCCAAAGAAGCAGAAGATTTATTTAGAGCCGCAGAACTTGAGGCAATCAAAATAGCATACTTGGTTGAAACAAGAAATAAAATAAGAGATGCTGAAGATAAAGATATTGCCGATAACGCACCCAAAACATTGGCTCTTGCAAAAAAACTTGTGAAAGATACAGAAAGAGAACTGAACGATAATAGATACGATACTGATTTACCAAGAAGTTTAGCTCAACAAGCTCAATATGAGATCTCCCACGCATTTTATTTAGATAAAGCGATAAATAATTTTAATGATAAAGATGAAACTTTAGAGAACCTAATGCTTGCTTCCGAGTCTGAGTTAGGTAAAATAGCCGGACTAATTGAAGTTGATCAAAAATTTGATAATGGACTTGGTCCTGTTGCTGATAATATTGCTGCCAAAGTAAATGAGTTGCTGAATGATAATTCAAAACTTAGACAGAATGTTGCATCGCTTGAAGAAGAAATTAAAATATTAAAAGAAGAGCTTAGTGGAATTAGTGCTGAAAAATCTGACTTAGCAAGCAAAATTGAAAATCTAAATTTAATAAAACAAAAATATGCAACTGTAGAAAAATTATTCCCAAGCGGTGAAGCTCAAGTTTTAAGAGAAGAGAATGATATTATTATTCGTCTTGTTGGATTAAGTTTTGACGTTGGCAAATCAGAAATAAAACCGGAAAATTTTGGATTATTAACAAAACTTCAAAAAGCAATTAAAGAATTTCCGGATAGTAAAATTGTGATTGAAGGACACACAGATTCATTTGGCGGTGATAAAGCAAATTTAGATTTATCTCAAAGAAGAGCTGATGCAGTTATGCAATATTTATTAGCCAATATGGATATTGAGAGATCAAGAATTTTTTCAATGGGATATGGAGAAAGTAAACCCATTGCAAATAATGAAACAAAAGAAGGCAGAGCTCAGAACAGAAGAATAGATTTGAAACTTAGAATAAAATAATTCTTCTTAAATATTATTGATAAGGCTAAAGTAAAATAATTTTTTCTTTAGCCTTAAATTTTTTCTTCCGTAAACACATAACTTTCCGATGATAACTTTGTCTATTAATTGTCAACCTAAGTTATATCTAAATTAAATATAAACTTATAATTCAATCAAAAGCTTATAGTCTGTAAGGGTATTGCAAGCATTGCATTGTATCTTGTTTTTTCTCTTGCATCGTTGAAGTGTGCTGAAGCAGAAAGTATAAATCCACCTTCCAGTTTAAAAATTGCGGTTAAAATACCTTCGTCAATTATATTTTTGTTTCCCATTATCCAGGTTCTTAATTCAAGAAAATTAATTGGTTGAATAGAAAAACCGGCACTTCCACTAACATTTGTACTTAGCTCTTTTCTTTCCTTAAAATCAGTTTGAACAAAAAGGTTAAGTACATTTCTTACGATTGCTATTTTAGCCCCAACTGAATAACCTCTACGATATTGAAATAGATCTAATTCTAACTTATTAATATTACTAGCTAAAAAACCTAAACTAAAATACTCTGTTGGTTGAAATATAAATCCCGCATTAATCGTAAAATAAGATGTCTGATTGTCTAAACCAGTTACGTTAATAATTTTGTTTGAAGTTCCGAAAGAAAATAAATCGCCGCCAACCGATAGATTCAATGCATAGCTTGTTAGTCTTGAGTTTTCAAAGCTATATATATCCTGGTAAACAAAGCCAAGGTTTCCCATACTTAAAGAGGCAAGGGAATTTCCTTGATTATTAGTATTAAAAAATCGTAACTGTACAAGAAACCATCATCATTTTTATTCATACTAAGAGCAGCAGGATTAACAAAATTCGTTGTCAGACTATTTGTTTCTGAAATGAAATAGATCTTTTGCAATTCAGAAAGTCTACTTATATCAGTTTGACTAATTAAATTAATTCCAGATAGAAAAATAATATGAAAATAAAAAGTTTCATGTTATTAGAAGAACTTTTAGTAAAATTAATAGAAATCATATTATAGTCTTCATCCCCAAAAGGAAATGAGAATCATACGATAGACCAATTTTCATACCTTCAAATAGCATATCTATTCCTATTTTATTCCCAATGCCAAATATAAATTTAGTTTCAGCTACTTTTGAATTAAAAAAGGATATGATGGGAAAGATTTTGTTAAATTTTTATAAACTATATTTGCTTCTAATTGCGGAGCAATATAAAATTCATACTGTGAAGCGGACTGTTGAAGCAATGTAAAAGATGCACCCGCACTAACAGTTGTTAAAAATACCCCACCGCTAGCAGAAACTGGAATTGGTTCATCAGTGAAAGCACTACTATTAAGTGCAAAGTAGTTTAAGTTTAAGCCGCCAAGCGCACTTATATAAAATCCATCCATTTCAGATAATAAAATTTGCTTGCATAGCCAATTCCAAAGCCAGTTTTATAATCAGCTCCAAAAGATGGGGAGTAACCGGCTGATATAATATCCAAACGCGGTTCTAAATGTCTTTGAACTTTTGGGGTATTAACAACTGCGTCTATACTTTTTCTAATAGTTTTTGTTGTATCCTCTTCCTTAACTGAAAACCTTTCGAGAGTATCTTCGCCTTTACCTGTTTCACCAGTGTATTCAACAGTACGTAAATTATTTTTATCTATTGTTAGTCTGCCAATTTTAGTATCAAGTATTAAATTTTGATTATCTTCATAATAAATGTTGCCTTCAAATTTATTTCCATTAGATAGATGGGCTATTACAACTTCTCCACGTTCAGAAAATTCTTTAGATAAATATTCAATCTTTAGGAGCTCCCTTTTGGGAATTGTTAAGTTGCCAGATTCTGTTTTTACTAAAATTACATCTAAGCTTTTTGCTATCAATTTCCCAGAAACTACATCACCATCCTTCAAATAAATCAGTACAAGATCATTTAGAACCGATTTATTTTTTGAAAAATTACTGGTCGGATTAACTATTTCATTTTCCGGCTCATTTTGAGTATAAGTTATACTTTCAATATTCTGTCTATTCAGTTTTATCTCACCTATATCATTTGATAATAAAATAAACTCAGGTGCTTCCTGAACAACATTCCCTGTAATCACTGTGTTATTTTTCAAAACAATGTTGACCGTCTGAGCATTAACAGATGAAAACACAAATACTAACATTAAAAAGATTAAAATTTTTTTCATGACTAAATTTATACTCCTCTACTATAAAATCAGTTATTCACTAAAAAAACTACCAATTAAACTATAAGAATTAATTTGTGAATTTATTTTGTTGCCATTATCAACTACAATATTTTCTCTACTATAAGCTCCTACCCACCAATAATATACTTTTGATGCAGTCAGCTTTGTACCGGTATATACAACTTCATTTTCTTTAACTCTTTGGGAATTCCAGATAACATCAGAGAAAGGAGAATTACCAACAAAAACTGTATAAGATGAAGCACTATCTATTTTACTCCACTGAAATAAATACGGAGATGTGAAATTACTAAAGTTCGATGGTGTTATAAGTTGTGGGCTATTTAAAATTAAATCGCTGCTAACCAAGCTTGGTAAACTTTCTTTGCCTCCCAAATCAACAGCGGTAATTTTGTAGTAATATTTTGTATTGGTTTGAGTAAAATTATCTGAGTAAGTTCCAATATTTGTGGAATCTATATATGAAAAAGAATTTGCAATAAAATTTGTATCCGTTCCCCTATAAATTTTGTAATAATTTAAATCGCCAACATCCGGAGGCAACCAACTTAGTCCTAAAAATTTTCTATTTTCTACTGGATTATTAATTCCACTAACAATAAGAAAAGACGGGGGTTGCGGCGCAGAGATATTTAAGGGTTGAACATCAATTATTGAGCTTGGTGAACTTTCATTCAAGGCATTATCTACTGATACAATATAATAATAGTAAGTTGAGTCATAACTCAAAAATCTATCCAAATATTCGTTCTGAACAGTTTCGATATGACTTTTAAAATTATTCAAATTATTAATTGATCTGTAAATTCGGTAGACCTTAAAATCCGGTTCATTAACTTTTGTCCATCTGAATCTTGCTTGTCCATCGCCGCCGCCAAGTAGAGTAAAATTTGGAGGAGTGATAGGCGGTAAAGAATCTTCGGGTGCAATTACTTCATTGCAAGCAAGTGCAGTTAACATTAGCAACAAGACTAATACATTTTTCATCTGATTTTTTAAAAGCAATAACATTTTATTACAGCCTTTTATAAGTGAACATTTTTAATTTTTAAGTGATGTAAATAAAACAAATTTTCATATCATATTTTTATTTATCTATAATATTTGACTGGTTTTTTAGTTAAAAGTAACACTAAGGTTTAAGAAGATAATCTATTTGAAAGGTTTATAAATTATTAATCAAGCTAGAATAGATGGAGGGAACAAAATTACAATATTAAGTTAAACTATTGCGCTTTCTTTTCCGGAATCTTTTACAAACAAACATGTAGTCAAAGAAAGCTCCGTTACTTCTCGCATATAATCAAAATTTAAAACTTCTCCTAGCCCAAAAATATTAATGTCTGCGCGTGGAGCTTTTTTTAATGTATCATTAAAGTTTCCGGTTAAAACTTTAAATTCAGTTAATGCTGGCAGTCTTGTTTGCTCACTAATATTATTTAGGAAAGCATAAAGCCTTGATTCATCACTTGAATTTTCTGCCACGGTAACCAAATTAATCTTTCCTCCCCAATTCAATTGGAGTTGCAAAGAAATTAAAATTGCCAAATGCCAGTTAGGACTTTTATCCCTGAGCCATAAATTTACATCTTTTTGTAAGCCAAATCCTGTACGCTTATTTCTTCTTAATATAAGTGTTCCAAGATCGTTAATACTGGCATAATTAACAAGTTCATTAATAATCTGATCTTTTTTTTGATCACTGCCAAGAGTTAAGAAAATAGTGTTTGGTCTTAAAGCGCCTCCCTGAAGTGCTTGAATAACCAATTTTGTTCCATGCAGAAAATTACTGTCTTCCAGTACCGTTGCCGTTACAAGAATTTTTTCTGTTTTTAGTGGCTGAACTGCTTGTTCTAAATTATGCTTAGTTTCTTTAACATTTTCAGTTGTTACTGTAAATGTATAAATACTGCCGGAGGGATAAGTAATACTTCTAATGAATAAAAGTGAACCAACAGAGGTTTGAGGATCTTCAATAGGAATAAGTAAGTCTGGTTTCCATGCAATTTGATGCCGTGGAAAACGAGCTGCAATTCTAGAGGCAACTTCTGCAAGTACTAAAAACATTCCTCCTCTTATATCACCAGATTCAGTTGTTAATCCTTTTTTAGAAAGCCAGATATAAAGAATAATGATGGTGATTATTGCTAATAGACTAAAAATTGGGCTGACTAAAAGCATAACTAAAAAACTGCCGAGTGCACCAATAAAAGGAATTATTCTTGAGATTTTAAATGTAGGTCTAAAACTTATTATTTTCATACTTTGCTGAATAAAGACAACTAAATTTAGCATTCCATAAGTAATAAGAAAGAAAAGTGTAATAAGTGTTGCAAGTGCATTTAAATCTCCAAGCACTAACGCAACTAAAATTATAGCTGCAGTAAAAATAATAGCGTTTCTTGGTTCGTGATTTGATGATAATTTATCGAATAAAGTTGAAAATGGAATAGTTCCTTGCACGGCTAAGGCTTGAAGAATTCGTGGAGCTCCGATTAAACTTCCAAGAGCCGATGAAAATGTGGCAGCTAAAATTCCCGCAATTACTAATGGTCCCCAAAACGAATATTTAACCATAAACATTTGGTTTGTCCTAAGCTCTTCCGGAGAGATATAATTAGCAGAAAAATATGCCATTACCAGGTAAACCACTAATGTAAAACCAATTGCAGCTAAAGTTCCTAATGGAATAGATTTCCTTGGGTTAATAAGATCTCCAGATAAATTGGCACCAGCCATAATTCCAGTAACTGCTGGGAAAAATATTGCAAAAACATGCCAAAAATTTGCGTCTTCAAAATTCCCAATTAGTGTAATTTTATCTACAGGCTCCGCTTGTATAAAAAGAAAAGATAGAATGGAAAGAATTATAATTACAAAAATAATATATTGAACTTTAATTGCATTTTTTGCGCCACTGTAGGAAATTATAAAAAGTACTGCTGCGGTTATTAATGAGACCAATATTGAGGAATGATCAGGGAAAATCATTAACCAGCCTTCTGTAAAACCAATTATATATAATGCTGCAGATAATGACTGGGAAACGTAAAATGGAATTCCAATACTTCCGCCAGCTTCTAATCCCAATGATTTAGAAATAATTGAATAAGGTCCGCCAGGCCCAATTTTAATATTTGTAGTAATAGATGACATTGACATACCGGTACAGATAGTTATCACTTTTGCCATCAGTATAATTGCAATAGCACCAAGTAAGCCGGCATTTCCAACAACCCAACCGAGGCGTAAAAACATTATTACGCCAAGAATTGTCAGAACATCTGGAGTGAAAACTCCGCCGAACGTTCCAAATTTGTGGTGCTCACCCGAGGATTTTTTTTTGAATAATTCTTTAATATTATTTAAACTTTCCATAAATAAATTAAAACCAGTTTTTCTTTTTCATAAATCCAAGAATTACCATTCCTATAAATATCATTAATCCAATTGCAAATTGATAGCCATATTCCCATTCAAGCTCAGGCATATTTTTAAAATTCATTCCATAAATTCCAGCAACAAAAGTTAAGGGAATAAATATGGTAGCTATAATAGTAAGAATTTTCATAACCTTGTTTGTGTTATTCACAATGTTGTTTTCATTAAGGTTTACAAGGCTTTGAAGCATATCGGTAAAGGAATTATAGTATTCGATTAATTCATTTACATGATCTTTACAATCATTAAAAAAGCTGTAATTTTTTTTATCAATTAATTTTGTGTCACTTTTTATTAGTTCCGCTATGGCAGTTTTTAAAGGAAATAAATTTTTTCTTATTGCAGTAAGTTTGTGATTCAACTTATAAATTAGATCAATGTGATTTTCAGATCGCTTGTAAAGTATTGTGTTTTCTAAATCAAACAACTCTTCCCTTATACTTTCAAAATATCTATAATACGAATCAATGAATGTATCCAACAAAGTGAAGAAAAGATAATCTGCTTTTTTGTTTCTGGCCCTAGCTTTGCCACTTTTGATTCGCTCTAATTTTGCGGGCAAAAGATTATTCTCATTTTCTATAAGTGATATAAGTAAATTTTCTTTTAGTATTATACAATTGTGATTTGGGATTTCATTTTGTTCATCAAAGCTTTTTATAATCATTGCTAAATAATCTTCACCCTCTTCAAACTTTGGAATATGGTCAGTGTGCAAAGCATCTTCTAGCAGCATTTCATCTATTAAAAAATTTTTGCTAATATTTTTTATTTGTTCAACTTGTTCAAAGCCAGTAATGTCTATCCAATTTACTTTTAGTTGGTCCTTTGTTAAATCAATATTTGTCAGATCATTTGTTTCTTCCTCAGAAAAATCATTTTTATCGTACTTAATAATTTTAATTTTTGTTTTTGTTGGATCAGATTTGCCGATGTAAATTATTTCACCAGGAGGCAATCCAATTTTCGCTGTTAGCTTTTTGTGAGGTCTTAGTTTTGTTAAATCAATAATTCCATTGAGGTTTGTTAGCTTTGATAATAATTTTTTATTTTGTTTTTTCATCTCACTCAATTTTTATTTTTATAAACAATTGTTCTATGTGGGCAGTGAATTCTTATTCTTTAATTTTTTTTGGAATTTACGAAATCACATTTTATTAAAATCTCTTGCAGCCAGTTTTTCAACTAATACCCAATTTACTATTATCATGAAAAAATGAATAAAAAATCAGTATTTTTAATTTAATGTAAACATAATTATTTAATATAAAAATTGTAAAATTAAAATGACTGTACTCTTCTCAAAAAAATGTGAACTGGCATTACAAGCTACATTATTTTTATCTACCAAAAATGATAAAGAAATTTATAATGCCTTAGATGTTTCAAAAGAATTGAAGGTCCCAAAAGAATTTGTTTCAAAAATGCTGCAGTCCCTAACAGACAGCGGTATTGTTGGAAGCAAGAAAGGCAAGAACGGCGGATTTTATCTTGCAAGAAAGCCTAATAAAATAAAGCTAATTGAAATTGTTAATGCTATTGACGGCGATAAAATATTTAAAAATTGTGTACTTGGGTTTCCAAATTGCAGCAATGAAAATCCTTGTCCTGTGCATAATAAATGGGGAAAAATAAGAGATGATGCTTATAAAATGTTAAACGAAGAAACTCTTGAAGAATTAAAGGAAAAGACTGCCAGAAAGCTACTTACCCTTTAAGTTTTCTTTTTTTTAATTGAACAAACAGAGCCCCAATTGCTGCTATAAGCATTCCAATCCCTTCTTGAAAAGAGATTGTTTCACCAAGAAAAATCCAAGCTAGAAAAGCAATTTGAATTAGCATTGTTCCATTTATAATACTGGATTCCATCGCTGTTAAATTTCTCAAAGTTAAATTCCAAAGTGTAAATGCAAAGGCAGTATTTATTGCTGCAAGCCAAATTAAAAACAACCAATTTTTAAAACTTATACTGGGCAATCCATTTAATGATAAACCAACCGCTAATAAAATTATTGCACCAATACCCATGCTAATAAATGTAATTACAAGTGGACTAATGTTCTTATTCCGATTTATGTCTCTTCCAATTATTGCAGAAGCTGCATTTGCTAATACTCCAATAAACATAATACCTAATCCAAGTAGTTCATTTTCTAATAGATTTATTGGAAAGAAATAAACGAGAATACCAATTATAAATAATAGAGTTCCAATCCATTGTAAAGGGGTTGGTTTTTCGTTCAGAAAAAAGATTCCTAATACTGCAACAACTATTGGAGTAAAATTTAGCATTAAGCTGACTGTTACTGAAGGAAGTAATGATAAACCTAAAAATTGTGCACCTTGTGTAAATGTGTAAAAGACTAAACCCAAAAGAATCAGTTTCTTCCATTGCACTTGATTTAGGTTTTTTATTTCTTCAACATAATTTCTTTTATAAAGGATTACCGGAAGAAAACATAAAAAGGCTAATGAATAACGCAGCCCGGCAAAGGTAATAGGTGGAATTTCAACCAATCCCAACTTTATTATCACAAAAGAAGTTGACCATAAAAATGTTACAAACAATGCTTGGAGAATTGTAAAAATGTGCGGCGATTTATTTTCCATAAAATTAATTGAATTTAATAATTGAAGTAAATCTAAATATTTATTTATAATTGTTTGGAAAATTTCTATAATGGCAACAAAAAACTAATAATTTATATTTTTTGATAAATCAAGAAAGAATAACTTATGAAATTTAAAACCGCAGACTTACGCGAAAATTATATTGCTAAAGGATTAGACGAAAATACAATTGAAAAAAATCCACTAAAGCTTTTTGAGATTTGGTTTAATTATGCGGTAGAAAAAAAAGTTTTAGAGCCAAATGCCATGACTCTTGCTACTGCAAATAGAGGCGGGATACCTTCTGCCAGAATTGTTTTGTTAAAGGATTACAGCGAAAAAGGATTTGTCTTTTTTACAAATTATAGGAGTTTTAAGGGAGAGCAGCTTGAACAAAATCCAAAGGCTGCTTTTAGTTTTTTGGTGGGGAACGTTAGCAAGACAAATAAGAATAGAAGGAATAGTAGAGAAAGTCTCGTCTGGGGAATCTGACGCATATTTTAGTTCAAGACCTCGTGGTAGTCAGATTGGGGCTGTGGTTTCTAATCAGAGTAAAACAATACCTAACTACTCTTTTTGGAGACCGAATTTGAAAAGAGTTCAGAATATTATAAAGATAAAAAAAAATTGAACGACCCGATTATTGGGGCGGGTATAGAGTTCTGCCCAATATGATTGAATTTTGGCAGGGAAGAGAAAATCGTTTGCATGATAGATTGAGATTTACAAAAAATGATATGAAGACTTGGGAAATGGAAAGGTTATCTCCATAATTTTTATCTTTCATTTAATTAATAAACATTGGTGCACCGGGTCCAATGGGAATTCCGAGCGCAATCCAAATAATAAATATGATTGTCCAAACTATAAAAAAAGTAAATGTATAAGGAAGCATTGTTGCAATAAGTGTTCCTATTCCGGCTTCTTTATCATATTTACCAACAAAGGCAATTATTAACGCGAAGTAACTCATCATTGGTGAAATAATATTTGTTACACTATCTCCAACTCTGTAAGCAACTTGCACAACTTCCGGCGAGTATCCTAAAATCATAAACATTGGAATAAAAACCGGAGCCATTACTGCCCACTTAGCTGATGCGCTTCCAATAAACAAATTTATTATTGAAGAAATTATTATAAACGAAAGTAACAACGGAATTGGTCCAAGACCAGAGGACTTCAAAATATTTGCACCTTCAACGGCTACAATCATTCCGAGGTTTGTCCAATTAAAAAATGCCACGAATTGAGCAGCAAAGAAAACCAGAACTATATAAGATCCCAGTGTTTCCATTGACTTATTCATGCCTTTAATAACGTCATTATCATTTTTAATTGTCTTAGCCCCAATTCCATAAGCAATGCCAACAATAACTCCAATAAAGAAAATAAAAGAAACTATTCCTTTTAAAAAGGGAGACTTTAAAACACTATGAGTTTCAGTATCTCTTAAAAAACCACTTTCGGGAATTATACCGATTAGAATTATTAGCGTGATTATGAAAGTTACAACACCTGCATATTTCAAACCTTTCTTTTCATCATTAGATAGTTCTTTAATTTCCTCAGGTTTCTCTGAACCAGTGTAAGTTCCTAATCTAGGGATCACAATTTTTTCTGTTACCCAAGTTCCTGCTGCTGCAATAAAGAAGGTAGAAACAAACATAAAATAATAGTTAGCTGCTGGATTAACTTCATATGTAGCATCAATAATATGAGCCGCTTCTTGAGAGAGACCTGCTAATAAGGGATCAATTGTACCTAATAAAAGATTTGCACTATAACCGCCCGAAACTCCAGCAAAAGCTGCCGCTAATCCGGCTATTGGATGTCTACCGACAGCAAGGAAGATTATAGCTGAAAGCGGAACAAGCAAAACATAACCAATTTCACTTGCCGTGTTAGATAGAATACCTGAAAATACAATTACAAAGGTTAATAGGTTTTTAGGAGCTTTTAGAACAAGCAATCTTAATACTGCTCCAATTAAACCGCTATGTTCGGCCACTGCAATTCCAAGTAAAGAGACTAAAACAGTACCCAAAGGAGCAAAGTCAGTAAAATTTGTTATAAGATTTAAAAGAATTCTATGTATTCCGTCAACAGTAAGTAAGCTGACTGGTTTTATCATTTCTCCGGTGCCCGGGTGGATTACTTCAAAATCAAATAGGCTTACTATTCCTGATAGAATAATAACGGCTAAAGCAAAGAGCGCAAAAAGTGTTGTTGGGTGAGGTAATTTATTCCCCACGTTTTCAACTAATCCTAAAAATTTATCAATATATGAATTAGTTTTCCTTTTTTCAGAATCCATAAGATTCCTTTCAATTTAATATTTTGGATTTTTAATAAGTGAGATATGAATTTATAATAAATTTTTAAACTAGAAAAGGTCTACTAAAATATTTTCTATAGCTTCTCTAAATGCTGCAATCATCTTTAACAGCAATAATTTTCCCATCCAGTTTGTTTAGTTCTTCTCCAAAAGAAATTTGTATTTTTGAAAAAGCTCTCTTTCTTCTTTTCTGATATGGCTTTCTAGCGTTTTTTCCCAAGTTGATCTAATGTTGATTCAATATCTGAATGAGTATCTAATTTTTTTTACAAGTGATTCTATAAGTCTATGTTCCTCCAAAATATCTTCAATCAAAGTATCTAATTCTTCATCTTTACCTTTAACAAATGGGAACAGAATATTTTCTTCGTTCTCAAAATGCAGCTTTAGTTCTTTCTCCCAACTATCTTTTACATGATTTACTTTTCCAATTAAATCGCTTGGCAAACCTTTGTATTCAGGTGCATTTTTCTTTATTAGCTGAGCTAACATTAATCCATGGTGATGATCATGAGAAAGTGCAATTATACTTTTATGTCTCTTCATTTTATATTAATCAATATTATTTTTAATAAGTGGATATTCTGATATTAATTCTAAAACCTGATCAGTGATCAGTTCAGTTTCGCGAGATGTTTTTAAATGACCGTTAACCAAAAATGAGAATGCAATATCTTCACCTTCTGCAGTTTTTAGGTAACCCGACAATCCGCGAACATTTGAGATTGTTCCAGTTTTTGCTCTAACATTATTTTCCGCTTTTGTGTTCTTCATTCTCCATTTTAATGTTCCATCCACTCCGGCAATAGGAAGAGTATCGTACCAAAAATCCCAATAGTTGGATTTGCTCATTCCTTTTAAAATATTTAATATCTGCTTTGGACTAATATAATTATATCTTGATAATCCTGAGCCATCCATATAGGAATGAGATCCAGGTTCAATTCCAAATTCCTCTAGAACACTCTCTACGACTTTTTTCCCTTCATCAAATGATCCAATGCCAGATTCATCAAGACCTAGAGCTCGGACCACAGTTTCCGCATATAAATTTTGGCTTTTCTTCATTAACACTTTTAATATTTCATGAAGCGGAAGAGATTGATGAACAATTAAGGAATCAGTAACTTTAATAGAATCTACATAATTTGGAATTTCATCACAATCAATTGGAGAACCCAAAACAGTAATTCCTTTATTTTCTAAAACTTCTTTCAGAACCGTAACATAAAACTTTGTCGGATTTGTAATAGTTGGTGATCTTTCAAAAGATCCTGAATTTCTGACCACATTACCTTTTAATATTATGTCATTTTTGCCATAAGCTCTAGTTATCGAAAGATTATTGGACCCAGTATCAGACACCTCTATTTCGTTAATAAGTTTGTAATAATTACTGATAACATCTGGTATTATTTTTAGAGTATCGTAAATATTTGCTGGCGGTACAATTTTCAAATCAACATAATTTTCATTTAACTGAAGAGCGCCAATTTCGGCCGAATACCAATAATCCAAACCATCGAGTGGCCATCCATAACCAATATTTTCATCATCAAATTTGTTGTCATCACCAATTATATTACCACTAATCGACTTAATTCCAAGTGATAATAATGAATCAGTCCATTGCTCAAAAACTGTGGTTGGTTTGTCATAAATTCTATCTGATAATGTTGGGTCTCCATCTCCAATTATAATGAGATCTCCATACAGAGTAGAATCTATTATATTTCCTGAGTATCCTATTATTGTTCTAAATCTAAAATCCGGACCTAGTTTGGTCAATGCAGCTGCTGCAGTGGGAATTTTTTCATTTGACGCGGGCATAAACATTCGTTCAGAATTTCTTTCATAAAGCACTTTTCCAGAACTCAATGACTCAATTAAAACCCCCCAATGAGCATGGCTAAATAAGCTGTCATTAAATATAGAGTCGATCTTTTTGGTTAGTTCATCACTATTAATTCTTTCATATCCAACTGGAATAGTTGAGCATCCAACAAATATTAGGGATATGATAAAAAGGCTAAAAATTTTCTTCACTATTAACTCAAAGATTATGTTGAAATGTGATATTCAGTAAATTAAGAAAATAACTTAACTTTTACTTACTCAATACAATTACGAGGTTTTTTGATGTATCTTCAATGAAAAGTTCTTTCTTCAAACTTCCGTAAAGCTTAATGTTAAATCCATTTTCTTTTGCATAAGACTTAAAGTAGTTTACCGAATGGGGAAATAGTTTTGTTACTATTTCGGTCTCTTTATCTGTACCATTATCTGTTTTATGAATAATAAAATTTATAAATCTTAAATGTATATCATACTTACGAATTATAGAGATATTCTCGTTTTAAATTTGTTAAGAATATATTCGCCATTCATGGGAAGTTTAGCATAATTTATTAATTGAATTAGAATAGTTCCACTTTCATTTAGATGCTCTTTTAAATTAGCTAATAGCTTATTTAACTCATCATTATCAATATTTGCAATAGTATTGCCAAGAGTAACAATAAAATCATAGCTCTTGTTTTCTAAATTTAGTTCTCCTAAACCAGAGTGAATAAAATTAATTTTTGATTCATGCTTATCAGCATTTTTTTCTGCAATTTCCAACATTCCTCGTGAGTGATCTACTGCATCAACTGATAGTCCTAATTTATAAAGAGCGATTGAGTCAACTCCGGTACCGCAACCCAAATCTAATGCCGTTTTATAATTTGGACTGATAAAATTTTTTAAGCTCTCCATTTTATTTTTTAGAGAATTTTCAAAATTTATCATTTCATCGTAATCGCTAGAAAGCGAATTGTAAAATTCAGAGTTATTCATTCACCAAAGATAATGATTCAAATTTTTAAAGGTTGTCATTTATACCCAATTATTCTGGAGAATTTTACATGTTTTTTTTCTTCACCTCACAAATTTAAAAAATCGAATAAAAAATAATCTTGACAAGTATGTCATTTAAACTTATTTTTATTTATCGGAATTATTTATCTGATTAAAGAAAGTTAATTATGAAAAAAATTATTAATAAGAATCTCGAAAAACCGATTCAAAAATATAGATTATACATTCAACTTTTTTTTGTGGCAATTGTTTTGTGGATTGGAGTTGAATTTTATTTATTCACGACCTTTTTAGAGTCTGGTGGAATTTCTAAATTTTATGAAAGACCGCCCGGTGTAGAAGCATTTCTGCCAATTAGCTCTTTAATGAGCATGTATTACTTTTTAGTTTCGGGAGAAATTCACTCTGCTCACCCTGCTGGATTATTTATCTTTATAGCCATTCTTGGAATATCATTTGTATTTGGAAAATCTTTCTGCAGTTGGGTTTGTCCTATCGGATTTATCTCAGAATCTTTAGGTGATTTTGGAGAAAAGATCCAGAAGAAATTATTTAAGAAACGAATAAAAATGCCAAAGCTTTTGGACTATCCCTTAAGGAGTCTGAAGTACTTATTGTTAGGGTTTTTCGTTTACTCTATATTTTTTACAATGACTACTGTTGCATTAAAACATTTTCTCGATTCATCTTACAACATAATTTCAGATGTAAAGATGTATTATTTCTTTGTTAACATTTCCCGATTTGCATTAATTGTAATTGCGGCGCTATTTGTTTTGTCTATTGTTTTCAGAAATTTTTGGTGCAGATATTTATGTCCTTACGGAGCCTTATTAGGATTCTTTTCATTATTAAGTCCACTAAAAATTAAACGAAACAAGGAATCTTGTATTGACTGCAATTTATGCGCAAAGGCTTGTCCATCATTTATTAAGGTTGATAAAGTAAGCACAGTATTTTCTGATGAGTGCTCAACATGTATGAGTTGTGTCGATGTTTGTCCGGTTGAAAATACACTTGAATTAAAGCCGGTCTTAGGTAAAAATAGGTTTCCTAAAAAATGGATTGCTGCAGGAATTTTGGGAATCTATTTTTTAATTCTATCGGTAGGAATTTTTTCTGGGAATTGGCAGAACAAAGTGTCAAAAGAAGAATACTTGGAACTGTATAAAGACATCAATTCTATAGGACATATAAGAAGTTCTAATGATATTGATCGACTAAACCAAGAAGCGTTAAAATCGAATCAAGAAAAATAGTTTATAATTCTAAACTTTATATTTGACAAACAATAATAGATTTCTATTTTTAATAATTCGATCTTTAGATCATAATAAATTGTTGATTCATTCATAATAAAAAGTTTTATAAAAAATCTGCGGATTTCTCGAAATTCACTGGTGACCACTCAATACCAATGAGAAATATCTCAGTATGGTTAATTTTTAGGCCAAAATATATTAAATGAGGTTTTAATGGCTAAAAAACAGAATAATTTATTACATTTTATAAAACCACCTTCCAACTGGAATTTTTCGGTAATAATATTATTAGGAATAATTGTAGGATTAGGAATTCATCTAGTCAATATTTCTAATGCAGTTTCATATTTATCAGATGATCCAAAAACTTGTGTAAACTGTCACGTTATGTTTCCTGAATATGCAACTTGGCAAACCGGAAGTCACGGCAGAGTAACAACATGTAATGATTGTCATGTTCCGCAAGATAATGTGATTCGTAAATATTTATTTAAAGCGCAAGATGGTTTAAGGCATGCTTCAATGTTTACTTTTAGATTAGAGCCGCAAGTAATAAGAATTAAACAGGCTGGTAGACAAGCTGTTCAAGAAAACTGCATCCGCTGCCATGCAAATTATCTACATCCGATTTCGTTAAGGGCAATAGGTGCAAAAAGTATTTATGATGAAACCGAAAGAGTTTGTTGGGATTGCCACAGAGAAACTCCGCATGGAAAAGTTCATAGTCTTTCATCGGCCCCTAATATAATTAGACCAGGCGTAAAAACGGTTGTACCAGATTGGATAACAAAAAAGAATTAGTTAAAAATATATATTATAAAAAACTAAAAGGAATATAATATGAAGTCTATCAGTGAAAGAATTTCAGAAAAACCAATGTTGGGTTGGATACTGTTTTTTATAACTGTAATAATCGTTGCGCTGCTGGCATTTTTTGCTTCTTCAATTTTTGAAAGAAAAAATGAAGCATATTACACAATGCAAATGGTTAGACCAATTGCCGATGATGAAGCAAGAAATGAAGTTTGGGGAGAAAATTTTCCGAGAGAATATGAATCATACAGAAAAACATTAGATACCAATTTTGCTAGTAAACATGGCGGTTCTGTTAAGAGAGATTATTTAGAATTGTATCCGGAGTTGGTTGTAATGTGGGCTGGGTATGGTTTTTCAAAAGAATATAATCAAGGAAGAGGTCATGCACATGCAATTGAAGATATTCGAAAAATTTTAAGAACTGGTGGCGCAACAAGCGATCCAATGCCGGCAACATGCTGGACGTGTAAAAGTCCGGACGTTCCAAGAGTAATGGAAAAAATTGGTATTGCAGAATTTTACAAAGGAACCTGGAAACAAAAAGGTCATGATATTGTAAATCCAATTGGCTGCGGTGATTGCCACGATAATAAAACAATGGCATTAAAAATTTCACGCCCTGCTTTAGTTGAAGCATTTGAAAGACAAGGTAAAAAGATGGAAGATTTCAGCAGACAAGAAATGCGGTCTTTGGTTTGTGCACAATGTCATGTTGAATACTATTTCAAGAAAGAAAGCAACTATTTAACATTCCCTTGGGATAAAGGTTTTAGCGCAGACGCAATGGAAGAATATTATGATGCTATGGAATTTAGTGATTGGACACATGCACTTAGCAGAACCCCAATGCTTAAAGCGCAGCATCCTGATTATGAATTATTTATGACCGGAGTTCATGCTAAGCGTGGAGTTTCTTGCACTGACTGCCATATGCCATACAAAAGCGAAGGTGGCGTAAAATTCACAGATCATCACATACAAAGCCCGTTGGCAAATATTGCAAATTCATGTCAGGTTTGTCATAGAGAAGAAACAACAGATTTACTTAAAGATGTTTATGAAAGGCAAGATAAAATAGAAGAGTTACGAAGAGTTGCAGAAAAAGGTTTGGCTGCGGCTCATTTAGAAGCTAAAATTGCATGGGATAACGGAGCAACAGAAGAAGAAATGAAACCAGCTCAAACTTTAATTAGGCATGCACAATGGCGTTGGGATTGGGTTGCTGCCGCAAATGCTCTCGGCTTCCATTCACCGGTTGAAGCAATGAGAGTTATTGGAACATCAATTGACAGAGTAGGGCAAGCACGTAAGGAGTTAGCATTAATATTAGTTAAGCATGGAGTTTCTTATCCGGTTGCCTTACCAGATATTTCCACTAAAGAAAAAGCGCAGGAAGTAATTGGCTTAGATATGAACGCGCTAAATGCAGATAAGAAAGAATTTCTTAACACAACAGCTATTGAATGGGATAAACAAGCAAAAGAACGACAAGGAACTTTAATAAAATATTAAAAATATTTAAATAAGATTTAACTTAAGAGGTTCAATTTAAATTCTAGATTGAATCTCTTTTAGTTTTAAATTAAATTTATTTAATAAAATTTTAAATACTATCCCGTTTTTATAACAAACCTAAACCCTTCAACTTTTCAACTTCATACTCACTATCTTCTGCAAGGGTATCTTAATTTATTTTCATATTTACCGCTTTCTTTTGCAATGCTCCAAATTATACTTTCCCGGCTGGAATTGTATTTATTTCTTTCTTGTAAACATCATCTGTAATAGCTTCTTTAGCATTAACTAATTCCCAGCCATTATTCCTAAAAGCAGTAATAAGATCTCCTAAAAATAAAGCAGAGGTTAGATTATGATGTAACAACAAACTGTGCTTTACTTTTCTGCCTAAAACTTCCAATGCTAAATCATCATAATATTTTGCCCGGTCAAGCAAATGCGCAATATAAGCTTCTTTATATTTATCAATACTTTCATTCGGATTATTTTTCATGAACTTTATCAACAAAGAATTGAAATACCAATCGGAGGCATCAATTGTTACATAACCATTTTTATAGTTTATTTGTTTTAAGGAAGAAATTAACGAGTCTCTTTTCACAATTGTGTTTCCATTTTTTAGGAATGGAGTTCTAAATAATTTTGTGTAATTATTATAACCGTTTATTAGTGAATCACATTTTAAAATATCTGTCGTGTAATTTTTACAGCTAATATTTTCGCTATTATAATTCCAATGATTATAAGTATGGTTTGCAATCAAGTGATTGGATTTATCCCAACTTTCTAAAATTTCTTTACCTTTGGGATTATCTAATTGTTTGCCGCACACGTAAAAATTGCTTGTAAATTATTTTCTTCTAAATGATCCAAAATCATTTTATTCCACTCAAAGTAATGATAACCCAGAATGTCATTTGGATTTCCATCATCAAATGTAAAACACAAAGAGGATTTATCTTGAGGAAAATATTTGTTAGAGCGACAACAAGTAATAGGAATACCGTACTTAGTAGTTTAATATTTTGCATATCGTACTTTTTAATTTACAGTCCTTCTCTTCAATGCAAGTGTTATTTATTTTAAAGAAATTACTTTTGATGAACTTACAATTTTTATTCCGTTCTCTTTCATTTCGGCAAATGCTTTTTAGAATCGTCTTTATTTATGTTAACTCCCTTTACTGCATCTTTTATAACAAAGGTTTTGAAACCTTCTTTAGCAGAATCTAGTGCAGTAAACTTTACGCAATAATCCGTTGCCAATCCGGTTATATAAACAGTACTAATGTTTTTAGCTTTAAATATTCCGCTAACCCGGTTGATGATTTATGATCGTTATCATAAAATCCACTGTAACTATCAATCTCCGGATTGGTGCCTTTCTTAATAACCTTATAAATTTCCCCAGCTCTAAATCTTTATGAAACTTTGAACCTTTTGTTCTTTGTATGCAATGATCCGGCCACAAAACTTGAGTTATTCCGCTAAGTTTAATTACATCGTACACATTTTTATTTTATGGTTTGATGCAAAACTTTTATGGCTGCTAGGATGCCAATCTTTAGTGGCAATTATAAAATCAAACTTATTTGATTTAACTAAATTATTAATAACGGGAATTACATCATTGCCGTTTTTAACTTCAAGCGCACCGCCTTTACAAAAATCATTTTGCACATCTACAATTATTAATGCTGTTTTCATATTTTCCTTGTATGTGGCTGAATCAAAATTCCATTTATGTCATGCTGAACCTGCCCGTCCGGTAGGCGGGTTCATTTCAGCATCTGTTTTTAAGCTATAATTAAAGACTTAGATTCCGAATAAACCTGCCTGCCGGCGAGGCTGGTTCGGAATGACACTTTTGTGACAGTTCCTTTTAAAATACGCAGATTAAATATCCACAATACTAAATTTCAATCTATTTAATTTTATCAATACCCAAAACTTGTTTGGCTAAACCAATAACTTTTTATCGCCGGTGTGTTTCCTTTTACATCAGAAAGTTTAATTGTCGAAGTCCAGTCATTACCAAAAGGAGCAGCTTCAATCATCTTTATCACAATGTTCAGCGGTTTAATTCCCTGAATATCATTAGAGAAATAGGTACCAATTCCATAAGAAGTGTTAATTAATTTGTTCACTTTACTTTCTATATTTTTTACTTTTTCAAAATTTAATCCATCAGAAAAACTATTGTTTTTAGCTTTGGATCAATTCTTAATTTCTTGTAGTGCTCAACAAGTGCTTTTGTAAACTCAACCGGATCTCCTGAATCTTGACGAACTCCATCAAAAGTTTTGCATACATTGTATCAAATGACTCAAAAAGTCTCGCTTGTAAAAGTGTCAGATAAAGCTATTCCCAAATTTCCGTGATAAATATCCACCCAGCGACCAAGTGCAATTGGGTTTGCCATTTTGAATCCATACTTCGCTGCATGAAACATAAACCATTCGTGAGCTTGTGTTCCAATTGGAGTAAGCTTAAGTTTATGAGCCAGATGAACATTACTCGTTCCAATAAATGTAGAAGGTGAATGCTGCTTAAAAGTTTTTACAACATTTAAATGATTTTCATAAGAGTATCTTCTTCGTGTACCAAAATCAGCAAACTTGGCTCCAAGCTTTTCAAACTTTTTTGCTTTATCTATATTTATTTTATTAATAATTTTTTCATCAACAACGGAATTATTAGTCATTTCAAAGTAGAGTTCAGATACGAGTGCTAATAGCGGAACTTCCCACAAAATTGTTCTGTACCAATAGCCTTCTATTTCAATAGATAGTTTACCGCCATGCTGATTTATTTTTACTTCGTTTGGATTTAGACGAAATCCTTTAAAAGTCTATGTAAACGGGATCTAAGAAATAACATTTTCATTCAAAAACTTTTCTTCATCCTCCGTTAATTTTATTTGAGCAAGCTCATCTATTTTATCTCTTAGATTATTCTTAAATCCTTTGGGAAAATTATCTTCCCACGATTAATAAATTTATATTTCACTTTGGAGTGAGGATATAATTTCATTGCCGCATTTTGCATTGTAAATTTGTAAAGATCGTTATCTAGAATTGATTGAATCATGTTCGCTTTTTTCCATAAATTATTTATTTAATAAATCTATATAATTAATATCTACCTAATCGCAATTATTAAATTAACTTAATTAAAATATAATTTTCTTTAAATTTATTTTATTCAAAAATTAAAAAGAAGAATTTATGAAAATTTTATTTTGCAAAAAAGTTTACTCACATCTGTATTATTCTTATTGGTCTCAATAAATATATATGCTCAATCCCTTAACATAAAAATTATAGAAACTAGCGATGTTCATGGTGCAATTTATCCATACAATTTTACAGAAGATAAAACCTCTACAAATTCTTTAGCCCAAGTGCATGCTTATGTTGAAAATGAAAGAGCCAATAAAAACCAAGAAGTTATTTTAATTGATAATGGGGATATTCTTCAAGGCGATCCGGCAGTTTATTATTACAACTTTGAAAAAACCGACACAACTCACTTACTTGCAAGTGTGATGAACTATATGAAATATGACGTTGGTTCTGTTGGCAATCATGATATTGAAACCGGTCACCATGTATATGATAAATTCAACAAAGAATTAAATTTCCCATGGTTAGCCGCAAATGCAATAAATACTGAAACAAACAATCCTTACTTTCCTCCTTATTACGTAATTGAAAAAAAAGGAGTTAAGATTGCTGTTCTTGGAATGATAACTCCGGGAATTCCAAACTGGCTTCCTAAAAATATTTGGTCTGGAATTGAGTTTGAAGATATGATTTCAACTGCAAAAAAATGGGTGCCAATTATTAAAGAAAAAGAAAATCCAGATTTACTAATAGGACTTTTCCACGCCGGAGTTGATTACACTTATGATAATCAAACTTCAGATTCTCCAAGAAATGAAAATGCTTCACAATTAATTGCAGAGCAAGTTCCCGGTTTTGATGTTGTATTTGTTGGTCATGATCATCATGAATGGAATTTTAAAGTAGCAAATTCTAATGGAGATTCTGTTTTAATTTTAGGTCCTGCTTCCAGAGCAAATAGTTTTACGGTTGCAAATATTAATCTAAATTTTGATGATGAAAATAAATCTTGGACAAAGATTATTTCCGGTGAAATTATAAATACGCATAAAATATTTCCGGATAAAGATTTTCTTCAAGCATTTAGTGGTGAATTTGATGAAGTAAAAAAATATGTGTCAAGACCGATTGGTGAATTTACTAAAACCATTTCTGCCAGAACATCTTTATTCGGCAACTCTGCTTTCGTCGATTTAATCCATAAAATTCAACTTGAAATAACCGGTGCTGATATTTCTTTTACTGCTCCCTTATCTGTAAATTCAGAAATTTCTGAAGGAATGGTTTACGTTAAAGATATGTTTGATCTTTATCGATACGAAAATTTACTTTATACAATGCAGCTAAGCGGTCAAGAGATTTGGGATTATTTGGAGTATTCTTACGCAGATTGGTTCAACACAATGAAAGGTGCAGATGACCATTTATTATTATTTGAAAAAGATGAAAGTGGTAATTTAATATTCTCTAAGAGAAGCAATTCTCCAATGTTAAAAAATCGTTATTATAATTTTGATTCGGCTGAAAAAATAAAATATATTGTTGATGTAAGTAAACCTGCAGGAGAAAGAATTACAATAATTTCAATGAGTGATGGAACCCCATTTGATTTGTTGAAAAATTATAAAGTTGCAATTAATAGTTACAGAGGAAACGGAGGCGGCGGGCATTTAGTAAGCGGCGCTGGAATTCCGCAAGAGAAACTTTCTGATAGAGTAATAAAATCAACAGAAAAAGACTTACGTTATTACATGATGAAATGGATAGAACAGCATAAAGTTGTTTCGCCTGAAGAAGATGACAATTGGACTGTTGTTCCAAAAGAATTCGTTGAAGCAGCAAAGAAAAGAGATTATGATTTAATGTTTGGGAAACAATAGAAAAATATAAATGAAATATTTAAAAATAATTTTAGTATTAACTTTATTTTTATCTGGTTGCGGAACAAATATTGAGGAGCATAATAATTGTTGCCCTCCGTTTATTTTAGAATCAACCAAAAGCATAAAGTTTTCATTATTGGAAATAAGGGAAAAGAAAGAAAGTTACAGTTCATTAACTATTTTAGATGAAGAAAGATTTTTGTGTGTAACAATCCCAAATTCCGAAAGCTGCGGGCAAGAAAGTTCGTTATTCAAAATGAATATTGAACCACTTCCCGAAAGCTCGAAGGTTTACTTTTCTGGAAAAATAAAAAAAACAATTCCCTATGGGTTAAATACAGCTTTTAATTCTTCACTAACCTATTTTGAGGGGAAAACAAATAATAAAACAGTATGGATGGCTTCCTATCATTTAATATCATTCTATGATTATATTTCCGAATCTGAAACTAACTATAATAGTCTTAAATTAATAAAAGCTGATTCAAATTCAATAGTTTACAATTGCATTAATTAGTTATGATAAATTAAAGGAGTAGAACTATGGCAGACTCAAGAGTTAAAGTAGTAAACAACAGTGTTGCCGGAGGTTTATGGTTTGGCGGTTGGTTATTCACAATTGGATTTCTTAAACTAGCTTTCTTTAAAGGCTTATTAGCACTACTGCTTTGGCCTTATTATTTGGGAGTTTATTTCGGTATTCCCTGTGAGACCATTGTAAATTAACAAATAATTATTAAGTATTTGCTAATCAGAGAAGTTTTGTGGCTATAAAATTAAAAATGCCGGTATTCAAAAACTGAACCCGGCATAACACATCAAAAAAACATTTTCTATTTATTCCACTTTTTAATTTTAACTTCTCCGCCAGAGCACTTTAAAGTTATTTTTGCTCCTCCTCCATTTAATAGATAAGTCGCATTTATTCCATCTTCAGTAATATTAAATGTTGCAGCAGGAAAATCTGATTTTACTAAATCATCTACATTTTTCTCATCTATTTCATCACTTTCCAATTTTAAATATATAGTTGCTTTAGCAGATGCTGGAATTTTCAATTCCATATTACCGCCTGAGGTTTCCAGAGTGGATTTTGTATTTGCTTTAGGTGAAAGCTCTGCAGTAACATGTCCGCCGCTTGTTGAAGCATCAATACTGCCGGTGATATTCTCCAAACTGATATGTCCGCCCATTGTTTTTGCTACAACATCACCGCTGGCGCCTTCTAAACTTAAATGACCACCATAAGTTTCCATATTAGCCGAACCCGAAACTTTTTCCATTGATATATGTCCGCCGTACGTAAATACATTTGCATTTCCACCTACATTTCCAATACTAATACTTCCTCCGTGCGTTTTAGCGGATAAATCGGAATCAACATTTCCAACACTAATATTTCCACCGTAAGTATCAATATCGGATTTACCACTTTTTACATTACCTAAAGAAATATTTCCGCCATTTGTATGGAGGCCCACACTTCCTTCAACATTTTCGCCTGAAATATTTCCACCGGAAGTTTTAACGTTAACTTCTCCACTTACATTTTCAAAGCTTACGTTACCGCCATCAGTATTTGCATTTAACTTGCCCGTAATTGCATTCTCAATATTAATATTGCCGCCGGTTGTTTCTATATCAAAATTGAAATTTGCCGGGGCATTAACTTTTACTGTTACACTATTATTCCAGCTATCCTCTAATACAATCTCAAACTTAATTGTACTCCCGGTTTTTTCTGCTACTAAATTTTCAACTTTGTATTTCTTTTTTGAAATGACTTCAATGTTAACTTCATTTTTTGTCCATGTCTGTATTTCAATATTTCCCGGATCAATACTTAATTGTAAATTTTCACCTGCTTTGGCAGGAAAAGTTTTTACAATTGGATTTGATTCTTGTCCAAACGATGATATCACCAATAAAAATATTAATATCACGGATATGGTTAATTTCGATTTCATTTTATTTACCTCCGATTAACAATTTTGTAGTTTTAAATTTTATAACTTCATTATCTTCTTTTTGTATTCCCAATTCTATTCTTGATCTCGTGTCATTGTCAATGGCAGCTGAATTAAAATTCATTGCTAATAACACATTTATGGCATCCATTCTATTTGATGCATTCTCGTCATGCTCCAGCGTATATAAAAGTGCATCTCTAATATCAGTTTCAAACGGAAAATTAATCAAAGCATTTAAAGCACCCTTTCTAACTCCGGGATTTTTATCATTTTTAAGAGATGACATTAGTGCCTTTTTTATTTGCGGATCTGGAATAAAACTTTTATTAGTCTGTCTGGCAATACTATTTACTGTTCTAATTTTGTATCCTGGATTTGATGTCTCAACCAATGTATTAGCTAAAAGTTTTTGAACAATTACATCATTTAAATTTCCTTTATAACTAATTGGGTTTTCATCACCTAATGTAAATCCATATTCACCATTTTTTGAAAATTTGCCAGGGAAGCTGATACTAGAAATTTTAATGTCCCCTTTTTCAATTTTGTCTAAATCAATAATATTATCTGCTATTAATTTAGGTGTGGGATTAAGATTATTAAATAAAATGTACCCGGCTATCAATCCTATTAAAATTAACGCAAAACTTCCAAAAGCAATTCTGTATTTCTTCGCAAAAATTCTATCAAAAATACTTTCGGATTTCTGAGTTAATTCTCCTTCAGCAGTTTCAGAATCAATTGTATTAAATAATCTTTTGCGAGCATTTATTAAATCATTATCTGTTGGTAAAATAATTTTATTAGCAGTAACAACAGAATACATTTTTTTAATTCTTGCATACTCTTCGCTGCATTCATTGCATTCAAATAAGTGATTCTTTAATTCAATTTCTTCTTCTTCAGTAAGTTCACCTAAAACGTTTAGCTCTAATAATTCTTTATATCTCTCGTGCTTCATAATTTTGCCTGATGTAAATTTTAAAACTCTAAAATTGGTTTTAATTTTTCTCTTAGTTTTCTTGATGAAGTAAATAAATAACTCTTAATTGTTCCTTCTGTGCAATTCATCATTTCTGAAATTTCTTTAATCTTAAAACCTTGATAATATTTTAAAGTAAATGCCATTTTCAGCTGTTTGGGTAATTTATCTAATTCTGTTTGGATCAAATCAGCTGTTTCTCCATCCAAAGTGCTTTGATCTGTATTCATTCCGCTATCAATTACTTCTGCATATGAAAATGAATTCTCATTTTCTTCATCAAAATTATTGAGCGGTTCATGACTATGTGTTTTTGCTTTTCTTTTAAATTCAATGCACACATTAACAGTAATTCTGTAGAGCCAAGTAGAAAATTTACTTTTAGATTGAAAATTTTTTAATCCTCTATAAACCCGCATAAACACTTCTTGATAAATATCATCAGCATCATCTTTATTATTTTTATATCCATACGCAATATTTAGAACCAAGCGATCATATTTCATCACAAGTTTCTCAAAGGCAATTTTGTCACCTTTTTGAGCTTCATTCACTAATTGAATATCGTCTTGCATTTACTCTCTTGGTTTCTAAATAGTTAGACTGAGTATTTGAGAAAAGGTTGTGATGAAAAGTATAATAATTTTATGTATTATATGTTAAATAGCGAGTTGAAAAATTTATGGAATTTTTACAATCCAACAAGATACTGCAGTTTTACAAAATATTGTTGGTCAGTATTTTGAATTCCTATTTCATTTCTGTAATCTTGGTAATTGCTTGTCGCTCCGGCATAAAAAGTAGTAAAGGCACCAAGTTTATAGCTAAAAAGCGGGTAAAATCTATAAGCTTTATCAAAAGAATTATACTGTAAAATTGTCCTAAAGAATGCTTCCTGACTAAATTGATAAACAGCGCTTAACCTATAAATATTTCCATCATAAAATAATTCTGAAGTTTTCTTATCTGAAAGTCTTGCTCTATCATAAGAAAATCCAATATTTAATTTTGAAGTTGGTTTTAATGTAACATAGCTTCCAAGATTATGTCCAGTACCTATTGAAGGTGTATCGGATCTGTGAACATATTTTCCAACTGATCCATATACTCCAAAAGAAAGTTCTTTAATTGGTTTTGTGTTTAACTCAAAATATGCATCATTGGTCTTCTTGAAAGTTTCTCCATTGTATTTTTCATCTTTTATAATGTGATATTGTGCATAAAAGTATGTTTGCCCTTTCATATTTAGATTAATGGCAGGTGTTACGCTAACAAACTTTATAATACCATCGGTATAATGTTGAATATCTGTTTTAAGATTTATATCAACTCTATCAAAAAATGAACTATCGGGATAAATTATATAGGAGTTATAAATTTCTTGTTCACTATATCCGCTGCTGGTTATTTCTCCATTGTATGATTGAAATGTGGGTGAAAGATGAGTTGATACTAGTGAAAAGTAATAAGCTTTTTGAGAATGACTTAGTTTTAATTGAATTCCCTCGCCGGAATATTTTTCTCCATCCAATTCGTCTGTATGAACCGAATTCCTAAATTTTCGTTCGGTATCAACAAGTGAAGTATCATTTAGTTCCTTCGTTAAGGTAATATAACCCTCACCGCTAAACAACCAATTGCTCCAGAATTTATATTTCCAATCAAAACCAGCCGCATAATTATGTCCCGCTGTCATATTCCGACCTAAAGCTAAAGCCCCAATATAATTTTCATCTCCAAAATCATATCTTAATCTTCCAATATTTACAAAAGATTTTCTATTAGTTTCTGCCGTATTGCTTCCTTCTTCGCCTGGAATAACAATAACTGTATTTCTATCATATGCCCCTAAGTATAAATATGAAAGTGAACCACTTTTTCCTGTAATCCTTCCAGCACCAAGTGGATTATTAATTGATCTGGAATAATACATCCCCGTTTGTAAAAGTTCATTGCCGATTAAAAAGAATGGTCTTTTCTCCTCATAATAGAGTGCAAAAGTTGTGTTAACACTTATTTGATCAGCATCAGATTCAATTTGACTAAAATCCGGATTTATAACTGCATTTAATGAAAAACTGGGATTAGGAGAATATTTTATTCCTCCACCGATTCTTCCTTCAACCGGATTAAAACTAAACTTAGAATTTGGATCATCATAATCTGCTAAACTGCCGTTATATTGTCCAATAACATAAGGTAATAACTCAATAACAGCGCTAGATTTTATATTTTTTAATCCTTTCAACCATCCTGATTGAGACATAAATCCCGGAAGGTTTTTATCAATTCGTGTCCATGAATTTTGTGTTCTACTTTCTCTTGGAATTGTTCTTACAACATTAAATCCCCAAACTGGTTCTTCACTTTCATCAAAAGCAAGACTGCTAAAAGGAATAGCCATTTCTGCAGTCCAACCTGAGTCATTAATTGAGGCAGCCGCATTCCATGTCATATTAAAATTAATGTCCTCATTATTTAAGGTTGCCAATAAATCGCCTTGAATCCCAAATGGGTTGCATGCAATTTCATAACCCTTTTGAGCATCTCCATATGTATCTAGTATAATTATAACATAATCATCAGAAAATATTCCGTCCCGCTCTGAAAGATTAGCTCTTATTTCTTCGGGATGTGAATCATAACATTTATATCCAAAGTATAAATTTTCTTCATCATATAATGCTCTTACAATTGTCCGCTCTTTGGCTGGCGCGTTATCACCTGGATTGATTTCATAACTAATTTCAATAGGATCTGCAAGTAACCAAATAGGATTGTCCATTTTTCCGTTAATCTCAATTGGTTTATCAATCTTTATAATATTAAAAACCGGCTTTGAAGTTGTTTGATTTTGTTGAGCTTGAGAGACAGACAGCATTGAAATTGCTATGAGCAGGGTAAAAACAAAACTACATCTAAATTTCATATGGTTACTTTTTTTGATTAAATATTTTTTTTATCACTAATTATTTTGATATTTCATTAAAACTATTAAAATAAAAATTACATACATTCAGATAAATGTTTGTCATCCGCATGTAACAAGTTGTCAAAAATTGTCATAGAAATTAAGCTTCATACACCATTTATAAATCTCAATCTAAACATTTATTAAGACGATATTAAGGAAAAAAAGTTTTGAAAATGATCAATATTTACTTGGTAGCGATAATTTCATTAAATCGTATAATTAACTCAATTAAGAAATTTGCTAAGTAAAAATATTCGGCAAGAATTACTTTAATTTGATATTTGTTATAAGCCAATCAAATACTGTAATTTAATAAAATATTGTTGGTCAGTATTTAATATCACAAAATCATTTTGATAGTTTTGATAATTACTTGTTGCACCGGCATAAAAAGTTGTAAAAGCACCAAGTTGGTAACTAAATAATGGATAAATTTTAAATGTTTTATCAAACGAATTGTATTGAAATATTGTTCTAAAAAACGCTTCTTGATTAAACTGATAAATGGCAACTGTTCTGTAGATGTTACCATCATAAAATAACTCTTCCGTATTTTTATCAGAAAGTCGGGCTCTATCATATGAGAATTCAACATTTAAGTTTGCAGTAGGTTTTAATGTTATAGATGCTCCAAGGTTATGTCCATTGCCAATAGCCGGTGTATCCGATCTGTAAATAAATTTTCCAAAACTAGCATAAAGATTAAAAGAAAGTTCTTTTAAAGGCTTTGAATTAAGCTGAATATATGCTCTATTTACACCTTTAAAATTTATTCCATTATACTTTTCATTATGAATAATTTGATATGAAGCATATAAATAAGTTTGTCCCTTCATGTTTAAATTTATAGAGGGTGTTAGTCTTAGATCTTTTATTATTCCATCATAATTATGCTGAAGTTGAGTTTCTAAACTAAAACTTGCTCTATCTAAGAATGAACTATCAGGATACATAATGTAAGAATGACTCATAAATTGTTCTCTAAATCCGCTCGAACTAAAAAGTCCGTTATAAGTCTGGTAGGTTGGAGAAAAATGATTTGATACTATATCAAAGTTGTAATGTTTTTGGGAATGCGAAAGTACAAGATGAATTCCATTGCCTGAATAATTTTCGCCATCCAATTTTGCAGTTCGTCCGGTACTTCCAAATTTTCTTTCTGATTCTATTAATAAACTATCATTCAATTCCTTTGTTTGAGAAATAAATCCTTCTCCATTAAAAAACCAGTTTTCCCAAAATTTGTAATTCCAATCAAAACCCACAAGATAATTATGACCATCTTTCATGTTCCTGCTC
>JACKAB010000001.1 GCA_020635285.1 Ignavibacteriales bacterium | reverse complement strand
AAGGAAAACAACTTAGAAAATTAGAAGCCGAACTGTGGAGAGCCGCAGACCAACTCAGAGCTAACAGTAAACTGACTGCTTCGGAATACTCAATGCCTGTATTGGCACTTATATTTTTACGACACGCATACAACCGCTTTCAAAAAGTAAAGGTAGAAGTGGAAAAAGATTTGCCAGTGCATCCGCAGCGTGGCAGACGACCTGTAACCAAAAAAGACTTTGAAGAACGCAATGCAATGTTCCTGCCCGACAAGGCACAGTTTGACTACTTGGTTTCATTGCCCGAAAGTGCCGACATAGGCGAAGCCATTGACAACGCAATGAAGCTGATTGAGGACGAATACGACAATCTCAAAGGCGTATTGCCCAAGAACTTTTCCATTTTCAGCAAAGACTTATTGCGGGAATTGCTCCGCATTTTCAACAAAGAAGTATTGCAGAAAGCCGAAGGCGATTTGTTCGGGAAGATTTACGAATACTTCCTCAACAAATTTGCAATGACAGGTGCACAGGAAGGCGGAGAGTTTTTTACGCCTATGAGTTTGGTGCAAACTATTGTAAACGTCATTGAACCCGACCACGGCATTGTGTTCGACCCTGCCTGCGGCAGTGCCGGTATGTTTGTGCAAACGGGTTATTTCATCGAAAGCGAAGGACTGAAACCTGCCGAGAAAGTTACTTTTTACGGACAGGAAAAAGCCGAACTCAATACCAAACTTGCCAAGATGAACCTTGCAGTGCACGGACTGGAGGGCAACATACAGGAAGGCAATACTTTTTACGAAGACAAACACGACCTTGTGGGCAGTGCTGATTTTGTAATGGCAAACCCACCCTTTAATGTGGATGGTGTGGACAAAGCCAAAGATGCCGTAAAGAAAGACCCACGCCTGATTTTAGACGGCAAAGTAAACCTGCCGAAAAACGACAACGCCAATTATTTGTGGATTCAATATTTCTACAACTACCTGAAACCAACAGGCAGAGCAGGTTTTGTAATGGCTTCGTCTGCCAGCGATGCAGGACACAGCGAAAAAGACATTCGGGAGAAGTTGGTGAAAACAGGTGCGGTAGATGTGATGATGGCTATTGGCAACAACTTTTTCTATACCCGTTCATTGCCTTGCACACTTTGGTTTTTTGACAGGGCAAAAGAAAGCGATAAAAAGAAAAGCGATAAAGTGCTGATGTTGGATGCCCGAAAAATTTACCGCAAGGTAACGAGCAAGGTAAATGACTTTAGCCCCGAGCAATTGCAAAACCTGATTTGTATTGTAAACCTGTATAGAGGCAATACCCAAAAGTTTGAAAGCACGGTAAAGGGTTATTTGCAAACTTCTGCCGACTTAGCCAAAGAAACAGCCGAAGCAAGCACCGAACTGCAAAAGCAATTACAGAAAGTATTAAAAACCGTTAGCGACTTTGCTACCAAATACGCAAAAGAAAACAAAGAAGCAAAAGCATTTGTAGATACCCTGAACATTGAAGAAACCGCAAGCATTTACGAACAACAAAACAAGCTGATAACTGAAGCGAAAAAGGCAAAAGCTGATATTGAAGTTTTAGAAAGCATTGCCCACTTGTGCAAAACACTACGCAAGCCGCAAGACAAACTCATTAAGCAATTGCTGGATGCCATAAGCACAGCCGCCAAAGAATACCAACTAAGCAAAAACAAAGACTGGAAAGAGCTGAACCTAAAAGAACAACTCGACCAACTAAAAGCCCTGCAACAGCAACTCAGCGGCAACCCGAATGAAGAAGAACCCGGCCTGCTGCACGAAACCGAATATTTCTACAAACAAGCCCATTGGCTCACGAACCGCTTTCCCGAAGGTGTTTATACCGATGTGGAAGGACTGTGCAAAGTGGTGACGCAGAAAGAAATTGAAGCCAAAGACTGGAGCCTAAGCCCGGGCCGATATGTAGGCGTGGACACCAGCACCGATGAAGATTTTGACTACGAAGAACGCCTGAACGAAATACATATTGAGTTGGAAGGATTGAACGAAGAAGCCATTGCCTTGGCAAAAACTATTTCTGAAAACTATAAATCGATTCTTATATGAGTTGGGATACAATAGCATTTTCGGAATTAGTTGAGTTTCCACCAAAAGTATCTTTGGAAAAGGATGAATTGTATGACAATATCCCAATGGATGTTGTTGATGGTGGAATAAAATATGTTCAGGAAATAAACCAAAGAGTTTATACGGGAGGAGGAGCAAAATTTGGAAATGGTGATACAATCTTTGCAAGAATTACTCCATGTTTAGAAAATGGGAAGATTGCAAAAGTAAAAGGGCTTGAAAAAGGTTTTGGATTTGGCTCAACAGAATTTTTTGTATTTAGAGCAAAGGAAAATATATCCGACCCTGACTTTATCTATTACTTAGCAAAAACAGATTTAGTTCGTCAACCAGCCATTAAAAGTATGGTTGGTGCTTCGGGTAGACAAAGAGCAGACAAAGGAGTAGTTGAGCAAATTAAAGTTCCAAATATTCCCCTCCCCACCCAACGCAAAATCGCATCCATTTTATCGGCTTATGATGATTTGATAGAGAATAATTTGAAGCGGATAAAGTTGCTGGAGGAGAAGGCGTTTTTGAGGTATAAATCAGAATTTGATTTTTTCAAACCTTCAAATGAAATCAATAAAATTCCAGAAGGTTGGTCTGTTAAACGGGCAGATGAGATTTTCAAAATTAACATTGGCAAAACACCACCAAGAGAACAGTCGGAATGGTTCAATGATGATGATTCAAAAGTTAAATGGGTTTCGATAAAAGACATTAACAATTCAACGGTCTTTGCCTTTGAAACAAGTGAAACCGTGACTGAAATGGCAGTGAGCAAATTCAATATGAATGTTGCAAAAGCACATACAGTTTTGTTGAGTTTCAAACTTACAGTTGGAAAAGTTGCAATCACAACTGAGGATATGACAACCAATGAAGCGATTGCTCATTTCAATATTGAAGATGAAAATCAAATGTGTTCTGAATACATATATTTCTACCTAAAGAACTTCCCTTATGATTCATTGGGTAGCACATCTTCAATTGGAACAGCGATAAATTCGAAAGTTGTTAAAGCTATGCCTGTATTGTTGCCGCCTAAAAAGGTTATCAATGATTATAAGAAAGATGTTGAAAATGATTTCAACCTAATTCAGAACCTTTTAAAACAAAACACCCGCCTCCGGGAGGCACGTGATATTTTATTACCTAAACTGATGAGTGGACAAATTGAAGTATAAAGTATGGCAGAAATAGAAAAAGAAAACCCAAGAATAAGACCTATTGGAGATTTACTCCAAGAAAACTTTTTTGTACCACGTTATCAAAGAGGATATCGTTGGGGTAAACAAGAGATCACAGAATTGCTTGATGATATATTGCAGTATTATCGTGCCACCCAAGACAGAGAAAATAGGGTTAGTAAATTCTATTGCCTTCAACCTGTAGTTGTAAAAAGAAAACAATGGCTTACTAAAAATGGAAAAATAGAAGGTTGGGAATTAATTGATGGTCAGCAAAGACTTACTACAATACTCTTGATTTTGAATTACCTGGAAGATGTGAGGAAACTACTTGGCGGAGACTTGAATATTTATACCATTGACTTTGAAACAAGAGAAAACTGTAAAGTTTTTTTTGAAAAAAAAGACTACAAAACATCAATTGACGAAAGCAATGCCGACTTTCTATCATATTTCACAAGGATATGAATATATCAACCAGTGGTTTTAGGAAACCATAATAAACTTGAAATTCTTAATACTCTATTAAAATCAGAATATAATGTTTCTGTTATTTGGTATGAAGCAGAAAATAATAATCAAGATGGAGATGAGAGTTCAATCGATTTATTTACCCGACTTAATGAGGGTAAAAATTCCATTGACAGATGCAGAGTTAATAAAAGCATTGTTACTACAAGCAGATTTGTATCCTGCATCAGAAGAACGCTATGTGAGACAAAGACTTTTTGAGATAGCCAGTGAATGGGATGATATCGAAGCAAAACTCCAAGATGAAAAAAATGTGGCTATTTCTCAATGACATTTCTTATCAACCTTCATCCAAAATTGAATTTATTTTTAAACTCCTAGCTGACAAATGGAATGATTTTGGGAATCAATCACTTGTAAAGTATGACTTAATTGATGGTAAACCTAAGCATTATGAGTTTTTAGTTTTTAGTAAATATTTAGCAAATAAGCGAAATGGAAATTTGCACAACAACTCAGCAGAGATAGATTTAACACATCCTGTTAATGCTATATGGAAAGAGACAAAGGAGATGTTCAGTAAATTTTATGAATGGTATAACGACCATAACTTGTATCATTATTTAGGATTTTTATTTGCAACAGAGAAAAACAAAGATGAATTAATCAGAGAGTTAATAAATCTAAACATTGATAAGGAACTTTTTGAAAGCGTTGTAAAAGTCAAGATTGGAAATGCAATTAAAATCACAAGCAAAGACAAAGAAACAGGCTTCGTAAAAAAATTAAACCAAATTGAATACAATGAAGATAATCCTTCAATAATCAAAATCCTTTTATTATTTAACGTCTTTTCTTTAATAGAACACAAAAAGGAAAGTGCAAGATTTCCATTTAATTTATTTAAGAAAGAAAGAATAACAAGCATTGAACACATTCACCCACAAAATCCACCCAGTTTAGATACCGATGAGGATAGGGCAAGAATTTGGCTAAACAATCATAAATCGTCACTAAATTCTTTTAAAACAAAACTTGAAAACAAAACGGAAATAATTGATGCTGCGATAAAAAAAATCGACAATTTGTTGCGTAAATATGATAAAGAAACATTCAAAAACATTTTTTCAGAAATCATAGAAATCTATGCAGAGATTTCTGACTTCAGAGAAAATGAGCTTCACACATTATATAATCTGGCATTAGTTGATAAAGACACCAATAGTCAATTCAACAATTCATTTTTTGACATTAAGCGAGAATTATTGAAAGAAAACAAGTTAGGTAGATATATGCCTATTTGTACACAAAGAGCGTTTTCCAAATTTTATTCCAACAGACCAAATGATATGATTTTCTGGAATGATGATGACAGAACCGCCTACTTTAATGCGATTGAAAAAGTCTATTTATCCTTTACTAACTTAATTATCAGCTCAAATGGCAACTAATAATATAACATTTTGGAAACTTATTGACTCTCACAAAATTAGTATTCCCATCATTCAAAGAGATTATGCACAGGGTCGTGAAGAAGAAATAGAGAAAAGAGAAAAGTTTTTAAATTCAATTCTTCGCTATTTGCAAAATGAGGAGCAAATGCATTTAGATTTTGTGTACGGTAGAGAAAAAGAAAATGTATTTTACCCAATAGATGGTCAGCAAAGGCTTACTACTTTGTTTCTGCTTCACTGGTATTTTGCATTAAAAGAAAATGTGGATGCTGAAAAAAAAGAAAAACTGAGCAAGTTTGTTTATGATACCCGCATTAGTTCAAGAGAATTTTGTAATACATTAATCAGAGAAGATATTAAGATTCCGACATCGATAAATGATGATTACTTTATCAAGTATATTAAAAACAAGCAATGGTACAGAGTTGTATGGGACAATGACCCTACAATTAAGGCTATGCTGGTGATGATCCAAGCCCTGCATAATAAGTTTCACGATTTCAATTCTTATGATGTTTTCGAGAGATTAACAAATAGCGATTTAATTTCTTTTGAACTACTAGATTTAGGTAGAAAGGGCTTCGAACTAACTGATGAACTATACATTAAAATGAATGCAAGGGGAAAGCAGCTGACTTCTTTTGAAAATTTTAAAGCAAACTTCATTCAGTTTATTGAGAAGAAATTCAAAGACAAAAAACTAAAGCACCCCATTAAAGGCGAAATATCTTATTCAGGATATTTTGCATACAAAATCGAGAAGGAATGGACAGATTTGTTTTGGGCATATAGAGGAAACAAAAAAACTATTGATGATGCATTTATAAATTATTTTGAGTTTGTCACTCAAATGTTTTACTTCAAAAAAAAATAAAAACGCAAAAGCAGAGGATTTCAAAAATAGTTTTACCCAATATGAAGATGTTTACGGTGAACAAGAAAATTTTTTATTCCTGATTAACAGCTTAGATAAGCTATACGAGATAATAAATCAAAACGGGGACATTAATCCCGAAAACATTACAGCTTTGTTCCACAGTTTGTCTAATAATTCTCGTTTTTTGGAATCCAGTCGATGATAACAATTTGTTTAAGAGGATTATCTTAGACAGTAAAAATGAAGATGCCAGAAATAAAATTTTACTCTTTGTAGTACTAAAAGTTTATGATAGATCATAAACTTTCAAATGCTAACGAAACATTGGAGCAAAACATTAGAGTAATAAGAAACCTACTTCAAGCCACAAGACAAAGGAATGAAACCAAGTATAATACAAATATTCGTATAAACAACTTTGGTAGTTATTGGATGTTATTCAGACAATTATTGTCAGATGATATTCATACAAAATTACAAGACCTAATACTGAATAATAAAGGCACTCAAATTAGTGATCCAAGTTTGAAGAATGAAGTTGAAAAAGCAAAAATTATTCAATCAAACAGTAAAAATATCCAAGTTGCTTTAAAAGGGTTAGAAGAGTTTTCGTTTTTGGAGGATTGATTCATCTGTTAAAACCATCCTTAAATTATTCTAAATTTCTGACTATTTTAAGGCAATTCAAGATATAATATGGAATGGTGCAGTTAATGATACCCTTAGAATACAGGCATTAATTGCTTGTGGTTTTGATGGTTTAAAAATAAAAGATACCAAAATGGGAGAGACATACTATTTTGGAAGAATTGGAAATTGGGATACAATCTTAACCTCAGAAGAGCCATCGATTTCAACAAGCATTTTCTCATTAATTGATATGTATAATCAATCTAGCAAAACAACGACAGTTGATAAACTTGAGGAGATTAAAAGTAATTGGCTAAACAAAAATCAGACAGACAGGTCATATAAGTACTACTTTTTAAAATATCCCGAATTCACTTCTAAACTAAATTATTATGTGTGGCCTAATGATTACGAAATTCGTATGCTCGGAACAGAAGGTTCTAACCCACTAGTTGCATACCATATTAGCCCATTTGTACTAACTGTTTGTAAGAGAATAAATGATAAGAAAGTATGTGACGAAGACCAATGCTTTATCCAATATTCAGGCAACTCTCCATTAATTTTAAAAAATGGAGTCACATTAACATCAAGAAAAAAGAAGGATGGAAAATACCCAAACATTCTTTAATAGAACTTCAATGATTATTAAAAAATATTCTCTAGCACTCTCCAATGATTTTTATTTTTTGAAGGATGATAACAAGAAAGATAGAATTGAGATTGCTATTGAATTTATAAAAGATATTGTAAAATAATGCCTAGGGAATACTCAGAAGATAATTTAATAGAACAAACAGCGATTGATTTATTTTTCAATCAGTTGGGTTGGGATACGCTATTGGCATACAACAAAGAAGGCTTTGGCGAAGGCAGCACTTTAGGCAGACTGAACAAAAAGAAGTTGTGCTCAAGCAGCTATTTTTTGAAAAGCTGAAAGAGTTCAATCCCAATTTACCCGAACAAGCCTACAGCCAAGCCTACGAAAAACTCATTGAAGAAAGCATTACCAAGTCATTAGCCGAAATCAATTACGAAAAACACCAATTGCTACGCAATGGTATTCCCGTTGACTTCATTAATGAAAAGGGCGAACAGGTTAAGAGCAAAACGCTAAAGGTTTTTGATTTTGACAATGCCGACAACAACAACTTTTAGCTGTTCGCCAATTATGGATTCAAGGCAAAAGTAACCGAGAACGCAGACCCGATATTATCGGATTTGTAAATGGCATTCCGCTTTTGTTCATAGAACTGAAAGCAGCCCACCGAAAACTAGAAAACGCCTACAACGATAATTTCACCGACTATAAAGACGTCATTCCAAAACTCTTTTATTACAACGCTTTTGTAATGCTAAGCAACGGCATTGAAAGCCGTATTGGAAGCGTTACAGGCAAGTATCAACACTTCCACGAATGGAAACGCATTACAGAAGAAGAAGACGAAGGCATTGTCGCCTTGGATAGAATTATTGTAGGCGTTTGCGAGAAGAAACGCTTTTAGATTTGTTCGAGAACTTCATTCTGTTTGACAACTCTTTGGGCAAAGTGGTAAAACTTATTGCCCGAAACCATCAGTTTATTGGTGTAAACAAAGCCATTGAAAACATTCAGCACAAAGAACAACTTTACAAACTGGGCAAAATCAGTTTAGAGAAAAACAAAAACTCGGTGTGTTTTGGCATACACAGGAAGCGGGAAATCCTACTCAATGGTTTTCTTCTGCCAAAAAATTCACCACAAATTTACAGGCAGTTATACTTTTTTAATCGTAACCGACCGTAATGAATTAGACACACAGATTTACGGAACATTCAGCGGAGTTGGTGCAGTGCCACAAGTAAAAGCAGGTGCAAAAGATTCATTGAAAGCCAACAGCGGAAAGCATTTGCGGGAATTGCTCAGTTCCGAACACCGCTATTTGTTTACACTAATTCATAAATTCAACTTTGAAGAAGAAATAACCAAGCGGGATAATATCATTGTCATTTCAGACGAAGCACACAGAACACAAGGCGGAAATTTAGCAATGAACTTGCGTAACGCCTTGCCAAACGCTTCATTTATTGGCTTTTACAGGCACGCCACTTTTTAAAGACGATGAAATTACCAAGCGAATTTTTGGTGATTATGTTTCCCGTTACGATTTCAAACGAAGTGTGGATGATGGTGCAACCGTTCCATTGTATTACGAAAACAGAGGCGAATATTTAGGTTTGAAAAATCCTGTTATCAATGAGCAAATACGAGCCGTAATAGATGCCGAAAGCGAAGATTTAGACAGCGACCAACGCAGCAGAGTCGAACAACTTTTGCACGGGAATATCCAATACTTACCGCTAAAAAACGATTAGATGCTATTGCAAAAGATGCCGTTTGGCATTTCTGCAATCGTGGTTATAAAGGCAAAGGAATGTTTATCGCATTGGATAAACTCACAGCTGTAAGAATGTATGACCTGATTACCGAGCATTGGAAAAAATATGTGGAGCAATTGGAAAAAGAAGTTTCCAAAGGCAAATATGGTGACCAGGAATTGTTGGAGAAAAGTCGTGAACTGCAATGGATAAAGGAAACAGAAATTTGTGTGGTGGTGAGTTCAGAGCAAAACGAAATTCAAAAAGTTTCAGAAAATGGATTTGGACATTGAACCACACAGGGAAAAGATGAACACCCAAGACCTTGAAACAAGGTTTAAAGATGAAGATGACCCATTTCGTTTTGTGATTGTTTGTGCGATGTGGATTACAGGTTTTGATGTGCCTACTCTTTCCACTTTGTATTTAGATAAGCCTCTAAAATCTCATACGTTGATGCAAGCCATTGCAAGAGCCAACCGAATCAGTGAAGGCAAAAACAACGGTTTGATTGTGGATTATATTGAAACTTATACTGCCTTATTGGATGCTTTAGCAATTTATGGTTCAGGTGGTGATGAAGGCGGTGGCGGAGGTGTCGAAAAACCCGAACCACCTGTAAAACCAAAAGAAGAACTCATCAAGCAACTGGAAGAAGCATTAGAAGCGACCGAAACTTTTTTGCAGGACGAAGTGAATTTCGATTTGCAGGAACTTATCAATGCTGACGGTTTGCACAAATTGGCTGCAATGGAAAAAGCGGTAAATGCCGTTTACACCAATGACGAAACCAAACGTAAATTTCAGGTTTTGGCAAGAGAAGTTTTTAAGAAATACAAAGCCCTGCAACCCGACAAAGTATTGAATCAATACGCACCGAGAAAGAACGCCATTGATGTAATCTACACCGCTATTGAAGACAATATTGAAAGTGCAGATGTAGCCGACATAATGCGGAAAATTCAAAATGTGGTGGATGAATCCATAGAAAATATGGTAGCAGAACCCGGACACAACGAAGAAAAAATCATTGACCTAAGCGGACTGGATTTTGACTTGTTGGAGCAATACTTTTTGAAAACTAAAAATAAAAACATCGTTGTTCAGTCGCTCAAAGACAAGGTTGAAAAACAACTAAAACGAATGGTAGAACGAAACCCATTAACCGTTGACTATTACAAACGCTATCAGGAAATCATTGAAGAATACAACAGAGGAAAAGACGAAGTAGTTATCAAAGAAACATTCAGAAAACTGATTGAACTCGTAAACTCGTATTCAGAAGAAGAAGCCGACACTAAACGGGAAGGACTGACAGACGAGCAAAAAGCCATTTTCGACATTCTCAGACACGGTAAAAAGTTAGAGGAGAAGGAGAAAAACGAAATCAAGAAAATATCGATTAAACTTCTTGACGAACTGAAAAAGGAAAAATTGAAAGTTGAGCAGTGGGCTGATAAATCAGTAACAGCAGCAGCCGTTTTTAACTATGTAAACAAAACGCTTTTTGAAGTTTTACCTTATCCAACATATCAAACTGATGATATTGATTTAAGGACAAACTTAGTGTATGAACACTTGAAACATCAATATTTTGGAGGAGGAATGAGTATTTACGGACAATATTAGCCCACGCTATTTGCAAGCACATTGCCAAAGCCCCGCAAGCCCAAGCACAGACCAAAGCTTTGTCAAAGAGCTTGCAAAGCCAACGCAGGACAAAATTGTTTTTAAAAAATTTCCCGACCCTTCAAAAAAAATAAAAA